>NZ_SDSI01000009.1:0-8945 GCF_004153605.1 Qipengyuania thermophila | reverse complement strand
CGCGGCGCCGCCGCTTACCGCGCCCGCGCCAGCGGCGGACCGCGCTCCTCCCGCGTCCGGCGCACCCGCACCCGCGCCCGCGCCGCCCCTCGCCACCACCAGCGCCTCCTTGCCGCCGCAGGTCGGGATTGGTGACGGCAACCGGCTGACGGGCCTGCCGTGGCTCTGGCTCCTTGCCCTCCTGCCGCTGGCGGCGGCAGGCTGGTGGTGGCGACGCCGGCGGCAGGAGGCGCGGCCGGTGCGCGTCCCCGTCATCCAGAAGCCGCAGCTGCCGGTGGCGGCGAACGACGACAGCGCCGCATCGGGTTTGACCGGACGCGACGGGTCCGGACCTGCCCCGCAGCTCGCGGTCGAACTGGTGGCGATGAAGCTGACTCGCAGCTTCATGAACGCGACGCTTGCCTACCGGATCACCGTCCGCAACCGCGGCGCCGCGCCCGCGCGGGAGCTGGCGGTGACCGGCGAGCTGGTGGGCGCCCACGGGTCGCAGCCGCTCGAGAACCAGATCGCGTCTGCCGAGGCGCGGCTGCCGCTGCTGCACACGGTGGACCGGCTCGCACCGGGTCAGGCGCTGTCGCTCGACGGCACGCTGGTGCTGCCGGTCCATGCCATCACTCCGATCCGGCAGGGTTCCGCGGCGCTGTTCGTGCCTCTCCTGCGGCTGGTGGTGTCCGGGCCGGGACTGGACCCGCTCGCCCGCACCTTCGTCGTGGGGCAGCCTGGCACCGGCCTCACCGGGCGGCTGCAGCCCTTCCGCCTCGACGAGCCACCGCGCAGCTACCAGCCGATCGCGCAGCGCGCCCTCGACTAGCGGCGCCCGCCGCGCTACCGCTCCCGGCCATGGACACCCTGGTGGATGCGGAACGGTTCTGCGCTTCCGGCGGAGCGATGCCTGCGGTGCCCGTCGACGCGAGCCTGCATCTGCCAAGTGCCGGGCGAAACGCGCGGGAGGACTTCGCGCGCGCCCGTCTGCCGGACGCCCGGTTCCTCGATCTTGCCAGCCTGACCGATCCGGACGCGGACGCGCCCGCCGCCGTGCCGTCGGCGGCGCAGTTTGCCGCGGCGGTCGCAGCCCTCGGTCTGCGGCCGGACATGCCCGTGCTCCTCTATGACGACAGCGCCTTGCGCAGCGCGGCACGGGCATGGTTCATCTTCACCCTTTACGGCTGGCGGGACGTGCGGCTGCTCGACGGCGGGCTGGACGCCTGGCGCCGGGCCGGTCTGCCGCTCGAAACCGGTCCGCCGTCCCCGCGGGACAGCGTCTCCTCGACCCTGCCCTTGCCCGCGCGCGACGCGGCCCGGTTGCGGGACAAGCGGGAGGTGCTGGACATGGTCGCGACACGCCGCGAGCAGATCGTGGACGCGCGCGATCCGGCACGCTTCTCCGGGGCGTCCGCCGACGCGGTGCACGGTCTGCCGGGCGGCCACATTCCCGGCGCCCTCAACCTGCCCTATGCGAACCTTCTCGACAAGAAGGGACGGTTCCTGCCGCCGGCGCGGCTGCGACAAGTCTTCGCCGAGGCGGGTGTCGATCTTGAGCAACCGATCGTGGGCAGTTGCGGCAGCGGCGTGACGGCCTGCGTCGTCCTGTTCGCAGCGCATCTGCTCGGGGCGCGCCAGATTGCGCTGTACGATGGGAGCTGGCTGGAGTGGGGAGCCGATCCCGACACGCCCAAGGCGGCCGGAGCCGCAGCGGCGTGACGGGTCCGGTTGCCGACACGTGCGGCCCGGTGACACGGGCCGTGACCGCCGGACGGGCGGGTGAATGGGCGCAGCGGACGGTCAATCCGCCCCTCTGGCGCGCGAGCACGCACCTCTTCCCCGACTGCGCATCCCTGCGGGCGGCGCGGCCCGATGATGCCGACGGGCACAGGTTCTTCTACGGAAGGCAGGGCGGACCGACGCACTGGGCGCTGGAGACCGCGCTGACCGAACTGGAGCCGGGGGCTGCAGGAGCCGTGCTCTACCCGTCGGGACTGGCGGCGGTCACGGGCGCGCTGCTGACCGTCCTGCATCCCGGCGACACGCTGCTCCTGACCCGCAACGTCTACGGGCCGACCCGCGCGTTCGCCGCAGACGTGCTTGCACAATTTGGTGTCCGAGTGCGCACATTCGACCCCCTCGACCATGCGGCGTTCAGCCGGCTGTGCCGCGAGGGCGCCGCGGCGATCATGCTGGAGAGCCCGGGCAGCCTCACCTTCGAAGTGACGGACGTGCCCGCCCTTGCGGCGATCGCCCGGGCGCAGGGAGCCGCCGTCCTGATCGACAACACCTGGGCGACAAGCCTCGGATTTCCCGCGCTGACCCGCGGCTGTGACATCGCCGTTACCGCGCTGACCAAGCACGCCGGCGGTCATTCGGACGTGCTGATGGGTGCCTGCACCGCCGGTCCGGAATGGCATGAGCGGCTGCGGCACATGGCGCGCCTGCTCGGCCACGTCGTGTCGCCGGACGATGCCGCGCTGGTGCTCCGGGGGCTGCGTACCCTGCCGCTGCGGCTGGCGCGCCAGCAGGACAGCGCCGTGCGCGTCGCCGGCTGGCTGTCCGGTCGGTCGGAGGTGGCGGAGGTGCGCTGTCCGCTGCTGCCCGGCGACCCTGGCCATGCGCTGTGGCGGCGCGACTTTGCCGGCGGGTGCGGGCTGTTCGCCTTCGCGCTGCGGGGCACTTCGCGCGAGCGGGACAGCTTCGTGGATGCGCTGCGCCGCTTCGGCATCGGCTACAGCTGGGGCGGGTTCGAGAGCCTGGCGCTGCCGATTGATCCGCCCGGTGCCGCCGCGCCGATGGTCCGGCTGTCGGTCGGGCTCGAGGACACGGACGATCTGCTGGCCGATCTCGATCAGGCGTTCAGCCGCCTGCGCGCCTGATCCTCACCTTTCGGCGCAGTCGCCTCAGAGCCAGCCGGCGTCCCAATACCAGCGCGCGGTGGCGGCGAGTCCCTCCTCCGCCCCGATGCGCGGCTGCCACAAGGCCCGTGGCGGGCGGGCCGCCGGATCCGCCACCCAGTCCGGATGCGCCATGTACCGGGCCCGGTCGCCGGTCAGCCGAGCCGCCTGTCCACGCACCCGTTCGTCGATCCCGGCCGCGAGGCGCAGGGCAACAGCCGGCACGGCCGGGGCGAACACCCGCCGGCGGCCCACCGCCCGCCCGATCATGCGCGCCAGCGCGCCATGCGTGTGCCCGCCGGCCGTGCCGTCGTCCGGCTCCATCATGGCAGGATCGGGCGCCGCGCCAACCAGCGCGACGAGCAGACGGGCGAGATCGCCGACATGGATGAGCGAGGCGCGTCCCGCCGGCGGCACGGGCACGACGCCGAACCGCGCCGCCAGCCGGAACAGCTCCAGCATTTCTGCGTCGCGCGGCCCGTAGACCGCCGGGGGGCGCACGATTGTCCAGTGCAGTCCGCTGCTGCGGACAACCTCCTCGGCCTGCCGCTTCGACGCGCCATAGCGCGACAGCTGCGGCTCGCGCGCGGCGAGGGACGACACGAACACCATGCGCCGGACACCGTGCCGCGTGGCGGTCTCCGCGAGCGCGCGGGTTCCGTCGACATTGACGGCCTTGAAAGCCGCCGGGTCGAGCGTGCGGACGAGGCCGGCGACGTGGATGACCGCGTCGGCATCGGCAACAAGCCGGTCCAGCGCCGCGCTGCTGGCGAGGTTGCCGGCGACGAACCGCACGCCCGGCGGCGCCGGTTCAGGCGGGGGCCGGCGGGCGAGCGCCGTGACACCGATCCCCTTCCCCAGGAGCGTCTCCAGCACAGCGCCGCCGACGAAGCCGGTCGCGCCCGTCAGCGCGATGCGCATCGACCTGCCCGTCAAAGCGGCGACCAGGCCACCGGCCCGCCCGCCCTCTCCGCGCCCTCTGCGTCCGCCTCCGCGCATTCCGCGCCTTCCGCGGGCGCGGGCAGATACCGCAGCACCGCGTCGAGCAGCGCATCAACGCCCTCGCCGGTTGCGCCCGAGACGAAGAACACCTCGCGCGCTCCGGCTCCGCGCAGCTCGCGGGCAAAGGCCTCGTTCAGTTCGTCGTCCGCAAGGTCGACCTTGTTCAGCGCCACCAGCCGCGGCTTGGCGTCGAGATCGGCGCCATAGGCGGCCAGTTCCTGTTCCACCGTGCGCATGGCGTCGGCGGGATCGGCGCCGGCGATGTCGATGAGGTGAATGAGGACACGGCACCGCTCGATGTGGCCGAGAAACCTGTCGCCCACTCCTGCCCCTTCCGCCGCGCCTTCGATGAGGCCGGGGATGTCCGCCACCACGAATTCGCGCTCGCGGTGCCGGACGACACCAAGCCGGGGCACGAGGGTCGTGAAGGCGTAGTCGCCGACCTTCGAGCGCGCATTCGAGATCTGGTTGATGAAGGTCGACTTGCCCGCGTTCGGCAAGCCGACGAGCCCGACATCCGCCAGCAGCTTCAGCCGCAGCCACACCCACATCTCCTGGGCCGGCATCCCCGGCTGATGCTGGCGCGGAGCGCGGTTGGTCGAGGTCTTGTAGCTGGCATTGCCCCGGCCGCCCATGCCGCCTTCCAGCAGCACGACGCGCTGTCCGGGACGGGTGAAATCGGCCAGCAGGTGCTCGCGATCCTCCGACAGGATCTGGGTTCCGACCGGCACCTTGATCACCAGCGGCCGGGCGTTGGCGCCGGTGCGGTCGCGCCCCATGCCGTGCCCGCCGCGCGCGGCCTTGAAATGCTGCGTGTACCGAAAATCGATCAGCGTGTTCAGCCCGGCCACCGCCTCGAATACGATGTCGCCGCCGCGCCCCCCATTGCCGCCGTCCGGCCCGCCGAACTCCACGAACTTTTCGCGGCGGAAGCTGACGGCGCCGGGGCCGCCAGCGCCCGACTTGAGGAAGATCTTCGCCTGGTCAAGAAAATGCATGGGGGCCAGATAGGCGCCCCGCCGCGATTGCGCCAGCCACGGCGCGGATCAGACCTGCAGCCACCGCGAGGCGGTGGTGGAGCCGAGGGGAATCGAACCCCTGACCTCGTCATTGCGAACGACGCGCTCTACCAACTGAGCTACGGCCCCTCTGCGCCATGCCCCTTAGCGGCGAGTTGCGGCCGCGAAAAGGGGCAAAAGCAGCGGAAGTGCGCCGGACGTCAGCGCAGCACCGGCCCGGCGGTGGGCAGGGGCTGCGGCACGGCGGGCGACGCCTGCGCGGCCAGAACCGCCTGCTGAAGCTCGTAGGGGTCCACCGGCACGGTGGCGCCGTAGGCCCGCTCCCACTCGCTCAGATCGCGCTGATACTGCTCGTAGCGGTTGAAGAACCCCTCGAAGATGGCCTCGATCGTCGGCAGCGCCGTCGCGGCGAACGCCCCCAGCTCTGCCGGCGGCACGGTGGCGGCCTGCGCGCTCAGGGCGAGCGCGCTGGCGCAGAACTCGTCGTGCACGGCGGGCGTGGCGAAGTAGTTGTAGACCTTGGTGATGTAGGCGTCCTCGCTCGCCCGGCCCGCGCGGCCATAGCGCTCCGCAAACTCGCGGGTGATGGAGCGGTTCGCCGTGCTGAGCGGCGTGCGGAACCGGGTCAGGAAGGTCTGGTAATTGCCGACCAGCGGCTCGTACTCGGGCGTCACGCAGTTCAGCGCCGCGACATTCAGCGCCGAACGCAGGTTCCAGATCGTCTGCGAGGGCGTGATCTGCGTGTTGACGGTCTGACGCACCCCGTCGGCCAGACGTGGCGGCAGCACGAGCCCTTCCGGCGCGCCCGGAGGCGGCAGCGGGCGAGGCGGCACCACGAACTGCGTCGTCACCGGCGGCGGCGCCACCGGAGCCGGCGGCGGCGCGGCCCGCTGGGCACAGCCCGCGGCCAGCAGCAGCACGGCCCCGGCACCCAGCCGCCGCGCCGACTTCGCCAGCCCGGTGCGTTTTGCGGTCTGTGCTGTCATGGTCGTCCCAACTCCTTCCGTCCCGTGCCAGCCATCATCTCACCCGAGCCGGCCTGTCCACAGGTCTACCGCTGGTGTTTGCCTGTGAAAACAGCATTTGCGGCCAGCCGTTGACGGTCCTGCCCCGACCGCGCCGCAAGCCTGGCACAGGAAGTTGCACGCCGACGGCGCATGCAAAAAGCCCGGAGCGCCGCGAGGCGCCCCGGGCCTGGTGCGACCCGCTGCCGTGAGCGGTTATTCGCGCTGCCCCAGGAACTGAAGCAGGAAGGTGAACATGTTGATGAAGTCGAGATACAGGCTGAGCGCACCCATGATGACGACCTTGCCGCGCATCTCGCTGCCCTGAAGATACTGATAGGCGTTCTTCAGCCGCTGCGTGTCATACGCGGTCAGCCCGGCAAAGATCAGCACGCCGATCGCGCTGATCGCGAGGGCAAGGCCGCCCGACTGCAGGAACATGTTGAGCAGCATGGCCACCAGCAGGCCGACCACGCCCATGATCAGGAAGGTGCCGAAGCCCGACAGATCCTTCTTGGTGGTGTACCCCCACAGGCTGAGGCCCGCAAAGGCACCCGCCGTGGCAAAGAAGGTCAGAGCGATGGACTCGCCGGTGAACCGCAGGAACAGGGTCGACAGGCTCAGCCCCATCAGCACGGCAAAGGTCCAGAACATCGCCTGAAGCGAGGCGCTGCTGAAGCGGTTCATGCCGAAGCTCATCGCGAAGACAATCGCCAGCGGCGAGAGGGCGACCAGCCACATCAGCGGCCCGCTGGCGAACGACAGCGCCAGCCCCGACTGGAACGTCAGCAGAGCGACGATACCCGTCAGCAGAACGCCCGAGGCCATGTAGTTGTAGATGGACAGCATGTACGACCGCAGTCCTTCGTCATAGACGACGGCCCGGTCGGTACGGCCCTGGAATGCGGATGACGCTCCCAGTCCGGTCGGTGTCCGCGGGGGGTCATTCCAGTTTGCCATTGCGTGTTCAACTCCTCTGGACGCGCTGGCACATCCAGGCGCGTGTCTGGGAACGAATATCAGAACAAATTGGTCCCGTTTCAAGCAAAACCGGCAGGGGCGCGCCCTTGATCGCCGGCGGCGGCGCGGCGCAGCTGCGCCCCGCTGTCGCGAATCGCGGTGAGCGCCTCGCGGATCGTTTCGGCAAGGCCACGCGCCTCCAGCACGTCCAGACCGGCCTGGGTCATGCCGCCCTTGCTGGCAACCCGCGCCGCCAGCAGGGGCAAGGCATCTTCGGATCGCGCCGCCAGCGCGGCCGCGCCCACGACCATGTCGCGAGTGAGCCTGTCGGCCACCGCCCGCTCCAGCCCGTTCGCTTCGGCCGCGTCCGCAAGAGCCGCCATGATCGCGAACACCAGCCCCGGACCCGATCCGGCGAGGGCGGTCACGAGGTCGAACCGATCTTCCCCGTCGAGCCACACCGCAGAACCGAGCATGGAGGCCAGCCGATCCACCACGGCCCCGTCGGCCGGGGAGAGCGGCGAGGAGGCGAGCGCGACCGGCGACGCGCCCAGCGCCGCCGCGAGGTTCGGCATCATCCGCACCCAGCCGGCCGCTCCCGGTGTGGCGGTCTTCAGCGCGTCGAGGTCGACGCCGGCCAGCACGGACAGCACCACCGTGCGGGGTCCGATGCAAGGCCGCAGCAAGGCCGCAACGTCCGGCAGGTGCTGCGGCTTGCAGGCGAGCAGCAGCCAGCGTTGCGGCCCCTTCGGCAGGCTGGTGGACAGCGAGACGCCTTCGGGTGCCGGCTTGGGCCGCGGATTGAACAGGCGCAGCGCTCCGGCCGGAACGCCCGCGCGCAGCCAGCCGGCCACCATGGCCTGCGCCATGACACCGTAGCCGACGACC
The DNA here is from genome assembly GCF_004153605.1 of Qipengyuania thermophila. NCBI lineage: Bacteria > Pseudomonadati > Pseudomonadota > Alphaproteobacteria > Sphingomonadales > Erythrobacteraceae > Qipengyuania > Qipengyuania thermophila. The sequence goes on along the minus strand of NZ_SDSI01000009.1, from coordinate 1,190 downwards.
AGCATGGGACCGGCCGCGCCGGGAAATCCCGGCGGCAGATCAGGCGGCGCCGGCGGCATCGATCATCGCTGCGGCGAGCGCCTCTTCGGGCGATTTCTCGCTCCACAGGGCGAATTGGAAGGCCGGAAAGAAGCGGTCGCACTCCTCGATGGCCGTTTCGGTGACACGCTGCGCCTGCGCCAGGGTGATCTCGCCCTCGTCGCTCAGCAGCACCGACGACCGGTAGGCCAGCACGCCGCTTCGCGACCAGAACTCGAAGTGGCCGAACCAGACTCGCTCGTTGGCCAGCGCCACCAGCCGCGCGATCGCCTCCGCCCGTTCCATGGGCACGGTGATCCCGGGCTGGCAGATGCCCTGAAGGACGTGGTCGCCCGCCCGGCGGATGAACCGCAGGACATACCGCCCCCAGGCGGCCTGCACCTCGCCCGCCATCTCCTCCGCGCCGTCCAGCCGGCACTGCCAGCCGCGCGCTTCGAACAGCGCCGCCATCAGCAGCAGCGGGCTGCTGCCGTCGATCCTGAGCGTCTCCGCCGTGTCCATGTCCAAGGAAGCTACTCCACCGTGCCTGCCTCCCTCTCTCCGACCGCCGCGCGGCTCACAAGGGGAAGAGGAAACGCGGCTGGGGAGAAGCGCGCAACGCTGTGGACAGGCGGTGCAAAACATCCCGCCGCCTGCGGGTCAGTCGAGCGCGACGACCTCCTCGCCGGCGGCGCTGTCAAAGCGCAGCACGTCCATGCCGGCGGCGCGCATCTTCGCGACCGCCTCGTCGGCCGCCTTGGCCGAGGCGAAGGGCCCGATCACCAGCCGGTGACGGCGCCCCGCCGCCGCGACATGCGGCGTGCGTCCCCGCAGGACATCCGCGTGCGCGCGGGTCAGGCGGCGCCAGTCGAAGGCGAACGCGTCGGCATTGCTGCCGGCCGCCACCTGCACCCAGAACCGCGCCGGGTGCGCCGGACGGGCCGCCGCAGCCGTTCCGCCCGCCCCTTCGCGCGCGTTCCGGCCGAACGCCGGACGGGCAGCGGCCGCAGCGGGAGCCGCTGCGCCGTTGCGCGTTGCAGGCGCAGCATTGCTCCCGCTTCGCGCGGCCGCCGTATCGGCTGCGTTTCGGCTCGGAGCCGAGGCGGGCGTGCGTTCGGCCGGTGCACGCGCGGCAGAGCGCGTCGGGGACGGCGCCGGCGGCTCCGTGCGCT
>NZ_SDSI01000008.1:0-10751 GCF_004153605.1 Qipengyuania thermophila | reverse complement strand
AACTCTTCACCTCCGGATCGGCGCCCAAATTGCCGATCAGGATCACCTTGTTGAGACTGCTCATGCGGCTGCTCCGAACTTGGAGGTTTCATTGCCCCACACCGTCCAGCCATTACGCGGAGCGCGCGCGAACAACTCGAGGTATGGCCCCGCGACAAGGCGCTCGATCCTGCTGTGCACGCAGTCGGGTTTACGGCTGTGCTGTCTGCGCGGTTCGATGATGCCCTGCCTCACGTCGGCGTGCAGGCGCCTGGGTTTGCCGCGCGTGGCCAGGAGACAGGGTTCCGTGTTTGCTCTGGTCCAGTATCCCATGCCGATCTGGACATCCCCGTCATCGCGGAACATCTCGATCTGGTCGGTTCTCGCCTTCATCCAGTCGAAGGCGCACGTTTTATAGTCAAATCCCCAAGCTTCTATGACGCGCAGCGCTTGGGGGAGTGAAGGCCAGCAAACCCAGCAGAACAGCGCGCAGTCTCGAGCTGCGAGAGTGCTAATCGGAAGTGCCGCAAGGTCGTCCATGCTCATGGTCCTGTAGTGGGCTTCCGGCGAGCGGGCGGACCCTGTGTCCTTGGACCACACGGTGAACGACCAAGGAGGATCAAGCAGGATTGCACCGAAATGATTTTGCGGCAGGGATGCGAAAACTCCGTCGTTGCTCATGCGGCGAGGACTCCCTGGTTGATCATGGCGTCGAGCAGCATGGCGCTGCCCGCGATCTGCTGCGCGCGGTGCTCGGCGTCGGCGCGCTCGATGCGGTCGAGCCGGGGCGGCGGCGAAGGCGGTGGTGGCGGCGGTGGCGGCGGTGGCGGCGGTGGCGGTGGTGCCGCGTCCGTCGGCAGCCGCACGGCAGCATGTCGGTCGAGCGCCCCGGCGGCGATGCTGGCGGCCATGGCCTCGTGGAGCGCGCGGTAGCGGGCGCTGGTGGCGAGACGCTGGGGCACCGTCTGACAGCCGTGGAGGACGGTGGTGTGATCGCGTCCGAGGACGGCGGCGATGTGGGCGTAGGACATGCCGCGCGCATGGGCGAAGTGGTAGACGGCGACGCGCGCCTCGACATGCGTGTGCCGCCGGGAGCGGGACACGACGGCCGCGGGCGTGAGCCGCGCGTGACGGGCGGCCAGCGCCACGAGGCTGCGGATGAGGGACTTGCCCATGTCAGGAGGTTCCGCTTTCTGTAAGTTCCCGGCAACGCTTGGATTTTTCTGCGATGGAGCGTGTCAGATAATAGACCTGAGAGTCGGAAAGCCTCTTTCGGATAACAGCCCGCCCGAGAACACTCCGGGGATCGTATCCCTCCTGATCCTCCATGAACTCCGGTATCTCCTCCTCGAAGATATAGGGCCTGAGAGATGTCAAGTAGGACACCGGCATTGATGCGACAGTTTCGAGATGCCTCAGTCGCGCCCGAAGTTCAGCCTTCAGCTTAAGGCCCTGCCTAACTACTTCGCGCATGTTTTTCCCGAGTTCTTCTATTTCGTCCTCTTCCCATTCAGGCATACTGAGTTCGCGCCTGTATCTCTTACGAAAAGAGGCCGCGACCCAAAGAGCGCGATCGGGGACATTGAAGATAAGCTCGTCGCCAAGAACAGAATTGCAGGACCGGCATGCAGGCACGAGCCAATCGCCCTCGTAGCGACGCTTGACGCGAAGATAGCTTGTAGGGATTACATGATCCCGGCACAGGTCAAATGTGCTTCCGCAATAACAGCACGAGTTCTGGTCGACTTTCTCACAGTGGAAGTCGAGAATATTTGCGCTGCTCATAGTCTCTCCAATACTGTGTCGCCGTTGCCAGGCATTTCCGCCAATGCAGTACCCGGTTCCCGCGGCGGATGAGTGCCGTCAGGTGCCTGGCCTTCGGTCCCGCCGGCGACGGTCGGGACAAGGAGCACGCGGGACCGGTAGGGGGTGTCGTTGCCGCTGTCCGCGATCTGCGGCGGGGCAACGTTGAGAGCAGGGGTCATGCGGGCGCTCCGGGCAGGACGGCGCGGAAGGTGGAGGTGCGGAAGTCGAAGGTGACTTCGGCCTTGCCCCGGCGTCCGGGCATGCCGTCGCGGACCTTGTTGACGACGATGTGGGCGAGGTTCTCGTCGAACTTCGGCCGGTGGTAGGTGAGGCCGTAGTCGGGCTTGTTGGCCCAGTGCGCGGAGCCGCTGATCTCGTAGAGGCCGGGGGTTCCGCGCTGGCCGTGCGGTGGCTTGGCCGGGTGGGCGACGATCCAGAAGGCGACGTCGTGGCGGGTGGCGAAGCGCTTGATGGCGCGGATGGCGCGGCCGATGTACTCGGTCTCGGCCTCGTCGCGGCGGCGCTTGTGCTCGAGCTCGTTCCACGGGTCGAGCACGATCATGCGGACCTTGTGGCGCCGGACGGCCGCCTCGCACAGGTCGAGGAAGCCGGGCAGGTCGAACTCGGCGTCCTCGTCGACCTCCTGCGAAATGATCGACAGGCGGTCGCGCAGGATGGCGTCGGCGGCGCTGCAGTCGCGGTTGGCGAGCTCGTGCCGCCCGCACTTGAGCAGGGCCGCCCGCAGCCCGTCGCGAAGGGTGGGTTTGACGTCGGTCTCGAAGCTGGCGACGCACACCGGGAAGTGGTGGGCGAGCGCGTGGGCGATGATCGCGTACATCATGGTCGATTTGCCCATGTTCGCGTAGCCGGTGACGACGGTGAGCTTGCCGGGGACGATGCTGATGAGTTCGTCGATGGCGGGGATGCCGACGCTGTAGGCGCGGATCGGGCCGCGTTCGGGGAAGTCGTCGAGCGTGTAGAGACCCTGAACGGGGACGGGCCGCGCGGTGGCGAGGCGGTGGACGACCTCGCCGGGACCATGGGCGAGGAGGACGTCGCCCAGGTCCTTGCAGCCCGCCGGGTAGGTGACGAACCGGCAGCGGGAGGCGCCGAGCAGGGCGATGAGGTCGGTGCGCAGGTTGTGTCCGGCGGCGTCGTCGTCGGTGGCGAGGACGAACTCGCGCACGGCGGCGAGTTCGGCGGCGTGGCGGTCGGCCCACTCATAGCGGGCTGCCCGGTCGAGGTCCGCGGTCACGGTCGAGGGCGCACCGTTGGGCACGCTCACCACGTAGCGGTATCCCGCCTCGATCGCCGCGAACGCGTCCCACTCGCCCTCCGTGATCACCACGGGCGCCGAGCCGTTGAGCACCGCCTCCTGGCTGAGCATGTCCGCGTTCCAGAGGGACAGCGGCGCGCCGGGGTCCATGCGGTGGTCCTTGCGGGTCGTCAGCCGGTACTTGTGGTTGAGGGTCTCGCCCCTGTGCATGTAGGGCACGGCGAGCCAGTTCCCGTCCGGCCGCCGGACGGTTTGCAGCCCGAAGGCCTCGGCAAGCGCCGGATCGATCCCGCGGGCTTCGATCCACTCGCGGTGCTGTTCGGCTATCGGCATTGTCGGCTCCTCGGAAATCACAGTGGTGGCAGCACCAGACGAGGCCCCGGTCGTCGCGGGTGACGGAGAGGCAGCGGTCGCGCTTGTTCCGCCGGGTGGCGCTGCAGGCGGGGCAGAGCTGCTTGCCGGTGCGGGAGGGTTTCCAGCCGCTCAGCACGGCCCGATCAGCCCGAATTCGTCGTCGTCCTCGCGTTCGAGGCGACGCTGTTCGGCCAGCGCCTCGCGGTGTTTCCGCGACAGGCTGGCGGATGTGACGGAGTACCAGTTCTCGCGCTTGTGCTGCGGGGCACCCCGGAACCAGTCGTCGAGCGCCGTCAATTCCGCCCTGAGGTCCAGGATGGCAGGGTAGGCCCCCCGCCACTTGTCGAAATCAGATCGGCTCACACGAATGAACCGGCCGGCAAACGCCAGCGCCGGATGCGGTTCGACGGGGGGGCTATGGGGGGGTTCTTCTTCTCTTTCTTTATCTAGCTTCTGGCTTCTAGCTTCTAGTATGGTAGAGCCAGTCTCAAGCCAGGCTTGCCCACTTCCGTTGTTTTCATTGGACTTTTCACGGTTCTCGGCGCTCTTTCGCCCACCTTTCGCGCCGTTTTCAGCGTGTTTTCGCGCCGTTTTCAGCGCGTTTTCGATCTCTTTTTCCGCGCGAAAGTTGGTGAGGTAACCGTCGATCAGTGCCAGTTTTCCGGCTGCGATCAACGAAGCGCGAAGCGTCCGCCACTTGCGGATGGAGCACCCCATGTAGCCCGAGAGGAGGCGTTCGTTGTCAGGGACCGGGCCGCCGCGATCGTAGATGAGATCGAGGATCGTCTGGTAGGCGCCACGCTCCTCCAGGGTAAGCGTGAGCATGCCGGCGAGCGCGTCGGAATGGTAGCGCTTGTGCCAGTGATTGCCCATCACGCTCCCTCCAGTCCCCACGCCCGCATGAGCGTGTCGGTGTCGTCGTCGGTGAGGTGCCCGTCGGCGCGCAGCACAAGCAGCGCCTCCTTGCGGTCTCCGGCGTCGGGGATCCGCGCGGCGATCGCCAACAGCGCCTCCACGAGCGGACGGCGCATGGGCGCGCCCTCCCCGATCCGCACCTCCACCCGCCCCGGCGGCTCGGGCGGACGGAAGTCGAACTGCGGCACGAAGCGGCTGTCGTTGACGCCGAGCGCGTCGGCCAGACCGTCGAAAAGCGCCTTGCAGCGGTTGGGGAAATTTATCCTGTCGCCCCTCCGGTCGGGCGGCACGAAGGTGACGTGCAGCGCGATGTCGCCTGCGGGAGGAGCCACGACACCGGCGGCGCGGGTGGCCTCGGCGGCCAGCGCACGCCACTGCCGGGTGAGCTTGGACCGCGCCCAGTGCGCGTTGCCCTTGGCGTGGCCGGAGAGACTGGCGGGCGGAAACGGCAGGACGATCACGTCCGGGTTAACAGGTGTGGTTAACGCGCCATTGCGGGACGGGTCGTGCGAAACCATTGGCTTACGCTCCCGCCGGTGTGTTGATGGCGGGATGTGTGAGCAGGAGGCAGCGGTGCGCGTTGGCGCGGGGGGCGCGGGTCACGCGGCGACCCTGCCCAGTGCGTCGCGTGTCGGCTTCGGACGTGGCGCTCCGAAGATCAGATCGTCCGCGGTGACCTGCCCGCCCGTGGCTTCCACTATGGCACGGATCATGTCCGCGGATGGCTTGGCGTCGCCATACAGCAGCCGGGTGATGGTCGCGCCGCTTGTGTTGGCATCAGCGGCAAGCTGCGCTGCGGTCCTGCCGGGCTGCGAAAGATACTCGTCGAGCGTCATGCCGACTAGGTTACACTCGGTGTAACTTTATGCAAGAGGCAATCTTACACCCGTGGGCATTACCATTTTACATTGAGCGTAGGACACTGCCGGGCATGGCAGGTCCGTATTTCAAGGCGTGGCGGAAGCACCGGCTCTTGACCCAGGAGCAGGTCGTCAACCGCTTGGCCGTGTTCGACGACGACAAGCTCCCCATGACGACGGCCAGCCTGTCGCGGCTTGAGAACGGCAAGCAGCCCTACAGCCAGCGGATCGTGGAGGCTCTCGCAGAGGTGTACCAGTGCGAGGCGCACGAGCTGATCGGTCGGGACCCTGGCAAGGAGGGCGAAATTATCGATCTGCTGAGCCGTCTGTCTGACGCTCACAAGCGGCAGGCTCGTGTCATCATTGAAGCCCTGCTCCGCGATACAGCATAAATAATTTGCACCCGATGTAATTTCCTCTTGCCATGAGGTTACACGGGGCGTAATAGTCTCCCCACAGCCGCAATCCCGCGGCGGGGAGACGAAGGGTGGCGAAGCCCAACATCCAGGACGCCCTGGCGATCCGCAACAGCAAGTACCAGACCACGGGCGAGACTCGCGTCGAGGACGGCGTAACCCTGCATCGCATCCGCGCTGTGCGGGATATCCCGCGATACGAGGTCAAGGCCGGTGATCCGGGAGGGTGGATCGAGAGCGAGAACAATCTGTCTGAGCACGACGACGCGTGGGTTTACGACGACGCGCAGGTTTTCGGCGACGCGTGGGTCTCCGGCGACGCGCGGGTTTCCGACGACGCGCAGGTTTTCGGCGACGCGTGGGTCTCCGGCGACGCGCGGGTTTACGGCGACGCGTGGGTTTTCGACGACGCGCGGGTTTTCGGCAACGCGTGGGTTTTCGGCAACGCGCGGGTTTCCGGCCACGCGCGGGTTTCCGGCCACGCGCGGATTTACGGCGACGCGTGGGTCTCCGGCAACGCGCGGGTTTTCGGCGACGCGCGGGTTTCCGACGACGCGCAGGTTTTCGGCGACGCGTGGGTCTCCGGCGACGCGCGGGTTTACGGCGACGCGTGGGTTTACGGCCACGCGCGGATTTACGGCAACGCGCGGGTTTACGGCGACGCGTGGGTTTTCGGCAACGCGCAGGTTTACGGCGACGCGTGGGTTTACGGCGAGATTTTCGAATGACCCCGCCCCTCGCTCCCCGCAAGGCGCCGCCGTGGTGGCTGGCGGCGATCCCCTGCCAGACCTGCGGCGGTGACGGCCAGGTCGAGACGTACATCGGCAGCTACGGCACGTCCTACTGCAAGGGACTGGCGGACGTGCCCTGCGAGGACTGCGAGGGCAGCGGCCTCATGTCCGACTACGAGGCCGCCCGCCTGACGCGCGCCGAACGCCGTGCGCTCCGGTATCCGGCGCCCGCCGATGCGCGGAGGGCCGGGCGATGAGGCCGCGCTACACTTTCCGGCAGGCTCTGCCGTGGGCGGTGCTCGCCAGCCTCGCATTGGCCATGATCGGCCTTGTCCTGGAGCTGCTGCGATGAGCGGCCTGTTCGCGCGCTACGACCGCGTGCGGGTCATCACCATGCCGCACCGCACCGACCGGCAGGCGGCGTTCGCGGCGCAGCCGATCGACCCTGAGGCATACGTCTTCGTCAAGGCGTGGAATGTGCGTGGCCGGGGCCTGTTCCGGCACGCTGGATCGCGCTCGTGCTTCGGCACATCGCTGGCATTGATGGTGGCCGCCGGGCTTGAGGGCAGGAGCCTCCTCCTGCTCCAGGACGACTGCCAGTTCCTTCCCGGCGCGTTGGACTTCGCGCCGTCGCCCGTCACCGACGTGCTGATCGGCGGCGGCCGGTGGACCCCGCGCGAGGGCACGCCGATCCCGGACCTCGAGGGCGCACACTGTCTGGGCTTCTCGCGCCAGGCGCTGGAGGTGGCGGTGCCGTTCTTCGCGCGGATGCTGGATCCGGACGTTTGGTTCGACCCGGCTGTTGTCGGCGAGCACGATCCCGCCGTCCGCCCGCCGATCGACGGCGCGATCTCGTGGCTGCTGCGGTCGCACCCGGAGCTGTGCCCGGAGTGGCGGCAGCTGGCGGTGCAGCGGCGTTCGGCCAGCGACATCACCCCTGCCTGGTACGACCGCGTGCCGGGTCTGCGCCAGCTTGCCGACTGGGTGCGGGCATGACCCGCGCCTTTGTCCGCCGCCGTGTCCTGCTCCTGCCCCGCCGGGTGTGGAGCGTCCGCCGCCAGCGTCATGTCTGGCGCTGGGGCCGTGTCGACTGGAGGGTGTCATGACCGATGACGACGACCACGACGACCTGCTCGCTGCCTTCCGCCGGTATCAGGAGGCCGAGCGCGAGATCGCCGAGCTGCGCCGCGAGATGCTGCGCGAGCTGCGGGAGATGCTGCCGTGAGCGTCCTGATTGCCCTCTACTTCGGCGGCACCGCGCTCGTGACGCTGGTTCTGCTCGCCGACTGCCTCGTCCGGTTCGCCCATGCGTGGGCCGCTGTCCGATGACTTCCACCGCCCCCGCCCTCGCCTACGCCCTCGCCCTCGCCTACGCCGCCGCCTCCGCCTACGCCCTCGCCGTTTTTCGGAGACACCCCATGAGACTTGAGCTGCAGCACAAGCCCCGCCCGAGCGGCTATGTCACCCAGGCCATGATCGACCGGCACGGCAGCTACCGCGCCGCGCTGGCATGGCTCAACGCCCGGCACGGCGTGAGGGGGCGGACATGAGCCTGCTCGACACGCTGGGCCTGTCTCCCAAGGCCGTGGCCGAGCGCCACGCGTGGATCGGCGGCTCCGACGCCAACACGATCATGTCGGGCGACGAGGCGCGCATCCTCTCGCTGTGGCGGCAGAAGCGCGGCGAGGAGGGGCCGGACGACTTGTCCGCCAGCCTCGCGGTGCAGATGGGCAGCTACACCGAGCCGCTTAACCGCGCCTGGTACGAGCTGCAGACGGGCAACCTCGTCCATGGCCACGGCAAGGTCGCCGTCCACGCGACGATCCCGTACATGCGCGCGACGCTCGACGGCGTGGTGTTCGATCCGCTCACCGACGCGGCCGTCGCCGTGTTCGAGGCCAAGCACACCGGCACGTACGGCCCGGATGCCGATCTGTTCGCCCGCTACGTCCCGCAGCTCACCCACAACTGCCTGTGCGCGGGCCATGACCAGGCGGTGCTTTCCGTGTTCCGCGGCAACGCCGACTGGGTCATGTTCGAGTACGCGCTCGACGCCGACTACGCGGCGGCGCTGCTGGAGGCGGAGGAGCGGTTTTGGGCGTGCGTCCGGTCAGGCGAGCCGCCGGTGCCGCTGCCGCCCCCGCCGCCGCCCAAGCCCAAGGGCGTGCGCGAGTACGACATGACCGGCTCGAACGCGTGGGCGGCGCAGGCCGGCGAATATCTCGACACGCTGCTGGCGGCCGAGCGGCACGCGGCGGCGAAGGCGGAGATCAAGCGGCTGGTGCCGGACGATGCGAGCCTGTGCACGGGGCACGGGCTGACGGTCAAACGCGACAAGCGCGGCGCGCTGCGCTTCGCGGTGGAAGGAGAATGACGATGGCCAATGAGGTGGCAGTGATCGAGCGGGGGCATGCTCAGGTGATGTCTCTAGAGCAAGTGGAGCGCGTGGCGAACGCCATGGCCCGATCCGCTGCGTTCGGGGTGAAAGACCCCCACACCGCGCTGATATTGTGCTTGCTGGCGCAGGACGAGGGGCGGAGTGCGGTGGCGGCGGCGCGTGATTACCATGTGATCAACGGCACGCCGACGAAGAAGGCGGATGCCATGCTGCGCGATTTCCTCGCGTCGGGTGGCCGTGTCGAGTGGCACCATCTGACAGACGAGGTAGCGGACGCGACCTTCAGCCATCCGGCAGGAGGAAGCGTGCGGATCGTCTGGGATGAGCAGCGTGTCGAGCAGGCGCAGCTTAAGAATCCCATGCACACCAAGTTCCCGCGGCAGATGAAGCGGAGCCGCTGTGTGTCGGAGGGTGTCCGGACGGTTTACCCCGGCGCGACGAGCGGGTTGTATGTCCCGGAGGAGGTCGCAGATTTTGCGGACGCGCCCGCCGCGCCGCCAGCGCCCCAGCCCAAGCGCGCTGCCGATCTCAAGCCCTCCCCCCGCAGCACCACCCCCGAGACGTGGGCGGAGGAGCAGCTTGACCGGATCGCCGACGCGCAGACGGCGGAGGAGCTGGATGCGTGGGAGGCCGGTGCCGCGAAGGCCATGGCCAAGCTGTGCAAGGCGCACCCCGAGCTGCACGGCGAGGTGAGCGCGGCGCTGGCGGCGCGGCGCGAGACGCTGGCGGCGGGCGCGGCGGAAGGGGCGGGAGAGTGACACGATCAACAGGGAGCCGGGCGGACCTAACAAGCCGCCCGGTCATGACATGACGACGCCGTGCTATGTCCGCCTTGGTGACGCCACCGAGCGCGCGGGGCTGTCCCGCCGCACGCTGGTCCGCTACGCCGAGCGGGGGCGGTTTCCGCGCCTGTATCGGCTCGGCGCCGGAGCGAAGGCCGTGCGCGCCGACGAGCTGGAGGCGTGGCTGGCCGATCCGGAGGGGTGGGTGGCCGATCCGGAGGGGTGGACGGCGTCGAAGAAGACCGACAAGGAGGCCTGCTGATATGCGGTTCGCCTATGCCGATCCCCCCTATCTAGGCTGCGGAAAGCTCTACGCCGCGCACCATGAAGACGCGCTCGACTGTGATAATCCCGAATGGCATCGGGCGCTGATCGCCCGCCTTTGCGATGAGTTCCCTGACGGGTGGGCTATGTCGCTCAGCTCGCCGAGCCTTCGTCACATCCTCCCCATGTGCCCCGAGGATGCCCGCGTGGGAGCCTGGGTCAAGCCGTTCGCGGTGTTCAAGCCGAACGTCAATCCGGCCTATGCGTGGGAGCCGTTTATCTGGCGTGGGGGGCGGAAGGGCGACCGGAAGCGGGCAACAGTCAGGGATTGGGTTTCAGCCAGCATCACCCTGCGGCGCGGGCTGACGGGCGCGAAGCCCCGCACTTTCTGCCGCCACATTCTCGACGTTCTCGGATTCGAGCCGGGGGATAGCGTTGTGGATTTGTTCCCCGGCACTGGAGCCTTTATGGCGGCGGTCGGTCACACGCCACTGCCCGAGCAAGGGCTGTTTGCGTGGCTGGCCGATCCGGAGGGGTGGGTGGCACCGAACAAACCGTCAAGGGGGCGGATCGACAGCGAGCATGAAATTCGAGGAGCCGCAAACAAGGACTCATGCTGTGACCAAATGCCCTAATTGCATGAGAGCCGGGCTTGCCTACGGCTGCCTCACGGCGTTCGCGCATTTCATGGAGTCGGGGGAGTGGTCAACACCAGAAGAAGCATTGCAACACGCCAAACAGTTCAAAGGGTGTTTGGGCGGGTGGGTCTGCAGGCATTGCAATTCGCTATTCCAAGACGACGATCCGGCAGGAGGCCACCCTTGGAGAACGTTTTTTCATCTCACAGAAAGTCAGAACAGCCGCTACGTAAGAACGGATTTCACGGAAGAACAGTGGGAAGCCCACTGGGGAGAATATTATCCGGAACATAGGGCTAAATACCTTCGGAGTTAGTAGTTATGGGCTTGAC
>NZ_SDSI01000007.1:0-86061 GCF_004153605.1 Qipengyuania thermophila | reverse complement strand
TTCTTAAGCCCATATCTACTTATTCCGGGCAATTTTATTTACTTCGAAAATGACCTCTGACATAAGTACCGTCACTTCTATAGTAACCCTGTACTTCAATCGTTTTCGGATTGCCTGTAATCTCACTTATGTCACCATAGCAGCTTCCATTTTCTGCACATCTCCCATAGCTATTAGTCGTAATTGGAATTGCATTTATAGCAGTAGACGGTGCAGGTGAAGGAATAAAACGAAGATTGCGGTGCTCACCATCAAATGCATATTCGTCATTATAATTAGCATCTTGGGCTAGATGCGATTGTCCAGCGGCTTTAAGATTCTCACGTACACTATTCCCGTAGACTGAGTACAACCTGTCAGGAATGTTAGAGCACTCATATCCATACGAAAGGCATAGCGAAGTCTCGTCCGATACTAACGCCTCCTCGTCTCTAGAATTATCAGAGATAGCACCTTCTTCATCTCCGGTGATGACGCCTTGCGCTTCTCCGTAAAAAGCGTGCTCATGTATATCCTGATCCCGTTGATCGACTAAGGTATTTAGGCCATTGTCGTACCCTAGGATGTACGCAACTATTATGATGCCTACAACGATAGCAGACTTCCAAAGTTTCATAAATAGACTAATATGCAATTTCCTGCTTTGTATTCCAATGGTGCCAGAGTTTTCCATTCTTGTTTCTCTCAGCTCACTGTTCACTGTTACAATTGTGGCCACGCCAATATCTTTGCCATTTGGCCGCCCACCCGCCATTAACCATCGCGCAGTTGATGTCGCCAAATCTGGGCGAGACACACCAGGCGGCGGTTCTATTTCCGCCTGCTTGGCCGTCCGATACACACCGTAAGGTGGGACCGCTAATCCGTGTGTGCCCACTCGGCATTGTGCCCGTCGGGGTGCCCAGGAGGCGGATCAGGGCGGCTTTCGAAGCCGCAGCGGAAACGGGTGGGCAGGGGTGACCTCTTCGACAGCTTCCGTCTGTTTCTCGCGCAGCAATTCCAGCCAATCTCACTCGTGGACCCTCTGCACACCAAACCGGACCGTCACCGTCCCACACGGCGATGGGGGTGCAGGCAAACACCTGCCCGCTCGGAACGATTGTCGCTGCCAAGATAAACTCTAGAAGCATCACGATTGACTTTCTGCTTGATTCTAAAGACGCTGTAGCTTTAAATTGTTAAAATGGTCAAAATTGCTCTTGCTGTTGCGTTTGCGTGTGCGTTCGCGGGTAGTCCGGTCGCGCCTTGTCACGCAGCATTAGTCACGGGGTCAAATACTTGCTGTAAAGTATGTAGCAAGGGCAAGGCTTGTGGCGACAGCTGCATCGCCAAGGAGAAGTCTTGCGATAAAGGCAAGGGATGTGCGTGCAATAGTAGGTAAGCTCCTAATCAAAGTATGAGAGTTGATCATGCGGCCTCTTTTTCTACTGATAGAGAAGAGTGTTTCGCTGCCCTCCCCAAGCACTCTCGCATAGTATTTGCAAGGAAGTTCGCCTCAAGCCCGAGATAGGCGACTGTTCTGACGAGGGTGACCACCGTGAAGCCTTCCGTTCGTTCGCCGGCGCACGAGCGGCCGCATGGGGCCGCAGCGATAGCGGCGGGCAGTTGCCCGCTGGCGAGCAAACATGGTGAACGCGGGCGCGGCAAACAGCCTTTAGGGAACGTCAACCTTTTGCGCGGACAAACGGAGCCATGGCACGCTGGCTTCTCACGCTGCTCGCTGCCGGTGCTCTGGGCGCCGGCCCGGTCCACGCTTCATCGGGGTCGCTGCCGGCGGTTGCCGGCACGGCCGGCGCCGTCAACGCCTCGCTGGCGCTTGCGGCGCTCGACCATGTCCGCTGGCGGGGCGGCGGCTTTCCCGCCCACGCTTTCGTCCTCGACGCGCATCAGCGCGCCGCGGCCAGCCGCTTCGGACCGTTCCGCGTCATCGACGGGGTGCGCGCCGAGATGGTCGGGGCGACGGATGCCGACACGCCGGCGCAGTTTGCGGCGATGCTGCGCCTCCATCCGGGCCTGCGCCAGATCGACATGGTGGATTGTCCGGGCACCTATAACGACCGCGCCAACCTGAAGCTGGGACGGATGATCCGCGCCGCGGGTCTGGCGATGCAGGTGCCGTCTCACGGATCCGTGCGGTCGGGCGCGGTGGACCTGTTTCTCGCCGGACGCGAGCGCCGGCTGGCGGCGGGCGCGCGGTTTGCCGTCCATTCGTGGCAGGATGCGCACGGACGCGAGGCGCGGCACTTTGCCGCCGATGCCGCGCCGAACCGCCAGTATCTCGACTACTACCGCGACATGGGGATGAGCGACGGCGCCGCCCGCGCCTTCTACGCCTTCACCAATTCCGTCTCCCACGCCGAGGCCCTGTGGCTCAGCGGGGCGGAGATGGCGCGATGGCTTCCGGAGGGTGGCAGCGCGCCGGCACCCGCACAGCCACCGCGCTGGGCAGGCGGACCGGTCGATCGAACGGGCGCCGCGGGGCACCTGAGGCCGGTGCGCATCGAGCTGCAGCTTGCCTGGCGCGATCCGCATGGTCCGGCGGCTCCCGCGGGGCAGGAGCGCACCGCCACCGTGGCGCTTGACTTGCCGGCGCGCCTCTAGTAGCCGCCCGCCCAGATGTTGCGCGCGGAAAGCCCGCGTGCTTGGCACTTGCCTCAGGAAACGATGCAGCAGTCGGCGGCCCCTTGAGCGCGCCGGTCCGGGGATAGACAGATGAAGCGCACTTTTCAGCCCAGCAATCTCGTGCGTGCGCGCCGCCACGGCTTTTTCGCGCGCAAGGCCACTCCGGGCGGCCGCAAGGTGCTGCGCGCGCGTCGTCGCCGCGGACGCAAGACGCTCTGCGCCTGAACCGGCAGGCCGGATGATCGCGGTCGTCCCGGCAAGTTCCTGACTCGTCCGGCGGACCACCCCTGCCGCCCGCACTTCAAACCATCCGCAAACGGCGCGACTTCGTCGCGGCGAATGCTGGCGTGCGCGTGGCCAAGCCTGGCTTTGTCCTGCTCACGCATCCGAACGCCCTGGACGTGAGCCGCGTCGGCGTCACCGTCACCAAAAAGATCGGCAACGCGGTGCAGCGCAACCGCATGAAGCGACGCCTTCGCGCCCTCGCGCGGGAGACGTTGCCCGAGGCAGGACTCGACCGGCATGACCATGTCCTCATCGGCAGGGCCGGCGGCGTCGAGCGGGATTTCCGGCAGATGCGCGCCGAACTTCTGGACGCACTGGAGCGCGCCCGGCGGGGGCGGGGCGATCCGCCGCGCCGGCCCGGGCCGGGCGCGGGGCGCCGGTCGGCGTCCGGCGACGCCCGGCTGCGGAGCGACCGGTGAAGGCGCTTCTCATCGCTCTGGTGCGCCTCTGGCAGTGGGGGCCGAGCCGGGTTCTCCCGCCGACCTGCCGCTATCTTCCCAGCTGCTCGCAATACGCGGTGGAAGCGCTCGAGCGGCACGGCGTGATTCGGGGTGGATGGCTGGCGGCGAAGCGGCTAATGCGCTGCCATCCATGGGGTGGGCACGGGTATGATCCGGTGCCCGTGTCAGAACCGCACCGCGGGTGCGCCCGAAACGACAGCGCCGGCCGGGATCAGGAATAGCCCGCGCTCCGGCTGACAGGATCGACGCGACGTTGGACAATCAGCGCAATCTCATCGTGGCCGTCCTGCTCTGCGGCCTGCTTCTCCTCGGCTACGATGCCGCCATGCGGTTCTTCTATCCGCAGGCCATGGCGCCGATCGCCGCATCGCCGCCGGCCGACACCCCGGCCGAACGGGCGGCGGTGCGCACGCCGGGGATCGACACGCCGGGACAGGCGAACCGGCAGGTCGATCTTGCCACCGCCCTGTCGGCGCCCGTCCGCGTGCCGGTGGAAGCGCCGCGGATCACCGGGTCGGTCAACGCGCAAGGGGCGCAGATCGACGACATCACCCTCGTCGATCACCGGCAGTCGATCGCCCGTGACAGCAGTCCGGTGCGCCTGTTCGCCCCGGCCAACAGTCCAGTGCAGCAGTTCGCGCGCCTCGGCTTTCTGGTCAATGGGCAGGTGGCGACCGGCGCGGACACGCTGTGGGAGCGGTCGGGCGGCCCTCTGGCTCCCGGCAGCCCCGTCGTGCTGACGCATCGCGGCGCGCAGGGCGAGGTGTTCACCATCCGCTTCTCCGTCGACGAAAACTACATGATCACCGCCGAACAGACGGTGGCCAACGGCGGCGCGGCCGCCATCGTGACGCAGCCCTTCGCCGCGATCACCCGGACCAGCGCCACCGCCACGCCGGACATCTGGAACATCCATTCCGGCCCCATCGGGGCGTTTGGCGGCGTAGTCAGCTATGCCGTCGAGTACGACGATCTCGGCCGGGGCGCGGTGAACGTGCCGGCAGGGCGCCCGGACTGGATCGGCTTCACCGACCAGTACTGGCTGTCGGCGCTCGTCCCCGACCCGCGCGCGCGGGTGGAGGGCAGCTTCCGCGGACTTGGCGACAGCCTCTTCCGCGCCGACCTCATCTACCAGCCGCAGACGCTGCCGCCGGGGCAGCAGCTCACCGTCACCACCCGCGTGTTCGTCGGCGCCAAGGAGAGCCGCGTGCTCGAGGCGTATGAGCGGACGCTCGGCATCGCCCAGTTCGACAAGGCGATCGACTGGGGCTGGTTCTACTGGTTCATGAAGCCGATCCTGTGGCTGCTGCTGTGGCTGTTCGAGCTGGTCGGCAATTTCGGTGTCGCGATCATCCTGCTCACCGTGCTGGTGCGCGGGCTGATGTTCCCCATTGCGCAGAAGCAGTTCGCCTCCATGGCCGCGATGCGCGCGCTGCAGCCGCGGATGAAGGCGCTGCAGGAGCGGTACAAGGACGACAAGCCGAAGATGCAGCAGGAGCTGTTGGCGCTCTATCGGGACGAGAAGGTGAACCCTCTCGCCGGCTGCCTGCCCATCCTGATCCAGATCCCGATCTTCTTTGCCCTCTACAAGGTGCTGCTGCTGGCGGTGGAGATGCGCCACCAGCCCTTCGTGCTTTGGATCCGCGACCTCTCCGCGCCCGACCCGGCGCACATCCTGAACCTGTTCGGCCTGCTCCCCTTCGAGGTGCCGACGCTGCTCGCGATCGGGCCGCTGGCGGTGCTGCTCGGCGTCACCATGTGGCTGACCTTCCGCCTCAACCCGACGGCCATGGACCCTGTCCAGCAGCAGGTGTTCTCCATCATGCCGTGGGTGCTGATGTTCGTGATGGCGCCGTTTTCCGCCGGGCTGCTGCTGTACTGGGTGACCTCCAATATCCTCACCGTGGCGCAGCAGAGCTACCTTTATTCCAGGCACCCGCAGCTCAAGGCAGCGGCGGAGAAGGAGCGGCTCGAGAAAGAGAAGGCCTCGGCCCGCGCGCGGCAGGAGAGCACGTGAGCGCGGACGACGAGGGCGCGGGCGCCGCGATCCGCGCCGCGGACCGGCTGTTCTCCGGCCGCGTCGCGTTTCTCCTGTCGGCGCCGCAGCTGAAGTTCCTGCCCGAACCGACCGTGCCGGAGATCGCGTTTGCCGGGCGGTCGAATGTCGGCAAGTCGTCGCTGCTGAACGCCCTCACGGGGCGGCGGGCCATCGCCCGCGCGTCCACGACGCCGGGACGCACGCAGGAACTCAACCTGTTCGAGGTGGGGGAGCCGGCCCTGTTCCGCCTCGTCGACATGCCCGGCTACGGCTTCGCCAAGGCGCCCGTCCGCGTGGTCGAACGCTGGCAGCAGCTGGTGCGAACCTATCTGCGCGGCCGGGCGGTGCTGGCCCGCACGCTGGTGCTGGTGGACAGCCGCCACGGCCTCAAGGATGTCGACCGGGAGATGCTGCGGATGCTGGACGAGGCGGCGGCCGGCTACCGGATCGTGCTGACCAAGGCCGACAAGGTCAGCCGGGCGGAACTCGACGCCGTGATCGCCCGTACCTCCGAGGAAGCACGGACCCATCCGGCCGCCCATCCGGTGCTGCACGTCACCAGCGCCGAGACGAAGCTGGGCATCGGCGCCCTGCGTGCGGCGGTGCTGGAGGACGCCCGGACCTGACGTCAGGGGTGGCGGGCCGGCAGGGGGGTGCAGAATGGACGCAACGAGCAGGGCACGGGCATGAAGCTGATCCTTGGCAACAAGAACTATTCGAGCTGGTCCCTGCGCGGCTGGCTGGCGGCCAAGCAGTCGGGTCTGCCGTTCGAGGAAATCACCGTGCCGCTGTTCGGCGAGGAGTGGAGCCGGGCGCAGGATCAGGGTCTGCAACCCTCCAGCGGCAAGGTGCCGATCCTGTGGGACGGGGACGTTGTCGTGTGGGACAGCCTCGCCATCCTCGACTACCTTGCCGACAAGGTCGGACGCGACCGGTTCTGGCCCAGGGACGAGGTGGCGCGCGGGCTGGCCCGGTCGATGGTGGCGGAGATGCACTCCTCCTTCCACGCGCTGCGGCAGAACTGTCCCATGAACATCCGCATGCGGGTCGACCTGCCAGATTTGCCCGACGCGGTGCGGCACGACATCGTGCGCATTCTTCAGCTCTGGGCCGAGGCCCGCGCCCGGTTCGGTCATGGCGGGCCGTTCCTGTTCGGCACCTTCGGCGCGGCCGACATCTTCTACGCTCCCGTCGTGACGCGTTTCCTGACCTATCGCATCGGCGTGCCGGGATTTGCCCACGCCTACATGGAGGCGATCTGGGAGCATGTCTGGATGCAGAACTGGATCAGCGCGGCCGAGAGCGAGGAATGGGTGCTCGAACAATACGAAGTGGGGCGGGAGCAATGATGGCAGCAGTGATGCGGGCGGTCGCGGCCCTGCTGGTCGCGGTAACTGCCGCCGGTCCGGCGAGCGCCTGGGGCGAGTTCGGCCATCGCACCACGGCGGCCATCGCCATGGAGAACATCGCGCCCCGGACGCGCGCGGAACTGGCGGCCCTCTGGCGCCATGCGCCGCTGCTCGGGACGCCCGAATGTCCGCTCGCCGATCTCGAGGACGCGTCCTACTGGCCCGACTGCCTGCGCGGCAATGCGCCGCGCTGGGCCTACACCTTCCCGTGGCACTACCGCACCGCGCCGATCTGCGAGCCGTTCAACCCGCGCGCCAACTGCGCCAGCGGCAACTGCGTGACGGCGCAGATCGAGCGCAATTTCCGGCTGCTCGCCGACCGCAGCCTGCCCGGCAACATCCGGCTGGAGGCGCTGGCCTTCATGGTTCACTTTGCCGGGGACGTGCACATGCCGCTTCATTCCGGCGACCGCGAGGATCGGGGCGGCAACGACCGGCGGGTGACCTACGGCATCATCCCCGGCCTGAACCTGCACTGGGCATGGGACGGGCCCATCGCCGAGCGGGCGATCACTTCGGCCCGGCCGGCGCTGACGCGGCGGTTCACCGGGGAGGAGCGCCGCGCCCTTGGCGGAGGCCGGCCGGATGACTGGGGGCGCGAAAGCTGGCAGACCGCGCGCGACTTCGTCTATCCGGAGGCTTTCGGCCGCCCCCCCTGCGAGGACGAACTGCCGCAGGAAACCGCGCTGAGCCAGGAGACGATCGAGCGCGCCCTGCCGGTCGCCGAACGCCGGATCACGCAGGCGGGCCTGCGCATCGCCGAGCTGCTGGACGCGGCGTTGTCGGCGCCGGCGGCGGCGCGCTGAATGCGGACATCCCCGGCGCCGGCATGCGCCTGCCGGGTGCGCCCTTGTCCGGACGGCCCACCCTGCTAGGCGGCGCGGACCATGGCTGACGCACTCGACCTTGCCCGGCGGCTCATCGCCGCGCCGTCCGTCACGCCGGCGCGCGGGGCGGTGTTCGACACGCTGGAGGCGATGCTGCGGCCGCTGGGGTTTGCGGTCGAACGCACGCACGATGGCGAGGAGCCGGACGGCCCGGTGGAGAACCTCCTCGCCGTGCGCGCCGGACCGCCCGGCGCGCGCCACTTCGCCTTTGCCGGCCATGTCGACGTGGTTCCCCCCGGCGAGGGGTGGCGCGGCGACCCTTTCGTGCCGGTGGAGCGTGACGGCCTCCTGTACGGGCGCGGCGCGGTCGACATGAAGGGGGCGGTCGCGGCCATGGTGGCGGCGGCGGCGCAGGTGCCGGACGACGCCGGCACCCTGTCGTTCCTTGTCACCGGGGACGAGGAAGGTCCGGCCATCCACGGCACGCGGGCCCTCATCGCGCGTCTGCAGGAGCGCGGCATCCGGCCGGACCTGTGCCTCGTCGGCGAGCCGACAAGCGTGCACCGGCTGGGCGACACGGTGAAGATCGGGCGGCGCGGGTCGCTCAACGTCTGGCTCACGGTGGACGGCGTTCAGGGACACGTCGCCTATCCGCACCTTGCCGACAACCCGGTCAGCCGGCTGGTGCGGATGCTGGCCGAACTCGACGCGATGGAACTGGATGCGGGGACCGAGTGGTTCCAGCCCTCCAACCTCGAGATCACCGACCTCGAGGTCGGGAACGCGGCCACCAACGTCATTCCGGCGCGGGCGCGGGCGCGCGTGTCGGTGCGGTTCAACGACCGGCACACCGGCGCCGCGCTGGCCGAGCGGATTGCGGCCATCGCCGCCCAACACGGCGGAACCGCGCTCCCGATCGTCTCGGGCGAGCCGTTTCTCACTCCGCCCGGAGCGTTCTCGGATCTGGTCAGCACCGCGGTGCAGGCGCACACCGGCATCCGCCCCGAGCTGTCGACCAGCGGCGGAACCTCCGATGCCCGTTTCCTGCGCAGCGTGTGTCCGGTGATCGAGTTCGGGCTCGTCAACGCCACCATGCACAAGGCGGACGAGGCGGTGGCGATCGACGACCTGCGCGTCCTTGCCGCCATCTACGCCGACATCGCGCGCGCCGCTCTGCGCGCTTGACGCTGCGCCGCAAACGCGCAAGCGTCCGCAGCGCTGGGGAGGAAAAATCACGATGTTCCGCACATGGCTAGCCATTCCGCTGTGGAAGCGGGTCATCGCCGCGCTCGTCCTCGGCATCATCGTCGGACGGCTGTGGGGTCCGGGGGCGGAGAGCATCAAGATCGTCGGCGACGTGTTCGTGGCGTCGATCAGGATGCTGGTCGTGCCGCTGATCTTCTTCAGCCTCGTCTCCGGCGTCGCGGCGATCGGCGACCTTGGCAAGCTCGGCCAGGTCGGCGGGCGCGCCATGCTGCTGTTCGTCGTCACCGGGCAGATGGCGGTCTGGCTCGGCCTGCTGCTCGGCACGGTATTCGCCCCTGGCGTGGGCGTGGACACCAGCGCGCTGCAGATGGGGCCGGTGCCCGAACCGCAGGAGACGAGCTGGCGCGACATGGTGCTGTCGATCATCCCGCAAAGCCCGGTGCAGGCGATGGCCGACGTGGCGGTGCTGCCGCTGATCGTGTTCTCCGTGCTGCTGGGCATCGGCATCCTGATGGCACGCGAGGACGGGGCGCCCGTGCAGCGGGTGTTCGATTCCGGCTCGGTCGTCATGCAGAAGGTGACCATGATCGTCATGGAGCTGACGCCGTTCGGGGTGTTCGCGCTGATGGCGTGGGTGGCGGGCACGCTCGGCTTCGATGCGCTCCTCGCCCTCGCGCAGCTCGTGGGGCTCAACTATCTCGGCTGCCTGCTGATCATCGGGCTCATCTACACCGGCATGGTGAAGTTTCTCGCGCGGATGCCGGTGATCCCCTTCTTCCGCGGCATCATCGACGCCATGGCGGTGAGCTATTCCACGGCTTCCTCGAACGCGACCCTGCCGGTGACGCTGCGCTGCGCGGAACGCAACCTCGGCATCAGCCCGTCCGTCGCCAGCTTCGTCATCGCCCTTGGCGCGACCATCAACATGAACGGGACGGCCATGTATCTGGGCCTTGCCACCCTGTTCGGCGCGCAGGTCTTCGGCGTCGACCTGACCTGGGGGCAGTATTTCCTCATCTCGATCCTCGCGACGCTCGGGGCGATCGGAGCGGCGGGCATTCCGGGCGCCGGCCTGATCATGATGGCGCTGGTGTTCGGGGCGGTGGGTGTCCCGCTCGAGACGATCGCCTTCGTGGCCGGGGTGGACCGGATCATGGACATGATGCGCACGACCACCAACGTGACCGGCGACGCCGCGGTGGCGACGACGGTTGCGTCGATGACGGGCGAGATCAACCGCGCCGAGCTGGTCAGCGCCGACGACGTCTAGACGCGGCGGGCGGCGGGCTTCTCCTGCACCTTGGCCGGATAGCGGCACAGATCCGCCACCGGACAGCGCCAGCATTCCGGCACCCGCGCCTTGCAGACATACCGCCCGTGGAGGATCAGCCAATGGTGCGCGTGGCGCCGGTAGGGGTCCGGCACCCGCCTCTCGAGCACGGCTTCCACGGCCTCGGGCGTCCGGCCGGGCGCCAGTCCCGTGCGGTTGCAGACGCGGAACACGTGGGTGTCGACCGCGAAGGTGTCGTGCCCCAGCGCGCAGTTCAGCACCACGTTGGCGGTCTTGCGCCCGACGCCGGGCAGGCGGACCAGCGCCTCGCGCGTCGTGGGCACCTCTCCGCCGAACGCGTCCACCAGCATGGCCGCCGCGGCCATGATGTTCTTCGCCTTGCTGTTGAACAGGCCGATGGTCCTGATGTGGTCGCGCAGCCGCTCTTCGCCCAGCGCGAGCATGTCCTGAGGTGTCGCGACCTGCGCGAACAGCGCCCGCGTGGCGCGGTTTACCCCCGCATCCGTCGCCTGTGCCGACAAAGTCACCGCGACGAGCAGCTGGTAGACATTGCCGTACTCGAGTTCGGTCCGGGGTTCCGGCTCGGCCCCGGCCAGCCGCCGGAAGAACTCGCGCACGTCGTGCCGCGTCACAGCTCCAGCACGTCCTCCATGCCGTAGCGTCCCGGCGGCCGGCCGATCAGCCACTGCGCGGCCCGCACCGCGCCGCGGGCGAACAGCCGGCGGTTCTCGGCGTGGTGCGAGAGGATCAGCCGTTCATCTTCCCCGGCAAGGATCACGCTGTGCTCGCCGGCGACGGTCCCGCCGCGCAGCGAGGCAAAGCCGATGGCTCCCGGGCGGCGGGCGCCGGTGTGCCCATCCCGTCCCCGTTCGCTGTGCTCCGCCAGGACGATGCCCCGTCCGCGTGCCGCCGCCTCGCCGAGCAGCAGCGCCGTGCCGGACGGTGCGTCGACCTTGTGCCGGTGATGCATCTCGACAATCTCGACATCCCAGTCCGCGCCCAGCCGTGCCGTCGCTTCGCGCAGCAGATGCGCGAGCAGCGTCACGCCCAGCGAAGTGTTGCCGGTCTGGAGCACGGGAACGGCCCGGGCGGCATGGTCGATGGCCTGATGGTGACTCTCCTCGAGGCCCGTGGTGCCGATCAGGATCGGGATTCCGGCGCCGATCGCCGCGTAGAGGTTGTCCTGAAGCGCGCCGGGGCTGGAAAAATCGACGAGCACGTCGCTCCCGTCCGCCAGCCGGGCGACATCGCCGCCGCGATCGACCCCGCCGGCAAGATCGTGGCCGTCATCCGCGAGCATGGCCGCAATCGCGCGCCCCATGCGCCCTTCGCTGCCGATGATGCCGATCCGTGCCATTGCGCCAGCCCTCTCCCCTGTGCTTCATGGCCGCCATGCGGCCACTTCGCAACATCGTCATCCTGACCGGCGCGGGCATTTCCGCGGAGAGCGGGATCGACACGTTCCGCGCCGCCGACGGGCTCTGGGAGCAGCACCGGATCGAGGATGTGGCGACGCCGGAGGGTTTCCGACGCGACCCGGCGCTTGTCCACCGCTTCTACGACGCGCGCCGGGCTGCGGTACAGCGGGCCAAGCCGAACCCGGCGCACCGGGCGCTGGCGCGGCTCGACGCGGAGTGGCCGGGCGCGCTGCTGATCGTCACCCAGAATGTCGATGACCTGCATGAACGCGCGGGCGCCCGGCGGCTGCTGCACATGCATGGCGAGCTGCTCAGCGCCCTGTGTGCCGCCTGCGGGGAGCGGCATCGCTGGACCGGGGCGCTGGGCGCCGGGCCGGCCTGTCCGGGTTGCGGGTGCGCGGCGCTCAGACCCGATGTGGTGTGGTTCGGGGAGATGCCCTACGGGATGGAGCGCATCTACACCGCCCTGCAGCAGGCGGACCTGTTCGTGTCGATCGGCACCAGCGGCGCGGTGTACCCGGCCGCCGGCTTCGTCGCCGAGGCGCGCCGCTGGGGCGCACGCACGCTGGAACTGAACCTCGAGGAGAGCGAGGGATCGGCGCTGTTCGACGAGACACGACTGGGCCGGGCGGGAGAGCTGGTGCCGGCGTGGGTGGAGGAGGTGTTGAAGGCCTAACGCGTCGTTGCGGCCGCATGTCAGCGGGGCCGCGGACCGTAAAGGATGATGGCCGCACCGACGAGGCTGACGGCGACGCCGATCAGGTCCCAGCGATCCGGCCGGACGCGCTCCACCCCCCACAGCCAGAGAATGGCCGAGAGGATGTAGACGCTCCCGTAGGCGGCGTAGGTGCGTCCGGCGTGATCGGCGTCGACCAGGGTCAGCAGCCAGGCGAACAGGCACAGGCTGGCAATGCCGGGCACCAGCCACAGCGGCGTGCGGTCGAGCCGCCACCACATCCAGACTGCAAAGCAGCCGGCGATCTCGAACAGGGCTGCGGCAAGATACAGTGCTGCGGTCATCCATGGCATGGCGGTGCCGATCAAAAGGCGGGGCGGGGAGGTGCGCCGCGACCGGACGGAGTGTCACTCGTCCCCATAGATCGCCACCGTCGCCGCCGCGCCCCGCCGCGCCACCCCGCGGTACATGCCCGGCGTGTTGAACGAAAAGGCGTGGGCGCCATCCGCCGTCAGTGCAATCACGCCTCCACTACCCCCAAGCTGGAGCGTCTCCGCCTGAACGGCATCGGCCGCCTGCTGTACCGGGTCGCCCGACAGCCGCACCCGCGCACAGATCTCGTGCGCGACGTTCATGCGGATGTAGAACTCGCCCGCGCCGGTCGCCGATACGGCGCAGGTCGCGTCGGCGAACGTGCCCGCGCCGATCAACGGGGCATCGCCCACGCGGCCCCAGCGCTTGCCCGTCACCCCGCCGGTGGAGGTCGCGGCGGCGAGGTTGCCGGCGCTGTCGCGCGCCACGGCGCCGACGGTGCCGAACTTGTGGTCGGGGTCGAACGCGAGGGCGGACTGCCGCTGTCCCTGCTGCTGCGCCGCCCGCCAGCGTTCGAGCTGTTCACGCCGTTCGGGCGTGGCGAACCACTCTGGTGCGGCCTGCTCCAGCCCTTCGGCGCGCGAGAAGGCGTCCGCCCCGGCGCCGATCAGCATGACATGCCCGCTGCGCTCCATCACCGCGCGGGCGAGGCTGATCGGGTTGCGGGTCGCCGTCACGCCGGCCACCGCGCCCGCCGCCCGCGACCGGCCGTCCATGATCGCGGCGTCCAGCTCGTTCGTGCCGTCCGCGGTGAACACGGCGCCGCGCCCGGCGTTGAAGTTCGGGTCGTCCTCGAGCACGCGCACCGCCGCTTCCACGGCGTCGAGCGCCGAGCCGCCGCCGTCGAGCACCGCTCCGCCCGCCGCCAGCGCCGCGTTCAGCGCCGCCCGCACAGCCGCGTCGCGTTCGGGAGTCATCCGCTCGCGTTCGATGACGCCGGCGCCCCCATGGATCACGAGGGTCCACTCCTGCGCCCGTGCCGACGCGCCGCCGAGGGTGGCCATCATCGCCATGGCGATCGCCATGGTTCCAAGCGCGTGTCGCATCTCCGCTCCCGCTCCGTCATCCGTGTCGGCGCGAATGCAGCACAGGCGCGGCCGGAAGGCTAGTCCCCCGACCCGCAGGTGCGGCAGGCGGGATCCTTGCTGATGCGGATCTGGCGCATGGCCGGTGCCAGCCCGTCAAGCACGTGCAGCCGGCCCCACGGCGGGCGGGCGAAGGCGAGCGAGTGCGCCGCGACCAGCACGCGCACCGCAAGCAGGGCCGCGAAGCTGCCGGTCCAGCCCGCCATCGCCCCGAGCATGCCGTCCTCCGCGCAGGTGTCGCAATCCTCGGCGTCGAACGCGTCGCCGACGAAGCAGCGGTAGCAGGGCTGCTCCGGCAGGTGTCCGGCAAAGGCGCCGACCTGTCCCTGGAACCGCCCCACCGCGGCGGAGAGAAGCGGCACTTCCAGCGCGACGCAGGCGTCCGACACCGCGAGGCGGGTGGCAAAGGTGTCGGTCCCGTCGAGAACCAGCGCCGCGCCGGCGAGAAGCGTGGCGGCATTGTCCCGCGTCAGGCGCGAATCGCTGACCCCGACATCCAGCTGCCGGTCGAAATTGGCCAGCCAGCGGCGCGCCGCCACGGCCTTGCCATGGCCGACGTCCCGTTCGGTGAAGATGGTCTGGCGCTGGAGATTGCTGGCATCGACCGTGTCGCTGTCGATCAGGGTGAGCCGGCCGACTCCCGCAGCCGCGAGATACTGCAGCGCCGGCGAGCCGATGCCGCCAAGCCCGACCAGCGCGACGTGAGCGCTGGCGAGCGCGACCTGTCCCGCGCCGCCGATCTCCGGGAGGACGATGTGACGGGCAAAACGCTCGAGGCGGTCGGGCGGCAGGGGCATGGCCGCCTTCCTAGCTCGTGCGGGTCAGGATTCCAGCTGTCTCAGCAGGCTGCGCACGTCGCCGTCCATGTCGGCATCGCGCACGCGCAGCTCCTCGATCAGGCGCACCGCATGGATCACGGTGGAATGGTCGCGTCCGCCGAACTTGCGGCCGATCTCGGGATAGGAGCGGGGGGTCAGCACCTTGGCGAGGTACATCGCCACCTGGCGCGGGCGGACCACCGCGCGCGCGCGGCGCTTGGATGCCATTTCCGTGCGGTCGATGCGGTAGAACTGGCACACGGTGCGCTGGATCTCGTCAATGGTGATCCGGCGGCGATTGGCCGACAGGATGTCCGACAGCTGCTCGTCGGCAAGCTGCAGCGACACCTCCTGGCCGGTGAGCTGGGCGTAGGCGATGAGCTTGTTGAGCCCGCCGACAAGCTCGCGGATGTTGCGGGTGATGGTCCGGGCGAGATAGTCGATCACATCGTCCGGCACGGACAGGGGCGCGAACCGGGTCAGCTTCGATTCGAGAATGGCGCGGCGCAGGTCGATGTCGGCGGCCTGCATGTCCGCGACCAGCCCCATCGACAGGCGGCTGAGCAGGCGCGGTTCCACCCCGTCCAGCGCCTGCGGCGCGCGATCGGCGGCGAACACGAGCCGCTTGCCCTCGGCCAGCAGCGCGTCGATCGTGTACAGCAGTTCCTCCTGCGCCGAGGCCTTGCCGATGATGAACTGGATGTCGTCGACCAGCAGCAGGTCGAAGGACCGCAGGCGGGACTTGAACTCCAGCGTCTGCTGCGCCTTCAGCGCCTGCACGAACTCGATCATGAACCGTTCGGCCGAGCAGTAGAAGATCCGCGCCCGCGGATGCGTCTGCAGAAACGCGTGGCCGATGGCGTGCAGCAGGTGGGTCTTGCCCTGACCGGTGGCGGCCTTGAGGTAGAGCGGCGCGAACTGCGGCGGCTCGGGCGCGGCCATGCGCTGCGCCGCGTTGCAGGCCAGCACATTGGCCTCGCCGGTGACGAAGGCCGCGAAGGTGAGGGTGGGATCGAGGCTCGCGGCTGCGGTGAAGCTTTCTGCCGGCGCGTCTCCCGCGCGCAGCGGCACCACCGGCTGATCCGCGCCGCCGTGCGGGGCGACCGAAATCTGAAGCTCGTGAGTCTGGCGTCGTCCCGGCTGAGCCGTGATCTTGAGATGCCGCACCTCGCTGCGGGCGATCTTCCACGCCAGCGCCAGCCGGTCGTGGAACTTGCGCTGCACCCAGTCGGCGGAAAATTCGGTAGGCAGATGAAGCTCGAGGGTGCCCGTCTCGGCGCAGAACCCGCCGAGGCGGATCGGCTTGATCCACTGCGCGTGCGCTTGCTGACCCAGATCCTTGCGCAGACCGAGGCTGATGTCCGCCCAGTCCGCGGCGAGGGCGACAGTTTCCTGCTCGTCCTCCGCGCATGCCGATGACACCGGCCGGGCAGCATGTCCTGGGCGTTGGCTGGTCATGAAGCTCCCCTCGCTCCTCTCGGCTCGTTCCGTGCGGCGGGCGCGTTTTTTCATCCTGCATCCCACCCCCGTGCGATGCCGAATCACGTCCCCCGGATTGTGCGTGAGGCCGCCATGGCCGACCGGATCACCCGTGCGATGCTCCCGGCCATGCGTCTCGAGCGGGGTTGTAGGTCGCCGGCGCGACAGCCGGCAAGAGCATCGGCGTAAAAAAACAGAAATAATGCGGCTTGACACCGCGAGACCCGCAGAAGTCAATCTAAATTGCTGTTTTGCAAAGACTTCAGGCTCGCAAGGAGGCACGAATCGGCGGCGCGCCGGGGGCATTGCCGATCCGGTCGAGCGAAGGTGCCATGTGACAGCCTGACACGCGAAAGCGGCTCTCGCCATGGGCGGAGCCGCTGCGCACGGTCAGAGATCTTTCAGTGACAGAGACAGGCGCGCAGCGGCGCCGGTCGGCGTCAGAGCGCGGCGACGCGCTTGGTCAGGCGGGAGTATTTGCGCGCCGCGGTGTTCTTGTGCAGCACACCCCGCGCCACGCCACGCGCCAGCTCGGGCTGCGCCTTCTTGAGCGCTGCCGCCGCCTGCTCGCGGTCGCCGGCGGCAATGGCGCTTTCGACCTGCTTCACGAACGTGCGGATCCGGCTCACCCGCGCGGAATTGATGGCAGCGCGCGACTGGTTGCGACGGATACGCTTGCGTGCCTGCGGCGTGTTGGCCATGTCAGTCCTTCGTCATCGACCGCCTGCGGGCGATCGTCCTGTGCTTGATGGGGCGAGTGGGAGCGGACGGTCGGACCGCCGCAAGTGCTCGCCGTTACCGGCTCGCGCCGCGCCCGTCAAGCCGGCCTCACGCGTGCCCCTCACCGCTGGCAGCGGGGGCAATGCCAGGTGCTTCGGCCGCCCTGCACGATCCGCACGACGGTGCCGCAGCGTGGCCGCAGGCACGGCTCGCCCTCGCGGCCATAGACGGAAAAGCGGCTGGCGAAGTAGCCGAGCGCGCCGTCGGGCTGCAGGAAGTCGCGCAAGGTGGAGCCGCCCGCCGCGATCGACTGCTCCAGCACCAGCCGCGTGGCGGCGACCACCCGGCCGAGCGCGGCGGCGGACACCGCGCCCGCCGGCCGCAGCGGGCTGACCCGCGCGTGCCACAGCGCTTCGCAGACATAGATGTTGCCGAGGCCGGCGACGATCCGCTGGTCGAGCAGGGCCAGCTTGATCGCCTGCCGCCGCCCGCTCAGCGCCGTCCGCAGGTGCGCCGGCGTGAACCCGGTGCCGAGCGGTTCGGGTCCCAGTCGGGCGAACCCGGTCCAGCGGTCGAGCCCCTCCGTTCCGACCAGATCGACGAAACCGAAGCGGCGCGGATCGTTGAGCGCAAAGGTGCGGCCCTCCGCCTCGATGAGGAGGTGATCGTGCCGGTCCCCCGCCGACGGGTCGATGCGCCAGCGCCCGCTCATGCCGAGGTGGAACACGAGCGTGTCACCCCGGTCGCCATGGATGAGCCCGTATTTCGCGCGCCGGCCAAGGCCGGTGATGCGGGCGCCGGTGAGACGCGCGGCGAGGTCGCGGGGAAACGGGTAGCGCAGCCCTTCGCGCAGGACCCGCACGCGCTCGATGCGGCGGCCGTCGAGATGCAGGGCAAGCCCGCGCACCGTGGTTTCGACTTCGGGAAGCTCGGGCATGACGCGTGCTGTATCACCCTTTGCGGGGCGGGCAATTGCCCCTAAGGCGAGCGGCGATGAGCGACACTGTTTCGTTTGGCTACGCCGAAGTCTCGCCCGAGGAGAAGACGCGGCGCGTCGGCGCGGTGTTCAGCAGCGTGGCGGGCCGCTACGACCTCATGAACGATGCCATGTCGGGCGGCCTGCACCGCGCCTGGAAGTCGCGCTTCGTCAGCCGTGTGAAGCCGCGGCCCGGCGAGGACATTCTCGACATGGCCGGCGGCACGGGCGACATCGCCTTCCGCATGGCGCGCCGCGGGGCACGGGTCACGGTGGCCGACATCAATCCGGACATGCTCGATGTCGGCAGGGAGCGGGCGGCGCGCAGGGGCCTCGAGACGCTCGTCTGGTCGCGCCAGAACGCCGAAGCGCTGTCGTTCCCCGACGCGAGCTTCGATGCCTACACCATCGCCTTCGGCATCCGCAACGTCACCCGGATGGAGCAGGCGCTGACCGAGGCGCACCGTGTGCTGCGCTTTGGCGGGCGGTTCTTCTGCCTGGAGTTCTCGACGCTGACGTGGCCGGGCGTCAGCGAGGCCTACGACCTGTACTCCGCCAAGGTCGTGCCGCGGCTGGGGAAGGCGATCGCGGGGGACGAGGACAGCTACCGCTATCTGGTCGAATCGATCCGGCGGTTTCCGCCGATGGAGCGGTTCGCCGGAATGATCCGCGACGCCGGGTTCGGGCAGGTGCGCGTCGAGCCGATCATGGGCGGACTCGTCGCCATCCATTCCGGCTGGAAGGTCTGAGCCATGGCGGACGCGGCGCGGCGCATCGTGGCGGCCTGCCGCGCAGCCGGGCGGCGGGCGCGATGACCCGCCCTGTGACGCACATCCTGCGCCTGCTCGGCTGGGGGCGGACCCTCGCGGGCTACGGCGCGCTCCGGGGCATCGAGCGTGACCCGAGCACGCCCGATCCTGTCCGCCGCCTCGTCAGGCTGGCGCGGCTTGGCACCCGACAGCCGGCTCAGCCGGACTATGCCGGGGCGTTCCGGGCCATCGGGCCGGCGGCCATCAAGCTCGGGCAGACGCTGGCGACGCGGCCCGATCTTGTCGGGGACGAGGCCGCGCGCAATCTCCTGAGCCTTCAGGACAGCCTGCCGCCCGTGCCCTACGCGGCCATCGAGCAGGTCATCGAGACGAGCTTCAACCGCCCTGTCGAGGCGCTGTTCCGGTCGGTCGACCCGGTGCCGGTCGGGGCGGCGTCGATCGCGCAGGTCCATCGCGCCGTCACGACGGATGGCCGGGATGTCGCCGTCAAGGTGCTGCGGCCGGGGATCTCCGAACGCTTCCGGCGGGACATCGACACCTACGAGTGGGCGGCCGCGCACCTGGAGGCCTTTGGCGGCGAGGCCCGGCGGCTGCGGCCGCGGCTGGTGATTGCGAACTTCAAGCGCTGGACCGCCCGCGAGCTGGACTTCCGGCGCGAAGCGGCCGCGGCCAGCGAACTGGCGCAGGCGATGGTCGCGGTCGAGGGGTTCCGCGTGCCGCAGATCGACTGGGACCGGACCAACAGCCGGGTGCTGACCTCGGAGTGGATCGACGGCATCAAGATCAGCGACACCGACGCGCTGCGCGCCGCCGGGCACGACCTGCCCGCACTCGCCAGCACGCTGGTGCTCACCTTCCTGACCCAGGCGATCACGGCCGGATTCTTCCATGCCGACATGCACCAGGGCAATCTGTTCGTGGAGCCCGACGGCACGATCGTCGCCATCGATTTCGGCATCATGGGCCGGATCGACCGGCAGGCGCGGGTGTGGCTGGCGGAAATCCTCTACGGCCTGACCACCGGCGACTACCGGCGCGTGGCCGAGATCCATTTCGAGGCCCAGTACGTGCCGAGCCACCACTCGGTGGAGGAATTCGCCACGGCCCTGCGCGCCGTGGGCGAGCCGATGCGCGG
This sequence comes from Qipengyuania thermophila, assembly GCF_004153605.1. NCBI lineage: Bacteria > Pseudomonadati > Pseudomonadota > Alphaproteobacteria > Sphingomonadales > Erythrobacteraceae > Qipengyuania > Qipengyuania thermophila. Next base: position 66,473 of record NZ_SDSI01000007.1, on the reverse strand, counting down.
CAAGCCGGTCAGTGAGCTGTCCGTCGGCCAGATGCTCGACGGGCTGTTCGCCATCACCCGCGAGTTCGAGATGCAGACCCAGCCGCATCTGCTGCTGCTTCAGAAGACGATGGTCATGGTCGAAGGCGTCGCGACGCAGCTCGACCCGCAAATCAACATGTGGGAGGTGGCCGGCCCGTTCGTGCGCAGCTGGGTGCGCGACGAACTGGGGCCGGAAGCGGTGATCGCCCGCCGGCTGCGCGAAGGCGCCGAAACGCTTGCGCGCCTGCCGGCGCTGCTGCGTCGCCTGGAAGAGCTGTACCCGCCGCGCGGGGGCGCGCCCGAGCCGCCGCCAGTGCCCAAGGTCGAGCTGATCTGGGAACGCCGCCGCCGGCAGCGCCGCACCTGGCCACTGGTGCTTGCGGCCGCGGCAGGCGCCGGTGCCGCCTGGCTCGCCGCTCTCCAGGGCTTCATCGGCTGAGCGGCGCATCGACAGGTCAGAAGTGACTTGTTAACCATGTTCTCTCGCACGGCGCTAAGCTTAACGCCTTATCAGCCATGCTGCCCCTGATGCTGGCCATGGCGACCGCACTGCGCCGGCGCTGCGGGCAGGGCGGAGGCGACCGGGCGGGCAGGTGGTGAGAGGAATGGGCACAGAGATGATCACCGACACGGGCGGGACGGACGAGGCCGGGCCCCTGTTCGAGGGAGCAGGCGGGGCAAGGCGCATCCTGCTGGTGGTCGGTGGCGGCATCGCGGCGTACAAGGCGTGCGAGCTTGTGCGCCTGATCCGCCGCGCGGGGCTGGATGTGACCTGCGTGGTGACACAGGGAGGGCAGCAGTTCGTCACCCCGATGGCGCTGGCCGCGCTGTCGGGAAGCCGCGTCTACACCAGCCTGTTCGACCTCAAGGACGAGGTGGAGATGGGGCACATCCAGCTCTCGCGCGAGGCGGATCTGGTCGTCGTGTGCCCGGCCACCGCCGATCTGCTCGCCAAGATGGCGGCCGGCATCGCCGACGATCTCGCCACCACCCTGATCCTTGCCACGGACAAGCCCGTCGTCGCGGTGCCGGCGATGAACGTGCGCATGTGGCAGCACGAGGCGACCCGCCGCAATGTGGACCGCCTGCGCGACGCGGGGGTGACAGTGCTCGATCCCGCCGAGGGGAGCATGGCGTGCGGGGAAACCGGTCCGGGCCGTCTGCCGGAGCCGGACGAAATCTGGGCCGCGCTGGCGGCGCAGCTTGGCCTTCCGCAGCCGTTGCTCCCGGCTGGCGCTGCGCTCTCCGGGCCGCAGGCGCCCGCGCTCACGATCGACGATCTGGCTGCCGAGGCGCTGGAGCCGGAAGAGGCCGAAGAGAGCGAGGAGGGCGAAGAAGCCGAGGACGGGCGTCCGCGCGGCGGGCTGGGCAGTCTTCTGTCCGCCATCATCCCGCGGTCCGCGCGGCGGGCGCAGCCTCTGGGGTTCGACACGCCGGACGGCGAGGGGGCGGGCGACCCCTGGTCCGGAGCCGACCCACAGGCGGATCCCTGGCCCGGCGCGGACTGCGTCGCGTCACCCGGTGCGGAGGACAGGCTCTCCCACGCCGGCGACACCCCGCTGCTGGCGCGCAAGGGACAGGCGTTCGCCGCCCCCCCGACCGACCGCCAGGCGCTCAACCACATGGTGCGCACGGGGTCCGGCGCCGCGGCGCCCGAGCCGCTGGACGAGAGCGGAGCCGGCGCGGGCGGGCTGTCCCAGCCGCACGAGACGTTCATCTTCGACGCCGAGGGCGGTGAACGGCCGCTCGAAGGGCGTCATGTTCTGGTGACCGCCGGTCCGACCTGGGAAGCCATTGATCCCGTGCGCTTCCTCGCCAACCGCTCTTCCGGGCGACAGGGCTTCGCCATCGCCGGCATGGCCGCTGCGGCCGGCGCCCGCGTGTCGCTGATCGCCGGGCCGGTCGCCTTGCCCACGCCGCCCGGCGTCGACCGCATTGACGTCGAGTCGGCGGAAGAGATGGCAGCCGCGGTGAAGCAGGCTCTTCCCGCCGACATCGCCTTCATGGTCGCGGCGGTGGCGGACTGGCGACCCGCGCACGTCGCGCCGGAAAAGATGAAGAAGCGCGGGTCGGCGCCGCCTGCCCTCATGCTGACGGAGAACACCGACATCCTTGCCAGCGTCGCGGCCAACCGCGCCCGTCCGGCCCTGCTGGTCGGCTTTGCCGCCGAAACCGAGAATGTCATTCCCAACGCGATCAGCAAGCGCAAGCGCAAGGGCGCGGACTGGATCGTGGCGAACGACGTGTCGACGGACGTCATGGGCGGCACGCGAAACACGATCAGCCTCATCACGGCCGAAGGCACGGAAAGCTTCGACGAGATGTCGAAGCTCGAGGTGGCCCGCGTGCTGGTTGCCCGGGCGGCGGCGGCCGTGGCGCCCGCATGACACCGCTGGACGAGCAATCGGTGACGGTGCCGGTGCGCCGCCTCGCCCATGCGGAGGGACTGGACCTTCCGGCCTACGCCACGACCGGCGCCGCGGGAATGGATGTCGCCGCGGCCGAGACGGTGGAACTGGCGCCCGGCGCGCGCCATGCCGTGGCCACGGGGCTGGTGCTGGCGATCCCCGACGGCTACGAGGTGCAGGTGCGGCCCCGCTCGGGGCTGGCGCTGCGTCATGGCGTCACGGTGCCGAACACGCCGGGCACGATCGACGCCGACTACCGCGGCGAGCTCAAGGTCATCCTGATCAACCACGGCACCGAACCTTTCATCGTCCGGCGTGGCGAGCGGATCGCCCAGCTTGTGCTCGCGCCGGTTGTCCGCGCGGCGTGGCGCGTCGTCGACAGCGTGCCGCTCACGCAGCGGGGCGACGGTGGCTTCGGCTCGACAGGGATGTGACAGGCTGATCCCGTGACCGGACTGCTGCCCCTCGGCACGGTGCTCCTCGGCCTCGTTCTGCTGGCAGCCTGGACGGTGGTGCTCGTCTGGGTGGCGTCCCGCCTGCTGCGCATCGTGGCGCGCGGCACGGGCTGGCAGGCCACGGCGCCGCGCGCCGTCGCGCTTACCTTTGTCCTGCTGCTGGCGGCGATCCACTTCGGCAACTGGCTGATCACGCTGGCCGACGACCGCATCGCCGGGGCGCGAAGCAGCGGCCCCAGCTTTCCTCCGGCGTTCCTGATCGCATCCGTCGCCATAGCGGTAGGGGTGGCGGTCATCCGCGCCCGCCGCGGGTGAAGCGGTCGGCGCGGGGTCCGCCGGAGGCAGGCACGCTGGCGCAACGGGCGGCGCGACCACTCGCCGCTCCGCCCGCTGCTTTCAGACGTTGCTCAACGGATCGGCCGGACGGTGCGCCGGTCCCCTTCGGGCGCGATCGAGATCCGCACCGTCTCGCCGGAATTGCCGGGGAAATCGGTGAACATCGCCTCGACCAGATTCGGCACGAGGTGCTGCAGCCGGTTCGAGGTGGAGACCGCCTCGGCCCGCCCTTCGAACAGCCGCTGTCCCGTGCCCGCCTGCTCGATCTGCAGCGAAATGCCGCTGGTGAAGACGGTGTAGCTGCGGATTTCCGGCCCGCCGAAGAACGGATCGTGGAAGCCGTAGGCCCAGGCGCCCGGACCCCAGTAGCTGCGGTGGCCGAAGGGCGAACGGTAGAAGCGCCCATATCCGTACCACGGACCCCAGAACGGATCGCGGAAACCCGGAGTGGAGCGGATCTGCGTGCGGCCGTTGTCGACACCGTAGTTGAAGCGGACCAGCAGGTTTGCGGTCTCGGGTGAGGAAGCGCGCTGATAGCCGAGGCGCTGCATCTGATCGGCCACGTAGTTCGCGTACAGCGCGAACTCGAGCCCGCCCTGGAGCGCCGGATCGGCGGCGACCACGGCAAAGGTCTGCCCCTGAGGCGCCGGAAGCTGCGACTGGAAGCGCGACACGTCGGCGCGGAACGGGGTGGCGCAGGCCGCCAGGCTCGCGAGGAGCAGCGGCACCGACGCCAGTTTTGCCGCACGCCCGAACTGATGAAACTTGCCCATCGCCTTCTCCGCCTTTCGCATTGTCACCGACTCGCCAGGGCGAGCGTTGTTCCGTGCCTTAGCTGCGGCAAGGTGAACTCGCTTTGAACAAAGCGAGAAAACGACGGGTTTTAAGCGGGTTAGAGGGAGCCGGGGCGCAGGATGCCGGCCGCTTTGTAGGCGGCGTCAAGCGTGGGCTGGGCCAGCGCGCGGGCGCGCACCGCGCCGTCGACCAGCATCTGCTCGACATGGCGGGGATCGGCGAGCAGGTCGCGCAGACGCGTGGAAATGGGTTCGAGGGTGGCGACGAGCAGGTCCGCGAGCGCGTTCTTGAACGCCCCGAAGCCGGACCCGCCATGATCGGCCAGCACGGCGGCGACGTGCGTTCCGGCGAGGCTGGCATAGATGGTGACGAGGTTCGCCGCCTCCGCCCGCCCGTCCAGCCCCTCCGCCTCCGACGGCAACGGCTCGGGATCGGTGCGGGCCTTGCGGATCTTCTGGACGATGGCGTCGGCGCCATCGGTGAGGTTGATGCGGCTCATGTCCGAGGGATCCGACTTCGACATCTTGGCCGACCCGTCGCGCAGCGACATGATGCGCGCCGCGCTGGGCGGGATAATCGGCTCGGGCAGGGTGAACAGCGGCCGGCCAAGCTGCGGCTCGGCGAAGTCGTTGTTGAACTTCTGCGCGATGTCCCGCGCGAGCTCAAGGTGCTGCTTCTGGTCCTCCCCCACGGGGACGTGGGTTGCCTGGTACAGCAGCACGTCCGCGGCCTGCAGGACGGGATAGGTGAACAGGGCGACACTCGCGCCCTCGCGGTTCTTTCCTGCCTTGTCCTTCCACTGCGTCATGCGGTTCAGCCAGCCCATCCGGGCGGTGCCGTTCAGCAGCCACTGAAGCTCGGCGTGCTGCGGCACCTGCCCCTGGTTGAACAGGACCGAGCGCGTCGGATCGATGCCGCAGGCCAGCAGCGTCGCCGCCATTTCGACCGTCTCGCGCCGCAGGCGGGCAGGGTCGAGCGGCATGGACAGGGCGTGCAGGTCGGCCAGGAAGAACAGGCAGGTGCCGTCCGGCCCCAGGCTGTTCTGCATGGCCACCCAGTTGCGGATGGCGCCCAGATAATTGCCAAGGTGCAGGTTGCCCGTCGGCTGGATGCCGGACACGACGCGCGCGGCGACTGGAAGGGCATCAGGCAGGACGTCAGGCATCGCGCTGCATCAGCCTGGAGATCGTCGGACGGTCTACGATCCGCAGCGCCGCGCCGGTGACGACGAAGGCGACCCCGCCCACCAGCATCAGGAGCATCAGCGCGAACAGCCGCTGGGTCGTTCCCGCGCCCGCGGCAGGCGCGGTTGCATCGGTGAACCACCACAGGGCAACGCCCATCATCGCCGCGGCGAGCGCGATCCGCGCCAGCCGGCCGATGACGAGGCCGGTCAGATGGTAGAAGCCGCGCCGGTGCAGCAGGGTGTAGAGCAGGGCCGAGTTGAGCCATGCGCCGACCGACCCGGAGAGCGCCAGCGCCACCACGCCGAGACGCGGCACGAGGAGGAGGTTCAGCGCAATGGTGACGACGAGGCTGATGGCGGCGGTGATGACCGGCGTGCGGGTGTCGCGGCGCGCGAAGAAGTTGGGGGTGAGCACCTTGACCAGCACATAGGCCGGCAGGCCCAGCACGAGGGCGGACAGCACGTTTCCGGTGATCGCCGCGTCCTGCGCGGTGAACTCGCCGCCCTGCATGAATGTGCGCACCAGCGGCGTCGCAATGAAATACAGCGCCACGGCCGCCGGCACGGTGAGCAGCATCGACAGCTCCACCGCGTTCGATTGCAGCCGCTGCGCCTGATCCCCCTCGCCGCGCGACACCATGCGCGAGAGCGAGGGCAGGATGGCCGTGCCCAAGGCAATGCCGATGATGCCGAGCGGCAGCTGGTTCCAGCGATCAGCCATCGCCATGTGCGTCAGGCTCCCGTCAGGCAGGCCGCGCATGAAGGCCAGGTCGACGAGGCGGCTGATCTGATAGACGCCGGCCCCGAACACCGCGGGGACGATGAGGATGCCCATCTCCTTCACCCGCGCTGTGAGACGGGGGCGAACCAGCGGGATGCGGAAGCCTCCTCGGTGCATCCACCAGCCCAGCCACAGCAGCTGCGCCAGGCCCGATGCGGAGACGGAGATCGCCAGGGCAAGGCCGGTGGCCGCCTTGCTCTCCTCTCCCGCGGGAAGGATCATCCCATAGATGAGCGCCAGCACGAGAAACAGGTTGAGGATGATCGGCGCCGCAGCGGCAGCCGCGAAACGGGCGAGCGAGTTGAGCACCGCCGCCAGCAGCGAGGCGAGGCTCATGAACAGCAGGTAGGGAAAGGCGATCCGGGCCATCGTCACGCCGAGGTCGTAGACGCGCGCGTCGCCGCGCAGCTCCTCGTTGGCGAAGGCGTAGAGGATCCACGGCATGAACAGCATGAACAGGCCGCCGAACACGACGAGGATCGGCAGCAGGATGGCCAGCACCTCGGCCGCGAACTGCCGCGCCGACCGGTCGCTCTCGGTCATGTGCCGGTTGAACAGGGGAACAAACGCGCTCGCGAAAGCGCCTTCGGCGAACAGCCGGCGGAACAGGTTGGGCAGCTGGAAGGCGAGCTGCCAGGCATCGGCGATGCCCCCGGCGCCGAGAACCCGGGCCAGCAGGATGTCGCGGGCAAAGCCGAACACCCGGCTGACGGCGGTCAGCCCGCCGATCGTGCTGACGTTCTTGATGAGGCTCATCGGTCAGGACGGGTCCCGAACGCGCAGGCCGGGATGAGACTCAGGCGTTGCCGGCCGGTGCCGCATCCGCGTTGCCGGCCTGCTGGCGCGCCTGCAACTGCTGAAGATACAGCCCGTTGAAGTCGATCGGTTCGAGAACCAGCGGCGGGAAACCCGCATCCTGCACGGCGTCGGCCACGATCCGGCGGGCGAAGGGGAAGATGAGCCGCGGCGCCTCCGCGTAAAGGAAGGCGTGCGCCTGATCGTCCGGAATGTTGCGCATCCCGACCAGCCCGCAATAGGCCAGCTCCACGAGGTAGAAGTTGCCCTTCTCGCCCTTGGCCGTGACGTTCACCTTCAGCTCGACCTCGTGGACCTCCTCGGTGACGCGGTTCGCGGCGATGTTGAACTGCAGGTCGATCTGCGGCTGTTCCTGCCACTGATAGCTGTTCGGCGCGTTGGGATTCTCGACCGAGAGATCCTTGACATACTGCGAGATGATGCCGGCCGCCGGACGGGTGTCGGCACCGTTTGCGGCAGCATCACCGTCGAGATCCGTCAGCACGTTGCCTGGTTCAGCCATCGGGGTGTGTTCCGTCTTGTCGGGATTGGAAGCGTGGCGGCCGCCCTATGCCGCCGCGCGCCACAGGTCAATGCACCTTGCCGGGAGCCAGCGTGCCGCCAGAGCGTTGTTCCGTTGAATTGTTCACCTATGTAGGGCATGACTGCCCATGACCGGGCGGCAGGGCTTGCGCCGGCGGGCGCGAATGCACGATTGCGAGAACGCTGTGATTATCGAGATTGTCATTCTGGCCATGATTGCCGCCTTTCTGGGGCTGCGGCTGTATTCGGTTCTGGGCCGCCGCGCCGAACATGGCGAGGAGGTCGTGCCGCGGCGCATGGAGGCGCGGGACGCCGAGAAGGCGCCGGCGCGCGACCATGTGGCCGCCCCGGCTGCGTCCGCTCCGGCGGCGGGGGCGGTCGACACCGCTCCGCAGGCCGAGGCCGGCATCCGCGCCATCGCGGCGGCGGATGGCCAGTTCGATCTGCTCCGGTTCCTCGAAGGGGCCAAGGGCGCCTACGCCATGGTGCTCGAAGCCTTCTGGAAAGGCGATCGCGACGCGCTGCGCGACCTGTGCGCGGACGACGTGTATGCGGGGTTCGTCAACGCCATCGACGAGCGCGAGGCGGCCGGCGAATCGCTCGACAACCGCCTGATCCGCATCGAGGACGCCACTGTCCAGGATGCGCGGCTCGAGGGTCGGATGGCCCATGTCACCGTGCTGTTCGTGGCCGACGTGGCGGCCGTCACGCGCGACCGCGACGGCAATGTCGTTGCCGGGTCGCTCAACGACGCGGTGGAGAGCCGCGACCTGTGGACGTTCACGCGCGATGTCTCCTCGGATGATCCGGCCTGGCTGCTCAGCGAGACCGATCAGGACTGAGCCGGCGCGCCGGTCCGGCAACAGGGGTGCGGTTGCTGCCATGAACGCCCGAACCGTCGTGGCGGTCTGCGCCGCGGTCCTCCTCGCCGGCTGCGTGCGCACCGTCTCCCCGGCTCCCGCCCCGGCAGGGCCACCCCCATCGGCGCAGGTGCCTGCCCCGGCCGCGGCGCGGGCACTCGACGCGCCGCTGCGCAGAGGAGAGCCGACGGCGCACCTCGTGTCGGGCGCGGCGAGTGCGGCGCGGGCGCTCCGCGCGTTCCGCGAGAGCTGTCCCGTCCTGCTCGAACGCACGGATCTGAGCGGCCTCACCCGGCCGGAAGACTGGAGCGAAGCCTGCGCCGCGGCGCGCGTCGCGGCTGACGGCGACGCGGCGGAGTTCTTCCGGACGCAGTTCGATACGCTGGAAGTGGCCGGCGGCGCGGCCTTCGCCACAGGCTATTTTGAGCCGGAGATCGAGGGCAGCCCGGTGCCCGTCCCCGGCGCCATGGCCGTCTATGCGCTTCCGCCGGACCTCGTGCGCGCCTGGCCGGCTGACACGCCGCCCGAGCAGCGCGACGGCCGCCCGCCGCTCGGGCGCTACGACGAGAACGGCCGCTTCGTCGACTACCACGACCGGGCGGCCATTGAAGATGGCGCGCTGGCGGGACGCGGCCTTGAGCTGGCCTGGGCGCTCGATCCGGTGGAGCTGTTCTTTCTGCAGATCCAGGGCTCGGGCCGGCTGCGCATGCCGGACGGATCGGTGATGCGGATCGGCTATGCCGGGCAGAACGGCCATGGCTACGTGGCCATCGGCCGCCTGCTGCGCGACCGGGGTCTTCTTGGCGAGGAGCCGGGGCAGTACGCGCCCTCGATGCAGGGCATCATGGCCTATCTGCGCGATCACCCGGAGGCAGGGCGCGCGCTCATGCGCGAGAACCCCAGCTGGGTGTTCTTCCGGGAACTGAGCGGGGACGGGCCGCTCGGGTCGATTGGCGTGCCGGTGCGGCCGCGCGTCAGCGTCGCGGTCGACCCGCGCTTCGTTCCCTACGGCGCGCCGGTGTGGCTCGACCTCGACCGGGACGAGGCGGACGGGCTGTGGGTGGCGCAGGACACCGGCGGCGCAATCAGGGGTGCCAACCGGTTCGACACCTTCTGGGGTGCGGGCGAGGACGCGCGTCGCATCGCCGGCGACATGAGTTCCAGCGGCCGCGCGCTGGTCCTGCTGCCCCGGGCAACGGTGGCGCGGCTGGAGGCTGAAGGCCGGCTGCAGTGAAGCCGCCGCGCGGCCTGACGGCACAGGAGGCGGAGCTGTGGGCGAGGGTCACGGCGACGGTGCGGCCGCTGGACAGCCGAACGCCGCCAGGGCCGGCACAGGCCGGCGCGCCGCCCGCCGGGCAGCCCGGCTCACCGCCACGGTGCGCTCCGCCTCCGGCGACCGGGGCAACCGCGCCGCCGCCCCGTGCCGACCGCGTGCAGACGGGGAGCCGGACCCCGCGTTCTCCCCTGTCGGGCGGCCTCGATGGCCATTGGGAGCGGCGGATCCGGGGCGGCGGGCTGCACCCCGACCTCACCCTCGACCTGCACGGCACCACGCTCGACGGCGCCTATCACCGCCTCAACGACGGCCTGGCGCAGGCGCGGGCGATCGGGGCGCGGGTCGTGCTGCTGATCGCCGGCAAGCCGCGCCCGGTGGAGGCGGCGGACCGGGGGACGCGGCGCGGCGCGATCCGGGCCAAGGTGCTCGACTGGCTGGCCGCCGGCCCCCACGCCGGCAGCATCGCCGCCATCCGCCGCGCGCATCCCCGGCACGGGGGCGAGGGGGCGCTGTATCTCGTGCTGCGGCGAGGGCGCTAGACGCGCGCGAACGGCCAGCCCGCACCCGCCGAACTAGCCGAAAAGCAGCATCTGTGCGGCGGCTGCGCTCAGGAGAACGCTGACGAGCCGCTGGAACCGGTCGGGCGACAGTTTCTCGACGAGCCGTTTGCCGGCCCACGTTCCCAGGATCATCGCTCCCCCAAGCGCGAAGGCGACCGACCAGAACGCCGGATCGAGCCGCAGCTGCGTTCCGTAGATCGCCATCTTCAACCCGTGCATCGCCGCCGCGGACACCGCTTCGCTGGCGATATACACAGGTGGAGGCAGGTTCAGGCTCAGAAAGACGGCCGCGCCGAGCGGACCGGCGCTGCCGACCAGGCCGGAAAGGAACCCGGTCAGCGCGCCTCCGCCAATCAGAAGCGAGCGCGAAGGGCGCAGGGTGAGCACACCTGTGACGCGCAGCAGCACGAAACAGAGCAGCGCCGCCCCGACGGCGCGCACCACCACATCCTCGCGCAGCGAGACAAAGGACAACGCTCCGAGGGCAGCGGCCGGGACCGCGCCGAGCAGGAACAGACCGACGGGGCGCCAGGCGATCGCCTGCGCATTGAACCCGATCCGGGCAAGATTGCCGGTCAGCTGAGCCACCGTCAGAAGGGGAACCGCGACTTTCGCCCCGGCCATGTGCGTCAGCAACGGCAACAGCAGAAGGGCACCGCCGAACCCGGCGGCACCGGAGACGGCGGCGGCCACGAACCCGCCGGCCATGATTAGGGCAAGGTCGAACACCTCAATCCGCCACCCTGCACGTCGGCTCGACTCCATCCGTGCGCCGCCGCAGCCACACCCCTGGCATCGCTGCCGGTGGGGTGGTTGCAGACACCGTGTCCGCTCGCGCTCAGGCCTGGGCCGGCTCCGGCTGGTGCATCTTGTGGTACTTCGCCCAGCTCAGATCGAAGCGGTCGGCGTTCATCACCTTGGTCCACGCCTTGATGAAGTCGCGCACGAACTTCTCCTCGTGCCCGCGCTCGGCATAGACCTCGGCGATGGAACGCAGCTGCGAGTTGGAGCCGAAGATGAGGTCCGTGCGCGTCGCGCCCCACAGCTCCTCGCCCGTCTCCCGATCCGTTCCCACGAACGTCTCGTCGCCGCTGTCGTCGATGACCTTCCACGCCGTCTTCATGTCGAGGAGGTTGACGAACCAGTCATTGGTCAGCTGTCCCAGCCGGTCGGTCAACTGCCCCGCCTTGCCGGCGCTGGCGTGATTGGCGCCGAGCACGCGCAACCCGCCGACCAGCACCGTCATTTCCGGCGCCGACAAGTCGAGCAGCTGCGCCCGGTCGAGCAGCAGCTCCTCGGTTTTGACCGAATGCTTGGTGCTCAGGTAATTGCGGAACCCGTCCGCCTTCGGCTCCAGCGGCTCGAAGCTTGCGGCATCCGTCCATTCCTCCAGCGCGTCGCCGCGTCCCGAGGTGAAGGGCACCTCGATATCGAACCCCGCATCGCGCGCGGCCTTCTCGACCGCCACCGTGCCGCCCAGCACGATCATGTCGGCCATCGACACGTCGCGGTCGCCGCGCACCTGCTCCAGCCGGTCGAGCACCAGCTTCAGCTCCTCCGGCTCGTTCACCGCCCAGTCCTTCTGCGGCGCGAAGCGGATCCGCGCGCCGTTGGCACCGCCGCGCAGGTCCGACTTGCGCCACGTCGAGGCCGAGGCCCACGCGGTCTTGACGAGCTGCGGCACGGTGAGCCCGCTGTCGAGAATGGCCTGCTTCAGCTCGGCCACTTCGGCGTCGGACAAGGTGCGGCCGGGCGGGACCGGGTCCTGCCAGATCAGGTCCTCCTCCGGCACTTCGGGGCCGAGGTAGCGGATCTTGGGGCCCATGTCGCGGTGGGTCAGCTTGAACCACGCCCGGGCAAAGGCCTCCTTGAACGCCTCGTGATCGGCGCGGAAGCGTTCGGAGATCTTGCGATATTCCGGATCCATCTTCAGCGCCATGTCGGGCGTGGTCATCATCGTGGGCACGCGCACTCCGGGCCGGAACGCATGCGGCGCCTTGTCCTCCTCGCGCTGGTTGATCGGCTGCCACTGCTTCGCGCCGGCCGGGCTGGTGACGAGTTCGTAGTCATAGTCGAGCAGCAGGCGGAAATAGTTTTCCGACCAGCGGTCGGGCGTGTTGGTCCACGGCCCTTCCAGCCCCGAGGTGATCGCGTGCTCGCCGACGCCGGACTCGTAGCCGCTGGTCCAGCCAAGGCCCTGGAAGGCGATGTCCGCCCCTTCGGGCTCGGCGCCGATCAGCGAGGCGTCACCCGCGCCATGGCACTTGCCGAACGTGTGCCCGCCGGCGGTCAGCGCGACGGTCTCCTCGTCGTTCATCGCCATCCGGCTGAAGGTTTCGCGCATGTCGCGGGCGCTGGCGAGGGGATCGGGATTGCCGCCCGGCCCTTCGGGATTGACGTAGATCAGCCCCATCTGGATCGCCGCCAGCGGGTTCTCGAGCTTGAGATCCTTGTCGGGATCGATGCGCGTGTCGCCGAGCCACTCCTCCTCCGTGCCCCAGTAGACGTCGCGCTCAGGCTCGTAGACGTCGCGCCGCCCGCCGCCGAAGCCGAACACCGGTCCGCCCATCGACTCGATGGCGACATTTCCGGTCAGGATGAACAGGTCGGCCCAGCTGATGTTCTTGCCGTATTTCTGCTTGATCGGCCACAGCAGGCGCCGGGCCTTGTCCAGATTGGCGTTGTCGGGCCACGAGTTGAGCGGCGCGAACCGCTGCTGCCCGCTCGACGCGCCGCCGCGTCCGTCCGCCGTGCGGTAGGTGCCCGCCGCGTGCCACGCCATGCGGATGAAGAAGGGACCGTAGTGCCCGTAGTCCGCCGGCCACCACGGTTTGCTGTCGGTCATCAGCGCGCGCAGGTCTTCCTTCAGCGCGTGGTAGTCGAGGGCGTTGAACGCTTCGGCATAGTCGAAATCGTCGCCCATCGGGTCGGGGGAGACGCCGCCCTGGTGGAGAATGTCGAGGTTCAGCGCATCCGGCCACCAGTCGCGGCTGGTGCGTCCGAGAAGCGAGCGGGTCTGCGTGTTGCCGGTGAAGGGGCAGCCGCCTCCCGGCAGCGATCCGGTTGCCACGTCCATGGTCGGTTCCTCTCTTCCAATGCCTGTTGTGCCCAGCATTGTGCGGAACCGGCCGCCATGCGTCCAATCGAAATGTTGTGCCGCAGTCATTGACGCAGCCACACATGGGCAGCCGCGCCATGGCGGGGCCGCCGGCCGGCCGATTGGAGGCAACGGCCGGTCCGGCGATCCCCCGGTCAGGCGGCCCGGGCCACCGGCTCGGCCGGGTCGGTGCGGATGAGGTGGTCGAACGCGCTCAGGGCCGCCTTCGACCCTTCGCCCATGGCCGTGACGATCTGCTTGTAGGGGACCGTCGTGGCGTCGCCGGCCGCGAAGATCCCCGGGACGGAAGTGGCGCCGTGCTCGTCGATCACAATCTCGCCATGGGGGGACAGGGCCACGCCGCTGTCGCGCAGCCATTCGGTGTTGGGCACCAGTCCGATCTGCACGAACAGCCCCGCCAGATCGAGCCGGTGCTGCGCGCCGGTGGCGCGGTCGCGGTACGCGATGCCCGTCACCCGCGCGCCGTCACCGATCACCTCGGTGGTCTGGGCGTTCGTCACGATTGTCACGTTGGGCAGCGAGCGCAGCTTCCGCTGCAGCACCTCGTCGGCGCGCAGCGTCTCGGCGTATTCGACGAGGGTGACGTGCTCGACGATGTTGGCAAGGTCGATGGCCGCCTCGACCCCCGAATTGCCGCCGCCGACCACGCCGACGCGCTTGCCCTTGAACAACGGTCCGTCGCAGTGCGGACAATAGGCGACGCCGCGGTTGCGGTACTCCTGCTCGCCCGGCACGCCGAGCGTGCGCCAGCGGGCGCCGGTCGCCAGAACGAGGGTGCGCGCCCTGAGGGTGGCGCCGTTTCCGAACGTCACCGCGTGCAGCCCGCCCGGCTCTGCCGCCGGAGCGAGAGCGGTGGCGGCGACGGCCTTCATGAGGTCGACCCCGTAGGCGCCGACATGGCTCTCGAGCTGGGCGGCCAGCTTCGGCCCCTCGGTGTAGGGGGTGCCGGGCAGGTTCTCGATCCCGAGCGTGTCGTTCAGCTGGCCGCCGAAGCGTTCCGCGGCGACGCCGGTGCGGATGCCCTTGCGGGCGGTGTACACCGCGGCGGCCGTCGCGGCCGGGCCGCCGCCGATGACGAGCACGTCAAACGGCGCCTTGCCGTCCAGCGCCGCCGCCGCGCGGGCCTCGGCGCCCGTGTCGAGCTTGGCCAGCAGTTCGGCAAGGTCGAGCCGGCCGTTCCAGAACGGCTTGCCGTCGAGGAACACCGCGGGAACCGCCATGACCTCACGCGCCTCCACCTCGTCGCGGAAGGTGCCGCCTTCGATGAGCGTGGCGGTGACCCTCGGGTTCTCCAGCGCCAGCAGCGTCAGCGCCTGCACCACGTCCGGGCAGTTGTGGCAGGACAGCGAGAAATACATCTCGAAGGCATGTTCCCCCTCGAGCGCGCGCACCTGCTCCAGCAGGGCGCTGTCGACCTTGGGCGGATGGCCGCCGGCCCACAGCAGCGCCAAGACCAGCGAGGTGAACTCGTGGCCCAGCGGCAGGCCGGCGAACCGCACCCAGCGGTCCGGCTCCGCGGCGCGGCGGATGATGAAGCTGGGCCGGCGCGCATCGGTGCCGTCGTCGAGGAAGCGGACGTCGGGGTGCAGGGCGGCGATCTGTTCCAGCAGCTGCCGCGTCTGCGCCGACTTCTCGTCGTCGCCGAGCGAGGCCACGAGCTCCACCGGCGTGCGCAGGTTGTCGAGGTAGGTGCGCAGCTGCGCCTGCATGGCGTTGTCGAGCATGGCTGTTGTCTCCACGTTGAAGAAGTCCCGAGGCGCAGAAGACCCGAAGCCGGGGGATGGTGGCTCCGGGTCTTCCAGCGACCCGAGTTGAACCCGGGCTCTTGACGGCGGGCGCCGCGAAGGGGGGAGGGGGCGCCCGCCGTATCGGGGTGTCAGATCTTGCCGACCAGATCGAGCGAGGGGGCCAGCGTCTCGCTGCCTTCTTCCCACGCTGCCGGGCACACCTGTCCGGGGTTCTCCCGCACATACTGCGCCGCGCGGATCTTGCGGACGAGTTCGTTGGCGTTGCGGCCGACGCCTTCGCAGGTGATCTCCATGATCTGGATCACGCCGTCCGGGTCGATCACGAAGGTGGCGCGGTCGGCCAGTCCCGCGCCTTCGCGCAGCACGCCGAAATTGTTCGCCAGCGTGTGCGACTGGTCGCCGAGGAACGGGAAGGTCAGCTTGCCGATCCGCTCGGAGGTGTCATGCCACGCCTTGTGGCTGAAATGGGTGTCGGTGCTCACCGCATAGACCTCGACGCCGAGCTTCTGCAGCGTGCCGTAGTGCTCGCCCAGATCCTCCAGCTCGGTCGGGCAGACGAAGGTGAAGTCGGCGGGATAGAAGAAGAACACCGCCCACTTGCCGCGCACGTCCGCGTCCGTGACCTCGAAGAAGTTGCGTCCCGCCTGGAAGGCGGTGGCGGAGAAAGGCTGCAGCTGCGAGCCGATGATACCCATTGAAACTGTCTCCATGTTGAAGCGGTTGCACGCCGCCATGTAGTGCGTGTTGCAGCGCAGCAAACCCGAGATTGTCGATTGCCGCCATCGAAAATTCTTATCGCCGGCTGATCAGCCCTGCCCGCACTGCGCCCGGTGCAGCAGCGCATGGTCGGCCAGCACCAACGCCATCATGGCCGCGACGACCGGCGCGCCCCGGATGCCGACGCACGGATCATGCCGCCCGGTCGTGCGCACCTGCGTGGCCTCGCCGTCGCGGGTGATGCTGTTCAGCGCCGCCGGGATCGAGGAGGTGGGCTTGAACGCCACCCGGACGACGAGCGGCTGCCCGGTGCTGATTCCGCCGGCGATGCCGCCGGCGTGATTGGAGGCGAAGTCCGGTCCGTTCGGTCCGGGGCGCATGGCGTCGGCATTCTGCTCTCCGCGCAGCCGCGCCGCGGCAAAGCCGGTGCCGATCTCCACGCCCTTGACGGCGTTGATCCCCATCATCGCGGCCGCAAGGTCGGCGTCGAGCTTGGCATAGACTGGCGCGCCCCAGCCCGGCGGCACACCCGTCGCGACGCATTCGACGACGGCGCCGAGCGAGGAACCGGACCGGCGGGCCTCGTCCACCAGCGACTCCCAGCGGGTCGCCGCGGCCGCGTCGGGGCTGAAGAACGGGTTGCGGCCGATTTCCTCCCGGTCGAAGCGCGCCGGATCGACCGGGTCGCCACCGATCTCCACGACACGGGCGAGGATGTCGACCTGCGGGATCACCGCGCGCGCCACCGCGCCCGCCGCCACCCGCGCGGCGGTCTCGCGCGCCGAGCTGCGTCCGCCGCCGCGCGGATCGCGAAAGCCGTATTTCGCCTCGTAGGCATAGTCGGCGTGACCCGGCCGGTAGGTCTGCGCCAGGGCGGCATAGTCGGCGGAACGCGGATCGGTGTTCTCGATCAGCAGGCTGATGGGCGTGCCGGTCGTGCGTCCCTCGAACACGCCGGACAGGATGCGGACCGCGTCGGCCTCGCGCCGCTGCGTCGTGAAGCGGCTCTGGCCCGGCCGCCGCTGGTCGAGGAAGGGCTGGATCCGCTGTTCGGTAAGCGTCAGCCCCGGCGGGCAGCCGTCGATCACGACGCCGAGCGCCGGCCCATGGCTTTCCCCCCAGGTGGTGAAGCGGAAAACCCGCCCGAACGTGTTCCAGCTCATGCCGCGTCTTTAGGGCCGCGACGGCGCGTGTCGAGATGGCGGGCGCGTGCTTCCCTACGGCACCGAATCGTGTCATCGACGCGCCATGACCATCCCGTCGTCCATGCCCTGCCCGCTGCGTCCGCCGCGGCAGGACGCTTGGTACGTTTTCCTCTCAGGACCGTGTCACATGCGGTCCATGTGTTCTGCACCAGCGACGAACGGAGTGCGCGCATGATCGCCCGCCTGTCCGGCCGGCTGGAGGAGGTCGGCGCCGACTGGGCGGTGATCGACGTGGCGGGCGTCGGCTACCTCGTCCACTGTTCGGCCCGGACCCTCGCCGCGCTGGGCGATGTGGGCGAGGCGTGCCGCGTGCACACCGACCTGCAGGTGAGCGAGAACGACATGCGCCTGCTGGGCTTCGCCGACGCGGCGGAACGCGACTGGTTCCGCCTGCTGACCGGCGTGCAGGGGGTGGGGTCGAAGGTGGCGCTGGCGATCCTGTCGGCGCTGTCGGCGGGCGAGCTGCGCGACGCCTGCGCCAGCGGGGATGCGGCGATGGTGGCGCGGGCGAACGGCGTGGGGCCGAAGCTGGCCGGCCGCATCGTCAACGAACTGCGCGACAGGGCCGGCGCGCTGCCGGGCGGCGGCGGCGCGGGCGTGGCGGCGGGCGCGCCCATGCGGGTGAGCGGCGCGAGCGCCGATGCCGTGTCCGCGCTGGAGAACCTCGGCTTCAAACCCGCCGTCGCCGCCCGCGCCGTGGCGGAAGCGCAGAGCGAACTGGGCGAAGGCGCGGGCGAGGGGGAGCTGATCCGGGTGGCGTTGAAGAGGGCGGCGGGGTGAGGCGTTCTTGTCGTCATGCTGAACTCGCTTCAGCATCCATCCCTCGTCACGCGCGGAGGAATGGGAGGCAAGCCCAAGGCAGGGGCAAGGTCATGCCAATCCGGATTTGCGTCTTCGATCAGGTTGATCTTCCACCGCCGGTGCCATCGCTTCAGCTGCTTTTCGCGTGCAATGGCCCGATCCATGTCGCCGAACATCTCGTAGCGGACGAGGCGGTTAACCGCGTAGCGGCTTGTGAAGCCATTGCTGGCTCCAGTGCGATGTTCCCACAGCCGGGCGACAAGGTCGCTGGTGACGCCGATATACAGCGTGCCGTTGCGTTGGCTGGCGAGGATGTAGACGCAGGGGTGGCGCTCGCGCGGCATGGATTGCCTTGTGTGGAAGGATGGATGCTGAAACGAGTTCAGCATGACGTTTGCGGGTTAACGAGAGCACCTTGGTCTCCCGCCCATCGTGAACTTGCTTCAACGGCCGTCTAGAGCCACACGCTCACCTCGCATGACCCCCCTCCACACCCCCGCCCGGCAACCGGACGATCCCGACGCCGCGCTGCGTCCGAAGTCGCTGGCCGAATTCGTCGGGCAGGAGGCGGCGCGGGAGAACCTTGCCGTGTTCATCGCCGCGGCAAAGGCGCGGGGCGAGGCGATGGACCACACGCTGTTCTTCGGCCCGCCCGGCCTTGGCAAGACGACGTTGGCGCAGATCGTCGCGCGCGAACTGGGCGCGGGGTTCCGCGCCACCAGCGGCCCGGTGATCGCCAAGGCGGGCGATCTGGCCGCGCTGCTGACCAACCTCGAGGCGCGCGATGTGCTGTTCATCGACGAGATTCACCGCCTCAATCCCGTCGTCGAGGAGGTGCTCTACCC
This sequence comes from Qipengyuania thermophila, assembly GCF_004153605.1. Lineage (NCBI taxonomy): Bacteria > Pseudomonadati > Pseudomonadota > Alphaproteobacteria > Sphingomonadales > Erythrobacteraceae > Qipengyuania > Qipengyuania thermophila. The sequence goes on along the minus strand of NZ_SDSI01000007.1, from coordinate 48,023 downwards.
GGCGATGGAGGACCGCGCGCTTGACATCATGATCGGGGAAGGGCCGTCGGCGCGGTCGGTGCGGATCGACCTGCCGCCATTTACGCTGGTCGGCGCGACCACGCGGCAGGGGCTGCTGACGACGCCGCTGCGCGACCGGTTCGGCATTCCCGTGCGCCTGACCTTCTACACCGAGGACGAGCTGCTGCGGGTGGTGACGCGCGGGGCGCGGCTGCTGAACCTCGCGCTGGACGAGGGCGGCGCGCGCGAGATCGCCCGCCGGTCGCGGGGCACGCCGCGGGTGGCCGGGCGGCTGCTCAGACGGGTGCGCGACTTTGCCGACGTGGCCGGCGCGGGGACGGTGACGCGCGCGGTGGCGGACGCGGCGCTGACCCGGCTGGAGATCGACCGGCTGGGGTTGGACGCCATGGACCGCCGCTACCTCACCATGATCGCCACCACCTACAAGGGCGGGCCGGTGGGGGTCGAAACGCTGGCCGCCGGCCTTTCCGAACCGCGCGACACCATCGAGGATGTGGTGGAACCCTACCTCATCCAGCTCGGCCTGCTCGCCCGCACCGCGCGGGGGCGGGTGCTGAACGATGACGGCTGGCGGCACCTGGGACTGGATGTGCCGCGGCGGATGGGTGATCAGGAAGGATTTCTGTGAAAATTGCTGAGCAGTGCTCAAGCCGCATTCAGAAAGCGAAATAAGTCGGCCGCAACGGAGAGTGATGCTTGGCGAACAACAGGTCTATTTGGACTAGGTTGATTGAATCGGGCCTGACCAGACCACCGATATCAAAAGGAGAGAACCCGAGTCTGTGCATCGTTTCCAAAACAGTTCTCATATCAGGCGCGCCTCTATTATATTCTAGAACAGCAACCTCGAGTTGGATGACATCGCATTTCCTAAGCGTTTCAGTTCCTCCTTTCAGCACCTCTAACTCCGCCCCTTGAACATCAATCTTAAGGAAGATCGGTCCATCCATTTCTGATGCAACGTCGTCCAACGTCTTTGTAGTAAGTCTTACCTCTTCTCGTGGTATATTGCTATTCTCGGGCATAATAGAAGAAGCATTATCCATAAGGTAAAATGTGACTTCTTTCCCCCCTTCACTTGCCAATGGGGCGATTGAATAGGTGGTGTTTGGGAGTTCTCGACAGATACTCTCTAAATTCGCAGCCTTCTGTTCCGAAGCTTCGCACATCAGGACTTTCGCTTCAGGAAATACTCGCTTTGCCAAGCGTGTCCACTCACCCTCGTGCGCACCAACATCAATGATCGATTTCGGGGAGTAGCCGCGATCAGCCAAGCGCCTGTAGGCACTCTCTTCAGAAGTTATTTGTGGATCAGGGTTTGCTAGAAGCGCTGATATAAGTTTTCTAGCTTCTTTCAGCATCGCTTTGCCCCCCTTCTTCAGTATGGAGACAACCTTTAGAGAATTGGCTCATTGGTCAAGGTGGAGCGTTCTGCTGAGGTGCTTAGGAGCCCAACCGCTCCGCGTGCCAGGCCACATGGTCGGCCATGAAGGTCGAGACCAAATAGTAGGAGTGGTCGTAGCCCTCGTGCAGGCGGATCTGCGCCGGCATCTGCGCCGCCTCGCAGGCGGCGGCGAGGCGGTGGGTCTGCAGCTGTTCCACCAGAAACTGGTCGGCCAGGCCCTGATCGACGAGCAGGTGCGGCAGGCGCGCGCCGTCCTCGATCAGCGCGACGGCGTCATACTTGCGCCACCTCGCCTCGTCCGGGCCGAGATAGCGCGCGAACGCCTTTTGCCCCCACGGAACGCGGCCGGGCGCCACGATCGGGGCAAAGGCGCTCACCGAGCGGAAGCGGCCTGGATTGCGAAGAGCGACGGTGAGGGCGCCGTGCCCGCCCATGGAGTGGCCGGTGATGCCCTGCCGCGTCATGTCTGCGGGGAAGGTCTGCGCGACAAGGCCGGGCAGCTCCTCCTCGACATACGACCGCATCCGGTAGTGGCGCGCCCACGGCTGTTCGGTCGCGTCGAGATAGAAGCCTGCGCCTTGGCCGAAGGCGAAGTCCTGCGGATCGTCGGGCACATCGTCGCCGCGCGGCGAGGTGTCCGGCGCGACGAGGATGATGCCGTGTTCGGCGCAGGCCCGTCGGTACTCGCCCTTGTCCATGACGTTCGCATGGGTGCAGGTCAGGCCCGACAGGTACCACAGCACCGGCAGGCGCTCGCCCGGCGCGTGCGGCGGGACAAAGACGGCCAGCGTCATGCCGGTGCCGGTGCTGGCGGACGGGTGGCGGTAGACGCCCTGCGTGCCGCCAAACGCCCTCGCTTCGGAGACCGTCTCCACCTCAGCCCGGCCGGTGCATGGCGCAGATCTTGTTGCCGGCCGGATCACGCAGATAGGCGAGGTAGAGCTTCATGCCCGCACCCTCGCGCAGGCCCGGCGGATCCTCGATCGCCGTGCCGCCATGCGCCAGCCCCGCCTCGTGCCATGCGTGCACCTGCTCCTCGCTGTCGGCGGCAAAACCGATGGTGGAGCCGTTGCCGCAGCTTGCCGGCTGGCCGTTGATGGGCTTCGTCAGCAGAAAGATGCCGCCCTTGTGCATGTAGAACACACGCCCCTTGGGGTCGAGAGTGCCGGCGCGGCCCCCCAGTGCCGAAAGCGTGGCGTCGTAGAACGCCTTCGACGCCTCGATGTCGTCGGCGCCGAGCATGACGTGGCTGAACATGGCTGAAGTCTCCTCGTTGGTCTCAGTAGATGACGACGGCCCGGATGCTCTCGCCCCGGCGCATGAGATCGAAGCCGCGGTTGATCTCGTCCAGCGACAGACGGTGGGTGATCATCGGATCGATGGCGATCCGCCCGTCCATGTACCAGTCGACGATTCGGGGCACGTCGGTGCGCCCCCGCGCGCCGCCGAACGCCGTGCCGCGCCAGTTGCGGCCCGTGACGAGCTGGAAGGGACGCGTGGCGATCTCCTTGCCGGCCTCCGCCACGCCGATGATGACGGAGGTTCCCCAGCCCTTGTGACAGCATTCCAGCGCCTGCCGCATCACGTCCGTGTTGCCCGTGCAGTCGAACGAGTAGTCCGCCCCGCCGTCGAGCATGGCGACGATCCGCTCCACCACGCCGCCGGCGCGCGCGTCGATGAAGTCGGTCATGCCGAACCGGCGGCCCCAATCCTCGCGCGCGGGGTTGATGTCGACGCCGACGATCCGGCTCGCCCCGGCCAGTTGTGCACCCTGCACGACGTTGAGGCCGATCCCGCCCAGACCGAAGACGGCGACGGTGTCGCCCACCTGCACCCTGGCAGTGTTGAGCACGGCGCCCACACCGGTGGTCACGCCGCAGCCGACATAGCAGGTGGTGTCGAACGGCGCGTCCGGGCGGATCTTCGCCACGGCGATCTCCGGCAGGACGGTGAAATTGGAAAAGGTCGAGCAGCCCATGTAGTGGTAGATCGGCTCGCCCCGGTACGAGAAGCGGCTGGTGCCGTCCGGCATGAGCCCCTTGCCCTGCGTGTCGCGGATGGCGCTGCACAGGTTGGTCTTGCCGCTGAGGCACATTTTGCATTGCCGGCATTCCGGCGTGTAGAGCGGAATGACGTGGTCGCCCGGCGCGACCGAGGTGACGCCGGCACCGATTTCGCGCACCACGCCGCACCCCTCATGACCGAGGATGGCGGGGAAGATGCCTTCGCTGTCGTGACCATCCAGCGTGTAGGCGTCGGTGTGACAGATGCCGGTGGCCATGATCTCCACCAGCACCTCGCCCGCGCGCGGACCTTCGAGGTCCACTTCCACCACCTCTAGCGGCTGTCTGGGGGTAAAGGCGACGGCGGCGCGAGATTTCATGCGGTTTCTCCTGCGACGGCGCAGCGGCGGCCGCCCATGCTACTGCGCCGGCTCGCACACGCTGTCGAGCGCCTTCGCGATGGCCCGCCGCAACGCCTCGTCGGTGAACGGCTTCTCGAGCCGCGCGGCGATGAGGCGAAGGGCGCCCTCCTCGATCTCGGCATAGCCGCTGGCGAGGATGACGGGCAGGTCCGGCTGCTCCTCGTGAAGCACCTCCGCCAGTTGCAGCCCGGTCATGTTCGGCATCGCCTGGTCAGTGATCACGAGGTCGAACGGGTCCGACGTGCGGGCGAGTTCCAGCGCCTCCTCGCCGCATCCGGCCTCCACCACCTCGTGCCCCAGATCCTCCAGCAGGGCGGCGGTCCCGAACAGCACGAGGGCATCGTCGTCGACCGTCAGGATGCGCAGGCGCCGCCTCACCGCGTCCTCGCGGCTGATCGGGCTTGCCGGCTGACCGGGCGCGGCCGCCGCCCGGATCGCCGGCAGAAGGATCGTCGCCGTTGTGCCCTCGCCGACGGTGCTCTCGAGCCGCAGCGCCCCGCCAAGCTGATGCACCAGCCCGTGCACCATCGACAGGCCGAGGCCGGTGCCCTTGCCCACGCCCTTGGTGGTGAAGAACGGCTCGAGCGCCTGGGCAAGCGTGGCGGCGTCCATGCCGCTGCCGGTGTCCTGCACCCGCAGGCTGAGATACCGGCCCGGGGCGAGATCCGGCGCGCTCTCAACGTCGACTTCCTCGAGATGGAAGTCGAGCCTGCCGGGTCCGTTCATCGCATCGCGGGCGTTCACCGCGAGGTTGAGCACCGCCATTTCGAGCTGGTTCGGGTCCACCATGGCGTCGGCCACATCGCGGGGCGCATGGATCGTCACCGCGATCTGCGGACCGAGCGAGCGTTCCAGAAGGTCGCGCATCCCTTCGAGCAGATCGACGATGGAGGTGGGCCGCACGTCCAGTTCCTGCTTGCGCGCGAAGGCCAGCATCCTCTGGGTGAGGCTTGCTCCCCGTTCCGTCGCCTTGACCGCGTTGCGCAAGAGGGCGCCAAGCTTCGCATCGTCGCCCGGCAGGCGCTTCTCCAGCAGGTCGAGGCTCGACCGGATGGCCATCAGCAGGTTGTTGAAGTCGTGCGCCACGCCGCCGGTGAGCTGGCCGATGGTTTCAAGCTTCTGGCTCTGGCGCAGAGCCGCCTCGGTCGCCGCCAGCGCTTCGGCCTGCAGCCGCTGCTGCGTCATGTCGCGTCCGGTCGCGAACACCGCGCCGTTGTTGAACTGCGCCGTCCAGGCGAAATAGCGGTAGCTGCCGTCCTTGTGCCGGAGCCGGAACTCGTACGGATCGACCAGCGGCTCGTCGAAGACGGAGCGGAACTTGACCAGCGTTTCCTCGAGATCGTCCGGGTGGGTGATCTCGGGAAAAGGCCGGCCGATCAGGTCCTCGGGCGACCAGCCGAGCAGCGTCGTCCATGCCGGGTTGATGGCGGAGAATCTGGTGTCGGGATCGACCACCACGAGCAGGTCGACCGCCATGGCCCAGGCCGCCTCGCGCTCGGCCAGCGCGGTTTCGAGCTGCTCGGTCCGCTGGCGCACGGCTTCCTCGAGAGCGGTGCGCGACCGGGCGAGCATCTCGCGGGCGAGCACCTGGTCATGGATGTCGGTGCAGGTGCCGTACCAGCGGGTGATCGCCCCGGCGCTGTTGCGCTCCGCCTTCGCCTTGCCCAGCACCCAGCGGTATTCGCCGCTGCGGTGGCGCAGGCGATACTCGATCTCGTAGGGTTCGCCCGTGGCCAGCGAATGGCGCCAGCGCGCCCAGGCCCGCTCCTGATCGTCAGGATGGAAGATGCCGTTCCACGCATCCCCGTCGGTCGAGCCGACCGGAACTCCGGTAAACTCGTACCACCGGTCGTTGTAGTAGTCGTGGTACCCGTCGGGAAGGGTCGACCAGACCATCTGGTCGATGAAGTTGGCGATCGCCTGGAACCGCCGGTCGCTGGCACGCAGCCGTTTCTGGCGGCGCTCAAGCTCCTCGAGATGGCCGCGCGTCTCGTACTGGCGCTCACGCGCGCGCAGGGCCGACTTCACCGCGTGGACAAGCTCGTCGGCGTGCAGCGGGCGGGGCAGCAGCACGACATTGCCGAGCGAGCGCAGGCGCTCGGTCTCGGCCAGGGTGCGGGACATGCGCCCGCCATTCGTGAGGACGACGATCGGCAGGTCGGACCATGGAGCCTGCTCGGCAAGCTGCTGCTCCAGCAGGCGGAAGCCATCGTAGTGGAGACCCTCCTCGGCGAGGACGGCGGCGCCCACGCCCGCCAGCATCTGCTGGCGCACCTCCTCCATCGACCTGGCGACGAGGGTTTCGATGCCATGGCGGTGCAGCACGTCCGCCGCGACCTGCGCGTCCCGGCCGCGCGGCGCGTAGACGATGGCGGCATGGTCGCGGGCCGCCGGGAGAGCAGCCGGATCACTCATCGCCGAACAAGCCACCTCCACCCGCCGGATAGCGGGGCTGTCCCGTCAGAACGGCTTCGAAGCGCGTCAGCGGCTCGCCGATGGTGATGCCGCCGGCGCCGATTGTGAATTCACGGATGGTGCGCTCGTGATTGGTGGTCCGGGTCTTGATCGCGGCCATCGATTTGCGCACCGCGCCTTCCGCCTCGAAGTAGCGCAGCATCATGACCGTGTCGGCAAGGTAGCTGATGTCCACGTCGCTGCGCAGGTCGCCAGTGATGCCATGCTGCCCGAGGATCATCAGCGACACCACCCCCTGCTGGCTGAGATAGCTGAGCAGTTCATGCATCTGCAGCAGGAGGAAATTGTCGCTGGGCATGGCGTGAAGGTAGGCGTTGAGGCTGTCGATCACGATCGTCCGCGCGCCGTTGCGCTCGACGGCGTCCTGCACCGCTCCGGCGAAGGCTCCCGGCGACAGCTCGGCCGGATCGACCTGGCGGATGATGAGGTGGCCGGATTCCTCGTGGGGTTCCAGCTCCATCCCGAGCGCTCTGGCCCGCAGCCGCAGCGTGGCGACACGTTCGTCGAAGAGGTAGTAGGCCGCCTTCTCCCCGCGCCGAAGCGCTTCGAGCACCGTCAGCATTGCCGTGGTCGTCTTGCCCACGCCCGCCGGCCCAACCAGCAGGGTGTTCGTGCCGGGCACAAGTCCTCCGCCGAGCAGCTTGTCGAGGGCAGGGAGCCCGCTGGACACGGCGGTCATGTCGTGGTCGCGCGCGTGTTCGGCGGCGATCAGCCGCGGATACACGGCAAGGCCGCCGGTCTCGATGGTAAAGTCGTGATAGCCGCCGCGATAGCGCATGCCACGCATCTTGATGATCCGCAGCCGGCGCCGTTCGGACCCGAAATCGTTGGCGGTCTGCTCAAGCGTGATGACCCCGTGCGCGACGCTGTGCAGCTGCAGGTCGTTGGGTTCCGCGGTGCGGTCGTCCAGCAGCACCACCGTGCAGTTGCGGCGCGAGAAGAAGTGCTTGAGCGCGAGGATCTGGCGCCGGTAGCGCAGCGCGTTTTGCGCCAGCAGCCGCAGTTCCGACAGGCTGTCGAGCACGACCCGCGCGGGGTTCACCTCCTCCACCCTGCGCATGATGCCGCGCACCGTTTCCCCAAGCTCGATCTCGGAAGGGTGCAGGAGGGTCTGTTCGAAGTCGCTGCCGAACTCGTCCTCGGCCACGAGTTCGAGCACCGAGATCGCGCCAAGATCCCACCCGTGCGAGGCGGCCACGCCGTGCAGCTCGTCCTTCGTTTCGGACAGGGTGATGTAGAGGCCCGTGTCCCCTTCCTCGGCGCCCTGCAGCAGGAACCGGAGCGCAAGGGTCGTCTTGCCCGTGCCGGGCGTGCCTTCGACGAGATACACCCGCTCGGGCGACAGACCGCCGCACAGGACCTGGTCCAGACCGGCAGTGCCGGTTTTCACGCGCGCGGGTTGGTCATTCATTGCGGGGTCTTTCCCATCTGTTTGCGCATCGCATAAGAGCAAGTTTCGACGGGCACAAACCGTTTCCCTCATTCCTGCCCGCCCGGACCAATGGGCGCGACGCCGAGCCGGTAGCGGATCGCGTGGCGGAACACGCCGCCGGGGGCGAGCCGGATCGAGCCGAACTCCGGGCAGGTGGCGGTGTCGGGCAGATGCTGCGGCTCGAGCGCGATCCCGTCGCCCATCCGGTAGAGCACGCCGTCCTTGCCGGCCACGGCGCCGTCGAGGAAATTGCCGGAATAGACCTGCAGGCCGGGGCGGTCCGACAGCACCTCGAGCGTGCGTCCCGAGGCCGGGTGCCGCAGATGCGCGACGCGCCGCGGCGTTCCGGCCGCCGCGTCGGGAAACACAAAGCAGTGATCGAACCCGCGCCGGGCGACGATCTGCGCCTCCCTCCCATCGCGCGCGCGCCGGGCGAGACGATGTGGCACGCGAAAGTCGAAAGGAGTGCCGGCGACGGGGCGGAACTCGCCCGTCGGAATGCCGTCGTCGGTCACAGTAAGGATGCAGTCGGCCGGGATGGTCATGGCGTGGCCAAGACCGCTCTCGCCGGAGGCGTGTCCGGCAAGGTTCCAGTAGGTGTGGCTGGTGAGATCGACGAGGGTGAGTGCATCGCTAGTCGCGGTGTAGGTGACGCTGAGGGTTCCGGGTTCCTCGAGAGCGAACCGCGCCTCGACGCTGAGGGTGCCGGGGAAGCCCTGATCTCCGGCCGGGCTGACATGGGCCAGATTGACCGAGGCATCATCACGCGTTCCCACCGCCGCGATCCGCCAGTTGGCGCGGTCGAACCCTGCCGGCCCGCCGTGCAGCGCATGGGGGCCGTCATTGGGGAGCACGCGGTGCTCACGGCCATCAAGGATGAACCGGCCGCAGCGGATGCGGTTCGCTACCCGTCCGATCGTGGCGCCGAAATAATGGCGGTCCTGCTCGTAGCCGGCGACCGTGTCGTGGCCGAGCACGACGTCGGCGATGTGTCCTGACCCGTCGGGACAGCACAGCGCCTGGATGCGCGCGCCCAAGGTGATGATCGTCACGGCGAGCGGCGCGCGGCGCAGCGCGATGGCGTGGACCTCTTCGCCGTGTGCCGTGACGCCGAAGGAGCGGACATCCACCCCCATGCCGGCTTGCTCATCGCCGCGAGACTGGCTCACCATTCGGCGAAGCTGCCATCGGCGTGGCGCCAGACGGGATTGCGCCAGCGGTGCGGATGCACCGCCGCAGCCCGCACCCCCGCTTCGTCAATTGCGATGCCGAGGCCTGGTCCTTCCGGGATCAGCAGGCTGCCGTCCCGCGGGGTCAGCGGCGCGGGATCGCTGAGGTAGGTGTACAGGTCATGGCCTTCGGTGTTGTAGTGGATGCCGAGGCTCATCTCCTGGATGGCCACGTTCGGGGTGCAGGCGGCAAGCTGCAGGCAGGCGGCGAGCGCCAGCGGACCGAGCGGACAGTGCGGGGCCACCGCGATGTCGTAGGCTTCGGCCATGGCGGCAATGCGCCGGCATTCGGAAAGACCTCCGGCATGGCTGAGATCCGGCTGGACGATGTCCACGGCGCCCTGCTCGAAAAACGGCTTGAAGTCCCAGCGCGAATACAGCCGCTCGCCCAGCGCGATGGGCGTCGCGACGAGGCTGGCAATCTGCGCCAGCCCTTCCGGATTTTCTGAGAGCAGCGGCTCTTCGATGAACAGCAGGCCGAGCGGCTCCAGCACCTTGGCCAGCTGCTTCGCCAGCGGCCGGTGCACGCGCCCGTGGAAGTCGAGCCCCACATCCATCCCCGAACGTTGCGCCGCTTCGACCCTGGCGACCACCGCGTCGAACAGGCGCGGCGATCCGAGCCAGTCGAGCTCGGCCGTGGCGTTCATCTTGACGGCGGTGAAACCCTGCTCCCGCCGCGCGCTCGCGGCCTCGGCGACATCGTCCGGGCGGTCGCCGCCGATCCAGGCGTAGGCGCGGATGCGCTCGCGCACCCGTCCGCCCAGCAACTCGTGCGCGGGCACGCCCTGGTGGCGCCCCTTCCAGTCCCACAGCGCCTGATCCAGTCCGGACAGCGCCGACATCAGCACGGCGCCGCCGCGGTAGAAGCCGCCGCGATAGGCGACTTGCCAGATGTCCTCGATCCGGCGCGGATCGGCACCGACGAAGCGGTCGCGCAGCGCCTCGAACGCCCCGGCAACCGCCTCCGCGTGGCCTTCCAGACTGGCCTCGCCCCAGCCGAACGACCCGTCCTGCGCTTCGACCCGGACGAACAGCCAGCGCGGGGGAACGGCGAAGGTTTCGATGCGGGCGATCTTCACGGGGGCTATCCTCCGCCGGCAGGGTGAGCAAGAATGTAGTCCTCTTCACTCGGGGGCAGCAAGCGCATGACCGGTACCGATCCCCAGATCACCTGCATCGCGCCGGTCGAGGCGGTGCTGGGCGAGGGGCCGGTGTGGCTCGCGCGGGAGCAGGCGCTCTTCTGGACCGACATCGCGGGACAGCGGCTTTATCGCTGGTCGCAAGAGGACGGCGTGCGCCGCATCGATGTCTCCTGCCCTGTCTGCTGGCTGGTGCCCCGCGCGGCGGGCGGTTTCGTGGCGGGAGGCTACGGCGACCTGCTGTTCGTCGACGACGCCTTCACCGTGACCGTCGCGGCGCAGATCGAGCCACACCGGCCCGGCAACCGCTTCAACGACGCCAAGGTCGACAAAAAGGGGCGGCTGTGGGCCGGCACGATGGACCGGGCAGAACGGATGGACAGCGGCACGTTGTACCGGATCGATCCCGATCTGTCGTGGTGCGCGGCCGACGATGGCTACCGCGTCCCGAACGGACCGGCGTTCAGCCTTGACGGACGGACCATGTTCCACGCCGATTCCGCGCGCAGGCGTATCTACGCCTACGACCTGACACCGGACGGAATGACCGGCAACAGGCGCGTCCATCTGCAGTTTGACGACGCCCATGGTTTTCCCGACGGCATGACGATCGATGCGGACGGCTGTCTGTGGGTGGCGTTCTGGGACGGCTGGTGCGTTCGCCGGTTCGCGCCCGACGGGCGCCTTCTCGCCGAGCTTGCGGTCCCGGTCCAGCGGCCGACGAGCGTGACCTTCGGCGGTGCGGCGCTGGACCGCCTGTTCATCACCAGCGCCCGCCGCGACCTGTCAGACGAGGTGCTTGCCGGGCAACCTTTGGCCGGTGGGACGTTTATGCTCGAACCGGGCGTGCGCGGGGTCGCCGAGCCGCTGTTCGCGGGGTGACGCCGCGCCCGGAGGAGGAGAGTCGCCATCGCCAACTTCATGTTTGCCACCGGCATCGAGAACTCCATTCCGACCATCAATGGCGGGCGCACTCGGGTCGACCAGATGGAGGCGTGCGGCCACTACCGCCACTGGCGCACGGACTTCGATTGCGTGGAGGAACTCGGGATCCGTTACCTGCGCTACGGACCGCCGCTGCACACCACCTATGCCGGTCCGGGCAAATACCACTGGGACTTCGCCGACGAAACGCTTGGCGAGCTGAAGAACCGGGACATCATTCCGATCCTCGACCTGTGCCACTTCGGCGTTCCTGACTGGATCGGCAATTTCCAGAATCCGGACTTTCCTGAACTGTTCGCCCGCTATGCGGCCGATTTTGCCGAACGGTATCCGTGGATCCAGCTGTACACACCGATCAACGAGATGTTCATCTGCGCCATGTTCTCCGGCCTGTACGGCTGGTGGAACGAGCAGCTGAGCAGCGACGAGGGGTTTGTCACCGCTCTCAAGCACCTCGTGAAGGCCAATGTCATGGCCATGACGGAAATCCTCAAGCGTCGCCCTGACGCCATCTTCATCCAGAGCGAGTCGTCCGAATACTTTCACGCGGACAGTCCCGCCGCCATTCACGCGGCGGAACTGCGCAATCGCTGGCGTTTCCTGTCTCTCGACCTCAATTACGGCAATCGTGTCAATTCGGACATGTACGAATACCTGCTGGCGAATGGCATGACGCGTGAGGAATACAACTGGTTTCTCACCCATCGGCTGAAGCAGCACTGCGTTCTGGGGAACGACTACTACTTCACCAACGAGCACCGCGTGTTCGCCGACGGTCACTCCGAGGCTTCGGGCGAGGTGTTCGGTTATGCGGAGATCACCCGGCAGTACTACGCCCGCTACGGCTTGCCGATCATGCACACTGAAACGAACATGAAGGAGGGGCCGAACGGCGACGAGGCGGTGCAATGGTTGTGGAAGCAGTGGGCCAACGTGCTGCGCGTCCGCAATGACGGGATCGCGACCGTGGGCTTCACTTGGTATTCGCTGACCGACCAGATGGACTGGGACACGGCGCTGCGCGAGGTGAACAACCGGGTGCATCCCGTCGGCTTGTTCGACCTCGACCGCAACTGCCGGGCCGTCGGCAAGGCGTACAAGAAGCTGATCGCCGACTGGCGCGAGGTTCTCCCCGCGTTCAGCCACTGCCTGGTGGTGCCGGTCAAGTCGCTCAAGAGCCCCGGTGAACTGCGCCCGCCGAGCAGTGCGGGCACGCGCCCGCCGCGCGGCGTGCCGCGGCTGGCACCGCAACCGCTTGACGAGGACACTCATCCCCCGCGGCCTGCTCCGGCGACGCAGGTGGCGGAAGGCGACGCTACAGGGGACGACTTCTAGCTGCGCGCAGTGCTCCTGCTGTCGCCGCTGCCCAGCCGCGCCGTGGCGCGCGGATTGCGTCCTGCGGCAAGTCACACTAGCGTCCGCGCCAAACGGAGGATGCCATGCGAACATCGATGCTTGCCCTTTCCTTGGCCCTGATGCTGTCCGCGAACGCAGCGGCGCAACCCGTGGCGCAGCCCGGCTCGAATACGCCGGCCGCCGTGGCGGGTGGCGAGCAGGCGGGGGTGCGGGAGGTGCCGCGTCCGGCGGCTCTCGTCGCCGACGGCATTCCGCCGGTTCCGGCGGAGCTGGCGCAGCGCACCCGCCCCTACATGGAGTTCCGCACCGCCGCCTTCTCGAGCTGGCATCCCACCGACCGTTCGATGCTGATCGGCACGCGCTTCGGCAACACCAGCCAGATCCACCGCGTCGCCGTGCCGATGGGAGCGCGCACGCAGCTCACCTTCGAGGAGGAGCCGGTGAGCGGAAGCTGGTCGCCGGCCGGCGACGTGATGGTCGCGTCGCGCGACACCGGCGGTGACGAATTCTACCAGCTCTTCCGGGTCCGCGACGGACGGCTCGAGCTGCTCACCGACGGGCGCAGCCGCAACAGCTTCAACACCTGGAGCCATGACGGCCAGCTGATCGCCTACAGCTCCACGCGCCGCAACGGGACGGACAACGACCTGTATGTCATGGATCCCCGCGACCCGTCCTCCAACCGCATGGTGGCGCAGGTCAGCGGCGGCGGCTGGGCGCTGGCCGACTTTACGCCCGACAAGCGGCAGGCCGTCGTCGCTCAGTACATTTCGGTCACGAAGAGCAATCTTCACCTGCTCGACCTGACCACCGGCCGAATGACCGCAATCGGCGATCACAGCCGCGACATCTCGTACAGCGGCGCGCAGTTCGCGCCGGACGGGACGCTGTGGGTCACGTCCGACGAAGGATCGGAGTTCAAGCGCCTCGGCCGGCTGGACATCGCTTCGGGGCGGTTCACCCCTGTCGACCTCGGCGTCAACTGGGACGTGGACGGCTTCGACATCGCCCCCGACGGCAGCTTCATCGCGCTGGTGACGAACGAAGCGGGCATTGCCCGCCTGCGGGTGCTCGATCCGCGCACCGGCCGGGCGCGGATTGTGGAGGGGTTGCCCTCGGGCCTGATCGGCGGGCTGGAGATCGCGCCATGGGGCGAGATCGGCATCACCTTCACCTCCGCGCGCAGCGCCGCTGATGCCTACTCGGTGAACCCGCAGACGCTGGCGGTGACCCGGTGGACGCAGAGCGAGACCGGCGGTCTTGACGCAGGCCGCAACGCAGAGCCCGAACTGGTGGAGATCCGCAGCTTCGACGGCGAGCCTGTGTCGGGCTTTCTCTACCGCCCTGACCCTGCGCGCTTTCCCGGCGCGCGGCCGTTGATCATCAGCATTCATGGCGGACCCGAGGCGCAGTCGCGGCCCGGCTTCCTCGGCCGCAACAACTATCTGCTGAACGAGCAGGGCATCGCCATCTTCTACCCGAACGTGCGCGGGTCGACCGGCTATGGCAAGCGGTTCGTCAGTCTCGACAACGGTCCCGAGCTGCGGGAGAACAGCGTCCGCGACATCGGCGCCTTTCTCGACCACCTTCAGGCGGATCCGGGCATCGACCGCACCCGCATCGGCGTGACCGGCGGATCGTATGGCGGGTACATGTGCTACGCGTCCGCGATCTTCTACGGCGACAGGCTGCGCGCGGCGAACTGCATCGTCGCCATTTCCAATTTCGTCACTTTCCTCGAGAACACCCAGTCCTACCGCCGGGACTTGCGCCGGGTGGAATATGGCGACGAGCGGACGCAGCGTGAGGCGCTCCTGAGGATCAGCCCGCTGACACGGGTCAACGAGCTGCGGATCCCGCTGATGGTGGTGACCGGTGCCAACGATCCGCGTGTTCCGGCGTCAGAAGCCGACCAGATCGTCGAGGCGGTGCGCGCCCAGGGGCGCGAGGCGTGGCATCTGGTAGGGCAGAACGAGGGGCACGGCTTTGCCCGGAAGGAGAACGCGGACTACCAGTTCTGGACCAGCCTAATGTTCTGGCAGCGGCACCTGCTGGGTGACGCTCAGGGTGCCGCTGCGCCGGCTTCGGCGCGTTGAATGGTGCCGGGGGTCCGCCGGTGCGCGCACGCACCGGCGGATCCGCACCGGTCAGATGTCGTCGCCGAGGGCGCCTTTCACCGAACCCTTGATGTTCTGGCCGGTGCCCTTGGCCTGCTGCGCCTTGCCTTCCGCTTCCAGCCGCTCGTTGTCGGTCGCGTCGCCGATGGCTTCCTTGGTGTTGCCCGCCAGCTTGTTGCCGGCTGCCTTCATCTTGTCGGTGAACTCACCCATCGCTTCTCTCCTCATGCATGTTGCGGTACGCGCCGGCCGTGGCCGGGCGCATGAACTCTGAACGCGCAGCGGCTCCGATCCGTTCCGGTTGCTCGAACGAAGGTGCTTGAAGGCGATCCATTGGTTAGCCTCCACCTTTACTTCATCTCCATACGTAGAGATCGACGGCAACAACTTCTTAACTGCACTGAACCAAGATCAGGAGATGGACACGGCGCGACTCGTTCTTGATGACACGTCTCTTGTGCTGATCGTCCTATGCATTCTCTTTGTTGCCGGTCGCGTCATCGCCTATTCTCCAAGGATGCGGAGGCACGAAGGCAATCGGCCGTGGCGGAGCCGGCCGAGAGGCGTCGGACGAAGACGGCCACCGCCGTCGGCCGGCCCGGCAGCTTCTGCAAGGGACAGCGACGCCGCGGATCTCGCGGCCGAGCAGTTGAAGGCCGTTTCCCGAGCCTCGTACAAGGCGCGGCCCCTGCTGAACAGGCCGGAGGCGGCAGTGTTCAAGGCCCTTGATGCGGCTGTCGTAGGCCGCAATCCGTCATGGCAGGTCATGGCGCAGGTGAGTCTGGGAGAATTCCTCACCGCCTCCGACAAGAGCGCATTCCTCGCCATTAATTCCAAGCGGGTCGACTTCGCCCTGATGAACGAGCAGTGTCAGGTCGTTCATGCGCTCGAGTATCAGGGGACCGGCCACTACCGCGGCCAATCTGCTGCGGCACGCGACGCGGTGAAGAAGGAGGCATTGCGGAAAGCCGGCATCGGCTATCACGAGATTGTCGCCGGCCACACGACGCCATCGGAACTGCGCGCGCTTGTCGGCAAGCTGGTCCCGGCCGCTCGCGACGAGCAGGCCGCCTGAGGCAACATCCCCACCGCGTCCGGGGTCACACGCCAGCACCGTTCCTCCAGCAAGAGCGGCTAGCTTGCATCGCCGGTCCCGGGGTCGACATAGAGCCGTGATCCGCTGTCCCGGAAGCGCTGCCCCATCTTCGCCATGCCCGTCTCGGCCTCCTCCGCGGCGAGAAAGGCGCTGCTCGGCTGGTTCTGCCGGGACGCGAAGTCGCGCACCTCCTGCGTGATCTTCATGGAGCAGAACTTCGGCCCGCACATCGAACAGAAGTGCGCCGTCTTCGCCCCTTCGGCCGGCAGCGTCTGGTCATGGTACTGCTCGGCCGTGTCGGGATCGAGGCTGAGGTTGAACTGGTCGCGCCAGCGGAACTCGAAACGCGCCTTCGACAACGCATCGTCGCGGACCTTGGCGGCCGGGTGCCCCCTGGCGAGATCGGCGGCATGGGCGGCGAGCTTGTAGGTGACGACACCCACCTTCACGTCGTCGCGGTCGGGCAGGCCGAGATGCTCCTTCGGCGTGACGTAGCACAGCATGGCAGTGCCGAACCAGCCGATCATCGCCGCGCCGATGCCGCTGGTGATGTGGTCGTATCCCGGCGCGATGTCGGTGACGAGCGGACCGAGGGTGTAGAACGGCGCCTCCCCGCAGGCGGCGAGCTGCTTGTCCATGTTCTCCTTGATCTTGTGCATGGGGACGTGCCCCGGCCCCTCGATCATCACCTGCACGTCCTGATCCCAGGCGCGCCGAGTCAATTCGCCCAGCGTGTGCAATTCGGCGAACTGTGCCTCGTCATTGGCGTCGGCAATGCTGCCGGGGCGCAGGCCATCGCCCAGCGAATAGGCGATGTCGTAGGCCTTCATGATCTCGGTAATCTCGTCGAAGCGTTCGTAAAGAAACGACTCCTTGTGATGGGCGAGGCACCACTTGGCCATGATGGAGCCGCCGCGGCTGACGATGCCGGTCACGCGCTTGGCCGTCATGGGGATGTAGGGCAGGCGCACGCCCGCGTGGATGGTGAAGTAGTCGACGCCCTGCTCGGCCTGCTCGATCAGCGTGTCGCGGAAGATTTCCCAGGTCAGCTCCTCGGCAATCCCGCCGACCTTCTCCAGCGCCTGATAGATCGGCACCGTGCCGATCGGGACGGGGCTGTTGCGCAGGATCCATTCGCGGGTGTCATGAATGTTGCGCCCCGTGGACAGGTCCATCACCGTGTCCGCGCCCCAGCGGATCGCCCACACCATCTTGTCGACTTCGTTCGCGACGTCGCTGGCCACGGCGGAGTTGCCGATGTTGGCGTTGATCTTGACGAGGAAGTTGCGCCCGATAGCCATGGGTTCGGATTCGGGGTGGTTGATGTTGGACGGGATGATGGCACGTCCCCGCGCCACCTCGTCGCGCACGAATTCGGGCGTGACGTAATCGGGGATCGCCGCGCCGAAGCTTTCGCCGTCACGGGTGACTTCCCTGAGCATCTCGCGGCCCAGATTTTCGCGCGTCGCGACATATTCCATTTCGGGCGTGACGATGCCCCGGCGAGCGTAGTGCATCTGGCTGACATTCATGCCCGGCCTGGCGTGCAGCACCCGCCGGGCGACGTTGGGGAAGGGGGGCACGCCGCCGGAACGGTCGGGACCAAGCCGGCCGTTGTCCTCGGGGCGCACTTCGCGCTGGTCCTTTTCCTCCACGTCGCCGCGGGCAAGGATCCAATCGCGCCGCAGCTTGGGCAGCCCGGCCTGGATGTCGATGGACGCACCGGCATCGGTGTAGGGGCCGGACGTGTCGTACACCCGCACCGGCGGCTCGCCGCCCTCCAGGACGATCTCCCGCATGGCAACATGAAGCGGTCCGACATGGACCTTGCGGCTGCCGCGGATCGGTCCTGTGGTGACGCCGATTTCGAGCGGGGAGTTGATGTCGGCCATGCTGCTCCGATCCTTGCTTGGCAGGGGCGGAGCAGGATTGCCGGCCAGCGTCCGGCAGCCACTCCCTCCGCCCGTGCTAACGGGTTCAGGTTCGACGGGTCGGAGGTTGCAAGTCCTCCCTCTCAGCCATGCGGCTCCCCGGGGTGTGGCGCATCCTAGCGGCAGCGCAAGGCTGCGTCCACAAGGCCGTGGTGGCCAAAGCGTTCTGTCGGCGCCACAGTTCCGCGCGCACTCCCGTCGGCTCGGCAGGACGTGCATGGGATGAGCCGACCGGTCAGAGATTCTTAACTATATGGTCAGCCTAATGTCATAGAAGCGTATCAATGCGACCGCATGGAGGGGTCATGATTCTCGCAATGCCGTGGCGTGCCGCCGCAGCTCTTGCGGCGCTGGTGCTGGGCTCCACCGCGGCACGGGCGGACGTGCTGCAGATCGACGCCGCCGGCGCACGCTGGGTTGCGGGCGGCGTGAAGCCTTTACCGGCCGCGCCGGACGAGGCAGCGCCGGCGCCGGGCGGTGTCGACCCGCGGGCCGAACACGACGCGGCGCGCGCGGAACGGCTGGTGCCGGCGGTCTACGCCGCGAAGGTGCGCGAACTGGCGCGCCGCTTCGATCTCAGCCCGGCGCTGATCGAGGCGCTGGTGTGGCAGGAGAGCCGGTGGCGCCCGCAGGCGGTGTCGCCGAAGGGCGCGCGGGGTCTGGGGCAGCTCATGCCCGGCACGGCGCGGGAGCTCGGGGTGGATGCGGACGATCCGTTCGCCAATCTCGAAGGGGCGGCACGGTATCTGCGGGCGCAGATCGACCGCTTCGACGGCGATTTGGAACGGGCGCTGGCGGCGTACAACGCCGGTCCCGGCCGCGTCATGCGCGCCGGCGGCGTCCCGGCGATTGCCGAGACACGAAACTATGTTGCGGCCGTGATGGGCCGCTTGTCCAATCATGCACGGGAGTAACGGGTTGCAGCGTCTTCTTTCCTCCGGTCTCGCCGTGTCGCTGGCGGTGATGGCGGTTCCGGCGTCGGCACAGGCCGATCCCCAAGGATCGGGGCCGATCGTCAATGCGCTGAGCTGGCTTCAGGGCACGTTGCTCGGCAATGTCGCGACGGCGGTGGCGGTGATGGCCGTCGCGGCGGTCGGTTTCATGATGCTGACCGGGCGCATGAACTGGCGCTTCGGAGCCACGGTCATCATCGGCGTCTTCATCCTGTTCGGTGCCGGCACCATCGTGGCCGGCATCCAGAGCGCGTCGGGAGGGTGAGGTGACGGCGCTTGTCCGCCATCCCGTGCACCGCGCGTTGACGCGGCCGCAGATGTTCGCCGGTGTCACGTACAATTTCTTCATCATCAACGCCCTGGTGACGACCGAGCTGTTCCTGATCACCGGCAGCTTCTACGCGCTGCTCGGGGCGCTGGTGATCCATGTCATCGGCTACTTCGCGTGCCTGCGGGAGCCGCGCGTGTTCGATCTCTGGCTGACCAAGGTGTCGAAATGCCCGCGCGTCCGGAACTGGAAGCACTGGGGTTGCAACAGCTATGCGGCGTGAACCTTGCACCTGCGCGCGTCACGGGGAACCTGGCCAATGAAGAAGTTTCTCGGGGCCGCAGCGTGGAGCGCCAAGGAAGCCCGCGCGGGCGATCGCCTGCCCTATGCGCGGCTGGTGGACCAGCACACCGTGCTCCTGCGCGACGGGTCGCTGATGATGTCGGTGCAGGTTCCCGGCCTGCTGTTCGAGACCGAGGACAGCGAGGCGCTGAACGCCCACGCCGCGAGCCGCGAGGTGATGCTGCGCTCGACGCTGGACGCGCGCTTCGTGCTCTACCACCATGTGATCCGGCGCAAGGTGGAGGTGGAGCTGGACGCGGCGTTCCCCGACCCGGTGAGCCGCCACATCGATCAGCGCTGGCGCGAGCGGCTGGGCGCGGGCGCACTGTTCATCAACGACCAGTTCGTCACCCTCGTCCGCCGGCCGGCGCGCGGCAAGGCGGGTTTGGCCGAGCGCGCCGGCAAGGCGCTGAAACGCCGCCGCGCCGATGCGGCGGCCGAAGCCGACCCCCGCGACCTGCGCGCGCTCAAGGCCGCGGCCACGGGGATCGTCGCGTCCCTGTCTGCTTATGGCGCGCAGCTCCTCGGTGACTACGAGGGCAGCGGCGATCGTCCGTATTCTGAGATGCTGGAGCTGCTGTCGGCGCTTTACAACGGCGAGATGCGGCCCGTGCGCCGGCCCGCGGACGACACGGACATCGGCGCCATGCTGCCTTACAAGCGCGCCAGCTTCGGACTGGACGCGATGGAGCTGCGCGGCTCGGGCGGGCCGGGCTTTGCCGCCATTCTCGGGCTGAAGGACTATCCGGATGCCACGTCGCCGGGCCTCCTCGATGCGCTGCTGCGGCTGCCTTACGAGATGGTGGTCACCGAAAGCTATGCGCCGACCGAGCGGCAGACGGCGCGCGAGCGCATGGATCTTGCGCTGCGGCGGCTGCGCTCGGCGGACGAAGAAGCCCGCGCCGAACGCAGCGACATGCTTGCCGCGCGCGACGCGCTGGGCAGCGGCGGCGTCGGGTTCGGTGATCACCACCTGTCGGTGCTCGTGCGCGAGAGCATGCTCGAGCGGCTCGACGAGGCCGTGGCCGCCTGCGCCGCGGCGCTCGCCGACACCGGGGCGATCGCAGTGCGCGAGGACACCAATCTCGAACCGGCGTTCTGGGGACAATTTCCCGGCAATGAAAGCTATCTCGTGCGCCGCGCCCTGATTTCCTCGGCCAACATGGCGAGTTTCGGTTCGCTGCACGGCTTTGCCCTCGGGCAGGCGAGCGGCAACCACTGGGGCGAGGCCGTGACCCTGCTCGAGACCACCAGCGCGACGCCGTTCTTTTTCAACTTCCACCACGGCGACCTCGGCAACTTCTCGGTCATCGGGCCGTCCGGCTCGGGCAAGACGGTGGTGATGAACTTCCTCGCCGCCCAGGCCCAGAAGTTCCGTCCCCGCACCATCCTGTTCGACAAGGATCGCGGTGCGGAGCTGTTCATCCGCGGCATCGGCGGCCATTACGATGCGATCCGCGCCGGCGAGCCGTCGGGCTTCAATCCGCTGGCATTGCCGGACAGCGCGGCGAACCGTGCCTTCCTGCGCCAGTGGCTTGGCGTGCTGCTCCAGGCGAGCGGACCGGAAGAGGATGCTCTTATCGCCGGCGCCGTCGATGCCGCCTATGCGAATGACGGCGCGCTGCGGCGCCTGCGTCATTTCCGCGAGCTGCTCGCCGGCGCGCGGCGGCCGCAGCCGGGCGACCTGGCCGACCGGCTGTCCGCCTGGATCGGCGAGGGCGAGCATGGCTGGCTGTTCGACAACGCCCGCGACGAGCTGGACCTGTCGAACCGCGTGCTCGGTTTCGACATGACGGCGCTGCTGGAAAACCCGAAGCTGCGCACGCCGACCATGATGTACCTGTTCCACCGCATTGACGAGCGGCTGGACGGACAGCCGACGATGATCCTCATCGACGAAGGGTGGAAGGCGCTCGACGACGAGGTGTTCGCCGCCCGCATCCGCGACTGGCTCAAGACGCTGCGCAAGCGCAACGCCCTGGTCGGGTTCGCCACCCAGTCGGCGCGCGATGCGCTGGACAGCCGCATCTCCACGGCGCTGGTGGAGCAGACCGCGACCATGATCTTCCTGCCCAACAGCCGGGCGCGTCCCGAGGACTACTGCGACGGCTTCGGCCTGACGCAGCACGAGCTGGCGCTGATCCGCACCCTGCCGGCGCACAGCCGCTGCTTCCTCGTCCGCCAGCCCGATGCCAGCGTCGTAGTGCGCCTCGACCTTTCGGGTGCGCCGGAGGTTCTAACCCTGCTGTCGGGCCGCGAGAGCGCCGTGCGGCGTCTCGACCTGCTTCGCGAGGCGGTCGGCGACAGCCCGGCCGACTGGTTTCCGGCGCTGACCGGCCACGCCTGGCCCGGCGGGTTCGAGGACACGCTGGCCGATCTGAGCCTCTACCGCAACCGGATGGCGGCGGAATGAGCGCCGGGTGCCAGCAGGCGCTCGACAATGTCGGGCTGGGCGTGTCGGCGAGCCTGCAGGCCGTCGACTGTGTCGCCAACCAGTTCGCCGCGCAGGCCTTCGGGCGACTGTTCGCCAGCGGCGGGGGGCTGGGCACGGCGCTCACCATCCTGCTGACCCTGTTCATCGCCTTCTTCGCCATCCAGCTGCTGCTCGGCCGGTCGAGCCTGTCGGTGCGCTCGCTGACGCCGCGCATGATGACGCTGGGGCTGGTGGTGACGTTCGCGACCAGCTGGGTGGCCTTCCATTCGGTCGTCTGGAACCTTGCGGTCCAGGCGCCGGACTACCTTGCCAGCATGGTCACCGGCGACAGGGGGTCCGCGACCCAGACCTTTGGCGACAAGATCGACATCGTCTTCGCCGCGGTGCAGACCGCGAGCGGAGGGCAGACGGACATCTCCGCCTTCTCGCCTGCCGGGCTGCTGTGGCTTGGCGCCATGCTGCTGCTGCTCGGAACGGTGGGAGTGCTCGTCACGGCGCGGATCGCGTTGGCGGTGCTGGTCGCGCTGGGTCCGGTGTTCGTCGTGATGGCCTTGTTCGAAGGCACGCGCGGTCTGTTCGCGGGCTGGCTGAAAGGCGTGGTGATGCTCGCGCTCACCCCCCTGTTCGCCGTTCTTGGCGGCGGGGTCATGCTCGAGCTGGCGGTGCCGGTGCTGAGCGCGCTGGCGCAGCCGCCGGGGCAGATCAATCCGCAGGCGGCGGCGGCGTTCTTCCTCATCGGCGCGGTGCACGTGGCGCTGATGGTGCTGGTGCTCAGGACCGCCGCGACCATGGTGTCCGGCTGGACGGTGTTCGGGCTGGCGCGACAGTCCGTCCCGTCGGCGGCAGCGCCGGGGTCACTGGTGGCACCTGCGCCGGCGCCGGCTGCGTTGCCCCCGGCGGCGCAGCTCGCCGCCACCACCTCGGCCACCATCGCCGCCTCGCGGCGCCTTGATGTCAGCGCGATCCCGGTGGCGGCCGCGGCCAACGACACGAGCGGCGCTGCAAGCGGCGGCTTCGCCACGCGCCGCGACGTGCGGATCCATACCGCCACTCCCGCCGGCGGCGCTGCCACTCCGGCGATTGCGCCGCTGCGTGCGCAGGGCATCGGCAGCCGCTTCAAGCCGGCCAACATCCGCAACCTGGAGAAGATACGATGATCACCCGCCGCAGGATTCCCGGCGGCCGGCGCCTCACCGCGGCCGGCTGCGCCGCGCTGCTCGCGGGCGCAGCTGTGCTGACGGCCGCCCCCGCGCATGCCCAGGACAGCCGTCTCGTGACGGTGCGCTACAACCCGGACGAGGTGGTCCAGATCCGTGGCCGCGTCAAAGTGCAGGCGACCATCCGCTTCGCCGAGGACGAGCGGATCGAAAACGTCGCCATCGGCGACAGCAACGCCTGGCAGGTGACACCCAACAAGCGTGCCAATCTCCTGTTCATCAAGCCGCTGGAAACCAATGCGGCGACCAACATGACGGTGGTCACCAACCTGCGCACCTATTTCTTCGATCTGGTGGCCGGCAACACGGGGCGGCCCGTCTACGTCCTGAACTTCGACTATCCCGAGCCGCCGGCCGGAACGCGCGCATCGGCGAGGCTGCTGGCCGAGGCTGCGCCTGCGCAGAACACGGCGGCGGAAGCCGCGGCGCCCCCTGAGACGGTCGACCCGGCGGCGCTCAACTTCGCGTGGGCAACGAAGGGCGATCGCCGGCTGCTGCCGGAACGGGTGTTCGACGACGGGCAGTCGACCTTCCTGACCTGGCCGTCCGGGCGCGATGTGCCCGCCATCCTGATGCTGGCGGAGGACGGCAAGACGGAAGGGCCGGTGAACTTCAGCGTGCGCGGAGACACGGTTGTCGTCGAGGGCGTCCCGGCTGCGCTGGTGTTCCGGTCCGGTCGGGCTCACGCTACGCTGAGCTATGGCGGCAAGCCCCTGCCCGTGCGCGAGGCCGAGGCGCGCGCGCGGCGCACCGAAGCGGCGGCGATGGCGGCTGCCGCGCGGATCGAGCCGGAATGGAGGGAAATGTTCTGATGCGCATGGCCACCAAGCTGAAGAGCCGGGGCATCGCTCTCGCGCCTGAAACCGAGGGCGACCCGCGCGAAAGCGAAAGCGCCGAGATCATCGATTTCGCCAGTCGCACTGCGTATGCCTATCCGGCGGTCACGCAGCGGCGCGGGCGGTCCGACGGGCTCGGGATGGTGGCAGGCATCGCCCTCGTCGCCGGGCTGGGCCTCGTCACCCTGTGGAGCATGAGCTCGGCACGCCTCGAGCAGCCGCAGGGGGTCGGCGGACAAGCTCCGGCCGGCGACCCGGCGCAGGCGGTCATCGCCCAGCCGGCTGCTCCCGCCGACGTGACCGTGGTGCCGCCGCAGCCCGGCACCGCCGGCTATGCCCCAGCGCCGGTGATGGCCGATCCGGCACCCGCGCCGGTCTACGCCAGCCCGCCGGCCCCGGGCGCCATGCCGCAGGCGAACAGCCTCGCCAGCCCGACCATGGTGTTCGACGGCAGTGCGGCGCCAATGTCGGGCGAGGCGGGCACGGCCGGCCTGTCGCCCGAGGCGGCGGCCACCGCTCCCGGCAATGCCGCCGGCGATTTCGCCAGCCGCGTCGGCGGCGTGGGCGGTGGCCCGGCCCGCGCCACCCCGATGACCGACCCGTCGACGACCATCACGCAGGGCACTCTCATCCCCGCGGTGCTGGAGACCGCCATCGACACCAACGTGCCCGGCTATGTGCGGGCGGTGGTCAGCCAGGACGTGCGCAGCTTCGACGGCTCCAACGTGCTCGTGCCCCGGTCGTCGCGCCTGATCGGGCAGTATCAGTCCGGCCTGCAGAACGGCCAGCGCCGCGCCTATGTGATCTGGACCCGGCTGATCCGCCCGGACGGAGCGTCGGTCAACCTTGCCTCGCCGGCAGTGGGATTTGACGGCAGCACTGGCCTTCGCGGCGAGGTGCGGTCGAACTTCTTCCAGCGCTTCGGCTCGGCGATGCTGCTGTCGGTGGTCGGCGGCCTCAGCACCATCGCGGGCGGCGGGGCGTCCGTCGTCATGGGCGGCGGGCAGAGCGCGGCGGCGGCGGCGGCGCAGGCGGACGGCCAGATCGGTCCCACCGTTCGGGTGCGTCAGGGCGAGCCGATCCGCATCTTCACCGCGCGCGATCTCAACTTCACCGATGTGACGCGGAACTGAGCGACCGCACGTCGTGGCAAGCATCTCGCCGATCGGACCGCGCGACCCGGAAGACCGGAGCGGCTCCGCCCTTTCCGTGGCGGAGCGCTCCGTCTACCTCGACGCCTATCTCGCACCGTTCCGCGAGTGGCTCGAGCGGGACACCGTGACGGAAATCATCGTCAACCGCCCCGGAGAGGTGTGGGTGGAGGACGCCGCTTCGGGCGGCATGCGGCGGCACCGGCGCGAGGCGGTGACGGATCAGCTGGTCCAGCGGCTTGCCGAGCAGGTGGCGCGGGTCAGCCATCAGGGGATCAACCGCGAGCACCCGCTGCTGGGCGCGACCTTGCCGGACGGCGCGCGGGTGCAGTTCTGCGGACCGCCGGCGTCGCGGCGGCACTGGGTGATGGCGATCCGCCGGCACCGGCGGCTGGACCTGACGCTGGATGCCTACGATGCCGGTCCGCTCTCGCCGCGACCGCGTCCGCAGCTGCCGGACCCGAACGCGCAGCCGATCGCCTATCTGCGCGAAGCCATCCGGCAGCGGCGCACCATCCTGATCTCCGGCGGAACCTCGACCGGAAAGACCACCTTCCTCAACGCCATGCTGGGTGAGATCCCGGCGCACGAACGGGTGATCCTCGTCGAGGACACGCCCGAGCTGCGGCTGCCGGGCGAGAACGGCGCCGGGCTGGTGGCGGTGAAGGGCGAGCTGGGCGAGGCCAAGGTCACGGCCAACGAGCTGCTGCAGGCGGCCCTTCGTCTCAGACCGGACCGGATCGTGCTCGGCGAACTGCGCGGCGCCGAAAGCGTCAGCTTTCTCAGGGCGATCAACACCGGCCATCCGGGAAGCTTCTCCACCATCCACGCCAACTCGCTCACCGGGGCGCTGGAGCAGCTGGCGCTCATGGTCATGCAGACCGGCATCGGCCTGTCGCGGGCCGACACCATCACCTATGCCACCAGCGTGATCGACGTGCTGGTGCAGCTGGGCCGGGATGAGCAGGGACGCCGCACCATCACCCAGATCGCCGAGAGCCGCGCCCTGGTGCGCAAGCCCGGCTGACCGCGGCAACGGCGCTGCGCGGTGCGCCACCGCATGTGCGGCTTCGTCACTCCCTTGCGCAGCGGCTTGCCGAGACCGATAAACGGCACCATGGCCAGCGATCCGCGCCCCTCCGCGCCACCCGCGCCGCGTCCGGGCGAGGCGGGCGCCTATTTCAACCGCGAGCTGAGCTGGCTTGCCTTCAACGAGCGGGTTCTGGACGAGGCTCGAAACGAGAACCACCCCTTGCTGGAGCGGCTGCGCTTCCTGTCCATCTCGGGCAGCAACCTCGACGAGTTCATGATGATCCGCGTTGCCGGGCTCGTGGGGCAGATGAACCGCGGCATCGAGCGCCCCTCGATTGACGGTCTGACGCCGCAGCAGCAGCTGGTGGCGATCGCCGAGCGCATGGGCGCGCTCACTCACCGGCAGCAGGACACCTGGCGCGCGCTGCAGGCGCTGCTGGCGCGGGCGGACATCCACATCGCCGACGAGAAGCGGATCAGCGCCGAGGCGTTCGAGTCGCTGCGCGCCTATTTCGCCGCCGAGATCATGCCGCTGATGACGCCCCAGGCGATCGACCCCGCGCATCCGTTCCCCTTCGTCGCCAACAAGGGCACAGGTCTGCTGTTCTCCGTCATCCGCGACGAGGACGGCGAGGAGCTGACGGAGATGGTGCTGCTGCCGAACGCGCTGCCGCGCTTCGTGCGCGTGCCGGGCGCCGAGGCGATCTGGATCAGCATGCCGCGTCTGGTGGAGCGGTTCGCCAGCGTGCTGTTCCCCGGCTATTCCATCACCGGCAGCGGCATCTTCCGCGTGCTGCGCGACAGCGACATCGAGATCGAGGAGGAAGCGGAGGATCTCGTCCGCACCTTCCGCAGCGCGATCCAGCGCCGCCGACGCGGGCACGTGATCCAGCTCGAGCTGGAGGAGGATTTCGACCCGGCGGCCGAGCAGCTGCTGCTCGACGAGCTCGGCGTCGACGCGGCAGCGGTCATTCGCACCAACGGCATGATCGGCATCGAGGGGCTGGCCGACATCGTGGCGGAGGACCGGCCGGACCTGAAGTTCGACAGCTACACGCCGCGCTACCCGGAACGGGTGCTTGAGTATGACGGCAATGTCCTCGAAGCCATCCGGCAGAAGGACATCATAATCCATCACCCTTACGAAAGCTTCGAGGTGGTGGTCGACTTCATCCGCCAGGCCGCCGAGGATCCGAACGTGGTGGCCATCAAGCAGACGCTGTACCGCGCCGGCAACCAGTCGGCGGTCATCGCCGCGCTGATCGCCGCCGCCGAGGCGGGCAAGTCGGTGACGGCCGTGGTGGAGCTGAAGGCGCGGTTCGACGAGGAACAGAACCTCAAATGGGCCAGCGAGCTGGAGCGGGCGGGCGTGCAGGTGGTGTACGGCTTTCTCAGATGGAAGACGCACGCCAAGGTCGCCCTCGTGGTCCGGCGCGAGGACGACGGGTTCCGCACCTACTGCCATTTCGGCACGGGCAACTATCACCCGGTCACCGCGCGGATCTACACCGACCTGAGCTACTTCACCAACGACCCGCGGCTTGCCCGTGACGCGGCCAAGATGTTCAACTTCGTCACAGGCTACATCGAGCCACGGGACACCGAATGCCTGTCGATTGCGCCGCTCAACCTGCGCGAGCGGCTTGAGGAGGCGGTGGAACAGGAAATCGACAACGCGCGCGCCGGCCGGCCATCGGGCATCTGGATCAAGTGCAACCAACTGACCGATCAGGGTATGGTCGATCTGCTCTACCGGGCGAGCGAGGACGGGGTTCCGGTGGACATCGTCTGCCGGGGCATGTGCACCCTCCGGCCGCAGGTGCCCGGTCTGTCGGACAACATCCGGGTGAAGTCGATCATTGGCCGCTTTCTCGAGCACAGCCGCATCTATGCCTTCGCAAACGGGGCGCGGCTGCCCAGTCCGCAGGCCAGCGTGTTCATCAGCTCGGCCGACCTGATGGAGCGCAACCTCAACCGGCGGGTGGAGACGCTGATCCCGATGAACAACCGCACGGTGCACGATCAGGTCCTGCAGCAGGTGCTGCTCGCCAACATGCTGGACACGGAGCAGAGCTGGTACTGCCAGCCGGACGGCACCTATGTTCGCGCGACTGCCCGCCCCGGGAGCGAGGATCGCGTGTTCAACTGCCACCGCTACTTCATGACCAATCCGTCCCTGTCGGGGCGCGGCGGCGCGCTGGAGGAGGGCGGTGTGCCCAAGCTGAGTCTGCGGCGGGGCGCGCTGTGAGCCGCCTGCACCCGGACGCCGCACGCCGATGATCGGCAGCTGGCAGGGGCGGCAGGGCGCCCGTCGCGGCGGCGGCGGCGCGGATGATGGCCGGCGTGCGATCATCGACATCGGCTCCAACACGGTCCGGCTGGTCATCTATGGCGGATCCCCCCGCGCCCCGATCATCCTGTTCAACGAAAAGGTCGCGGCGCAGCTGGGGCTGGGGGTGACGCGCAACGGGTCTCTGGCTGACGAGAACATCGCCATGGCGATGCGGGCGCTGGCGCGGTTCCGGCTGATCCTTGACGACTGGGGCGTGCGCGACGTCGAGGCGGTGGCCACGGCCGCGGTGCGCGAAGCGGCGAACCGGGATCGCTTCCTCGCCGAAGCCGGACAGATCGGGATCGCGGCGCGCGTGCTGTCGGGGCGCGAGGAGGCCGATCTCAGCGCGTGGGGCGTCGCCGGCGCCTTTCCGGGCGCCGACGGCATCGTCGCCGATCTGGGCGGTGGCAGTCTCGAACTCGTGCGGCTTGCCGCCGACGGTCCGCACGCGGGTCTGAGCCTCCCGCTCGGAACCCTCCGGCTTGCGGCCCTGAAGAAGCGCGATGCCGCCAACTACCGGGCAGCGCTGGCGACGCAGCTCAAGAAGGCCGAGGTGGCGAAGGCGGCGGACCTTTACCTGGTCGGCGGCACATGGCGGGCCATGGCCGTGCACGCCCATGCGGCCGCCGGCCGTCCGCGCGCGGACCCCCACGGGCTGACGATGACCGGGGCGGAGGCACGCCACTTCGCCGCGGCGCTGGCCAAGGCCCCCGTGCAGCGCCTGTCGCAGGAGCCGCGCATCACCGCCATGCGCGCCGCGAGTCTTCCCGATGCGGCGGTGCTGCTGCAGGTGCTGCTGAAGCGGCTGGAGCCGCAGCGCCTGATCTTCTCGTCATGGGGACTGCGCGAGGGCGTGCTTTACGCCGCGCTTCCGCCGGCCATTCAGGCGCAGGATCCGCTGCTCGCCGGAACCATCGCCTTCGGCAAGCAGCACGGTGTGACGCCGGTCTTCGCCGCGCGGGTGGCCGGCTGGACGGCGCGGGCGACGCGCGCGGCCACGTCCGACCAGGCGCGCTTGCGCCAGGCCGCCGTCACCTTGGCGCTCGCGGCCATGCAGGTCGAGCCGAACCTGCGGGTGCAGCACGCGGTCAACTGGGCGCTGTACAAGCGCTGGGTGGCGATCACCGAGGCGGAGCGGGCGATGATCGCCGCAACGATCTGCGGCAACGGCGCCACCGGCGACCTGCCGCCGGCCGTGCTGGACCGGGCGCCGCGTGACGATCTTGAACGGGGCTATGCCTGGGGCCTTGCCATCCGGCTGTGGCGCAGGCTGGGCGGCGGATCGACGCAGTCGCTCGAGGCGACGCGGCTCGTCTGCGAGGAAGGGCGGCTCGTGCTGCAGGTCTGCGCCCATCACGCGGCGCTGATCGGCCCGGCGACCGAGAAGGATCTGCGGCTGCTGGCCGGCCGTCTGGGCGTGACCGGCGGCATCGAGGTGGTGCCGGACGACACCTTCGCGGCGCCTGGCACGGCTTCTCCCCCGCAGCCGGAGCGAAGCGGTTTGACCGCCGCATCATCGCCGCTATTGCGGTGACACGTGCGCCCTTAGCTCAGCTGGATAGAGCGCGGGACTTCTAATCCTGAGGCCGGAGGTTCGAATCCTCCAGGGCGCGCCATCCGGCAAGGGCCTCGTTGCGGACAGTCAGGCGCGGGGTGCGCCGGCGGCCGGATCGCGGCGGTAGAAGGCGGCGCGGGTGGCGGACGCGAGGGGGATGCCGGCCTCCGCCAGCTTGCGGTAGATGGACAGCAGCAGTTCCTGCCGCACGGCGAGGCTTTCCCCGAAATCGGTCGTCTCGATGTAGGCAAGGGCTTCGATCTCGTAGGCGTCGGGTCCATGCCCCTTGACCACCGCGCGGCAGGGGTCGCGGCCCACCTGCGGATGGTCGTGGAGCACGGCGGCGATGGTTGCGGCCGCCTCCGCGAGCTGAGCGGGCTCCGCTTCGTAATCGACGCCGAAGATCATCTGGAACAGGAAGCGGTCGCGCTGCGAGAAGTTCTCGATGTGGCGGGAGGAAAAGTCGCCGTTGGGGATGCTGATGACCGTCCGTTCGGTGGTGCGGATGCGGGTGGAGCGGATGCCGATGTCCTCCACCGTCCCCGACACGTCGCCGACGCGGCAGAAGTCCCCCACCTGCACCGGCCGGTCGGCGAGGACCGAAAGGGTGCCGACGAGGTTTTCGACCGACTTCTGCGCGCCGAGCGCCAGCACGAGGCCGCCGAGGCCCAGCGCGGCCAGTCCCGTGGTGACATTGAAGCCCAGCGTGTCGAGCACCCCGATCGCGGCGAACAGCAGCAGCAGGATCTTGATGACGCGGCGGGCGAACACGATCACGGAGGCGGCCTGGCGCCGCTCCGCCCGCTGCATGCGGTTGCTGAGCCAGTTGGTGATGCCGTTGACCAGCCGCAGGGCGAACCACAGCAGGGCGAGCAGATTGAGGATGCCGAGATAGCGCAGCATCGTCTGGCGCGCGATGATCGACACTTCGGCATCGCCGCCATGGATGCGGAAGGTGACGAGGGCCAGAACCAGCGCCAGTGGCGGCAGGGCGGCGTTCAGGAGGTGGTAGGCGGGCGACTCGGCGTTGCCGAGCCTGCGCCCGGCGAACAGCAGCAGCCGCGAGAGCAGCCAGAACCCGGCGAACAGCAGCACGAGGACGCCCGCCAGCCGCAGCCAGTCCGCGACCGGCGCGCCGGCGATGGTCGGTCCCCGCTCCGTCGCATCCGCAGCTGCGGGGGGCACGGCGATGTCGATCGATTCGAGTGCATCGAGCGTCGCCGGCGCGATCTGCCAGAAGGCGCTTCCATCCTCCGCCGTGGTGCGTTGCAGCAGGATCGGCAGCGCCTCCGCGCCGCCGAAGGTTCCGACCTGCTCCTGATCGGCGGGCAGACCGTCACCCGTCGCGCCGGCAGGATCGTTCGACAGTTCCGCATAGGGGCGCAGCGTGCCTCCGGCGTCCAGCGCAGCCTGGAGCGCGCGGGCCAGGTCTGCGGCTTCGTCCTGGCGCTCTGCCGGCAGGGCGAAGATCTGCCCCGCCGTCACGTAGTCGCGGTCGGCCAGCGCTCTGAGCAGCCGGGTCACGGTCGAGCGAGGCGTGTCGCGCCCGTATGGATCCGCCGCGGGCGTCGGGCTGGCGGCGCTTTCCCCGAGGCCGAGCACCTGTGCCTCGGCTCGCTTCACGACCCCGCAGGGCGCGAGGCCGGAGCCCGCGACGGCGAGGAGCAGGGCCCACAGCCAAAATGAAAAACCTCTTGCGCTCCCGATCCTGCCCATGGCCACTCTCTGGCAAACAAACCGGCAGCGGCACAAGCGGGCGCTGCGCCGCGGGGTGCCGCACGTGGGCCGCCAGACCGAAGGTTGGGCAACTCAGCGCAACAATCCCCAACGAAATGCCGGATGATCGGCAAGATTATGAACGGAAGGCTGGACCCTTGCTCATCTTTCGTTAACCTAGCCCGTATCGGAGGCATGCGGCCTTGAGCCGTGTGCCGGTCACGACTTTTCGGGAGGTTCCATGCGCACGCCCACCACTGTTCGCAGCCTGTTTCTCGCTGCCACGTCCTGTTTCGCGCTCGCCCTGCCTTCGGGGGCCATGGCCCAAGGGGCGGCTCCGGCGGCGGGGCACGCCATCGATTCGGCGGCGCGCGGCAGCGTCACGGACGTCCCCGACCTTGGCGAGGACCGCTCGGCCATCATTACCCGGGACGACATCAGCCCGGTCCTGCCCGCGCCCGGCGGAAGTCTCGACTCGGGCGTCAACGGCGTCGGACAGATGGTGGTGCGCGCCAATCCCGCGAACTTCTCGCTGGGGCTGTGCACGGGCACGCTGATCAACCCGCGCACGGTCATCTTCGCGGCCCACTGCGTCAACACCCGGCCGGCCGAGGCATACGGCCAGCCGACCGGCGGGGTGCCGATCTCGTTCGGTTTCGGCGCCGACAACCTGCCGGCGGTGCGCCGCTGGCTCGGCCTCGACGGCGGAACCCTGTACGCGACGGACACGGCGCGCGCGATCTTCAATGTCGAGCACGTGTGGTACGATCCGCGCTCGCTTAACGGCGGGTTCCTTCAGGCCGACGTGGCGATGGCCACGCTCGACACGCCGGCGTTCGACATCCCCACCTGGGCCATGCTGTTCACGCCGCTGACGGGTCAGGAGCACGTGACGGTCACCGGCTACGGCGGCAACGGCACCAACGCGCTGGGCAATCGCGGCATCGACTACCGCCGGCGCACCGCCGAAAACTACGTCTCCTTCCTCGGCTCGCTCGCGGATCGCAACGAATTCCTGTTCGGCGCCCGGTCAGGGTTCGAGCAGAACCTGTACATGAGCTCGTTCAGCGATCCTGCCGGCGTGGGGGCCTACAACCCGGCCGCGGGGCGGTTCGACTTCGGCCTGTTCGGCCCCAACGATGTGGCCCTGCCGCGCGAGGGCACGACCGCCGGCGGCGATTCGGGGGGTCCGCTGATCGTCGATCAGAAGTATGACCGCGCCGTCATCATCGGCGTGCTGTCGGGCGGCTCGCGCTTCTTCGGCGCACAGCAGTTCCACAACTACGGCACCCACAGCTTCTATCAGCCGCTGCACTCCTTCTGGCAGCAGATCGTCGCCAACAACCCCTATGTGTACGCGACGACCAGGGGCGGGGCCGGGCAGTGGACCGACCCCGGCCACTGGATCCAGGCCATGGATCCGAACTACCTCGTCGATCTCGACGGGCGCCTGATCAACCGCCTGCCCAACGCGCCGGGCGACGAGGTGAGCGGCACGGGCGCCAAGTTCGGCGACATCTGCTTCCTCACCGAATGCGAGGATTTCACCCGGCCTGTCGCGTCGAATGCGACCGGCCCCGAGTTCTTCGTCGCTGGTGGTCCGGGCACGCAGAACTTCGTGCCGAACAACGTGCGTGCCAATCCGCAGCTCGGCATTCGGCCACGCTACTTCGACGTGACGCTGTCCGCCGGCCGCACGACGCTTTCCGGGGCGAACATCACCATCGACCGCCTGACGCTGAACGGGCCGGCCATCCTCGACATTGCCGCGAGCGGGTCGCTGCGCTCGCTCGGTGACTGGACGCAGATCGCCGGCTGGACCAATGTCGACGGCACGCTGAGCGCGCGCGAGGCGTTCGTGCTCTCCGGCCTGGTCAGCGGAACGGGCACGATCCGGGCGCCGTTCTTCACCTCGGTCAGCGGGGTCATCGCACCCGGCGGCGCCGACCGCATCGGCACGCTGACGATCGACGGGAACGCGATCCTCGCGTCCGGTGCGGCCCTGTTCATCGACGCCGGCCGCGCGGGCGCCGACCGGCTGAACGTCACCGGCGTGCTGTCGCTCTCCGATGCCGCCAATCCCGCGGCCACCGGCGCCTCCGTCGTGTTCAACAAGGCACCGGGAGCCGCGCCGCGCCATGGCGATTCGTTCGTCATCGCCAGCGCGGCGGGCGGGGTGGAGGGCCAGTTCGGCCGGGTGTTCTCGTTCCAGGGAGTGCTGCGGCCGGAACTGCGCTACACCGCGAACACGGTGGTTGCGGAGCTGCGGGCCGGAGCGCTGGTCGAGATCATCGGGCGCAACAACCCCACCGCCCGCGCCTTCGGGGCCGCGCTCGACACGCTGCGCGAGGGTTCCTACGGGGCGCTGTTCAACCTGTACGGCGCCGTCGACCTGATGGACCCCGTCTCGCTGACGGCGGCGCTCGACAGCCTTGCGCCGCGCACGATCCAGCAGGGCCGCACCCTCATGCAGCAGCAGGGCAATGCGCTGTTCAACGCCGTAGGGGATCGTCTGTCGGTAATGGGCACCGCCGGTACCGGCACGCTCAGCATCGTCGGCTCGCCGCTCGGCATCATGGGTGCCGAGGCATCAGGTATGGGCCATTCGCCCCAGATGAGCTTTGCGGGGCTGACGCCTGGCGGAACACGCTCCGCGGCGCTGCCCGAGGGAGTTTCGGGCTTCGTCAGCGGCGGCATGACATCGGGCCAGGGCGCGGCAGGTGTCACCAACCGGGTCGAGGATGGCATGCGGTCGACCTTCTTCGGCATGGGCCTCGAGCATGAAGTCGCGCCGAATTTCACCCTCGGCATGGCCGCCGGCCATGCGCAGGGCGTGACGATCGGCGGCACCGACGAGGCGCGCTCCTCCCTTGGCCAGATGGCGCTCTACGGCAGCTATCAGCTTGGGGACGGCGCCTATGTCGGGCTCGCCGCCAATCTCGACCAGGCGCGCATCCGCACCACGCGCGCCGGTTTCGGCACCGGCGGCAGCTTCGGCCTGTTCGGGGAGCAGGATCTCTCGCGCATCACCGCCGTGGCCGAAACCGGCGTGAATGTGGCGATGGGCGGCGGACTGATCGTCACGCCGCGCGCGCAGCTCAGTCACCAGCGCACCCGGATGTCCGGCTTCACCGAGACGGGCGGCGAGGCCGCTCTCGCGGTCGAGGCCGTGACTCTCGCGCAGACCGATGCGCGGCTGGGCGTGAAGCTGTCGGGGTCACGACGACTGGCCGGCGGCTGGACCTTCGTGCCCCAGCTTCAGGCCGATTACGTGCGCGTGCTTGGCGGCGGAGACGCCGGACTGAATGTCCGCTTCGCGGCGGCCGACCATCTGGCAATCGCCTTGCCGGTCGCCGGCGGTGACACGGACTGGGCCGAAGTGCGGGGCGGTCTCGGCATCGACAACGGCACCGTCCGCTTCGGCGTGGGAGTGGAAAGCAGCATCGGGCGCAGTGACCTGCGCAACGACCGGGCGGTGGCGGACGTGACCTTCCGTTTCTGAGAGATCTGCGCGGCGCGGCCGGAGAGACCGGGCCGCGCCGCCAGTGCGCTGGTCGTCCGGTCAGTCACGCATCGCGGTGTCGAGCCGTTCGCGGGTGACCGGATAGCCCAGCCCGTCCGGGATCGTCAGCCAGCGCGATCCGTCCTCCTCGACGATCGCAGGGCAGATCGTCCGCACACCCACGGCCTCGGCCTGCGCCCGCGCGGCGGCGAAGTCGCGGAACCGGGCCAGCCGTTCCAGATTGCGGCGCGTCGGGAAGATGAGCCGCAGCCTGCCGTCATCCGCCCGCCGCAGCGCCGCGTCCGCGCTCGTCCAGAACAGCCGCGTGTTCTCCGTCTCGTCCACCGCAAGGCTGACCTCGCCGGTGCCGAGATCGGTCAGGTAGAAACGGGTGTCGAAGATGCGCGAATGGCTCATCCCGCGCGGCAGCCAGCGCGCGAACGGCGTCAGCGCCTCGGCGTCGAGATCCCACCCGTTCGCCTCCAGGATGCGTGCAAAGGGTGTGCCCGCCTCGAGCGCCCGGCGCGCTGCCGCGGCGGCCTGCGGCGCCACCCGCTGTCGTGTGGCCACCAGCAGGCCCGTTTCCTCAAAGGTTTCGCGAATGGCCGCGATCCGATGCGCCGCCTCGTCCGTATCGCATCGCGGCACCCGCAGGGAGGCGGCAAGGCAGCGATCCTCGTCATCCACCCGCCCGCCGGGGAACACTGCCGCTCCGCCCGCGAATGACAAGGCCCGCGCGCGCTCGACCATCAGGATCTCCGGCGCGCCTGCGGTCCTGCTGCGGCGGAACACGACCAGCGTCGCCGCCGGGATCTCGGCAGCCGGACTGCTTGCCCGGCACACGGGATCAGGAGGTGGTCGCAACCTGCCGATCTGCGAACATCTGCTGGAGTTCGCCTGCTTCGAACATCTCGGCCATGATGTCGCTGCCGCCGACGAACTCGCCCTTGACGTAAAGCTGGGGGATGGTCGGCCAGTCGGCGTAATCCTTGATCCCCTGCCGCACCTCCATGTCCTGCAGGACGTCGAAGCTTTCGTACTGCACGTGGCAATGCTCGAGTATGGCGACCGCACGGCTGGAAAAGCCGCACTGCGGGAAGAGCGGGGTGCCTTTCATGAACAGAACGACGTCGCCGGAGTTGACGATCTCCGCGATGCGGGTGGTGATGTCGGACATGAGCGCCGGTTCCGAATTCGTGTGAGTGAGTGTGCGTGTGTCTGCGTCTGGGCCGCTAGCTGGGAATGCGCGTGGACAGTTGCAAGGCGTGCAGAAGGCCGCCCATGCGTCCGCCCAGCGCATCGTAGACCAGCTGGTGCTGACGCACGCGCGTCAGGCCGTCGAATTGCGGCGCCACGACCTCTGCGGCGTAATGGTCTCCGTCTCCGGCGAGGTCGCGGATGGTGACCTGTGCACCGGGAAGCGCGGTCTCGATCAGGTGCCGGATCTCGTCGGCGGACATGGGCATGGCAGAGTGCCGGTCCGGGGTCTCAGAGTTCGCTGGCGAGCTGCCGACGGGCTTCATCCTCGCAGCTGGCGAGGGCGTCGCGGATCGCGGCTTCGTCCACGTCGCAGCCGGCCGCGGTCAGATCGCCCAGAACCTTGCGGATCACGTCGCCGTCGCCCGCCTCCTCGAAGTCGGCCTGCACCACCGCCTTGGCGTAGCTGTCCGTTTCTTCGGGAGTGAGGCCGAGCTTGCCTGCCGCCCAGTGGCCAAGCAGGCGGTTGCGTCGCGCCGTGAGCTTGAACGCCTGCTCCCCGTCGAGTGCGTATTTGGCCTCCTCGGCACGCTGGCGATCGCTGAAGTCGGTCATCGGGTCCTCATCTGAGTGTCTGGCGCCATGGTAGGGCGAACGTCCTCACGCGGCAACGGTCCCGCTGCCTGACGATGCGCCGTCCATGACCACGACCAGCTTGCCCATCGCCTCCCGCCGCTCGAGCATGGCGATGGCCTCGCCGGCTTCCGCAAGCGTGAAGGTGCGCGAGATGGCCGGACGGATGCGTCCCGCCTCCCACAGTTGAAACAGCTCGGCGATGTTGGCGGCGTTGCGCGCGGGCTCCCGCGCCGTGAAGGCGCCCCAGAAGACGCCGCGTATGTCGCAGCTCTTGAGCAGGGTGAGGTTGAGCGGCATGCGGGCGATCCCGGCCGGGAAGCCGATGACGAGGAACCGGCCTTCCCAGGCGATCGCCCGCAGCGCCGGCTCCGAATAGTCGCCGCCGACGACGTCGAACACGATGTCGGCGCCGCCTGCTCCGACCGCGTCCTTGAACTGCTGGGCCAGCGCCTTGGACTGCTCCCGGTCGAACGGAGCGCGGGGATAGATGACGACGTCGTCCGCCCCGGCGCGGCGTGCCATCTCGGCCTTTTCTTCCGACGACACCGCCGCGATGACACGGCAGCCGTACGCCTTGCCCAGCTCCACCGCCGACAGCCCGACGCCCCCGGCCGCGCCGAGCACGAGCATCGTTTCGCCGGACCTGATCCCGCCCCGGTCCCTGAGTGCGTGGATGGTCGTTCCGTACGTCATCAGCAGTGCGGAGGCTTCGATCAGGTCGATCGCGTCGGGGACGCGGAACAGCCGCGCCGCCTCGACAACCACCTGCTCGCGCAGCCCGCCGCTGCCGAGACCGGCGATGACGCGGTCCCCGACCTCCCAGCCTTCGACATCAGGTCCCAGCGCGCGGATCACGCCCGAAATCTCGCTGCCCGGGGAGAAGGGGCGCGGCGGCTTGAACTGGTACAGATCGCGGATGATCAGCGCGTCGGGAAAATTGATGGCACAGGCCGCGACGTCGACCACCACCTGCCCCGGTCCGGGAACAGGCGGATCGAGCGCGACGACCCGAAGGGTTTCCGGCCCTCCGACGGTTTCGGACAATACAGCCTTCATGCGCGGGGCACCTTCCTTGAACGGTCAGTCGGTCTGCGGCGGCTCGCCCGATGGAGGGCGGGCAGGGGCCGTCCCCTTGTGTTCGGCGCCCTCGCGCCGGCGGGAGGAGTAGAGATAGGCGGCCGCGATGGCGGCGGAGCCGATCGCGCCCACGGCCAAGGCCGCCGTCCTGGCCACATTGCGTGCGGGTTTGCTCGTCATGGAGGCGGTCATGCGCGATTTGCGGAGGGCGGGCAAGCACCGGAGCGCCGATCGGTGCCCCGTTTCCCGCCGGGCGGGGAGGGAACGCAGACCGCGGGACGAACGAGTCATGGCATCGTAACCCGATGCAGCCTAAAGGTGCGTCATGAGCGCCAAGCCCTTTGCCTTTCCCATCCGCATCATCCCGGACGACATCGACTTCATGGGGCACGTGAACAACGCGCGCTACCTGTCGTGGGTGCAGGACGCGGTGCTCGCCCACTGGCGCAAGCTCGCTCCCGCTGAGGCGGTCGCGTCGCGGGCATGGGTGGCGCTCAAGCACGAGATCACATACCGCAAGCCGGCCTTTCTCGATGACGAGGTTGTGGCGCGCACGGTGCTGGAGAAGATCGCCGGAGTGCGGGCGTTCTACACCACGATCATCACCCGCGGCGAGGACGTGCTTGCCGAAGTGAGGTCCGCCTGGTGCTGCATCGATGCCGTCACGCTGCGTCCGGCGCGCATCGGCGAGGACATCGCGCGCTACTTCTTCGGCGAGGCCCCTTCCGCCTCCTCGTGACGAGCGGGCGCAACGGCTTGGCCGCGCCCTTCCGCGTCACTATATCGGGTGAAGTCATGAGCGGCGTCGCTGTTTCTCACCGGATCCCTCCTCGTGCGGCGCGCGCGCAGGCCTTGATCGGCCTGTCGCTGGCAACCCTGATCCTCGGCGCCTGGCTGTCGCTTCACGTCTATGCGCTGTTCGTCTTCACGCTCGACTGGCAGACGCTTCCGGCGGCGCTGATCATGGCCGTGGTGCAATGCTGGCTGTCGGTCGGCCTGTTCATCGTCAGTCACGATGCGATGCACGGCTCGCTCGCGCCCGGCCGCCCCCGGCTGAACAGCGCCATCGGCGCGACGCTGCTGTTCCTGTATGCCGGCTTCGTCTGGTCGCGCATGCGGGACGCTCACCATGCGCACCACCGGCATGCCGGGCGTAGCGGCGATCCCGATTTCGACGAGGATCACCCGACCCGCTTCTGGCGCTGGTATGCGACCTTCATCCGGCGGTACTTCGGCATCCGCTCGGTGCTGTTCGTGAGCACGGTGGTCACGCTCTACTGGCTGGTGCTCGGCGTTCCCATGGCGCAGATAGTGCTGCTGTACGGGCTGCCGGCCATCGCCTCCTCGCTGCAGCTCTTCTATTTCGGCACCTGGCGCCCGCACAACCACTGCGGCGGCGCCTTCGCCGACCACCACAATGCGAGGAGCGACGGCTTGGGCGTGCTGGCGAGCCTCGCAAGCTGCTTCCACTTCGGCTATCATCACGAACACCATCTTGCCCCCGGCGTGCCATGGTGGCGCCTGCCGTCCCATCGTCACGCCGTGGTCCAGCGGGAGCCGGCGAGGGCATGAGCACTCTGGAGATCATCGCAGTCGTCCTCGCCGCCGTCATCGGGATGGAGGCGTTCGCCTGGGCGGCGCACAAATACATCATGCACGGCTGGGGCTGGGCGTGGCACCGGGATCATCACGAGCCGCATGACAACGTGCTGGAGAAGAACGACCTCTACGCCGTCGTGTTCGGCACGATCGTGTTCTTCATGTTCCTGATCGGGTACTACGTGTCCGAGGCGCTGTGGTGGACCGCGTTCGGGATCACCCTCTACGGCCTCATCTACACCGTCATCCACGACGGACTGGTGCATCAGCGCTATTTCAAATGGGTTCCCAAGCGCGGCTACGCCAAACGGCTGGTGCAGGCCCACAAGCTGCACCATGCGACGATCGGCAAGGAAGGCGGGGTGTCGTTCGGCTTCGTCCTCGCCCGCGATCCAGCCAAGCTCAAGGCCGAACTCAAGCGGCAGCGGGAGGCCGGCCTGGCGCGGGTGAGGGACAGCGCAGGCGCCTGAGCGGCGTTTCGGCCCTCCGGTTGCCGAGCCGGCCATCTTCAACAGTCCCGGCCGCGCCGGGGCCCGTGTTCAGCGCCGCGCCGCCCGGCGATATGGCCCGGGAGATCGCCGGCGGCGGTAGAGCGCGGCGGCGAGCGCGACCAGAGCAATCCCGAACACTTCCTGGAACGAGCCGAGCGGGAAGCTCTTGAACCCGCTTCCGAGCAGGTCGTCGAGGTGGTGAAAGGACGCGGCGCGCAGCAGGACGAATAGACCGATGAACACCAGCCCCGCGAGCGCCAGGCGGATGCTGCCCGGCGTTCGCCGTGTCAGCCGCAGCATCAGCATGCCAGCCGCCACGGCGATGAGGCTGAGGATCAGCACAAAGTAGTACTGCACCTGCCGGTGATTGCCGTACCAGCCATAGGCACGCGCGTTGGCCCGCCCGATGTCGGTCAGCAGGGTTTGCAGGTCGAGCAACTCGTTGACACCGAGGAAGCAGAGCAGGCCGGTGACAAGAAGCCAGAACAGCCGCTCGCGCGGACGGCGGCGCAGGAAGGCCTGACGCGCCGCGCCCGCCGACAGCGCGGCTGTTCCGAGATAGGCCGCGACCGTCACCCAGTCCGCCAGGTCCGCGCCGGCCAGCGACGCCTTCCACCCGGCGATCATGCCGGCGCCGGGCCGATCACGCTGCAGCCAGCCGCGCGGCGTGCGCCTTGATGAGCGCGATCATGTTCGGCACGCCCTGCGTGCGGTTGGAGGACAGGTG
Organism: Qipengyuania thermophila; assembly: GCF_004153605.1. Lineage (NCBI taxonomy): Bacteria > Pseudomonadati > Pseudomonadota > Alphaproteobacteria > Sphingomonadales > Erythrobacteraceae > Qipengyuania > Qipengyuania thermophila. The sequence goes on along the minus strand of NZ_SDSI01000007.1, from coordinate 7,387 downwards.
ACGCGTGAGCGCGAAGGGTTCGAGCGCCGCGGCGATGTCCATGGAAGCGACCTCGTGGTGCGGCCGGTCCTGAACCGCCGCGATCACCAGCGCGACGATCCCCTTCGTGATCGCGGCGTTGCTGTCCGCAAGGAAATGCAGCCGCCCGTCCCGCTCGGTCGGGTAGACCCACACCTGCGCCGAGCAGCCGCGCACCAGCGTGGCGTCGGTCTTGAGCGCGTCGGGCATGGGTTCCAGCTCGCGGCCCAGCTCGATCAGAAGACGGTACCGCTCGTCGCCTTCGAGAAACGCATACTCGTCGCGGATGTCGTCAAGGGATCGCATGACAGGGCCTTAACACCGGCCGCACCGGCCCGGAAGGGTTCGCGCCGCTCGCCCCGCGCCACGCTTTTCAGTGGTCCAGTCCGTCGGCAATCGCCTCCAGCTTCCGGATGCGTTCGCGCAGATCGGCCAGCTCGATCCGCGCCGCACCTTCCGGCGAGCCGCGTTCCGGCGACGGCTGGCCGGGCCGGCGTTCGAGTTCGCGCTCCTTCAGCGCCACCCAGGCCAGCCACGCCCGCAGCAGGCCGGCGGTGACGACGAGCAGGCCGACAAGCGCAGTGACGGCAAAGACGGTGACAGGGTCGACAAACGGCATGGTGGCGCTCCCTCAACGGTGCGGCTGATCACGCAAGGCGTCGATTTCGGCGGCGATGCGGCGGGTGTCCTCGTGGCCGAGCGTGTTGCTGTCCGTGGCGATGCGCTCCAGCACCTTGACCCGTTCGCGCAGCTCGGCCAGCTCGCGCTGGATCTCGGGGGCGACCGTCCCTTGCAGTTTGAGCCGCTCCTCCTCCAGCTCGGTCTTCCGGTGCCACGCGCTGTAGAGCAGGCTGGCGAGCACGATCAGGGCAATCATGGTCCACATGGTCATCGCACCGACTCCCGCTGCTCCAGCCGCAGGGCTTCGATCTCGTGACCGATGGCGTAGCCGCTGTCAGTGACGATGCGCTCCACAGTGGCGAGCCGGTCCTTCATCGAGCCAAGTTCGGCGCGCAGCTGGGCATTCTCCTGGGTCAGCAGCGTGACGCGCTCGGCCATCTGCTTGTCGCTGCCGGGTTTCAGCGACTGTCCCCACATGCCTTCGAGCGGGTAGCCGTTCTTGATTTTCAGCCGGGTCGTCTGAAACGAGACGGCGATCCCCAGCGCGCCAAGAACGAAGCAGGCCAGGATGATCCAGCCGAGGTAGGGGAGAAAATCGCTGGCACTCATCACGCATGCTCCTTCTTGCTCTGCTGCAGCGTCGCCGCCGCATCCTCGTTCTCGCTCTGCCGGCTCGCCGGCGCTCCCCTTGCCCTCACCGCAGCCGTTCGATTTCGGCGTTCAGGCGGGGGTTGCTGGACACGTAGTAGGCTTCGACCTCGGCAAGGCGGCGATCGATGTCCTTGAAGCGGGCCCGGATCTCGCGCGCCGTCCGCTTGGGGCTCTGGCGGACGCCCTGCCAGTACTTCTGCTCTTCCGGATCGGTGTAGAGCTGGGCCGGCTTGTTGTTCAGCAGCAGGCCGGCCACGAAGTAGAGCGGGATGATCATGCCGCTCAGCGCGAACAGCAGGAACACGGCGCCGAGGCGGACCCAGAGCGCATCCACTCCGGTGTAGTCGGCAATGCCGGCGCACACCCCCATGAGCTTGGCGTTCTGCTTGTCCTTGTACAGTGTCGTGCGGGGCGTGTTCATTGGCGAAGTCCCTTCTTCTCCGCGAACAGGCGGTCCAGTTCGCGCAGCTTCTGATTGTCCGTTTCCTGATCGGCGATCAGCTTGGCCGGCTGGAAATCCGCGTTGTCGGACGCGACAAGCCGTTCCACCGTGTCCATCCGCTCGTCCAGACGCTTGGCAAGCTGGTACAGCTCGTCGAGCAGCACCTCGTCGTCGGTGGTGATGGTGGCGGCGGTCTTCCACCGGGTGATGTAGTGGAGCACGATCCACGGCAGCGCGATGAACAGCGCGATGATGGCCACAAACCCTTCCATGGCTCAGCCCTCCTTGTCCTTGCTGCCGCCCTTGCCGAGCGCCCGCTTCAGGGCTTCGAGTTCCTCGTCGACCTTGTCGCTGCCTTCCAGCGCGGCGATCTCCTCGGCCAGCGACGGCTTGCCGTCACCGGCGATGGCGAGCGCGTCGGCGCGTCCTTCGGCATAGTCGACCCGGCGTTCCAGCTGGTCGAAGCGGGACAGCGCCTCGTCCACCCGTTCCGTGCTCATCAGGGTGCGCAACTTGACGCGGTTTTCGGCGGACTCGAGCCGGGCCGCGATGGCCGTCTGCCGGCTGCGCGCTTCACGCAGGCGGTTCTGGAGCTTCTGGATGTCCTGTTCGTAGGCGCGCAGCGCGTCGTCGAGAACGGCGATTTCCTCCTTGAGCTGCCGTGCCATGTCGGCCGCCTTGTTCTTCTCGACCAGCGCGGCGCGGGCCAGATCCTCCCGGTCCTTGGACAGGGCAAGCTGCGCCTTCTCGGCCCAGTCCGCCTGAAGCCGGTCGAGCTTCACGGTGTGGCGGTGCATCTCCTTCTGGTCGGCAATGGTGCGCGCGGCGGAGGCCCGGACCTCGACGAGGGTTTCCTCCATTTCCATGATGATCATGCGGATCATCTTCGCCGGGTCATCTGCCTTGTCGAGCATGTCGGTGAAATTGGCAGCGATGATGTCGCGGGTGCGGCTGAAGATGCCCATCCAGTTTGCTCCGTTGAAGAAATCTTCCGGTCCGCGCGGCGGTGCGCTGCGGCGCGAGGCCCGCTGCTCGGACCGCGTGTCCGTGGTGCGATGCCGGGCGCGCTCCACTTCCCGCTCGATGCGGGGCGTGGCAACGCTGCCCGACCCGGCGCGGGGACGCCGGTTCGAGGACGGCTCAGGGGTCAGGAAGTCGTCGTCGGTCATCGCATCACGGTCCTCATGGCTTCACGACTCCGTCGAAGCAAGCATCGTGCCAGACGCCGCTACGCGCGGGAAAACCGCGCAAATCGCTCACGACGCATTCCGCATGGTTGGGGCTGCTTGCGAAATGTTGGCTTGCGGTGCTACCAATTCGGCCATGCAGCGGGAGGCGCAGTTCATCGGGCAGTCGAGCGCGTTTCTCGACGCGGTGGAGCGGACCAGCCGGGCCGCGCCCATGCACCGTCCGGTGCTCGTTATCGGCGAGCGCGGCACGGGCAAGGAGCTGATCGCCGAACGCCTGCACCGCCTGTCGACCCGCTGGGGCGAACCGCTGGTGACGGTGAACTGCGCGGCGCTGCCGGAAGCGCTGATCGAGGCGGAGCTGTTCGGCCACGAAGCGGGCGCCTTCACCGGCGCGGTGAAGGCACGGGCGGGGCGGTTCGAGGAGGCCGACAAGGGCACCCTGTTCCTCGACGAACTCGGCACCCTGTCGATGGGCGCGCAGGAACGGCTGCTGCGCGCGGTCGAATACGGCGAGGTGACGCGCATCGGCTCCTCCCGTCCCCTGCGGGTCGATGTCCGCATCGTCGGCGCCACCAACGAGGATCTACCCGCCCGCGCCGAAAGGGGAACCTTTCGCGCCGACCTGCTCGACCGGCTGTCTTTCGAGGTCATCACCCTGCCGCCCCTGCGCGCGCGCGAGGGCGACGTCCTCGTGCTGGCGGAGCATTTCGGCCGCCGGATGGCGGCGGAACTGCGGTGGGAGGCCTGGCCGGGCTTTGCCGCGCATGTGCGGCGCGAGCTCGAGGCCCATGCTTGGCCCGGCAATGTGCGCGAACTGCGCAACGTGGTGGAACGGGCGGTCTACCGCTGGGGAGACTGGGCCAGGCCGATCGGCCATGTCCAGTTCGATCCCTTTGCCAGCCCGTGGAAGCCGGCGGCGCCGCCGTGCGACAAAGGCGCCGATCCCGCGCCAGCCGTGCCGCAGGCGAACGCGCGGCCGACGCCCCAGGCGGTGCAGGACCTGCGTGCGGCGGTCGACGCCTTCGAGCGGGAAATCGTCGCCCACCATCTCGGCGCGAACCGCTGGAACCAGCGCCAGACGGCCAAGGCCCTTGGACTGACCTACGACCAGCTGCGGCACTGCATCCGCAAGCACGGGCTGGTGGAAAGCGGATAGGGGTTGCGCAGGCCCCCTTCATCGACTAACTGGAAGCCATCCCGACATTGTGGGCAACGGTGAAGGGCTGGCGCCGCAAGGGGCCGGCGCAAAAGCGCTTGCCACTGTCGCCCGGAGCCCGTGCACCATGGTCGATGTTCCCCGCCTTGTCTCCCTGATCGAGCCGGAAGCGCGCGCGCTCGGCCTCGAGCTGGTGCGGGTGCGCATGATGACGAGCGAGGCCGGCGACGGCGGACAGGCGCTGCAGGTCATGGCCGAGGATCCGGCAACCGGACAGCTGGTCATCGACCAGTGCGCGGCGCTGTCGCGGCGAGTGTCGGACATGCTCGACAGGCTCGAGGAGGAAGGGGATGTCCTCATCCCGGACGCCTACCACCTCGAAGTGTCCAGTCCGGGCATTGATCGCCCGCTCACCCGCCCCAAGGATTACCGCGACTGGGCGGGGCACGAGGCGAAGATCGTGCTTGATCCCTCGGTTGAGGGTCAGCGCAACTTCCGCGGCGTGCTGCGCGGGCTGGACGGTGAAGGGGTGCTGCTCACCGACCGCAGCGCGGGCGATGTCACCCTGCCGCTGGCGCAGGTCCGCTCGGCCAAGCTGGTGCTGACGGATGAACTCATTGCCGCGACCCGCCCGATCGACCCGGCAGGTGCGGACGAAATCGTAGAGATTGAGGAAGAGAAGGCTGACGACTGATGGCCACTGCAATTTCCGCCAACAAGGCCGAGCTGCTCGCAATCGCGAACTCCGTGGCTTCGGAAAAGATGATCGACAAGGCGATCGTCATCGAAGCCATGGAAGAGGCCATCCAGAAGTCGGCGCGCAACCGCTACGGCGCGGAGAACGACATCCGCGCCAAGCTCGATCCGCAGACCGGCGAACTGCGGCTGTGGCGGGTGGTCGAGGTCGTGGAAGAGGTCGAGGACTACTTCAAGCAGGTTGACCTCCAACAGGCCCAGAAGCTGCAGCCCGGCGCCGTGGTCGGAGACTTCATCGTCGATCCGCTGCCGCCGGTCGACCTGGGCCGCATCGATGCGCAGTCGGCCAAGCAGGTGATCTTCCAGAAGGTCCGCGACGCCGAGCGCGAGCGCCAGTACGAGGAATTCAAGGATCGCGCCGGGGAGATCATCACCGGCGTCATCAAGTCAGTCGAGTTCGGCCATGTCATCGTCAACCTCGGCCGGGCGGAGGGAGTGATCCGCCGCGACCAGCAGATCCCGCGCGAAGCGGCCCGCGTGGGCGAGCGCATCCGCGCCCTCATCGCCAAGGTCGAGCGCAACAACCGCGGGCAGCAGATCTTCCTGTCGCGTGCCCATCCCGACTTCATGCGCAAGCTCTTCGCGCAGGAAGTGCCGGAGATCTACGACGGCATCATCGAGATCAAGGCCGCTGCGCGCGATCCGGGCAGCCGCGCTAAGATCGGCGTCATCAGCCGTGACAGCTCGATCGACCCGGTCGGCGCCTGTGTCGGCATGAAGGGCAGCCGGGTGCAGGCCGTCGTGCAGGAGCTGCAGGGCGAGAAGATCGACATCATCCCGTGGTCCGACGACATCGCCACCTTCGTGGTCAACGCCCTGCAGCCGGCCAAGGTCGCGCGCGTCGTGCTGGACGAGGAGGAGGGGCGCATCGAGGTGGTGGTGCCCGACGACCAGCTCAGCCTTGCCATCGGCCGCCGCGGGCAGAACGTGCGCCTCGCCAGCCAGCTGACCGGGCGGCAGATCGACATCATGACCGAGGAGGAGGCGAGCGAGCGGCGCACCCGCGAATTCGCCGAGCGGTCGAAGATGTTCGAGGAGGAACTGGACGTCGACGAAACCCTGTCGCAGCTGCTGGTCGCCGAAGGGTTCCAGGATCTCGAAGAGGTCGCCTATGTCGAGCTGGCCGAACTGGCCTCCATCGAAGGCTTCGACGAGGAGCTTGCCGAAGAGCTGCAGAGCCGCGCGGTCGAGGCGCTTGAGCGGCAGGAGGAGGCGCACCGGGCGCAGCGCCGCGAACTCGGCGTCGAGGATGCGCTGGCCGAACTGCCCCACCTGACCGAGGCCATGCTGGTCACGCTCGGCAAGGCCGGCATCCGCACGCTCGACGATCTGGCCGACCTCGCCACGGACGAGCTGATCGCCAAGCGGCCGGAGGCGCCGCGGCGCCGCGCCAGTGCCGAGGGTCCGCCGCAGCGGCGGCAGCAGCGCGAAGCCGACAAGGGCGGCGTCCTGGGCAGCTACGGGTTGACCGAGGAACAGGGCAACGAGATCATCATGGCCGCCCGGGCGCACTGGTTCGAAGACGAAGACGCGGGTGCGTCCAGCCAGGAGGCCGCCGATGCGGACTCCCCGCAATGAAGGGCTGAGCGCGTCCACAGCGCGGACGCAGCGCCGGGACGGCCGTGACGGGCCAGAGCGCCGCTGCATCCTGACCCGGACGACGGGCAGCCGGGCCGGGTTGCTGCGGCTTGCCCTGTCGCCGGACGGGCTTGTGCTGCCCGATGTCCTGGCGCGGGCGCCGGGTCGCGGTGCGTGGGTGGGAGTCTCCCGCGCGGCGCTCGAGCAGGCGCTGGCGGACGGCACGCTGCGCCGCACGCTGGCGCGCGCGTTCCATGGCGTGCGGCTGGACATTCCGGACGATCTGCCCGCAAGGGCGCAGGCGGCGTTCGAGCGGGCGCTGGTCGAGCGCCTCGGGCTGGAGCTGCGCGCCGGCCATCTGCTGCTCGGGACGCAGCGGATCGACCGGGCGGCGCGCGAAGGGCGCGTGTTCGCGCTTTACCACGCGGCGGATGCGGCACCCGACGGCGCCGCGAAGCTCGACCAGGCATGGCGGGTCGGGAGCGATGCCGAAGGTTCGGGGCAAACAGGCGCGCGCTTGCCACTGGACCGTGCCGCTCTGTCTGTGGCATTGGGCCGCGAGAACGCGGTTCACCTCGCGCTTGTCGACGCCGGTGCGGCGGACCGCGTTGCCGGTCTGCTTGCCAGGATGACGGAATTCTGCGGCGCTGGTGGCGCTGCAAGGGACACGGTGACACCCGCACACGGGACCGGCGCAGCGGCTGCGGCCGGTGGCCAGCCGGATGGTTTGAAGGATCGAGCAGGTTTATGAGCGACGAAAACACCACCGCGCCCTCGCGCAAGCCGCTGGGCCTGAAGCGCTCGGTCGACGCGGGTGAGGTGAAGCAGACCTTTTCGCACGGCCGCACCAACAAGGTCGCCGTGGAGGTGAAGCGTCGGCGCAAGCTGCTCCGCCCTGGCGAGGCCGCGGAACCGCAGGGCGCTGCTGTGCCTCCGCCGCCACCGCCGCCGGCGACTGCGGCCGCGCCCGTGCCG
>NZ_SDSI01000006.1:0-86740 GCF_004153605.1 Qipengyuania thermophila | reverse complement strand
GTCAAGCCCATAACTACTAACTCCGAAATTGCCTTGCATACTGTCGGCGGGACGATTGCCTTCATGCGGGAGCCGAAGCCCTCGCCTACCGGCTTCAGCCTCTCCGCGCCTGATCCGTCCGTGGGGCGTGGCGGTCAGCCCGCCGGTTCGTCATCCCCCGACCGGCCGGCACTAGGTCGCCGCTTCCGCCACCACGCCGCGTAGCTGCTGTTGCAAACGAGGCGCCTGTTCTCGTCCGGTGCCCCGTCGGTCCACCAGACCGGGCCGCGCTCCCCCAGCGCGACCTTGGCCGCGTGCACCTGCTGGCGCGCCTCGCGCAGGGCCTCGGCATCATCCGCGCGCCGCGCCGCCGCCACGGCGCGGCGGGCCGCCATGAGGGCGCGGACATGGCCCTCCCGCTCGTCCGGAGCGAGGGACGGATTGCTGGTCCGCCACAGACGGCCGTCGACAACGATGTAGCGGGCGTCGGGTGTCGGGACGACCGGCCTAGCCTGACGGGACGGCAACGGTCCGCTCCACGCGGGTCGCCGCGCGCCCGACCTGCGTCTGGTCGACGAGGTTCAGTTCGTCGGGACCGAGAACGCGCCCGTCATGGGCCAGGATCGCGACGCCCCGGATCGGCAGGCGGTCGCGCTCGTCGACGAGCACCGGGTTCTCGATCACCTCGGCGCCGTAGCGGTGCCCCCACTGGCGCAGGGCGATCATCGCCGGCAGCAGGTCAAGACCCTTGGCGGTGAGCCGGTATTCCACCCGCCGGCGGTCCTCGGGACAGGGGGTACGGTCGAGGATCGCATGCTCCACAAGCCGGCCCAGCCGGTTGGAAAGGATGTTGCGGGCGATGCCGAGTTCGTCGTGGAATTCCTCGAAGTGGCAGATCCCGTTGAAGGCTGCGCGCAGGATCATGAAGGACCAGCGCTCCCCCATGACCTCCAGCGCCTGCGGGAGTCCGCACTCGGTCAGTTCTCGCAGCGGCTCGCGACGATGCAGTTCACCCATCGGCCAATCTCCCGTCCACAGCTTAGAACCGGCTGCAAACTGCACAAGCCCTTATAGGTTTCTGGTTGCAACTTGAAACGCACAACGCTACGGCCGCACTCGCTGGCCGCCATCGGCCATAGAGGAGGACCACCATGAACAGCATTCGAACCATCATCGCGGCTTCGGCTGTCGCGGCCGCGGGCATGTTCGGCGTCGGGGCGCCGGTGACAGCGGCCCCTTCCGGCACGCCGTCGGCAGTGACGGCCGTTCTCGCCGCCCCGGCCAGGGATGCCCGCGTCGTGGCCGGAAACACGCTGTGGCTGTGTCAGGGCGAGACGTGTGTCGCGCGTGCCGCAGCGGCGCGCCCCAGCAGGCTGTGCCGCGATCTGAAGCGCAAGGCCGGGACGGTGGTGTCTCTGACGGTCAATGGAACGGCGCTCGACTCGGCGGCACTTGCGCGCTGCAACGCCTGACGCCACGAAACTTCGAAGACCATGGAAAGGGCGCGGCGCGTGGTCGTCGCGCCCTTTTTCATGTCGGCAGGGCTGCCGCCGCAGCTGGTCGCCGCGCGCAGCCCCGCGCCGGCGGATCAGCCCTGACGCGCCTTGAAGCGCCGGTTCGTCTTGTTGATCACGTAGGTGCGGCCGCGACGACGGATCACGCGGCAGTCGCGATGCCGGTCCTTCAGCGACTTGAGGCTGTTGCGAATCTTCATGACACAATCCTGAAAACGAAGCGGGCGCCGCGACAGGTCGTCCGGCGCCGTTCTCCCCGCGCCTATGCGGACGCGCTGGCGAAGTCAACCGGCTGCGGGCTGATCGGATCCGCGCAGCTGCTGGAGGCGCCGTTCCCATTGAAGCGCATGGGTGATGATCGTGTGCAGGTCGTCGAAGCGCGGCTGCCACGGGAGGGTGGCGCGGATACGCGCCGGGTCGGACACGAGCTCGGCGGGATCGCCGGCGCGCCTGCCCTCCAGCCTCCGCACGAGCGGGCGATTGGTCACCCGGTCCACCGCGTCGAGCACCTCCAGCACCGAGAACCCGCGTCCGTAGCCGCAGTTCATCACCATGGACCGTCCCGGCTCGGCCAGCAGCGCCTCCAGCGCCAGCACATGCGCGGCGGCAAGGTCGCTGACGTGGATGTAGTCGCGCACCCCCGTCCCGTCGGGAGTGTCGAAGTCCGTGCCGTAGACCGCCACCGCGTCGCGGCGGCCAAGCGCCGCCTCGCAGGCAACCTTGATGAGGTGGGTCGCGCCGGCGGTCGACTGGCCCGTGCGCGCATCGGGATCGGCGCCCGCCACGTTGAAGTACCGCAGCGCGCAGTAGTTGAGCGGATGGGCCTTCGCCGTGTCGGCCAGCATCTGCTCGGTCATCAGCTTGGACCAGCCGTAGGGGTTGATCGGCCGCGTGGGCGTGTCCTCCGCGATCGGGCTGTGGTCCGGGGCGCCGTATGTCGCGGCGGTCGAGGAGAAGATGAAGTGCCTGATCCCCGCCTCCACGGCCGCGGCGATCAGCGTCCGGCTCTTGGCCGTGTTGTTGCCGTAGTAGTCGAGCGGACGCTCCACCGACTCCGGCACCACGATCGAGCCGGCGAAATGCATGATCGCGCCAATCCCGTGCTCGGCGAAGATCCGGGCGAGAAGCGCCGTGTCGGCGATGTCGCCGACATGCAGGGGCACCGCGTCGGGAACGGCGAAGCGGAAGCCGGTCGACAGGTTGTCGATCACCACAACCGGCCAGCCGCCATCGCGCAGGGCAAGGACGGCGTGGCTGCCGATGTAGCCGGCGCCGCCGGTGACGAGCACCGGCACTTTTCGATTGGTGTTCATCGGCTCGCCCGCTAGCAGCGGATCCGAGCCGGCGAAATCCGAAAAAGCACGCCGGACTCCACCACTTCACGGAACGCGGAGGCGGCGTTGAACGCTGTTGCATCAAACCACTGCCCCACCCTGCCAGCGGGAGTTGCCACCATGACACGACGCATCGGAAGCTGCATCGCCGCCTGCGCGGCCGTTCTTGCCCTTGGCGCCTGCGCCACCGGACCCGGCCCGATCGAGGTGACCCGGTTCCACGACCCGGCCCGGCTCGCGGCGGCGAGAACGGCCACAGTGTCCGTGGTCGCCGCGCCCGGCCTCGCCGACACGCTCGAACTGGCGCCGTACCGCACGGCGGTGGCGGACGCGCTTCAGCGACAGGGGTTCCGGCCGCAGGCCACCGCTTCGGGGACGAGCCAGTACCGCGCGGAAGTGCGGGTGGAGCGGTTCACCCGCGGGATCGACGGAAGCCGCTCGCCGGTCAGCGTCGGAGTCGGTGGCTCGACCGGCACGTTCGGCTCCGGCGTAGGCCTCGGCGTCGGCATCAATCTTGGCGGCTCGCGAGAGCGCGGCGGGGCCCTGCTCGCCGTGACCCTGCGCGACAGCAGCAATGCCAGCGTGTGGGAAGGGCGCGCAGAAACGGAGTTCCCGCTGCGATCGCGCCTGGCAGACAGCCGCGTCCATGCCCCGCTGCTGGCCGACGCGCTGTTCCGCGACTTCCCCGGAAACAACGGCGAAACCGTTCGGGTCACGGCCGGCCGATGAGCGATCTGCGCATCGACGCCGCCTTCGACAGCGGCAACATCGAGGTGCTGGAGATCACCGGGGCGAGCGCCCGGTTGGCCCTGCGCTATGACGCCGGCGGCGAATTCAAGCAGTGGTTCCATTTCCGCGTCGCAGGCACGCCGGGCGAGCGGGTGGAGCTGGCGATCGAAGGGCTGAACGACAGCGCCTACCCGCTCGGCTGGCCCGATTATCGCGCCTGCGTCAGCACCGACCGCCTTCTCTGGACCCGCGCCGACACGCGCTTCGACAAGGACCGCGGTGTGCTGTCGATTTGCCACACGCTTGACCGCGGCCTCGCCTGGTTCGCCTATTTCGCCCCCTATTCGATGGAGCAGCATCACGATCTGGTGGCGCAGATGGCTGCGGCGGAGGGTGTCACCTACAGGTGCCTCGGCTCCAGCCTCGACGGCCAGCCGATCGACAGCCTCGAGCTTGGCGACGGCGACTTCACCGTGTGGCTCTATGCCCGGCAGCATCCGGGCGAGAGCATGGCCGAATGGTGGATGGAAGGCGCGCTCGAATGTCTCACCGATCCCGCCGACCCGGTCGGGCGGGCCCTGCGCCGGCGGTGCCGCTTCATCATCGTTCCCAACTGCAATCCCGACGGCTCGCGGCGCGGGTATCTGCGCACCAACGCAGCCGGAGCGAATCTCAACCGCGAATGGGCCGATCCCTCGCCCGAACGCAGCCCCGAAGTGCTGGCCATCCGCAACCGCATGGACGAGACCGGCGTCGATTTCGCCATGGACGTGCACGGCGACGAGGCGATCGCCGCGAACTTTCTGGCCGGTTTCGAAGGGATTCCGGGCTGGACCGACGCGCTGGGCGAAAAGTTCTACAGCTACCAGCGGATCCTTGCCCGCCGCACCCCCGACTTCCAGACCGAGCTGGGCTATGTAAAGGCCGCCCCCGGCGCGGCCAATCTGGCCATGAGCACGAACCAGGTGGCGCAGCGCTTCGGCGCCGTGGCGATGACCCTGGAAATGCCATTCAAGGACCATGCGCCCCTGGCGGACCCGCTTCAGGGCTGGTCGCCCGAGCGCAGCAAGCTTCTGGCCCGCGACTGCCTCGCCGCGCTGCTCGAATGGCTTGACCACCGCTCGGCCTGAGGGGCGAAGGCGGAGCGGTCCGACGCCGCGTGCGGCTCGGTCAGCCGAGGCTTGCCGGTCCGAACGCCTCGGGCAGCAGCTGCGACAAGGTCAGGCGCCGGACGCCGTCGCGCCCGGCGCACAGCACGGCCGGGTCGGTCGCGCCGAGCTGTGCCAGCTCGTTCAGCACCTGGCGGCAGCGGCCACAGGGCGTGATCGGCGCGCCTGACGCACCGTCCAAAGGTCCGGCCACCGCCACCGCCATCAACCCGCCCCGCCGCCCGGCAGCCATCGCCGCGGCCACGGCCACCGTCTCGGCGCACAGCGTCAGCCCGTAGCTTGCGTTCTCGATGTTGGTGCCGGTGAACACGGCGCCGTCGTCGAACAGCAGCGCCGCCCCGACGGCAAAGCGCGAGTAGGGAGAATAGGAGGCTGCGGCCGCGTCACGGGCGGCGGTCACGAGCTGTTCGTCGGTCATTCGCGTTCTCCACCGGGCCGCACCACGACCCAGGCGATCGGCTGCTCCGCCGCCTCCGTCCGCAGCGCATCGTTCGCCGTCCACATCAGCCACGGCCGCTGTCCGTAATCAGGCTCCAGCCAGTTCTGCGACAGCCACAGATTGCGTTCGAAACCCGCGGCGATGCCGTAGCGCTCCTCGAAGGCACGCCCAGCCTTGAGCAGCACCGGCAGCCCGGTGTGGATCTCGATCTGGTTGACGAGGGTGATGAGTTCGGACTCGATCGTCGCCTCACTGATCCGGCGCGGGCAGTCGTCGGCCAGCCGGTCAAGGGCGATGGCGGCCGGCAGAAGCTGCGCGTCGCGCGGCACCATGACGACGAAATTGGCGGATTGCGCATCGGCCGTGGCGCACGGATCGAACTCGTGCACCACGCCGACCGGCATCCCGATGCGCCGCGCGGCGGCGAAATTGCGGGCAAAGGCTTCGTCGCGGCGCTCGGCCCCGATGCTCGCGCGGACATAGACGAACCTCGCCCCGATCGCGCGCAGCGTGGCCATCCGCACCGCCCCGGCCGCGTCCGTGAGATAGGCGCCCTGATCCGGGTAATCACTGTCGCGGGGCCGCCAGCTTTGACCCGCGTGCCACAGCCAGACGAGGGCAGCGGCGCCCGCCAGCAGCAGGAGGAGGACGATGCCGTGCAGCAGGCGGCTGCGCCGCTGTCGCCGCGGCGCGCGCCGGCCGGGTCGGATGCGGCGGGCTGCCATGGCTCACCCCTTGATGTGCAGGACGCAGATCAGGGTGAACAGGCGCCGCGCGGTCTGGAAATCGGTCTCGATCTTGCCGGCAAACCGCTCCAGCAGCAACTCCGCCGCCGCGTTGTGGATGGCCCGCCGCGCCATGTCGATCGTTTCGATCTCCGCGGCGGTGGCGTGGCGTATGGCCCGGTAATAGCTGTCGCAGATGGCGAAATACTCGCGCACCGGGCGCCGGAAGCGGGCCAGTCCCAGCACGAGCGTGTCGAGCGGCTCCCCCGCCACCGTGCCAATCGTCATGACCAGCCGCCCGTCGCGCACGGCCAGTTCGAGGGCATAGGGGCCGCAATGCCCCTGGCTCGCCGCGCGCAGCGGCTTGAAGCGGTTCTCCTCGATGAGGTCGAACATGGCCACCCGCCGCTCCTGCTCGATGTCGGCGCTGCGCCGCAGGATCGTCTGATCGTCGAGCACGATCGAGGCGATGCGGTAGTCCTCGGGCTGAGGGGATGCGGCGGGCTGCCGGTCCGGAGTGGCGGAACTGATGGTCATGGCGGTGCTGAGCCGCTCTTCGCAGACCACACGGGGCAAGGGCAAGAGGCGGCGGTCGGTCCATCGCAACGGCGCCCCGGCATTCGTCGCAGCCGGGTTGCGAATCCCGTCCCGACAGGCGCATGGAGCGCGCATGACATCGTCTCCCGCGCTGCGCGAAGTGCCGCTTCAATCCGTCGACGGAGCGGACCCGTCCGCCCGCGCCCTGCCCAGCAACATCGGCGCCGAAGCGGCCTTCCTGGGTGCGGCGCTGATCGACAACCGGGTGCTCGAGGATCTGGCGGTGCCCCTCCTGCCCGAACATTTCTTCGAGCCGCTCCACGCGCGCATCTTCGAGCGGATCCTGAAACTCGTCGACCGCAACCTCGTGGCGACCCCCGTCACCCTCAAGCCGTATTTCGAGGCCGATCCGGCTCTCGCCGACGTGGGCGGCATCGCCTATCTCGCCCGGCTGACGGCCGATGGGCAGGGCTTGCTCGCGCCGCGCGAGTTTGCCCAGCAGATCTACGACCTGGCTCTCCTGCGCGAGCTTGTCACCGTCGGTCGCAACCTTGTCGAGGGTGCGCTCGACACCTCGGACGACGTTGCCCCGCTTGAACGCATCGAGCAGGCCGAGGCCGACCTCTATCGCGTTGCCGAGGGTGCGCAGGTCGGCAGCGAGGCGGAAACCTTCGGCCAGGCAACCCACAAGGCGCTCGGCCTCATCCAGAAGGCATTGAACTCCGGCGGGCACGTGTCGGGCAAGACCACCGGCCTGACCTCGATCAACGAGCGCACCGGCGGCCTGCACGACTCCGATCTCATCATCCTCGCGGGGCGCCCCGGCATGGGGAAATCGTCGCTGGCGACCAACATCGCCTTCAACTGCGCCGACCGTTTCCTGCGCGATCAGCGCGACGGGATCGCCGGATCGGTCGGTGCGCCGGTCGCGCTGTTCAGTCTGGAGATGAGCGCCGATCAGCTCGCCACCCGCATCCTCGCCGAGCAGGCCGGCATCTCGTCCGAGGCGCTGCGGATGGGCAAGATCAGCCGCGACGACTTTCAGCAGCTGTCCTTCGCCAGCCAGCGTCTCGCGGAGCTGCCGCTGTATATCGACGACACGCCGGCGCTGTCCGTTGCCGGCTTGCGCACCCGGGCCCGGCGGCTCAAGCGGCGGCACGGGATCGGGCTCATCATCGTCGACTACCTCCAGCTGATGCAGGGGTCCAAGCGGTCGCAGGACAACCGCGTCAACGAGATTTCCGAGATCAGCCGCGGCCTCAAGACGCTGGCCAAGGAGCTGGAGGTGCCGGTGATTGCCCTCTCGCAGCTCAGCCGCGCGGTCGAACAGCGGGACGACAAGCGGCCGATGCTGTCCGATCTGCGCGAATCCGGCTCCATCGAGCAGGACGCGGACATGGTCTGGTTCATCTACCGCGAGGACTACTATGTCGCCTCGCGCGAACCCAAGGTGCCGCAGGCCGGTGACGACGCCAAGTGCCACGACGCCCATGCCGCATGGCAGGCGGAGATGGAGCGGGTCTTCGGCCTTGCCGAGCTGATCATCGCCAAGCAGCGTCACGGCGCCTGCGGCAAGGTGCGCCTGCGTTTCGAAGCCAAGATCACCCGCTTTTCCGATCTCGCCGACGAGGATCGGCACGCCGGCTACGATTGAGCGGGACGATTCTCAGCCCAGATTGAGCCGGCGCGTGACCGTGTAGTCGATCACTGTCACCAGCAGCCAGCTCAGGTTCCAGCGCAGCCGGTTGAGCAGGCCCGCGCGGGCGCGGTGCACGTCGGCGGTGATGTGCTCCGACGCGCTTTCGTGCTGGAGGACGAAGGCACGCATCCGCTCGGCGAGCGCCGGGTCTTCGATCCGGAGCATCAGTTCGAGGTTCAGGTAGAGGCTGCGCATGTCGAAATTCGCGCTGCCGAGATAGACCACGTCGTCGACGACGATGAGCTTGGTGTGCAGCTTCGCCGGCTGGAACTCGAACACCTCGACGCCGCGGGCGAGGAGGTAGTCGTACAGCGAGCGGGTGGCGCTGACTGTGGCGGTGTTGTCGGACCGCGCCGCGAGCACGAGGTGCGCCGCTCCGCGCCGGGCGGTGCGTCCCACGAGCTGGAGCGCCTGTTTGGAGGGGCTGAAATACGCCATGATCATGTGCAGGCTCCGGCCGTGCTGGAGATCGGCCTTGACCCGCCGCGCCCAGCTCGAAAGCCCCTGCGACGGACCGCCGACCAGCCATTCGAGAGGGCCATGGACACGGTGCCAGCGCTTCACGGTCCGCCGCACGGCGAGAAACCGGGGCCGCGGAGTGCTGGTCCAGCCGGCCAGCAGGTTGAACCATTCCGCCAGCCCGGCGACACCCGGACCCTCGATCCGAATGCCCAGATCGACCCAGTTGTCCTCCTCCAGGCCGAAATAGTCGTCGGCGATGTTGAAGCCGCCGAACACCGCCTTCGTGCCGTCGGCGATGACCATCTTCTGGTGGTTGCGGATGAGGTAGCGCTGCGTCAGTCGCGGGCTGAAGCAGGAAAACGATCCTCCCGCGTCGATGAAGTCGGCGAAGAAGTCCGCATCGGCCTCCGACCCGAAGCTGTCGAGGATCACCCGCGTCCGCACACCGCGGCGAACCGCCCGCACGAGCGCCTCGCGCACCTCCACGCCCGCCCGGTCCTTGGCGTAGATGTAGAAGCAAAGGTCGAGAGTCTCGCGCGCCTCGTCGATCATGGCGAGAAGCGCACGCCGGCGGTCTTCCCCCCGCGCGAGCATGGTCACGCGATGGCCGTCGACGGCATTCGTGAACGGCGGAGGCGACTGGAAGTCTCGCGAAGGCGATGCTGGCATCCTTCTCCCCTCCGGACGGCGCCCGCCCTGCCAGCGCGTCCCCTCGTCCTCTCCTAGAGGGCCGTGCGCGCGCGGGCAAACGGTTGACCGCACACCAAGGCTGCGCTAGGCGCGACCGCTTCACCACCACATCGCTGAATGCGGGAGTGCCCATGGCGCGCGTTACCGTCGAAGATTGCGTCGACAAGATCCCCAACCGTTTCGATCTCGTGCTCCTCGCGGCGCAGCGGGCGCGCGAGATCTCCGGCGGCGCGGAACTGACGATCGAACGCGATCGCGACAAGAACCCGGTCGTTGCCCTGCGCGAGATCGCGGAACAGACGGTCAGGCCGGACGACCTGCGCGAGAACCTGATCGCCAGCCTGCAGAAGATCCTCCCCGACGAGGAGGACGAGGCGGACGACATCGGTTCGCTCAGCCAGTCCGCCGAGGCGCTGCGGATCACGGCGGCCGTTCCGGTGCGCTCGACCTCGCTCGGCGGCGACTACGACGGCTGAGCCCCGGCGCGCGGCGGGTGTCGTTCGCGCGCGGGACACCAAGCCCTCTGGTCGCTTCCCTGCCGATGTGGCAGGACAGCGCCGTGGTGCGGTGCTGTTGCCGCCCAGCACAGCCGGGTAAGCGGTCTTGGCTACGATAGCGGTCTACAGCGTCAAGGGCGGGGTGGGGAAAACGACGCTGGCTGCAAACCTGGCGTGGTCCGCCGCGACCGTGTCGAGCCGGCGCACCCTGCTCTGGGATCTCGATCCGTCCGGCGGCGCGGGCTTTCTGCTCGGCATCGACCGCGCCGGAGACAAGGCGCTGCGCATCTTCGACGACGAGGAGAAGGCCGCCCGCGCGGTCGTGCCGACCTCCTATGCCCGGCTGTCGCTCCTGCCTTCGGACGAGAGCCTGCGCGAACTTGACCAGCGCCTCACCCGCATCGGCAAGCGCAAGCGCCTGCTCAAGCTGGCCCGCGCGCTCTCGGCCGAGCACGAGCGGATCATTCTCGACTGCCCGCCGGTGCTGGGCGAAGTCGGCGCGCAGATTTTGCGCGCGGCGGATGTGGTGGTCGTGCCACTGCCGCCGTCGCCGCTGTCGCTGCGCGCGCTCGACACGGTGACGGACACCGTCAGGGATGGCGACGGCCGGACGCCCGTCATCGTGCCGGTCCTGTCGATGCTGGACGCGCGCCGCTCCCTGCATCGCGCCACACGGGACGAGCACCCCGACTGGCCCGTGATCCCCTTCGCCAGCGTGCTGGAGCAGTGTGCGGTGCGGCGTCAGCCCGTCGGCGCCTTCGCCAGACACGCTCCGGCGGCCCAGGCGGTGAACCGCGTCTGGGTGGGCGTGGAGCGCGCCCTCGCCGACTCGCGCAATGGAGTGGCCGCCCCGGCCCGCCGGCCGGCACGCTCCTGAACCTGCCGCCGAGCCGCCGGGCTCAGCTGCCCCGGCCGGTCTTTTCCTGCAGCGCATCGATCGTCTTCGACGCCTCGGCCTTGGTGAGGTCCGGCGAGTAGGCATCCGGCTCGCCCGCCTCCTCGCTCAGCGTCTTGAGGTAGCTGGCCTGCGCGCCGGTCATCTTCTCGCCGCCGGTCGTCCAGTCATCGGGATCCTTCACCGCGTTGGACACCGGCTCCGCCTTCGGGTTCGCGTGGGGTGTTTCGGTCGTCATGATATCGTCTCCTTCCGCGGCACCAATGCAGATGTTCTCCATCTGTTCCGGTCCTGCAATCATGCAGGTCGCGTTTGGCAGAAGCATGCCGTTCGGCTATGCTCCGCGGCGGGAGGACGGCAGCTTGGCGACAACGACGGTGCCCGAGGCGGTGAGCAGCGCGCAGGCCGCGCCCGCTGCGTCTCGACCGCAGGAGGCCTGTCTGAACTGCGGCACGACGCTTGCCGGGGCCTACTGCCATGCCTGCGGGCAGAACGCGCATCTTCACCGCACGCTGGGCGCCTTCGGGCACGATCTGCTGCACGGCGTGCTGCACTTCGAAGGGAAGGCGTGGCGCACCCTTCCGCTGCTGCTGGCAAAGCCGGGCGCGCTGACCCGCCGCTACATCGAAGGCGAACGCGCACGGTTCATGTCACCCCTGGCGCTGTTCCTGTGCTCCGTGTTCCTCATGTTCGCGACCATCAGCCTCATCGGCTCGCCGGCGCACCTCGTGAACGACCGGACCGGCGCCGAGATCAGCGCCGGGATGGAAGAGCGGCTGGAGGAACTGGACACCACCCTCGCCCGCCTGCAGCAGCAGCGGCAGACGCAGCAGGCGGCCGGCGCCAGCACGGCGCGGACCGACCGCACGATCGCCTCGGTGACGCAGGAGCGCCGCGTCCTCGCCAACATCTTGGCGGCCTCGCAGGACGGCGAGGTGACCGTGCTGCAGACGGCGAACGCGACGCCGGTGCGCCGCGGCGATGTGTCCTCGGCGTCCGAGATCGTCGCGCCGATCCGGATCGAGGGAGACGGCGCGCTGGCCACCTTCGTCGAGGCGGTGACCCGCAACTTAAGCCTGCTCGTCTACAAGCTCCAGACGAACGCCTACAAGTTCAGCTGGCTGCTGATCGTCCTGTCGGTGCCTTTCGTGGCCCTCCTGTTCCTGTGGCGGTGGCGGCCGCTGTACGAGCATGCCGTGTTTGTCACCTATTCCATCGCCACAGTCTCCCTGCTGGTGATCGCCGGCTCCATCCTCGCCGCTCTCGGCATGCCGGGGCACTGGTTGCTGACGGCGGGTATGCTGTTCATTCCGTGGCACATGTACACCCAGCTGCGCGGCACCTACGCGCTCGGCCGCGCCTCCGCGCTGTGGCGCACGGGGGCGCTGCTGGTGTTCGCCTTGACAGCGCTAAGCCTATTCGCGACCGGCCTCGTCATGGCCGGGATGAGCGCCTGACTAGCGGCAGGGATAGTTGCGCATGAGGATGCGCCGCCACGCGCTGCGCAGGGTCATCGTCCGCCGCTCCGGTTCAGGAATCGCGGCAAGCTGATCCATGATGAAGCGAACCGACATGCCCTCCCGGCGCTCCTCTTCAGGGATACAGTAGAGCCCGCGACCGCGGCCGCCAGCGGCGGCATTCTCCGCCCGCACGGTTTCGACCGCATCGCGAAACTGCGCCGTCAACGGCTCGCGCCGGCTGTCGAAGACCGCCGCCGGCCCCTTGGCCAAAAGGCCCTGCGCCGCGACATAGAACTCGTGGGCGTTGACCTCGCCCGGCCGCGCGAAGGCCGCAGCCGGGAGCGTCAAGGCGATGGCGGCAAGGGCATACCGAAGAGCTTTGCCCGGCGAACCGGACGCCGGCGGCAAGGCTCCGGCCTGAGACAGCCAGACGCGGCGGACCGACTTCGCGGCGGATCCTTCGGGGCCGCCAGCCGGCACGGACAGCCTCACGCGCCCGCCGGCGCCTCGCCGCCCGCGCCCCCGAACCTTCGTCCCGCCTTGGGGATGGCCGACCCCCGGACCGGCCGCGCGACGGCCGTCTCGCGCGACGCCTCGTCCGGTCGGTCGATGCGCCCGTCACGCAGGAGCTGGGTGATCTCATCGCCTGTAAGCGTCTCGTATTCGAGCAGCGCCTGCGCCAGCAGGTGAAGCTTGTCTTCCTGAGCCGACAGGATCTCGCGCGCCCGTTGCAGGCCGCCTTCGACCAGCTCCTTGATCTCGGCATCGATGAGCTTGTTCGTTTCGGCGCCGGCCATGGTGCGCTGCGTCCCCTGCATGCCGAGATAGCCTTCCTGGCTGACCTCGTACTGCAGCGGGCCGAGCTTGTCGGACATGCCCCACTTGGTGACCATGTTGCGGGCAAGATCGGTGGCATACTGGATGTCGCCGGAGGCGCCGCTCGACACCTTGTCGTGGCCGAACACGATCTCCTCGGCCACACGCCCGCCCATTGCAACGGCGAGGTTCGCGTGCATCTTGTCCCGGTGGTAGGAGTAGCTGTCGCGTTCCGGCAGCCGCATCACCATGCCAAGTGCGCGGCCGCGCGGGATGATGGTCGCCTTGTGGATGGGATCGGACGCGGGTTCGTTGACGGTGACGAGCGCATGCCCGGCCTCGTGGTAGGCCGTCATCTTCTTCTCGTCCTCGGTCATGACCATGGAGCGGCGTTCCGCGCCCATCATGACCTTGTCCTTGGCGTCCTCGAACTCCTGCATCGCAACCAGTCGCTTCTTGCGACGGGCCGCCAGCAGCGCGGCCTCGTTGACCAGATTGGCAAGGTCCGCACCCGAAAAGCCCGGCGTGCCGCGCGCGATCACGCGCGGGTTCACGTCGGGCGCCAGCGGCACCTTCTTCATGTGCACGCCGAGGATCTTCTCGCGCCCGTCGATGTCGGGAACGGGCACAACCACCTGACGGTCGAAACGGCCGGGCCGCAGCAGCGCCGGGTCGAGCACGTCGGGCCGGTTGGTCGCGGCGATGATGATGATGCCCTCGTTCGCCTCGAAACCGTCCATCTCGACCAGCAGCTGGTTCAGCGTCTGCTCGCGCTCGTCGTTGGAATTGCCAAGACCGTGCCCGCGGCTGCGGCCGACCGCGTCAATCTCGTCGATGAACAGGATGCACGGCGCGTTCTTCTTCGCCTGCTCGAACATGTCCCGCACGCGGCTGGCGCCGACGCCCACGAACATTTCCACGAAGTCCGAGCCGGAAATGGTGAAGAACGGCACCCCCGCCTCGCCGGCGATCGCCCGCGCCAGCAGGGTCTTGCCGGTGCCGGGCGAGCCGACCAGCAACGCTCCCTTCGGGATCTGTCCGCCAAGCTTGGCGAAACGCTGCGGATCGCGGAGGAACTCGACGATCTCCTGCAACTCCTCGCGCGCCTCATCAATGCCGGCGACATCGTCGAACGTCACCTTGCCCTGCTTCTCGGTCAGCAGCTTGGCCTTGGACTTGCCGAAGCCCATCGCCCCGCCCGCACCGCCACCCTTCTGCACCTGACGCAAGGCGAAGAACGCGATCCCGAGGATCAGCAGGAACGGCAGCGACTGCACGAGGATCAGCAGCAGGACGTTCGTCTCCTGCGGAGCCTTGCCCGAATAGGTGACGCCGTTCTCCGACAGAAGCCGGGTGAGGTCGGTGTCGTTGGCGACGGGAATGGTCGAGAATGTCTCGTTGTTGCGGAACGTGCCGGTGATGCGGTTCTCGCCGATCTCGACCGACTGGACGGCGCCGGCGGCGACGCGCTGGCGGAAATCGGAGTAGCCGATCTGCGTGCCCGGCGCCTGCCCGCCGGAGCCGAACATCGACACCACCAGCAGCAGCGCCATGAAGATGCCGCCCCAGATCATCAGGCTCCTAACCATCGGGTTCGGACCGCCGGGATTCGGCTCGTTCGGTTTGCGATCCTGACTCATGCGCTGCCGTTCCTTGGAAGTGTGGAGGCAATGTAAGAGGGCGCGCGTGAATGGCAAGTTGACCACGGCCGCGTCCACGGGGGCGTGCCAAGCGTGCACACTCGCCGGTCGCGACCGGCTTGCCGCAGCGGGTTCAGGCGGGCGCGTTCCGGCGGACGAGCGCGGTGCGCTCGCAGCGGCAGACAAGCTCGCCGCGCTGGTTGTGCGCCTCGTGGGCGAAGGTGACGAGGCCGGCCTCGGGCCGCGACCGGCTGTCCCTCAGCGCCACCACCTCGCTCGTGAAGCGCAGCGTGTCGCCGATGAACACGGGCGCGGGCATGACGACCTTGTCGTAGCCGAGGTTCGCCACCAGCGTGCCGAGCGTCGTGTCGCCCACGCTCACCCCGACGAGCAGGGCGAAGGTGAAGGTGCCGTTGACGAGGATCTGCCCGAACTCGCTTGCCCGCGCCGCCTCGGCGTCGAGATGCAGCGGCTGGGGATTGTGGGTCATGGTGGTGAACAGCAGGTTGTCGGTCTCCGTCACCGTCCGGCGGATCGGGTGCTCGATCCGGTCACCGATGCGCCACTCCTCGAAGTGCCGTCCCGCCATCAGTGCGCGCCTCCGGTCCAGCGGGCCACAACTTGCGCGCCATCCTCCGCGCTGTCGCGGATGGCGCCCGGCGTGCGCGCGAAGCGCGGCGCGGGCGCCGTGTGCATCCTGTCGCCGTGCCGCAGGAAGACGCCGCGGGCCGCATTGTGCGGATGATCCGCTGCCTCGGCCGGCTCCAGCACCGGTGCGACACAGGCATCCGACCCCTCGAACAGGGCGCACCATTCATCCCGGGTCCGCGTGGCGAAGAGCGCCGCGAGCCGCTCTCCCGCCGCATCCCAGCGGCCCGGATCGAGCTGCCCCTCGCCCAGCGCGTCCGCCACGCCGAGCCGGTCCAGCAGCTCCGCGTAGAACTGCGGCTCGATCGCACCCACGGCAATGTGGCGCCCGTCGGCGCAGCGGTAGGTGCGGTAGAAATGCGCCGCGCCGCCGAGCATTCCGCGCCCACCGGCCGGGTCGAGCAGCGGATTGGCCGGCGCGCCGGTGAAGAAGCTCATGAGGCTGGCGACGCCGTCGACGATCGCCGCGTCGACGACCTGCCCCCGTCCCGAACGCTCCCGTTCCAGCAGGGCGGCGACGATGCCGAGGGCGCAGTAGAGCGACCCGCCGCCGAAGTCGCCGACGAGGTTCTGCGGCGGCACCGGGTTGCCGTCAGGGGCAGACATGCAGGCGAGCGCGCCCGCGACCGCGATGTAGGTGATGTCGTGCCCTGCCGTCCGCGCCAGCGGCCCGTCCTGCCCCCAACCGGTCATCCGGGCGTAGACCAGCCGCGGATTGGCGGCGCACAGTTCGTCCGGGCCGAGCCCGTTGCGCTCCATGACGCCCGGGCGGAACCCTTCGAGCAGCACGTCGGCCGCGCCCGCCGCGGCGCGCGCGGCGGCGCGGCCCTCGTCCGTGCGAATGTCGAGTGCGAGCCGGTGGCGGCCACGCTCCACCACCGGATTGAACACGGCGGTGCCCGGCCGCTCGATCCGCACGACTTCGGCGCCCATGTCCGCCAGCAGCATCGCGCAGTGCGGACCCGGCCCGATGCCCGCGAACTCGAGCACCCGCACCCCCGCCAACGGACCCTTTGCCTCACCCATCGCCTTGCTCTCCCCGTGCCTGCCCTCATCGCCGTCCTGCCGCGCTTTGACAAGCCGGCTGCGCGGCGGCACAGCCCGCCCATGGCCGCTTTTCACCCAATGCGCTCGCTGCTGTTCATTCCCGCCGACAGCGAAAAGAAGCTCGCCAAGGCCGCCGGCTGCGGCGCGGACATCGTCATTCTCGATCTCGAGGATGCCGTCGCCCCGGCGCGCAAGGCCGCGGCGAGGGAACTCGCCGCCGCCTGTCTGGCCGACCGGAACGCAGACGCGCCCGGCCCGCGCGTCTGGGTGCGCATCAATGCGCTGGCGACGGGCATGGCCGAAGCGGACCTCGACGCGGTGCTGCCGCACCGGCCGGACGGGCTGGTGCAGCCCAAGGCCGAAGGCGCCGCCGACGTGGCGCGTCTTGCCGCACTTCTCGATGCACGCGGAACCGAAACACCGATCCTGCCGCTGGTCACCGAAACCGCGCGGGCGCCGTTCCTCATCGGCAGTTTCGCCGAGGCGCGGCACCCGCAGCTCGCCGGACTGACATGGGGAGCCGAAGACCTTGCCGCGGCGCTCGGCGCGACCGGGAACCGCGGACCGGACGGCGAATGGCGGTTCACCTACCAGCTCGTGCGGTCGCTGACGCTGATGGCGGCTCACGCGGCGGGCGTGCCGGCGATCGAAACGCTGCACGCAGATTTCCGCGACGAGGACGGGCTTCGCCAGAGCAGTCGCACCGCCCGGTCGGAAGGGTTCGCCGGGCGGCTCGCCATCCACCCGGCGCAGGTTCCCGTCATCAACGACGCCTTCACCCCGGATGCGCAGGAGATCGCCACCGCCCGCGCGATCCTCGCCGCCTTCGCAGCCGAGCCGGATGCGGGCGTGATCGGGTTCGAGGGACGGATGCTCGACGTGCCGCACCGGCGCGCGGCGGAACGCACCGTCGCCCTTGCCGAGGCGCTCGGCGCCTGCTGACCCGCAAACGCCGGCGCCTCAGTGATGGTGGTGGCCGGCTCCGTGGTCGCTGCCATGCTCGGTGAGCGCCGCGATCCGCGCCTGCTGCTGGGGGGTGAGCACCCGGCGCCAGACGGCATCGAAGTCTCGCCACGCCGCTTCGCCGGCCTGGTTGATGGCGCGCCGGTCCGGGCGGCCTGACAGCACGGCGCGCACCCGCGTCGCCGCTTCGGCGCAGGCGCGGGCGATCTCCCGCGTCTGCTCCGGCGTCGCGTTCGCCACCCACAGCGTCCCGCCCTGCACCGTGCAGCCGGTCGTCGTGGCGAGGTTGAGGCCGCGCGCCGCCGCCATCGTGCCGCCTTCCCAGCTTCCTTCGGGCAAGCCTAGCTTCAGATAGGGCACCGCCCGGTTGTAGTCGGCGAACACGCCGTCCGGGTTCGGCAACGTGACCCACGCATGCACCATCGCGAGGCGCCCGCGATTGTCGCCGCGCCCGCGGTAATGGGCATCAAGCCAGCTGTTCGCCAGCCAGCGCAGCAGCGGGCGGTCCTCGGTCGCCGCCTCGACCGCGCGCACGAAGTCGTGCACATGCCACCGGTCCTGAGTGCCCGCGAACCCTTCGGGCAAGGGTTCTCCGTCACCGAGACGCACGACATAGGCCACGCCGGTCAGCACCCGCCGTCCGCCGATCTCGGTGTACATGAGGTTGTTGGGGCGGCTGAAATCGAGCGGATCGCCGTGGACGTAATCGGGCGCGCCGGGGCTGTGGTAGTGTTGTCCCATCAGCGGCTCGTCGTCGCCGAACGGCCGCCAGCCGGCCCGTTCGGCGGCGGCGATGTCGCGATACGGCTCCACCGCCGCCCTGAGCGCGGCCAGCTGCCCTTCCAGCGTCGCGGGCTGCGGCGGCACCACAAGCGGGGCGCGCGGGGCCGGCGGGCTCCCCGGATCGGCAACGCAGCTCGCCGTCACGATGGCCGCACCCGCCACGGCGGCAAGGCGTCTCCAGTGCTTCGTCACGAACCCGGTTCCTCCTGCAAGGCCGCCTGTTTCGCGCCAACCCCCTCATCCAGCCCGAGGAGCGAGAGGCACGCGGCAACATGGGTTTCGATGAAAGGTCGCCCGGTCGGATCCTGGCCGGTCAGCTGGCGGTATTCGGGCGCGAGGGTGATCGGCAGCGCCAGCAGGCCGCTCAGCATGAACTTGAGATGCATCGGATCATGCCCATGCGGCAGGAGCCCGGCCTCCTGCGCCTGGGTGATGAAGGCAACCATGACGTCGCTCACCCGGCGCTGATGCGTGTCGACGAGCCAGCGCAGGCGCGGCGTGTCGTGCATCGCTTCGTGGAACAGGATGCGGTGGTAGTCCGGCGTGTCCGCCGCCGCGGTGATGTAGACGCGCAACAGGAGGGCCAGCCCCTCCACCGTCGTCGCCCCGGCGTCGGGATGCGCCAGCAGCAGCTCGGCCGTGCGCGCGTTCAGCTGCTCGAACACGGCGTCGACGCAGGCGCGCCACAAACCGTCCTTGCTGCCGAAATGGTAGAGGATCAGGGACACCCGGTCGCCGCACCGCTCCGCCACCGCAGGCAGAGCGGCGCCTTCAAAGCCGCGGGTGGCGAACAGCGCCGTCGCGGCCGCCACGATGCGCGCGCGCGTATCGGCCCGTTGCTGGTCCCGGCGGTTTGCCGGCCGTGGGTCCGCATTGCTCATGAAGGGCACGCTAGTCCTTCGGCACCTTTTGCGCAAGATTGATTGACAGGACAGTCAGCGGATTGCACATTGGGCGCAGGAGAGGTGGTCATGCTCGACGCTGTCGCGGAGTTTTTCGGCGATCTGGTGCGTGCCCTGATGGAGGGTCGCGGCTTCTGGTACATGTTCGCCTATTTCTTCGGGCTCATGCTGCTCGAGCGCGCGCTCTACCTGTTCCAGGAGCGGCACCACTGGAACGAGGCGGACGCGCGCGCCAACGTGAAGAACGGCGTCTTCACCGCGCTGGTCGACGCAACCCTCGGCGCTCTGGTGTTCGTGACGATCTACACGTTCATCTTCGACCATCTGCGGCTGTTCACCTTTCCGCTGACGCTGTGGGCCTTCGTGCTGGCCTGGCTGCTGAACGACCTGGCCTATTACGTCGATCATCGCATCGCCCATCGCACGGGGCTGTTCTGGGCACTGCACCACACGCACCACTCCTCCAACGAGATGAACATCCTGGTGGCGCAGCGGGGGAACGTATTCCTGCTCGGCGGGACGACGGCGCCGTGCTATTTCGTGCTCGCCCTGCTCGGCGTTCCGCTGGCCATGTTCGCCACCGTCAAGTTCTTCGGGAACCTGTGGGGCATCTTCAACCACACCCGGCTTGTCGACCGCATGGGACCGCTCGAACACGTGCTGGCGACCCCGTCCAATCACCGGGTGCACCATGGGGCCGACGCCAAGTACCTCGACAAGAACTACGGACAGGTGCTGATCATCTGGGACCGGCTGTTCGGTACTTATCAGCGCGAGGAGGAGCCGCCGCGCTTCGGCCTTGTCACCCCGCTCGAGAGCTACCGCCTGTGGGACATCCAGACCTCCGGGCTCCAGTGGCTCTGGGGCCAGCTGAAGCGCGCCGAGACCTGGCGCGACCGCTGGAACTACCTGTGGAAGCCGCCCGGATGGAGCCATGACGGCCGGCACGAGACGAGCGAAACGGTGCAGCAGCGGGCCGGCATCTCGCCGTCGCCACCGCCGCGGGCGTCCGCGTGGCAGGCGCAATGACGGTTCTGCGCACGCCCGAGGAACGGTTCCGCTCCCTGCCCGGCTACGCCTTCGCGCCGCGTTTCGTCATGCTGCCGGGCGAGCCGCCCCTGCGCATGCACTATGTCGACGAGGGAAACGCCGGCGCGGGTGTGACCTTCCTCTGCCTCCACGGACAGCCGACCTGGTCCTACCTCTACCGCAAGATGATCCCGGTGCTGGCGACCGCGGGGCGGGTGGTGGCGCCCGATCTCATCGGCTTCGGCCGTTCGGACAAGCCGGCCGACGACGGCTTCTACACGTTCTCGCGGCATCGCCGGTCGCTGCTCGATTTCATCGATGCGCTGGACCTGCGCGACATCACGCTGGTCTGCCAGGACTGGGGCGGCATCCTGGGCCTGACCCTGCCGATGGAGCGGCCGGACCGGTTCACCCGCCTTCTCGTGATGAACACGGCGCTCGGCACCGGCGATAAGCCCCTTGGCCGCGGGTTCGAGGAATGGCGGGCATTCAACCGCTCCCGGCCGGATCTGGACATTGCCGCCCTGATGAAGCGAGCAACGCCGGTTCTCACCGACGCGGA
The DNA here is from genome assembly GCF_004153605.1 of Qipengyuania thermophila. Lineage (NCBI taxonomy): Bacteria > Pseudomonadati > Pseudomonadota > Alphaproteobacteria > Sphingomonadales > Erythrobacteraceae > Qipengyuania > Qipengyuania thermophila. Next base: position 66,221 of record NZ_SDSI01000006.1, on the reverse strand, counting down.
GGCGGCCGCCTACGCCGCGCCGTTCCCGGAGGCCGCGTTCAAGGCCGGCGTGCGCCGGTTTCCGGAGCTGGTCCCCGCCACGCCCGATGCCGACGGCGCGTCGATCAGCCGGCGGGCGCGGACATGGTGGCGCGAGGAGTGGTGCGGCGAGAGCATGATGGCCATCGGCTGCAAGGACCCGGTGGTGACGGTCGCCGCGATGGAGGGCCTGCGCGGCGGCATCCGCGGCTGTCCCGAACCGCTCAGGATCGAGGAGGCCGCCCATTTCGTTCCCGAATGGGGTGAACCCATCGCCCGCGCGGCTCTCGAACGGTTCGGCCTCGCTCCGGCCTAGCTGGCGGATGGCGGCGGGAAGCCTTACGAGGCGGCATGTTCGCCTTTTCCATTGCCGTTCTCGACTGGATCGGCCTCGTCGTCTTCACCATCACGGGGGCGCTGGTCGCGTCGCGGCAGCAGATGGATGTCGTGGGGTTCGTGCTGCTCGGCACGGTGACCGGCATCGGCGGCGGCACGGTGCGCGACCTGCTGCTGGACCGGCACCCGGTCGTGTGGATGGAGCGGCCCGAATACCTCGTCGCCTGCGTGGCGGTGGCGACGGCGGTGTTCTTCACCGCGCACCTCGCCTCGTCGCGGCTGCGCCTGATCCTGTGGTTCGACGCCGCGGGGCTGGCCCTGTTCGCCACCGTGGGCGCCTCCATCGCCCTGGACCACGGCGCGGCGCCGGTCGTGGCGGTGACGCTGGGGGTGATCACCGCCACGTTCGGCGGCATCATCCGCGATGTCCTCGGCCAGGAGGATTCGATCATCTTCTCGCGCGAGATCTATGTCACGGCCGCGCTCGCCGCCGCGGCGACCTATGTCGCGCTGGCCGGAACAGGCGTGCCGCGCGATGCGGCGACCGTCGCCGCGCTGCTCGCGGGGTTCGGCCTGCGCGCGGGCGCGCTGCTGCGCGGCTGGTCGCTGCCCCGGTACCGGGCGCGGCCGCCCGCTCGCTGATCAGGCGCGCAGCACCTCCCCCAGCGCATCAAGCAACCACGCCGTGGCCGGACCGGGCGTGCAGTCCTTGCGCCACAGCGCATGCAGGCGATACGGCACCGTCTCGCCTTCGGGCAGCGGCAGCCGGCACAGCCTGCCGGCGCGCAGGTCGTCTTCGACCAGGTGGCGGGGCATGTTGCCCCACCCGCTTCCCTCCAGCAGGAGCGCATGCTTCGCGCCGAGGTCCGCGAGCCGCCAGGTGCGCGGGCTCAGCACCGAAAAATCCCTGCCCCGCGTCAGCGGCGAGCGGTCGGTGAGCACGAGCTGGAGATATTGCTGCGCGTCTCCGGGCGCCATCGACCCGCGCCGCGCCAGCGGGTGATCGGGCGCCGCGACGGGCACCAATTCGACCGCGCCGACCTCCTGCCGCGCGAGTTCGGGCAGGTCGAGGAGGTCAGGCCCGGCGATGGCGAGATGCGCCTGCCCGTCCAGAACCAGCCCCGCCACCGCGCCCAGCGCCTCCACATGCAGCCGCAGATCGGTCAGCGGGAACGCCTGCTGGAAGCTGCGCAGGACGCCGGCGACCCGCTGAAGGGGCACCATCACGTCCACGGCGAGCGCCACCTCCGTCTCGATCCCCTGGCCGATCGCCCGCGCCCGCGCCATCAGCGTGTCCGCCTCCGCCAGCACCGCCCGCGCATCAGCCAGCAGCGCCCGGCCGGCCGGCGTGAGCTGGGGGCGGCGCGGGTTTGCCCGGTCGAACAGCGTCACGCCGAGCTGCGCCTCGAGCTGGCCGATGCCGTAGCTGATGACCGACACGGCCCGGCCGAGCTGCCGCGCTCCGGCGGCGAAGCTTCCGGCGTCGACCACGCCGACAAGGATCCGCAGCTGGTCGAGCGTGGGCTGGCCGATGATCATCATTCGATTTCCTGGAACATCTTTTCGCACTTTATCCGGGTTATCTAAATGTTCGGCAAGGCGCACATGGAGGGCGAACACGGAACGAGGAGCCACGCGATGATCGACCTGCGACCTTTCCACACGCTCGGCGCCGCCAACCATGGGTGGCTCGATGCGCGCCACCACTTCTCCTTTGCCGGCTATCACGATCCCGCGCGGGTGCATTGGGGTGCGCTCAGAGTGTGGAACGATGACACCATCGCCGCCCAGTCCGGTTTCCCGCCGCACCCGCACCGCGACATGGAGATCATCACCTATGTCCGGGAAGGCGCGATCACCCACCGCGACAGCCTCGGCAACGAGGGACGCACCGAAGCCGGCGACGTGCAGGTGATGTCGGCGGGGAGCGGCGTCACCCATTCCGAATACAATCTGGAAGACGGCGAAACCCGCATCTTCCAGATCTGGATCATCCCCGATGCCGCAGGCGGCACGCCGGGCTGGGGTGCCCAGCCATTCCCGCGCGGTGAGCGCGCCGGACGCCTCGTGCCGCTCGCCTCGGGAATGGCCGGAGACGAGGGTGCGTTGCCGATCCGCGCCAATGCCCGCGTGCTGGGCGCCACGCTGCGGGCCGGCGAACGGGTCACCTACGCCACGGCGTCCGACCGGCACCTCTACCTTGTGCCGGCAGCCGGCCGGGTGCGGATCGACGACACCGAAGTCAACGCACGCGACGGCGCGGCCATCACCGGCGTCGAGCAGGTGACGATCGAAGCGCTGGACGACAGCGAAATCGTCATGGTCGACGCGGCCTGACCGGCAGCAACCCCCAAAGGAGAACACCCATGTCCAGACCCTATGACACCGCCATCATCGTCGGCAGCCTGCGCGCGGCCTCGGTCAACCGCCTCGCCGCCGAGGCGCTGGTGCGGATCGCGCCCCCATCACTGGCTATGCGCTTCGTCGAGATCGGCGACCTGCCGCTCTACAACGAGGATCTGGAGGAGTCCGGTCCGCCCCTGCCATGGACGCGGTTCCGCGACGAACTGGCCCGCGCCGACGCGGTGCTGTTCGTCACGCCCGAATACAACCGCACCGTACCCGGCGCGCTGAAGAACGCGATCGACGTCGGCTCGCGGCCCTACGGCGCCAGCGTGTGGAGCGGCAAGCCGGCGGCCATCATGACCCTTTCGCCGGGCGGCATCGGCGGCTTCGGCGCCAATCACAGCCTGCGCCAGTCGCTCGTCTTTCTCGACATGCCCGCCATGCAGCAGCCCGAAGCCTATGTCGGCGGCGCTTACGGCCTGTTCGACGATGACGGCGCGTTCAGGAGCGACGACACGCGGGCGTTCTTCGCCCGGTTCATCGACGCGTTCGGCAACTGGGTTGAACGGACGGCTGCGCCGGCAGCGAGGAGCGCGTCGTGACCGCTATGCCGGCCCTGTTCATCGGGCATGGAAGCCCGATGAACACTCTCGACGACAACGCCTTCACCCGGTCGTGGCGGGCGCTCGGCCGCATGCTGCCGCGGCCGCGGGCGATCCTGTGCGTCTCGGCGCACTGGTATTTCGGCGCCACGGCGATCACCGCCATGCCGCGCCCGCGCACCATCCACGACTTCTACGGCTTCCCGGAGCCGTTGTTCGAATTCGACTACCCGGCACCCGGCGATCCCGATCTCGCCGGAGAGATCGTCGAGATGGTCAAGCCGGACTGGGTGGGCCTCGACCGGGACCAGTGGGGGCTGGATCACGGCACCTGGTCCGTGCTCGCACACCTCTATCCAGAGGCAGACGTCCCGGTGCTGCAACTCTCGCTCAACGCGCTGCGGCCGCTTCAATACCATCTCGACCTTGCCCGCAAGCTGGCGACTCTGCGGCGGATGGGTGTGCTGGTGCTGGGCAGCGGCAACGTGGTCCACAACCTCAGGATGCTCGACTGGCAGCGGCCCGACATGGGATATGACTGGGCGCGGCGTTTCGACGAGGCGGCGATGCGGCAACTGGCCGAAGACCCGGCGGCGGTGCTGACGCTGGCCGACCACCCCGACCACGCGAAAGCCGTGCCGACGCCGGACCACTTCATCCCGCTGCTCTACCTCGCCGGCATGGCCGCGGAGGAAGGGCTGCCGGTCGATCCGTTGCTGCAAGGCTATTCGATGGGCGGGATCAGCATGACCAGCTACGGGATCGGCGTCGAGCCGTCATCGCTCGAGGCGACGCCCGAGGAGGTCGGCGGCGCCGCGCGCGTGCCGCAGGCCGTGCCCGCGGTGGAGACGAACACATGAGGGAAGATGGTGAGCCCTGCTGGGTTCGAACCAGCGACCTAGTGATTAAAAGTCACGCGCTCTACCAACTGAGCTAAGGGCCCACGCCGCCGCGAAGCGGATGCCCGTTCACCTAGTGAGGGGGCGCGGACGGGTCAAGCGGGCGAGAAGGTGGCGTGGCGTCAATCCGGTGGCCGGATCGCGCCAGAGGGGTGCGACGGCCGCCAGCGGCCGCAGAACGAAGCAGCGGGCACGGAATGCCGAATGGGGGATGGTCAGGTCGCGGCTGCGCCACCCGCCCCCGCTCCACAGGACGATGTCGCAGTCCAGCACCCGCGCGCTCCACCGCTGGCCTCCGGGTCGCCGTCCGAGCCGCCGCTCCAACTCCTTGAGCGCCGCCAGCAGGGCAAGCGGTTCAAGTGCCGAAGCCAGAACGAGCGCGCCGTTCGCGTAGCGCCGGCGGGAGGGTCCGAGCGGCGCCGAGCGCAGCACGGGCGCAACCGCCTCGACCTCGCCCAGCGTCCGCAGCAGGCGCACCGCTTCGGCCAGCACGCGCTCGGGCGGACCGAGACGGACATGCCGCCGGTTCGAGCCAAGCGCGATCGCGTAACGTTGAACAGGCTTCAGACGTCCTCGCAGATGCGGCCGTAAAGCTGCGGGCGCCGGTCGCGGAAGAAGCCCATGCCCGCCCGGTGTTTGGCAGCGGTGGCGAGGTCCAGCGTCTCCACCAGCACGCCCGTCTCCTCCCGCCCGAACTCGGCAATCTTGTCGCCCCATTCGTTGGTGATGAAGCTGTGGCCGTAGTAGGTGTGGCCGTCACCTGCGCCGCCAGTCTCGGTGCCGATGCGGTTGGCGGCGACGACCGGCATGCAGTTGGAGACGGCATGCCCCTGCATCGCGCGCTGCCACATTCGGCTGGTGTCGAACGAGGCATCATAGGGTTCGGACCCGATGCAGGTGGGGTAGAACAGCACCTCAGCCCCCATCAGCGCCATCACCCGCGCGCATTCGGGATACCATTGGTCCCAGCACACGCCGACCCCGATGCGGGCGCCGAACACGTCCCACACCTTGAATCCGTCATTGCCGGGGCGGAAGTAGTACTTCTCCTCGTAGCCCGGCCCGTCGGGGATGTGGCTCTTGCGGTAGGTGCCGATGATGTCGCCATCCGGGCCGACCATGGCGAGCGTGTTGTAATAGTGGTGCCCGTCACGTTCGAAGAAGCTGGTCGGAATGGCGATCTTGTGGCGGCGCGCCAGCTCCTGCATCGCCAGCACGCCGGGATGCTCCGCCGTCGGGCGGGCGCGGGCGAACAGCTCCTCCTCTTCCGTCTTGCAGAAGTAGGGGCCGGTGAACAGTTCGGGCGGCAGCACCACCTGCGCGCCCTTGCCCGCTGCCTCCTCCACCAGCGCGGCAACCGCGGCGATGTTGGTCTGCTCGTCCTCGGACCCCAGGGCGAGTTGCAGCGCGGCGACGGTCAGCCGGGTCATGCGCGAACCGTTGTCAGCGGGCCTTGCGGAACAGCAGGGTCATGCGGTCGCTTTCGCCCAGCCCGCGCAGATCCTCGCGCTGCGTGCGCAGGATCGGCGGCATTTCCCACACGCCCTCGGCATGGTTGGCCGGATCGCGCGGATTGGCGTTCGCCTCGCTCGCACCCACCAGTTCGAAGCCGTTGAGCCGCATGAGCGCGATCACGTCGTCCTGGCGCATGTAGCCCTTCGAACCGTTGGCGTAGCTCCACGGCGCGTCGGCGCGGGCGCGGTGTTGTTCCACCCCGATCATGCCGTCATCCTTCAGCAGATCGCGCATGGCGCGCAGCTCCGTGTCGGCAATGCCGCGCCCGTGAAGATTGTGCATCATGCGGGCGATGATGATCCGGTCGAACGTGCCGCGCTCGTCCGCGGGCACCGCGTCAAGGGTGTAGGCCGCAAACCGGTCCGCCGGCAGGCCGGTAAAGCCCGCCACGTCGGCCGGGAACTTGGCCGCGGCCGCGCGCAGCCGGTCCTGTCCGGCGGCGTCGGCAGCCGTACTCGTGGAGAAGAACAGACCTACCAGCTCGCCCTCTCCGCCGAGGTAATGCCCCAGCAGGCGCGAGAACCATCCGCCCCCCGGCGCGTACTCGCCGACCTTCATGTCCGGCGCCACCTGCCAGAAGGCCAGTGTTTCCTCCGGATGCCGGTAGGCGTCGCGCGCGCGGTCCTCGGCCCGGGTCGGGTGGTTGATGGCGCCCGCCAGCGCCTCTCCGTGCTGGCGCAGGAACGTCTCGGTCGCGGCGCCGGCAGGTTGCTCCGCCTCGTGCCGGTAAGAGCCGGCGGCGGCAGGAACAGCGAGCAGGGCGGCGCCGGCAAGCGCGGCGCAAAGGGTCGGGCGCATCAGCATGTCTCCGGTGGGTCGATGGCGGCGCATCCTAGTCGAAGCTCGTCCGGTGACAAGCGAGGTCTGCCGCCCTACCTGACCGGCAAAGGAGTCGAGGCGATGGAAGAGCAGGCGATCGTGGCGGGCGGGTGCTTCTGGTGCACGGAGGCGGTGTTCCGCGACGTTGTGGGCGTGAAGGATGTCGAGAGCGGCTACATCGGCGGCGACGTGGCCAACCCCACCTACAAGCAGGTGTGCTCGGGCACGACCGGTCATGCGGAGGCGGTGCGCGTGACCTTCGACCCTGATGCCCTGAGCTATGGCGACCTGCTCGACGTGTTCATGGGCACGCACGACCCGACCCAGCTGAACCGGCAGGGGAACGACATCGGCACCCAGTACCGCTCCGCGATCTTCCCCGTGACGGACGGACAGCGTGCGGAGGCGGAACAGGCGATCGCGCGCTGGAATGCCGAGCATCCGGGCGAGAGTGCCGTGACGACCATCGAAGGCCCGGCGCAGTGGTACCCGGCCGAGGATTACCACCAGGAGTACTGGGAGGGCGAAGGGCAGCGCAATCCTTACTGTCTGGCAGTGATCCCGCCCAAGCTGCAGAAGCTGCGCCGCAGCTTTGCAGAGCGGGTGCGGGGCGGACAGTGACCGGGCGCTGAAAAAGATTTCTTCGGTATTTCGCGCATTTGCGCGCTTTGCGACAAAGCTGTCATCTTCAGCAGGAGCCTGCCAGAAAACTGTCATCGACCGCCGATAGCCGGGCTGCAGGCAAGGCGGAGGAGCGCCGGGCCGACTCGCCGGACGGACGCCCCGCCCGGCTGTCGAGGGGACAGTTTTCGTGACACACATCCATCGCACAATCGCGCTCGGCTGCAGCGTGCTGGCACTGGCCGCCTGCGGCGCCGACGACATCGCTTCGCCGGGGACCGGCGGCAACATCACCATCAACAACCCGCCGGCACCCGCGCCGTCGCCCACAACGCCGCCGCCCGCGGCGGGCGTCACTCCGGCCGCCGGGTGCCCGACCATCGCCAATCCCGCGCAGCTGACCGACGCCGGCACGATCACCGGACCGACCGGCACCTACCGGGTCTGCACCATGCCGGCGCGCTTCACCGCGTCCACCACCCTGCCCTACGTCCCGGGCCTGCTCTACCAGATGAACGGCCGCGTGGATGTCGGCACCGATGGCGGTCCGGCGCCGAGCAGCGCCGACACGAACGTCGTGCTGGGCATCGAGCCGGGGGTCACCGTATTCGCCAGCGGCGCCTCGTTCCTGATGGTGAACCGCGGCAACCGCATCAACGCCGTCGGCACGGCCGCGCGCCCGATCATCTTCACCAGCCGCGACAATGTGCAGGGACTGAATGTCGGGCGCGAAGCCTCGTCCGGCCAGTGGGGCGGCGTGGTGCTGGCCGGCCGCGCGCCGACCACCGACTGCATCGCCCCCGGCGCGACGCCCGGCACCGTCAACTGCGAGCGGCAGGTCGAGGGCGCGGCCCAGCCGGCCCTCTATGGCGGCGCGACGCCGAACGACAATTCGGGCGTGATGCGCTATGTGCAGATCCGCTACTCCGGCTTCGTGCTGTCGGGCGACAACGAGCTTCAGTCGCTCACCACCGGCGGCACCGGCACCGGCACGCAGCTCAGCCATATCATGAGCTACAACAGCTCGGATGACGGGGTCGAGTTCTTCGGCGGCTTCGTCAATATGAAGTATCTGGTGGTGGTCGGCGCCGAGGACGACAGCATCGACGTTGACACCGGTTCACAGACGAACATCCAGTACACCATCGCCGTCCAGCGGCAGGGTGCGGGCGACTCGATCATCGAGCTGGATTCGACCAATCCGTTCGTCGACAGCCTGCCGCGCACCAATCTCCAGATCAGCAACGCGACCTTCATCGCTCGCAACGCCGCGGCCGCGCCGGTGCTGCGCCTGCGCGGCGGCGCCGACTTCACCCTCGCCAACGCGGTCGTGGTGTCCGCCGGCGGCCCGGGCTGCCTGCGGATCGACGATGCCGCGACCATCCGCGCCGCCGATGCCGCGCTGCAGGATCGCGGGCCGCCGCGGTTCGAATCGGTCGTGCTCGATTGCGCCACCGCCTTCGTCAACGGCTCGGGCGGCGGTGCCACGGCGGCGCAGGCCGAGGCGATCTTCCGCGTCGGCAGCAACAACCGCTCGCCGTTCACGAACACGCTCACCCTGACCTTCGTCAACGGTGCCAACGAGGCAGGCGTGCCGGCCTTCAATCCGGCCGCGCTCTCGACCTTCTTCGACAGCGTGAGCACCATCGGCGCCGTGCGGGACGCCAACGACACCTGGTACCGCGGCTGGACCTGCAATTCGGCCACCGCGAATTTCGGCCAGAGCAGCACCGGCAGCTGCGACAGCCTGCCGGTCTACACCAGCTGACCGCAGCCGGGGCGGCCACCTGGCCGCCCCGGCCCACTTCCAAGACCGAACTGACACCGTTTCGAAGGGCATTGACGATGGCGACTGGCACGCGGCTGTTCCGGCTGCTCATGGGGGGAACGATCCTGTCGCTGGGCAGCCTCGTCGTCCCCGGCGCGCTCATGGCCCAGGGGACGGTCGGACAGCCCGGCACCACCGGCATGCCGCTGCCCCCGGCGGAGCAGACGCAGGCCGATGACGAAGCGACCGAGGTGCCCGGCCCGGACGTGGGCGAGGAAGGCGCCGGCGACCGGCAGCCGGACGTCTCGATCCCGGGCGGTGGCAACGAGATCGTCGTCACCGGTCGGCGCATCCGCGACATCACCCGCAGCTCGTCGCAGGTCATCTCCGTGCTGTCGACGGAGCAGATCGCCCGCACCGGCGAGGGCGACATCGCCGGCGCGCTGGGGCGGGTCACCGGCCTGTCCATCCAGGGCAACGGCTTCGTGTTCGTGCGCGGCCTTGGCGACCGCTATTCGCTGGCGCTGCTGAACGGCCTCGCGCTGCCCTCGCCCGAACCGCTCAGCCGCGTGGTGCCGCTGGACATCTTTCCCACCAACATCGTCGCGTCCAGCCTCGTGCAGAAGACCTACTCGGCCAACTTTCCCGGCGAGTTCGGCGGCGGGGTGATCAATCTCACCACCCGCGCCGTGCCGGACGAGCCGTTCCTGCGCATCGGCGCCGGGATCAGCGGCGACACGGAAACGACCTTCCAGAACGGCCTTGCCTATTACGGGTCCGACTTCGACTGGTTCGGCTTCGACGACGGCACCCGCAAGGTGCCGCCGGCGCTGCAGGCTTTCTTCGACAGCGGTGAGCGGCTGTCCGACTTCTCCCGCGCGCAGCAGGGCGAGATCATCAAGCAGCTCGGCAATCCGAACCTCGTGCTCCTGCAGAAGATCGACCATCTTCCGGCGAACTGGAGCGCCAGCATCAGCGGCGGCACCTCCACCGACTTCGGCGACAGCGGACGGCTCGGCGTCATCGCCACCGCCTCGATCTCCAACCGCTGGCGCAACCGGTTCATCACCGCGCAGACGGCCATCAACTCCGATCTCGAGCTCGACACCGACTTCCGCGACATCGTGACGGACAACCGGATCCTCGTGAACGGCCTGCTCGGCCTCGGCCTCGAACTGGGACAGAGCCGGCTGCGCTGGACGAACCTCTACATCCGCGACGTAGTAAAGCAGTCCTCGCTGTCGCAGGGCGAGGACTTCCAGACGGGCTTTTCGGAACAGGCGGCGCGCACCGGCTGGTTCGAGCGGCAGCTCATCAACACCCAGGGCGTGGCGGAGCTGCGCTTCGGGCCGCTGTCGGTGGACCTGCGCGGCGGCTATGCGCAGACCGACCGCGAGGCTCCGTACGAATACCTGTTCGAATATGTCCGCTCCAACAACGCCGCCGATCCGCTCGGCAACACGTTCATCAACGTGCTCGACCGCCAGCGCGGCACGGCCGCCGTGGTGTTCTCCGACCTCACGGAGAAGCTCTACACCGGCGGGGTCGATCTGAGCTACGCGCTCAAGGACCGCATCCGCGTCACGGGGGGCTACGCCTACACGCTGACCGACCGGTATTCCGAGCGGCGCGAGTTCCTGATCAACGCTCCGACGAGCTTCGATCGCGCCGCCGGCGCGCTGCGTCCCGACCTGCTGCTCGGCGATGCGCTCGTCGACTTCTACGAATTTAACCTCGTGGAAACGACCCAGGCCGATCCGGCCTTCACCGCCGAGCTGGAGATCCATGCCGGCTATGCGCAGGCGAGCCTCTCCCCGTTCGACGGGCTGACGGTGGATGTGGGGGTCCGCTACGAGGACGCGCGGCAGGAGGTGAACCCCGTCATCCTCAACAACGCGCCGGTGAACGAGGCGAGCGGCACGCTGCTGCGCAACGATTACTTCCTCCCGGCGTTGACGGTCACCTACGTGCCGGCCGACGGCGTGCAGCTGCGCGCCGCCGCCTCGCGCACCATTGCCCGGCCGCAGTTCCGCGAGCTCATCTTCCAGACCTACTACGACCCGGAAACCAACCGGCAGTTCAACGGCAACCCCTTCCTCAAGGACAGCACCCTGACCAACGCGGAAGTGCGCGCCGAATACTACTTCGGACGCGGCAACCGGGCGAGCGTGGCCGGTTTCTTCAAGGACATCCGGCGCCCGATCGAAGCCTATTCGAGCTTTTCCGACAATGACCAGCTGACCAGCTTCGCCAACGCGCCGAGCGCCCGGCTGTACGGGGCGGAAGTGGATCTGCAGTACGGGCACGATCTGACCGGGCTGGGAGGCTGGTTCACCACCAAGCAGCTGATCGCGGTGGCGAACTACACCTTCACTCAGTCCTCGATCTCCGTGCGCGAGGGCGACACGACCAACGTCTTCCCCGGCGGCACCCGTCCGGCGAGCGACTTCTTCATCGACAGACGGCCGCTGACCGGCCAATCCGATCACCTCGTCAATCTCCAGCTCGGGCTCGAGGACACCGAACGGCTCCAGCAGGTCACGCTGCTCCTGTCCTATGCCAGCAAGCGCGTGACCAGCCGCGGCACCAGCGGCCTGCCCGACATCGAGGAGGATCCGGGACTGCGGGTCGATCTCGTGGCGCGCGAGGCGGTCAATTTCCTCGGCCTGCCGCTGGAGCTGAAATTCGAAGCCCGCAACATCTTCGGCCGCGGCAATTTCGAGTATCAGACCAACGGCGTGCAGCGGATCGAGGTGAACAGCTACGAGGTCGGTCGCTCGATCTCGCTGTCGGCCGCCTACGACTTCTGAGCAGCGCGCGCGGAAGCGCGGCACCGCGCACCCGCCGCTCGCGCGGTGCCCCAACCCGGCGCGTCGCGTCGCCCCACGCGGCCGGACTCGACGCCGCGCCCCCGTGGTGCTTTGATCGCCGCAGAAGGGGAACCACGCTCATGTCCGCCACCGTGCGCCGTCCGCCCAGCCCGCAGACCCACTGCACCGCCGAGCAATACGCGGAGTGGCACCGCCGGGCGCTCGCCGACCCGGACGGCTTCTGGCTCGAACAGGCCGCGCGGCTCGACTGGACCACCCCGCCACGCCGTGCCGGGGAATGGTCGTTCGATCCGGTCGACATCCGCTGGTTCGCGGACGGCCGCCTGAACCTGTGCCACAACGCCGTCGACCGCCACGTGGGGGCCGGACACGGCGCACGCACGGCGCTGATCTTCGAGCCCGACAACCCGGAGGGCGAGCGCCGGACCCTGACCTATGCCGATCTTCAACGGGCGGTGATCCGCATGGCGAACGCGCTCAAGGCGCTGGGCGTGCGGCGCGGCGACCGGGTCACGCTGTATCTGCCGATGGCAGTGGAGGGCATCACGGCGATGCTGGCCTGCGCCCGCCTCGGCGCCGTCCATTCGGTCGTCTTCGGCGGCTTTTCCGCAGAGGCGCTGGCGGGCCGCATCCGCGACTGCGGCAGCCGCTTCGTCGTTACGGCGGATGGCGGGCGGCGGGGCGGCCGCGCCGTGCCCCTGAAAAGCGTCGTCGACGAAGCGCTGCAGGGTGACGGTCTGAAGGTCGACGGCGTGCTGGTCGTGGCGCACAGCGGCGAGACCGTCGCCATGGTTCCGGGGCGCGACCACTGGCTCCACGACCTCCAGACGGAGGACGCGTGTCCGTGCGAGGAGATGAGCGCGGAAGACCCGCTGTTCATCCTCTACACCTCCGGCTCGACCGGCAAGCCCAAGGGCGTCGTGCACACCACCGGCGGCTACGGCGTGTGGACCGCCACCACCTTCCGCTACGTCTTCGACTTCCGTCCGGGCGAGGTGTTCTGGTGCACCGCCGACATCGGCTGGATCACCGGGCACAGCTATGTGGCCTACGGACCGCTGCTGAACGGCGCGACGCAGGTCATCTTCGAGGGGGTGCCGAACTGGCCCGATCCGGGGCGCATCTGGGACGTGGTGGACCGCCACCGTGTCGCCGTCCTCTACACCGCGCCGACCGCCATCCGCGCGCTGATGCGCGAAGGGGATGCGCACGTGACCCGCCGCGACCGCTCCAGCCTGCGCCTGCTCGGGACGGTCGGGGAACCGATCAACCCGGAGGCATGGCGGTGGTATCACGAGGTCGTCGGCGAGGGCCGCTGCCCAATCGTTGACACCTGGTGGCAGACCGAAACCGGCGGCGTGATGATCACCACCCTGCCCGGCGCCCACGACATGAAGCCGGGGGCGGCCGGTCTCCCCTTCTTCGGGGTGCAGCCGGAACTTCTCGATGCCGAGGGGCGCGTGCTCGAGGGCGAGGCTTCGGGCAATCTGTGCCTCGCGGCGAGCTGGCCGGGGCAGGCGCGCACCGTGCACGGCGATCACCAGCGGTTCGTGGACACGTATTTCTCGGCCTATCCCGGACGCTATTTCACCGGCGACGGCTGCCGCCGGGATGCGGACGGCTACCACTGGATCACGGGGCGCGTCGACGACGTGCTCAACGTCTCGGGACACCGGCTGGGGACGGCGGAGATTGAAAGCGCGCTCGTGCTGCACGACGCCGTGGCCGAAGCGGCGGTGGTCGGTGTCGCGCACCCGGTGAAGGGTCAGGGCATCTACTGCTATGTCAGCCCGCTGGTCGGGGTCACGCCGTCCGACGGGCTGCGGGCCGAACTCAAGGCGCTGGTGCGGCGCGAGATCGGCGCGGTGGCGACGCCGGACGTCATCCACTTCACCGATGCGCTGCCCAAGACGCGCTCGGGCAAGATCATGCGCCGGATCCTCAGGAAGATCGCCGACGGACAGGTGGACGATCTGGGCGATGTCTCGACGCTGGCCGATCCGGCGCTGGTCGAGCGTCTTGTCGCCGGACGCGCGGACGACTGACGCCGCGCGCACGGCAACGGCGCCTCACGCGTCCGTCCCGTTCCAGTGGAATGCCGGCGCCGCGCCGCGCCTGGCGACCAGCATCGCGTCGGCGACGATCCGCATCGGCTCGGCATCGACCTCCACCGCGCGGGCGTTCACCAGCCCGGCGAAACGGCGATAGAGCGAGGGATACTCGCCCGCTCCGTCGAGCCGCTGCTCCGCACCGCCCACGAACAGCCGGGCGCCGCCCTCGCGCAGCGACAGCGACAGCCCGTCGGCCGTGTCGATGTCGATCGTCCACTCCTCGGCCCCGGTGTGGTTCCAGTTGAACGAAGCGGCACCGTCGATGCCGGAAAAGGTGATCTCCGCCCCGATCGGGGATTGCCGGTTTGCGGGTACGCTCAGGCAGGCGCCGCCAACGATCAGCGGCGCCGGCAGGATGGCGCTGGCGATGGAAAGCGCGTTGATGCCGGGATCGAAAACCCCCAGCCCGCCCGCGTCCCACACCCAGTCCTGCCCGGGATGCCAGACGCGCACGTCCTCGTGCCAGCGGATCCGCAGCCGCCCGACCGTGCGCCCGGCAAGGAGCCGTGCCGCCGGCTGGACGGCCGCAGCATGCTGCGAGTGCCAGCCGGCATACAGGGCCAGCCCGCGCTCATGCGCCTGCCGCACGAGCGCGTCCACTTCGCCAAGGGTCGCCGCCGGTGGCTTTTCCAGCAGCACCGCGCGCCCGGCGGCGAGCGCCGCCTCCGCGAGGGCGAAGCGCGGCCCCGGCGGCGTTGCCACCACCACCGCCTGCACTGACGCGCCGAGCGCGCCGAACATGGCTGCGGCATTGTCGAACACCGGAACCGGCGCGTCGCTGACGGGCCCCCGCGTGCAGATCGCCTCCAGCCGGAAGCTGTCGTTGGCGGCGATGGCCGGCACGTGCTGGTCGCGGGCGATCTTGCCATAGCCGATGATGGCAATGCCGATTGTCACGCCCGATCGCCCCGGCCCAGCTGCTCCACGAAGCGGCGCGCCCTGGCCCGCGCGGCCGCCGGCGAGTCGCCGGGCCGGTAGAGCGCGCCGCCGAGCCCGAACCCGGTCGCGCCGGCCGACAGGTAATCCGCCATCGCCTCCGGGGTGATCGAGCCGACCACGAGCACCGGAACGGCTGGCGGAAGAACGGCGCGGTGGGCGCGAAGGACCGCCGCCGAAGCCGCCTCGGCAGGAAACAGCTTCAGCGCGTGCGCGCCCGCGTAGAGCGCGACAAAGGCCTCGGTCGGCGTGAAATAGCCGGGTACGCTGGCCATGCCGAGCCCGGCGGTGGCGGCGATCACCTCCCGGTCGGTCGCGGGGGACACGACCAGCGTGGCGCCGGCGGCGGCCACGTCATGCACCTCGCCCGGCCGTGTCACGGTGCCGGCGCCGACGGTCGCCGCGCTTCCGAGCGCCCGCGCCAGACGCGCGATGCTCTCGAGCGGATCGGGCGAGTTGAGCGGCACCTCGATGATCCGCAGTCCCGCCTCGCACAAAGCTTCGCCCACCGCGACCGCCTCGCCGGGCCGGATGCCCCTCAGGATGGCGACGAGCGGGCAGGCAGCCAGATGCGCCTGAAAGGCGGTCACTCCCGTCATGTCAGCACCCTGTCCGCAAGCGCCTGCATCCCGCGCAGAAAGGCCGGTTCATCCCGGTGGACAAGGGTCTGCCGACCGGCCTCGGCCAGCGCCGCCGCGTAGAGCGCGCCAAGGCTGGGCTGGCCGAGCACATGCACGACGCCCTCCGGCCCGGCGGCGATGCCGGACGCCACATCGCTGCCGATCAGCAGCCCGCTGGCGAAGGATGCCGGGCTTCCCAAGTCAAGCTTCAGCACCTCGCGGACCCGGATCTGGAACAGGTCGCCCAGCAGATCGCCCCCATCCAGCGCACGGCGCACGCCCCGGCGGAAATCGGCATCGTCTTCGGCCTCGCCCGTCAGCCGAGCGGCAAGCAGGCTGTGTTCCCGCAGCAGCGCGAACAGTTCTCCGGTCATGCGAGTCCGGAACCAGGCGAGCCGCCCTCCGGCGACGCGCATCCACTTCGTGTGGGTGCCCGGATGACAGACGAGCGCATCCGGCGGAATGGCACCTGCGGCCACTGCACCGAGCACCTGCACTTCCTCGCCGCGCATCACGTCCGGACCGCCCCGTTCCGCCGCCACGCACGCGCCGGGCACGATGCCGGTGCGGCCCGGCTCGACCCAGACGATCGCATCCGCAAGATCGTCAAGAGCGACAGGACAGGCGAGGTAAGGCGCCTCGCGCCAGCCGCGCGCCGAGCCGATCATCCCGGCGAGCAGCATGGGATGGTCCCCGAGTGCTGTGCGCAGCCCCGCCACCGCTTCATCGAAGCCCCCTGCCGGCACCGAGCGGACGCCGAGCCCGTCCGACACCCTGCCCAGCACCGCGCCGCCAGGACCGACAAGCGTGGCCCGGCGGTTGGTCGTGCCCCAGTCGACGAGGATGACGGGTGCCGGTGGTCGCATCATTTGCTGTTCTAGAGGATGTGGGCGCCGGGGCAAACGCGCATTCCTGGTTTCCCGACGCCTCTCTCCTCTTGCCCTCCTCGGTCATCAGGTATATATGCAAAGATGTTCATATGTTGAAGAGTATCAGTCTCGACCGTGACGAAGGCACCCAGCTTGCGGAGCTGTTCCGCCTGCTCGGAGAGCCGAACCGCCTCCGGCTGGTGACGGCCTGTCTGGACGGTCCGCGCAGCGTCGGCGAACTGACGGCGCTTGCGGGCATCAGCCAGAGCCTCGTGTCGCAGCATCTGCGGCTGCTGCGGGCCGGTCGCCTGCTTCGCCAGCATCGGGCCGGGCGGCGGGTGTATTACGATCTTCCCGACTGTCATGTCCGTTCGATGCTCATCAACATGCTTGAACACATGCGCGAGCCCGATGAGGGCGAAGAGGAGAACGAGTCATGAGTGTCGCCGTTGAAATGGTGAAGTGCGCCTGCGCGGACTGCGTGTGCGTCGTAGGAGCGAGCGAGGCCATCATGGCCGACGGACGCGGCTTCTGCAGCGACACCTGTGCCTCGCACCATCAGGACGGGGCCGGCTGCGCCCATGCGGGCTGCCTCTGCCACGGGTGACGGCGGCGGCCGCCCGCGTCATGTCCAGCCCCACGCCGGCGGAGGCACGGGGATGGGCCGCGTGGTGTCGAACTCGACCCTGAACAGCCGCCCCTCGCGGCGGAGCTGATAGGCATAGCGGCCGCCCGGCACGCCGCGCGGGTCGACCTCCACGCGCCAGACGTTCGTGACGCTGGCCTCGAGGCCGTTTGCCCGGAACAGGGCGATGCTGAACGGATCGACCGGAAACTCCTGCGCGCGCGGGGTCCCCGGGCCGGTCGTACGGCCGCCATAGAGCGTCACCGCATCCGCGCTGCCGTCGGCATGGCGGTGATCGTGCTGCAGCAGCAGCCCCTCCTCCACCCGGCTGACCAGCCAGGTGCGCGAGCGGTCCCACACGCCATCGGCGGTCTCGATGTGGAAGGCGATGGCCACCCGCGTCCCCGTGCAGTCGCGCACGTGCATCTGCATCGCCCGGCCGGCCATGGCGGCGTCGGCCGCATCGCTCGACACCAGAGCGCCGGCATAGGCCCGCCCGCAGTGGCTCGACAGGGCGGCGAAGAACGCGTCCTGTGCAGCATGGCGTCCGGCGCTGGCGGACACGCAGCCGGAGAGCGCCGCCGCACAAAGCAGGGCCAGAACGCGTCCGGGGCCGAAAACGGGCTTCATCGGCAGGATGGTAGCGACCCAGGTCTCATCCCGCCAGTCCACGCGCGCCGTCCGGAACCGCCGGCGCCCCCGCCCGGTTCTCCTTCATACCGGCCACATCAAGGAGAGAGCAGAGCATGGACTTCCAGTTCAACACCGACAGCAGCGTGATGGGAACCGAGAACGTCGCCGAGCGCATCGAAACGCAGCTGCGCGAACGGCTGGCGCGGTTCGCCGACCGCCTGACCCGCCTGGAAGTGCATGTGGTGGACGAAAACGCCTCCCGCGGCGGCGCGGACGACAAGAAGTGCACGATCGAGGCGCGCCCGCGCGGCGGCGCACCGGTGGCGGTCACGGCGACAGCCGGTGACGTCGACTCCGCCGCCCGTCAGGCCGGCGCGAAGCTCGTGTCGCTGCTCGACAGCCACTTCGGCAAGGCCGACCGGCACCCGCGCGGATGACGGGGCTGCGGCCCGGTGCTCAGACGCCGGTCCGCGTGTGGCGGTGAAGCATGATGTCGAGCAGCGGCACCTCCGATCGCCGCCACGCCTTCTCGTGAAAGAAGAACACCACCGCGTTCACCAGCGGCTCGACGAGGGCGATGCCGCTGGCGATCGCGACTGACCCCGTGAATACATAGGCCACGGTGAAGCCGACCAGCAGGTGCAGCGCCAGAAAGGTCAGGGTCTTGGTGAAATCCCGGCCAAACGGCACCAGCCAGCGCGGCGGCACCCACGGTTCGGCACTGCCGGCCTCGGCCGGCGCGCGGGACGGGGATGAGGCCGGAGCAGACCCGCCCTGCGCGACCGGACGCGGCACGGGCGCGGTGCGGATCTCCCCGGCACCGGCCGCCGTCGGCGGCACGGCGACGTCGTGCCCGTCCCACCGCGCGGTGAGCGCCGCGCCGTTGTGCTGGCAACGGCCGAAGCGGACGCGGATCGCCTCCGCCCTTCCGAGCAGGTCCGCACCGGTCGCCGCCTCTGGAGAGAACACGGGCATCATCCGCCGCGCCGATCCCCGCCCCGCACACGCTGCGCCGCCGGACAGCCTGTGGAGGTCATCCGGCTGCACAGGCATACGGGCCGGCGCAGCCAGCGCGCCCGTGTCCCACCTGCACTCGCCTTCATCTGTCTGCACAACCTGCCTGCCCTCCTGACCTTCCTGAGCGAGCCATGCGTCTCCCGGTTCCACCAGGATGGCGAGGAAATCCACGATTAGGAGATTGGAGCGTATCGTGCTACGGCAACGGGGCTGACGTCGACGATTGCGACGGATTTCCGATTTTGCGCCGCCCGGCTTCAGCCGCGCCAGCCGCAGAGGACGAGTTCCCTTCCCTGAACGATGCGAAGCACGACCGTCCGGCACGACGCCGGACACACCACGACGTTCTTGAAAGGAACTCCACATGACCAAGACTGGCACCGTCAAATTCTTCAACGCCGACAAGGGCTATGGCTTCATCCAGCCCGATGACGGCTCGGCTGACAGCTTCGTCCACATCACCGCCGTGCAGGCGGCCGGGATGCACACGCTCGACAAGGATCAGCGGCTGAACTTCGAGGTCGAGCGCGGCCGCAACGGCAAGGAAAGCGCCGTGAACCTCTCACCCGCCGGCTGACGCCGCGGCGTTCCAGCGCTCGAAAGGCGCCAGGCGGGGAAGATCCGGCCTGGCGCCTTTTTTGTGCCCGCACCACGGGATTGTTCCCAAACGCCGCCACGAAACCGCCGCGGCTGGAACAACCGGCATTAACAATCGTCAAGTTGCGGGGTGCAGACGGGTCGCGAGCCCGTCCGCAACCCCGTGCGGATCAATTGCGAACGGAAAGAACGGACCAATGAGGACACGGACAGCACTCTTTGCCGGGCTCGGCGCGCTTGCCCTGACGGCGTGCGGGTCGGCGAACGACACCGGCACCGGCACCACCACCACGACGACGACGGCCGACACCACGGTCGCCGGGACGACGGCCACCGCCACCGCACCGGCCGCCTCGGGGAACGTGGTTCAGGTCGCTCAGGGCAATCCGGATTTCTCGACACTGGTGACGGCGGTGCAGTCGGCGGGACTGGGCGAGACGCTGTCCGGTCCCGGGCCGTTCACCGTGTTCGCGCCCACCAACGCGGCCTTCAACGGGGTGCCGCAGGCGACACGTGACCAGCTGCTCAGCCCGGCCGGACGCGAGGATCTGCGCTCGATCCTGACCTACCATGTGGTGCCGGGGACGACCGATGCGGCCACGCTGACGCAGGCCGTTCAGGCTGCGGGGAGCGGCGGGCACCGGCTGACGACCGTCAACGGCGCGACACTCACCGCGACGCTCGATGGCAACACCGTGGTCCTGACCGACGCCGCCGGCAACCGCGCGCGCGTGGTGCAGACCGACGTCAATGCCAGCAACGGCGTGATCCACGCCATCGACCGGGTGCTGATGCCGCGCTGAAGCGCTGCACGGCCCGCGGACAAGGCTGAGGGGCGGCGCCGGCCGGGGCCTCCCCTTTTCGTGTTGTCGCCCGCGCGGGAACACGTCATTCTGGGCGCGGCGCAGTCTGGCGAAAGGCGTTGGGGATGACCGGCATGACGAGCATCGGACGGAGCCTCGGGACACTCGCCACTGCCCTCCTCGCCCTCCTCGCCGCGCCACTGTCCGCGCAGCCGCAGGCGAATGTCGCCGCCGTCGAAAGCCGTGCCGGCAATCTCCACGTGATCCACCTGTGGACCACCGATCCCGACACTCTGGCGCAGCAGATGGGCAGCGGAGCCCGTCCCGCTCCCCGCACGTCGCTTGCGGCCCGCCGCCTTCAGCGCGTGCAGCAGCTCATCCTGTTCGGCAATTGCCGCCGCGACCCGGACGGCAAGTGCTGGCTGTCGGCGCGCGTCCGGATCACCGCCCCGGACGGACAGCCCTATGGCGAGGAACTGGCCTTCGACGCATGGCCGCTCGGCCCGGCTCCCGCCGGCAACGGCTTCGCGCTCGCTCCCGGAGCCGTGGCGGTCACGATCGAGCCGGGGGAAATGCTGGGGCGCTACACGGTCGAGCTGATGCTGACGGACGAGATTTCCGTCCACACGGCGGTGAGCGTGGTTCATCTCGACATCTCCGAGGCGGACGGCGCTCAACCGGCAGGTCCGAAACATTGAGAGGCGACCAAGGCCCGGTCGAACAGCTGGGCCGCCCCGGACACCCATCGCCGGACCGGCACGGGCATGGGCAGGCGGCCGTCCCGCACTGGCCGCTCCGGCTCGGCTGGGCCGGCCTGCTGCCGCAGCTCGCCTGCGCGGCGGCGGTGTGGGCGGGACCGCCGGAGTGGCGCTATGCCGCTCTGGCTATCGCCTGGGGTTATGCGGCGCTCATCCTCTCGTTTCTCGGCGGGCTGTGGTGGGGTCTCGCCGCAGCGGCCGACCACCGGCACGAGCCGGTCCCGACCTCTCTCTGGATCGCGGCCGTGGCGCCCAGCCTGCTCGCGCTCGCCACCTATCTGCCGTGGGTGTTCGGGCTCCAGTGGCCGGGACCGTCGCTGGTGGTGCTGGCGCTGGCGCTGGCGGCGAGCCCGCTTGTCGATCGCCGTCTCGCGCGGCATCATGCGCCGCGCTGGTGGATGCGCTTGCGCTGGCCGCTGTCGGAGGGACTGGCTGCGGCAACGCTGCTCGTCGCGCTGTCTTGAGGAGCAAGCGTCGTGCCGGCACTCCATGCCGGGACGATCGTTCGACGGTGACACTGCCAGAAAGGAACTGCCCGATGCCCCTTCGCCTTGCGGTCTTGAGTGCCCCCGTGCTGCTGCTCGCGGCCGCCTGCAACCAGAACGCGCCGACGAACACCGACCTGCCGACGCAGGCCGGCGCAACCGCGCCCGCGGCGGGAGTGGCGGCAACGCCCGCCCCGGTGCAGGCCGTTCCGCCCGGCGTCGAGCCCGGCACCGCCACGACGGCCGCCCCGGCCACGGCTGCCGGCGGTCCGCAGGGTGGCTACACGACCAACGAGGACGGAACCATCGCCGATGCGCCGCGGTGACCGGGTGCGTGTCGGGATGTGGGCGGGCGCGGCCGCGCTTGCCCTGTCCGCCTGCGGAACGATGGGGCAGTCCGACCAGACCTCTCCCTTCTCCGGCATCGGCCCGGACGAGACGGTGCGGATGATCGGCACGGAGCCGTTCTGGAACGCGAGCGTTCAGGGCGACACGCTGACCTACACGACACCGGACACGCCCGCAGGCAGCACCGCCCGCGTGCGCCGCTTCGCGGGCAACAACGGCCTGTCGTTCAGCGGCACGCTTGATGGTGCGGCGCTTGACGTGGTGCTGACCGCCGCGCCGTGCTCCGACGGCATGTCGGACCGGCGTTACCCGTTCACCGTGACGCTGAAGCTGGGAACGGAGCAGCGGGCGGGCTGCGGGTGGAGCGACCGGACGCCGTTCAGCGGACCAGCGGCGCCCTAGACGGCCGTTCCGGGCTGCACCCCTGCGCGGCGCAGCTCCGGCTCCAGCCGCCCGGTCAGCCACAGCCACCACATGCGGAAGTCCGCGCGCAGGCTCCACCACGGGTGCGTGAAGGTGGCCGGCCGGTTGCGCTCGACCAGCCAGTGCGCCAGCCAGGCAAAGCCGTAGCCGGCCAGCGGCAGGGCGGCGAGCAGCAGCCACCGCCCCGTGACAAGGGCAAGCAGGGCCAGCCCGACCACGAGCGTCGTGCCCGCATAGTGCAGCGCCCGTGTCCCCGGACGCGAATGTTCGCGCAGGTAGTGAAGCCAGAAGGCATCGGGTGTCATCGACGCGCGCATGACACGATGCTGCCATGTCCGCGACCGGCTTGTCAAAGGGCGCCGAGCGCAGGGGGCGTTCAGAACAGGCCCGGCACCTCGCGCTGCGCGGCGTTGTCGGTGAAGCTGCGCAGCAGCGCCCGCTCGGGCTGCGCCGCCTGCGGAGCCTGCACACCCTCGCCGGCGATCGGCGTGCAGCTGCGACCGGCAAGGAAGTCCAGCGCGGCGCGGGTGGAGGCTTCCTGCGGATCGCCGAGCGGGCGCGACAGGTCGTCGGCCGCGCGGCAGGTGTTCGGCATCACCCGCGCAAGGCCGTTGTAGTAGTCGCCCTGTCCCGCCGCGTTGACGGTCCGGAAGGCGACCACGCGCAGGCGGTCGTCGCACGCCGCCCGGTCCAGCGCGATCTGCCCCACCGGCTTGCCGGAGGTGTTCGCCCCGACAAGGGCGAGGTTGCTGCCCAGCAGGGGGATGAAGGCGTTGGCGACCTGCTCGCTCGCGGACGCGGTGCCTTCAGTGCCGATCACCGCCAGGCGGGTGACGCCGATCGCCTCGGCCTCGGCGCGGAACAGCGCGACCCGGTTCTCGCTGGCGAGGGAGGGGCGGAATTCCGTGCGGCTGAACACCTGGCCGACATAGTTGCGGCCCAGCAGGCTGCCGAGCAGCTCCGCCTGAGAGACGAGACCGCCGCCATTGTAGCGGAAGTCGAGGATGATCTGCGTCACCCCGGCCGCCTGGAACTGGCGAAAGGCCGCGCGCAGCTCGTCATCGCCCCGCCGGACGATGAAGGTGCGCAGGTTGAGATAGCCGACCCGTGTGCCGCCGTCGTCGAGGATCCGCACGCCGTAGCGGTCGGACACCGGGTCGAGGGCGTAGTCCGCCTTCGTCACGCTCGCCTCGCGGACAACCCCGCTCGCATCGGTGAAGCGCAGCGAGCGCGTCACCCCCGGATCGCTCGGCCCCAGGGCACGGCTCACGGCCGCCGGCCCGCCCTCCGCGATCAGGCTGGCGACGCTGGTTCCGTTGATGGCGAGCAGTTCGGTGCCGCGGTCGAGACCGGCCGCAAGGCCCGGCGCACCCTCGAACGCTTCGGACACGAACACCCGCGTCCCCTGATAGGACAGCCGGATGCCGAAGCCGGCATTGGAGCCGGTGTTGATGAGGGCGTTTTCCTCCGCGATCGAGGTGATGTAAGTGAAGAACCGGTCGCGGCCCTGCGCCCGCGCCGGCGCGACAAGCGCGTCGATGTAGTCCTGCACCGTGGTGAAGGCGGCCGGGTTCACCCCTTGCGCCACCAGTTCGGGGAACAGGTAATACTGGTCGATCTGCGCCTTCACCCAGCTCTGCCGCTCCGCCAGGGAACATTGCGCGGTTGGTGGCGGGGTCGGAGACGGCGCGGGATTGAAGCCGCCGGATGGCGGGCTGCCCGTGCCGCCCGAACCGCCGCCACCGCTCCCCCCGCCGCACGCCGCAAGACTGGCCGACGCGAGAAGGGCGACGACCATGCGCCAGCGGCGCCCCGATTTCATCCCTGCGCGTGCGTGCATCCTGAACCCGTCTTTCTGCGTCAGTTCCCCCGCAGCCCGGCAGAATGACCGCACAACTCCTTGTGATCAAGCGAAGATTTCGGCGGTCGATGGTGGCCCGTGCGGATGCTCTGGCGGTCGGTGCACCGACGTATGGCCGAAAGCGCTCGACCATCGGCGCGGCACCGGCCATGAGGCGGACCTGATGCAGCAAGGAATGCCCGAACGATGAACGAGACCCTACCCCCCTGGCTCGGCGCGCTTCTGGGTGACGGCCCGCCCCGCGCCGTGCCTGCCATCGCCAGTGTGCCGGAGGAGGTGGTCGGCGCCGGAGGACTGGTCCTGACAAGCGCAGCCTTCGCCAACGGCGAGGCGCTCGACGAAAGCTTCACCGCGCACGAGGAGGACGCCGTCGCGCCGCCGCTGGACTGGAGCGCCCCTCCCTCCGGCACGGCCGAACTCCTGCTGCTGGTCGAGGACGTCGACGCACCGGGCGCTCCCTGCCACTGGCTCGTCTGGGGCCTTCCGGCGCAGCGGGCCAAGCTGCTCGAAGGGGAGACGCCGCCACGCGCCGGCAAGAACGCGGCCGGCAATTCCGAATGGCTGCCGCCGCCGCTGGCGGCCGAGGACGGGACGCACC
Organism: Qipengyuania thermophila; assembly: GCF_004153605.1. Lineage (NCBI taxonomy): Bacteria > Pseudomonadati > Pseudomonadota > Alphaproteobacteria > Sphingomonadales > Erythrobacteraceae > Qipengyuania > Qipengyuania thermophila. The sequence goes on along the minus strand of NZ_SDSI01000006.1, from coordinate 41,782 downwards.
GCTACCTGTTCCAGCTGTTCGCCTCTGACGTCGCTGTGGACCTGCCGCCGGGAGCGACGCGGGAGCAGGTGCTGGCGCGGATCGCGGGCCGGGTGACCGGCGCCGCCGCTCTCCTCGCCCGCTTCGCTGCCCCGGACGAGGACTGGGACGAGGCTGAGGATGACGGGCCGGGCTGACTTTGCGTGTCGCCATTCCCGTGGCATATGGGCGCGTCGAGTTCAGGAAAGGAACCACCATGGCCGAAAAGAAGAACGCCCTGCAACAACCGGTAAAGGTGTCGGGCGAACTGGAGGACATCGTCGGCAAGGGTCCGATGACCCGCGCCCAGGTCACCTCTAAAGTGTGGGAATACATCAAGAAGCATGATCTGCAGAAGTCGACGGACAAGCGCATGATCGTGCCCGACGACAAGCTGGGCAAGGTCATCGGCAAGGACGAGATCTCGATGTTCAAGATGACCGCGGCGGTGTCGCGCCATCTGAGCTGAAGCTGATTCCCGCACCGGCGCAGCCGGACTGCGGCCCGCGTGGCCGGTCCGGTTGCGCCGCCCGGCAGGCGGCGCGCCGGGAAAGCGAACGCGCTCCCGGCGTTGCGGAAGGGTGAGCCTTTCGCCGACCGCCTTGCCCCGTTCCCCTTGTCGCACCGCGCGCCGCCGGGTCGGGACTGCACCGCGGCGGGCGCCGGGGATGCTGCCGCTGGCGCTGCTCGCCGCGGCGCTGGCGATCGGCGCAGGCGGCACCGAGCCCGCCGTGGGCGCCGGCCTAGCCCTGTTCCTCGCCGGTCTCCCGCACGGCGCCTTCGCGCCAGATGGCGTATCGCTGCTGCGCGACGCGCGGCACGGCGTCCGTTATGCCGGCGTCGGCATAATCGCGGGCACCACGGTTCTGCTGGCGCCGGTGATGGTGCTGGCGCTGTTCCTCCTCCTGTCCGGCTGGCATTTCGCCGCCGACGGCGCCGGCCAGCCGTGGGTCCGCCGCCTCGCAATCGCCGGCCTGGCCATCGGGGGCAGCGCGCTGCTGCGTCCGACCGAGACGGCGGCCGTGTTTGCCGCCCTGTGCGGCGCGCCCGTTCCCGGCGTCCTCGTCACGGTTCTCGCCGCTGCCGGTGCGGCCGCCGTGCTTCTCGCCTTGGCCGCCCTGCGCCGTGCGCCCGGCGACGCGGCGCTGTGGGCGATGCTCGCGGCGCCGGCGCTCCTGCATCCGGTGCTCGCGACGGGGGTGGTGTTCGTGCTGGGCCACGCAGGCCCGGTCTCAGCCCGGTTGCTGGAGAAGACCCCGCATCCGTGGCGCATCGTGGCCGCCGTGGGCGCGGCCAGCGCGCTGGTCGCGGCCGGGCTGGTGGTGGCGGTGCCGCAGGCGAACGTGCCGCTGCCCTTTCTGGCTGCGGCGGGAGTTGGTCTGATCCTGCCGCACCTCCTGCCGCTGCGCGCGCTGCGGGTGCCGGGCGCAGTCCCTCGGCGCAGCGTCTACAGGAACCAGGCGGCCACTTCGTCCGCGACCTGGTTGGCCGCCCGGTTGAGCGCGTCGCCGATCGCCGCGCCTTCGGGCGGGATGCCCGGCACCACCGCTTCGAACCGGCGGGTGGAGACGGCGCCCCCCGCGGTGCTGCGCACGGCGTCGAAGCGGACGACCACCGAGGACGTGCGCGCGTCGTAGCCGAATTCGCGCAGCACTCCCGTCAGCCGCTGCGACGAGACGACGCCCGGATCGTCCCCGTCCACGACCAGCCGGTTGGAGCGCGACCGCAGCGTTTCGGCGATGAGCCGGCGGAAGAGCCGCGCCGGCCGCTCCACCCAGGCGACATCGGCGACATAGGCGACCTGGCTGTCGGTGATCTGGACCGGCACGCGCAGCACGTCGAGGCGCGCCGGCGCGTCGAATTCGGACAGGGTGATGGCCGAGGACGCCGCGCCCGCAGCATCGCGCCCGCTGGCCGCCACGCTGGCCGGGGTGAGGGTGAGCAGCGATGCTGGAGGCCGCGGACCGAGCCGGACGCAGCCGGCGAGCGCCAGGCCCAGCATCACCACGGCAGCGGCAGAGGCGCCGCGACGCTTCGGAACGGCGTTCACACGGGAGAGCATCACCGGCTGTAATCCTTGCTGGGGTCGTAGTCGGGAAGGCGGTTGCCCGAGATGAGCGACGAGGCGCCCCGCGCCTGCACCTCCTCGGTCACGGCGCGCAGGGCGCGGCTCGTGGCGCGCAGGTCGCGCAGCGTCGCCTCTGCCGCGGGCAGGGTCGTTTCCGTCAATTGCCGGGCGACCGGCTCGGTCTGCGCCAGGCTCTGCTCCAGCGCCCGCGCGGCGCCGCTCGCAGAGTTGAGCGTGGTGCGCAGCTGCTGCGCCAGCTGGTTGCCCTCCTCGTTGAGGATCCGGTCGGTCGAGCGGGTCACGTTCTCGAACTCGTTCAGCGCCTCGCTCGACTCGCGCAGGGTGATCTGCAACTCCGCCAGCGTCCGCTCGGTGGCGGCGCCAAGGCCGGTGAATTCCCGCGTGAGCTGGTTGGTGTTGGCGAGAATGCCGGCGATCTCGCCCTGGTTGCGGTCGGAGAGCAGCTGCGTCAGCCGCTCCGTCAGCGTCGCCAGCCGCTCGAGCAGGAGCGGCGCGTTGGACAGGATCTCGCCCAGCCCGCCCGGCCGGGTCGGAATGATGGGGACGCCTTCCGGGCAGCCGCCGGTGGCGCAGGTGATCGGCGCCGCGCCGCGCCGGGCGCCGTCGAGCAGGATCGTCGACACGCCGGTGAAGCTGCCCTGGATGGTGGCGGTGGTGCCGACCAGGATCGGCACGCCTTCGTTCACGCGCACCCGCACCCGGACGAACTGGGGGTCACGCTCCCACAGGGCGATCTCGGCCACCTGGCCCACCGGCACCCCGGCGAAGCTGACCTGCGAGCCGTTGGCGAGCCCCTGCACCGACTGGTTGAAGAAGATGTCGTAGCTGTTCTGCTCGCCCTGTCCCAGACGGGCGATCCAGACGATGAACAGCGCCAGCGCCGCCAGAAGGGCGAGACTGACGACGCCGACCCACACGTGATTTGCCCGTGTTTCCATTCGTCCCGCCTATGCTCTTGAAGGATCGGCCTTGTCCATCGCCTTGATCGGCAGTCCGGCGATGGGCATGTCCATGTGGCTGCGCAGCGTCTCGAGCGCCTGCGCCGTCAGCGCCGCGCGGCCGCGCGGCCCGTTGAAGTATTCGTTGATCCACGGATGGTCGAGCTTCATGAGGTTGGGCACCGTGTCCACGGCGATGACCCGCCGGTCGGCAAGCACCGCCACCCGGTCGCAGATCTCGTGCAGCGTGTCGAGATCGTGGGTGATCAGGAACACCGTCAGGCCGAGCGTCTCCTGCAGCCCCGCGATCAGCCGGTCGAAGGCCGCGGCGCCGATCGGGTCCAGCCCCGCCGTCGGCTCGTCGAGGAACAGCAGTTCAGGATCAAGCGCCAGCGCGCGGGCGAGCCCCGCACGCTTCTTCATGCCGCCGGACAGCTCGGACGGAAACTTGCCGATCGCCTCTTCGGGCAGGCCGCTCATGCGGACCTTGTAGCGGGCGATGTCGTGGCGGCTCGCCGCCGAGAGGTTGGGATAGAACTGCTTGAGCGGAATCTCGACGTTCTCGCCCACCGTCAGGGTGGAGAACAGCGCCCCGCCCTGGAACAGCACGCCCCAGCGGTCGCGCACGCCGAGCACCTCGTCAGGCTCGCGGTCGGTGATCGAACGCCCGAACACGCGGATGTCGCCGGCGGTCGGGGTCTGCAGGCCGATGATCGACCGCATGAGCACCGACTTGCCGGTGCCCGAACCGCCGACGACGCCAAGGATCTCCCCCCGCCTGACCTTGAGCGACAGCCCGTCGTGGATCACCTGCTCGCCAAAGGCGTTGCGCAGGTCTTCGACCACAATCGGGAAGTTCTGCCCCTCGGCGGTGTCGGGCATGGGGTCTTCCATCTCAGCCCCAGCCGACATTGGTGAAGAACACGGCGAAGAAGGCGTCCACGACGATGACCATGAAGATCGCCGCCACCACGGAGGTCGTCGTCCGCAGCCCCACCTCCTCCGAATTGCCGCGCACCTGCATCCCCTGGTAGCAGCCGGACAGGGCGATGATCAGGCCGAAGATCGGCGCCTTGATCAGTCCGACCCACAGATCGTAGGTCGGCACGACGTCCTGGATCCGCTGGATGAAGCTGAGGAAGGGGATGCCGAGCGTCAGGTCGGCAATGACCGCCCCGCCGATGATCGCCATCACAGAGGCATAGAAGCCGAGCAGCGGCATGACGAGGATCGCGGCCAGCACCCGGGGAATCACCAGCGCCTCGATCGGGGAGATGCCGATGGTGCGCATGGCATCGATCTCCTCGGTCAGCTTCATGGTGCCAAGCTGGGCGGCGAAGGCGCTGCCCGAGCGGCCCGCGACCATGATCGCCGTCATCAGCACACCGAGTTCGCGCAGGGTGATGCGGCCGACGAGATTGACCGTCAGCGTCTCCGCCCCGAACTGCGCCAGCTGCACGGCGCCCTGCTGGGCGATGACGATGCCGATGAGAAAGCTCATCAACCCGACGATGGGCAGGGCGGACACGCCGACCTTCTCCATCTGGTTGACCAGCGCGTTGCCGCGGAAGCGGCGCGGATGGCGGATCAGCGCGCCCGCGGCGAGCAGGATCTGGCCGATGAAGCCGACGACGCCGACAAGCGCGGTGAAGAACTCCACCACCAGCTCGCCCATGCGAGCCGGCACGCGGCGCCAGATCGGCGCGCGCGTCGGCCAAGGCTCCTCCGCCTCGCCCGTGTCCGCCACGGCGCGGATCAGCCGCTCGGTCCGTTCGCTGCCGTTCTCGAGCGGCGCGTCGAGCCGCCGCGCCGTCGACAGCGCCAGCCACGCGCCCACCGTGTCGATGGCCGTGATGCCGCCAAGGTCGACCGCCGCCACCGGCCCGCTGACCTGGCCAAGCGGCTTTTCGACGGCTCCGATGGTCGACAGGAGGTATGCGCCCGACAGGCGCAGCCGCGCGCCGCCGTCCTCGCCGTCGATTTCGAAGGCCGCCCCCGTCCGCATCTCCCTCCCTATGCTGGCAAAACGGCAAGCGGGCAAGCCGCCGGACGCCCCCGTTGCGCTGCGCGCCGTTGCGCGCCGTGGAGCGCGCTGGCATGACGCGCGCGTCATGGACAGCGCCCTTCCCACCACCTTCGACCCCGCCGCCCTTGAGGCCCGCTGGTATGCCTTCTGGGAGGAACGCGGCCTGTTCCGCCCCGCGCGACCGGATGCCGAGCCGTTCACCATCGTCAATCCGCCGCCCAACGTCACCGGCTCGCTCCACATCGGCCACGCGCTCGACAACACGCTGCAGGACATCGTCGTCCGCCATGAACGGATGCGCGGCAAGGACGCGCTGTGGGTGGTGGGCACCGACCACGCCGGCATCGCCACGCAGATGGTGGTGGAACGCCAGATGGCCGAGCGCGGCGAGAAGCGCACCGACTTCACCCGCGAGGCGTTCGTGCAGAAGGTGTGGGAGTGGAAGGAGGAAAGCGGCGGCGCCATCACCCGCCAGCTGCGCCGGCTGGGCTGCTCGATGGACTGGTCGCGCGAACAGTTCACCATGGACCCGCACTTCACCCGCGCGGTGACCAAGGTGTTCGTCGACCTCTACAATGACGGCCTCGTCTACCGCGACAAGCGGCTGGTGAACTGGGACCCCAAGCTGAAAACCGCGATCAGCGACCTGGAGGTCGAAACGCGCGAGGTGCAGGGCCATTTCTGGACTTTGCGCTATCCGCTGGCCGAGGGCAGCGGCGAGGTGCGCGTGTCCACCACCCGGCCGGAAACCATGCTGGCCGACATGGCGGTGGCGGTGCACCCGGAGGATGAACGGTATCGCGACCTCGTCGCGCGCGGGGCAAAGGTGCGCCTGCCGATCACGGGCCGCGAAATCCCGATCATCGCCGACGCGCACGCCGACCCGGAACTGGGTTCGGGCGCGGTCAAGATCACGCCGGGGCACGACTTCAACGACTTCGAGGTGGCACGGCGCGCGGGCATCGCGGCCGCCGACATGCTCAACATGTTCGACGCCGACGCCTGCGTGACGCAGACGGCGGACGGGCTGGTGCCCGAGGAGCTGCTCGGCCTCGACCGCTACGCCGCGCGCGAGCGCGTCGTGGCGCTGCTGAAGGCGCAGGGCTTCCTCGTGCCGCACATCGACAAGGACGGCGCGGAACACGACGCCGAACCGCGCACGATCCAGCTGCCCTATGGCGACCGCGGCGGCGTGCCGATCGAACCGTGGCTGACCGACCAGTGGTATGTCGACGCCGCCAAGCTGGCGCAGCGGCCGATCGAGGCGGTGCGTTCCGGCGAAGTCGAGATCGTGCCAAAAAGCTGGGAAAAGACCTTCTTCAACTGGATGGAGAACATCCTGCCGTGGTGCGTCAGCCGCCAGCTGTGGTGGGGGCACCGGGTGCCGGCGTGGTACGATGCCGACGGCACGGCCTTCGTCGCGCCCGATGAAGCGGCGGCACAGGCGCTGGCCGGCCCGGATGCCGTGCTGCGGCAGGACGAGGACGTCCTCGACACCTGGTTCTCCTCCGCCCTGTGGCCGTTCGCCACGCTCGGCTGGCCGGACGCGGACGACCTCCTCGCCAGGCACTACCCCAACGACCTGCTGATCTCCGGCTTCGACATCCTGTTCTTCTGGGACGCCCGGATGCTGATGATGGGGTACTACAACAGGGACGAAGCGCCTTGGAAGCGGCTCTACCTCCATGGCCTCGTGCGCGCCGCGGACGGGCAGAAGATGTCCAAGTCCAAGGGCAATGTCGTCGATCCTCTCGGCCTCATCGACCGCTACGGCGCAGATGCACTGCGCTTCTTCATGGCCGCGACCGAGAGCCAAGGGCGGGACATCAAGCTCGACGAGAAGCGGGTCGAGGGATACCGCAACTTCGCGACGAAGCTGTGGAACGCGGCGCGGTTCTGCCAGGCCAACGGCATCGGCGGCAGCACGACCATCGCCGCCCCGCCCGCGCGCCTCGCCGTGAACCAGTGGATCGTCGGCGAGGTGGTGGAGACGCTGGCCCGGCTGGACAAGGCGCTCGCCGACCTGCGCTTTGACGCGGCGGCGGACGCGATCTACCATTTCGTGTGGGACCGGTTCTGCGACTGGTATCTCGAACTCATCAAGCCGGTGCTGCAGGGCGAGACGGACACGCCGGCCGCGGCCGAGACGCGCGCGGTCGCCGGCTGGGCGCTCGACCAGATCCTCGTGATGCTGCACCCCTTCATGCCCTTCGTCACCGAAGAACTGTGGCAGGCGCGGGGCGAGCGGTCCCACTATCCGCTGATCACGGCGCAGTGGCCTCGGCCGGACGCGACCGTGGACGCCGATGCCAAGGCCGCGATCGACTGGGTAATCACGCTGACCACCGCGACCCGCAGCGCGCGGAGCGAACTGGGCATTGCCCCCGGCGTGAAGCTCGCCGCGACCATCGCCGATCCATCGCCGCTGGCGCAAAAGGTCATCGGCCGCAGCAGCGCCGCCATCGAACGGCTTGCGCGGCTGGCCCCGGTGACGGTGGGCACGCCGCCGGCCGGCGCGGCGATGCAGGTGACGGCGGGCGAGGACGTGTTCGTCGTGCCGCTGGAAGGCGTGATCGACGTGGCGGCGGAACGGGCGCGGCTGCACAAGGCGCTGGAAGCGAGCCGCAAGGAGGCGGACTCGCTGACGAAACGCCTGTCCAACCCCGCCTTCGTGGAGAAGGCCAAGCCCGAAGCGGTGGCCAAGGCCCGCGCCGATCACGCCCACCACGCAGGCGAGGCGGAGCGGCTGGCGGCGGCGCTGGCGCGGCTGGGCGAGGCCTAGCGGCGCGAGGCGGGAGGCCAGCGTTTCCTACGGGCGGCCACCATGCCAGACACCCGGAATGATGATGATGCGAGCCGACCTGCCGATTCAATCCGCCCGCCTGCACGGGGCGGCGTGTTCTTGTTCTTCTNATCCGCCCGCCTGCACGGGGCGGCGTGTTCTTGTTCTTCTGGACCGTGTCACATGCGGTCCATGTGTGGCTGAGGAGCGACGAGGCGTGCCCCTGACCCTCGCGACGCAGGCGCCCGGCGAGCCGGAGATCTTCGCCTCGCTGCAAGGCGAGGGGCCGAGCATCGGCACGCCCGTCGCCTTCGTCCGGCTGTCGCGCTGCAACCTTGCCTGCGTGTGGTGCGATACGCCCTACACCTGGCATTTCGAGGGCGACAACCGCTTCCACCGCGGCGGCGTGCGGCACGCGCGCGCGGCGAACCAGATCACGCTGGAGGAAGCCGAGGTCGCCGCGCGCATCGCCGCGCTGGGACAGCGCCGGCTCGTCATCACCGGCGGCGAACCGCTGCTCCAGGGGGCGGCGCTCGCCCGGCTGCTCGACCACCTTCCGGACATGGCGGTGGAGGTGGAGACGAACGGCACCACCCGCGCTCCCGCCGCGCTCGACGCGCGGGTGACGCAGTACAATGTCAGCCCGAAGCTCGCGCACAGCGGCAACCCGGCTGCGCTCGCCCTGCTGCCCGGACGCCTCGCCGCCTATGCCGCCGATCCGCGCGCCTTCTTCAAGTTCGTGGTGGCGCAGCCCGGGGATGTGGACGAGGTGCTGGCACTGATGGAGGAGCACGGCCTGCCGGCGGAGCGGACCTTCCTGATGGCGGAAGGCACGGACAGCGCGACCCTGCACGCGCGTCAGCGCTGGCTCGCCCCGATGTGCCTTGCCCACGGCCTGCGGCTGTCGGACCGGCTCCACATCCACCTCTACGGGGACACGCGCGGCACCTGATCGGGCCGGATCAGCCGGCCTGCGCGCGCCAGCGCTGCACCGTGCGCCGCACCGCGTCCTCTTCCCCGCCCGCCTGGCTCCACAGTTCGACGAAGCTGGGGTCTTCGGAGGCCGGCCGCTTGGCTTCGTCGAGATTGTCGAAGGAGACGCGGATGGGGATCGACACACCCTCGCCGCAGATGATGCACTCGCGGTTGCGCAGGGCGGAGATGGAGTCGAGGAAGCCGCGCGCGCCTTCGGGCATGGCGGCCTTCACGAAGGACTGGTCCCGCTCGTTGTTCAGCCGCATCGAGATGATGGTGCCGCACTGCGACAGCACCCCTTCGGCAAGGTCGGACGGCCGCTGCGTGATGAGGCCGAGGCTGATGCCGTATTTGCGGCCCTCCTTGGCGATGCGGCTGAGGATGCGGCCGACCGAGTTGCCATCGGCATTGGCTTCGTTCGGCACGTAGCGGTGCGCTTCCTCGCAGACCAGCAGGATCGGCCGCGGCTTCTCCTCCCGGCCCCAGATGGCGAAGTCGAACACCAGCCGGCTGAGCACGGCGACGACGGTGGCGGTGATGTCGGACGGCACACCCGACACGTCGATGATCGCGATCGGCTTGCCGTCGGCCGGCATGCGGAAGATCTTGGCGATGAAGTCGGCCATCGTGTCGCCGACCAGCATGCCGGAAAACAGGAACTGGTAACGGGGGTCGGATTTCACCTCGTCCAGCTTGGCCTTGATGCGGATGTAGGGCGCGGACGAGGTCGCCTTGTCGAGCTTGCCCATCTGCGCCTGAAGCTCGGCGCTGAGGTCGGACAGGAGGTAGGGGATTGGCGAGTCGACCGTGATCTTCCCGAGCGATTCGGCCAGCCGGCTCTTCTTGCGGGCGACCAGCAGGCACTTGGCCAGAATGTCGGCGTCGACCTGCCGCTCGGCGTCGCGGCTGGTCAGCAGGATCTCGCAATGCTCCTCGAAGTTCATCAGCCAGTAGGGCATGTTGAGATTCGAGACGTCGAAGATGATGCCGGTGTGCCGGAATGCGGCCGAATATTCGCCGTGGGGGTCGATCATCACGATGTGCCCTTCGGGCGCGGCCTCGCAGATGCGGTGCAGGATCAGCGCGGCGCTGGTCGACTTGCCGGTGCCGGTCGAGCCCAGCAGGGCGAAGTGCTTGCCCAGCATGGCGTCGATGTAGAGGCCGGCTCGGATGTCGCGGGTCGGGTAGACGCGGCCGATCTCGATGTTCGGTCGCCCGTCGCTCGAATAGATCTGCTTCAGATCCTCGGTGCTGGTCGGATAGATCAGCGCGCCGGGGACCGGATAGCGGGTGACCCCGCGGCGGAAATGGTAGACCCGGCCGGTCAGCTTCTCCACGCTGCCTTCGCCAAGGAAGTCGATGTCGGCGAGGATCCCGCCTCCGGCTTTCCGGTCCTGCTTCTGGTTGCGAATGCTGGCGAGCAGCCAGTAATTGCCGACCTTGACCTTGATCTGGCTTCCGACCTGTCCTGTCTGGGTGATCGCCGGGTCGGGATCGTCCATGCACTCGCCAAGCCGCTGCGGGTCGATGGCGATCAGCGCGCCCGCGCCCGACACGTCGACGATGACGCCGATCGGCGTGTTGCTGTTGCCGCTGTCGCCGGGCACCTCGTCGGCCGCGGCGGCAGGGCGCTGGGGCGCCGGAGCGTCGGCGCCCTGCGAGGCAGGCGCCGCCCGAAGTTCCGCCGGCACCGGATGCGGGATCCGCATCGCCGGGTTGAAGCCTCTGCTGTCATGGCGGGAAATGTCGTTCACGGGCGCTGGTCCTTGCCGGATGGAGCCAGCCTCATGCACCGGCAACGGTTAACACGCTGCCAATGGCGCCTTGCCTGCCGGTGCTCAGATGAGGGCGAAGGCGCGTCCGGCGAGCCAGCCGGTCCCGACTGACAGCAGCACCGCAAGCGCCCCGTAGAGCAGCGAGCGGCGCTCGGCCATGTCGGCGATCGCGCGTTCGAAGCCGACCTTCTCGACCCGCACCTGCGCCTCGGCCGAGGCGATGACCCGGCCGCGGGCCACGGCAAAGGTTTCGGCGGTGTACAGACCGGTGACGACGTTCGACGGCAGATAGATCCGCGCCTGGTAAAGCACGCCCTCGCTCAGGCGCACGCCGTTCTCGTCCTCGCTGAAGAGCCCCTGCCGCCGCCGCAGATCGACCAGCCCCTCGGCGAAGCGCCGCTGCTCCGCGCTCTCGATGATGCCGCTTGGCGAGAGCTGGATGAAGCGGGTGCCGAATTCGAAGATCGCGGCCGTGCGCTCGTCGACGATCTCGCGGATCGGGCGGGTCGAGGAGACGGCGAAGAAGGCCGGCGCGGAGCGGAAATCGGTGCTGTCGGCGTTGATCCAGATGCCGCCGACCTGCTCCTTCTCGCGCAAGCGGATAGCCTGCGACGGGCCCTTGAGCACCACCACGATGTCGTAGCTTTCGCCCGCCCGGCGTCCGGCGGGATCGAGAATGGCGCCGAACAGCAGCAGCTCGGTGCCGGTGAAGCCCTGCCGCACGGCGACCTCGTGCTGCGACACCTCCGGAACGAGGATCGCGTCACGCTGGCCCATGCACGCCGCCGCGGCTACAAGGCACAGAGCCGCGCGGATGACGGCGTGCGGCGTCACAGCGGCTGCACCGTGAAGATCTCGTCCGGGCGGACGCCGAGGTTGAACAGCATCCGGAACGCGACAAGCAGCACGATGCCCGCCAGCGCCGCGCGCAGCAGTTCCGGCCGGGCCATCTGCGCCAGCCGCGCGCCCGCCTGGACGCCCGCGACCGAGCCGACCAGCAGAAGGGCGACGAGCACGATGTCGACCGCCTTCGTGGTCAGCGAATGGACGATGGTGGAGGCGATGGTGATGAACAGGATGTTGAACAGCGACGTGCCGACCACGACCCCGGCGCTCATCCCGAGGATGTAGAGCATGGCGGGCACGAGGATGAACCCCCCGCCCACGCCCATCAGCATGGTGAGAATGCCCGTGACAAACCCCAGCAGAAGGGGTGCGAGCGGCGATATGTAGAGGCCGGAGCGGTAGAAACGCCACCGCATCGGCAGCGCCGCGACCAGCGGGTGGTGCCGCCGCCGGACGACCGGCCGGGCGCCCTCGCCCTTCCCGCCGCGCAGGCCCTGCCACGCCTCGCGCCCCATCATCGCCCCGATGGAGCCGAGCAGCACCACATACAGGGCGCTGATGATCACGTCGATTTGGCCAAGCGACTGGAACAGCTGGAACAGGGCCGCCCCGGCAAGGGTGCCGACCAGCCCGCCGGCCATCATCACCGCGCCCATGTGGTAGTCAACACCGCGGCGCCGGCCATGGGCAAGCACGCCCGTCACGCTGGCCCCGGTCACCTGCGTCGAGGCCGAGGCCGCAGCCACGGTCGGCGGCACGCCGTAGAAGATCAGCAGCGGCGTCGTCAGGAAGCCGCCGCCCACGCCGAACATGCCCGACAGGATGCCCGTCAACCCTCCCAGCAACACGATCAGCAAGCCGTTGACCGACAGGTTGGCGATGGGAAGGTAGACGTCCACGGCCGAACCCTAGCGCCGGGAACTTGCGGCGCAAGGCTCCCCCGCGCGGCCCGCTTCAGAACCCTGCGGCAAGTGACAGCACCGGTCCGCCGGACGGCTGCGCCTCGCCGGCGAGGCGAAGGCGGTAGCTGGCCTCGACCCGGACGCGGCCGCGGCCGGCGGGCAGGTCGAGCGCCACCTGCGGCCCCGCCTCGAAACGCTCTGCGCCGCGCTGCGCTCCGCCCCACACTCCCGCGCCGAGACGCAGGTTCGCCTTCCCCGTTGCCACGACTTCGCGCTCGACCACCGTTTGACCGTCGACGAAGGCGGTCGCGTGTTCTCCGCCGGCATAGCCGGCCTGCCCGAAAGCGCGCAGCGTGACGCCGGCGCCAAGCGCCCGGTCGTGAACGCCGCCGCTGACGAACAGGGCGGGCGACACATCGGTCCCCTGTTCGCGGTCGGTGACGCGCAGTTCGGCATGGACGGTCATCGGCACCGGCGCGGCGAGCGAGATTTGGACCCCCGCCGCCGCTCCGCTTTCGCGGGCCGCGCCAAAGGACCGGCTGACGCGCGCGTAGACAGCGCTCTGCACGACGGCGGAACGGCTCAGCGCATGGCGGACGACCAGCCCGGCCTGGCTCCCGCCGAGCACCGCGCGTGCGGGCACGGCGCGTGCGGGGTCGGCGCTGCCGCCGGAGGAGCGCACCAGCACCCAGCCATCCGCCGACCACGGCGTGCCCCTTGCCCTGGCCGCTCTCATCGGCACCGGCACCGGAACCGGCAGAGGTGCGGCGGGGAGGCTCGCCGACACGGGCGGGAATCCAAGTGCCATGCCGCCGGCCGGGGTGACGACCGCCCAAGCCTGCGGCCCCGCGGCCCCGTCCGGCGCGGCGGGCCGCGCAGCGCACGAGGCACACCTCGCCGCCCACTTCCCGTCGTGCCGCACAGGCCCTGTCGGCGCGTGCGGTGGCAAACCCGCCCACAGCGGCAGGGGCGGGTGGAGCGCCGCGCTGCGCCGTGTCGCCGGCCGGGTGTGCGTTGGCCCCCGCACAGCCGCCGCGTGGAGCGTGACAGGGGTAGGCAGGAACGCCGCGCGCGCGCCGGGCCGAACCTCGGCGGGCAGCGGCAGCCCGGCGTGGCTGAGCGCGCGGACCGCAATCCACGCCGCCAGCAGCACACCCGCCGCCCGCAGGGGCGCGCCGCGCCTCGTCGCCGCCACGACCATCACGCCGCTTGGCGCAGCGGCAGGAGCGAGGCCGGATGGTGCGTGTGCTCGGTCTTGTCCCAGCGCACCTCGCCCCCGCGCAGGGCGCGCAGATAGGCGGCAAGGGCCCGGCGCGCCGACATGATCGCGATGATGTTGGCGATCACGATCCGCCCGATGGCCCGAACACCCTCGCGCCAGCCATGTTCGCGGGCGGTGAACATCGCCCGCAGCGCTGCACGCCACAGAAGAAAGGCGCCGTTGACGGTCAACAGCACGCGCATTCCGGGCGTGAGGCTGAGGGGCGGCACCAGCCCCGCCTCGCGCAGGACCAGCCCGGCGCCGGTCAGGACGAGCAGGCCATACGCAAGCGCCAGCAGCCCCGCGCCCAGCGGTCCCCGGCGATCGCGGGCCAGCATGTAGCGGTCACGCAGCCGCCCCGGCCACCCGATCCGGTCCCAACCCTGAAAGGCGATCCCGTGCGTCCAGCGGGTTTTCTGCCGCACCGCAGCCGTCAAGGTGGCCGGAAAATACGCCCGCGTCGCCACCAGCCGGCCGTCGGCACGGCGCACGCGGACGAAGCGGCTCCGGCCGCCCAGCCGGGCGATCTCGAGCCCGCACTCGTAATCCTCCACCAGCGAGCCGGCGCCGAACGGGCCGTGTCCGGGATGCGTCTCCGCCAGCCGGTCCAGCATGGTACGTCCGATGGCGCAGCCCACGCCCGCGGCCGGGAGCGCCGCCCCGAGCGCGTCGCGCACCACCATGGTCTTGGCGTGCGCCTCGGCGAATTCGTCGCAGTAGTGCCCGGCGATCCAGCGCGACTGTGCCTGCGGCAGCGCGAGCACCGGCAATTGCACGAAGTCGCAGCGGGCAAGCGCATCGCGCATGACAGTCAGCGCGGCCGGATCGACCATGTCCTCGGCATCGTGCAGCACGACGAAGCCGAAGCGCTCGCCCCGCTCGGCCTCGTGGGCGCACAGGGCGGCGAACAGGTGGTTGAGGCAGTCGGCCTTGCTCGTCGGTCCGGCCCTCTCCAGCCGGACGAGCCGGACCTCGGGCCCGTCACCCATGCCCGCCGTCCGTGCCGCCGCCACGGTGGCGGGATCGTTGGCGTAGCAGCCGACGAAGATCACCGGCCGCTCATCGCTCCACGCCGCGCGCATGTGGCGGATGGTCGCACCGATCACGAGCGCCTCGTCCCAGGCAGGAACGAGAACGGCCGCCGGCGGATGCATGGCGCGTCCCGGAGCGGCCGCCTCCGGCAGGGGCGCGAGGGCGCCGCCGCCGGTCTCCAAAAGGCAGGCTGGCGGCACAGGGTGACGCGTGCGGCCGGTCACGCGCGCCCACACATAGAGCGCGTCGATCACCAGCTCGTCGAGACTCGACAGCAGGAAGCACACCGCTGCGAACACCACCAGCTCGTGGTAGATCGCCTGCACCGCGCTCACCACGTTTTGCCGCCCCGCGCCAGCCCGCGCGGCGTTTGTGCTGCCCCTGTCACCGCCCCGTTCCCCCAAACGCCCCCTGACTCGACGCCTGCTTACAGGGAGCAGCTTCAAAGAAGGTTACCGCCCGACAGCCTTTTCCACCCCGGTCTGGTCCGAGGCAGTCCGGCTGGCGTATGCGGGAGCTTGTTCGGGCACGATTCAGCCGGTAGGGCGTAGTGCGCGCGTGGCGGCTGCACATCGGCCACGGCCGGCGAGCCGCCATCGGGATCCGCCAGCGGATCGCACTCACAGGCCCTGTCGTTGTTATGTTCACATCTCTGCGCGATCTGCTGCGCCCCCGCTCCTCCCAGCAACCGCCCAGTGTTCCGCAAGGAGAGCGGTACTACGCCATCGGAGACGTGCACGGACGCTCGGACCTGCTGGCGCAGCTGATCGACCGGATCGAGGCGGACGATGCCGAGGCGGGGCCGGCCGACACGACGGTGATCATGCTGGGCGATCTGGTCGATCGCGGCCATGACAGCGCCGGCGTGATCGAGCAGGTGATGGCCTGGGCCGGCCGCCGGCGCGTCCGGTGCCTGGCCGGCAATCACGAGGAGATGTTCCTTCAGGCCTTCCGCGACGAGACGCGGCTGCGCACCTTCGTGAAACATGGCGGCCGCGAAACGATCCTGAGCTACGGCATTCCCGTCGCCGAATACAACGCCCTCACCGTCGGCGAGCTGCTGGCGCGCCTGCCGAGCCTCGTGCCGGTGCGGCACCGCGAGTTCCTGCAAGGCTTCGAGGAGTACATCGTCGCCGGCGATTACGTGTTCGTGCATGCCGGCATCCGGCCGAACCGTCCTCTTGAGGAACAGGACCGCGAGAGCCTGTTGTGGATCCGCGAAAGTTTCATCAAGCACACCGCGCCCCACTCGCACGTGGTGGTGCATGGACACACAATAGTTGAAGACGCAGCCGATTACGGTAATCGCATCGCCATCGACACGGGCGCGTATCGCACCGGTCGCCTGACCGCCCTCGTCCTCGAGGGAGCGGGGCGACGGTATCTGGAGGCAGCGGACCGGGGCGACGCGGCGGCCGCTTGACGGGAAACGGGGTTATGAAGATTGCCATGGTCGGCTCGGGCTATGTCGGCCTGGTCACGGGAGCCTGTCTGGCGGAACTCGGCCATGAGGTCGTGTGCGTCGACCGTGACGGGGAAAAGATCGCCCGCCTGCAGCGCGGCGAAATCCCGATCTTCGAGCCGGGCCTTGGCGAACTGGTCCAGAAGAACGAGGCCGCCGGCCGGCTGACCTTCACCACCGCCCTGCCCGCCGCGCTCGAAGACGCGCGGGCGGTGTTCATCGCCGTGGGCACGCCGAGCCGCAATGGCGATGGCCATGCGGACATGTCGTTCGTGCATGCCGTGGCGCGCGAGATCGGCGCCCACGTCCAGACCGATCTCGTCGTGGTCACGAAGTCGACGGTTCCGGTCGGCACCGGCGACCACGTGGCGCGGCTCGTGGAGGAAGGAGGCACCAACCACCGCGTCTCCGTCGTCTCGAACCCGGAATTCCTCCGCGAGGGGGCGGCAATCGGCGACTTCATGAACCCAGACCGGGTGGTCATCGGCGCCGAGGACGATTTCGGCCGCGAGGTGATGCGCGAGATCTACGCTCCGCTGGCGGAAGCGGGCAAGCCGCTGCTGTTCGTCAGCCGGCGCTCGTCCGAGATGGTCAAGTACGCCGCGAACGCGTTCCTCGCCACCAAGATCGGCTTCATCAACGAAATGGCGGACCTGTGCGAGCGCGTGGGCGCCGACATCCAGGATGTGAGCCGCGGCATCGGCATGGACGAGCGGATCGGCAGCCGCTTTCTCCAAGCCGGTCCCGGCTATGGCGGGTCGTGTTTCCCCAAGGACACGCTCGCCCTGCTCAAGACGGCGGAGGACAACGACAGCCCCGCCCGCATCGTCGAGGCCGTCGTCCGGGCGAACGACGCGCGCAAGCGGGCCATGGGACGCAAGGTGATCGAGGCGCTGGGCGGTCCCGAGTTCGCGCGCGGCAAGACGGTGGCGCTGCTGGGCCTCACCTTCAAGCCCGACACCGACGACATGCGCGACTCCCCCGCCATCGCCATCGCCCAGACGCTGCACGATGCCGGAGTGGCCGTGCGCGGCTTCGATCCCGAAGGCATGGAGCAGGCCGCGCCGCTGCTGCCCTATGTCGACATGTGCGCGGACGGCTATGCCGCCATGGACGGCGCCGACGCGGCCGTGGTCGTCACCGAGTGGAGTGTGTTCCGCGCGCTGGATCTCGACCGGGCCAAGGCCCTGCTGACGACCCCGGTGCTGGTCGATCTGCGCAACATCTTCGATCCGGCCGCGCTGCGCGCCGCCGGGTGGCAGTACCAGAGCATCGGCCGCGCCTGAGGCCGGCGGCGGGAGCGGGCACGTCGTGATCCGCTCCCCGGCGCGCCGTCAGCGCCGCGCGGCAAGCTCGCGCACGAGGGCCGGAGCGGGATAGATCCTCTCCAGCGCCTCCTGGATGGCCTGCGTGCTGACCGCGACGGTCCGGTTCAGGCTGCCGTCGTACCCGTAATTGCCGCCCAGGGAATGGATGTTGCCGTCGAAGGCCGTGCCGATCACGGCGCCGGCGCGGTCGATCACCGGGCTGCCGGAATTGCCGCCGATGATGTCGTTGGTGGTCACGAAGTTGAACGTCGCCTGCGGATTGATCCGGTTCCGGTTCGCCGCGAAGGCGGGGGCGAGGTCGAACGGCGGGCTGCCGGTCGCGCGATCGAACGTGCCGCCCATCAGGGTCCGGTAGGGCACGGCCCGGCCACGCTCCTGCCAGCCGCGCACCTGGCCGTAGCTGATCCGCAGGGTGAAGGTGGCATCCGGGTAGATGCTGTCGCCGAAGGCGGCGAAGCGGGCGTCGGCGAGACGCGCGCCTGCCGCCGTGAGCGGCCCCGAGAACACCTCGTCCACCTGGCGACGGAGTTCGTCCTGCCGCGGGGCGAGCGCAAGGGCGTAACGGATCATGGGATCGTCGGACGCCTCGATCGCCGCGAGGCCGCCCTCCCACAGCTGCCGGCGGTAGGCAGGATCGGCAAGGCGCGTGCCCGACACCAGCCGCTGCGCCAGCGTCTCAGGGCTCTCGGTGCCAAGCAGGAGCCGCGTGTCCGGATCGTCGGCGCCCAGATACTCGCGCGCCTTGGACAGGCTCCAGCCGAGGGTCAGCTCGTCCAGCCACGGGTGGATCGGCCGCTGCTCCAGCACGCGCCGCTCCGTCAGCGGCAGGGCGCTGTCGGTGAAGCCGGGCAGGCGTTCGGCATTCGGCTTGGCCCGTTCGCGCGCGGCGAGCACAAGCGTCTGCGCATGGCTGTACAGGGCGCTCGAAGGCGTGATGAACCGCGCCGCCATGTACAGGTCCCGATAGGCCCGCACCGCACCGTCGACCTGCGCCCAGGGGTCGCCGATCGCCGCATTGCCGGCGACCCGCTGGCGCAGGTCCGCCTCGCGCGCGGCGAGGGTCGCCGAGAACGCCTGATCGTTGAGCGCGCGCTGCCGCCCGAGCGCCACCTTGAGGCTGTTCTCGATGCTGTTGAGGCGGTCCGTCCCTTCCCGCTCGCGTTCCGGACTTTCACTCATCGCGCGGATCAGCCGCCCGCGCAGTTCGGAATTGACCGCAATGGTCGTGGGCAGCGCCACCTCCCGCTCGAAAGCGATCTGGCTCTGCGTCCATCCGCGGCTGGTCGAGCCGGGATTGCCGACGACGAAGGTGATCTCGCCCTCGCGCGGCGCACGCGGATCCCAGCGCAGGTGGCGCGGGGTGGAAACGGGCCGGCCGTTCTCGTAGGCGCGCAGGAAGCTCGCATCGAGCGCGTAACGCGGGAAGTTGAAGTTGTCGGGGTCGCCGCCGAAGGTGGAGGCGCGCGCCTCGGGCGCCCACGCCAGCCGCACATCCGCATACTTGCGGTAGGTGTAGAGCCGGTACTGCCCGCCGCCGAACAGCGTCACGACCTGGCACCGGGTCCGTTCCCGGTCGGGGCAGTTTTCCGTCTCCAGCTGCGCGATGCGGGCGTTGCGCGCCCGTGTCAGCGCTTCGCCCGTCAGGTCGGCGATCGCGGTGCGAACGTCCTGTGTCACGTCGCGGATCGCGGTCACCACCTCCGCCTGCTGACCGGGACAGCGCAGCTCGTCCTCCAGCCGGTTGGCCACATGGCCGCGGGCAAGATAGTCCATCTGCGCATTGGAGTTGTCGGCGAGGCAGGTGCTGATGCAGTGCTGGTTGGTGAGGATGAGGCCGTTGGGCGACACGAAGCTCGCCGAGCACCCGCCCGTCAGGCGCACCGCGGCCGCCTGCGTGCGGTCGAGCCACGCCTGATCAGGTGCCCAGCCGTAAGCCTGCCGGACCTGATCGGCAGGGAAATTGTCGAACGTCCACATGCCCTCTTCCGCCGCGGCCGGAACGGCGGCGACGAGGGCCAGGGGCGCGGCGGCGAACAGCAGGGCGATGCGGTCAGGCATGGAGCAGGATCCTCGGAGATGATGTTCTGCGCGCTGTTTTCTGTGCCTTCTCGCGAATGTCCAGTGCGATCTTCGCCGACAGCACTGGCGGATGGTGCCGGGGTCCGCGTAAGCCGGGTTCTGTCATGCCGCTTAGCAAAGCGGCACGGGCAGCCATTCCTCTGGGCGCGGGATCGCTCCTCGCGCTCTAGCGGCCAACCCGAACGGCCTCGGGGCGAAACTCCCCTGCCCGCCTTCGTCCAGGTGGACGGATGCGGACGCGCCGTTCCTATTCGGCCTTGCTCCGGGTGGGGTTTGCCGTGCGGACCCTGTTGCCAGCGTCCCGGTGCGCTCTTGCCGCACCCTTTCACCCTTGCCTGTGCGCCGGACGTGTCTCCGAAGCCATCGGCGGTCTGCTCTCTGTGGCACTGTCCCTCACCGCCGCGCGGGGCGGCGGCGGGCGGGCGTTACCCGCCACCCTCGTTTCGTGGAGCCCGGACTTTCCTCGAACGGGAACCCCGTCCGCGGCTGCCTGGACCCCGGCACCACCCGGAACATAGGCGACGGTGCAAAAGGCGCAATGGCCGTGCGGCCGAAACCGTCCCGGCGCCTCGCCGTTGTGGAAGGCGATGATCTGCCTTCGCCTCGCCGCCCTGACCTCCGCGGCCCTTCTGGCGAGCGCATGCGCGCATCACCCTGCGGTGGCGCCCCTCCCCCAGCCGCCTCGGCAGGCGGCGCTGGTGACCGTCAGCGATGACGGAATCGCGTCAACCACCATCACGGTGGTGAACTACAACGTCGCCGGCCTTCCCTTTCCGGTGCGCCGCGGCACCGGCACGGCGATGGCCCGCATCGCCGACGCCATGACGGCAAGCTGGAACGGCGACGGGCGGCCTGACCTGCTTCTGCTCCAGGAGGCATTCGTGCCCTCGGCGAGCCGCCTCACCTTCGCGGCGGGTTTCGCCAATCACGTGCGCGGACCATCGGCGGCGTCCCGCCCCTCGGTGGTCAAGCCGAACCGGGAAAGCGCCGAGGTGCTCTCCCGCCGCATCTGGCGGCGCGGGGAAGGATGGCCACGCATGACCGGAGCCGGCCTCGCCCTTGGCACCGACTTCGGCATCGCGGCGCAGGTCAACGAGCCGTTCGGTCCGCGCAGCTGCGCCGGGTGGGACTGCCTCTCGAACAAGGGGGTGGCGCTGACCTGGGTCGAGATCCCCGGTGTCCCCGAGCCGCTGCTGATCCTCAACACCCACCTCAATTCGCGCGGGTCGACCGGGGTCAGCCGCGAGCGGGCCGATCTGGCCCACCGGCAGCAGGTGCGGGAGATGGGCGACATCCTTGCCCGGCACTGGCAGGGCGAAGTGCCGCTCGTCTATGCGGGCGACTTCAACACCCGCAACGTGCCGTTCCGCTTCGATCTCAAGGACGAGCGGCTGCCGGGCGAACTCGCCCACCGGTTCTGCTTCAACCATCCTGAACGGTGCCGCATCACGATGTCGTGGGACAGCGACGAGCCATGGATGGATACGCAGGACCTTCAGGGCTACGCCTCCTCGCGCCGCATCCGCGTCGAACCCGTCGCCATCGCGGCCGAGTTCGACGCGCCGGTCGACGGCGAGATGCTGTCGGATCACGACGCGCTGCGCGTCACCTACCGGTTGTCGTGGCGCGTCGATGGCCAGCCGTGGAGCGACGGCCTGCAGGCCGATGCCGGGGCCGGCGCGGCGGAACAGGCGTTGGGGGCGGAACCCGCGCCGTAGAACGCTAGCGCGCCAGCCCCCGATCGCGGTCGAGCAGGAGCTGGAACAGGATGGCGCGCGTCTGGCCGCAGATCTCGCCGTCGATCCGCTCCGGGCGCCAGCGCCGCTGGAAAGCCTCCACCGCCTTGCGTCCTTCCGTGATGTCGTAGCCGAACCGCTCCAGCGCGAGGAGGAAGGTGGCATCGTTGTCGTACGGATCGCCGCGCTCGAGCTTGTCCGGCCGGGCGAGGCACTGCCGCACCGCCGCGAGCCGGTCCCAAGGGAACAGCTCTCCGGGATCGATCTTGCGCGCAGGCGCGACATCCGAATGGCCGACGACGTTGGCGCGCGGAATGTCGTGGGTGCGCCGGATCCGGGCGAGCAGCGGGAGCAGCGCCCCAATCTGCGCGTCGGCGAATGGCCGGTAGCCGCCGGCATGGCCGGGATGGTCGAGCTCGATGCCGATGCTGGCCGAGTTCACGTCCCGAAGGCCGCGCCAGTAGGACTGCCCCGCATGCCACGCCCGCCGGTCCTCGGCGACAAGCTGGGTGACGGCGCCCGCTTCGCTGATGAAGTAGTGCGCCGACACCTTGCTGGCCGGGTCGCACAGGCGCTCCAGCGCCGCGTCCGCCGGCATCTCCGTGTAGTGCAGCACCACCATCGTGACGGGCAGCACGCGCGCGTCATGGTTGGGCGAGAGGCGGACGTGGTGGACCAGCTCTCCGTCAGCCTCGGGGCGCTGCATCAGCCGATCCACCCGTCTCCGAACGGAAGAACCGCCCCCATGAGGAGCGTGGTGTCGGTGCGCTGGTACTGCAGGCTGCCGCCCTTTGCTTCGGCCAGGAGCGCAAGCATGTGGGCTGCGGCGGTGCGGCTGCTGAGCCCGGCGTCGTCGAGCGCGCCTTCGAGCGCGCGACCGATCTCCTCGTCGAAGGCGATCCGGCTGCCGGTGGCCCGCACCACGATCTCGCTCTGCCCGTCACTGATCTCGGCGCCGATGTCGAGCGTGCCGCCCCGCACGAGCGCCTCCAGCCCGATCTGCGCGAGGTTGAGCATCACCTTGACCGCGTCCTTGAGCAGCGCGCTGCTGGTCAGCGCCCAGTGCAGCGTGACGCGGCTGTTGCTGCCCGCGAGCGCCTCGATCAGGGCGCGCGGCTCCTCCACCGGCACGCTTTCGTTGAAGCCTCCGGCCGCCCCAAACGCCAGGCGGAAGAACTTCAGCTTGTCGGCGCTCGTGCGCGCGCTCTGTTCCAGCAGCTCGATGCAGCGTGCGCGCATGGCCGGATCGCGCTCCTCTGCCAGCAGCTCCAGTCCGTTGTTCAAGGCGCCGATGGGGGACAGCAGATCGTGACACAGGCGCGAGCACAGCATGGCGGCAAGCTCGATCGCGTCGGTGTCCCTCATGATCGGCAATCTCCCCGGTGCAAACGGCAACGCTCCGCCTTAGCGGTCAAACCCTTGCAGTGGAAGCGGGTCGAATCCTCCGGCGCGCGCCCGCCACGCCCGCAAGGTCCAGCCGCCCTCCGCGCTCCGGCCGGCGATCGCCCAGACGGCGCCGTCTGCCGCCGCCATGGCGCGGTCCGCGGCCGACGGCTCGGGCGGGCCTTGGGGATGCGAGTGGTAGCAGCCCAGCACCTCCAGCCCCCTCGCCCGCGCGCTCCGCTGGACGGCGAGGAGCACCTCGGGAGCGATGAAGAAGAACGCGTGCGGATGCGGATGAACATTGGCGGCGGGGATGGCGCGCGTGACCGTGCCGGCGCGGCCGAGCAGCAGGCCGCAGCACTCCTCCGGCGCCTGTCGTGCCGCCATGGCGGTCACGGCGGCGCACACCTTTCTTGCGATCACGATCGCCATGGATCATTGCCATAGCATGGATGCGGAGCGCATCATCACCGGCACGCTCGCGGCGCCAGACCGCCTCGACCGCGCCCTCGCCGCCGCGACCGGCCTGTCACGCGAGCGGGTGAAGCGCCTTCTCGCATCCGGCGCCGTGTCGCTCGACGGCGCCCCCGCGCGCGATCCGTCGGCCCGCGCCGCCGCCGGCGCCGCCTATGCCGTGCGGCTCGCGGCGCCGCAGCCACTGGCGACTCCGGCGCAGGACATCCCCCTCGACATCGTGTTCGAGGACAAGGATCTGCTGGTGGTGAACAAGCCCGCCGGCCTCGTCGTTCACCCGGCAGCCGGCAATCCCGACGGCACGCTCGTCAACGCGCTTCTGCACCATTGCCGGGGCACACTGTCGGGGATCAACGGAACCGCACGGCCGGGCATCGTCCACCGCATCGACAAGGATACGAGCGGCCTGCTGGTCGTCGCCAAGACCGACCGCGCGCACGAGAACCTCGGCGACCAGTTTTCCCGCCACGCGGTCCACCGCCGCTATGTCGCGGTCTGCAACGGCCACCCTCAACCCTCCTCCGGCACGGTGACGGCGCGGATCGGGCGTTCCCCGCACGACCGCAAGCGCATGGCGGTGCTGCCGGCGGACAGCGCGCGCGGCAAGCATGCCGTGACCCACTACCGCCTGCTGCAGGTTCTTAAGGATTGCAGCGTAATCGAATGCCGGCTGGAGACGGGGCGCACGCACCAGGTGCGGGTTCATCTCGCATCCATCGGGCACCCGCTCGTCGGCGATCCGGTCTACGGCCGCGCGGTGCCTGCCCTGCGCCCGGTGCTGACGCGCCTCGGCTTTGCCCGGCAGGCACTGCATGCGGCCGAGCTCGGCTTCGCGCATCCGCAAAACGGGAGACAGTTGAGGTTCAGCGCGCCGCTGCCACAGGATATGGTGGAACTCATCGAAGAAAACGCACGTTGAAATCGCGATAATGCAACCCCGTCCGGGGCAATTTTCTGCTAGCAGGACGTTCTATCCGCACATCGGCATCGCATCGGGTTCAGCAAGGGCGCAATGGCCGCCCAGGGAAGGCAAGGGAACACGTGTCCACGAGCAAGCGCACCTCGGTTCCGGCTCTCAACGGCGAGCAGAGCCTCAACCGCTATCTGGCTGAAATCAAGAAGTTCCCCGTGCTCACGGCGGAGCAGGAATACATGCTGGCCAAGCGCTATGCCGAACATGGCGATCCCGAGGCGGCCGCGCAGCTGGTGACCAGCCATCTGCGGCTGGTGGCGAAGATCGCCATGGGGTACCGCGGCTACGGCCTGCCGGTCAGCGACCTCATCTCGGAAGGCAATGTCGGGCTGATGCAGGGCGTGAAGAAGTTTGAGCCCGATCGCGGCTTCCGCCTCGCCACCTATGCCATGTGGTGGATCAAGGCGTCGATCCAGGAGTTCATCCTGCGCTCCTGGTCGCTGGTGAAGATGGGCACGACGGCCGCACAGAAGAAGCTGTTCTTCAACCTGCGCCGGATGAAGAAGAACCTCGACGCGTATGAGGATGGCGACCTGCATCCCGACGACGTGGCGAAGATCGCCACAGATCTTGGCGTGCCGGAGCAGGAGGTCATCAACATGAACCGGCGCATGATGATGGGCGGCGACGGGTCGCTCAACGTCGCGATGCGCAACGGTGAAGAAGGCTCGGGCGAGTGGCAGGACTGGCTCACCGACGATCGGCCGCTGCAGGACGAGCTTGTCGCCGACGACCAGGAACGAATCCTGCGGCACGAGATGCTGACGGAGGCGCTCGAAAGCCTCAACGAACGCGAGAAGCACATCCTGACCGAACGGCGCCTGACCGACGACCCGCAAACGCTGGAGGAACTGTCGCAGGTCTACGACGTCTCGCGCGAGCGCATCCGCCAGATCGAGGTGCGCGCTTTTGAGAAGCTGCAGAAGGCGATGCAGCGGATTGCTGGGGAGCGGCTGCTGCCGGCGCCCGCCGCGTCATAGGCCGCCCCTCCATGCGGCATCAGGCGGCCGTGTCCGGAAGGCGATGTGACACGCTCTGAGCAACGCGGGCTGGCAGGCGACGCCAGCCTTTGCAGGCGCTCAACCCATCCGCTACTCCGTGGGCGTCATGTTGCGTCTCGCCCGGTTTCTGCTGTCCCTTCTTCTGGGCTTCATCCTGCTCAGCCTGGCGGTGGTGATCGTCTACCGCTTCGTCCCGGTGCCGGTCACCGCCACCATGCTGATGGACGAGAACGGCTGGACGCGCGACTGGACTGCGCTGTCGGACATCGACCGTGACCTCGTCCGCGCCGTGATCGCGGCCGAGGACGGCAAGTTCTGCCAGCACAACGGCTTCGACGCCGAGGCGATCGAGCAGGCGTTTCGCGAGAACATGCAGGGCGGGCGGGTGATCCGCGGCGGTTCCACCATCAGCCAGCAGACGGCCAAGAACGTGTTCCTGTGGCAGGGCGGCGGCTACCTGCGCAAAGGACTTGAAGCCTGGCTCACCTTCCTGATTGAAAACCTCTGGGGCAAGCGCCGCATCATGGAGGTGTACCTCAACGTCGCCGAAACCGGGATCGGCACCTATGGCGTGGAAGCCGGGGCGCGGCGTTATTTTGACAAATCCGCCGCCAGCCTGTCGCCGGCAGAAGCCGCACGCATGGCAGCGGCCCTTCCCCAGCCCAAGGCGCGGGCGGTCAACGCCCCGCGCGGCTGGACCCGCCGTTACGGCAACCTGATCCAGCAACGCATGACCATCGTCCGCCGCGACGGCCTCGACGCGTGCGTGTATAATCCGGGGTGAGGCACTGCTCTGTCCACGTGTAGTTATTCAGCGGCTGAAGAAGGTCAGACGCTTGTCAGGCGTTCCCGCAGGCGGCGTGCGCTGTTCGCCAGGACCCGGACGCCGGGAGTACGATCGAACCACTTGAGGTCAGCGACGTCGCTGGCAGAGTCGCGGTAATCGGCAAGCGGCAGAAACTCCGTCACCAATTCAGGATGGTATCGCCTGAACCAGACATAGGCGCCATCGATGGGCGGGCGAATGGCCGGGTCAAAATCCGAGCGCACGATGCGTGAGTCGAACTTCGTTGAGCGTTGCAGAAGCGAATTGAGAAATGGCACAAGCTTCTCCAGCGCCGCGACCGAAAACCCCATGCAATGCGAACCTTGAATGTCGGCGCTCAGCAGATCATCGGCGTCGCTTGCCTGCGCATAGCCACCGTAGAGGATGTCGGTTTCTGGTGACGGAGCAAGCCACCGCGCTTCGGGTCTGAAGCGGCAATCGTCCTCGAGCACCAGAACCGAAGAGCGCGCTGCCCAAGCCTCGCTCAGGACCGCGAGATGGCTGCGGAAGCAGCCATGCGCCCCCGGCCGGTGGAACAAGCCCGGACGGGTCTCCTTGGTCGCCGTGTAGAAGCCGATGCGGGCATCGCCGGACATGCCAAGGCGGGCAAACTCCCGCTCCATCTCGCGCCGGCGATCGGTCCGATGCGCAAGGTTGATAACGCGGATCAGTTCGAATTGGTCGAGCACCGCGACTTTCCGATCCGTCTTGATGAAGGCGTCGCCTTCAACATACGCTGCCGCCGTCCGCCTCGCAAACCTGTTCCGGGCAGACCATACCTTAGGCTCAGGCGCCGAGCCACCTCGCTGTCGCGTGCGGAAGCATCGCTCCGGCCCTGCAAAGCCGCCGCACCCGCGCCGGGCGCACATTACAGGCTCGGGTACATGGGCGGGCAGATGAAATGATCAGACGCTGTGTTCGCGGTGTCCGTCAGGCCGCCGCTTCCTTCTTCTCGGCCTTGCCGTGGCGGACCTGGACCGGAGCCTTGCGGCCTTCGACGACCTCCTTGTCGATCACGATCTCGTCCACCCCGTCCATGTCCGGCAGGTCGAACATCGTGTCGAGCAGGATGCCTTCGACGATCGAGCGCAGCCCGCGCGCGCCGGTCTTGCGCAGGATCGCCTTCTGCGCGATCGTCTCCAGCGCGTCCTGCGTGAAGGTCAGCTCCACGTCCTCCAGCTCGAACAGCTTGCGGTACTGCTTGACCAGCGCGTTCTTGGGTTCGGACAGGATCTGGACGAGAGCATCGACATCGAGATCCGTCAGTGTCGCGATCACCGGCAGACGGCCGACGAATTCCGGGATCAGCCCGAACTTGAGCAGGTCTTCAGGTTCGCCCTTCTCCAGCAGTTCGCCGACGCGACGCTTGTCGGGATCGGCAACATGCGCGCCGAACCCGATCGACCGCTTCTGCAGACGGTCGGCGATGATCTTGTCGAGCCCGGCAAACGCCCCGCCGCAGATGAACAGGATGTTGGTGGTGTCGACCTGCAGGAACTCCTGCTGCGGATGCTTGCGCCCGCCCTGCGGCGGGACGGAGGCGGTGGTGCCCTCCATCAGCTTGAGCAGCGCCTGCTGCACCCCCTCGCCCGACACGTCGCGGGTGATCGACGGGTTCTCCGCCTTGCGGGTGATCTTGTCGATTTCGTCGATGTAGACGATGCCGTGCTGCGCCTTCTCGACATTGTAGTCCGATGCCTGCAGCAGCTTGAGAATGATGTTCTCCACATCCTCGCCGACATAACCAGCCTCTGTGAGGGTGGTCGCGTCGGCCATGGTGAAGGGCACGTCGAACGTGCGCGCCAGCGTCTGCGCCAGCAGCGTCTTGCCCGATCCGGTCGGCCCGACCAGCAGGATGTTGGACTTCGCCAGTTCGACGTCGCCCGACTTGCCGGAGTGCTTCAGCCGCTTGTAGTGGTTGTGCACCGCCACCGACAGCACCCGCTTCGCCCGGTCCTGCCCAATCACGTAGTCGTTAAGGGTGGCAAAGATTTCCTGCGGCGTCGGAACGTCGCCTTCCTTGCGGCCGACGATGCCGGCCTTCGTCTCCTCGCGGATGATGTCGTTGCACAGCTCGACGCATTCATCGCAGATGAACACGGTCGGACCGGCAATCAGCTTGCGCACCTCATGTTGCGACTTGCCGCAGAAGCTGCAGTAAAGGGTGCTCTTGCTGTCGGAATTGCTCAATTTCGTCATTCCCAGGTTTTCCGAACCTTCCGGACGGGAGATTCGACGGAGTCTAGTGCCGACCCCGGATTAATCAACACGCGTTCCGCGCCGCGCAAGACGCGCTCCGCGCGGCGCCGCGTTCTGGCACGCTTCTGTCACCGGGCGGACCTGTCACGGAGCGGGGCAACGAAGCGTTAACCCGCGGGAACGGATCGCCGCTATTCCGGCGCGCCGCCGCTGCCCTTGTCACCCTCACCCGGCGTGTCCGTCTCCGGCCGGCTCTCGAACACCTTGTCGACGATGCCGAACTTCATCGCCTCTTCCGCTTCGAGGAACGTGTCGCGGTCCATGGCGCGCTCGATGTCGCTGAGGCTCTGTCCCGTGTACTTCACGTAGAGGTCGTTCATCCGCTGGCGGATGCGCAGGATCTCGCGCGCCTGAATTTCGATGTCGGACGCCATGCCGCGCGCGCCGCCGGACGGCTGATGGACCATGATCCGCGCGTTGGGCAGCGCGATGCGCATCCCCGGCTCTCCCGCGGCCAGCAGGAACGAGCCCATCGAGGCGGCCTGACCCACGCACACGGTGGAGACCCGCGGCTTGATGTACTGCATGGTGTCGTGGATCGCCATGCCCGCCGTCACCACGCCGCCGGGCGAATTGATGTACATGGAGATCGGCTTCGACGGATTCTCGGATTCGAGGAACAGGAGCTGCGCCACGATGAGGGAAGCCATGGTGTCCTCGACCTGACCGGTGACGAAGACGATGCGTTCACGCAGCAGGCGGGAGAAGATGTCGAAGCTGCGCTCGCCCCGGCTGGTCTGCTCGACCACCATCGGCACCAGCGCGCCCGTCACCGGATCTTGGGTGAAGCGTCCCTGCGTGCCATAGGCGTCGGTGCCGAACAGGTCGATCATGGGGGAAAGGTCCTCTTGTCCAGAAATGCGAGGCCCTATGTCGCCATCGCCCGGCGCAATTCAAGGGCGTTAACGGTGTCGCACGGAGGGGCGGGCCTTGCCGGACGGTCAAGGCTTGTGCGGCGCGGCAGCCCCCGTCAGGATACTGACATGATCAGACCGCTTCTGGCAGCGTGTGCCCTCTCCCTTATCGGGAGCCAACCTCTTCTCGCGCAGGAGCGGCGGGAAGAGACGCCCACGCTCAGGATCGAGCCGCCGACATCGGAACTTCCGGTCCCTTGGTTTCCCGCGGAGCGGCCAGAAGAAGCGGACCTTTTGGCAAACCTCGTGGCGATCTCGACCCACGAGGGCGGGGCGGACGGCGTCAACGCCATCGTCACGCTCAACCCGGATGTGCAGCGCGACATTCGCGCCGCCCTCGACCGGCGCCTGCCGCTTGCCGGCCGCACCGTGCTGGTGAAGGACAACATCGAAACGCGCGAGCTGCCGACCACCGCCGGGAGCCTTGCGCTGGCCGGCAACGGCACGGGCCGCGACGCGCCGCTGATCGCGCGGCTGCGGCAGGCCGGAGGTGCGGTGCTGGGCAAGACCAACCTGTCGGAATGGGCGAACATCCGGGACACGAACTCCACCAGCGGATGGAGCGCGTTGGGCGGCCTCACCCGCAATCCGCACGCCGTCGACCGCAACGCCTGCGGCTCCTCCTCGGGCAGCGGGGCGGCGGTGGCGGCGGGGTTCGCGTGGGCGGCGCTCGGGACGGAGACGAACGGATCGATCACCTGCCCCGCCTCCGTCAACGGGGTGGTCGGGTTCAAGCCGACGGTGGGTCTCGTCAGCCGCACCCACATCGTTCCGATCAGCGGCACGCAGGACACCGCCGGTCCCATGGCGCGCACCGTGCGCGACGCGGCGATGCTGCTCACCGCCATCAGCGGCCACGACCCGGCCGATCCGGCCACCGCCGAAGCCGACCGTCACCGCACCGATTTCGCCGCCGCGCTTGAGGGAGCCTCGCTGAAAGGCATGCGGATCGGGGTTCTCACCCGGCAGGTTGGGAGCGATGCGCGCGTGGCGGCGCTTCTCGAGCAGGCCAAGGCCGACATGGTGGCGGCCGGAGCGGTGCTGGTCCCCGTCGACTATGACTGGCCCGACGGGTTCTGGAGCCGCGCCCTTGCCGTGCTGCTGTTCGAGCTGCGGCGCGACATGGACGCCTATCTCGCCAGCCTGCCGGATCCGGCGATGCCGGACACGCTCGCCGATCTCGTCGCCTTCAACGCGGCCAACGCCGCGGCGGAGCTTCGCTGGTTCGGACAGGACCTGTTCGAACGCGCGCTGACGGCGAGGGATGAGGCGGCATACCGCGCGGCTTTGGAGACGAACCTGCGGGCGACGCGGGAGGAGGGCATCGACCGGCTGCTGGCGGAGCACGAGGTGGCGGTCCTGATCGCCCCGACGACTGGCCCCGCATGGCCGATCGACCTTGTGCTCGGAGACCACTTCCCCCGCGGGATCGGGGCGGGCGCGCTGGCGGCCATCGCCGGCTATCCGCACCTCACCGTGCCCATGGGCGCGGTCGAGCGCCTGCCCGTGGGCCTCAGCTTCATCGGCGGGCGCTGGCAGGATGCGGCCATCCTGCGTGCCGGCGCGGCGTTCGAACAAATTCGCAGCGCGCCGGTGCCATCTCCGTCGTTCCGGCGTTGGGAGCCGTAACCTACCGGATCAGCGAGTTTTTCCCATGTTCGAGTTCGAGCCGCGCATGTTCCTGTTCGTGCTGTTCGGCATGGGTCTGATGGCGACCTCGCTGGCGGAACGGTGGCTCGCCGACCGGTGGCTTTCGCTGCCGATCGCCTATGTGCTGCTGGGCTACGGCATCTTCTCGCTGCCGCTGGGCCTGCCGAACATCAATCCCGCCGCCGACGGGTTTGATGCCACCGTCCTCGAATATGCGTCCGAGTTCATCGTCATCGCCTCGCTGATGGGCGCGGGGCTTGCCCTCGACCGTCCGGTGAGCTGGTCCAACTGGCGTCAGGTCTGGCCGCTGCTGGTGATCGCGATGCCGCTCTGCATCGCTGCGGTCGCGGCGCTGGGGTGGGGTCTTCTGGGGCTGCCGGTCGCCACCGCCCTGTTGCTGGGCGCCGCGCTTGCCCCCACTGACCCGGTGCTCGCGAGCAGCGTGTCGGTCGGTCCGCCGGGCGACAAGCGCCGTCACGACGTGCGCTTCAGCCTGACCACCGAAGCAGGCCTGAACGACGGGCTTGCCTTTCCGTTCGTCTATCTCGCCATTGGCGCGGTCGGCGTGGCCGGCATCGGCACGTGGACGGCCGAATGGTTTGCGGTGGATCTGGTCTGGCGCGTCGCGGCCGGCGTCGTGGCGGGGCTGATCACGGGCCGGCTTGCGGCCTGGTACATCTTCGAGCGGGGCGGAGACGCGGCGCTCGACGCCGACGGCCCGCGCAAGGGCGAGCACACCGCCGAAGGGCTGATCGTGCTCGGCTCGCTGCTGTTTTCCTACGGCTTTGCCGAGATGGTTCAGGGCTATGGATTCCTAGCGGTGTTCGTCGCCGCCGTCACCGCCCGCCAGTACGAAAGCCGCAGCCGCTACCACCGGATGAGCCACCATTTCATCGAGCAGGTGGAAAAAATCGTCCTCGTCGCCATGCTGTTCGCCTTTGGCGCCATGCTCGCCAGCGGGGTGCTCGCGCAGCTGACCTTGGCGGGCGCGCTGATCGGCGTGCTGCTCGTGTTTGCGATCCGGCCGCTGTCGGGGCTCCTCGCCGAATGGCGTTCGCCGCTGCCGATGCCGGGCAAGCTCGCGGTCGCCTTTCTCGGGGTCCGGGGACTGGGTTCGATCTACTATCTTGCTTACGGCCAGAACAGCGCGGATTTCGGACAGCTCGGCACGGTCTGGTCGGTGGCGAGCTTCACCATCCTTCTGTCGATCCTCGTCCACGGCGTGAGCGCCAACCGGGTCATGCGCTTCGTGGAGAGCCGCGGCCATCACATCCACGAAGGCGAGGACGACCGCCTTCCGCCTGCCGACGCGGCGAAGGCATAGCCTCTCGCTGCGTCGGCGCAAAAGTGCATCTCGATCCCCGGCCAACCCGCCGGGACCGGTCAGGCGGCGGAACCGCTTTCCTTGGCGGGAGGTGTGTCGGAGGCGGCCTTCCCGCCGCTCTTGCGAGCCGGGGCGCGTTTCTTCGGCTTGTCGTCTGCGTCCGCCTTCGCCGCCGCATCCACGGCCGGCGCAGCGTCATCGGCCTTGCGCCGGGTGCGGGGCTTGCGCGCGGGCGCGGGCGCGTCCACTGCTCCGTCAGCGGCGTCGTCGCTGCGGCCCGCCTCTTTACCGGCAGCCGCATCCCCGCTCTCGTCCGCAGCCTTGTCCTTCGCCTTGGTCTTCGCACTGGTCTTGCGCGCCGGCTTGCTTTCCTTGGCGGCGCCCGCCTCCGGCTTGGACTGCGGCGCGCCCTCCTCGGCTTCGATCGCCGCCTCCAATTCCGCGCGCGTCACCTCGCGGTCGGTAATTTCCGCCTTGCCGAACAGGAAGTCGACCACCTTGTCCTCGTAGAGCGGCGCCCGCAGCTGGGCGGCCGCCATCGGCTCGGACTGCACGTAGTCGATGAAGCGCTGCCGGTCCTCGGCGCGGTACTGCTGCGCCGCCTGCTGGATCAGCATGTTCATTTCCTGACTGCTGATCTGGATGTCGTTGGCCTGTCCGATCTGCGACAGCAGCAGGCCAAGCCGCACCCTTCGTTCGGCGATGCGGCGGTAGTCGTCGCGCTCGGCTTCGATCTCCTTGCGCGCCTCGGCAGGATCTTCGGCGCGTTCCACCTCCTGCTCGAGCTGGCGCCAGATCTGCGCGAACTCGGCTTCGACCATGCCCTCGGGGACAGCGAAGTCGTGCCCGGCCGCCAGATGGTCGAGCAGCGCGCGCTTCATCTGCGTCCGGGTGAGACCCGCGGTCTCCTGCTCCAGCTGCGCCCGCATGATGTCACGCAGCTTGGCGATGCCGTCGAGGCCGAATTGGCGGGCGAAATCGTCGTCCAGCCTCGCCTCGCCGGGGATCTTCACGGCATGAACCGTCACCGCAAACTGCGCCTCCCGTCCGGCGAGGTGGCTGGCCTGGTAATCCTCGGGGAAGGTGACGGTGATGGTCCGCTGCTCTCCGGCTGTCACGCCGGCAAGCTGATCCTCGAAACCGGGTATGAAGGTTCTGGAGCCGAGCACCAGCGACGCGCCTTCGGCCTTGCCGCCCTCGAACGCCTCCCCATCGATGCTGCCGGCAAAGTCGATCACGAGCTGGTCGCCGTCCCCGGCCTTGTGCCCCTCGGGCGCATCGGCATAGCTCTTGTTCTGGCCCGCCAGCCGCTCCAGCGCCGCGTCGACGTCGGCGTCGCTGACCGGCACGGTCAAGCGGTCGAGGCGGATGCCCTCGAGCGAAGGGGTTTCGACCTCCGGCAGGACTTCGAGATCGACCGACACTTCGGCGTCCTTGCCGTTCTCGTAGCCGTCCTCCAGCTGCACCTGCGGCTGCATCGCCGGGCGCAGATGCTTGTCGCGCAGGAGCGCGTCCACCGCCTCGCGCACCGTGTCGTTGAGCGCCTGCGCATGCAGCTGCTCGCCATGCATCTTGCGGACCAGATTGGCCGGCACCTTGCCCGGCCGGAACCCCGGCATCCGCACCTGCGGAGCGATGCGGCCGAGTTCCGCGTCGACGCGCGCTGCAATCTCGCCCGCCGGAATGGTCAGGCGGTATCCGCGCTTCAGGCCGGCATCGGTCGTCTGGGTGATCTGCATAGGTCTGTTCTGCTGCCTCTACTTCGAAAGCTTCACGACAAGGGCGGGGGTGGGCGGACTGGTGCGGGCGAAGGGACTCGAACCCCCACATCATGCGATACTGGTACCTAAAACCAGCGCGTCTACCAATTCCGCCACGCCCGCCGAACGCGCAACGCGTCGAAGCCGGCAGCCCCGCCGCGCATGATGCCAGCGCCTCTAGAGACGTTGCCGCCAAAGGGCAAGCGCGCGAACCGCGGCGCGGGAACAGGTCCGCGGCCGCGTTCGTTCGACGCTGCGGAAGGACTGACATCATGGTCACGCCACTGCCCGAACCCGTCCCCTTGCCGATCGACACGGATCGGCGCCCCCTGGGCGCCAGCGAGCTGGAGCGCGACGCCGACGCGGCCGGGATCGACGCGGACGAGGCGGTCACGCAGCGTCGCCCCGACCGCGAGCAACCCGGCGAAGTGGCAAGCCCGGCCCTTCTCCCTCCCGACTAGGAGTGTTCATGGCCACCACCCCCGAACCGCCCGCGCCCGATACGATCGAGCCGGCCTCGCCTCCGGAAAGCCCGCCGATGCCGGCGCCGATGGAAGAACCGGGCACGACGCCCGACGAGATCGACCCGCCGCAGCCGGACTATGACCAGCCCGACACCGCTCCGAGCGAAGCGCCGCCGCAGACCCTGTAGGCCGCGCCGCGCTTTGTCGGTTGCCCTGCCGCAGCCGGCAGCCTAGAGCCGCCCTCCATGTCCGAAGATCTTCTCGACACAGCCGAGCAGGGTGCAGCCGCGGCACCGGACGTGCCGCCCGACCATCTGTCGGTCAACCCGCGCAGCCCTGCCTTCGACGCGGCGCTGCTGCGCCGGGGTGTGGGCATCCGCTTCAAGGGACGGGTCCGCCGCGACGTGGAGGAATACTGCATCTCCGAAGGGTGGGTGCGCGTGCAGGCCGGCAAAAGCGTCGATCGCCATGGACGGCCGCTGACCATCCGGCTCAACGGACCGGTCGAGGCATGGTTCGAGGATCTGGGCGAGGCGGCGCCGGTTGCCCGCGCGGCGTCCTGAGATGTCGTGCCCGGCGCGCAAGGGCGTGTGCCTGACGGCAGGATGAAGCCGCGCGTTGTCATCATCGGCCGGCCCAATGTCGGCAAGTCCACGCTGTTCAACCGTCTGGTCGGCAAGAAGCTGGCGCTCGTCGACGACCAGCCCGGCGTCACGCGCGACCGCCGCTACGGCGATGCCGAACTTGCCGGCCTTCAGTTCACCATCGTCGACACGGCCGGGTGGGAGGAGGAGGACCCCACCTCCCTGCCCGGACGGATGCGGGCCCAGACCGCCGCCAGCCTCGAAGGCGCGGCCGCGGCCCTGCTGGTCGTCGATGCCCGCGCGGGCCTGACGCCTCTGGACGAGGAGATCGCGCGCTATCTGCGTGAACAGCGCGGCGCGGCCGTGCCGGTCGTGCTCGTCGCCAACAAGGCGGAAGGCCGCGGAGCAGAGCCGGGGATCCTCGAAGCCTACGCCCTCGGCATGGGGGAGCCGGTGGCGATCAGCGCGGAACACGGTCAGGGCATGGCCGACCTCTTCGACGCCCTGCTGCCGCTGCTCGAACAGGCGGAGACGACGGGGTCCGGCGGTGCAGCGGCGCAAGACGGCGAAGACCCGTCCCCGTCCGGACCGCTGAAGCTGGCCATTGTCGGCCGGCCCAATGCAGGCAAATCGACCCTCGTCAACCGCCTGCTTGGCGAGGACCGGCTGCTGACCGGGCCGGAGGCGGGGATCACGCGCGACTCGATCGCGGTCGACTGGACCTGGACCGATGCCAGCGGTGTGCCGCACGAGGTGCGCCTCATCGACACCGCGGGGATGCGCAAGAAGGCGAAGGTCGACGACAAGCTGGAACGGCTGGCTGTCGCCGATGCGCGCCACGCCGTCGACTTCGCGGAGGTGGTGGTGCTGCTGCTCGACGCGACGCGCGGTCTCGAGCACCAGGACCTCAAGATCGCCAACATGGTGCTCGAGGAAGGCCGGGCACTCATGATCGCGATCAACAAATGGGACGTGGCGCAGGATGCCAGTCGCCTGTTCAACGGCATCAAGCTGGCCCTCGACGAGGGGCTGGCGCAGGTCCGCGGCCTCCCCGTCCTCACCGTCAGCGCGCGCACGGGCAAGGGTCTGGACGCGATGATCGGCGCGGCATTCGAGCTGCGCGAGGCGTGGAGCCGGCGCGTGCCGACGGCGGCGCTCAACCGCTGGTTCGAATCCGCGCTGGAGGCCAATCCGCCCCCTGCCCCCGGTGGCAAGCGCATCAAGCTGCGCTACATCACGCAGGCCGGCACCCGCCCGCCGCGGTTCGTGGTCTTCGGCACCCGGCTCGACCTTCTGCCCGCCAGCTACGAGCGGTATCTGGTGAACGGCATCCGCCGGGATCTCGGCCTCGGCGCGGTTCCCGTGCGCGTGACCCTCCGCTCGGCCAGCAATCCCTTCGACCGGTCGCGGCGATGATCGAGCACGGCCTTCTCGACCTGCCGTTTCTCGATCAGGCGCGCAGCACGCCCTATGTGCAGTCGGTCGTCCAGCTCAGCCTTGCCCCCGCGTTCCTGCTGGCGGGCATTGGCGCGATCATGAACGTGATGACAAATCGGCTGATCTGGGTCGCGAACCGGATCGAGCGGATCGAGCAGTCGGCGCGCGAGGGGACCGCCGGCTCATCGGTGCGCGACCTGCCCGCGCTGGAACAGCGCCGCATCTACGCGCAGGGTGCGGTGATGCTGAGCACGGCCGCGGCGCTCATCATCAGCGTGGTGATCGCGCTCCTGTTCGTGAGCGCCTTCATCCAGCCCCGGATCGGCGTGCTGATCGCCGGTTTCTGGATCCTGTCGATGGTGCTCCTGGTGGGCGGTCTTGCCCTGTTCCTGCTGGAAACGCGGGTGGCCACGCACCGCAACCGCCAGCGGATGCGCGAACGGCGCGATGCCCATCGACGCGGCGGAGAGGGCGACGGCAGCGCGCAGCCCTGACGGTGCGGCCGGAGCCGGTCAGCGCCGCCGCGTTCAGAATTTCGCAACCATCTTGTGGCACTCCGACGGGCGATGGCTGCGGCTCCGAAGGATCGGCCGCGGCCGCTGCGGGACGCGAACGGCTTCGGAGAGGCGGAAGGCGCGGTCATGGTGGCCTTGTTCAAAGCGGTGATGCCGGCGACCTTGCTGACCTGGATCGTGTGCCTGTTCATCGGCTCGGCCGGGTCGGGTGGCGGATTCCTGCACATCCAGCCGCTGCTGCTGGCCGATCACCGGATCTTCTGGTCCTGGCCGCTGTTTCTCGCCGGCACGCTGCTCTCGTGGTTCATCTACACGATGCTGGAGTGACGCTGGACCGCGTCAGCGGCGAAGCGGCTGCACCCGCCCGTAGGTGAGACTGCGCCACAGCCACTCCAGCGGCCCGAAGCGGAACCGCGCCAGCCACGG
This sequence comes from Qipengyuania thermophila, assembly GCF_004153605.1. Taxonomy (NCBI): domain Bacteria; kingdom Pseudomonadati; phylum Pseudomonadota; class Alphaproteobacteria; order Sphingomonadales; family Erythrobacteraceae; genus Qipengyuania; species Qipengyuania thermophila. The sequence continues at coordinate 4,543 of NZ_SDSI01000006.1, read as the reverse complement.
CGCCGACCACGCCAGCATGCCGATGACGACGAGCACGGCCACGCCGTAGAGCTCCCAGCGGTTCAGGGTGCCGAACAGTCCCAGCCCCCAGCCATGGAAAACCGGCAGCAGGACGAGCGAGGTGCCGATGTAGTTGCTGAAGGCGACCCGGCCGGCGGCGCGGATGCGCCCGGCCAGGAAACCCTGCCGCTGCGCGGAGAGGACCAGCAGCAGCCCGGCCAGTCCGAGGATCATCGGCAGCCGGGGGAGCGCCGTGGTGCCCATCACCGCGGCCAGCGAGTCCCAGTAGGTCAGCCCGGCGCGCAGCTCTGCCAGCCCGATGAGGAACGTCGCCGCACCGCCGGTCAGCAGCCCCGCCACGCTCAGCGCCAGCAGCCGTGACAGACGCTCAGGCGGGTGGAAGAAGCCTGTGCGCAAGAGCCCCATGCCGAGCACCGTCAGCGGCAGCGTCTCGCACAGCACCAGCAGCAGGGTGGAAGCGAGCGCCGCCGGAAGCTCACGCCAGCTTGCCGCCACAACGTCGAGGTAGCGGCCACCCTGGACCAGATCGGCAAAGGCGCGCTCCTGCGCGAGCGTGACGCTCTCGGCCGTCTGGAACTGGGCCTGCAACGGCCCCATGCCGCCGCCAGGGTCGAGCGAGCCGGCGGCCGTCCACGCGACGAACAGGTACATCGCACCCAGCACCGCCGCGCCCACGCCATACCCGACGAACCCGGCCCACAGCAGCCTCCTGCCGCTCCACTTCACCAGCGGCAGCGCCAGCAGGCCCGCCATCGCGTAGGACATCAGGATGTCGCCCTGCCACAGCAGCACGAAGTGCGCCGCTCCGAAACCAAACAGCCAGAGCAGCCGGCGTAGCTCGACGGCCGGGCCGAAGCCGCGTCGGCGCAACCGGTCCCGCATCAGCACCAGACCGGCGCCGAACAGGACGGTGAACAGTCCGCGCATCTTGCCGTCGATCAGCACGAGCTGCACCAGCCATCCCGTCTGGGCCTGCTCTCCCGCGGGGGTCAGGAAGGCGCCGGGATAGAAGGTGGCGGAGAGCGGATGTCCGAACCCCGCGATGTTGGCGAACACGATTCCCATGACGGCGATGCCGCGCACGAAGTCGAGCGACTCGATCCGCTCGCTCTCCGCCGTCGGCGCGGGCGCGACGGGCGCGGTTTTGGCGCTGTCCGGGGTGTTCAACGCCGCACCAGACAGTCAAAGCCGCGCCTGCGCAGGCGGTCGCACGTCTGCCGCGCCGATTGCGGATCGGCAAATCCTTCGGCCTGAACGATGTGGAGGCCGCCCTGCATCCTCATTGTGGGTGGCGTCGGACCGAGATCGGGCTCGGCGCGCAGACGCTCGAGCAGGCGGCGGGCGTTGGCGGGATCGGCGAAGCTCCCGAGCTGGAGCACGACACTTCCGGGCGGACGCGTGGTTCGCGGATCAGGGAGCTGGAGCCGAGACGCAGCCTGCTCGCCCACAGAACCCACGTCAGCGCGCGCGCCCCGTTCCTCCGCGTCGGCAAGGGCTGCCAAAGCCGCATTGCGCCTCGCATCCGCCGCGCGCAGCGCGTCGGCTTGGCGCCGCGCCTCGGCCTGCTGGGCGGCGTCGAGTCGGGGCATGGCCAGCGTCAGCGCCCGGCGTGCCGGTCCGGAACCCTGTTCGCTCGCGCGGAGCAGCAGCGCCGCGCCGCGCGGCAGGTCGAGGTCGAGCCAGTCGCCGTTGATGTGCGCCAGTCCGACGAGATAGCGCGCGCGGGCATCCCCCGCCTCGGCGGCCGCGCGCAAGAGCGGCATCGCCGCGCGCTGCTCGCCTTCGGCATAGCGGAGGATGGCGTGGTTGATCGCCGCCTGTTCATGTCCCTGCGCCGCAGCGGCGGCATAAAGGCGCAGCGCCTGCTGCCGGTCCGGCGCCACGCCCCGGCCGAGGCGATAGGCCTGCGCGAGGTTGAACTGCGCCGCCGCGTCGCCGGCCTCTGCCAGCGCCCGCCAGTGCCGCACCGCTTCCGCGTCGTCGCCCCGCTCCCACGCCGCAACGCCCGCCGCCAACGTGGACTCGCCGGCGCCGTCCTGCGGGGTGCCTTGCTGAGCCGCTGCCTGTCCGGCCAGAAACAGGACACCTCCTGCCAGCAGACACACTGCCCGTCGCGCTGCGACCATGCGCCCCTCCCCGCCTGTTCCGGCGCCCAGTTGTGAACCGCCGCCGGGGCGTGCGCAAGAGAGCGGACTTAACGCAATATTAGGGGTGCGCTGCAAGAACAGCCGGTGCCGGGCCGTGGAAGACTCACGATCGGGCGTGTGTCCATCAAGGGGGATGATCCTTGCGAGTACTGGCATTGGCATCGCAAAAGGGCGGTTCTGGCAAAACAACCCTGTCGGGGCATCTGGCCGTGCAGGCGCAGCGCGCCGGAGCGGGTCCGGTGGTCCTGATCGACATCGACCCGCAAGGCTCGCTCGCGGACTGGTGGAACGAGCGCGAGGCCGAATACCCGGCCTTTGCGCAGACCACCGTCGCGCGCCTTGCCAACGACCTGCAGATCCTGCGGCAGCAGGGCTTCAAGCTCGCGGTGATCGACACGCCGCCGGCGATCACCATGGCGATCCAGTCGGTGATCTCCGTGGCCGAACTCATCGTGGTCCCGACCCGCCCCTCGCCCCACGACCTGCGCGCGGTGGGCGCCACGGTGGACCTGTGCGAGCGCGCCGGCAAGCCGCTCGTGTTCGTCGTCAACGGCGCCACGCCCAAGGCCAAGATCACCTCGGAGGCGGCGGTCGCCCTGTCGCAGCACGGCACGGTGGCACCGATCACGCTCCACCACCGCACGGATTTTGCCGCCTCGATGATCGACGGACGCACGGTGATGGAGGTCGATGCCAACAGCCGCTCCGCGCTCGAAGTCACGACGCTGTGGAACTACCTTGCCGACCGGCTCGAGAAGAACTTCCGCCGCACCGTCTTCGCCGCCCCCGCCTCGACATCGCAGATCGCGCATCAGCAGCGTCCGGCCGGAGGGTTCGGACGTCGGGTCGCCCAGTAGTCACTGGTTCGGCGGCCCCGGTGCATCAAGGAAACCGATCGTCATGAACGATGCCAGCTTTGCCTCCCTTTCCCCGCGTCTTCTGGCCCGCAAGGGCGGTGCCCGTCCGGCGATGCGCTCGCAGGCCGGGCTCGCGCACAGCATGGCCAAGGTGCAGGAGAGCGATCTGGAGGATCTGGGCTGGAACGACCTCGGCGACGATGCGCATGACAATCCCGCGGCCGGGACCATCTCGACCGCATCGGCCGAGGTGATCGCCATCGCCGCGCGCAAGCCCGTCGCGAAGACCGCGCCCGCGTCCCCGCCGTCGTCTCTGCCCGCCAAGCGGTCCAAACGTGCTCCCTCCGACAGCACCGTCGCCCGCGACAAGGCGGATCGCGCCGCATTCACCCTGCGCCTCGATGCCGAACGCCACCTCCGGCTGCGGCTCGCCTGCACGCTGCGGCAGCGCAGCGCCCAGCAACTCGTCACCGAAGCGCTCGACGCCCTGCTGTCGGGCATGGCCGATGTTCAGAACCTGGCCGCGCAGGTTTCCGCGCGCCCAGCCCATTCGCAAGGGGGTCCAGCATGAACCACGCGAGCATCGACAACCGGCACCGGATGAGGGCGCTCGCCCTTGGTACCGCCCTTGCCGTCCTCGCGCTGCCGGGATGCACGGCCGAACGTGCCCCGGATGCGCGGGTGTCCGCCGGCAAGGCCGGAGCCGCTCTGGAGAAAGGCCGCGTCGACGCCGCCATCCGCCATGCGGAAGCGGCGGTGATGGCGGAACCGCGCGCCGGCGAGCACCGGGTGGCGCTGGGTGCGGCCTACCTTCAGGCCGGGCGCTTCCACTCGGCCGCGGAAAGCTTCGCCGAGGCGATGGAACTGGGCGAGGTGACCCCGCGCGTGGTGGTCAGCCGCGCCCTCGCGCTGGCGGGCAGCAACCGGATGACGGAGGCGCACGCGCTTCTCGCCGCGCATGCCGACTCGATCGATCCGGCCGATCTCGGCCTTGCCTTCACCCTGGCCGGGGATCCGCAGCGCGGCGGCGCCGTTCTCCAGCGCGCCATGATGCAGGGCCAGAACACGGCCAAGGTGCGACAGAATTTCGCCTACGCGCTGGCGATGCAGGGCGAATGGCGCGGCGCCCGGATCCTCGCGGCCGAAGATCTGCCGGCCGACAAGGTCGGGGAGCGGCTGGAGCACTGGGCCACGGCAGCCACCTCGGCGCCGCAGCCGCTTCGCGTCGCGAACGTGCTCGGCGTGACGGTCGCGCCGCACGACCAGCGGCCGGCGCATCTTGCGCTCGTCAATGCCCCCAGCGTGCCGATGCTGGCTGCCGAGGCCGCCGCCCTGCCCCGCGCCGAACCCAGCCCGTCGATCGCCGTCGTGACCACGGAGCCGGAGGCAGAGCTGCCTGCGCTGGCGGCCGCGCCGGTTCTGGCCGACCGGATGCGCGCCTTCGCCGACGTGGCGCCTCCCGCGCCTGTGGCGCCTGCCGCGCCGCCCGCGCGGCCTGCGGCCGCGGCGTCGCGCCCC
>NZ_SDSI01000005.1:0-103811 GCF_004153605.1 Qipengyuania thermophila | reverse complement strand
GGTAAGCGGCGGCGCCGCGGCGGTGCTCACGGCAGCCGGCGCCGGCACGGGCGAGGCGCCGCCCGGCCGGGCCTCGGGCGCTTCGCGCTCGGTCACCATGCGCGAGGGCCGCGCGGGAGCAGAACTTGCCGCCTCCGGCGCAGCCGACGTCGCGACAGAAGCGGGTTCGGGAATGCGGATGGCCGGGCGCGGCGTGGCGGTGAGAACGGGGCGGGGCGTCGTGGGGAGAGGCGCATCCGGGTCGACCGGGCCCTGCACCCTCGGCGTGGGCGAGGGCCGTCCTCCCGGCTGAAGGCTGAAATCGCGCAGCGCGGGCGCGTCCTGCGCCGCCGCCGGGACGCCGGCGGGGACGGCAAGGAGAAGAGCGGCGAGGGCGAAGGAAATGACGCGCATGGGAAACCAAACGGAGTGGAACGGCGACGCAGCCGGAGCCGGGCGAAGGTGAAGCGCCGCCGCGCTTGAATACAGGCTGAAGCGGGAGGCGCCAAGCTCCGCTTGCGAGGTCGGCGGGAACGCGGCACATGCGTGACGATGAGCGATGTTTCCGCGCCAAAGTTTCTCGGTCAGTCGACCGCGCTGCCCGCCTCGCCGGCGGAGGCGCAGCTCGACTACGTGGCCAATCCCCGCCCCGGCGTGCTGTATCTCGTCCGGTTCGCCGCGCCGGAGTTCACGTCCCTTTGCCCGGTGACGGCGCAGCCCGACTTCGCCCATCTGGTGATCGACTATGCGCCGGCCGCGACGATCGTCGAGTCGAAGTCGCTGAAGCTGTTCCTCGGCAGCTTCCGCAACCACCAGGCCTTTCACGAGGACTGCACCGTCGGAATCGGCCAGCGCCTGTTCTCGGAAATGCAGCCGCTCTGGCTGCGGATCGGGGGTTACTGGTATCCGCGCGGCGGCATTCCCATCGACGTGTTCTGGCAGAGCGGCGCGCCGCCAGCCGATCTGTGGCTGCCGGAGCAGGGCGTCGCGCCGTATCGGGGAAGGGGGTAGAGGATGATCCACGAAGACTCGCCGCACCGGTCGGCAACGCCCGGTTGGCTCGCCGTGCGCCTGCCGGTGCATGCCTTGTGGCTTTCGCTGGCCGTGCTGGCATGGTTCGCCATTGCCGCGTTCGCGCCGCGTTTCGGGCTGCTGGACTGGCGCGCCGGACTGGGGTTCATGGTGATGACGGCCGGGCCGCTGCTGCTCGGCCTGGCGGTCCTTGTCGCCGCGCTCGCGCTGGCGCTCAGCCTGCGCAGCCGGCCGCGCGGCCCGTGGTGGAAGGCGGCCCTTGCCCTCGCCATTCCGGTGATCATCGGGGCCAGCCTGCTGCAGCTGCGGGCGACGGCCGCCCGGGTGCCGCCGATCCACGACGTCGCCACCGACGTGGTCGACCCGCCGCAGTTCAGCGCCTCGACCATGGCGTTGCGCGACGCGGCGGGCGCCAACCCCCTGTCGCCCTACAACGTCCCGCTGGGGCAGCTGCCGGCATGGCAGGGTCGGGTCGAAGGCGCGCAGGCGATCCAGACCCACGCCGACCTCATCGGGCAGCATTACGGACGGCTTCAGCCGATCCCGACCGGCGGTCGCGACCCGGCGCAGGTGTATGACGCCATCGTCGCCGCCATGGCGGACATCGGCCTGCGTGACATCCGCCGCGATCCCGACGCCGGCATCGTGGAAGGAGTGGCCCGGACGCTGGCCTTCGGCTTCCGCGACGACGTGGTGGTGCGGGTCCGCGACGGCCGCATCGACCTGCGCTCCGCCAGCAGGGTCGGCGTCTCCGATCTCGGCTACAACGCGGCACGGCTGGAGCGCCTGTCACGCGCCATCGAGCGCCGCCTCGCCACGCCGTGAACGAGTCTGGTGCCGGCTACAGGATTCGAACCCGTGGCCCCCTGATTACAAATCAGGTGCTCTACCAACTGAGCTAAGCCGGCGCGCGTGGGGCGGGATTGCGTCAGATCGCGCCGAAAGTCCACCCTTCGGTGCGGGCGACCTGCGGCGTGAGGGCGGGAGGTTGCCACAGCTCCTCCCGGCCAGCCGCGTCGCGCAGCCAGGCAGCGGCGAGCAGGGCGTCCGCGGCGTGGTCGTCGAGCGGGCCCGACCCGTCCACGGGGGGCGAGCCGAGCGCGCCGAGCGCCGCGTTGAGCGCCTCCACCGACCGCAGCTTGGTCCGCCCGGCGCGGCACCCCGCCGCCAGCGCGGCGATGGCCGTGTAGATCTCGATCAGCATCGACCCCGCCGGCGGCAGCGGATCGACAGGCCACACCGGCAGCGCGTCGCCCAGCCGGTGCAGCAGGCGCATTCCCGCGAGGCTCGCCTTGCCGACCTGCGCCGCGCCGACGAGATTGAAGTTCGAGGTCGGCCGGCACCCCATCGCCTCCTGCGCCTGTTCGGTGACGCGGAAACGTCCGCGCCCGTGCTCCGCCATGTCGCAGCGGAACAGCGCACCCTCCTCACCGGGACGCCGGAAGAACGGCGCGTGCTCGTCATGATCGACAAAGGCCGACACGCCCAGATGCGGTTCGTCGAAGGCGATGACGTCGATGAGCGCCCACAGGCTGCGCGCATCGGGGGGGCTGTCGAGCAGGCCCGGAAAATAGGCGCCGCAGTCGACGAACGGCAAGGCGAGGCCCATGTCGATCCCGACGAGCGTGTCCGGCGGCAGCTCGTCGCGCAGGTAATGCAGCACCTCTTCCCGCGACCAAGGCCGGTCACGGCGGATCAGCGTGGGCGGTCCGCCCGCACGGCTCGCCAACGCCAGGGCGATGCCGCGCTGCCGCTCGCCGGCGGCACCGGACCAGTCGATTGCCAGGACGTGCTCGAACCGTGTCCTCATTGCGCGCGATCCACTTCGTCCCGGCCGCGCCGCAGCGCGTCCCAGCGCGCCATCCGCTCGGCCACCTCAGCCTCGAATCCGCGCCCGGTGGGGGTGTAGTAGTGTTGCGGCTCCAGGCTTTCCGGCCAGTAAACGGCGCCCGAGAAGGCGTCGGGCGCGTCGTGGTCGTAGGTGTAGCCCGCGCCATGGCCGAGCGCCTTCATCAAGGGCGTCGGCGCGTTGCGCAGGTGAGGGGGCGGGGGCAGGCTGCCATGGTCGCGGGCGCTCTGCCAAGCCGCTGTCTGGGCGCGGTAGACCGCGTTCGACTTGGGTGCGGTGGCAAGGTAGAGGCAAGCCTGCACCAGCGCCAGTTCGCCCTCGGGCGAGCCGAGGAATTCATAGGCATCGCGCGCGGCGATGCACTGCACCAGCGCCTGTGGATCGGCGAGGCCGATGTCCTCCACAGCCATGCGGACCAGCCGGCGGGCGATGAAGCGCGGCTCCTCCCCCGCGGTCAGCATCCGCGCAAGGTAGTAGAGCGCGGCCTGCGGATCGGACCCGCGCACGCTCTTGTGAAGCGCGGAAATCAGGTCGTGATGGCCGTCGCCGGCCCTGTCATACTGGGCCGCGCGCCGGTCGAGCAGGCGGGACAGCGCCGCCGGGTCGAGCGGCGCCGCAGGACGGGCGGACAGCACCGTCTCCACTAGGTTGAGCAGGAACCGGCCGTCGCCGTCCGCCGCGGCGACAAGCGCGGCGCGCGCCTCCGCCGTCAGCGGGAGACGGCCGTGCGCCGCTTCCGCGCGGCGCAGCAGCAGCTCCAGGGCGTCCGCGTCCAGCCGGCGCAGGACGAGCACCTGTGCCCTGCTGAGCAGGGCGCCGTTGAGCGCGAAGGACGGGTTCTCCGTCGTGGCGCCGACCAGCGTCACCGTGCCCCGCTCGACGTAGGGGAGAAAACCGTCCTGCTGCGCCCGGTTGAAGCGGTGGATCTCATCCACGAACAGCAGGGTCCGGCCACCCCTGGCGGCGTCGCGTTCCGCTTCGGCAAAGACCTTCCGGAGGTCCGCCACGCCGGAGAACACCGCCGACACGCTGGCAAAGCGCGTGCCCACCGCCTTGGCGAGCAGGCGGGCGATGGTGGTCTTGCCGGTTCCGGGCGGTCCCCACAGGATCGTGGAGGCCAGCCGCCCGGACCCCACCATCCGCCCGATCGGGCCGTCGGGCCCGGTCAGATGCTCCTGACCCACGACATCCGCCAGCGACGAGGGGCGCAGCCGTTCGGCCAGCGGCGCGTCCGGGGACGGAGGCGCCGCCGGTGGAGGCGGGGAAGGGTCGGGGTCGAACAGGTCTGCCACACCGCGTCCGTCAGCAGGTCGCGCCGGCGCGCACGAACATCATGGGGATCCTCCCGCCTTTGGCTGCACGCTGGCAAGAGAACACGAGGCTGCGGGCGCCTGCGTCATCGGGCACGGCGCGCATCGAGCAGGCGCAGATAGGTGTCCAGCACCGTCTGGTTGACCGCATCCCAGCTGTAGGTCCGCGCCCGTTCAAGGCCCGCTTTTCCGTGCTGCGCCCTCAGCGCCGCATCGGTGCAGTAGGGCGCCAGCGCGGCGGCGAACGCATCGGGACGGTCGGGCGGCACCAGCCGGCCGGTCACCCCGTCCTCGACGAGGCTGGCGCTGCCGGTGGCGCCGGCGGCGACGACCGGAAGGGCGCAGGCCATCGCCTCCAGCGTGACGTTGCCGAACGTCTCCGTCACCGAGGGGTTGAAGAAGATGTCGCCGCTGGCCAGCGCGCGGCCCAGCGCCTCGCCGGTCTGAAATCCGGCGAAGGCGGCCTGCGGCAACGCGGCCCGGAACCACGACGCGGCGGGGCCGTCGCCGATCACGAGCACCGCGTGCGGCACGCCGGCCTCCCGCAGGCGCCCCACCGTCGCCGCAAACACGTCCAGTCCCTTTTCCATGACCAGCCGGCCGAGAAAGACCACCGCCGCCTGATCGTCACCGATCCCGTGCGCCCGGCGCCAGCCGGCGTCGCGCCGCGCGGGGTTGAAGATCTCGCGGTCGACCCCGCGCGACCAGATGGAGACATCCCGTCCCATGCCCTGCGCGACAAGGGTGTCGACCATCGACTGCGACGGCGCGACCAGCGCGTCGCAGCGGTTGTAGAACCGCCGCAGCCCGGCCTCGAACACCGGTTCGAGAAAGGCCGCCTTGTAGTAGCGGGGATAGGTTTCGAAGCGGGTGTGCACCGAGGCCACCACAGGGATGCCGCGGGCGCGCGCCCAGCGCACGGCGGCATGGGCCACGGGGTCGGGCGAGGCGACGTGCACCATGTTCGGGCCGAACGCCTCCAGATCCGCCAGCGCCGGTCCCCACAGGCCGAGCGGCAGCCGGTATTCGCCGCGTCCCTTCACCGGCAGGCGGACCGAGGGCACGCTGACGAGGTCGCCGGTCGGCGGGAAGGCGGGCTGCGCCACCGTGGGGGCATAGACCCGCACCGCCACCCCCTGCCGCAGCAGATGCCCGACCAGCCGGTTGAGCGCCTGGTTGGCGCCGTCGCGGGTGTAGTTGTAGTTGCCGCTGAACAGGGCGACACGGAGGTCTGCGGGTGTCATCGGCTGCACCGCATACGCACGGGCAGGGCGCTTGGCGAGAGGCAAGGTGCCGCGCCCGTTCCGCCCGTGGCGGTTGACTTCGCCGCCCCGCGGTCTAGGTCCGGCGGCGGGCCACGCGGTCCCAACGCCGCGCGCGCTCTCTGCGAGGAGAGTTGACACATGACTGCCGCACCGAAGCCGGACATTCGTCCGTCCCGTCCGTTCTTTTCCTCCGGACCCTGTGCCAAGCCCCCCGGCTGGACCGCCGCGGCGCTCGCCACGCAGTCGCTTGGCCGGTCGCACCGCTCGGCGGTGGGCAAGGCGCGGCTTCAGCATTGCCTTGCCCTGATGCGCGACGTGCTGGAAGTGCCCGCGACGCACCGCATCGGCATCGTTCCCGGATCCGACACCGGGGCGGTGGAAATGGCGATGTGGACCCTGCTCGGTGCCCGGCCGGTGACGGTGCTGGCGTGGGAAAGCTTCGGCGAAGGTTGGGTCACGGATGCGGCGAGGCAGCTTCGCCTCGACCCGACGGTGATGCGCGCGGACTATGGCCATCTGCCTGATCTGTCGCAGGTGGACTGGGATCATGACGTGGTGTTCACCTGGAACGGCACCACCAGCGGGGTGCGGGTGCCCGGCGGCGACTGGATCGCCGCCGACCGCGCGGGCCTTGCCATTGCGGATGCGACGAGTGCGGTGTTTGCGCAGGACATCGCGTGGGACCGGGTCGATGCGCTCACCTTCTCGTGGCAGAAGGTGCTCGGCGGCGAGGGGGCGCACGGGGTTCTCATCCTCGGCCCGCGCGCGGTGGAGCGGCTGGAGAGCCATGCGCCGGCCTGGCCGATCCCCAAGCTGTTCCGCCTCACCTCCGGCGGCAAGCTGATCGAAGGCATCTTTTCGGGGGAGACGATCAACACGCCCTCGATGCTGGCCGTCGAGGACGCGATCTGGTGCCTCGAATGGGCAAGGGACATCGGCGGACTGGCGGAGACGAAGCGGCGCGCCGACGCCAACGCCGCGGCCCTCGACCGTCTCGTCGAGGAGCGCGCCTGGCTCGGCCATCTCGCCGCCGATCCGGCGATCCGCTCGAACACCAGCGTCTGCCTGACCGTGGAAGGGGCAGATGCCGCCTTCATCAAACGCTTCGCCGGCCTGCTCGAGCAGGAAGGCGCCGCCTTCGACATCGCGTCCTATCGCGACGCGCCGCCCGGCCTCAGGATCTGGTGCGGCGCCACCGTGGACACCGCCGACATTGGGGCGCTCGGCCCGTGGCTCGACTGGGCCTACGGGGCGGCCAAGGCATGAGGGAGACCGCCATGAAGCCGCGCGTGCTGATTTCCGACGCCATGGACCCCAACGCCGCGCGCATCCTTGCCGAGCAGGGGTGCGACGTCGACGTGATCACCGGCGAAACGCCCGACCAGCTCAAGGCGCGCATCGGGGAGTATGACGGCCTCGCCATCCGCTCCTCGACGAAGGTGACGGCCGAGCTGCTCGAAGCCGCCACGCGGCTCAAGGTCGTGGGGCGCGCCGGCATCGGCGTGGACAATGTCGACATCCCCGCCGCCTCCGCGCGCGGCGTGGTGGTGATGAACACGCCGTTCGGCAACTCCATCACCACCGCCGAACACGCCATCGCCCTGATGCTGGCGCTGGCGCGGCAGATCCCCGAGGCGAACGCGCGCACCCAGGCGGGCCAGTGGCCCAAGAACGCCTTCATGGGGGTGGAGGTCACGAGCAAGGTGCTGGGCCTGATCGGGGCCGGCAACATCGGCTCGATCGTCGCCGCCCGCGCCCAGGGGCTGAAGATGCGGGTTATCGCCTACGATCCGTTCCTGACCGAGGAGCGCGCGGTGGAGATCGGGGTGGAGAAGGTCGAACTCGACGACCTGCTGTCCCGCGCCGACTTCATCTCGCTGCACACGCCGCTCACGGACGAGACGCGCAACATCCTCTCGGCCGAACGGCTCGGGCAGACGAAGGCGGGCGTGCGGATCATCAACTGCGCCCGGGGCGGGCTCATCGACGAAGGCGCGCTCAAAGCCGGGCTGGAAAGCGGCCACATCGCCGGCGCGGCGCTGGACGTGTTCGCGACGGAACCGCCTCCGGCGGACCATCCGCTGTTCGGCGCGCCGAACTTCATCTGCACTCCGCATCTGGGCGCCTCCACCACCGAGGCGCAGGTCAACGTCGCCCTGCAGGTGGCCGAGCAGATGGCCGACTACCTCATTCACGGCGGCGTGGCCAACGCGCTCAACATGCCGTCCCTGTCGGCGGAAGAGGCACCACGGGTGCGGCCGTACATGGCCCTGGCCCAAACGCTGGGAAGCCTGGTGGGGCAGCTTGCCCATGGCGATCTGCCGCGCATCAGCATCGAGCTGGAAGGCGCGGCGGCCGACCTCAATCCCAAGCCGGTCACCGCCGCCGTGCTGGCCGGGCTGATGCGCCAGTTCAGGCAGTCGGTGAACATGGTCAACGCCCCGTTCCTCGCCCGCGAACGGGGCATGGAGGTGCGCGAGATCCGCAACAGCCGCGAAGGCGCATACAGCACGCTCGTCCGGGTGACCGTCAGCACCAGCCAGGGCGAGCGTTCGGTGGCCGGAACCCTGTTCGGAAGCGACGCGCCGCGGCTCGTCGAGATCTTTGGCGTGCGGATCGAGGCGGCGCTGGCGGGCGACATGCTCTACATCGTCAACCAGGATGCACCCGGCTTCATCGGCCGGATCGGCACCCTGCTCGGGGAGGCGGGCATCAACATCGGCAACTTCAACCTCGGCCGACGGGAGGCGGGCGGCGAGGCGGTGCTGCTGCTCAGCGTCGACCAGCCGATCACCCCCGCCCTTGTCGAGCGCGCCTGCGCGCTGGAAGGAGTGCGGGTGGTCAAGGCGCTGTCGTTCTGATCCCCGTGGACGCGCCGCGCCTCCGCCAGCCCGCCCCGCGTAGGGCGCACCGCCGATGAGCGCCGCCACGGACTCCCTGCTCCCCGAAGGGCTGCGCGACAGCCTGCCGGAGCAGGCTGCGGCCGAAATGCGGACCATGCGGGCCGTTACCGACGTCCTGCACGCGCACGGCTATGACCGCATCCGGCCGCCGCTGATCGAGTTCGAGCGATCGCTGGCGACGCGCGCCGAGGGGCTGAGCACGCGGCGCATGTTCCGCTTCGTCGATCCGGCCAGCCTGCGCACGCTCGCCCTGCGCGCCGACATCACGCCGCAGGTCGGCCGGATCGCGGCGACCTCGCTGGCAGGGGCGCCGCGGCCGCTGCGGCTGTGCTATGCCGGCGACGTGGCGCTGATCACCGCCGACCAGCTCGATCCGCTGCGCCAGCGTCTGCAGATGGGCGGCGAGCTGATTGGCTCCGACAGCGTTCCGGCGGCGGCTGAAATCGTCCGGCTCGCTGTGTCGGCGTGCCGTGCCGCGGGGGTCGGGTCGGTGGCGCTCGACTTCACCCTGCCCGATCTCGTGGACACGCTGGCCGGCGGAGCCTTGCCGCTCGGTGCCGGGCAGGTGGACGCCGTGCGCGACGCGCTCGACATGAAGGACGCCGGCGCCCTGTGCGCCGCCGGGGGTGACGCCTATCTCCCGCTCCTCTACGCGGCCGGTCCGTTCGACACGGCGATCGCGCAGCTGACGGCCTTCGACCGCGACGGGCTGCTCGCCTCGCGGCTCGAAGGGCTGAGGGCGATCCAGGCCCGGCTGGCGGACGAGCAGGACGTGCGCGTCACGCTCGACCCGACCGAGCGTCACGGCTTCGAGTACCAGAGCTGGCTCGGGTTCACCCTCTACGCCGACGGCGCGCGCGGGGCGCTGGGGCGGGGCGGAACCTACCGCATCGGCGGCACGGACGAGGTGGCGACCGGGTTCTCCTTGTACATGGAGCCGCTGCTGGAGGCGGCCGATCCGGCATCGACGCCGGCCGCGCTGCGGCTGTTCCTCCCGATGCACCACGACCCCCGCGCCGCGCAGCGCCTGCGCGCACAGGGGTGGCGGACCGTCGCGGCGCTGTCCGAGCACGATGACGCGGCGCAGCTCGGCTGCACGCACCGGCTCGACGGGGACGAACCCGTTCCGCTCTCCTGAAGCCCGGCCGCGCCTAGCAGAACGCCGCCGGGTCCGGTCCGATGCGACCGGCGGGATCGTCCAGCGCGTCGATGCGCTCCATCTGGTCGTCGGTCAGCGTAAAGGACAGGGCGCGGAAATTGGCTTTCATGTGCTCGCGCCGCGACGCTTTCGGGATTGTGGAAAAGCCTTTCTGAAGGTGCCAGCGGATGATGACCGCACCGGCGGGCTGGCCGGTCTCCTCGGCAATCGCGCGGATCGTGTCGTGGCCGATCGTGCGCCCTTGGCCAAGCGGCGACCAGCTCTGGGTGACGATCCCCAGCTCGCGATGCACCTGCTGAAGCTCGCGCTGCTGAAAACCGGGGTGCAGCTCGATCTGATTGACCGCGGGGATGACGCCGGTCTCCTTCACCAGCCGGTCCAGATCCTGCGGCCGGAAGTTCGACACGCCGATCGAGTGGGCAAGCTTCTCCTCGCGCAGTTCGATCATCGCCCGCCAGGTGTCGACGAACAGACCCTTGTCCGGACAGGGCCAGTGGATGAGCAGCATGTCGACAAAGGTCACGCCGAGCCGTTCCAGCGACTTGGCCACGGCCTTCTTCGTCCGCTCATAACCCTGGCTCTCGTTCCAGACCTTTGTCTGGAGGAAGATGTCGCTCCACCGGCCGATGCCGCGGCCCACGCCGCCTTCGTTGCGGTAGATGGCGGCGGTGTCGATCAGCCAGTAGCCGGTCTCGATCGCCTGATGGACGATTCCTTCCGCGTCCTCGTCCGGGATCTGCCAGGTGCCGAAACCGAGCTGCGGGATCTGGCGGCCGTCGTTGAGGGGGAGAACGGGCTGGTCGGACATGGGCGCTCCTCTGGCTGTGCCTGCCCAACCCGCGAGGGGCGTGATTGTGTCCGGCTGCGCGGAGGAGATTTGCACCGTTCCCTACGCGGCGGCGCCGTGCCATAGGCTCCGGCCGCGACGGGGGAGCGGAAGCGGGGCGCTGGAACCTTCCTGGACCGTGTCACATGCGGTCCATGTCTGCCCCGGGGCGGCGTCGACGCGAACAGATGGGAGAACACGACCGTGGCCAATGTGACGGTGATCGGCGCCCAGTGGGGCGACGAGGGCAAGGGCAAGATCGTCGACTGGCTGGCCGCCCGCGCGGATGCGGTGGTGCGCTTCCAAGGCGGCCACAATGCCGGCCATACGCTGGTGATCGACGGCACGACCTACAAGCTGTCGCTGCTGCCCTCGGGCGTGGTGTCCGGCACGCTGTCGATCATCGGCAACGGGGTCGTTCTCGACCCCTGGGCGCTGCGCGACGAGGTCGCCCGGCTCGAGGCGCAAGGCGTGTCGGTGACACCGGACAGCTTCGCCGTGGCCGATACCTGCGCGCTCATCCTGCCGCCGCACCGCGAGCTGGACGGGCTGCGCGAAAGCGCGGCGGGCAAAGGCCGCATCGGCACCACCGGCCGCGGCATTGGCCCCGCCTACGAGGACAAGGTGGGCCGGCGCGCGATCCGGGTCTGCGATCTGGAGCACCTCGACTCGCTCGACCCTCAGCTTGACCGCCTGTGCGTTCACCACGACGCGCTGCGCGCCGCATTCGGCCGCGAGCCGGTCGACCGCGAGGCGCTCAGGAGCGCGCTGGCGGAGGTTGCGCCCTTCGTGCTTCGGTTCGCCCAGCCGGTGTGGAAGCGGCTGAAGACCGTGCGGCGGGCCGGCGCGCGCATCCTCTTCGAGGGGGCGCAGGGCGTGCTGCTCGACGTCGATCACGGCACCTATCCCTTCGTCACCTCCTCCAACACGGTGAGCGGCGCCGCGGCGGGCGGGTCGGGGCTTGGCCCGGCGGCGACGGGCTTCGTGCTCGGGATCGTCAAGGCCTACACCACGCGGGTCGGCTCGGGCCCCTTTCCCACCGAGCTTGACGACGCGGTCGGGCAGCGTCTGGGCGAGCGGGGGCACGAGTTCGGCACCGTCACCGGCCGCAAGCGCCGGTGCGGGTGGTTCGACGCGGTGCTGGTGCGCCAGTCCTGCGCCATCAGCGGCGTCACCGGCATCGCGCTGACGAAGCTCGACGTCCTCGACGGGTTCGACCGGGTGCGGATCTGCACCGGCTACCGCCTGCGCGGCAAGGTGCTCGACTATCTGCCGGCCCATGCCGCGGACCAGGCGGCGGTGGAGCCGATTTACGAGGAGCTGGACGGCTGGGCGCAGACCACCGCAGGCGCCCGCTCCTGGGCCGATCTGCCGGCCAACGCCATCAAGTACATCACCCGCGTGCAGGAATTGATCGAAACTCCGGTTGCGCTCGTGTCCACGAGTCCCGAACGCGACGACACGATTCTCGTCCGGGATCCGTTCGAGGACTGACGCCTCGCGCAAAAAAGTTCGCTTTGCGGCAATCCGGCGTTCACCATCGTCATGCCGGGCTGGCGCGCCTTTCGTCAGAAGCGGGGGTGGCAGGCCGGGATTTCATCCGCGCAAGGTCTTGACGCACCATGATGTTCTGACAACGTTCCGCCGGCCGCGACGCAGCAGGGGATGGCAGGTCATGGTGGATTTCGACTACGGGGCGCCCGGCGACGGGCCGGGAGAGGCTCGGGCGCTGGTCTCGATCTATGCCGACCCCGAACCGATGCGGCTGGAGCTTGCCGAGGATTGCATCGCCGCCGGTCTCGCGGTGCGGCGGCACGGCTCGCTGCACGAGCTGGTGGAGATCTGCCACGCCGGCGCGTTCGCGCTGCTCGGCGATGTCGTGCTGGTGGCGTGCACCGAAGCGTCGGCGGCGATGCTCGCCTCGCTCGCGCGCCTCGACCTGACGGCGGCGCGCACCGGGCGCAGCGTGGTGGTGGTCACCGCGCTGGACAGCCTCGACGCGGTGTTCGGCTGCCTCGACCAGAGCGCGGCGCAGATCCTCGTCCAGCCCGCCCGGCCCGACCGCATCATCGCCCTGGCGCGGGTGCGCGCCGGCCGGGCGCGGGCGGTGGTCAACGAGATGTCGGCCGAGGACCGGGCGACGCTGCTCCGGCTGACCGAGCAGATCGAGGCCATCTCGCGCCATCTGGGCGCGGGGCCGCAGGCGGGCTGGGACGCTGCGGACGGACGCGGCGTGGTGGCCATCGCCGGCGCCAGCGCCGCGCCTCGCGCCGGGACGAAGGCAGACCCGCGTGGAGCCATGCCGAGGCTGCGCCAGACGCGGCTTCCGCTTCCCGATCCGCGGCTCGTGCGCGCTGTGCTCAAGCACCGGCAGCAGCGCGCCGCCCTGTTCGGCGCCGATCTGTTCGCCGATCCGGTCTGGGACATGCTGCTCGACCTCGCCGCCGCCCGGGCCGAACACCGCCGCGTGTCGGTCACCTCGCTCTGTCTGGCGTCGGGCGTTCCGCCGACCACGGCGCTGCGCTGGCTGGGGCAGATGGTCGAAGCCGGTCTGGTCGAGCGGGTGCGCGACCCGGACGATGCGCGGCGTGCCTTCGTCGCTTTTACTGACCGCACCGCCGAGGCCATGGCCCGCTACTTCGGCCAGGTGCAGCAAGCGGGAATCCTCGCGGCCTGAGCCACACGGCCGCCAGGCAGCCGCTGCGCGGGCTCGTCTCGCTCAGTCCCTCGCCGGCCAGTCCTTTGCCGCCAGTCCCTCGCCGCCTAGCCCCTCGCGGCCTCGGGCAGCCAGTCGGGGACGCATTCGGCGTTCATGATCGTGTCGGGAGCGATCCGCTGCGCCACCACGGCATAGCGGTCCCCGTCGACCAGCACTTCGGGAACGAAGCCGCGCGAGTTGTAGCTCGACGCCATGGTGGCCCCGTACGCCCCGGCCGTGCGGAAGACGGCAAGGTCGCCGCTGCGCAGCGCATCGGTGTCACGCTCCGTGGCGAAGGTGTCGCCGCTCTCGCAGATCGGCCCGACGATGTTGGCCCGCATCCGCCCGCCTGTCGGCTGCACGGCTTCGAAGGCGTGCCAGGCGCCGTAGAGCGCCGGCCTGGCCAGATCGTTCATGCCGGCGTCGACGACGAGGAACGGATGGGCGAGGCCGCGCTTCACTCGGATGACCCGGGTCAGCAGAACCCCGGCCTCGGCGGCGATGATCCGGCCCGGCTCGAACAGCAGCTGCACGTTCCAGCCCTGCGTCACCCGCGCGACCATCGCCGCATACGCCGCGAGCGACGGCACGGTGTCTCCCGGACGGTATGGCACGCCGAGCCCGCCACCCAGATCGACATGCGTGATCGTGTGGCCGGCGTCGCGCAGCGCGGCGAGCAGCGTGCCGACACGCGCAAAGGCATGTTCAAGCGGCTCCAGCCCGGTCAGCTGGCTGCCGATGTGCACGGCCAGACCACGCACGTGCAGACCGGGGAGGGCGGCCAATTGTGCATAGGCCTGAGGAGCGTGACGCAGCAGCACGCCGAACTTGCTGTCCGCCCGGCCGGTCGTGATCTTGTCATGCGTGCCCGCATCGACATCCGGGTTGACCCGCAGAGCGCAGGGCACCCGCGTGCCCGCCACCTGTGCGAGCGCGGACACTTCCTCCGCCTCCTCCACCGACTCGATGTTGAGCTGGCCGATGCCGGCCGCCATCGCTTCGCCCAGTTCGGCGGAGGTCTTTCCGACACCGGAAAAGATGATGCTTGCCGGCGGAACTCCCGCGGCAAGGGCCCGGCGAAGCTCGCCGCCGCTCACCACATCGGCGCCGAGCCCCTGCGCCGCCAGCACCCGGAGCACGGCAAGGTTCGGGTTGGCCTTAACCGCGAAGGCGACCAGCGGAGCGCCCAGGCCCGCCACCGCGGTGCGAAATGCAGTGGCCCGTTCCTCCAGCATGCGCCGCGAGTACACGTAGACCGGCGTTCCCACCTCCTGCGCGATGGTGGCGAGCGGCACGTCCTCGGCATGCATGGCCCCGTCGCGCAGGGTGAAGGCAGTCATCACAATCTCCGGCAAGCTCGGCCTCGTCGGTGCGCCCGGACGGGCGGGCGCGGCTCTTCAGGGTGGCGGCAGGTCGAACGGATCGTCGTCGCGCCGTTCCGAACGGGTGCGCAGTTCCTGGCTGCGGGTCGGCACCGCCTGCACCGGCACCTGCAGGAGCCGGTCCGCATCCGACACGCTGTCGGCGCCGTATGCCGTCGCGGGCAGGGAGGCACCCGGCGCCGGTTCGAGCATGGTGCGGTTGGCGCAGCCACCCGCCAGCGCGGCGGCCAGCAAGGTGCAGCAGAAAACGATCGTGCGCATCGTCATCCGGTCTCGTCCAGGCGCGCGCGGGCGGCCGCCAGCTGCCGGCGCACTTCTTCGGGGGCCGTGCCACCATAGCTTGTGCGCCGGGCAACGGAAGCCTCGACCGACAGAACCGCATAGACGCCGGCGTGGATGCGCGGATCGCACGCCTGCATCCGCTCGAGCGGCAGATCGGCCAATGCGATGCCGGCGTCCTCCGCCATGCGCACCAGCGCGCCGGTGACGTGGTGCGCCTCGCGGAACGGCAACCCGGCCTCGCGCACCAGCCAGTCGGCAAGATCGGTGGCCGTCGCGAACCCCTGTTCGGCGGCCGCCCGCATCCGGTCCGCGCGGAAGGAGCTGCCGGCCACCATCCCCGCCATGGCCGCCAGCGACAGGTCGAGCAGCCCCGCCGCCTCGAACACCGGCGGCTTGTCGTCCTGCATGTCCTTGGAATAGGCGAGGGGCAGGCCCTTCATTGTCACCATGAGGCTGGTCAGGCATCCCACGATCCGGCCGCAATGGCCGCGCACCAGCTCTGCCGCGTCCGGATTGCGCTTCTGCGGCATGATGGAGCTGCCGGTGGACAGCGCATCGGGAAGGGTGACGAAGCCGAACGGCTGGCTGGCCCACAGGACGAACTCCTCGGCCAGCCGGGACAGGTGCAGCGCGCATTGCGCGGCCGCCTGAAGATAGTCGAGCACGAAATCCCGGTCGGACACGGCATCCATGCTGTTGCGCATCGGCCGCGAAAAGCCCAGCGCCTGCGCGGTGGCGTGGCGGTCGATGGGGAAGCCCGTGCCGGCCAGCGCCGCCGCCCCGAGCGGGCATTCGTCGGCGCGGGTCCGGGCATCGGCAAACCGGCTCCGGTCCCTCTCGAGCATTTCGACATACGCAAGGAGATGATGGCCGAGCGTGAGCGGCTGGGCGATCTGGAGGTGAGTGAAGCCGGGCATGATCGTGTCGGCATGCCGCTCTGTCTGGTCCAGCAGAGCGTCCTGCAGCGCGCGCACACCGGCGAGCGCGCGGTCCGTCGCGTCGCGCACCCACAGCCGCAGGTCGGTCGCCACCTGGTCGTTCCGGCTGCGCGCCGTGTGGAGCCGGCCGGCGGCGAGACCGATGAGCTCGGCCAGACGGTGTTCCACGGTCATGTGGATGTCTTCAAGCGACCAATCTTCGGGAACGCCGTTCGCCTCGTACTCGTCCGCGATGCGGCGCAGGCCGTCCCGGATCGCTGCGGCGTCATCGGCGGACACGATGCCCTGCGCCTCCAGCATGGCGACATGCGCCTGGCTGGCCGTGATGTCGTGGCGCCAGAGAGCCTTGTCGAACGGAATGGAAGCGTTGATTTCGCGCATCACCGCGCTAGGTCCGCCCGCGAACCTGCCGCCCCACATCGTGTTGGAAGCCGCCATGTCCCGTTTCTCGTTCATGCTGCTGTGCGCCCTTGGTCTCGGTGTCGCGGGGTGCGATACGGGCGCGGCGCCCCCGGCGCAAGGAACGGGCGCTGCGCAGCCGGCAGCGGGCCTTGTGCGAACGCATGCCGGCGACCCGCTGCCCGGCGTCGTCCTCACCGACCCGGCCGGCCGGCAGCTTGACCTCTCGCATCTCGAGGGGCGGCCGGTGCTGGTCAACCTGTGGGCGACCTGGTGCGCTCCCTGCGTCGAGGAAATGCCGCAGCTCGATCGTCTCGCCGCCCATTTCGCCGACCGGCTCGCCGTGGTCGCCGCGAGCCAGGACGTGCGCGGAGCGGACGTGGTCGGCCCGTTCTTCGCGCGCACGGGCTTGCGCCACCTCGACCCCTGGCTCGATCCGTCCAACCGGCTGACCGAGAGCCTTGGCGCCGAGGCGCTGCCGCTGACGGTGCTCTACGATGCCGAGGGGCGCGAGGTGTGGCGCCTCACCGGCCCGTTCGACTGGTCGAGCGCCGACGCCTTCGCGATGGTGGAAGAGGGGCTGGACACCGCGCCGCCCGGTCGCTGACCGCCGCGCGCGGCCGGCCGGGGGGCGGACCGGCTGGTGGGTGATGACAGGCTCGAACTGCCGACCCTCTCGGTGTAAACGAGATGCTCTACCAACTGAGCTAATCACCCGCGGCCGTGCCGGGGTCATAGCGCTCCCGGCATCATGATCAAGCCGCTATGCGCCGGCGCGGCGATGCCCTAGCGGCTGGCGCATGACCGCCTCTCATCTTCTCGTGCTCGCGACCGGCGGGACCATCGCCGGCCGGGCGGGGTCCGCGACCGCCCGCAGCTACCTTCCGGGCCAGATCGACATTGCGGAACTGCTTGCGCGCGTTGCCCCGTTGGTGCCCGGCTGCACCCTGCGCGGACGGCAGCTTGCCGCCATCGGCTCGGAGGACATCACCACCGCGCTGTGGCGCCTGCTGTGGGAGGGATGCACGGCCGCCATGGACGATCCGCTCGTGGACGGCGTGATCATCACGCACGGGACCGACACCGCCGAGGAGACGGCGATGCTGCTCGACCTGACCCTGCCCACCACCAAGCCGGTGGTTCTGGTCGGGGCGATGCGGCCGAGCGATGCGGTGGGCAGCGACGGACTGCGCAATTTCGTGAACGCGGTGCAGGTGGCCGGCGACGCGGCCGCGGCGGGGCGCGGCGTGCTGCTGGTCATGGGCGACAAGGTTCTCGCCGCCCGCGATGCGCGCAAGGCCCGGACGAGCAGCCTCGACGCCTTCCGGGGCTATCCCCGCGATGGCGTCGCGCTTGTGACGCCGCATTCGCTGGACTGGTTCGGGGCGCCATGGGCGGTGGACCGTCCCGCCCGCTACGGCTTTCCCGAACGCTTTCCGCGGGTTCCCGTCCTGTATGCCCACGCGCAGATGGATGCCGCCGCCGTGACCGCCCTGGCGCGCGACGCCGCGGGCGTCGTGCTCGCCGGAGTGGGGGAGGGCAACGCGCCGCAGGACGTGCGCCGCTGTCTCGCAGGCCTCGCCCGCGCCGGCGTCGTCGTCGTGCGGTCGAGCCGGGTGGACGAAGGCGCGGTGGAGCGGGACGAGCGCGACGAGGCGGACGGCTTCGTCGCCGCCCGCACCCTCGGCCCGGCCAAGGCGCGCATCGTCCTCCAGGTCCTGCTCGCCAGCGGCGTGCGCGATCCCGCCGGGGTCCAGCGGGCCTTCGACGCCTGCTGAGCCGGATCAGCCGTTCGGCAGGACCAGATACTTCTCGCCCGTGCGCATCCGGCTGTACCGCATCGCCGCGTCGCGGGTGAGCATGTCGTCAAGCGTCACCTGCGCCGAATAGTGGCTGGCAAAGGTGGTCGTCAGCCCGGCCCGGACCCGCTCGCGCATCCGCATCACCGTCTCGAGGCCGGCCTGTTGCAGGAAGGGCGTCAGCAGCCAGCCGGACAGGGTCCAGCCGAAGCCGTAGGACGGGGTGAGGATCGTCGGCGACAGGTCGAGCCGGCCGTAGATGTACATGGTCTTCTGCTGGTTGGAGCCATAGCGGCTGTATTCGCCCATCCGCGCCACGGCGACCTGTTCCATCGCCTTGAAGCAGGTGTCGACGAGCCGGCCGCCGCCGATCGGGTCGAAGCCGAGAAAGGCTCCGGTCGCGTCGATGGCGTCGCGCAGCCGGGCGGGGAAATCCTCGTCCGAGGAGTTGACCACATGCTCGGCGCCCGCCTCACGCAGCAGTTCGACCTGGGAGTCGCTGCGCACGATGTTGACGAGCGCCAGCCCGTCCTCCTGGCAGATCCGGTTGAGCATCCGGCCCAGGTTCGAGGCGGCCGCCGCGTGGATGAGCGCCTGGTGACCACCGGCACGCGCGGTTTCCGCAAAGCCGAGGGCGGTCATCGGATTGACGAAGGCCGAGGCGCCCTGCTGCGCGCTGAGATCGCCAAGCGGCAGACACATGGCGGCGTCGGCGACGACGTATTCGGCATAGGCGTTCCCGGGGACGCAGGCGACCCGCTGCCCGACCAGTGCCGCTGCGTTCGCGCCCGCGGCCATGACGGTGCCGGCCCCCTCGTTGCCGACCGGCAGCCGTTGACCCTGCCGACCCTTCATGGCGCTGGCAAAGGGTTCCGGAACCTGCGCGACGATCCTGCCGGGCGTGTACTGCGCGTTTTCGAGGTCGGCGGGCCCGAACAGCAGGGCAAGGTCGGACGGGTTGATGGGCGCGGCCTCCATGCGCACGAGCACCTGGTTCGGCCCGGGTTCCGGCACGGTGACCTCGCCAAGCTCCACGGTGAGCGTCCCGTCGGAGGCAAGGGTCGTGAACAGCTGGCGGCCGGTGGTCATGATGCATTCTCCTCAAAGGGTTCGTAATCGGCGGCCACGAAGTAGAGGCCGTGCGGCGGGGCGTTGAGACCGAGCTGGCGGCGGTCCCTCGCGGCCAGCGCCTCGCCCACGCGCTGCGCGCTCCAGCGGCCCTGCCCCGCGAGCACGAGGCAGCCGGTCATGGACCGCACCTGGTGATGCAGGAAGCTGCGCGCGGCTGCGTGGATGTGCACCTCCTCCCCCACCTGCTCGACCTCCAGCCGGTCCAGCGTCTTGACCGCGCTCGCCGCCTGGCAGTGCACGGAGCGGAAGGTGGTGAAGTCGTGACGGCCCACCAGCAGCCGTGCCGCCCGGTTCATCTCGTCGACGTCCAGAGGGCGCGCGACATGCCACACCCGGCCGCGCAGCAGCGCGGGCGGGGCACGCCGGTTGAGGATGCGGTAAAGATAACGGCGTCCGGTGCAGGAAAACCGGGCGTGCCAGCTTTCCGGGGCAAGGACGCAGGCGGTGACGGCAACGGGAGCCGGACGCATGCGG
This sequence comes from Qipengyuania thermophila, assembly GCF_004153605.1. Lineage (NCBI taxonomy): Bacteria > Pseudomonadati > Pseudomonadota > Alphaproteobacteria > Sphingomonadales > Erythrobacteraceae > Qipengyuania > Qipengyuania thermophila. The sequence continues at coordinate 84,385 of NZ_SDSI01000005.1, read as the reverse complement.
GCGTTCAGCGCCTCCTGCATGCGGAACGCGCTCATGGCGCGTGCGGCATCGAAATGGCACCGCATGGCAAGCGCGTGGACGCCGCTGTCGGTGCGGCCTGCGCTGTGCAGCGTGACCCTTTCGCCGAGAACGGCGAATGCAGCGTCCTCCACCACCTGCTGCACGCTTGGCCCGTGCGCCTGGCGCTGCAGGCCGAAGAAGGGCGCGCCGTCGAATTCGAGCGTGAGGGCATAGCGCGGCACCGGCGTCAGCGCAGCCGCGTGCCCGGTGGGATCGCCCGTCCGCGCAACAGGGCCGCCGGCTCCATGGCAGGACGTCCGGCGCGCTGCACCAGCAGGGGGCGGATGGCGCCTTCTCCGCAGGCAATCGTGAGCGCCTCGTCCATCACCGTGCCCGCCTCTCCCGCCGCCTCCAGCGTCTCGGCGCGCAGGATGCGGAAGCGTTCGCCCTCGTGCTCGAACCATGCACCCGGCGCCGGGGCGAAGGCGCGGACCTGCCGTTCGATCTGGCAAGCGGTGGCGGTCCAGTCGATCCGTGCCTCGCTCTTGATAACCTTGGGCGCGAGGGTCGCCTCCGCATCGTTCTGCATGACGGGCGCAAAGCCGCGCGGATCGGCCAGCACCTGCGCCATCAGCCCGGCGCCGAGCGTTGCCAGCTCCTCCGTCAGCGCGCCCGTGGTCTTGTCGGCGATCGGCGTCGCCGCCCGGGCGAGCATCGGTCCGGTGTCGAGGCCCTGCTCCATCTGCATGATCGTCACCCCGGTGACGGTGTCGCCGGCGAGAATGGCCCGCTGGATCGGCGCCGCTCCGCGCCAGCGCGGCAGCAGCGAGGCATGCACGTTGAGGCAGCCGAGCCGCGGCGCCTCGAGCACCGCGCGCGGCAGGATCAGCCCGTAGGCCGCCACGACGGCCACATCGGCATCGAGAGCGGCGAAGCGGGCCTGCTCGTCCGCCTCGCGCAGGCGGGCGGGGCAGCGCACCTCCAGCCCGGCGGCTTCGGCCGCGCGCTGGACCGGCGAGGGCTGAAGCTGCTTGCCGCGGCCGGCCGGACGGGGCGGCTGCGTGTAGACGGCGACGACCTCGTGCCCCTCGGTGCGCAGCCGTTCCAGCGTCGGCACCGCGAAGGCGGGCGTTCCCATGAAGACGATGCGCATGGCGGACGCCGGACCTTTCCTCAAGCCTGCCCGGTCCCTATCTGCAAACGCCATGGCATCGCAAGAGATCGAGGATCTGGCCGGCGCGCTGGCCCGGCTGCCGGGGCTGGGGCCGCGTTCGGCGCGGCGGGCGGTGCTGTGGCTGGTCAAGCGCCGCGCCACCGCCCTTCCGGCGCTTCGCGACGCGCTGACGCGGATGGCCGACACCCTCGTCGAATGTGCGCAATGCGGCAATGTCGACACCCGCGACCCGTGCGCGATCTGCGCCGATCCCCGCCGGGACGAACGGTCGCTGTGCGTGGTCGAGGAGGTGGCCGATCTCTGGGCGCTCGACCGGGCGCGGCTGTTCGCCGGGCGCTTTCACGTGCTGGGCGGGCGGCTTTCCGCGCTGGACGGCGTGCGGCCGGAGGATCTGGCGATCGACCGGCTGATGGCCCGGATCGAGAGCGGCGGCATCGACGAGGTGGTGCTGGCGATGAACGCCACCCTCGAGGGGCAGACCACGGCGCACTATCTTGCCGACCGGCTGGAGGCGTTCCCGGTGAAGGTGACGCAGCTTGCGCACGGTCTGCCGGTCGGCGGCGAGCTCGACTATCTCGACGAAGGCACGCTGGCCCAGGCGCTGCGCGCCCGTCGGCCGGTGGCCTGATCGGCGGGCTGCCGCCAGCGCGGCCTCTTGTTGGCGGCGGGTCGGAGCACTATCGTGACGCCATGGCCATTCACCCGATCCTGTGCGTGCCCGACGCACGCCTCAAGCTCGTGTCGCGACCGGTGGACACGTTCGACGACGTCTTGCGCACCCTCGTCGCGGACATGTTCGAGACGATGTACGATGCACACGGCATCGGGCTTGCCGCGATCCAGATCGGCGTCGACCGGCGCGTGCTGGTCATCGACCTCCAGCCCGAGGATCCGGACGCCGCCCCGGTCGCCTGCGACCATGACGGGCACGCCCACACCCATCAGCCCACGCGCCGCGAACCGCGCGTGTTCGTGAACCCCGAGATCCTCGAAACGTCCAGCGAGCTGGCGACCTACAACGAAGGGTGCCTGTCGATCCCCGACATCTACGCCGAGGTCGAGCGGCCCGCCCGCTGCCGCGTCCGCTGGCAGGATCTCGACGGCGCCTCGCACGAGGAAGAGATGGACGGGCTTCTCGCCACCTGTCTCCAGCACGAGATGGATCATCTCAACGGTGTGCTGTTCATCGACCACCTGTCGCGGCTCAAGCGGAACATGGCGCTGAAGAAGCTGGAGAAGCTGCGCAAGGCGGCGTGAGGATCGGCGGCCTGCGTCCCGCCACGGGGCAGGCTGTGCAAAGCTGAGCGTCCCGGCTTGCGCGCCGCCGCGTTCCGGCTACGTTCCGTCCCATGGAATCCTACGCCTTGCTTGTCGTGGCCGGTTTCGCGGCCGGGGTCGTTCTTGGCTGGCTGCTTGGAACCCGGCCGCTCGCGGACTGGAAGGCGCGTCATGCGGCGCGCGACGCCGAAGCAAAGGAGCTTGAGGCCAAGTATCTGCGCGCCTTTGCCGATGCCGACACGGCGCGGGTGCAGGCCGCCCGGGTGGAGCCGCTCGAGCGGCAGCTGGACGAAATGCGCGCGGCTCATGCGGACGCGCTGGACCGCGAACGCACCGCTCACGCCGCCGCGCTCGAACCGCTGCAGGAAAAGGTTCGCGTGCTGTCGGCGGAAGTGGCGACGCTGAAGGCGAACGCGGCGAACTTCGAGGAGCAGAAGCGCCTGCTGGTCGAAGCGCGCGAGGCGCTGCTCAAGGAGTTCCAGCTGACCGGCAGCAAGGTGCTGGGACACGCGCAGGAGGAGTTCCTGAAAAGCGCGACGGAACGGCTGGGCAGCGCCGAGAAGGCGAACAAGGAAGCCGTCGCGAACCTTCTGAAGCCGGTCAGCGAGCGCTTGCAACGCTACGAGGAACAGGTCGCCGCGCTGGAAGAGAAGCGCGCCGACGCCTTCAGCCACCTCCACGGCCAGATCGAGGGGCTGCGCGCCGGGCAGGAAGCGGTGCGCCGCGAGGCGCAGCGGCTCGGCAATTCGCTCACCAACGCGCCAAAGGCACGCGGGCGCTGGGGCGAGCGGGCGCTGCAGAACCTGCTGGAGCAGTGCGGGCTGGCGCAGCACACCGACTTCATCCTCGAACATTCGGTGGATGGCGGCGAGGGCCGGCTGCGCCCGGACGCCATCGTCCGCATTCCCGGCGGCAAGGTGCTGGTGATCGACTCCAAGGTCTCGCTCAACGCCTATCAGGAAGCGTTCGAGGCCGACAGCGAGGAGGCCAAGGCGGCGGCGCTCAAGCGGCATGTCGCCTCGATGCGCAGCCATGTGCAGGCGCTTGCCGACAAGTCCTACCAGAGCCAGTTCGAGGATGCGCCCGATTACGTCATCATGTTCGTTCCGGGGGAGCACTTCGTCACCGCGGCGCTCGACCACGAGCCGGGGCTGTGGGATTTCGCCTTCGAGCGGCGCGTGCTGCTCGCGACGCCGACCAATCTCGTGGCGCTTGCGCGCACAGTCGCGCAGGTCTGGCGGCAGGACGCGCTCGCCCGCGAGGCGCGCGAGATCGGCCGCTACGGGGCGGAGCTTTACGACCGGCTGCGCGTGGCGTCCGAGCATCTGAAGCGGGTCGGCTCCGGCCTGGACACGGCGGTCAACAACTACAACCGCTTTGTCGGCTCCTTCGACCGCAATGTCCTGTCCGCCGGACGGCGGCTGGCGGAGAAGGGCGTCGAGATCGGCCGGACGGAGATCCCGGATGTGCCGCTCGTGGAGGCTGCGCCGCGCCACAACGCCGCCAACACGCCGGAACAGTTGCCCGAATGGCCCGACGCGGCGGAGTAGAGCGCGTTGAGGACGCGGTTGGCGGGAACGTGCGCGGCTAGCTGGCCGTCATCCGATCCGCGCCCGCACCTCGTAGGCGAGCACCGCGGCGGCGATGGCCGCGTTCAGGCTGTCCGCCCGGCCGCGCATCGGCATGGTGACGCGCAGGTCGCAGGCTGCCTCGACCTCCTGCGGAAGGCCGCGGGATTCATTCCCGATCAGGAGGAAGCAGGGCGCGGCGTAGGGCGCCTCGCGATAATGCACCGCCTCGCGCAGGGACGCGGCGACGAGCTGGCCGTGGCCGTGACGCAGCCAGTCGTGGAATTCGGTCCAGCCTGCGAGAGCGACCGCCTGGGTGAAGATCGCCCCCATGCTGGCGCGGACCGCCTCGACCGAGAACGGATCGACGCAGTCGCCGATCAGGATCAGCCCGCCGGCGCCGGTTGCATCGCCGGTGCGCAGCATCGTCCCCAGATTGCCGGGATCGCGCAGTTCGTGAGCCACCAGCCACAACGGCGCCGCGTCCCGGTCGAGCGCCGCGAGCGGGCGGGGAAATTCCCGATAGGCACCGGCAACGGCCTGCGGATTGTCCTTCCCCGTGATCCGCGCAAGAATGTCGGGGCTGGTCTCGACAACCCTGCCCCCCGCCCGCACCACGGCATCCTCAAGCTCGGCCATGCGCGGGTGGTGATCCCGGCCGGAGGCCAGCACCAGCGTGTCGGGAACATGCCCGCAATCCAGCCCTTCGAGCAGCAGTCGCAATCCCTCGGCCAGGAAGCGGCCCTGACGGCGGCGGTGCTTCTTGTCGCGCAGCGCCCGCAGCTCCTTGACCAAGGGATTGGAGAAGCCGGTGACCTGATGCCGCATCGGCGCGGATCACTCCTCGCCGAAGCCGCTCGACACCAGCTGCGCGAGCTGGTCGGCCACCGCGTCGGCATCGGCACCGGACACCCGCAGCTCGATCGTGTCTCCGCGCGCGGCGCCCAGCATCATCAGGCCGAGGATCGATCCGCCGGCGGCGCAGTGTGGCCCCTTGGCGACCTCCACCCGTGTGTCGGGAGAAAGGTTCGCGACGGCGGTGACGAACCGGGCGCTCGCCCGCGCGTGCAGTCCGCGCTGGTTGACGATCACCAGCGTGCGCGACACCGTCACTGCGCCTGCCGCCCGGATGCGGCGTCGCTGCAACCTCCGAGGAACTCGGACGCGATGGTGATGTAGTTGCGCCCCGCCTGCTGCGCCGCGCTGACGGCGGCGCCGATGTCCATGGTGCGCCGCACGCTCGCCAGCCGGATCAGCATCGGCAGGTTGAGGCCCGCCAGCACCTCGACCCGGCCGGCCTCCAGAAGGCTGATCGCGAGGTTCGACGGCGTGCCGCCGAACAGATCGGTCAGGAGGATCGCGCCGCTGCCCTGATCCACGTCGGCGATGGACCGGGCGATCTGCGCCCGCCGCTCCTCCATGTTGTCGTTGGGTCCGATGCAGATGGTGGCGACATGCGTCTGCGGACCGACGACATGCTCCCACGCTTCCACGAAGGAGTCCGCGAGGCGCCCGTGTGTGACAAGAACTAGACCGATCATTTCGTGAGTGCCGTTTCGCAAAGGTGACTGCTGCCCGCGACGGGTTCCGTTCATTGCTGCCCGAAACCTGCGGTCCGGTTCGACGCTCGGGACGCGTCGGCAGGCAGGTTGCTGTGCCTGACCGTGGTCGAAAAGCCCTGACGGCGCAAGTGCTCAGCCAGCACGTGTGCCACATGCACCGAGCGGTGCCGCCCGCCGGTGCAGCCGATCGCCACCGTCAGATAGCTGCGCCCCTGCCGCGCGTAGTGGGGCAGCAGCGTGTCGACGAGCGCGACGATGCGCGGGACAGTCTCGGCATAGGCCGGGTCGGCGGCGATGTGGCGGGCGACCGGCGCGTCGAGGCCGGTGAGTTCGCGCAGCTGCGGCACCCAGTGCGGATTGCTCAGGAACCGGACGTCGAACACGAGATCGGCGAGCGGCGGCATCCCGCGGGCAAAGCCGAAGCTGGTGATGGTCACCACCAGCGGAGCGCCTTCGGCAAGGATGAAGCGGTTGCGCACCGCCTCGCGCAGGTCCTGCTGGCTCATGCGGCTGGTGTCGATGACGACCTGCGCACTGTCGCAAAAGGGCGCCAGCAGCGCTCTCTCGGCGGCAATCCCGTCGACGAGCGAGCGGTCGTGGGCGAAGGGATGGCGGCGGCGCGTCTCGTTGTAGCGGCGCACCAGCTCGTCGTCGCCGCAGGCCAGGAACAGCGTGGCAAGCCCGTCCTCCTGTCCGGAAACGGCCCCGCTCCAGAGCGCCTGGGCCGTGGCCGCGTCACGATCCGCTCCGCGCAGGTCGACGCCGATGGCAAGGTGGGCCGAGGAGCCGTTTTCCTCGGCGATGAGCTTCTCGACGAAGCGGATGGGGATGTTGTCCATCGTGTCCCACCCGGCATCCTCGAGCGCGTGCAGCACCGTCGTCTTGCCGGCTCCCGACTGCCCGGCGATCAGCAGCACCCGTCTGCCTGCGGCGCGCGGCAGTGTGGCGGCGCCCGTCTCCTGTTCGCGCGGTCCCGGCGTCACGGGCGCCCGCTCCGTTCTGCCGCCGCGCCGCGCGTCGGCGGGTCGGCACCCTCGTCCTCCACGGGCAGACCGAACTGTCGCAGCGCGAACTCCGCGCGGATCGCCTGCACGGCGTCGCCGGCCGCGAAGGCAAGCATCGGGACGCTCAGGTCCAGCAGGGTGCAGCGCGCGGGTTCTTCCGGCAGGCGCAACGCCTCGCCGTCGAGATCGAGCACGAGGCACAGCGGACCTGCGGCCACCGGCAACGGAACCAGCCCGACGCCGCGCACCTCCAGCAGCCCCGCGGCGCGCGGCGGCGGCTCGAGGCGAAGGACCGCCCCTTCGCGGACCAGCACCACGCCGTCATCGCCGACCAGCGTGGCGCCGCGGTCAACAAGCGCCAGCACCAGCGATGTCTTGCCCCGGCCGGGCGCGCCGCGCACGAGAATGCCGCGCCCCCCGACGAGCGCCGCCGAGGCGTTGATGAGGAGCCGGCGTTCCGTCATTCGCGCATCTTGCGCATCGCCGACGGAAGTTCCAGCCGCAGACTGGCGCCGGGTTCGCCATCCGCCCGCTCGTGCGCGGTCAGGGTGCCGTCATGGGCTTCGGCGATGGTCCGGCCGATGGCGAGGCCGAGACCGGAATGGTTTCCGAACGCCTCCCCCTCAGGCCGCAGCGAGTGGAAGCGCTTGAACACCTTGTCGCGCGCCTGCGGCGGAATGCCGGGGCCGTGGTCCGAGACGGTGAGGCTCGTCCGCCCGCCCTCGCTCGCGATCGTCACCTCGACGGTGCCGTGCGGCGGCGAGAAGGACACGGCGTTGTCGAGCAGATTGTTGATCACCCGCTCCAGCCGGGCGGGCACTCCCTGGACGATGTGCTCACCCGGCGCGGCCTCCAGGACGATGGTGACGGTGCCGTTCTCGTGGCGGTCCTCGCGGGAGGCGAGCACGGCGGCCGCGAGCCGGGTGAGCGACACCGGCTCGAACGTCGCCCGCGACAGTTCCGCGTCCACGCGGCTCGCCTCGGAGATGTCCGTCACCAGCCGGTCGATGCGGCGCACGTCGTGGTGGGCAATCTCCAGCAGTTGCCGGGCAAGGTCCGGATCCTTGACCCGCTCGAGCGACTCCACGGCGCTGCGGAGCGAGGCGAGCGGGTTCTTGATCTCGTGCGCGACGTCGGCGGCGAAGCTTTCCACCGCGTCGATCCTCTGGCGCAGGGCGCTGCTCATGTCGGACACGGCGCGGGCAAGCAGCCCGATCTCGTCGCCGCGATGGACGAAGCGCGGCACCTCCACCAGCCGCTCGCGTCCCTGGCGCACCCGGATCGCCGCCTGCACCAGTTCGCGCAGCGGCAGCACGATGGTGCGGGCCAGAAACCATGCCAGAAGCGTGGAAAGCACCACCGCGCCCAGAACCACCAGCAGCACGCGCTGGCGGGCGAGCCGCACCGACCGGGTGATGTCGACCGGGTTGCGCGTCGTCAGCAGCGTTTCGCCGTCGAGACCGACGGGGGTTGCCGCCGTGATGATGTGCGTGCCGTCCGGCGCGTCGCGAAGAACGATCTGCGTCAGGCTGTCCGAGCGCGCCCGGCGCAGTTCCGGCCACGCCCGGGCGTGCGGGTCGGCGGGTTCGCGGTAGTCCGGAAGCGGCGGCGCACCCACCAGCGTGTCGAACGCCTTGTCCAGCGCCCTGGAGAACGCCTCCGCGCTTCCCGGCTGGGCGCGCGGCGCAAGCCGGAACGACGGCGGGGCGAGGGCGAAACTGTCGTATTTCAGGCTTCCGTCGCGCGCGAACAGCCGCAGCCGCAGCCGCTGTTCCTTGCCGATCTGGATCAGCAGCGCCTGCTGGCGTTCGGGTGAGGCCCCGGCCAGCGCCTCGGCGGTGATCTGCGCCTCGATGAGCGCCAGCTTGAACCGTTCGGTCAGCAACTGCTTGCGGTAAATGTCGACGAAGATCAGTCCGCCGCCCAGCAGGGCGAGCGGGAGCACGTTGACGATCAGGATCCGGCCGGTCAGCGACAGCCGCGGCGACCAGCGGATCCGGTCGCGCAAGGGGTCGCGGCGCATGGCCGCCCGGGGAGCCGCCGGCGCCGCGTCAGTCATCAATGAAGCTGTAGCCAGCTCCGTAGAGCGTCTCGATCCCGGCAAAGTCGGGGTCGACCTCGCGGAACTTGCGCCGCATCCGCTTGATGTGGCTGTCCACCGTCCGGTCGTCCACCGTGGCGTCGTCCGGATAAGCCGCCTGCATCAGCTGGTTGCGCGTGCGGATCACGCCTGGCCGCTCGGCCAGCGCCTCCAGCACGAGGAACTCGGTCACGGTAAGGGCGATGGGCTTGTCGTCCCATGTCACGTGGTGCCGTTCCGGGTCGATGGTCAGCCGTCCCCGCCGGATGACCTCGCCCGCGGAGGGAGTGTCGTGGGCCTGTTCGTCGACGGCCGCAGGGCGCCGCGCCTCCGTCCGCCGCAGAACTGCGCGGATCCGCGCCAGCAGCAGGCGCAGGCTGAACGGCTTGGCGAGGTAGTCGTCCGCGCCCATCTCGAAACCGGCTTCCTCGTCCTCCTCCGCATCCTTGCTGGTCAGGAAGATGACCGGCAGATCGGATCTCTCCCGCAGGCGCGCCAGCAGCTCCATGCCGTCCATGCGCGGCATCTTGATGTCGAACACGGCGAGGTCCGGCGGATCGGCGAGCAGCGCGTCCAGCGCCGCTTCCGCATCGGCATAGGTGCGAGTCGCGAATCCTTCTGCCTGCAGCGCGATGGACACGGTGGCGAGGATGTTGCGGTCGTCATCGACGAGCGCGATGGTCTGTTGCGCCAGTTGCGGCGCCACGGGGTGTTCGCGGTGCGTCACGGGGGGCAAACTACGCCGCAGGTCCGAACGGCGCAACGGGCAGGGCGTGCCGCAGCCGCCCCGTGCCGGTCCCGGACGCCGTGCGCATGCGGTTTGACCTGTCCATCCGGCCGCGTTACGGGCACAGCCAAACAGGTGCCGCATTCGTATGCTGCGGATGCGCGGGCGACGTGGCGGGAGTGGCCGCGTGGCCGCAAGGAGATCGACGATGACGCTGGCGAAGTCTTTGGCGGATCAGGGGTTTTCGACCCGGGCGAAGGTGGAGGCGAACCTGGGAACGCCGCAGCTGGTGGAGCATGCCCTGCGCAACGGCGAAGGCATTCTCGCGAAGGGCGGCCCGCTGGTCGTCGACACCGGCAAGCACACCGGGCGCAGCGCCAAGGACAAGTACATCGTCCGCGATGCGCAGACCGCGGACAGCGTGGCCTGGGGCAAGGTCAACCTTCCCATGGGTCCCGAGCACTTCGCGGCGCTGAAGGAAGATTTCCTTGCTGCGCTTGCCGACAAGGAGACGCTGTATGTGGCCGACCTGTTCGGCGGGTCGCAGCCCGAGCACCGCGTCAATGTCCGCGTCATCAACGAGCTGGCCTGGCACAACCTGTTCATCCGCACCCTGCTCGTGCGTCCCACGCGGGCCGAACTCGAGGACTTCACGCCCGAATACACGATCATCGACCTGCCGAGCTTCCGGGCCGATCCTGCCCGCCACGGCTGCCGCAGCGAAACGGTGATCGCGGTCAACTTCACCGAGAAGCTGATCCTGATCGGCGGCACGCAGTATGCCGGCGAGATGAAGAAGAGCGTGTTCGGCGTGCTCAACTACCTGCTGCCGGCGAAGGGCGTGATGCCCATGCACTGCTCCGCCAATGTGGGGCCGGACGGCCGCACCGCGGTCTTTTTCGGGCTGTCGGGCACGGGCAAGACGACGCTCTCGGCGGACGCGAGCCGCACCCTCATCGGCGATGACGAACACGGCTGGTCGGACACCGCCGTGTTCAACTTCGAGGGTGGCTGCTATGCCAAGATGATCCGCCTGTCCGCGGAAGCCGAACCCGAGATCTACGCCACCACGCAGCGGTTCGGCACGGTGCTGGAGAACGTGGTCGTCGACCCCGAGACGCGCGAGATCGATTTCGACGACAACAGCAAGACCGAGAACACCCGCGGGGCCTATCCGCTGGAGTTCATCCCCAACACTTCGGCGGAAAACCTCGGACCGGTGCCGTCCAACGTCGTCATGCTGACCGCTGATGCCTTCGGCGTGCTCCCGCCGATCGCCCGGCTCACGCCTGATCAGGCGATGTACCACTTCCTGTCGGGCTACACCGCCAAGGTGGCGGGAACCGAAATGGGCGTGACCGAGCCGGAGGCGACGTTCTCCACCTGCTTCGGCGCGCCCTTCATGCCGCGCCATCCTTCGGTCTACGGCAACCTCCTTAAGGAGCGGATAGCGGCTGGCGGGGTGTCGTGCTGGCTGGTGAACACCGGCTGGACCGGAGGCATGTACGGCACCGGCACCCGCATGCCGATCAAGGCCACCCGCGCGCTGTTGAACGCGGCGCTGGACGGGTCGCTCAACGACGCGGAGTTCCGCCGCGACCGCCACTTCGGCTTCGAGGTTCCGGTGTCCGTTCCGCAGCTCGAGGCGCTGGGGATCGACCAGTCCATCCTCGATCCGCGCACGACCTGGGCGGATGGCGAGGCGTATGACGAAGCGGCCCGCAAGCTGGTGCAGCTGTTCGTCGACAATTTTGCGCAGTTCGCCGACCATGTCGACGAAGGTGTCCGCAAGGCGGCGCCGCAGGCGGCCTGACGGCAACGGTTTGGAGAGGAGATCCCCGCCCGGCGTGACGCCGGAGCGGGGGCGCTCCACCAGGCCTGCAAGTCGCATATCGGTGCGTCAATGGCGGCGCGACGTGCTCTGACGCCGCGCGGAGCGGCGCGCCTCTTGGCCGGGAAAGGGATCGGGCGCTGCGCGTTGGAAAGGACGAGCGGAGCCGAGGCACCGCTGTCCGTTCCTTCAACCAGCACAAGGTCCCGCCATGTCCCTTGCCCAGAGCCTTCTCAATTCACCCGTCGTCCCGAGCATGGCGCGCGAGCTTGGCATTGACGAGCAGACCGCCCGCAGCGGGGCGGCCGCCTTGTTGCCGGCCATCGTGGCGGGGCTGGGCCGGAGCGCGGCGGGCGGTGCGGGCGCGGCCGCATCTCCGGCCGGACCGGGCGGCCTTGGCGGCCTGTCCGCCATCCTGGGCGGGTTCGGCGGCGGCGGCGGCCTGCTCGACGCCGTGACGGGCGCCCAGCCGACCCCGGTTCAGCAGGGCAACGACATCCTCGGGTCGATCTTCGGCAGCAAGGATGTCAGCCGGTCTGTCACGCAGGAAGCCTCGGCCGTATCCGGGCTCGACCAGACGCTGCTCAAGAAGATGCTCCCGATCCTTGCGATGGCGGCGATCGGAATGCTGATGCAGCAGGGCGGCCGGCAGCAGCCCGGCAGCGGATCCGGCGCTGCCGGGGCCGGGCTGGGCGGCATCCTCGGCGCCGTCGTGAAAGGGCTGGCGCGCTAGCCCGGCGGCGCGGGCGCGGCTGTCGAAAGGGGCGAGGCCTCTCCGCCCGTTTCAGTTCGGGTGGCGTGCGCGGCGATGCGCCGACCGGGCGCGATCGTCCGAAGCCTTCTCATCCTTCTCGGCCTGGGCGACCGACGTCATCAGCGCCCTGAGATCCGGCAAGGCCCCGTCGCCAGCGGCGTTGATCGCGTCGATGATGGCCTGTGCCTGCTTGCTGCTGAGATCGGGGTGCGGGCTGTAGGCGACGGATGCGAGGCTGGCGACCGCCATGTCACGCTTGCCTTCCTCGGCCTGCATGAGGCCGATGTCGAGCCACAGGCTGCGATCGAACGGCGCCAGTTCGCCCGCGCGTTCGAGCGCGTGGCGCGCCCTCTCCGTCAGCGGCGCGCCGCGTTCCGAGAAGCTGCGATGATAGTAGATCAGCGGCAGGGGGTGGTCGTTCTCGAGCCGGTTGAGCTGCGTGAACGGCGCCATCGCGGCGGCGTAGGCCGCGTCCTTGTCGCCCGCGTCCCGCGCCTGCCGGAACAGGGCGTAGCCCTTCTGGACGTAGGCGTTGGCGATGGACGGGTCGAGCGCGATGGCCTTGTCGGCCGCGGCGATGGCGGCGGCATCGTTTCCGGCGTCGAACTCGGCCTCGGCGAGGGCCGCGAACACCTGCGCATCCTGCGGATACCGCTCGGCGATCCTGCGCAGCGAGGCGGCAAGTCCCGGCGCCTCGCGCTTGCTCACCCCGCGCTGCGAGCGCATGATGAGCGGCATGGCGGCCGCGTGGCCCTCGGCCAGCGGGGACACGCGCACCGCCGGGATCGGACCCAGACGTTCCGGGGACAGGTTGACGGACATCATCCGCGGCGCGCGGGCGTAGCGTGTCAGTTCCTTGTCGAGCGCGTCGAGATCGCCGAACGCCGCCTCCGCCGCCTTCACCGATGGCGTTCCGGCCATCAGGTGGCGCGCATAGGCGTCCAGCTGTCCCTGCCGCTCGGGCGCGAACATGAGGTAGTGGTACATCAGCCAGCTCTGCCCGTAGAAGCCGATCATGAGGTTGCGGGGCTTGGTGCCTGACCGGCCGTCATCAATGAGGTGGCGGATGGGGATGTTCGGCGCCTCGAGGATTTCCTGGGCGCGGTGCGCGGCAGGCCGGCCGAGCGAGACGTGTCCGCTGTCGGGGAACAGGGCCGAGGCGTAGAATTCGGCCGCGCCTTCGCTCATCCACCGGGGCATGTCGAAGCGGCTCTGGGCCATGAGGAAGTGGTGCGCGTATTCGTGCAGCAGCACCTTGACGGAAAAGTCCACCCGGTCGCGGCGCAGGGCGATGTTCTGCACATAGGCGCGCGAGCCGCCCGCGCGCGGGATGTAGAAGCCGGCGACGAAGGGGTTGCCGTCGGCCATGCGCTCCATGTGCCGTTCGCTTCCGACAGCGAAGATCACCACCCGGTTCGACGGGCTGACCGGAGCGGCGGGCCGGCCGCTCAGATACTGGAGAGCGGCGTGATATTTCTCCAGCATCTCGGCGAAGGCCTGCACGTCCTGCGGCCGGTCGTTGGCGTAGATGACGAAATGCTGGCTCTGCGCCTCGTGCCAGCGCGCGTGCGCCGGACCCGTGACGAACAGCGCCGCTACGAGCAACAATATCAACCGCATGACGTGTTTCCCCCCCGGCCAACAGGCTGGCACGTCGCGACGGCGCGAGTCAAGCCGCGCCACCCGGAGAAGGGACGCGCCCTCAGCGCCTCCGGGCGCGCGCGATGTAGCGGTCGACATTGCGCGCCATGACGTCGAGGGGCGCGTTGCCGCCGAGCACGATGGCGTCGTTGAAATCGCGCAGGTCGAAGGCGCTGCCCAGCTGCTCCTGGGCGCGGTCGCGCATCGCCACGATCTGCGAGTGGCCCAGCTTGTAGCCGCATGCCTGAGCCGGCCAGGAGCAATAGCGGTCGACCTCGCTCTCGACCTCCTCCCGCTTGGAACCGTTGCGTTCGACGAAGAAGTTGACCGCCTGTGCCCGGCTCCAGCCCTTCGCGTGGAGGCCGGTGTCGACCACCATCCGGCAGGCGCGGAAGGCAAGCGCCTGAAGATAGCCGAGGCGGCCGACCTCGAACGCGTCATAGGCCCCAAGCTCGTCGGCAAGCTGCTCGCCATAGAGCGCCCAGCCTTCGGAGAAGGCGTTGAAGGCGAGGATCGAGCGGATGAGCGGCAGGCGGTTGGAATACTCGCCCTCCCACACGTGGCCGGGGAGGGTTTCATGGAACACGAGATCGGGCAGGTCGTAGCGGCGGTGAAGATCGGTGGTCCGCAGGTTGATCCACATGCGCGCCGGAATGCTGCCATCCTTGCTGCCCGCTCCGCCATACGCGGCGGGCGCCCCCGGTTCCTCGGACAGCGGCAGCCGGCGCACTTCGACGCGCGGATCGACGAGGGTGCGGAAGGCACGCGGCATCTGCGCCCGGATCCAGCCGATCCGGTCCTCGATCACCGCCATGATTTCCGCCCGGCCCGGATCGCCGGCGGGAAACTGGTAGCGCGGATCGCGCGAGAGCGCCTGCATCCGCGCGCCGATCGACCCGGTCGTGTATCCGATCCGGCGCAGGATCGGGTCCATGCGCGCGTGCAGCGCCTCCAGCTCCTCCAGCCCCTGCCGGTGGACGGCCTCCGGGCCGAGCGTCGTGGTGGTGCTCGCCCGCAAGGCCCAGCCATACCATTCCTCGCCATGCGGCCGCGCATACATGCCGGGTGCGTCGCTCGCCTGCCGGCGCTCTTGCCGCAGCTCCTCGAGCTGGCGCAGCAGAGCGGCCAGCACCGGCCCCCGCACCGCCTCCTCCGCCCGGTCGGCATGGGCGAGAGGCAGCGACGCCCGCGTCAGCCGTTCCCGGAACGCGCGCGCCAGGAAGGCGCCCTGGCTGGCCTGCTCCGCCGTGGCGGTCATCTGCGCGATCGCCTTGTCGAGCAGGAACGCCGGAGGGATCACGCCCAGACCGCGGGCATGGCGGATGCGCTCCAGCTCGCCGTCGAGCACCCGCGGCACGGCGAGGATGCGGGCCAGGTAATGCTCGGCATCCTCGGCGCTGGCGAGCGGCTGATCGGCGTCCATGAAGCGCGGCAGGTCAAGATAGCTGCCGACGTTCTGGATCACGGCATAGGGCGCGTTGCGCCATCCCCCGACGGCCACATCGCCATAGGGCAGGGCAAAACCCGCCAGCGCGGTGGCGTAGCCGCTCTCGACGACTTCGAGGTTGGTGATCATGTCCGCCGCCAGCCCGGCGCGGGGCACGGCCTGCACGCGGGCGAGGTCGCGGCGCAACTGCTCGGCATAGGCGGCCTGTCCGCTGAGGCTCGTGTCGCCGAGGCGGCCGCGCAGGTAAGCGTGCTCGCCCGTGTCGACGCCCGCCCCGGTGGCGCGGGCCGGTTCGTGCCGCAGCAGGTTGAAGGCGACGCTGTCGAGCAGGGCGCCCGGATCGGTGGCGGTTGCCAACGCGTGTCCGGGCTGCCCCGTCACGCATCCCGGGAGCGCGAGAGCCGCGGTGGAGGCAAGGCCAAGCAGAGCCTGGCGGCGGGTCAGGGAAGGGCAGGGCACCATGGCGGCAAGGATGGGCGCCGCCACGGCGCGCTGTCAATCGGATGAGGTCGTCTTGCTGCGGGTCAGTCGAGCAGCTGCGCGGGAACCTTGCCGCCATTGGCCGCCAGTTCCTGCATGGTCCGCTTGTGCAGCCACAGATTGTCCTCGGCCGACCCGCTGTAATTGCTGCGGCCAAGCTCCTGCGCCAGCTCCTTGCGGTTCTCGTAGCTCGAATCGATGCCAAGCAGCTTCATCAGGTCGACGATCGAGGTGCGCCAGTTGAGCTTGTCGGCGCCCGGCATCGAGTCCAGCCGCTGCTCCACATCCACCTGGCTGGCGGGGCTGGGCTGCGTCACGGGGGCCTGCGCCCATGCAGTCTGGCCCTGCGCCGCGGCGCCGCCTGCCGCCTGCGGCGCGCTGCCGCTGACACCCGGCTGCGTGCCCGTCGTTCCGGTGCCAGCGGTCGTGCCTGGCTTCGCGCCGCCCTTGCCGGAATCGAAGGTGGCAAAGATGGCGTTCTTGATGGATCCGAAAATGCCCATGATGAAAATCCTCTGGCGGTGATGGACTTGACTGTGCGGGCAACGCTGCCGGAGATGGCGCGGTTCCGGCATGGGCCGGCGATGAGCGTCGAGGCGGAAGGGGCGAGGAATGAATTGGGTCTTGTCGCTGGTGATGCTGGCCGCCCTTGCCCTGCTCGGAGGGGCGTTCGTGCTGTGGCGCCGCACGGGCGCGGTGCGTCAGCCGCTGCTGATGGTGCTGCTGGCGGTGGTTGCGCTCGTCAATGTCGCGATCTGGACGGTTCCGGCGGCCGACGGCACGACACCGCTCGGCCGCCTTGGTGATGAACGGGGCCGCGCGCCGCCTCCCTGATCGCCGCGTCCGCGGATCAGCGGATCGGGCAGGACGGATCGAGCCGGAAGTTGAGGTAGTTGTCGATCGAGCGGCCCAGATCCTCCATCTCGTTCTCGAAGAAGTGGTTGGCGCGCGGGATTTCGTCGTGATGGATGGTGATGTGCTTCTGCTGCCGCAGCTTCTCGACGAGCTTGGTCACGGATGCGGGGGGCACCACCGTGTCCTGCGCCCCGTGGATGAAGATGCCGCTGGCCGGGCACGGCGCCAGGAAGGTGAAATCGTACATCGACGCCGGCGCGGACACCGAGATGAAGCCGCGGATTTCGGGCCGGCGCATGAGGAGCTGCATTCCGATGAGCGCCCCGAAGCTGACCCCGGCAACCCATGTGGTCTGCGATTCCGGGTGGATCGACTGCACCCAGTCGAGGGCCGACGCCGCGTCCGACAGCTCGCCGATGCCGTTGTCGAAGCTGCCCTGGCTGCGGCCCACGCCGCGGAAATTGAACCGCAGGGTGGCAAAGCCGCGGTCGACGAAGGTCTTGTAGAGGTGCTGGGTGATGCGCTCGTTCATGGTTCCGCCCCCGTGGGGGTGCGGGTGCAGGATCATCGCCACCGGCGCACGGGGACGGCGCGGGGGCGAGAAGCGGCCTTCGAGACGGCCTTCGGGACCGGGGAAGATGACGGAGGGCATGCGCTGGCTGTTCCACAGTTGCGGGTGGCGGCTGGCGGCCGCAAGGTGGCGCGCTATATAGGCGCTTGTCGCTTTTTCGCAATTCTCGTGCCGGAGCCGGCGTCTGTCCCGCATCTATCTCGATCACGCCGCCACCACCCCGCTGCGTCCCGAGGCCAGGGCGGCGATGGAGGAGGGCTTCAGCGTCTGGGCCAATCCGTCCAGCCCCCACGCCGAGGGACGGGCCGCGCGGCGCAGTCTTGAGGACGCGCGCGATCGGGTGAAGCGCGCGCTCGGCTGGACGGGCGAGGTCATCTTCACCTCCGGCGCGAGCGAGGCGCTGGACATCGCCCTCAACCGCGCCAGAGCGACACGCCGGGTCGTCTCCGCGGTGGAGCACGAGGCGGTGTTCCGCGCCGCACCCGCTGCCGAGGTGCTGCCGCTGCGGGACGGCGGGCCGGACGAGGCTGCCTTGCAGGCCCTCCTGGCAGGCGGCGGACAGGTCCTCGTCGCCGTGCAGCAGATCAACTCCGAGACCGGGACGATCCTCTCTTCCGCCGACGCAGCCTTTCCCACGGCCACCGTGCGCGCGGCGGGCGGCCGCGTGCTCAGCGACTGCTCGCAAGGGGCGGGCCGGCACGCCCTTCCCGACTGCGACATGGCGGTCGTCTCGGCGCACAAGTTCGGCGGTCCGATCGGGGCGGGCGCGCTGCTCGTCCGCGATTTCGCCATGCTGCACCCCGTCGGCGGGCACGAGCGGGGTTATCGCCAGGGCACCGAGAACCTGCCGGCCATCCTCGGCATGGCGGCGGCGCTCGAGGCCGGCGGACAGGAGACGTGGGCGACCACGGCGCCTGAGCGCGCCGCCTTTGCCGACGCGCTGGCCGCATACGCCGAACTGCTCGGCCCGGGCCGGCAGTGCGATCACATCTTCGCCGTCGCCCATCCCGTGCTCAGCGCCCAGGCGCAGCTGATCCGGCTCGACGCGCTCGGCGTCGCCGTGTCGGCCGGCAGCGCCTGCTCCTCGGGCACACTCAAGCGCAGCCGGGCGCTCGCCGGCTTCGGGATCGCGGAGGACGTGGCCGCCCGCACCATCCGCGTCAGCATCGGGTGGAACACCACCGCGGACGAACTCGGCCGCTTCGTGGAGCTGTGGCGTGGCCTCTAGCCGACCCGCGGGCCGGCGGCCGGCGATCTACCTCGATCACCAGGCGACGACGCCGCTGGCGCCCGAAGCGCGCGAGGCCATGCTGCGCTGGATGGGCGGGCCGGGCGAGGCAAGCTTCGGCAATCCGCACAGCCCGCACCGCATGGGGCGGATGGCCGCCGCCGCCGTGGAGGTGGCGCGCGAGCAGGTGGCCGCGCTGTTCCCGCCGGGCGGGAGGGTCATCTTCACCGCCGGTGCGACCGAAGCGGTCAACCTGGCCATCCGCGGCCTCGCCGCCGCCCAGGAGCGTCCGGCGATCATGGCGGGCGCAACCGAGCATGCCTGCGTGCTCGACACCGCCCGGTCCGCGGGTGACACGGAGATCTGGCCCGTCGATAGCGAGGGGCTGCTCGACCCCGAGCACCCGTTTGCGCGCCCGCCGGCGCTGCTGGCCGTGATGCAGGTCAACAACGAGATCGGCGTGGTGCAGGACATGGCCGCCGTCCTTGCGCGTGCCCGCCGCGACGGGGCGCTGCTGCTCGTGGACGCGGTGCAGGGCGCGGGCAAGCTGCCCCCCGCAGATGCCGACATGATCGCCATCTCCGCGCACAAGCTCTATGGTCCGAAAGGCATCGGCGCGCTCTGGGTGCGGGACGGCGTTGCCTTGGTTTCGACCAGCACCGGCGGCGCGCAGGAGGGGCTTCGCTCCGGGACGCTCAGCCCCATGCTGTGCGCCGGCTTCGGCGCTGCGGCGGCGCTCGCGCACGCCCGGATGGCTGAGGACGAGGCGCATCTTCGCACCCTGTTCGCCCGCGCCCTGACCCTGTTCGCCGGCTGGCACTGGAACGGCAGCCTGGCGCGCCGGTGGCCCGGCAACCTCAACCTCCGGCGCGAGGGACTCGATGTCGCGCGGCTGATGAGCGACTGCCGCACGCTCATGTTTTCCGCCGGGTCCGCCTGCGCCAGCGGGTCCGGCCGCCCCAGCCACGTGCTCCGCGCCATCGGGCTCGACGATACGGAGGCGCGCAGCTCCATCCGCCTCGGGCTCGGCCGCTACACGACCATGGAGGAGCTGGAGGAGGCGGCCGCGATCCTCAACGCCGCTGCGGCGGAGCAGGGCGTCTGATGGCGCGGCTCCGCTTCACCACGGCCGCAGGAGAGCATCTCGTGATCGAGGCGAACGGCGGCGACACGCTGCTGCGCGCGGCACAGGCGGCGGGTCTGCCGCTGGAAGGGACTTGCGAGGGGCAGATGGCCTGCGCCACCTGTCATGTCATCGTCGCCGCGCACTGGTTCGACCGCCTGCCTCCCGCGAGTGCGGACGAGGAGGACATGCTCGATCTCGCGCCGCATGCCTGCCGCACGAGCAGGCTGTCGTGCCAGATCGTCGTGACCGACGACCTCGACGGGCTGGAGGTCGCCCTGCCGCCGGGCACCTGACGGCGCGCGGCGCGTGGCCGGACCCTGCCCGCCCGAGGGCGCTCAGGCCGGCTGGCTCACCCGGCTGTCCTACAGCATGGCGATGAGCGCCCGGCTGAAGGCGGGGATGTCGCCGGGATTGCGGCTGGTGATGAGGTTGCCGTCGGTGGCGACCTCCTGATCCACGACATTGGCGCCCGCATTCGCAAGATCGGTGCGGATCGAGGGATAGCCGGTCACGGTCCTGCCGCGCACCAGCCCCGCCTCGATCAGCAGCCACGGCGCGTGGCAGATCGCCGCCACGGGCTTTCCCGCCTCCGCAAACGCCCTGACGAGATCGACGGCCCGCTTCTCGGCGCGCAGCGTGTCGGGATTGATCTGGCCACCGGGAAGCAGCAGGGCGGCATAATCGTCGGCATCGACATCAGCGAGGGTGCGGTCCACGGGAACACGCTCGCCCCAGTCATCCTCGTCCCAGCCCTTGATCTCCCCCGCCTCGAGGCTGACCACTTCGGTGCGGAACCCGGCGTCCTCCAGCGCCTGCTTGGGCTTCAGCAGCTCGGACTGCTCGAAACCGTCGGTGGCCAGGATCATCACGGTCTTGCTCATGGGTCTCTCCGGTGTTCGCGCGGGCGCGCCTCTATGGACCTACAAACGGCCCGGGGCGAGGCCTCGTTCCGCATTTGTCGCCGGGCCGCCCCGGTGATAAGCCCGGCGCCATGCCGACCCGTGAGCTGCCCCCCGCCGGCGCACCCGCTGCCGACGCCATCATCGATGCGCCGTTCGATTCCGCCCTGTCCGAGCGCTATCTGGTCTATGCGCTGTCCACCATCACCGCGCGCAGCCTGCCCGACCTTCGCGACGGGCTGAAGCCGGTTCACCGGCGGCTCCTGTGGGCAATGCGCCAGCTTCGGCTCAGCCCGGCCGATCCGTTCAAGAAGTCGGCGCGGGTGGTCGGGGATGTCATCGGCAAGTATCATCCGCACGGCGACGCGTCGGTCTATGACGCCATGGTGCGCCTCGCCCAAGATTTCGCCCTGCGCTATCCGCTGGTCGAGGGGCAGGGGAATTTCGGCAACATCGACGGCGACAATGCCGCCGC
Source organism: Qipengyuania thermophila (assembly GCF_004153605.1). Taxonomy (NCBI): domain Bacteria; kingdom Pseudomonadati; phylum Pseudomonadota; class Alphaproteobacteria; order Sphingomonadales; family Erythrobacteraceae; genus Qipengyuania; species Qipengyuania thermophila. Next base: position 63,685 of record NZ_SDSI01000005.1, on the reverse strand, counting down.
CTACCGCTACACCGAGGCGCGGCTGACGCGCACGGCGCTGCGCCTGATGGACGGGCTCGACGACGGCACCGTCGACTTCATTCCGACCTACAACGGCGAGGAGCAGGAGCCGGACATCTTCCCCGGCCTGTTCCCGAACCTGCTCGCCAACGGGGCAAGCGGCATCGCGGTCGGGATGGCCACCAACATTCCCAGCCACAACGTCGCCGAGATCATCGACGCGACGCTGTTGGTGATCGACGATCCCGAGGTGGCGCACGCCCGGCTGATGGAGGTGTTCAAGGGGCCGGACTTCGCCACGGGCGGACTGGTCGTCGACAGCCCGGCGGTGGTGTCGCAGGCCTATGAGACCGGCCGCGGCTCGTTCCGGCTGCGCGGCCGGTTCCACTCGGAGGAAGGCGTGCAGGCGGCGGAGGCGCTGCGCGGCGAGCGGCAGCGCGAGGAGGCGCTGGCGCGGGCGCGCAGCGGGCTGGAGGATCTGGGTGGCGGCCAGTGGCAGCTGGTCATCAGCGAGATTCCCTACCAGGTGCCCAAGAGCAAGCTGATCGAGCAGATCGCGGCCGCCATCGCCGACCGCAAGCTGCCGATCCTCGAGGACGTGAGGGACGAAAGCGACGAGCGCATCCGCATCGTCCTCGTTCCGCGCAGCCGGAACGTCGACCCGGAACTGCTCAAGGAATCGCTGTACCGGCTGACCGACATGGAGGTGCGGTTCGGCCTCAACCTCAACGTCCTCGACGCCCGGCGCACGCCCATGGTGCTGGGCCTCAAGGAGCTGCTCGAACGCTGGGTGCTCAGCCAGATCGACGTGCTCCAGCGGCGCAGCCGCCACCGGCTCGAGCAAATCGACCGGCGGCTGGAACTGGTGCGCGGCTACATCGTCGCCTTCCTGAACCTCGACCGGGTGATCGCCATCATCCGGTCCGAGGACGAGCCCAAGCCGCCGCTGACGGCCGAGTTCGCGCTGACGGACCGGCAGGCCGAGGCGATCCTCAACATGCGCCTGCGCAGCCTGCGCCGGCTGGAGGAGATGGAGCTGCGCCGCGAGCAGGACGCGCTCGAGCGCGAGCGTGACGAGATTCAGGCGCTGCTCGCCGACCCGCGCAAGCAGAAGGCGCGGCTCAAGCGCGACCTGCGCCAGCTGCGCAAGGAGTATGGCGAGGACACCCCGCTCGGCCGCCGGCGCACCACCATCGCCGAGGCACGGCCGACCGCCGTGTACAGCGCCGAGGCCATGATCGAGCGCGAGCCGATCACGATCATCCTGTCGCAGCGCGGCTGGATCCGGGCGGCGCGCGGGCATCTGGACCTCGGCGCCGCCGGCGCCGGGGCGTTCAAGTACAAGGAGGGTGACGGCCCGGCCTTCGCGCTCCATGGCCAGACCACCGACAAGCTGGTGCTCGCCACCAGCGGCGGTCGCTTCTTCACCCTGCGCTGCGACCGCCTGCCGGGTGCGAGGGGGTTCGGCGAGCCGGTGCGGGCGATGGTCGACCTTGAACCCGAAGCGCAGATCGTGGCCGCGCTGATCCACAAGCCGGACGCCGAACTGCTGGTCGCCTCATCAGCGGGGCGGGGCTTCGCGGTGCGGATGGCCGACCTCCTCGCCGAGACGCGCAAGGGGCGGCAGGTGGTCAACGTCAAGGATGGCCGGCTGGCGGTCGTGCGGATCATGGACCCTGCCCACGATCACATCGCAGTCGCGGGCGAGAACCGCAAGCTGGTGGTGTTCCACCGGGGCGAGCTGCCGCTGATGGAGCGGGGTCAGGGCGTGCAGCTGCAACGCTACCGCGACGGCGGGCTTGCCGACGCGACCTCGTTCCGCATGGACGACGGATTGTCATGGACCATGGGCGGCAAGGGCGAGCGCACCCGCACCGAGACGGAGATGTGGCAGTGGAAGGTTGCGCGCGGAGGGACGGGCCGCATGCCGCCCAACGGCTTTCCGCGCGACAACCGGTTCGGCTGAACCGCCGAACGGCGCGCGCGGCGCCCCCCGGCGTTCAGCGCGACGGGCACACCCGCAGGGGCGCCTGGCGGTTCGTGTTCGCGCCGGCTTCGAGGAACAGCGCGAACACGTTGGCAAGGTTCTCGGGCGGCAACGGCGCAAGGTGCGTCAGCAGCTGGTCGGTCAGGCGGCAGCTATCGGCATCGAGGCTGTTGGCGACGCCGCCGGCGAGCGCCTGACGACCCAAGTCGAGGATCGCCGGGTTGTCGGGCAGGGCGCTGCCGCTCTGCCGCTCCAGCGCCGCCCTCGCCGCCGGCCAGCTGCTGCGCGACAGCGGGGTCATGCGCTCGGCCAGAGATCCCGCATTGTCGCGCAGGAACGAGCTCTCCCCGAGCAGCGGTCCGCAGCGGCTCTGCACGCTGCGCAGCAGATCCGGCATCAGGTGAGCCACGACGGCCTGGCTCTCGGCCCGCGTGACGCAGCGCTGCTGCTGGGCGGCGGCCGCAGCCGGCATGGCGAGGGTGGCAAGCGCGGCGGCGGCCGCGCCGAAGAACGTGAACGGGGACATCGGAGTGCTCCTGTCGGGGAAGGGCGAGGCGCGCCGCGAACGCGCCGGGAAAGGCTTCAGTAGGCGGTGACCGCTCCGCTGCTGGTCGCGCCCCGTTCCAGCTCGGCCAGGCCGATGCGGGTGCGCAGGCCGGCGGCATGGGGAAGGAGGAGCGCGCGCGGCAGGATGAGGCGGCTGCGGCTGTCGGGCCGCAGGACCACCACGCGGTCGCCGGCAACACTCTCCACCGTGCCGAGCGCCTGTCCGTCGGCGGACACGATCGCCGTCCCCGCCACGAGCGCCGCGTCGCGGCGCGCCACGGCCGCCGCGCGCTGCTGGTCGACGAGCAGTCCGAGCTGTTCGCGCGTCACCGGCAGCGTCGGCCCCATGGACCCGGCGCCGAAGGCGGTCGCCGGCAGCGGCGCCTCGTGCGTGCCGGTGTTCACCGTGACGATGCCCTGGGACACGCCGGTGACGGTTCCGACGAGCGTGTTCTGCGGCCCGTAGACCGTTGCGCCGGCAAACAGCTGCGGATTGGCCGGCACGGCGGCCGGCGCGGCCGGTTCAGGCTGAACGGCCGGCTGGGCGGAAGCGGCGCCGGTTGCGGACGCGATCAGCAGGGAAGCGGAAGTCAACAAGGTCATGCAATGGCTCCAGTGGCGATGAACCGCACGCACCCGTGATGCGGAATGGCGTGCGCTCTTCACACCCTGTGGCCGATGAAGGGAAGCTGAAGCAAGCTCAGCGTTCGGCCACCACCGCATCGAGAAGCTGCTGCGCCTCTGTCTCCGGCGGGAAGCCCGCGCCGATCCACCGCTGCTCGACCTCGCGCAGCAGCCGGGCCACCTCGGGACCGGGCGGCACGCCGCGTTCGATCAGCACCCGCCCGGTGAACGGGAAATGCGGCACCGCCCAGTCGCGGAGCGGCCCGACATCGGCACCCGCAAGGAGCAGGCGGTCGCGCGCGCACTCCGCTCCCTCGGCATAGGCGAGCGCCCGCGGCGCCTCGGCATCCGCGGGTCTCCGTGCCGCGGCGCAGATCAGCCGGCTGCGCTGGGCCTTGGACAGCCGCAGCCGCGCCGCCACCTGCTCCGCGCAGGCGGGAACGGGCGGGAGGAGAGCGGCCAGCCGGCGCAGGGGGTGCGGGGCCACGCCGGCGGTGCGTTCGCGCGCGGGAAGCTCTGCGAGCAGGGCGCGCTGCGCCGCCGTGGCCTCGGGCAGGACCACCGCCAGCACGCCGGTCTGATGCATCAGCGCGACCGTGGGCGCCGGGTCGGGCAGCGCCAGCAGGGCAAGCAGCTCGGCACCGATCCTCTCGCGGCTCAGACCCTTCAGCGTGCCGGCAAGCGTCGCGCAGGCGGCCAGCGCCTCGGCGTCCGGTTCCGCCCCGAAGCGTGCCTGGAACCGGAAGTAGCGCAAGATGCGCAGGTGATCCTCGGCGATGCGGGAGGCGGCATCGCCGATGAACCGCACCCGGCGCTGGTCCAGATCCGCCAGCCCGCCGAAATAGTCGTCGATGGCGAGGCTCTGCGGATCGACATACAGCGCGTTGATGGTGAAGTCGCGCCGGGCCGCGTCTTCGCGCCAGTCGGTGCTGAAGGCGACGCTGGCGCGGCGGCCATCGGTGCTGACGTCGCGGCGCAGCGTGGTGACCTCGACCGGACCATCGGGCAGCACCACCGTGACGGTGCCGTGCTCCACCCCCGTCGGCACGACCCGCAGACCGGCCTCGCGGCACCGGGCCATCACCTCGTCGGGAGGGTGGATCGTGGCGCAGTCGATGTCGCTCACCGGCTGCCCGAGCAGCGTGTCGCGCACGGCGCCGCCGACATAGCGCACCCGTTCCGGCTCCAGCGCCGCCACCAGCCGCGCCAGGGACGGCCGCCGGGTCCATGATGCGGGCGGGAGTTCAGGCACTGATCCTTCCCTCCACGCCCAGACGCCGCGCGAGATTGGCGAGGATCGCAGCGGTCACGCCCCAGATCCGGTGCCCGCCCCAGACGATTTCAAGGTAGGACCGCGGCTGCCCGTTCCAGACACCGCTGCGGGGGTAATGGTTGGAAGGGTCGAGCAGGTGGTCGAGAGGCGCCTCGAACCAGCGCTCGACCTCGGCGGGATTGGGGACGAGCGGCAGGTCGGCAGGCACCACGCCCAGTACCGGCGTCACGAGATAACCGGTGCCGGTGTGGAAGGCATCGGCGGTGCCGACCACCCTCACCGCACCCAGGGCGATGCCGAGCTCCTCCTCCGCCTCGCGCAGCGCGGCGGCTTCGACCGTTTCGCCGGGATCGAGACGCCCGCCGGGAAAGCCCACCTGCCCCGCATGGCTGCGCATGGACATCGGCCTGTGGATCAGCAGGACGCCGGGTGAAGGCCGCTCGGTGACGGCGACCAGCACCGCCGCGGGCTTGACCGGACCGCCCGCATGGTGGCGGCGATCGTCGAGCAGGCCGGTCAGCGGACGCCTCCAACCCTGCGCCAGGCGTGCGCTGAGAAGGGCGTGGACATCGGTCATGCCGGGCGCAGCGCGAAGGCCGCACCCTTGCTCGTCACCGTCCAGTCGTCGCCTTCCTCGAGCGCGATCTGCGCCAGCTGGTCGAAGGTCGAGCGGTTCAGGCGGGCAAGGCAGCCGCGCCGCACATGCACATACCAGCGCGGATGGTCGGCGTCCCCTTCGGCCAGCAGCGCGTGGTCCGGGCCGGCGACGACAAGATCGTCGGTGTTGAGCCGGAACGCGAGATCACCTTCGCGCCGGACCACGTCGACGGCGACGAAGGGGGCATCCTCGACCGCGATGGAGAGCTTCTCGAACGGGGTCACCAGCCAGTGCTGCCCCTCGTCATCGCGGCTGAGCAGTCCCGAAAAGGCCCGGACCATCGCCGGGCGGGTGATCGGCGCGCCATCGTGGAACCACTGTCCGTCGGCAGCGATGCGCATCCGGCTGTCGCCGCGTGCCTGCGGCGCCCAGCCTTCCACGGCGGGAAGGCGGCGCTGCGCCACGAGGTCGGCGATGTCGCTGAGCGACAGGGAGGCGAGTTCGGGGGGTGGCTGGTATGGCATGGCGTTTCGCTGTCGTCTTCTTGGCGTCGGCGTGCGGCGCGTTCAACCCTGCTGCGCGTTCGCTTCCGCGCCCGCGCCCGCGCCCGGCCACGGCCCCAGCATGCCCGCATGCGGCAGGATGGCAGGCGTGGCGCAGCGCGCCAGCAAGCGCTCGGGCTCCCACGGGCCGGGACAGGACCAGCCGCCCGTCGCCGCGGCGGAGAAGCCCCAGGCGCCGTAATAGGCCGCGTCGCCGATGAGCACCTGCGGCAGCGCCGCGCCGGTTCCGGCCGCTAAGTCCGCGGCCGCCAGCGCCGTGGTGATCAGCGCCTTGCCGAACCCCTCGCCCTGACGCGAGGGCATGACGGCGACCGGACCGACCATGACGAGCGGGTGAGCACGACCGTTCCCGTCCGTCAGCGCGACCGGCCAGCACTGGATGATGGCGGCGAGATAGTCCTGCGCGTCGAGCGCCGCAAAGCTGAGGGCGGGAAGCGGCTGCATGCCGGCGCGGATGCGGTAGGCCGTGCGGGCGCGGCGTTCCGCGCCGAACACGGCGTCCAGCAGCGATTCCACCAGCAGCGGGTCGATGGCCGCCAGCGGCACGAGCGCCGGCATCGCGTCAGCCGCCGCCTCCGGGCGCGGGGTCGTCACCGCCGCTCAGCCCGGCGTGAGCCGGAGCAGCCGCGCATTCTCGCCATCCTCCAGCAGCCACAGCGCTCCGTCCGGCGCCTCGACCAGTTCGCGCAGGCGCCTGTTCATCGGAAAGCGGGCCGCTTCGACCGCCGAGGTGCCGGTGATCGCCACCCGGATCAGCGCCTCCGACCGGAGGCCGGGAAGGAGCGCGTGTCCCTGCCAACCGGGGAAGAGCGTTCCGCGATACAGGATCATGTTGCCCGGCGCGGTCGCCGGGGTCCAGGTCAGCACCGGCGCCACGAACCCGTCGCCCGGCGCGTGATCGGGGATCGGCCGGCCGTCGTAATGCTCGCCGTTCGACGCCACCGGCCAGCCGTAGTTCGCGCCCGGCTGCACGATGTTGATCTCGTCGCCGCCCGCCGGGCCGTGCTCCATGTTCCACAGTCGTCCGTCCGCGTCGAAGGCGAGGCCGAGCGTGTTGCGGTGCCCGAAGGACCAAATCTGGTCCGTCGGGCTGCCGCGTCCGGCGAACGGATTGCCCGCCGCCGGCGTGCCGTCGAGGTTCAGCCGCACGATGGTGCCGAGCGTGTTGCCGTTGTCCTGCGCCGGGTCCATCTTCTGCCGGTCGCCGCTGGCGACGAACAGGTGCCGCTCGTCGGGAGAGACGGCGATCCGGTGCGAATAGTGGCCGCGCCCGGTGACTTTGGGCTTCTGGCGCCAGATGACGGCCAGGTTCTCGACGCGGCAGGCGGTGTCGCTGGCGCACACGAGCTGACCGCGGCCCACGACCGCGCCGCGCGTGTCGCCGGCGCCCGCCTCGGCCCAGCTGAGATAGATCGTGCGGGTGCCAAGCGTCGCCGCCGCCTCGCCGGGGAGAAAGGCGATGTCGCCCAGCCCGCCCTGGCCGCCGTAGTCGACCTGCGGCGCGCCCGGCACGGTGATCGTGCGTCCGGTGCGCGTGTCGACGGCGCGGATGGCGCCGCGCTTTTCCGTGATGAACAGCGTCTGCGTTCCCGGCGCGAAGGCGGCCGCCCACGGTTCGTCGAAGGTGCCGACCACCTGGGTGCGCAAGGTGCCGTTCCACGCCGCGGTGCCGGTGCCGGTTGCCGGCGTGGCGGGCGTGGCCGTCGCCGCGGGCGTGGTGTTCGCGCTGCTGGGCGGGGCGGTGTCGGCGGCGCCGCCGCAGCTTGCCAGGAGAAGGGCGGCAAGGGATAAGGCCACGGGGAAGGGGGCTGTTCCTGTCATGATGAGCGCAACGCCCAAGGGCGGGCTTGGTGCCGCACCGCTGGTGGCGGGGGTGGACGAGGCAGGGCGGGGACCGCTGGCCGGGCCGGTGGTCGCCGCGGCGGTTGTGCTGTGCCTGCCCGCGCCGCAGGGGCTGGCGGACTCCAAGCGCCTTTCCGCACCCAAGCGGGCCGCGCTTGAACGGGAGGTGCGCGCGACCTGCGCCTGGGCGATCGGCGTGGCGGAGCCGGACGTGATCGACCGGGTGAACATCCTGTCGGCGACCCTGCTCGCGATGACGCAGGCGGTGGACCGCCTGTGGCGGATGCTGGAGGACGAGGCGTGCGGCGCGCCGCTGCACGTGCTCGTCGATGGCAACGTGACGCCGCAGGGCCGGGTGCGCGAGTGGCGCTGGCCGGTGCGGGCGCTCGTCGGCGGCGATGCGCGCGAGCCGGCGATCTCCGCCGCTTCGATCCTGGCCAAGGAATACCGCGACCGCGCGATGCGGGACGCCGCGCGCGCCTATCCGCAGTACGGGTGGGAGCGAAACGTGGGCTACGGGACCGCGGAGCACCTGCGCGCGTTGCGTCTTCACGGACCCACACCCCTGCACCGGCGGTCCTTCGCGCCGGTCGCCCGGGCAGAGAGACGCGCATGACCCCGTTCCGCTTCAGCGACATTCCCGACCAGACCGGCCGCACCGTGCTCGTGACCGGCGCCAACACCGGCATCGGCTGGCACATCGCGCGCCATCTCGCCCGTCGCGGGGCGAAAGTGCTGCTGGGCTGCCGCGATCCGCGCCGGGGTGAGGAGGCGGTCGCGCGGCTGCGCGCCGAGGCATCCGCGGACGCGCCGGCGCTCGTGCAGCTGGACCTCGCCGACGGCGCCAGCATCCGCGCGGCCGCCGCGCGCGTCGCGGAGGAGGAGCGGCTCGACGCGCTGATCAACAATGCCGGCGTGATGATGCCGCCGCTCGGCTTCGCCCATGGGGCGGAGCAGCAGTTCGGCGTCAACCACCTCGGCCACTTCCTTCTGACCGCGCTGCTCCTCGACCGGCTGGCGGCGGACGGCGGCGGGCGGGTCGTGGTCCAGGCGAGCCTGGCGCATCGCCGGGCGCACATCGCCTGGGACAATCTCGACGCCCGCTCCGGCTACGCGCCGCAACGCTTCTATCAGCAGTCGAAACTCGCCAACCTGCTGTTCGCCTTCGCGCTCGACCGGCGGCTGCGCGCGGCCGGTGTTCCGGTGAAGGCGGTGGCGTGTCACCCCGGCTTTGCCCAGACGGAGATCGTCCGCCATCTGGGCCCGGCGCGCGCTGCCGCCCCGCTCATCGGCATGCTGTTCAACACCGCGGAGGACGGTGCTCTGCCCGCCCTCCACGCGGCGACCGGACCCGAGGTGGAGGGCGGCGCCTATCTGGGGCCGTATGGCCTCGCGGAGCTGCGAGGGCGGGCGAGCGGCCCGGCCGTCGCCAGCGCCGCAGCGCGCGACGCGGACGCCGCCGACCGGCTGTGGCAGCTGTCGGAAACGATGACCGGCACGCCGTTCGAGATCCGCAGCCAACTTAGCGCTTGACGCGGAGTCGCGCGGGACTCACCCTTGTGGACAGGTGTGTTGACAAGGGGTGGACAGATGGGGGTTGCCGAGCTGAACCGGCGGGCGGCGGCGCGTGCGGCAGACCTGCCGGTCGGCCAGATCCTGCCGGGCGACTGCGTCCAGTCGATGCGCCAGCTTCCCGATGCGAGCGTCGACCTGGTGTTTGCCGATCCGCCCTACAATCTTCAGCTCGGCGGCGATCTTTCCCGCCCGGACGGGAGCGCCGTCGATGCGGTGACCGATCACTGGGACCGGTTCGACAGCTTCGCCGCCTATGACGCCTTCACCGAAAGCTGGCTGCGTCAGGCACGCCGGGTGCTCAAGCCCGACGGGGCGCTGTGGGTCATCGGCAGCTACCACAACATCTACCGCGTCGGCGCGATCCTTCAGGATCTGGGGTTCTGGATCCTCAACGACATCGTCTGGCGCAAGACCAACCCCATGCCCAACTTCAAGGGGACTCGGTTCACCAACGCCCACGAAACGCTGCTGTGGGCGAGCATGGGCGAGAATGCGCGCTACCACTTCAACTACCGCGCCATGAAAACGCTCAACGACGAGCTGCAGATGCGATCGGACTGGACGCTGCCCATCTGCAGCGGGGCGGAGCGGCTGAGGGAAGGGGGGCGCAAGGTCCATCCGACGCAGAAACCCGAAAGCCTGCTCTACCGGGTGCTGCTGGCCACCACCCAGCCCGGCGATCTGGTGCTCGATCCGTTCTTCGGCACCGGCACCACCGGCGCCGTCGCCAAGCGGCTGGGGCGGCGCTGGATCGGCTGCGAGGCGGAAGCCGCCTACCGCCGCGCCGCGGCGGAGCGGATTGCCCGCGAACTGCCGCTTGACGAACGGGCGCTGGCCACGATGCAGGCCCCGCGCGCCGCGCCGCGGGTCGCCTTCGGCGCCCTGGTCGAGGCCGGTCTGATCCCGCCGGGAACGGTGCTGTTCGACGCGCGCCGCCGCTGGCACGCCACCGTGCGCGCCGACGGCTCGCTGGAGAGCGGGGGGCGCACCGGGTCGATCCACGGGCTGGGCAAGGCGCTGCAGGACGCGCCGAGCTGCAACGGCTGGACCTTCTGGCATTTCGAGCAGGACGGGGTGGCAAGGCCCGTCGACTCGGCCCGGCAGGCGTGGCTGCTGGCGGCCGAGGACTGAAAGGCGCGGTGCCGTGACGCTGCGCGTCTATGTCCGCCCGGTGGCCTTCGTCCCCGGACCGCAGACCGAACACGGCAACGCGGTGCGCCTTGCCGGCGGGCTGACCTATGCCAGCCGGTTCGCCGTCATTCTCGTCGATGGCGGCCGGGTTGCCGACCGCTGGATCGCGGCGCCCGATGCGATGGCGCAGCGGCTTGCCGAATTGCCCGAAGCGGTTTGTGCGGAGGCGCAGGAGCAGTGGGCCAACCTTGCCCGCGCCCGCCCGCCGCTGGCGCTGGGAGGGCGCAGCGTGCGCCTCGATCAGCCGCAGGTCATGGGCATTCTCAACATGACTCCCGACAGCTTTTCCGACGGGGGCGAATGGCTCGACCGGCCCGAGGCGCGGCGTGGCCATGCCGCCGCCATGCTGGAGAGCGGGGCGGCGATCGTCGACATCGGCGGCGAAAGCACCCGCCCCGGTGCGGCCGCCACATGGGAAGGGGAGGAGATCCGCCGGGTCGTCCCCGCCGTCGAGGAGTGCGCCGCCATGGGCGCGGCGGTGAGCATCGACACCCGCCGCGCCGGGGTGATGGAGGCGGCGCTGCGGGCGGGCGCGACGCTCGTCAACGACGTGTCCGCCGGCCGCTTCGATCCGCGCAGCCTCGACCTCGTCGCCGCGTCCGGTGCCGCCGTGGTGCTGATGCACGCACCGGGCGCGGGCGACGATCCGCACGCCGGCGCTGCCTATGGCCATGTCGTGTTTGACGTGTTCGAGTTCCTGCGCGAACGGCGCGATGCCGCGCTGGCGGCGGGCATTCCCATGGAGCGCATCGTGCTCGATCCGGGCATCGGCTTCGGCAAGTCCGTGACCGAGAACCTCGCGCTGCTGAACGCCCTGCCGCTGTTTCATGCGCTGGGGTGCCCGTTGCTGGTGGGGGCGAGCCGCAAGCGGCTGGTGGGCGCGTTGTCGCGCGAGGCGCCGGCGGACGGGCGCCTCGGCGGATCCCTCGCCCTCGCGCTCAGGGCCATGGAGGCGGGGGTGCAACTGCACCGGGTGCACGATGTGGCTGAATCCGTGCAGGCCCGCGATGTCTGGCGGGGCCTGCGCGACGCGGCGCTGACGGACTTCGCGGACCTGCCGGGGTGAAGCGACGCGGCGGCTTTCCTAGCGTGGCCGGGCAGGCTAGCGTCGCACGATGGTCCCGATCCTCCCCGAGCCGCCGGTGGTGCCGTTCCGCACGGCACAGCGGCTTTGCGCCGTTGTCCTCGTCCCGATGTCCAGGACCGTGTAACATGCGGTCCAGGTGTGGCGTGCCTGCGACGGACCGAGGGTGATGATGACCCTTGATGTGGACATCGACGGCTGGCCGGCGACCGGCGACTGGGCCGACCTTGCCGAGCGCGTGCTGGACGCCGCCGCGGCCGTCGAGCCGCTGCTCGCCAACCCGCGGCTTTCCGCCAGCGTCCTGTTCACCACCGACGCCGAGGTGCGGGCACTGAACCGGCAGTGGCGCGGCAAGGACCGCCCGACCAACGTCCTCTCCTTTCCGATGCTGTCGCGGGCCGATCTCGCCGCGCTCGCGCCGGACGGCGGGCCGGAGCTGGCGGGGGATCTCGCCCTGGCCTGGGAGACCTGCGCCGCCGAGGCCGACGGCAAGGGGGTCGCGGTCGCCGACCATGCCGCTCATCTCGTCCTGCACGGGCTGCTGCATCTCGCCGGTCACGACCACGAGCGCAGCGAGGCCGAGGCCGACACCATGGAGGCGCTCGAGACTGCGGCGCTTGCCAAGCTGGGCATCGCGAACCCATATGGGCAGGGTTGAGGCGGGAACGCCGTCACGAGGAGCGCATTGAGGGGCCATGCCCGACACAGACCAATCTGCCGGAGAGGCGGACAGTAGCGGCGGGCTGTGGCCTGCCATACGCAAGTTGTTCGACGGCGAAAACGGCGCCCGGTCCCTGCGCGAACAGCTCGAGGACACGCTCGACGAGCACGAGGGCGCCGACGGCTCGCGGCGCAAGGCGGCCACCGACCTGTCCCCGCTCGAGCGGCAGATGCTGCGCAATCTCCTGCATTTCAGCGAGCACGACGCCGACGACCTGTCCGTCCCGCGCGGGGAGATTGTCGCCGTACCCGAGAACGCCTCGTGGGACGAACTGATCGCCACCTTTTCCGAGCACGGGCATTCGCGCCTGCCGATCTACCGCGGTACGCTCGACGAGGTGATCGGCATGATGCACATCAAGGACGTGTTCCCGTTCCTGGCCGAACGCCGGGAGCCGCCGGCGGACTGGACGCAGCTCATGCGCCAGCCGATCTACGTGCCCCAGACCCGAGGCGCGCTCGACGTGCTGGCCGACATGCGGCAGAAGCGCATCCACCTCGCGGTCGTGCTCGACGAGTTTTCCGGCACCGACGGGCTGATCACCATCGAGGATCTGGTGGAAGAGATCGTCGGCGAAATCGAGGACGAGCATGACGACGCGCCCGAGGCTCTGATCGCCAACACCGGCGATGGCGTGTGGGAGTGCGACGCCCGCGCCGAGCTGGAGGACGTCGCCGCGCAGATCGACCCGCGGCTGGGCGAGGTCGAGGAGGCGGTGGACACGCTGGGCGGGCTGGCGTTCCTGCTGGCGGAACAGGTGCCCCCGGTCGGCACGGTGCTGACGCATCCGAGCGGCTGGCGGCTCGAGATCACCGAGGGCGACGAGCGCCACGTGACGCGCCTGCGCCTGCGCGAGCCGGAGGCATCGGCCGCGGCGTGAGGAGTGGGGCGTCCGCGGCGCGTGCCGGAAGCGGTGCGGGCGCGGACGGGACGGGAGAGATGGCATGGCAGTGCGCCGTTATCCGCCGCTGCGCGCGCTGGAAGCGTTCAGCCGCACGGTCCGCACCGGGTCCGTTCGCGCGGCGGCGCAGCAGCTCGGGCTCAGCCCCTCGGCGCTGTCCCGGCGGATCGCCGCGCTCGAGAGCTTCGTCGGCCGCCGCCTGTTCACCCGCGTGCGGCAGAGCCTGGAGCTGACCGACGAGGGGCGCGCCTTCTTCGAGGCCATCGACCCGCAGCTCGAGGCGCTCTCCCGGACGATCGAGGCGCACAGCGATCGCGCCTCGCTCATGCGGCTGCGGCTGGGCGTGCTGCCGCTGTTCGGCGCGCAGCGGCTGTTCCCGCGCCTCGCCGAGCTGCGGCGGCGGCACCCGCGGCTGCACATCGACATCGACACCGGCCATCATCCGGAAGCGCGTTTGGGCGACACGCTCGACGCGGCGATCGTGCTGACCCCGCAGCCGGGGGCGCATCTGCACGCCGTGCGGCTCGACCGCAACTTCGTCCATGCCATCTGCGACCGCGCGACGGCCGAACGGATCGGGCCCGTGCCGCGGGCGGAGGCGCTGGAGGGGTGCACCTTTCTCGTGCACACCGATCTGCCGGCAAGCTTTGCCGCGTGGAAGGAGGCGCTGGGCCTTGGTGACCTGAGCGAGGCGGTCGTCGACCACTACGATTCGGGCCAGCTGATGCTCGAGGCGGCGGCGCAGGGGCTCGGCATCGCCATCATGCACGACGACCACCTGCGGCGCGCCTCCGACCCGCGGCTGGCCTCGCTGTTCACCGAGCCGGTCGAAAGTCCCTACAGCTACTGGTTCATCTGCCTGCCCGGCGCGCTTGCCGACCGGCCGGTGCGCCTGTTCCACGACTGGCTGGTGGAGGCGCAGCTCTGAGGGCGCCGCGCCCTAGCGTTCCGTGGCCGCTGCGCCGCGCAGCCTCGCCAGCCGGTCCGATAGCTGTCGGTGGGCGGCGGCGGCGGCCCGCTTGCGGTCGCAGAGCTCCCCGGCCCCGAGAGGCTCAAGCACATGGATCGTCAGCGGGATTGCGCCTGCTCCGGCCAGAATGCGCCGCGCGTTGCCAAGGCCGCTTTCCTCGCCGATCCATGCGATCTCATCCGTCGCCGGACCGTAGTCGAGCAGCACGGGCTGGACCATTGCTCCGCCCTTTCGTCCGTCCAGCACCGAGAGCATCGCGCTCTTGAACGGCAGAAGCCGGTGGCCATCGCCGGTGGTGCCTTCCGGAAACAGGGTGAGGAACCGCTCGGTCGCAAGCGCGTGACGGAACGCTGCCACCTGCTGCGCGATCGTCATCCGCGCGTCCCGTTCGACGAAGACGGTGCGATGCAGCGAGGCGAGCCATCCGACCACCGGCGCGGCGCGAAGGTCGCCCTTGGCCACGAAGGTCGTGCCGGTTGCCCCGGCCAGCGCCAGAATGTCGAGCCACGACACGTGATTGGCAAGGAACAGGGCGCCTTCGCTTGCCGGCTCGCCCACGATCTGCCAGCGCACGCGGCAGATCCGTGCCGCGCCGCCGAGAAACACCGGCGGCACGAGACGGCCGCGCCCGAACAGGGATGCCGCGCCGTGCGCGACGAGACACGCCGCCAGCCAACCGGCGAGCGCGGTGACGCGCGCGGCGAGCCGAAGCCGGCCGGTGGCACGCAGACGACCTTCGCGCACCCTGTCACGCGCCTCCGCTGCGCTCACGCGGGGATCAGGCCGGATCCGGCTCCGAACGGTCGAGCCGCACGGCGTACAGCTCCATCCGGTGATCGACGAGGCGATAGCCCATCCGCTCGGCAATGCGCTTCTGCAGCGCTTCCATTTCGGGATCGACGAATTCCAGCACCTTGCCCGTCTCGACGTCGATCAGATGGTCGTGATGGTCTTCGGAGGACGCTTCGTAGCGGGCACGGCCGTTGCCGAAATCATGGCGGTTGAGGATGCCGGCTTCCTCGAACAGCCGCACGGTGCGGTAGACGGTGGCGATGGAAATGCCCGGATCGATTTCCACCGCTCGCCGGTGCACCAGTTCGACATCGGGGTGATCGTCGCTCGCCGAGAGCACCTGTGCGATGACGCGGCGCTGCTCGGTGATGCGCAGGCCCTTTTGCGCGCACACTTGCTCGAGGTCGATGGCGTTGGACACGAATACCTCCTGCAGCCGTCCCGCGGGCAAAGCTTACCGCCTTGCCCGCGTTGCCTCAACCCAAGCCTGCCTTGTCAGCCGTTCGCCGGCTTGCGGCCGCCCTGCTTCTGCCCCGGCTTGCGCCCGAGGCCGATCTTCTTGGCGAGATCACGCCGCGTTTCCGCATAGTTCGGCGCGACCATCGGGTAATCGGCCGGAAGGTTCCAGCGTTCCCGGTACTGCTCGGGAGTCATGTCGTACTTGCTCTTGAGATAGCGCTTGAGCATTTTCAGCTTCTTGCCGTCCTCAAGGCAGACAATGTAATCGGGCTTGACCGACGAGCGGATCGGCACCGCCGGCTCCAGCGGCTCTTCCAGCGGCGGCTGCGGCTTGCCAAGATCGCTCAGGGCTTCATGAACAGCGCGGATAAGCTGCGGCACTTCGTCGACAGCGGTGCTGTTGTGGCTGACATGCGCGGCGACGATTTCTGCTGTCAGCGTGACAAGCATGTCGCCGCCTTCTGTATCGGTGGAATTCATCTGATCTGCTTCTCCTTCAAGGCTTTGATGCCGACAACGCCCATTCGACCCGATGCGATGTCAGTCAGCCCTGTTCTGTTTATGATCTGCGCCCCTTAGGTCATCACGCAGGATCTATGCGTCATGACGATCGACAAGATCGTACACGAAAGTCGTCGCATCAAGATACCCGCCCGAATAAATCCGGTAATAAGATGGTCTGCGCCCGATTGGGACAAAACCGAGTTGGCGGTAGAAGCGGTCCGCCTCGTTGTTCACGCGCATCTCGAGAAACAGCTTCTCGGCGCCGCGCAGCCTGGCCTCGGCGATGAACCGGGTGACGAGGGCCCGGCCGATGCCGCGGTTGCGGAAGGGCGGCGCGACGCCGAGCAGGAGAAGCTCCTCCTCCGACCCCGCCGCGCGCGAGAGGAGGAAACCCGCGGGATGCTGCTCCACGTCGACGCCATCCTCCGCGACGGAGCCGTCAGGCGCCGCCAGCAGGCTGTGCGTGTTGGGCGTTGCGAGGGCATCGGCGACCTGCCGCGCGTTCCATGCCTCGCCCCAGCGCGGATCGAAGGCGCGGTCCATGACCGCCATGATAGCCTCCACGCGGCGCATCATCCGGCCGTCCCGTTCGAGCGCGCACGCGCATCGGGCGGGCGGCCGTAGATCGGCGCTGTCGTCTCGAGGAGGGCCGAAGGCAAAAGGGATCCGGCATCGCTGGCGCGGGGCAGGACGAACACCGCCTCCGTCGCGGCACCAGCGGCGCGGACGATCTCGGCCTGGTTGCCGACAACCAGCGCGCCGTGGCACAGAACCAGCGCCTCCGCCGTGGGCAGCAGCAGCGGTTCGGCGTCGACGGCGCCGCCGTCGGCGAAGCGCTGAAGATGCGACTCGCCGTGTCCTGCCGCCATGAGCACGGTGAAGGCGCGGGCGTCAACCAGTGCGCGGGCGGACACGGCGACGAGTTGCAGAGTGGCGAAGCCGCGCACCGGCACCCGCCAGGCAAGGCCGAGGGCACGCGCCGCGGCGATGCCGATCCGGGTGCCGGTGAAGCTTCCCGGCCCCAGCGAGACGAGCACGCGGTCCGCGCGGCCGCGCTCGGGCAGCAGGGCGATCAGCGGCACCAGGCGCTCGGCATGGCCGCGGCCCAGCACCTCGTGACGGTCCGCCACGGCCTGACCGTCATCGAGGAGAGCAACCGAGCACGCCTCGGTCGCCGTCTCGATCACCAGCGTGCGACCGGTCAGCATCGACTCTGCTGCGCCACCCCGATGCCCCGCGGCCTACAGCACGCGGTTGAAGCGTTCGAACTCGGGGCGAGGGCTGCGCCCGAACACCGACGCCGGATCGCCATAGCCGATGGAACAAATCCAGTCGGCCTCCACGCGGGGCTGGTCGGCATAGAATTCGCGCGTCACCCCGTCGAGGTCGACGCCCGACATCGGGCCGCAGTCCATCCCCAAAGCGCGCGCCGCCAGCATGAGATAGGCCCCCTGAAGCGCCGAGTTGCGCCGTGCGCCGACCACGCGCCCGTCGGGATCATCGGCGAACCAGCTGCGTGCGTCCGTATGCGGAAAGAGCCACGGCAGTTGTTCGTGGAAATCCCGGTCGAAGCCGATCACCACGCACACCGGAGCAGTGACGATCTTCGCCCGGTTGCTCTCGATCGCATGGCGCGCCAGCCGCTCGCGCGCTTCGGGCGACACGCACCAGACTAGCCGCGACGGCTGCATGTTGGCGGAGGTCGGCCCCATCTTCATCAGATCGTAGAGGCGGCGGATCTGCGCCTCGGAGACGGGCCGGTCCAGCCAGCCATTGTAGCTGCGCGCCTCCAGGAACAGCTGGTCGAGCACGGCGTCGTCCACCGGCCGGTCGTGATACTGCTTCATCTGCGCTCGTCCTTCAGGCGGCCCGGACTTCGACGACTTCGGGGATGTAGTGCTTCAGCAGCCCTTCGATGCCATGCTTGAGCGTCGCGGTGGACGACGGGCAGCCCGAGCACGCGCCCTGGAGCGCGAGATACACCACGCCGTCCCTGAAGCCGCGATACCGGATGTCCCCGCCGTCACCGGCCACCGCGGGACGCACCCGGCTTTCCAGCAGTTCGTGGATCTGGGCGATGATCTCCGCGTCGGCGGGATCGTCCTCGACCACCGGCTCGTCCTCTGCCGGCACCGCGATCGCGGCGGCACCCTCGTTGCGGAACAGGGGCTGGCCGGTGACGAAATGATCGAGGAGAACGGCCAGCACTTCGGGGCGGAGCGTCGCCCAGTCGACCCCCGGTGCCGCCGTGACCGTCACGAAATCGTGTCCGAACAGCACGTTCACGACCTCGCCCGTATCGAACAGGGCCTGCGCCAGCGGCGAGGCCGTGGCGGCTTCCGGGCTGGCGAACTCCCGCGTCCCGGACGGCATCACCTGCTGTCCGGGCAGGAACTTGCGGCTCGCCGGATTGGGCGTGGGCTGCGTCTCGATGTACATGGCGGCGATGTAGGCGGGCCTTTGTTGCCGGACAAGGGATGCGCGCCGCAAGCCGGTGGCCGTGTTCACTGGCCCTTCACGGCAGGCTGACCTATATGCGGCTCCATGACCCTGCTGCCCCGCGCGCTGCGCCGCCTCGCCCTTCTCGTTCCGGCGCTTGCGCTTCTGGCTCCGCCACTGGTGGCGCAGCAGGCTGTGGAGCCGGCGCCGTCCGCGCGCTCCGAACAGGCGGCTCCCCGCTTCCTTCAGCCTGCCGACGCGATTCCGTGGCTGTACGAGGGCAGCGACGTTCCCCGCGACCCGGAATGGCTGTTCGGGCGAATGGACAACGGGCTGCGCTACGCCGTGCGCCGCAACGGGGTGCCGCCGGGCCAGGTGGCGATCCGCGTCCGCATTGACGCGGGCAGCCTGCACGAGGCGGATGACGAGCGCGGCTTTGCCCACTTCATCGAACACCTGCTGTTCCGCGAGAGCCGCGATCTGGGTCCGGGGCAGGCCATCCCCACATGGCAGCGGCTCGGCGCGACCTTCGGCAGCGACACGAATGCCGAGACGACGCCGACGCAGACCGTCTACAAGCTCGACCTGCCGGCCATCACGCCCGACAAGCTGCGCGAGAGCGTGCGGCTGCTGTCGGGCATGGTGCGCGAGCCGGTGCTTTCCGAAGGCAACATCGCCGCGGAACTGCCGATCGTGCTGGCCGAGATGCGCGAAAGCCAGGGTCCGGCCCTGCGCGCGGGGCGCGCCACGCGCGAGACGCTGTTTGCCGGTCAGCGGCTGGCCAGCCGAGTGCCGATCGGCACCGAAGAAACCCTGCGGCGCGCCACACCGCGCGCCTTGCAGGCGTTCCACGCGCGCTGGTACCGGCCCGAGAACACCGTGATCGTCGTTGCCGGCGACCTCGATCCGCTCGTCATGGCCGCGGCGCTCGAAAGCGCGTTTGCCGACTGGCGGGTGCCCGGCGTCGCGGTTGCCGCCCCTTCGTTCGGCGACCCGCGGCCCCCGCGCGGCGCGCGCGGAAACCCGCCGGTCGGCGAAACCCGCGTGATCGTCGAGCCGGATCTGCCGCGCACGCTGACCTACGCCGTCCTGCGGCCGTGGCGGCCGGTGCAGGACACGATCGCCTACAACGAGGGTCTGCTCGTCGACGCCCTGGCCCAGGCCTTGATCAACCGCCGGCTGGAGGCCCGTGCGCGGGCGGGTGGCAGCTTCCTGTATGCGCAGGTGCAGCAGGACGACGTCAGCCGGTCGGCGGACGCGACCTTTGTCACCCTCGCGCCGCTGGGCGCCGACTGGCGCGGCGCGCTGAGCGACGTGCGGGGCGTTATCGCCGACGCGCTGGCCACTCCCCCCAGCCGGGAGGAGCTCGAGCGCGAAATCGCCGAGCTGGAGATCGGCTTCCGCAGCAGCGTGGAGCAGAGCGAGGTGCTGCCCGGCGCCACGCTTGCAGACCAGGTTGTGCAGGCGGTCGACATCCGCGAGACGGTGGCGTCCCCGGACACGGTTCTGGCGGTGTTCTCCGGCATGAAGGACCGGGTGACGCCCGAGGACGTGCTGCGGCACACGCGGGCGCTGTTCACGGGCACGGTCCTGCGCGCGGCGCTCGTCACGCCGGCGGCGAACGAGGCGACCGCTGCCGCCCTGCGCACGGCGCTGGCCGCGCCGGCGGCACCGGCCGCGAACGTGCGCCTCGACGCGTCCGCCATCCGCTTCGACGATCTGCCGGCCATCGGCGAACCCGGCAGGGTGGTGCGGCAGGAGCCGACCGGGCTGCTGTCGATCAATCAGGTCGAGTTCGCGAACGGCGTCAAGGCGCTGCTGTGGTCCACGCCGGAGGAACCGGGCCGGGTGACGGTGAAGGTGCGCTTCGGCGCCGGCTATGGCGCCTTCGCTCCCGAGGCCGGCGCGAATGTGGCGCTCGGCAAGGCGGCGCTGATCGGCATGGGGCTCGGCACGCTCGGGCAGGAGGAGCTGGACCGGATCAGCACCGGGCGCCGCATGGGCTTCGACTTCGAGATCGGCGAGGGATCGTTCAGCTTCTCGGCGCAGACGCGCCGCGACGATCTCGCGGACCAGCTCTACCTGTTCGCCGCCAAGCTGGCGATGCCGCGCTGGGATCCCAACCCCCTGCTGCGCGCCCGCGCCGCGGCGCAGCTTGCCTATGCGAGTCTCGGCACCAGCCCGGCCGGCGTGCTGCAGCGCGACCTCGAATGGGTGCTGCGCGGCCGTGATCCGCGCTTCGCCAGTCCCGCTCCGGCCACGCTGGAGCAGGTGACACCCGAAACCTTCCGCGCGACATGGGAGCCGGTGCTGGCCTCGGGGCCGGTGGAGGTGCTCATCTTCGGCGACTTCGACGAGGCCGCGGCGGTGGAGAGCCTGCGCCGCACCTTCGGCGCCCTCGCGCCGCGCCCGGCGGCGACGCCGGCCGCGACCCCGCCGGCGGTGACGGGTGGAACAGGCGCGCCGGTGGTGCTGACCCATCGCGGCGAGCGGGGTCAGGCAGCCGCGGTGATGGCGTGGAACACGGGCGGCGGCGTCGAGGAGCTGCGCACCGGACGGCAGCTCGAGATCCTGACCCAGCTGTTCAACAACCGCCTGTTCGAAGCGCTGCGCGAGCGGCTCGGCGCCAGCTACTCGCCCTCGGTGGGGAACACCTGGCCCGCCGACGCGGCGACGGGGGGGCGGATCGTCGCGGCGGCGCAGCTGCGCTCGCAGGATGTGCCGGTCTTCTTCGAGGAAGCGGAACGCATCGCGGCGGAACTTGCCAGCGCTCCTCCCTCGGACGAGGAGCTGGCGCTGGTGACGGAGCCGCTGCGCCAGTTGATCACCCGCGTCACCTCCGGCAATGCGTTCTGGATGATGCAGCTGGAAGGGGCCACCCGCGATCCGCGTCTGTTCGGGCTGATGCGGTCCGTGGTGAACGATTACTCGCGCACCACGCCCGAGGCGATGAACCGTCTCGCCGCCCGTTTCCTTGCCGCCGACCGCGCGGTGAAGGTCGCCGTTCTCCCCGAAGGAGAGGCGCTGGCGGTGCGGCACGGGCAGGGAGCGGCGGCACCTGCTGCCGGCGCGGCAGGAACCGGGCGGTGAGCGGGCGTCCGCATGCGTCCGGCGCGGTCCGGGCGCAGCCTGCGAGGCGGTTCTGCCGATGAGCTGGCATCCCCACAGCTGGACCGCCTTCGAGGCGCGCCACCTGCCGCACTACGAGGATGCGGAGGCGCTGTCCGCCGTCGTCGGGACGCTGTCCAACTACCCTCCGCTCGTCTTCGGGGGCGAGGCCCGGGAGCTGCGTGAGCGGCTGGCGGAAGTCGCGCAAGGCCGGGCGTTCCTGCTGCAGGGCGGCGACTGCGCCGAGAGCTTCGCCGAGTTCCACCCCGACAATGTGCGCAACACCTTCCGCGTCATCCTGCAGATGGCGGTGGTGCTCACCTTCGCCTCGAAACGACCGGTGGTGAAGGTCGGCCGCATGGCGGGGCAGTTCGCCAAGCCGCGCAGCGCGCCGACCGAAACCCGCGACGGCGTCACCCTGCCGAGCTATTTCGGCGACAACGTCAACGGGCTGGCATTCGATGCGCAGGCCCGGCGCAACGATCCGGCGCGCATGGTGCGCGCCCACCTTCAGGCCGCGGCCACGCTCAACCTGCTGCGCGCGCTGTCGGGGGGCGGCTATGCCAACCTGCGGCGTATCCATGGCTGGACGCTCGACTTCATGGCCCGCAGCCGCTGGGCGGAGCGGTTCAACGACCTTGCCGACCGCATCAGCGAGGCGCTGGACTTCATGGAAGCCTGCGGCGTCGATCCGGACAACGTGCCCCAGCTGCGCAGCACCGCCTTCTTCACCAGCCACGAGGCTCTGCTGCTCCCTTACGAGGCGGCCATGACCCGGCGCGAGCCGGACACTGGCGAATGGTTCGACACGAGCGCCCACATGCTGTGGATCGGCGACCGCACGCGCTTTGCCGGGTCGGCGCATGTGGAGTTTGCCCGCGGCATCGGCAATCCGCTGGGGATCAAATGCGGCCCGGCGACCGACCCCGACGATCTTCTGCGCCTGCTCGCCATCCTCGATCCCGCCCGTGTTCCGGGGCGCATCACGCTCATCATCCGGATGGGCGCCGACAAGGTCGAGGAGCTGCTGCCCCGGCTGGTGCGGGCGGTGCGGCAGGACGGGCATCCGGTCGTGTGGAGCTGCGATCCGATGCACGGCAACAGCGTCGCCTCGTCGAGCGGCTACAAGACCCGTCCGTTCGACCGGGTGCTGCGCGAAGTGCGCGGCTTCTTCCGCGTCCACCGGGCCGAGGGCACGCATGCCGGCGGCATCCATGTCGAGATGACCGGGCAGGACGTGACCGAGTGCATCGGCGGCGCTGTCGCCATCACCGACGACGAGCTGAAAACCCGATACGAAACGCATTGCGACCCGCGGTTGAACGCGGCGCAGTCGCTCGAGCTTGCCTTCCTGCTGGCCGAGATGCTCAACGCGCAGGCCGCGGACCGGTCGCGCGACGCCGCCTGACCCGCCCCGGCCCCATGTCCAGCGCCGGTTGCCTCGCCGGTCCGGGGCTGATACGCCGGACTCCGGATGCGCGCACATGCCTGCCCTCCCGGAGTGCCGCCGCTCTCCCGTCCGCACGCCGACCCGGCGGACGAGGGCGCTGTGCTGGCGGACCGGTTCCGCCGGACCCGCCAGATGACGGAGGCGCTTGCCGCGCCGCTGTCGGATGCCGACGCCACGATCCAGTCGATGCCCGACGCCTCGCCGGCAAAGTGGCACCTCGCGCACACCACATGGTTCTGGGAGACTTTCCTGCTGCGCGACCATGTGCCGGGATACCGCCCCTTCGCCGAGGGCTGGGCCTTTCTGTTCAACTCCTACTACGAGGCGGAAGGGGCGCGGCTGGCGAGGGCCGACCGCGGCCTCCTGAGCCGGCCGTCGCTCGATGAGGTGCTCGATTACCGGCACCATGTCAGCGCGGCGATGGAGCCGTTGCTCGGCGACCCGCGCTGCCACGCCCTTGTGGCGCTGGGGATCGCCCACGAGGAGCAGCACCAGGAACTGCTGCTCACGGACATCCAGCACGCGCTGTTCCGCAATCCGCTCGGCCCGGCGCTGTGGGCGGATGTGTCTCCGTGCGCTCCGCAGGCCGATGCCGCTGAAGCGGAATGGCTTTCGCACCCAGGCGGAACGGTGCGCGTCGGTCACGAAGGGGACGGTTTCGCCTTCGACAATGAAGGGCCGGCGCACGCGCACCTGCTTCAGCCGTTCGCCATGCGCAACCGGCTCGTCACCTGCGGCGAGTGGCTGGCGTTCATGGATGACGGGGGATACGCGGCGCATCCGGCCCTGTGGCTTGCCGACGGGCTGGCCTGGGTGCGGGAGCATGGCGTCTGCTCTCCGCTCTACTGGCGCCGCAGCGATGCGGGGTGGGAGCAGTTCACCCTTGCCGGATGGCGTCCCGTCGATCCGGAGCGCCCGGTCACGCATGTCTCCTACTTCGAGGCCGACGCGTTTGCCGCCTGGGCGGGGCACCGGCTGCCGACCGAGGCCGAATGGGAAGCGATCGGCCGCGACGCCGATCCTGCCGGAGGTCACCAGCTCGACGGAGCGGGGGCGCCGCTGCCGCAGGGCGGAACGTCGCTGTTCGGCGATTGCTGGCAGTGGACACGCTCCGCCTACCTGCCGCATCCGCGTTTCCGGGCCGCGCCGGGCGCCGTTGGCGAGTACAACGGCAAGTTCATGGCCGGGCAGTTCGTCCTCAAGGGTGCGAGCTGCGCCACGCCGCGCGGACACTCGCGGCCAAGCTACCGCAACTTCTTCTATCCCCATCAGCGCTGGCAGTTCACCGGCGTCCGTCTGGCGCGCGACCTTTGAGCCGCGAGGGCGGCGGCGCCGATCCCGCGTTCCGGGCCGATGTCCTCGCGGGGCTTTCCCGGCCGCAGAAGGCCGTGCCGGCGCGCTGGCTCTACGACGACGCGGGGTCGGCTCTGTTCGAGGAGATCACGCAGCTTCCCGAATATTACCCGACCCGCACCGAGCGGCAGATCCTCGGCAGCGCCGCCGCGGAACTGCCCTTGCACGTCCCGCCCGGTACGGCGGTCGTGGAGTTCGGATCGGGCAGTTCGGCCAAGACCCCGCTCGTCCTCGGGGCGATCGCCCCGTCGGCCTATGTGCCGATCGACATCTCCGGCCCGTTCCTGCGGGAGGCGGCGCGCCAGCTCCGCTCGCTGTTCCCGGACCTTCCCGTGCTGCCGCTGGAGGCGGATTTCACCCGCCCCGTCGCCTTGCCCGGAGAGATCGGCGGCGCACCGCGTCTCGGCTTCTTTCCCGGTTCCACCATCGGCAATCTCGCGCCTGCCGCGGCGGTCGACCTGCTGCGGGCGATGGCCGGCACGCTCGCCGCGGCACCGGACGGGGAGGGGGCGGCGCCGCTGCTGCTGATCGGCTTCGATCTCGTCAAGTCCGCCGACGTGCTGCAGGCTGCCTATGACGATGCCGCCGGCGTGACGGCGCGGTTCAACCTCAACCTTGCGCGGCGGATCAACCGCGAGCTGGACGGCGACCTGCCGCTCGACGCGCTGCGCCACCGCGCGCGCTGGAACGCGCACAGCAGCCGCATCGAGATGCATCTTGAGGCGGTGGAGCCGCTGGCGTTCACCGTGGCGGGCCATGGCTTCGCGATGCAGGCGGGCGAAACGATCCACACGGAGAACAGCTACAAGTTCACCCCGGAAAGCGGCGACTTCATGCTCCGGGCCGGAGGCTGGGAGCCGCTGCACCGCTGGACGGACACCGGCGCGGCGTTCGCCGTGGTGCTGGCCCGCGCCGCGCAGCCGGCGGCCGCTCCGTAAGCTCCCGCCGCAAGGGAAAATCGGCAACCTCGCCGCGCAAGGGTTCAGCTTGGTGCAAACGCCCCCATGTTAGGGGCGCATGATGGCGCGCGACTTGGATCTGGGACGCTGGCTCGACCGGCTTGACGGCATCGGCTCGACGGAGCTGCTGATCGCGACCTTTCTGGCCGTGGTCTGCGGATGGCTCGGCACGCGGCTCGTCCGGGCGCGCGTGCCCTTTGGCGGCGTGCTCAGCTTTGCCAGCACGCTGGCTCTGGCCGGCATTTTGCTGACGGTCATCCTGCAGATGGCCCAGGTCGATCCGCGCATGGGACTGGTGCGGTCGGGTCTTGGCGTCGAGCGGCAGGTGGTGGAAGGGGACGAGACCCGCATCCGGCTTTCTCCAGACGGCCATTTCTGGATCACCGCCGACGTGAATGGCGAGCGCGCGCGCTTTCTCGTCGACACCGGCGCGACGCTGACGGCGGTGTCGGCCGATCTCGCGGCGCGCGCCGGCCTCGAGCCGCGGCAGGGTGGTCTGCCGGTGCGGATCGTGACCGCGAACGGTGCGGTCGCGGCCGATCTGACCCGCATCGATGCGCTCGCCTTCGGCAACATCGAGGCGCGCAGCATCGACGCGGTGATCGCCCCCAGCCTCGGCCAGACGAACGTGCTGGGGATGAACTTCCTGTCGCGCCTCGAAAGCTGGCAGGTGCGCGACAACACGCTCATCCTGACTCCGGCGGCGCGCGACGTGGCCGAAGAGAGCGACGCCGGCTCCGAACCCGTTTGACGGGCCGGCGGCGGGACGGCAAAGCGCCGTCGATGCCGCTTCCGCCGCCGCTTGCTCTCGATGCGCTGCTCGCCGCGCGGCCCGTGTCGCTGTTTCTCGATTTCGACGGAACGCTGGTCGAGCTGGCGCCCGGCCCGGACGAGGTGCGGCTGCCCGAAGAACTGTTCGCCCGGCTCGCCGACACGGCCCGGCGGCTCGACGGGCGGCTGGCCGTCGTGAGCGGGCGCTCGGTCGAATGGCTGCGCGACGCGGGCCTGCATGACCACGTGCTGTCCGGCACACATGGCAGCGAACTGCTGTGGCCGGGAGGGGAGCCGGAGCGCCGGCCCCGTCCCCTCATTCTCGACACGGTCGACCGCGCCTTCCGCGCCTTTGCCGACACCCGCAGCGGGGTGATCGTGGAACACAAGCCCCTTGCCGCTGGTCTCCACTTCAGGAAGGCGCCCGAGCACGGCGAGGAGGCGCTGGCCCTGGCCCATGCGGTCGGGCGGCAGGCCGATCTGGCGGTGCAGGGCGGCAAGATGATGGTGGAGGTGCGGGTGCCCGACGGCACGAAAGGCAGCGCGGTCGCCGCGCTGATGGGGCGCCGGCCGTTCGCCGGATCGATGCCGGTGTTCCTCGGGGACGATGTCACCGACGAGGACGGCTTCGCGGCGGCGGCGGCGCTGGGCGGGTTCGGCATCGCGGTGGGCGAACGGGAAAGCGCCTCGGCCCGTTTTGCGCTTCCGGGAGTTGCCGCCGTGCTCGACTGGCTCGGCTCATGAACGGCGGCTTCCGGCCGACCCTCGACCTGTGGCCGATCGGCAATTGCCAGGCCAGCGCCCTTGTCGACGCCAGCGGCGCGGTGGTGTGGGCCTGCATTCCGCGCGTCGATGGCGATCCCGTCTTCTGCGCGCTGATGAACGGCGACAACCGCGACGACGGCATCTGGCGCGTCGAGCTGGAGCACCAGACGGCGGTCAGCCAGCGTTACGAGCGCAACACGGCGCTGCTGGTGACCCGGCTGGAGGCGGCGGACGGCAGCGCGGTCGAGGTGCGCGACTTCGCGCCCCGGTTCGAGAACGCCGGCCGGATCTACCGCCCCGTGGCCCTGGCCCGCACCATCCGCGCAGTCGCCGGCAGTCCCCGCCTGCGGATGGTGATCACGCCCATGGCCCGGTACGGGGCGGCGCGGGCCGAGTTCACCTACGGCTCCAACCACATCCGTTTCCTCACCCACGAGTACCCGATGCGGCTGACGACGGACGCGCCGGTCGGCTCCGTGCTGGAGCAGCGCTGGCTGAGGGTGGAGAACGACCTTCACTTCTTCCTCGGCCCCGACGAACCGTTCGTCGGCAACATCGGCATGCGCGTGCGGGAGATGGAGGCGATGACCGCGCGCTACTGGAAACTGTGGGTGCGCAGCCTCGCCATTCCGCTCGACTGGCAGGAGGAGGTGATCCGCTGCGCCATCACCCTTAAGCTGTGCCAGCACGAGGAGACCGGCGCGATCGTCGCCGCGCTGACCACCTCCATCCCCGAGGCGCCGCACAGCGAGCGCAACTGGGACTACCGCTACTGCTGGCTGCGCGACTCCTATTACACGGTGCAGGCGCTCAACCGGCTGGGCGCGCTGGACGTGCTGGAGAAATACCTCGCTTACTTGCGGAACATCGTCGATGCGGCCGAAGGCGGCAACATCCAGCCGCTCTACTCCGTCATGGGCGAAAGCCGGCTCGAGGAGGAGACCGCCGGCGCGCTGGCCGGCTATCGCGGGATGGGGCCGGTGCGCCGGGGCAACGCGGCCTATCTCCAGGTCCAGCACGACTGCTACGGGCAGATCGTCCTGCCGACCGCACAGGCCTTCTTCGACCGCCGGCTGCTCCGCATGGCGGGTGAACACGACTTCGCCCATCTTGAACGCGTGGGCGAGCGGGCCTGGGAGATGCACGACCAGCCCGACGCGGGGCTGTGGGAGTTCCGCACCCGCACCGAGGTCCACACCTATTCTGCGCTGATGTGCTGGGCGGCGTGCGACCGTCTCGCCAATGTGGCGGAGCACCTTGGCAGGAGCGAGCGCGCCGAGCTGTGGCGCGGGCGGGCGGAGCGGATCCGCGAGGCGATCGACGCGCGCGCCTGGACCGGCGTCGAGGGTGAAGGGCACTACAAGGCGAGCTTCGAGAGCGACTATCTCGATGCGAGCCTGCTCCAGATGATCGAACTGCGCTTCGCCGCGCCCGACGACGCGCGGTTCGCCGCCACCTTCGCCGCCGTCGAGCGCGAGCTGCGCCGGGGCGATCACATGCTGCGCTATGCGAAGGAGGATGATTTCGGCGCGCCGGAGACTGCATTCAACGTCTGCACCTTCTGGCTGATCGAGGCCCTGGCGCTCACCGGCCGCAGGGCGGAGGCCGAGACGCTGTTCCGCTCCATTCTGGCGCACGCAACCCCGTCGGGCCTCCTCTCCGAGGATCTCGACTACCGCACCGGCGAGCTTTGGGGCAATTTCCCTCAGACCTATTCGCTGGTCGGCGTGATCAACGGCGCGGTGCTGCTGTCGCGCCCATGGAGGGAGGTGCGGTGAGCCGGCTGGTGGTGCTCTCGAACCGGGTCGCCTCGGCCACGAGCGCGGGTGTGCCCGGTGCCCAGGGCGGGCTGGCGGGCGCGCTCCACGCCGCCTTGCGCGCCCGCCGCGGGCTGTGGATCGGTTGGTCGGGGGAGGCCGTCGAGGAGCCGGACGCGCAGCCTCACGTGACCACGGCGGACGAGGTGACGACCGCCACGCTCGACCTCAGCCACGCCGATGTCGACGCCTACTACAACGGCTATGCCAATGCGACGCTCTGGCCGCTGTTCCACTACAGGGTCGATCTGGCGCAGTTCCAGCGGGAGACGGCGAAAGGTTACGAACGGGTCAACGCGCTGTTCGCGCGCGCCGCGGCGCCGCTCATCCGCAGCGACGACACCGTCTGGGTCCACGACTATCACTTCATCCCTCTGGGCGAGCAGCTGCGCGCGCAAGGGTTGCGCAACCGGATGGGGTTCTTCCTGCACATCCCGTGCCCGCCGGCCGACCTGCTGGCGTCGCTGCCCTATCACGAGCGTCTCTTCCGCACGCTTCTCGCCTATGACGTCGTCGGGTTCCAGAGCGACATGTGGCGCGACAACTTCCTCGACTACTGTGCCGAGGAACTGAAGGCCGCCGTCGACCGCGACACCGGCAGGGTGACGCTGGACGACCGCTCGATGCTGGTGCGGACGTATCCGGTCGGCATCGACTACGACCACTTCACCCAGCAGGGACAGACCGGCGAGGCTCGCCAGGCCGAGCAGCGGATGCTGTCGAGCACCCGGCACCGCGTGGCGATGATCGGCGTCGACCGGCTCGACTACTCCAAGGGTCTGCCCGAGCGGATGGACGGTGTCGCGCGCCTGTTCGAGGATGACCCGTCGGCCGCCCGCCAGCTCGTCTACATCCAGATCGCCCCTCCCAGCCGTCAGGATGTCGAAAGCTACCAGACCATCCGCGAGACGCTGGAACGCAAGACGGGGCGGATCAACGGCGAGTTTTCCGAGATCGACCTCGTGCCGATCCGCTACGTCAACCGCGGCCATTCCGCCGCCGAGCTGTACGGGTTCTACCGGGCGGCGAAGATCGGGCTGGTGACGCCCCTGCGCGACGGCATGAATCTCGTGGCGAAGGAGTATGTCGCCGCGCAGGATCCGGCCGATCCCGGAGTCCTGATCCTCTCGCGCTTCGCCGGCGCGGCGCAGCAGCTCACCGACGCCATGCTCGTCAACCCCCACAGCCCGGACGAACTTGCCCATGCGATCAACCGCGCCCGGGTCATGCCGCTGGAGGAGCGGCGCGCACGCTGGGAGGCGATGCATGCCAGCGTGCGCGCCCAGACGGTGCAGCGCTGGGCGGCGGATTTCTGCACCGACCTCGAGGGAGACGGGTCGCCATGAACGCGCTGGCCCGCTTCCTGCCGTTCGATGGCGTGCACAATTTCCGCGACTATGGCGGGTGGCCGGCGGGCGCGCATGGCCATGTGCGCCGCGGGCTGCTCTACCGCTCCGGCCAGCATGTCGGCGCGAGCGATGCCGATCTTTCCCGGCTCGACGCCCTGTCCATCCGCACGGTCATCGACCTTCGCGGCAATGCCGAGCGTGAACGCCACCCGTGCCGCCGTCCGCCGGCGTGGAGAGGGGCGGTGGTGTTCTTCGACGGCGAGACCAGCAACGCACCCCCGCATCTGGCCGCGGCGGCAGCAGGAATGAGCGAGGCGCAGGCGGTGGACCGCATGATCGCGCTGTATCGCCGCATCCCGCACAATCCTGCCATGCACGCGGTGCTGGGCGATTTTCTGCGCGCGGCGGCCGCCTGCGACGGAGCCAGCCTGGTGCATTGCTTCGCGGGCAAGGACCGGACGGGCATCGCGGTGACGCTGCTCCTTCACATCCTCGGCGTGTCCGAGGATGACCAGCGCGCAGAGTTCCTGCTGACCAACGCCGCGCCGACCATGGGCGTTCTGCGCAGCCAGTCGCTTCGCGCGCTGGAACAGCGGCATGGCCCGCTGCCGCCCGCCGCGGTGGAGGCGCTGCTGGGCGTGCGCGGCGACTATCTCGACGCCTTTCGTGACGAGGTCAGGGCCGGCGCAGGTTCGCTCGACGACCTGATCGCCCGCCCGCTGGGCGTCAGCGACGCCGACCGCCGGCGCTTGCGCGAACGGCTGCTGGCGTGACAGACGCGGCGTGCGGCCCCATATCGCCGCCGCAGCAGCAGCAACGAGAGAACGATGGCCACCCACCACACCAAGATGCTCATCATCGGCTCCGGTCCCGCCGGACTGACCGCCGCGATCTACGGCGCGCGCGCCATGCTGGCGCCGATCGTGGTGCAGGGGCTGCAGCCGGGCGGGCAGCTGACGATCACCACGGACGTGGAAAACTACCCCGGCTTTGCCGACGTGATCCAGGGTCCGTGGCTGATGCAGCAGATGCAGGCCCAGGCCGAGCACGTGGGCGCGCGGATGGTGTGGGACACCATTGTCAGGGTCGATCTGACCAACGGCAGTCCGTTCCGGGCCGTCGGCGACAGCGGGGACGAGTACATCGCCGACACGGTGGTCATCTCCACCGGCGCGCAGGCCAAGTGGCTGGGCGTGCCGGGCGAGATGGAGCTGAACGGCAAGGGGGTGTCCGCCTGTGCCACCTGCGACGGCTTTTTCTACCGCGGCAGGAAGGTTGCCGTCATCGGCGGCGGCAACACGGCGGTGGAGGAGGCGTTGTACCTCACCAACCACTCGGATGACGTGACGCTGATCCACCGGCGCGATTCGTTGAGGGCCGAGCGCATCCTTCAGGAACGGCTGCACGCCAATCCCAGGATCAAGGTGCTCTGGAACAAGGCGGTCGACAGCTTTGCCGGCGATCCTGCGGAAGGCGGGCTGACGCACCTGAACCTGCGCGACACGGTGACGGGCGAGACGAGCGCGCTGCCGGTCGACGGGGCGTTCGTGGCCATCGGCCATGCGCCGTCAACCGAGCTGTTCGCCGGTCAGCTGGAACTGCAGGACGGCTACATCGTGGTGGAGCCCGGCACGCCGCGAACCGCCATTCCCGGCGTCTTCGCCTGCGGCGACGTGATGGACCACATCTACCGCCAGGCGGTGACAGCGGCGGGGACCGGCTGCATGGCCGCGCTCGATGCGGAGCGTTTCCTGCAGGGGCTGGAGTTCGACCGGGAGACGGGGCACGCCGAGGCGGCGGAGTAGCAGCCGTTCAGAACACGGCCGCCACGGCCCGCGCGATCAGCGCCATGAGCACCAGCGTCGACAGGGCGAACAGGGCGAAGCGCAGCGGCACACGGTTGACGGTCGCCTGCACCAGCGAGTGGGCGACCCTCAGGGCGACATAGGCCCAGCCCAGCCACGCGCTCAGCCCGTCGCCGTAGCCGGTGAAGGCCAGCAGCAGCGCGACGGCGTAGAACAGCGTCGGGGCCTCGTGGAGATGGTTGTAGTTGTGCGCCTTCCACTGCACCTCGGCCGGCAGCGCCGCGTCCAGCGTGCGCGCCGTGTCCCCGCGGCCGAGCGCGGCCGGGTCGACGCCGGCGCGGGCCATCGCCGGAAGGCGCGTCGCATACATCCACACCCACATCACCATCGTCCATACGAGCAGCGCCGCCACGGGTTGCAGGACGGCCGCGCCGACCATGCCCGGCACGCTCATGCCAGCACCGTCGGGCCGGCGAAGACCGTGGCGGCGATGCAGCGCGCCGCGAGATAGATCAGCGCCAGCGTGGAGAGCAGGAACAGGGTGAACCGCACCGGCAGCGTGTTGACCGTGGCCTGCCAGACGGAATGCGCGATCCTGAGGCCGACATAGATCCACCCCATCAGCACGTCGCCCGGTGCCGCGCCGAGGATGGCGAGGATGATCACCGCCGGGTAGAAGATCGTCGGCTGCTCCATGAGGTGCATGTAGTTGTGCGCCTTCCAGTTCACCCGGTCGTCAAGCACCCCTTCCAGATCCTGTCCCCGTCCGCCGGGCCGTGCGGCGGCGAGGCCGCGCTGCATCTTGCGCATTCCGGCCCCGCGGGCACCGGCCATCCAGAACAGCATCACCAGCGACCACGCGATCAGCACCGCGGCCGGTGCGAGCATCTGCGCCTGCATCCTCGTTCTCCCCCTGTGTTCCCCCTGCTTCTACCGCTCCGCCGATCCCTCGGCCAGTGTGCGGGCGAAACTGTCCGCATCGGCGTTGCCGCCGGTCAGCATGATCACCGTGTCGGCGTCCAGCGGCACCTTGCCCGCCAGCGCCGCCGCCAGCGCGGCCGCGCCCCCCGGCTCCAGCACCAGCCGCAGGCGGGCGAAGGCGAAGCGCTGCGCCGCGCGCACCTCGTCATCGGTGACGGTCACGCCCGGCTCGATCCGCCCGCGCAGCAGAGCCAGATTCAGCGGCTTGGTCGCATCCGGGCGCAGCGCGTCGCAGATCGTCGCCGGCGCATCGGGCGGCGCGCGGACGATCGCGCCCGCGGCCACGGCGCGGGCGACCACGTCCCAGCCCTGCGGCTCGACCACATGGACCGCGCTGCCGGGGCAGGCGAGCGACAGTCCCGCCGCCAGCCCGCCGCCGCCGCAGCACACGACCAGCCGCGACGGCGCCCGCCCGAGCTGCGCCGCGATCTCCACGCCCGCGCTGCCCTGGCCCTCGATGACCCACGGATCGGCGAAGGCGTGGACCAGCACCGCGCCGCGCCGTCCGACTTCGCGCGCGGCCACCTCGTCACGGTCTTCCCCCGGCCGGTCGTACAGCACCAGTTCCGCCCCCAGCGCCGCCGTCGCCTCGAGCTTCACCCGCGGCGCGTCGCGCGGCATGACGATCGCCGCGCGAATGCCGAGGCGCCGGGCGGCCCAGGCAACGCCCTGCGCGTGATTGCCGCTCGACACGGCGATGACGCCGCGTGCCCGCTCCTCGGGCGCCAGGTTGGCGAGGCGCCACCACGCCCCCCGGATCTTGAACGAGCCGACGGGTTGCAGCACCTCGGCCTTCGTGTGCAGCCGCACGCCCCCGATCTCCACCGGCAGCAGCGGCGTGGGGGCAAGGAGCGCGGCGACCGCTTCGGCGGCGGCCTCGACTCCGGCGCGGGTCGGCAGACGCCCGCCGCTCACCGGCCGCGCCCCGATGCCGGAGACGGGCGCGGCCTGCGGTACGGGGAAGGACGGCAGCGGGCGGGCAGAGGGGCAGGGCAGGGCATGGCACCCGCTTGCCGCAATCCGCGGCCAGGGGAAAGGGCGCGGATACCTTGCCCGCCCGGCGCATTTGCGTAAGGGAACCGGGGAACAGCGCATCCCCGCTGGCGCGGGCTTTCGGAAGGATCGGGTAAAGGATGTCACGAGTTCTGGTGATCGGCGCCGGCGGCGTCAGCAGCGTGTGCGTGCACAAGATGGCCTTCAACCCGGACATCTTCACCGACATCCATCTCGCCAGCCGGACCAAGGCCAAATGCGATGCCATCGCCCGCTCGGTGAAGGAACGCGCCGGCGTCGACATCCACACCTACGAGGTCGACGCCGAGGAGGTGCCGGCCATGGTCAACCTCATCCGCCGGGTGCAGCCGTCGCTCGTCGTGAACCTCGCCCTGCCGTATCAGGACCTGCCGATCATGGACGCCTGTCTGGAAACGCGGGTCGATTACCTCGACACCGCCAACTACGAGCCGAAGGACGAGGCGAAGTTCGAATACAAGTGGCAGTGGGCCTATCACGACCGCTTCCGCGAGGCGGGCATCATGGCCCTGCTGGGCAGCGGGTTCGATCCCGGCGTCACCTCCGTCTTCACCATGTGGCTCAAGAAGCACAAGCTCAGGACCATCCGCCAACTCGACATCCTCGACTGCAACGGCGGCGACCATGGCCAGCACTTCGCCACCAACTTCAACCCGGAAATCAACATCCGCGAAGTGACCGCGCCCGCCCGCCATTGGGAGAACGGCCAGTGGGTCGAAACGCCCGCCATGCAGGTCAAAACCGAGTTCGACTTCGAGGGCGTGGGCAGGCGCAACGCCTATCTCATGTATCACGAGGAGCTGGAAAGCCTGGCGAAGTTCGTGCCCGAACTGGAACGGGCGCGGTTCTGGATGACCTTCGGCGACCAGTACATCACCCACCTCACCGTGCTGCAGAACGTCGGCATGACCTCGATCGAGCCGGTGGCGTTCCAGGGGCGCGAGATCATCCCGCTGCAATTCCTCGCCGCCGTGCTGCCCAAGCCGGAAACGCTGGGGGAGACGACGAAGGGCAAGACCAACATCGGCGTCATCGCCACCGGCGAGGCGCTGGACGGGTCGGGCGAGAAGACGTTCTACATCAACAACATCTGCGACCACGAAGACGCGTTCCGGGAAACCGGCAACCAGGCGGTCAGCTACACCACCGGCGTTCCGGCGATGATCGGCAGCGCGCTGATGGTGCAGGGCATCTGGCGCGGTGAGGGCGTGTTCAACATCGAGCAGCTCGATCCCGATCCGTTCATGGACATGCTGAACGCCCACGGCCTGCCGTGGCAGGTCAAGGAACTCGACGGACCGGTGCCGTTCTGATGCAGCCGGGCTGGGTGCTGTGGACGCCGGTGGCGCTGCTCGCCGGGTCCAACGTGCTGATGAACCTTGCCTGGTATGGCCACCTCAAGACGCCGGGCCGGGCGCTGTGGGCGGCCGTTCTCGTGGCGTGGGGGATTGCCTTCTTCGAATACTGCCTTGCCGTGCCGGCCAACCGCATCGGCGCGGCCGCCTATTCGCTGGCCGAGCTGAAGACCATCCAGGAAGTGCTGTCGCTGTCGACCTTCGTGCTCGTCGCCTGGGCGCTGTTCGGAGAGCGGCCGGGGCCGAGCCAGCTGCTGGGCTTCGCCTTCATCGCCGCCGGCGCCTTCCTCGTGTTTAAGGCGCCGCTCGGGTGACAGGAACCTCGACGGGCGCGGCGGTGCGCGTCCTTGGCGCCGTGGGCGCCGTTGCCGCGCTCATGACCGCGTGCACCGCATCGCCCCCGCGCGAGGCGCCTGCGCGGCTGGCGGTCGATGACCGCTGGCTCCAGCTCTCCTCCGCCGACGCTTTCGGCGAGGTGAGCGCGCTCGACATCGACGGTCATGGCCATCTGTTCGTGCTGCACCGCGCCGGCCGTCCTTGGGTCGAGCCGTTTCCCGAGGCGCCTATTCCGCAGCCGACCGTGCACATGTTCGATGCGGCGAGCGGGGCGCTGCTGGCGCGCTGGGGTGCCGGCGAGATGGTCATGCCGCACGGTCTTTCGGTCGACGCGGAGGATGCGGTGTGGATCACCGATGTCGCCCGCGAACAGGTGCTGAAGTTCTCGCACGAGGGTCGTCTGGAGCTGGCTCTCGGCGTGCGCGGACGCGCGGGAACGGGCGCGGCGGGGTTCGGACGTCCTGCCGATGTGGCCTTTGACGGCGACCGGGTGCTGGTCGCCGACGGATACGTCAACGACCGCGTGGCGGTGTTCGACCGCTCCGGACGCTATGTGGAGGAGTGGCGCGGCGACGGGCTGCTGGACCTTCCCCATGCGATCGCCGCCGACGGCGGGCGAGTGCTGGTCGCCGACCGCGAGCACGGTCGGGTGCAGGTGTTCGCGGCCGACGGCCGGCCGCTTGAACGCTGGGAGGCGCCCGGCCGCGGGCATGTCTATGCCGTCCGGCCGCTGCCCGACGGGCGGGTCGTGACGCTGGAGGGGCGCGACAGGGAGAACCGGACGGGAGCCATCCTGCGGGTCCGCTCGCCGCGCGGCGACCTGCTTGCCAGCTACGATGTCGGCCTTGCCGGAGAGAAAGCGAGCCTTGGCCACGATCTCGCTGCGGGCCCCGACGGGACGCTCTACATGGCGGACCATCGCGGCAACCGGGTGGTGCGGTTCCGCCTTCCGGAAACAGGGGAACGCTGATGGAAACCAGAGCCGGCGATCCGGGCGCCTTTGCCCGCTTCGACTTGTCGCGCGTCGACTCGCCCGCCTTCGTGGTGGACGCGGCACGCCTTCGGGCCAATCTGCGCGTGCTTGCCGACATCCGCGACGCGGCGGACTGCAAGGTGCTGCTGGCGCTCAAGGCGTTCTCCATGTGGAGCGTTGCGCCCCTGATCGGCGAGTATCTCGACGGGGTGTGCACCTCGGGCCTGTGGGAGGCGCGTCTGGCGTCCGAGTTCTACGACGGCGAGATTTCGACCTACTGCGCCGCCTACAAGCCGGGCGACCTGCCGGAGATCTGCCGCCTGTCGGACCATGTCATCTTCAATTCGCCGGGCCAGATGCGCCGCTCGGCCGTCATCCTCGACCAGGCACGCAGCGAGGGGCAGCGGTTCGATGTCGGCCTGCGCGTCAATCCGCAGGTGCCGACCGGCGAGGTGCCGCGCTACGATCCGTCCTCGCCCGGTTCGCGGCTGGGCTTTCCCCTCGACCAGCTCACGCCGGAGGCGATGGAAGGGGTGGAGGGCATCCATTTCCACAATCTGTGCGAGCAGGACCTGGAGCCGCTGCTGCGCACCTGGGACGCGGTGTTCGACGCCATCGAGCCGTATTTCGGCCAGCTCAAATGGATCAACATGGGGGGCGGGCATCACATCACCCGCGCCGACTACCAGCGCGAGGAGCTGGTCGAGTTCCTGCGCGACGCGCGGGAGGATACGGGCGCCGACATCTACCTCGAACCGGGCGAGGCGGTGGCGCTGGACGCGGGCATCCTCGTCGGCACCCTGCTCGACGTGGGCTACAACGGGCAGAGGGTGGCGATCACCGACATCTCGGCCACCTGCCACATGCCCGACGTGATCGAGGCGCCCTACCGCCCGGCCATGCTGGGCGAGGTCGATCCGCCGGGCGCCGGCGGCGCGGCGGAAGGCGCGGACCTGCTGGAGCGGCCCGGCGCTTCGGGTGCGGGCGGCGCGGTGCGGCTGGGCGGGCCGTCCTGCCTCGCGGGCGACGTGATCGGCGACTATCATTTGCCGGTGCCGGCCGAGCCGGGCAGCCGGATCGCCTTTCTCGACCAGGCGCATTATTCGATGGTCAAGACCAACACCTTCAACGGGGTGCCGCTTCCCTCGATCTGGCTGTGGGACAGCGACACGGATGCGCTCGAGCAGGTCAAGGCGTTCGGCTACGAGGACTTCCGCGACAGGTTGAGCTGAGCGGCGAGGCAGCCCCTTCGCGCCTTGGCGGCGCAAATCGCCGCCGGGGGTGCGCACGGGTTTCCTTTTTCAGTTGCGATTAACGGGGCGGGCCTTATATGCCCGCTTCCGCTGCCCCAGGGGACTTCCTTACCGCAAGGCAGCTTTGTCGCACTGAACCGTAGGGGGTCCCTTGAGTTGCACGAGTATCCTGACGCCCGGTCCGTAGTCCGCGCCCTCCGGCCGGACGAGCCCGTGATCCTGAACCGCCCGCACGCCGCCGCGCGCGCCGCCCGCTTCTTCGTGGAGAAGTTCCCGGGGCGGGTGCTCTATGCGGTCAAGGCGAACCCGTCGCCCGATCTGCTGCGGGTGCTGTGGGCCAACGGGGTGACGCATTACGACGTCGCCTCGATCGCCGAGGTGCGTCTCGTCGCCGCCACGCTGCCGGAGGCGGAGCTGTGCTTCATGCACCCGGTGAAGGCGCCGTCCGCCATCCGCGAGGCCTATCACGAACACGGTTGCCGCACCTTCACCCTCGACACGCCCGAGGAGCTGGAGAAGATCGTCGACGCCTGCCGCGACAGTCAGGGCAATCCCGCGACCGATCTGCGCCTGCTCGTCCGGCTGCGCGTCTCGTCCGAATATTCCGAGCTGAGCCTCGCGGCCAAGTTCGGCTGCGATCTGGCCGATGCCGGACCGCTGCTTCAGCAGACGCGCCAGCATTGCGACTGGCTGGGCGTGTGCTTCCACGTCGGCAGCCAGGCGATGACGCCGTTCGCCTATGTGCAGGCGCTGGAGCGGACCCGCGTGGCGATCACGGCGGCGTCGGTGGTCATCGACATGGTCGATGTCGGCGGCGGCTTTCCGTCGGTTTATCCGGGCATGGAGCCGCCGCCGCTGGAGGATTACTTCGCCATCATCCACCGCCAGTTCGAAGCGCTGCCGATCGCCTACAACGCCGAGCTGTGGTGCGAGCCGGGGCGGGCGCTGGCGGCGGAGTACAACTCGCTGATCGTGCGGGTGGAAAAGCGGCGCGGCAACGAGCTGTACATCAACGACGGCGCCTATGGCGCGCTGTTCGATGCGGCCCACATCGCGTGGAAGTTTCCGGTCGCGGCGCTGGAGGATGACCTCATCGACCCGGAGGAGGACTTCTCCTTCTACGGGCCGACCTGCGACGATGCGGACTTCAT
Source organism: Qipengyuania thermophila (assembly GCF_004153605.1). Classification (NCBI taxonomy): domain Bacteria; kingdom Pseudomonadati; phylum Pseudomonadota; class Alphaproteobacteria; order Sphingomonadales; family Erythrobacteraceae; genus Qipengyuania; species Qipengyuania thermophila. Next base: position 25,158 of record NZ_SDSI01000005.1, on the reverse strand, counting down.
GAAGGGGCCGTTCCCGCTGCCCGGCGACATCCAGGCCGGCGACTACATCGAGATCGGCATGCTGGGCGCCTATGGTGCGGCGATGAAGACGGCCTTCAACGGCTTCGGCGCGGCGGCGCACATCGTCGTCACCGACGAGCCGATGGCCAGCCTCTACGACGGCAGCCGCGTGCGGCCGGTGGCGGACAACGTCGTCAGCCTGCGCTGAACCGGCGGCGAGGGTCCGGCGCGGGCCGTCGCCGCTCCGGTAGCGCTTGCCAAGCACCGCGCGTTCCGGAAAGACTGCGCGGCGACGCGGTCTGATGGAGGCGAACGAACATGCGCGGACCAATCGTGGTGGGAACCGACCTGCAGCCGCGGGCCGACCGGGCGGTCGACCGCGCGCTCCAGCTGGGGGCGCAGTGGGGGACGGAGGTGGTGGTGGTGCACGCCGCCCACCCCGACGAGGACCGCGAGCGGACCGAGCAGCGGGTCCGCGACTCGCTGCCACACGGCGCCGACGGAGTCCGTCTCCACATCGGGACCGGCGATCCGGCGGACCTCATCTGCGCCGCCGCCACGCAGGCGGGGGCGAGCCTCATCGTGCTGGGCGTGGCGCGCTACAATTCGTTCCTCGACTACGTGCTCGGCTCGACCGTCGACCAGGTCCTGCGCCGGACCGACGCGCCGGTGCTGGTGGTCAAGCAGCGGCCGCGCGGCGAATACCGGCGCATCCTTGGCACCACCGACCTTCACGGACCATCGCGCATCGCGCTCGACCACGCCGTCTCCCTGTTTCCGGACCAGCGGATCGGGCTGCTGCATGCCTGGTTCCTGCCGTTTGACGGGTGGCAGAGCGGCGACGAGGCGCGCGAGCGGATGCGCGTGGCCGAGCAGAAAGTGTTCGACGAATTCCTCGACACCCTGTCGCCGCAGACGCGGGCGGCGGTCGAACCGCAGCTCGCCTATGGTCCGCCGCTCACCGCGCTGCAGGACGCGGTGGAGCGCGGCCGGGTCGATCTGGTGGTGATCGGATCGCACGGGGAGGGCGCGCTGCGCCGGGCAACGATCGGCAGCACGGCGGGCGACCTGCTGCGCAGCCTGCCCGTCGACATCCTCCTCGTCACGCCGAAGCGCTGAACCCGCGACGGCCGCGCGCGGCCCTGCTCGCTAGCGCAGCAGCTGTCCGGCAGGCTCGGCGTCCACCTTGAGGGTGCCGGCCTGCGGCAGCCGGCTCTCGGCTTCGGGAGAGGGCGTGGCGGCCGGTGCCGTTTCCGACCGGCTCCTGCGCGCCGTCGGGGCGCTTGCTGTCCCCGCGGCCGTTCCCGGCAGACAGGTTCCCGGAGGCGCGGCGGGGAACATGGCGCAGTCGTAGAACACCGTCTCGCGCCGCCCTGTGCTGCCCGGCGCGTAGGAGAACCGCAGCTGACGGCGCGCGTCGGCCGACAGCGGCAGCGTGTCCGGTGCCGCTGCGGCGCTGTTCCAGCCATACACTTGGCACGCCGCCTCGCCCGCGCAGAGCGCCTGGCCGCGGGCGAGCAGCGCCGCCGGTCGGTCGCCTGCGCCGACCAGCAGATAATGGACCCCCGGATTGGGAGAGCGCAGCCCGCCTGCCGCCGACGGGGCCGCTTCCTCGGCCAGCGCGAGCGTTCCTTCGCCCGCCGCTGCGCCAGCCGCCAGCAACTGGGTCAGGTCCACCCGCTCGACCGCCGCCGCGTTCAGGCGCAGGGCGGCCGGATCGGGTTCGCCGCCGCTGTAGCGCTGCGTCCAGGCGGCGGTGGTGCCGAAATGGCCGCGCCAGCGGAAGAACAGGTGCGTGCGCACCTGCGCGATTTTGTCGAGCTTGGGACTCCACCAGGGGAAGACCCAGTCGGTGTGGTAGTGCGTCGCGTTGCCCACCGGCGCATACACCGCGCCGGCCAGCATCTCGTCGGCGCGCTGCCGCGCGGCGCGCCATGCGGCGGCGGAATAGATCCGGGCCAGCGAACCGTCGCAGGTGAAGGTGAACTGGCATCCCGTGGCCCTTTCGGACCCCTGGAACACGACGCCGCACACCGTGGGCGCAAAGGCCGGGTGGCGGACGCGGTTCAGGATCACCTGCATCACGGCGCGCTGATCCGCGTCGCCGCCCCCGGCTTCGGCCATGCCGGCGAGCGCGAGGCATTCGCGCGCGCGCACCCGGTCCGCCTCGCTGCCGCGGAAGCGGAACGCCGGCGCCGGCGCCAGCCAGCTGGCCGCAAAGGGCACGCGGGCATTCTGCGCCCGCGCATCGTCGGGAGGAAGCTGCGACAGGATGACCGCATCGTCCTCTGCCGATGCGGGCAGGGCGGCAAGCTCCGGCGACAGGGGCGGCGCGAGCGCCGGCGCGACATCGGCGGGTGCGCTGCCCGCAGTCCGCTCGGCCGTCGCAAGGGCGCGATCGCCGCGGCCGAGAGTCACCGCCACGGCGAACAGCGCGGCGAGGGCGAGCAGCACGCCGTAGAGCGGCAGGTCATTGCGGAGTGCGAGTGTCATGCGAGAGTTCGGGCGCGCCGTGGCAGCGTGGCCCCCAGCGGGCCGCACCCGCTCAATAGCTCAACCCGCCGCTTCGTTCCACATCGGCCGCAGACCGTGCCCGTTTCGGTACAGAACGCCGCCTGCCCGGGGCACGCGATGCGCGGTTGCCGCACTTAGCGGCGCGATGGTCCCCCTGCGTCGCCCTGTCGCCGGAGCCGCCTCAGGCAGCCTGTCTGAGTCCCAGACCCAGCCGGTCCCAGATTTCCGTCAGCGCCGCGACGAGATCGCGCATCATCGTCTCGTCATGCGCCGGACCGGGCGTGAAGCGGAGCCGTTCGGTGCCGCGCGGCACGGTGGGGAAGTTGATCGGCTGAACATAGACGCCGTATTCGGCCAGCAGGATGTCGCTGATCCGCTTGGCCCGCACCGGGTCGCCCACCATCAGCGGCACGATGTGCGTCGTCGACGGCATCACGGGCAGCCCGGCGGCCCGCATCAGCCGCTTGAGCGTGGCGGCGTTCGCCTGCTGCGCATCGCGTTCCGCGCTCGACTGCTTGAGATGGCGCACGCTCGCCAGGACGCCGGCGGCCAGCACCGGCGACAGCGAGGTGGTGAAGATGAAGCCGGGCGCGTAGGAGCGGATGCAGTCCACGATCCGCGTGTCGGCCGCGATGTAGCCGCCCATCACCCCGAACGCCTTGCCCAACGTGCCCTCGATGATGTCGACCCGGTGCGCGGCGCCGTCGCGTTCGGTGATGCCGCCGCCATGGTCGCCATACATGCCGACCGCGTGCACCTCGTCGATGTAGGTCAGCGCGTTGTGCTTTTCCGCGAGGTCGCAGATGGCGTGGATCGGCGCGACGTCCCCGTCCATCGAATACACGCTTTCGAAGGCGATCAGCTTGGCGGCGGCCGGATCGGCTTCGGCCAGCAGCTGTTCGAGATGGTCGAGGTCGTTGTGGCGGAACACCCGCTTCTCGCAGCCGGCGTTGCGGATGCCCGCGATCATGCTGGCATGGTTCAGCTCGTCCGAGAAGACGATGCAGCCGGGCAGCAGCTTGGCGAGGGTGGACAGCGTCGCCTCGTTCGAGACGTAGCCGGACGTGAACAGCAGCGCGGCCTGCTTGCCGTGCAGGTCGGCAAGCTCGCGTTCCAGTTCGACGTGGTAATGGGTGTTGCCGCCGATGTTGCGGGTGCCGCCCGATCCGGCGCCGACGTCGTGCAGCGCCTCCTCCATGGCGGCGATGACCTTGGGATGCTGCCCCATGGCGAGATAGTCGTTGGAGCACCACACGGTGATCGGCTTGGGCCCGTTGTGCCCGGCGAAGCAGCGCGCGTTGGGGTAGGCGCCCTTGTTGCGCAGGATGTCGATGAAGACGCGGTAGCGCCCCTCGGCATGCAGCCGGTCGATCGCCTTGTCGAAGATCTGCTCGTAATTCACGCATTGTCCCGCCGCTGCGCCGGTCGCCTGCGACCCTGCGCTTGACCTTTGTGCAGATAATGCCTTCACCGTGCGAACGCCACGACGATGTTTGCGAACGACTCGCAGCGGCGGGGGATCAGAACAGCGCCGGCGGCGCGAACCCCCGGGCCGACAGGGCCGGGGCGTAGCGGGCCAGCGTCGCCGCGTCGCCGGTGGCAACGAAGCGCGGCGGGGCGGCGGCGAAGGGCTGGCCGCGGGTCAGGTCGGCGATCCGGCGCGCGATGCCCGCCGCCCCGTCGACGAAGCGCACCTCCGGGCCGAGCGCCGCCTGCAACGCGCCCGACAGCAGGGGGAAATGCGTGCAGGCCAGAACCACGGTGTCCATGTGCGCGCCGCCCGGCTGAGCCCGCAGTCTGGCAACCGCGGCGGCGACCGTGTCCTGCGGCACCGCCTCGCCGCGCAGCGACGCCTCGGCCGCCAGCACCAGCTCGGGAGCGGCGTGGCGGAGCAGCAGCGTGCCGCGGCCGTGTTCGGCGTGCAGCCGGTCGACATAGGGCTGGCGGATGGTGGCGGCCGTGCCGAGCAGCCCCACGACCCCGCTGCGCGATGCCGCGGCGGCCGGCTTGATGGCCGGGACGGTGCCGACAACCGGAATGGCCAGCACGTCGCGGACCATCGACAGCGCGATGGTCGAGGCGGTGTTGCAGGCGATGCAGGCGAGGCGCGGCTGAAAGCGCTCGCTCATCCGGCCGAGAAGGCCGCACACCCGCGCGGCGATCTCCGCTTCGGACTTGTCGCCATAGGGCAGCCCGGCGAAATCCGCGGCATAGAGGACCGGCGCCTCCGGCAGCACCGCGCGCAGCGCATCGTGGATGGTGAGGCCGCCGACGCCGGAATCGAGAATGAGGATGGGCGCGGCGGGGTTCACGGGAGCGGTGCCTGCCCGCTCCCGTGCGCGCCGTCAACGCGCCGGTGTGCTCCCGCCCGCCGCCCGGGCGCCGAGGAGGGGCAGGCCGCGCCGGAACTCCTCCCGCGAGATCCGCCCGTCGCCGTCCGCGTCGAGGGCGGCGAGGCCGCTTTCGGCCGTCGGCGGGGCTGCGTCCGGCCCGGCCACGCGGACAAGCCTCAGGTGCGCGCCGCCGATCTCGCCGGAATCAAGCATGCCGGACCCGTCGCGGTCGAGGCGGTCGAACACCCGGTCGAGGGCGGCGTTGACGTCGCCGGGCGCGGCGGTGCGCCGGTCGATGGTGACGATTTCCGGGCCGCGCGCCGGCGGAGCCGGAGCATCGGCGGTGGCGACGGCCAGCGCGGCGAGGGTGAGAGCGATCATGATCAAGGCTCCTGCGATCCAGAGGGGCCGGCGGGCGGGCAGGGACGGCCGCCCCGCGCCGGTGCCGGTCTGCGCAGGGTCGTCCTGTTCGCCAGTTGCCGCCAGCTCCGGCGGACCGGAGGCGGTCCGGCCATACCCTTCGGCCTCGGCGAGCAGCCGCGCCGCCTCGAGCGAGGTGGCGACCCCCAGCTTCTGCCGCGCCGATTTGAGCCGCTTTTCCACCGCGTGATGCGAGATGCCGAGATCAAGGGCGATCTCCTTGGCGGTCGCGTGATCCCGCCAGCGGCGGAGGCATTCGCGCTCCTTCGCGGTCAGGCGGGCGGCGGCCCGCGCGGCGTCGGGTGACGGTGACGGCACGCGCCTGCTGTAAGCGCGCGGCACGCCGCGGTGAGCGGCGGTCGGCTGGTACCTCCATTGCGGCGGCAGTTGCCGCTGGCCGGGCGGTGCCCTGTTGCTCTAAGGGTGAGGAGATGACGACCTCCCTCGACTGGCTGCTCGCGGCGCTGCTCGGCTATGCGCTCGGCTCGATCCCTTTCGGCCTGATCCTGACGCGGCTGGCGGGGCTGGGCGATGTGCGCGCCATCGGCAGCGGGAACATCGGCGCCACCAACGTCCTGCGCACGGGCAACAAGGGGCTGGCGGCGGCGACCCTGCTGCTCGACGGGCTGAAGGGATTTGCGGCCGTGTGGCTGGCCTGGCGGCTGTTCCCCGACGCGGCCGGGTTCGCCGCGCTGGGCGCGGTGCTGGGCCATTGCTTTCCGGTGTGGCTCGGCTTCAAGGGCGGCAAGGGGGTGGCGACGACGGCGGGGGTGTGCTTCGGCCTCGCCCTGCCGGTGGGGGTGGCCTATGCGCTCGCCTGGCTGGGCGCGCTGGCCGTTTTCCGCATCTCCAGCGTGGCCGGCATGCTGGCGGTGATCGCCGCGCCGGCGGCGGCGGCCGTGCTGGCACGGTGGGACCTGGTGCCGGTGCTGGCCGCCATCGCGGTGATCGTGATCCTGCTCCACCGCGCCAACATCGCCCGGCTGATGCGCGGCGAGGAACCGAAGGTGGGCGCGGGCAAGTGACGCTGACCCAGGCGGAGGCGTTCGCCCGTCTCACGCTGCTGCGCTCGCCCCGCATCGGCCCCATCTCCTTCCGCCAGCTCCTCGCGCGCTTTGGCACGGCGGAAGCGGCGCTGGAGGCGCTGCCGGAGATCGGCGGGCGCGGCGGGCAGCCCTACCGCGCCGCGCCGCCCGAACAGATCGAGGCGGAGGTCGCCGCCATCCGGCGGGCGGGCGCGAAATACCTGTTCCACGACCAGCCGGACTACCCCCGCCTGCTGGCCGAGGTCGACAGCGCCCCGCCGATCATCACCTATCGCGGCGATCTGGCGCTCGCGGACGCGCCCTGCGTCGCCATCGTCGGGGCGCGCAATTGCAGCGCGGCGGCGGTGAAGCTGGCGCGCGATTTTGCGAGCGGACTGGCCGGGGAGGGGTTCACGATCGTCTCCGGCCTCGCCCGCGGGATCGACGGGGCGGCGCATGAGGGCGCGCTGCCGCGCACCGTGGGCGTCATCGCCAGCGGCATCGACATCGCCTACCCGCCGCAGCATGGCGAGTTGCAGGAGCGGATCGCGGCCGAGGGGCTGCTGATCGCCGAACAGCCGCCGGGGACCGAGCCGCGCGGCAGCCAGTTCCCCAGCCGCAACCGCATCATCGCCGGCCTGTCGTCCGGCACGCTGGTGGTGGAGGCCGCGCCGCAGTCCGGTTCGCTGATCACCGCGCGCCTCGCCGGCGAGTTCGGGCGCGAGGTGATGGCGATCCCCGGCTCGCCGCTGGACGGCCGTTCGGCCGGCTGCAACCAGCTGATCCGCGACGGCGCGGTGCTGGTGCAGTCGGTGGCGGACGTGGTGGAACTGCTCAGCGGCTTCGACGGCGCGCCGCGGTCGTCGGTGCGGGAGATGGCGGGAACGGGGTTCGACGCCGCGCCGGAGGAGTGGGCGGAGGCAGAACCCGCGGATGTGGAGCGCCTGCTGTCAGGCGCGCCGGTGGCGGTGGACGAACTGGTGCGGCAATCGGGGGCGGGAGCGGCGGCGGTGCAGCTGGCCTTGCTGGAACTGGAGGTTGCGGGAAGGCTGGAGCGGCATGCCGGGGGGCGGGTGAGTTTGTTGTGAGTGTTTCGGGACGGCGCACAAAGAGCGAGCAAGTGACAGCCGTTCTAATTAGCGCGCTCACGGCCTTGCTCTGCCTCGCCTTTCTGCTGCCGAGAGAAGCTGATCCCGAAGTTATCGGTGAATGGCCCGGCTTGGCGCTTCTCGCATTACTCGCTGCTTTGGTTCTGTCGGCGTTCATGTTGCCGTCCGCGGTGGCCTGCCTCACGCGACAGGAACAGTTGCATGAGAATGGCTGGCGAGACTTAGCGGATCGATTTGTGCCGATTTCGGTGTGGCTGGCGGTCGCCTACCTCGTCTTGTTCTAGAGCAAACATCATGGGGTGCTCGTCACCTACTGGCCGTCTCAGCGACAGCCAGGATCTGCATCAGCAGAACTCCGGCCTCATCCGTCACCCCGGACTTGATCCGGGGTCCCGCTTCTTGGTCATACCAGTGGGTCGAACAAGTCGCACCACTCGGGGTTGGCTTGTTCGATCAGGTCGAATTTCCACGCCCGCTGCCAGCGTTTCAGGCGCTTCTCGTGGGCAATAGCATCTTCGATAGTGTCACAGTGATCCGCCCAGACGAGGCGGCGCAGGTTGTAGCGTTTGCAGAACTCGGAACCGTTTCCCTGCCGGTGCTGTGTCACGCGCGTCGCCAGATTGGCAGTTATTCCGACGTACATCGTGCCGCGGTAGCGGTCGGCCATGATGTAGACCCAGCCGCCGCGTTTTGCTCGATCCATTTGCGCGTAAACTCAAGAAGCGTCACCCCGGATCAAGTCCGGGGTGACGGCTAGTTTGATAAGCCAAAACACTAACCAACCCCTTGACGCCCCCTCTCCCCGCTCCCCACCCTCGCGCGCATACACACACGTAAGGCGCTCCCTCGCACCACCATGCAACTCGTCATCGTCGAATCCCCGGCCAAGGCCAAGACCATCGAGAAGTACCTCGGCAAGGACACGAAGGTTCTCGCCTCCTACGGCCATGTGCGCGACCTGCCGCCTAGGGATGGCAGCGTCCGCCCGGACGAGGAGTTCGCGATGGACTGGGAGATCTACGCCGATCCGCGCAAGAAGGCGCAGGTCAAGGCGATCGCCGATGCGGCGAAGGGGGCGGACCGGCTGATTCTCGCCACCGACCCTGACCGGGAGGGGGAGGCGATCAGCTGGCACGTGCTCGACATCCTGAAGAAGCGCAAGGCGGTGCCCAAAGAGGTGCAGCGCGTCACCTTCAACGCCATCACCAGACAGGCCGTGACCGAGGCGATGGCACGGCCGCGCGATCTCGACCATGACCTGATCGACGCCTATCTGGCGCGCCGCGCGCTCGACTACCTGTTCGGCTTCACCCTGTCGCCGGTGTTGTGGCGCAAGCTCCCCGGCGCGAAGTCGGCCGGAAGGGTGCAGTCGGTGGCCCTGCGCCTCATCGTCGAGCGCGAGCGCGAGATCGAGGCGTTCCGGCCGCAGGAATACTGGTCCGTGGTCGCCACGATGGTGCAGGACGGGACCGAGTTCGCCGCCCGGCTGGTGCAACGGAATGGGAAGAAACTCGACAAGCTGACGCTGGGCGACGAGGGCAGCGCACTGGCGGCCAAGCAGGCGGTTGAGGAAAGCCGCTTCACCGTGGAGGAGGTCGAGACCAGGCCGGTGCGCCGCAATCCCGCGCCGCCGTTCACCACCTCGACCCTGCAGCAGGAAGCGGCGCGCAAGCTCGGCTTCTCCGCCGCGCACACCATGCGGCTGGCTCAGTCGCTGTATGAGGGGGGCGCGATCACCTACATGCGGACGGACGGGGTGCAGATGGACGCGGGCGCGATCAGCGCGTGCCGCAAGGCCATCGCCGATCGGTATTCCGCGGCGTATCTGCCGGACAAGCCGCGCCACTACACCAGCAAGGCCAAGAACGCGCAGGAAGCGCACGAGGGGATCCGCCCGACCGACTTCGCCCGCGACCGGGCTGGAACGGGCGACGAGGCCAAGCTCTACGACCTCATCTTCAAGCGGGCCGTGGCGAGCCAGATGGAAGCGGCGCAACTGGAACGCACGACCGTGACCCTGCGCGATCCCACCGGCCAGCACGCCCTGCGCGCGACGGGACAGGTGGTGAAGTTCCCCGGCTTCCTGGCTGTGTATCAGGAAGGGCTGGATGACGCGGAAGGGGAGGACGACGGGCTGCTGCCGGTGCTGCGGCAGGGCGATTGTCCGCACAAGAACGGTGTCGAGGCGACGCAGCACTTCACCCAGCCGCCGCCGCGCTTTTCCGAAGCGTCGCTGGTCAAGCGGCTGGAGGAGCTGGGCATCGGCCGCCCGTCGACCTACGCCTCCACGATCCAGACCCTGCGCGACCGGGAGTATGTCCGGGTAGAGAAAAACCGTTTCTTTGCCGAAGAATCGGGTCGTCTCCTCACGGCATTTCTCGAGCGGTTCTTCCCCCGTTACGTCGCCTACGACTTCACCGCCGGGATGGAGGACGAGCTGGACGAGGTGTCCGGCGGGCGCGAGGAGTGGAAGGCGCTGCTCGCCAAGTTCTGGCGCGACTTCAAGCCCAAGACCGACGAGGTGATGGGGCAGCAGCCGTCGGAGGTGACGGCGGCGCTGGACGAGTACCTCGGCGACTACCTGTTCCCCCCGCGCGAGGATGGCGGCGATCCGCGCGCGTGCCCCAAGTGCCTTGCCGAAGGGCGCGAGGGCGGGCGGCTGTCCCTGCGCGGAGGCAAGTTCGGCGCCTTCATCGCCTGTGCCAACTATCCGGAGTGCTCCTATTCCCGCCGCTTCGCGCAGGGCGGCGGGGACGCGGCCGCCGCGGGCGAGGACGAGGTGCTCGGCAACGATCCGGATACGGGCCTTCCGGTGACGCGCAAGACCGGCCGGTTCGGCCCGTATGTCCAGCTGGGCGAGGGCAAGGACGCAAAGCGCGCGAGCATTCCGCGCGACATCGGCGAACTCGATCTCGAATGGGCGCTGAAGCTGCTCGCCCTGCCGCGGATCGTCGGCGTGCATCCCGAAACCGGGCTGGACATCGAGGCGAGCATCGGGCGCTACGGCCCCTATCTGAAACACGATGGCAAGTATGCGAAGCTTGCCAGCACGCAGGACGTGTTCGACACCGGCATGAACGCGGCCGTCACCCTGCTGGCCGAGGCGGCGGCCGGGCGGGGCGGACGCGGCGCGCGCGCTCCGCTCGAACCGATCAAGACGCTGGGCGAACACCCGACGTCCGGGGGCGAGATTAGGGTGCTGCCGGGCCGCTACGGCCCCTATGTCACCGACGGAACGATCAACGCCACTATTCCCAAAGGTGTAAAGCCCGAGGAGCTGGAGGCGGCGCAGGCGATCGCGCTCATCGACGCGCGCGCGGCGGCGGCGCCGGCGAAGAAGGGTGGCCGCCGCAAGCCCGCCCGCGCCGCCGCGGGCAAGGCGGCGGCCAAACCACGCAAGGCGGCGGCCGCCCAGCCGCGCAAGCCGGCGACAGGCCGCAAGGCGCCGGCGCAGAGCTGACCGAGCGCGGGGCGTTTGCAATTCGGCAACCCTTGCCCGCTAGCCTCGCTGCGGCAGGCAACAGGCGAGCCGGACGGTGATCGAAGTCGAAATCCAGAACGAGACGCTGCAGAGCCAGCAACGCCTCCGCTTCGCGGCGCTCCCGCGCATCGGCGAAGGGCTGCGGCTGCGCGAGGCGAACGGCTTCTGGGCTTCCTACGACGTGCTCGACCTGTGGTACCAGAAGGCCGAATACGGTGATGTCTGGGTGCCTTATCTGCATGTGCGGATGACCCCGGGCGAGGCGGAAGCCCTGACCCCGGCGCCTGCGGCGCTGGCGACGCCCGCGGCTGCGGACGCCGAAGCCGAATGGGAGAGCGTGCCATACACGGGTTGATCAAGCGCGGTGGGCGCGGCCCTGCCGGGACGGCCGGAGCCGACGGCGGCTCGCTGGCAGACCGCCTGCTGCACCAGCGGCGCGCGGAGGCGCAGGGCTCGGCCGGCGATGCGGAGCCCGCCGGCCCTCAGGACGCGGAAAGGGCGCTCTCGCCGGGCGACGGCACGGCAATGCGGCGCGCGGCGGCGCCGCCCGCACCGCCGGCCGCGCTCACCCCGGTGGCCGACGATCCGGTTGCGGCGCAGGTGGCAGCCGCCAAGGCGTCACGCGCGTCGGCGGCCCGGCCGGCCGAGCCGCGCCATTGCCTGATCGTCGACGACTCGCGCGTGGTGCGCAAGGTCGCACGCCGCATCGCGGAAGGGCTGGGCTACCGCGTCACCGAGGCCGAGAACGGCGAGGAGGCGCTGTCGCGTTGTCAGGTGGCGATGCCTCATCTGGTGCTGACCGACTGGCAGATGCCGGTGATGAGCGGCATCGAATTCGTCACCCGCCTGCGGGCGCTGCCGGCAAGCCGTGCGCCGGTGGTGGTGTTCTGCACCTCCAAGGGCGCGGCCAGGGACATTCACGACGGCATCGCCGCGGGCGCGGACGACTATGTGCTCAAGCCGTTCGACGAGGCGCAGCTGAAGGCGAAGCTGGAGGGGTTGGCGAGCTGATGATCCTCCTCGCTCTCGACGCAGTCGCAAGCGGGGAGGCGGCAGCCGCTGCAAGCGGCTGACGGAAAGGCGAACGAGCTTTCACCGCTTCATCAATTGTCTAGGATAAGGCTTGAGATTGCTATACCCGCGCTGCATGTCTCGCCTGACTGCACTCGACTAGGAACAAACCTTGGAGCCGCAGCAACTGCGAGGGGTCATTCCTGGCAACACTAACTCAGATTTCATATATCTAACTGGTGCCGTGATATCGTGGTGGGCGCGCATCGAAGGCATCATGACAAGCGACGTGATGGCGCTAAGAACATGGCCTTTCAGCGCAGAAATCGTTGATCAAAAGCGCTTTCCGCTTGGCGGCAGAGATACTGTTTTGCAGTGGCGTGCGCTAATCATCAATGCTTACAAGGCAAGGAACCTGTCCTCACCTAACCTCGACAAAATAGTCACTGATTCTCTGCAGCTGCTATGGCACAGAAACTGCTTGTCACATTCATTCTGGCCGTATGGACAGCAAGAGAAAAGTGTTCTCGAATTGCATTGGATCAAGAGGAAAGACAGCAATCCGCAAGGGATTGAAAGAGGAACTTACCGAGTGACAGCTACTGAGCTTGATAAGGTGAATACTAGATTAGCTAATCTGTGCACTGCAGCCTTGGCAGCATCATTTAACTCGCATATCGTTTACCGTGATCACGGGGCATGAGGTGAACCCTCACCGCGTCCAGTCCAGCCCGATCTCCTCGTAGAATTCGCGGTTCTCGGCCCAGTTTTCCTCCACCTTCACGTGCAGGAAGAGGTGGACCTTCTGCCCCAGCAGCTCTGTCAGCTCGCGCCTCGCCGCCTCGCCGATCGCCTTGATGCGCGCGCCACCCTTGCCGAGCACGATCGCCCGCTGCGTGTCGCGGCCGACCACGATCTGCTGGTGGATCTCCACGCTGCCGTCGCGACGCTGGACGTACTTCTCCGGCCGCACGGCGCTGTCGTAGGGCAGCTCCTCGTGCAGCTGGCGGTAGAGCTGCTCGCGGGTGATCTCGGCGGCCAGAAGCCGCTCGGACGCGTCGGACACCTGGTCCTCGGGATAGTGCCAGAAGCCTTCGGGCATCATCGCGGCCAGCGCGGCCTTCATCTCCGGCACCCCGTCGCCGGTAAGGGCGGAGACGAAGAACACCTCGGCGAAATCGACCTTCCCGGTCAGCTCGCCGGCAAGGCCGAGCAGCGGCTCCTTCTTCGCCGCATCGACCTTGTTCAGCACGAGGATCCGGCGCTCGGTGCGCTGCGCCAGCCGTTCGAGCAGGGGATCGAGCTCGTGGCGCCGCTGCTTCACCGGATCGACCAGCAGCAGCAGCGCATCCGCGGCCTGCGCCCCCTCCCACGCCGCATTGACCATCGCCCGGTCGAGCCGCCGGCGCGGCGCGAAGATGCCGGGTGTGTCGACCAGGATCATCTGCGTCGCGCCGTGAAGCGCGATGCCCAGCATCCGCGCGCGCGTGGTCTGCGCCTTGGCGCTGGTGATGGCCACCTTCTGCCCGACGAGCTGGTTCACCAGCGTCGACTTGCCCGCGTTCGGCGCGCCCAGCACCGCCACCACGCCGCAGCGCGTCGGTTCCGTGTTCATCCGTATTTCTCCATAAACAGGCGGGCGGCCTCCTTCTCGGCCTCCTGCTTGCTGGGGGCGGTGGCCTGCGCCTCGCCGACATTGTGGACCGCGACGCGCACGGTGAAGCGGGCGGCGTGGTCCGGGCCTTCGCGCCCGATCACGCTGTATTCGGGCGGGCGGCGGCGGGCGGCGGCGGCCCACTCCTGCAGCGCGCTCTTGGGGTGCTTGCCCTGACCCGCCGCGCCGGCGAGCAGCTCGCCCCACAGGCGGTGGACCAGCGCCGCGCTGCCCTCGAACCCCTCCTCGACGAACTGCGCCCCGAGCAGTGCCTCCATCACGTCGCCAAGGATGTTGTCGCTGTCGCGGCCGCCGTCGTCGCGCGCCTGCGTGCCGAGGCGCAGATGCGCCGGAACTCCGATCCGCCGGGCCACGGCGGCACAGGTCTCGCGGCTGACGAGCGCGTTCTGCCGCTGCGACAGGCGGCCTTCGGCAGCGCCGTCATGGGCGTAAAGCCAGGCGGCGGTGGCAAGGCCCAGAACCCGGTCGCCGAGGAATTCGAGCCGTTCGTAGGTGTCCCGCTCTCCCGTGCTGCCATGGGTGAGGGCGCGCCGCCACAGCGCCTCGTCGCGCACGGCGAAGCCGCTTTCGCGCAGCCAGTCCAGCGTGGCTTGGCCGAGCGCGCTCACAGGACGGTTCCGATCCGCCGCCAGCGCACGGCGGTCAGCCACGTCAGGGGCGCGTCCCAGCGGGCCGTGCCGTCGGACGAGAACACGACGAGGCCGGCGCGCGCAATCAGCCGGTCCTGCGCGACCAGCCCCGTGCCCCCGTCTGCCACCGCGGGGAAGCGGCTGTCGAGCGAGTTGTCGCGGTTGTCGCCCAGCACGAACACCATGCCCTCGGGCACCACGAGCGGCCCATGGCTGTCGGCGGGCCGGGTGCCGCTGTCGAACACCCGATACTCCCGCCCCTCCGGCGTGCGTTCCAGCGCCTGTCGGTAGATGCAGGCCGGTCCTGCCGCGTCGGTGAAGGCGCCGACAGCCGCGGCGCAGCCGGTGCGCGGGTCCGCCGGCAGGCGCAGGTCAGGCAGCGGGCGCTGCTCCAGCGGCCGGCCGTTCAGCACCGGGACGCCGTTCACGAGCGCGATCGCGTCGCCGGGGATGGCGACGGCGCGCTTGATGTAGTCCGCCCGCTCGACCGGGTGGCGGAAGATCACCACGTCGCCCCGTCGCGGCGTGGCGGCGGCGATCTGCCCGTCGGGCAGCGGCAGCGGCACGGGAAGGGCGAAGGAGTGGCGCGACCAGCCATAGGGCCATTTCGCCGCCAGCAGCACATCGCCGCGCAGCAGGCCCGGCATCATCGACTCCGAGGGGATGGAGAAGGGTGCGACCACCAGCGTGCGCAGCAACAGCACGGCGAGCAGCAGCACGGCGAGAAACAGCGTGTACCCCGATCCGCCCGCCACGGCCGCGCGCCGGCGGCGGGGCGCGGACGCGGGCGCATCGCGCCGGCGGCTCTGCCAGCCGGTCACCGGGCGCGCGTCGTGCAGCACAGGGCCTTTCCATTCATCGCCCGACGCCCTAACCGCCCCTTCGGCGACGATAAAGGGATTTGCAATGAGCGAGGCGGTTCTGACGGCGTGGGAAGCGGTGCGGCGGGTGGAACGGCGCACCCTCGACGCGCTGTTCGCCAGCGACCCTGAGCGGGCGACACGCCTGTCGGGACGGATCGCGTGGGGCGAAGGCGACGCGGGCCACGGGACGGCCGGCGGCCTGTTGTGCGACTGGTCCAAGACCCATCTCGACGACGCGCTGCTTGCCGCGTTCGAGCGGCTTGCCGAGGCGTGCGGCTTTGCGTCGCGCCGCGCGGCGCTGCTCGACGGGGAGCGGGTCAACGTCACCGAGAACCGCGCCGCCACCCACATCGCCCAGCGCGGCATCGGCGCGGCGGCCGACGTCGAGGAGGCCGAGGCGCTGCGCGAACGCATGCGGCTGCTGGTGGAGGCGGTGCATGGCGGCGCGCTTGGCGAGGTGCGGCACCTCATCCACATCGGCATCGGTGGCTCGGCCCTGGGACCGGCGCTGGCGATCGGGGCGCTGACCACGGACGGGGCGCTGGTGAACACGCACGTGGTCAGCAACATCGACGGGCTGGCGCTGGAGCGGGCCTTCGGCGCCTGCGACCCGGCGACGACGCTGATCGCGGTGGCGTCCAAGACCTTCACCACCATCGAGACCATGACCAATGCGCGCAGCGCGCTGCGCTGGCTCGAGGAGAGCGGGGTGGCGGACCCCTATGGCCGGGTGATCGCGCTCACCGCCGACCCCGACAAGGCGGTCGCCTTCGGCGTCGACGAGACCCGCGTGCTGCCGTTCCCCGCCAGCGTCGGCGGACGCTATTCGCTGTGGTCGTCGATCGGCTTTCCGGTGGCGCTGGCGGCCGGGTGGGAGGCGTTCACGGCCCTGCTCGCCGGCGCGCGGGCGGTGGACGAGCATTTCCGCGACACCGAGGGACGCGCCAACCTTCCGCTGCGCGCCGCATTCGCCGACCAGTATTACACCCGCGTGCGCGGGTGTCAGACACGCGCCGTCTTCGCCTATGACGAACGGCTGGCGCTGTTTCCGGCCTATCTGCAGCAGCTCGAGATGGAGTCGAACGGCAAGGGCGTGACTTTTGACCAGCAGCCGGTGGACGGGCCGACCGCGCCGGTGACGTGGGGCGGGCTGGGCACGGACGCGCAGCACGCCGTGTTCCAGCTGCTCCACCAGGGCACGCAGCTCGCCCCGGTGGACTTCATCGCCGCGGTGGCGCCGGGCGACGCGCTTGATCCGGCGCACCACCGCATCCTGCTGCAGAACTGCCTTGCGCAGGGCGCCGCGCTGATGGCCGGGGCCAAGGGCGAGGATCCGGCGCGCGCCTATCCCGGCGACCGGCCCTCGGCCACGATCCTGTGCGACGACATCGACGCGGCCACGCTCGGCGCGCTGATCGCCTTTCACGAGCACCGCACCTTCTGCAACGCGGTGCTGATGCAGATCAACCCGTTCGACCAGTTCGGGGTGGAGCTTGGCAAGCGCATCGCCACCGCCATGGACAAGGGCGGCGGCGAGCCGCTTGACGCGGGCACCCGCATGCTGCTGGAGGCGGCGGGGCTGGACTGATCCGGCGGGCCGGAAGGACACGGGGGGCGCGGAGTGTTGATCCAGGGCGCAATGCTGCTTGGCGGGCTGGTGCTGCTCATCGTGGGCGGCGAGCTGCTGGTGCGCGGGGCGGTGCGGATCGCAACCCGGCTCGGCCTGTCGCCAATGCTGATCGGCCTCACCATCGTCGGGCTGGGCACGTCGACGCCCGAGCTGGTCACCAGCATCCAGGCCGCGCGGATCGGCGCGCCGGGCATCGCACTTGGCAACATCATCGGCTCGAACATGGCCAACACGCTGCTGATCCTCGGCGTGGCGGCGCTCCTGGCACCGGTGCTGGTGCCGCGCGGCGTGCTGTGGCGCGACGGCGGCGTCGGCGCCGCAGCCGCGATGCTGCTGCTGGCGTGGGGCTGGACCGCCGGGCTGAACCAGCTGGCCGGCGGGATGTTCGTCGTGCTGCTCGGCGGCTACATCGTCTTTGCCTACCTGCAGGAGAAGCGCGGCTTTGCCCATTCGGCCGCCTACGACAAGGCGGCGGCGGCGCGCGAGGCGGATCCCGGCCTTGTCGTCCCGGACCCGGGCGGCGGCAATCTCCTCGTCGCGCTGGCGCTGTTCGTCGGCGGGCTGGCGCTGGTGGTGGGGGGCGGCGCCCTGCTGGTCGAGGGGGCGGTGCAGATCGCCGCCGCCCTCGGCGTGACGCAGGAGGTGATCGGCCTGACCGTGGTGGCGATCGGCACGTCGCTGCCCGAACTCGTCACCTCGGCCATCGCGGCGCTGCGCCGGCAGGGGGAGATCGCGCTCGGCAACGTGCTCGGCTCCAACATCTACAACATCCTGTTCATCGGCGGCGTCACCGGCCTGGTCGCGCCCGGACCCGTGCCGCGCAGCATGGTGGCGTTCGATCTGCCGCTGCTGGTGGCGGTGTCGCTGGGCATCATGGTGCTCGCCTGGACGGGCAAGCGCCTGTCGCGGATCGAGGGCGGCGTGCTGGTGCTCGCCTACGCCTCCTACATCGCCTTCACCGCCGGGCTGGTGCGGCTGTGACCGCGGCGCCCCCGCTTGGCGCGCCCGCCCGCAGCCCCTAGAGGCGGGGCAGCCACACAGCAGGAAGGGCATTGCATGGCCGCCGCCGACACGCAGTACGACTACGACCTGTTCACCATCGGCGCCGGGTCGGGCGGGGTGCGCGCCAGCCGGGTCGCGGCGGCGCACGGCGCGCGCGTTGCCGTGGCCGAGGAACACCGCGTCGGCGGCACCTGCGTCATCCGCGGCTGCGTGCCCAAAAAGATGCTCGTCTACGGCGCGCACTTCGCCGAGGATCTGCACGACGCGGCGCGCTTCGGCTGGACCGTGGGCGAACGCCGCTTCGACTGGATCGCCCTGCGCGATGCGGTGCTGGCCGACGTGGACCGGCTGAACGGTCTCTACCGCCAGACGCTGGAGAATAACAAGGTCACCATCTTCGACGAGCGGGCGACGATCACCGGCCCGCACGAGATCACGCTCGCCAGCGGGCGCACCGTCACGGCGCGCATCGTGCTCGTCGCCACCGGCGCCCGCCCGTTCGTGCCCGACTGCCCCGGCGCCGAACTTGGCATCACCAGCAACGAGGCGTTCCACCTCGACGCCGTTCCGGAACGGGTGCTGATCGCCGGCGGCGGCTACATCGCCAACGAATTCGCCGGGATCTTCAACGCGCTGGGCGCCAAGGTGACGATCATGAACCGCGGCGAGACGATCCTGCGCGGCTATGACGAGGCGCTGCGGGACCGCCTGCTCCAGATCAGCCTGCTCAAGGGCATCGACTTCCGCTTCAACGCCTCGTTCCGCGGCATCGCGCGCAGCGACGGCGGGGCGCTGCGCGTGAGCATGACGGGGCATGACGATCTCGAGGCGGACTGCGTCCTGTTCGCCACCGGACGCCTTCCCAACAGCGGCGGTCTGGGTCTGGAGGCGCAGGGCGTCACCCTCGGCGAACGCGGCGCCATTCCGGTGGACCGCTTCTCGCGCACGGCCACGGACTGGATCTACGCCGTCGGCGACGTCACCGACCGGGTGCAGCTCACCCCCGTCGCCATCCGCGAGGGACAGGCATTCGCCGACACGGTGTTCGGCGATCAACCGTCCAGCGTCGACTACGACTGCATTCCCAGCGCCGTGTTCAGCCACCCGCCGCTCGCCAGCGTCGGGATGACCGAAGGCGAGGCGCGCAACGCCTATGGCGGGGTCAAGGTCTACCAGTCGGATTTCCGCCCGATGAAGAACGTCATCGCCGGCCGCAACGAGCGCAGCCTCTACAAGATGGTGTGCGACGGGACCAGCGGGCGGATCCTCGGCCTGCACATGATCGGCCCGGACGCGCCGGAGATTCTTCAGGCCGCGGCCGTGGCGGTCAAGGCCGGGCTGACGAAGGCCGATTTCGACGCCACGGTGGCGCTGCATCCGACAATGGCGGAGGAACTGGTGCTGATGCGCTGACGTTGACAGGCCGGAAGGGGGACGGCGCACCCCGTCCGCCGGTGAACGCAGCCGCCGATCGGCGCGGCGCCGCGCAGGGGGAGAGAGACGCATGAGCATGCTTGCAGCCAACGGACAGCACCGCCGCGACGCGTGGCGCTGGGCCATCCTCACGGTTCCGGTCATCGTCGGTCTCGGCTTCCTGTCCGGGCAGCTCGGCAGCGCGGACAGCCCGTGGTTCGCCTCGCTGGAGAAGCCGGCGATCTATCCGCCGCCGGCGACCTTCGGCATCGTGTGGACCATCCTCTACGCCCTGATGGGGGTGGCGCTCGCGCTGGTCCTCACCGCGCGCGGCGCGCGGCAGCGGCGGCTCGCGCTGGGCCTGTTCGTCGTGCAGCTGCTCCTCAACCTGGCCTGGACGCCGCTGTTCTTCGGCGCCTACCAGATCAACGCGGCGCTGATCCTGCTGCTCGCGCTCGACGTGGCGGTCCTTGCCACCACGATCGTGTTCTTCCGGGTGCGGCGCAGCGCCGGACTGCTGATGCTCCCCTACCTTGCCTGGGTGCTGTTCGCGACCGTGCTGAACTGGCAGTTCCTGCAGCTCAACCCCGATGCCGACGGCGGACGGACGGTGTCGCCGTTCCAGCGGGTCGCGCTCTGAGGCCGCTCTGGACAAACCTTCCGCGCACCGCCACATCGCCGCCATGCAAAGCGAGAACCGACTGATCGCCGATTTCGTGAAGCTCGCCACCGGCGCTGCGGGCACCTTTGCCGGAATGACCCGCGAGGCGCGCGACAGCGCGCGCGAGAAGCTGCGCGAGTCGCTGGGCGGGCTGGACTTCGTGAGCCGTGACGAGTTCGAGGCGGTGAAAGCCATGGCCGCGCGCGCCCGCGAGGAGGCCGAACGGCTGGGGGCGCGGGTGGCGGCGCTCGAGGCGGAGCGGGCAGCTGCACCCGGCGGTGCGTCGGACGGCGGTCCGGGCGGCGGCCCTGCGCCGGCCGCGGACTGACCCGATCCCCCACCGCGCGAAGCGCGTGCGCCGGCGGCGCTGATCATGCGCCTGCGCGACGAGGCGATCGTGCTCGGCGTCCGCGCCCATGGCGAGAGCGGCAGCATCGCCCGGCTGCTGACCCGCGGGTTCGGCGTGGTGGCCGGCTATGTTCCCGGCGGTCGCGGCCGCACTCTGCGGCCGGTGCTGATCCCTGGCAACGGCGTCATGGTCGACATCAGCGCCCGCGCGGACAGCCAGATGCCGTCGCTGCGGCTCGAGCTGGCGACCAGCCGGGCGCCGGTCGCGAGTCAGCCGCTGCCGGCCGCGGCGCTGGCGTGGGTCACGGCGCTTGCCGCGTCGGCCCTGCCCGAGCGCAGCGCCTATCCGGCCCTGTTCGATGCGCTCGACGGGGTCATCAGGGCGGTTGAAGCGGCGCCCTCGGCCCGGCAGTGGGTGACCGCGCTGATCGCCTACGAGCGCCTGCTGCTGCGCGATCTGGGCTATGGCGAGGCGCGGCTGCCGGTGCCGGAGGACCACGCCGGACGTGTCGCGCTGTTCACGGCGCAGCGGCGCGCGGTCGGGCGCTATCTGCTCCACGACCGCGGCGAGGCGGTGCTGGCGCTGCGCGGCTTGCTCGAGGAGCGGCTCGGGCGGACGGTCTGATGCTGGAGAGCCGGGCGGTTCAGCGCCAGCTGTCGAGCCACATCCACCGCTCGTAGGTGGTCACCTCGGCAAGCGGCCGGGCGCCCAAGATCGGGAAGAACCAGGCGAACAGCAGGGCGCTGGCGAGGGGGATTGCGAGCGCCGCCGCGCGCCAGCGGCGCCTTTGCCACAGCGCGTCGGCCGCCAGCGCCAGCGCCGCCAGCAGCGTCAGCTGCGGCACGAGGTAGTGGTAGAAGAACTGGATCGGCTTGTCGGCGACGAGCCAGAAGCCGACGCTGACCGTGTAGAGCACCACCACGCCCAGCGCGGCCATGTCGCGGCGGCGCACGCCCCGCCACGCGCACCAGGCGAGCGCCGGCAGCCCGGCCAGCGCGGTGAACGGGTTGCCCAGCATGACGATGCCGCGCCAGGCGCCGTCCACCTCCTCGAACAGGTACCAGATCGGGCGCGTGTTGAGCACCCACTGCGACAGGCTGCTCTGATAGGTGTGCGCCGTCACCACCGACGACTGCAGCTCGGCCATCCACAGATTGTGCGAGAGCAGGTCGGTGCCGATCCCGTCGCGCAGCCCGTATCCGGGGAGAAAGGTCGCCGCGTAGACGAGCAGCGGCACCACGCCGAGCCACAGCGCCGCCTCCAGCAGCGACACGCCCGGCACCGGCCAGCCCCGGCGGCTGGTCAGCAGGCGGCGCCGTCCGGCGGCGAGGCGGGCGGCGAGGAAGGCGAGGCCGAACACCGGCAGGAGCGGCGCGGCGTTCCACTTGGCGCCGAGGGCAAGGCCCAGCATCACGCCCGTCAGCGCCAGACGCCAGCGGCCCGTTTCCGGCTCCCGGCACGCGGCCGCCGCCTGCCACACCGCCGTGGCGAGGAAGGCCAGCATGAAGCTGTCCAGCATGGCGATGCGGCTCTGGACGAACAGCATGAACCCGGTTGCGAGCAGCACGCCGTAGGCGAGGGTGGCAAAGCGGCGGCAGCTCGCGAACCACAGCGCCCGCATCGCGGCGAACAGCGTCCACGTGCCCGCCAGCGCCCCCGGCACGCGCCAGCCCGCCGGCCCGTCGCCGAGAAGCTGGAGGCTGGCCGCAAGGATCAGCTTGCCCAGCAGCGGGTGCTCGGGGTTGACGAGCCGTCCTTCGTAGAGGAGCGCGCGGGCGGCGGGGATGTAATGGATCTCGTCGAAGTAAAGCTTGTGCGGGATCGACAGTTGCCAAAATACCAGCATCCCGAACGCAAAGGTTATCGCGATTGACCACCCAAGCGGATCGCGTAGTGTCGTCTGCGGCCGTGTCATGTGGCGGGCGCCTTAGAAGCACATCGGTGCCGGGGCAACCGCCGCCGGTCGGCCGGAAGGAACGCTTTGACATCTCATCGGGAACATACGGGTCGACCGCTGCTTGTGGGGTTGAAGCATAAACGTGCAAGGAGTGCAGGTATGAAGAAGAACACCATCGCCCTGGCCGCGGCGGCCACCGCGCTGGTTGCGGCTCCGGTCGCGGCGCAGAGCGCCAACGCCCGGATCACGGCCCCCGTCGCGGGCGCCAGCGAACTCGGCGGCGAAGGCATCGCCCCGGCGTTCATCATCGCCGCCATCGCCGGCATCGCCATCGGCGTGCTGCTGCTGATCGAGAACGACGACGATCGTCCGGTCAGCCGCTGAGCCACGTCCGGTTCTGACGCGAAGGGCGGTGCCGGCTGCGGCGCCGCCCTTTTCGCTGCCCGCCGCACCGGGCCACCCGCTCGGGGCGTGCAGGGTTTGGCCGCCGCCCGCGCCGTGCTAGACCCCGCGCCATGATGGACGCTTTTTTCCAGCACGCCGCCACGACCCACGGCATCACCGTGCGCGTCGCGGTCGCCTACCTCGCCGAACAGTCCGAGCCGGAAGCGGGGACGTGGTTCTGGACCTACCACATCCGCATTGAGAACCACTCCGACCGGGCCGTGCAGCTGCGCACCCGGCACTGGCGCATCACCGACGGGCGCGGGCGGGTGGCGCATGTCGACGGCGCGGGCGTGGTGGGCGAGCAGCCGGTGCTCTCGCCGGGCGCGACCCACGACTATGTCTCCGGCTGTCCGCTGGCAACCCCGCACGGGTCGATGGAAGGGTTCTACGGCTTCGAGGACGAGGACGGCGCGCCGCTCGAGGTGCGCATCCCCTTCTTCCCGCTGTCGGCGCCGGCCACCGCGTCCTGAACCGCGCCCGCGCCCGTCCCCGGACCCGTCCCCGCGCCTGGCGGCTCCCGCCTCAGCGCGTCGAGCTTGGCGTCGATGCTGGCGTAGAGCGCCTCCTCGTCGATCGCCTGCGCCTTCTCCCACGCCGCCACCGCCTCGGCGGCGATGCTGTCATAGACCGGATGGCCGGGCTTCAAGTTCTGCACCCCGTAGCGTTCCGGCAGCCTGTGCTGCAGCAGGAAGCGCAGCAGCGCGTTGTCCGGCTTGTCCCACCAGCCCACGACCCCGCCCGGCCCGACGATCGGCGTCGGCGTGCCCCTCAGCGCGCGTTCGAGGGCGCAGTCCTCCAGCCGCTGCACGCCCCGCTCCAGCGCCGCGTCCCACGCCGCCGCGAAGCCTTCCGCCCCCGGCCGGGCGCGCAGCTTGTAGAGCGCCTCCATCGACTTGCCGATGTGCCGCGCCGCCTGGCTGACGATGCCGGTCGCGGCGAGATGGGCGACGAAGGCGCGCTGCCGCTCGGGCGTGATCGAGTTCAGCCGCGGGCGCGGGTGGAGATACGGCGCAAACTCCAGCAGCGGATCATCCTCTCCCGGCGCCGCCCCGCGCCAGGCGGTGCGCGAGGTCGCCTGCCGGCGGAGTTTGCGCGTGCAGGTGAGCGCACCCGCCGCCCCGTCGCCCTTGCCCGGCAGGACCGTCTGCGCGGCCCGGTCGCCGGCGTCCGCGGCAGGAGTGTCCGCGGCGCGCGAGCGGGCGGGGCGCGATGGAGGGGAGGAGCGGGCCATGACCCGCAGGCAGATTGCACAAAGCGGGACAGTAGGAAAATCGTTTGTTGCTCCGTTGCACACCACATATGGCGTTTAAACATAAGGCTATTATGAAAAGGTCGAAGCGCCGCTATCGGGTTCGTTCCGAAAGTAACCCGTGACACATTCGGCACGCCGACGGAAACGGCGTCGTCAGATCTGGCAAATGACTGGGGGGCACTTGTGAGTTGGCTGAAGAAGGCGGCGGATCAGTTGACCGGCAAAGCCGCTCGTGAGCGCGCATCTGCGCAACGCGCCAACATCGAGACTGCTCGCCGCATTATCTCCGAGCATGAGGCGCGTGCCCAATTTTCGGCGGATGCTGTTCTTTCTGAACTTCGAGCAAACGTGCCGAAAGAACTGGGCGAGACTGAATGGGACGCCCACTGCTTTGCCAAGATTACGGCAGTCACTGATGCAGTGCTTGATGACGGCCTTCTGTCGCCGGACGAGGAGGCGAAATTGTCGGCGGCCATGGATCGCTATGGAAATCCGCCCCTAGACCCTGTCACGCAAGGCAAGCTTGATGCTGCGCGCTTGCAATTCGCCGCTTGGAACACCCCGCTTGACCCTGTGGAGGCGCCACTGCTGCTGAAACGGGGCGAGTGGTGCGTCCACGGCATACAAGCGACCGCTTACGAGGAGCGCCAGCGCACCACTCGTATTGCTTACGCCGGACCAACTGCGCGGATCAAGATCATGAAGGGTGTGTATTATCGTGCAGGATCAGCGCAGGTCGCACGGAAAACCGAGGCCTATCACCACTCTTTCGGCAGCGGCTTCTTGTGCGCGACCAACAAGCGGCTGCTCTGGGTAGCGCCCAACAAGACGGTCACAATACCGCTGAACAAAATCATCATGTTTGAGCCATTTTCGGACGGTATCAAGGTGTTCAAGGACACCGGAAAGCCCGTCTTGTTCGAGTTTGATGAGGGCGAAAACCAGCCTGCGATGGTTCGGATCAGTCGAACAATCGAGGAACTGCGATAGCTCGAATTGTCAGTCGTTAGGCACGAAAAAGATGCCCATCCGCGCAAAGCTATACCATGCGTTGAACCCGGTCGGAAAGCTATCGCGCCTGAGCTTGAGCATTGTGGCTCTGATATTCGTTTCCACTGCTGTCGCAATCCTTGAAACAGAAGAAACAGTTTCTGGGCCGTATAACGCTGAAGTTCGCATCCTTGAGCTTATATTCGGCTTATTGTTTGCAGCCGAATACATTGCAAGGATTTGGTGTGCACCCGAAGGCGGGGAGACGCGGATGCGCTATGCTCTCCGGCCCGCCACAATTCTCGACTTGATTGTTGTCATTGCAACGCTGCTGCCGTTCGTTACCCCAACCGTGATGGTCTTGCGGCTTGTGAGAGTTTTGAGGATGTTACGGCTCGCTAAGATTGGCAGATACTCGAAAGCCTTTGAATGAACCGCCCCGGGATTGCCGGAGGCC
>NZ_SDSI01000004.1:52500-106875 GCF_004153605.1 Qipengyuania thermophila | reverse complement strand
CCCGGCCCGCCGTGTCCGCCAGGGCCACGACGCAGGCGGTGCGCGCCGCCGCATCGCCGACACCGCGCGCCGAGACCCGGCTCGAGCGCGGCGACACTCATGTCCAGCTCGGCTCTTTCCTGTCGGAGGCGGCCGCGCGAGCCGCCTGGAGCACCATGCAGCAGCGCCACCCGATGCTGAAGGACGCAGACCTGCTCATCACCCGCGCGCAGGTGAACGGCCGCACCTATCACCGCGTGGCGGCCGCAAGCCTGTCGGCCATGTCGGCACAGTCGCTGTGCGCTGCCGTGCGGGCGCGCGGCACCGGATGCTTCGCCTACGCCGCCAACAGGGTTCTGCCGGGTACGGTCGGAACCGTCACGCGGATTGCCGCCCGCTGAGGACGATGCCCGCGGGCGCGCTAACCAAGTGTTTACCTTTTAAGCGCACAAGGGACGCACACGGACAAACCCCTTGCTCAGTGTCCCCCGCTCCCCACGGAGCGGGGGTTTCCGCGTGTGCGGCTGCCGGCGGCGCTGACCTCCACGCCGCCCTTGTACACCGCAAGGGCGCGGCCCTGCACGGGTTGCCGGTCGAAGGGCGTGTTGCCGGCGATCCCCCCCATCTTCTCGCCCGACACAATCCAGGGCAGATCGGGATCGACCAGAATCAGGTCGGCCTCAAACCCGGGCTCCAGCGCACCGGCGTTGACGCCGAGGATGCGGGCGGGCGCGCGGGCCAGGAGCTCGAACGCCCGAGAAAGACCGATCACCCCGTCGCGCACCAGCGTCATGGTCAGCGGAAGCAGCGTCTGTGCACCCGCCATTCCGGGCGCCGCATCGGCAAACGGCAGGCGCTTGTCCTCAACCCCGCGCGGATCGTGGCCGCTGGAGATCACGTCGATCGTGCCGTCGGCGATCGCCTCGCGCACGGCCTGCCGGTCGTCTTCGCACCGGAGCGGCGGTGACAGACGGGCGAAGCTGCGAAAGCCGCCGATGTCGAGATCGGACAGCATGAAGTGGGCCGGCGTGACGCCGGCGGTGACGTCCTGTCCCTGCGCCTTCGCCGCCCGGACCAGGTCGAGCGCGGCGCGGGTCGTCACCTGACGGAGATGCAGGCGCGCACCGGCCAGCCGGGCAAGCGCAAGGTCCCGCGCGACCGCCAGTGCCTCGGCTGCGGCCGGGGCCGCGGGCAAGCCCAGCCGCGTCGCCATCTCGCCGGCGGTGGCAACGCTCCCGTGAGTGAGAAAGCCGTCCTCCGCGTGGGTGATGACCGGCTGCCCGAGCATGGCGGCATACTGCATCACCCGCAGCATGACGGCGCTGTCGGCGATCCAGCGCCGCCCCGTGGCGACCGCGCGTGCACCCGCCTCGCGCATCAGCGCCAGTTCGGCGATCGCGGTTCCGTCGAGGTTGCGGGTTGCCGCGGCCAAGGGGTGGATCCACAGGTCCGGCTTGCCGCTCTTGGCGATGAAGTTCACGCGCGCGGGGTGGTCGAGCGGCGGATCCTGATCCGGCATCAGCGCGGCCCGGGCGATGCCGCCGAAATGGAACGCCGCCCGGTCCACGGCGAACACGCCGAGGTCGACGATGGCCGGCGCGACCAGCAGGCCCGCGGCATCGATCCGGGTGCACGGGCCGTCCCGCTCCGCACTGCCGGGCGCGGCGATCACCCCGTCCTCGATCCGCAGCATGCCCGTCTCGACCCGATCGGGCAGCACGAGCGTCCCGCCCGCGAACAGCGCGCTTGAGGGTGCGTTCACGACGACGCCTCCGCGACCGTGCCCGACCCGTCACCCCAGCCCCCAACGCCCCGCGCCGTCCGCGTCAGGATCTCGAGACACGCCATGCGCACCGCCACGCCTGTCTCCACCTGCCGGGTCACAAGCGAGCGTTCCGCCAAGTCGGCAATGTCGCTGTCGATCTCCACCCCGCGGTTCATCGGCCCCGGATGCATGACCAGCGCGCCGGGCGCGGCAAGGTCCAGCCGCCGCCGGTTCAGCCCGTAGAGATGGTGAAACTCCCGCGCTGAGGGGAGCAGGGCGCCGTTCATCCGCTCCGACTGAAGACGCAGCATCATCACCACGTCGACGCCCCGCAGCGCCGCGTCGAAGTCGTGGAAAGGTTCCGCGCCCATAGCGGCGATCTGGGCCGGCATGAGCGTCGGCGGCGCGCACACCCGCACCGTCGCGCCCAGCGCCTGCAGGCACAGGAGATTGGAACGGGCCACCCGGCTGTGGGTGATGTCGCCGCAGATGCACACCGTCATGCCGGTAAAGTCGTCCCCGGACTCGCCCCGCCGGCGCAGTGCATGGCGCAGGGTCAGGGCATCGAGCAGCGCCTGGGTGGGGTGCTCGTG
Source organism: Qipengyuania thermophila (assembly GCF_004153605.1). Classification (NCBI taxonomy): domain Bacteria; kingdom Pseudomonadati; phylum Pseudomonadota; class Alphaproteobacteria; order Sphingomonadales; family Erythrobacteraceae; genus Qipengyuania; species Qipengyuania thermophila. Next base: position 104,538 of record NZ_SDSI01000004.1, on the reverse strand, counting down.
CGTGCCGTCGCCCGCATTGAGCACCGGACAGCCGACCTTGTCCGCGATCAGCGCCACCGCGCCCGAACTGCCGTGGCGGATGACGATGGCGTCGGCGCGCATGGCGTTGAGGGTCATGGCCGTGTCGATGAGCGTCTCGCCCTTGCGGACGCTCGACTGCGCGGCGTGCATGTTGATCATGTCCGCGCCCAGCCGCTTGCCGGCGATCTCGAACGAGAGGAGGGTGCGGGTGGACGCCTCGAAGAACGCGTTGATGACCGTCAGCCCCGCGAGGACGTCGTTGTGCTTTGCGGCCCGGCGGTTGAAGCTCAGCCACCGCTCGGCCTCGTGGAGCACGTAGAGGATCTCATGCCGCTCGAGCTGGGCGATGGCGAGCAGATCGCGATGGGGGAAGGCACGCCGTCCCGTCGGGAACCCGGTGTTCGCAGGCGCAGGGTCGCTGGTGCTCATCGCCAGCCGCGTCTAGGCCGGGCGGCCGCGCTGCTCAAGCACGATGGCGCGGACACTGCCGGGGCGGGCGCACGGCTGCACAATGTGCTGGACCGGCGCATCGGGGCACGATACGCCCGCACCAGCAATGAGCGCCGCCCCCGTTCCCCGCCGAAGCTTTCCCGCCCGCGTCTGGGCCCTGCTCGTCGCGGTCAAGGACGGCCTTGCCCTGCTGTTCCTCCTGCTGTTCTTCACCCTGCTGTTCGCCGTGCTGACCGCTCGCCCCTCGGCAGCGCAGGTGCGCCCCGGTGCGCTGCTGCTGCAGCTTGACGGCTTCATCGTCGAGGAGCGCAGCCCGGTGGACTTCCTGTCGGCGTTCCTGTCGCGATCGGCGCCGACGGGCGAATTTCCCAGCCGCGATCTCGTCCGGGCGCTGGATGCGGCGGCGGGCGATCCGCGGATCAAGGCGGTGGTGCTCGATCTCGACCGCTTCCTCGGCGGCGGTCAGGTGCATCTGCGCGAGGTCGGGGCGGCGCTGGACCGGGTGCGGCGGAGCAACAAGCCGGTGCTCGCCTACGCGACCCTGTACGCCGACGACGCCTACCTGCTCGCGTCCCACGCCACCGAGATCTGGGTCAACCCCATGGGCGGCGCCATGCTGACCGGCATGGGCGGGAACTCGCTCTATTTCGGCGACCTGCTCGAGCGTCTGAACATCAATGCCCGTGTCTACCGAGTCGGCACCTACAAGTCGGCGGTGGAACCCTACACCCTCAATGGCCCCTCGCCCGAGGCCGAGGAAAACGCCCGCGCCCTCTATGGCGCCTTGTGGGAAGAGTGGCTGGCGAATGTCCGCACCGCTCGGCCGCGGGCCAATCTTGCGCTGGTGGCGAACGATCCGGTCGCCTGGCTCGAGGGGCAGAACGGCGACGTGGCGCGCGCTTCCCTTGCCGCGGGTATGGTGGACCGCGTGGGCGACCGTTTCACCTTCGAGGAGCGCGTCGCCGAGCTGGTCGGCGCCGACGCGGCGAGCGACACCGGCTATGCCCACAGCCAGCTGCAGCCGTGGCTGCGCGCCGTGCCCACGCCGCGCAGCGGCGGCGCCATCGGCGTGGTGACGATTTCGGGCGCGATCCTCGACGGCGCGCAGGGACCGGGCACCGCCGGGGCGGAGCGCATTGCCGACCTGCTCGACGACGCGCTCGACGACGATCTGAAAGGGCTGGTGGTGCGGATCGATTCGCCCGGCGGGTCGGTGCTGGGCAGCGAGGTGATTCGGCAGGCGATCCTCAGGCACAAGGTCCGCAACCGCACGCCCATCGCCGTGTCGATGGCCAACGTGGCGGCGAGCGGCGGCTACTGGGTGGCAACGCCTGCGGACCGCATCTTTGCCGAACCCGCGACGATCACCGGCTCCATCGGCGTCTTCGCGGTCCTGCCGACCTTCGAAAGGCTGGCGGCGGAATGGGGCGTGTCGAGCGCCGGCGTCGGCACGACGCCGCTGTCGGGACAGCCGGATTTCATCGGCGGCTTCAACGAGCCGGTGGACCGGGTGCTGCAACTGGGTGTGGAGCACACCTATCGCGACTTCATCGCCAAGGTCGCGGCCGCCCGGCGCCTCCCGCCCGAACGGGTGGACGCGCTGGGTCAGGGGCGGGTGTGGGACGGCGGAACCGCCCGCCAGGTGGGACTCATCGACCAGTTCGGCGGGACGCGCGACGCGTTGGCGTGGGTGGCGGCGCAGGCACAGCTGGCCGACGGCGCCTGGCATGCGGTCGAACTTGGCGGCAGTCCGTCGACCTATGACACATTGCTGCGCCAGCTGTTCACCGACGAAACCCGGCAGCAGGAGGGCGGCACCGATGTGGCCGGCTTCATCGCCAGACAACAGCAGGTGGCGGTACAGCGCCTGGCCGTGGAACTGGAAAGGCTCGCGGGACGGCGCGGCTTGCAGGCCTACTGCACCAGCTGTGCCGCAGCCGTGCCCGGCACGCTCGCGCCATCGGAACCGCTGCAATGGTGGACGAGCGCGGCTGAAGTGTTGCGGGGTCTTTTCCGATAGAGCCGCAGCGCCGGCTTGCGCCGGCACGCACAGGGCTTTAAGGGAACGCCACGCCGCCGGCGTCTGGCCGGCGCAGCGGGCGCGTAGCTCAGTGGTAGAGCACACCCTTCACACGGGTGGGGTCGCAGGTTCAATCCCTGCCGCGCCCACCACGGCGTGAGCGCCTCCTGTCAGAAGCGCCGAGTGCCGCTCCGGCCCTTGCCGGCGTACTTCTTCGCCGCGTAACCGCCGGCCGCCAGCGCGATCATTCCGGGCAGGCTCATGCGCCGCAGCAGGGTGGGAGCCAGAAAGCCGAGCGCCGCTCCGGCAGGCCCGCCGAGGTTGCGCGACTGCTTCGCCAGCTGACCGCCCACAAACGCACCAACAATCTTGCCAATCATCGCGATCTCCTTTGCCGGTCAAACGTCGGCCGCCGGGCGGGGTTCCGCGACCGCGCCGCGCCTGCGCGCCGCCCGCGCCGACATGCTGAGGGGCGGAGCGTCGGCCGTACCGGCGGTGGCGTGGATCACAATGTCGCCTGCGTCGATGTCCCCGATAGCGTGGCGATCCCAGGACGGATGAATGAAGTCGGGGCGCCCGAAGACCCGCACGGCGTTCCAGTAGCGGTCGTCGCGGAAACCGACGAAGTGGACGAGCGGCAGAGGGCGATCTGGTGGCCCGTTCACCCCGGCACCGCTCGCCGCGCGGGAGTCGCGAGCGGACGCCGGCGCGGCTGTTGTGGCTGGCGTTCGGGCATGTGAGCGGGCATAGGCGCGAACTATGCACGACATAACCGCGATCCGCCAACACGCCGACGCGTTCGATGCCGGATTGCAGCGGCGCGGCGTTCCTCCGCAGGCAGCCGCGCTCCTCGCCCTCGATCAGCAGCGCCGCGAGCTGGTGACCCGCGCGCAGGACTTGCAGGCCCGCCGCAACGCCGCCTCGCGGCAGATCGGCACCCTGATGCGCAGCGACCCCGTCGCGGCCGAAGCTCTCAAGGCGGACGTCGCGCAAATGAAGGACACGCTTGCCCGGATCGAGCAGGAGGAACGCGAGGCCGGCAACCGCCTCGACACGCTTCTGGCCGCCCTGCCCAACGTGCCGGCCCCCGACGTGCCCGAAGGCGACGACGCCTTGGCCAATGTCGAACTCGCCCGCTGGGGAGAGCCGCGCTCCGTCGCCTTCTCCCCGCGCGAGCACGCCGACCTCGGGCCGCCGCTGGGGCTGGAATTCGACACCGCCGCCGCGATGTCGGGTGCCCGCTTTGCCTTCCTGCGCGGGCCGATGGCGCGGCTGCACCGCGCGCTCGGGCAGTTCATGCTCGACCGGCAGGTCGAACGGCACGGCTACACCGAATGCGCCCCGCCGCTGCTGGTGCGGGACGCGGCGCTGTTCGGCACCGGCCAGCTGCCCAAGTTCGCCGAGGACAACTTCAGGACGACGGACGAGCGCTGGCTCATCCCCACGGCCGAGGTGTCCCTCACCAATTCGGTGCGCGAACAGATCCTCGAGGCCGCCGCGCTGCCCCTGCGCCTGACGGCCCTGACCCCGTGCTTCCGCTCCGAAGCGGGGGCGGCCGGCAAGGACACGCGCGGGTTCATCCGCCAGCACCAGTTCGAGAAGGTGGAACTCGTCAGCATCGTCCGCCCCGAGGATGCCGCCGCCGAGCACGAGCGGATGACGGCGGCGGCCGAGGACATCCTGCAGGCGCTGGGCCTGCCCTACCGCCGCATGCTGCTGTGCGCCGGGGACATGGGCTTCACCGCCCGCAAGACCTATGACCTCGAAGTGTGGCTGCCGGGCCAGGGGGCATGGCGGGAGATCAGTTCGTGCTCGGACTGCGGCGACTTCCAGGCGCGGCGGATGAACGCGCGCTACCGGCCGGAAGGGGAGAAGCGCACCGCATTCGTGCACACGCTGAACGGATCGGGACTGGCGGTCGGGCGCACCCTGGTGGCGGTGCTGGAGAACTTCCAGAACGCCGACGGCAGCGTGGACATCCCCGCCGCACTGCACCCCTACACCGGCGGCCTCGTCCGTCTGGAGCCGGCCCGCTGATGCGCATCCTCGTCACCAACGACGACGGCATCCATGCGCCCGGCCTCGCGGTTCTGGAAGAGCTGGCGGCAAGGTTCAGCGACGACGTGTGGATCTGCGCCCCGGCCGAAGAACAATCGGGGATGGGCCATGCCCTGACCCTGTCGGCTCCGGTGCGGCTGAGGAAGCACGGCGAGCGGCGGTTCTCCGTCACCGGCACGCCGACCGACGCCGTCAACTTAGGCCTGCGCAAGGTCATACCCGGCCGACCCGACGTCGTGCTGTCCGGGGTCAACCGCGGCGCCAATCTGGGTGACGACGTGACCTATTCCGGCACCGTGTCGGCGGCCATCGAGGGCGCGCTGGCGGGAGTGAGAGCCATCGCGCTCAGCCAGGTGCTCGCGCCGGACAGCGCCAACGGCAACGGCGACCCCTTCGCCGCCAGCCGCGCATGGGGCGAGCGCGTGCTGGCGCCGCTGCTTGATGCGCCGCTGCCGTCCCGCACCCTCGTCAACGTCAACTTTCCGCCGCTCGCGCCCGAGCGGGTGCGCGGCGTGCGCCCTACGCGGCAGGGCTTCCACGACTATGCCCGCGGGTCCGTCGTCGAAGGGCGCGACCCGCGCGGGCGCCCCTATTACTGGTTCGGTCTCGAGCCGATCGAACACACGCCCGATCACGGCTCCGACCTCGAAGCGGTCGCCGACGGGTGGGTGTCGGTCACCCCGCTCCATCTGGACCTCACCCATTACGCGTCGATGCAGGCGCTGGCGGACCGCTACGGCGGATGAGCCGGCAGCGCGTGATCCGCGCGGGCATGCCGCCGCTCCGGCGGATGGTTCGGGTGCCGGTCTGGGGCGACCTGTTCATCCGCATCGGCCTCGCCATCGGTCTGATCATGGTGGTGGTCATCATCCACTGGCTCGACCGGGGCGGGCTGGTCGATCACCACGACGGCGAGGTGAGCTTCCTCGACGTCGTGTACTTCACCATGATCTCCGTCACCACGACGGGCTTTGGCGACATCGCGCCGGTGAGCGACCGCGCCCGCCTGATCGAGGCGGTGATCGTCACGCCCATCCGCTTCATCGTGTTCTTCATCTTCGTCGGAACCGCCTACAACTTCATCATCAAGCGCAGTTGGGAGAAATGGCGCATGGCACGCATCCAGGAGCAGCTGAGCGACCACATCGTCGTTCTGGGCTACGGCGTGTCAGGGTCGCAGGCGGTCGAGGAGCTGATCGCGCGCGGAACGGAGCCACGCTGCATCGTCGTCATCGAGCCCAACGAGGACCGGCTGATCGAAGCCGAAAAGATGGGCTGCAACGTGCTCAACGCCGACGCCACCCGAGACGAGACGCTCCAGGCGGTGCAGATCGACCGCGCCCGCAACGTTCTGGTGTCGGCGGGGCGCGACGACACCTCCATCCTGATCGTGCTGACGGTCCGCCATCTTGCACCCAGGGTGCCGATCACCGTGGTCGTCCGCGCCAGCGACAACGAGATCCTGGCGCGGCAGGCCGGGGCCACCAACGTCATCAACCCGGTGCGGTTCACCGGGCTGCTCCTCGCCGGCAGCGCGCGCGGCGAGCACATCGCCGACTATCTTGCGGACCTCGCCTCCGTCAGCGGCCGGGTGGAACTGGTCGAGCGTCCCGTCCGCCCCTCCGAAATCGGCCGCTCCCTCGCCGAGCTGGAAACCGGCGGAAAGGGGGTCCGGGTCTACCGCGACGGGCAGCCGCTGGGCTTCTGGGAAAGCGACTGCGCGGTGCTGAGGGAGGGCGACACCATCGTCGAAATCATGCCCACGGCCGCAAGCGAGCGCGAAGTGCCTTCGTGAGTGCTCGTCGCGACGGGTGCAATGTTCCCGGTGCGCCGTCGTCCTACCGCACGCGGCTGCGGGTGCACAGCACGTCCGCGAGGTAGTTCCGCCCGCCGACCGTTTCCTGCCGCTCGTACGCGGCCGCCGTCCATCCGCGTGTGCGGCAGAACCTGTCGGCCGACTGGGCCGCGCAGGCGGCGCTGGCGCTGCCCCGCTCGCATGACAGCATCCGCCCGGCGGAGTCGGACGGCTGCGGGAAGAACTCCGCCGTCATGCCGCGCAAGGAGGCCGGATTGGCAGGCGCGAGCCCACCGCTTTGACGCGACGGGCGGGCCGATTGCACGGTCCAGGCGATGTTGCCCTGGCTGTCGATCACGGTGTTGCAGGCCCCGCGATAGCGGGTCTGCGGGCAGATTTCCCACGTGTCGCCCGCCGCCACCTGGGCGCTGCGGACGCGGAACGGCACCCGCACGTTCTCGCGCGGGCCGGTGATGACGAACGTCTGACCGCGAAAGCCGATATCGCTGTAGAGAACCAGTTCGCCCGACCGCTGCGCCTGTGCCGGAACGCCCGCCATCAGCAGGATGGCCGCACTCGCCAAGACCCGTCGTCCGCGCATGGATCCGTCTCCCCCTGTCGTGCCGCGCGGGTCCGCGCACCGGACCGGCGCGTCGGCATTATGCGCCTGCGCACGCCGGGCCGCAATGCCTGTCCCCTTCCGCCTTTCCGTCACGCCATCAGCGCGAACACCCCGCCCATGGCGAGATAGGCGGCAAGCCAATAGCCCCAGTCGACGAGCGCCTGCCGCAGCGGCTGCGCGCGGCGCACCGCCGTGATGAACAGGGCCGGCCCGATGAAGGTCAGCGCCAGCCCGCCTGACATCATGGCATAGAGCCACGGCTTTGCCGCAAGGGTTTCGGAGCCGGTCCGGGCGAACATGTGCCCCACCATGGCCGCTGACGCGAGCAGGAGCAGCGCCGCCACCCCGTGCGGCCACCACGGCGGGCGCGGCCATGCGGCGCGACCGTAGAACAGCACGCCCAGCGCGGCCGCCACACACCACGCCGCCCCCACGGCTGCCCAGTCGACCGGTCCCATGACGGCATCATCTGGTGCGCGCGCCCGCTTTCTGCTAGGGGCGCCGCGATCCATGAACACGCCCGCCATTCAGATCCCCGACCAGAAGAAGGTCGGCATGGTCAGCCTCGGCTGTCCCAAGAACCTCGTCGATTCCGAGCGCATCCTGACGCGCCTGCGGGCCGATGGCTACGCCATGAGCGCGGACTATGCGGGCGCGGATGTGGTGCTGGTCAACACCTGCGGCTTCCTCGACAGCGCCAAGGAGGAAAGCCTGCAGGCGATCGGCGAAGCGATCGCGGAGAACGGCCGCGTCATCGTCACCGGCTGCATGGGCGAGGAGGCCGAGGCCATCCGCGCTGCCCACCCGGCCGTGCTGGCGATCACCGGCGCGCATCAGTACGAGCAGGTGGTGGAGGCCGTGCGCGCCGCGGCGCCGCCGACGCAGGGGCCGTTCGTGGACCTTGTGCCGCAAACCGATCTCAAGCTGACGCCGCGTCACTACAGCTATCTCAAGATTTCCGAAGGCTGCAACCACTCCTGCGCCTTCTGCATCATTCCGCAGCTGCGCGGCCGGCTCGCCAGCCGACGCGTCGATGCCGTGCTGCGCGAGGCGGAGAAGCTGGTCGCCGCGGGCACGCGCGAGCTGCTGGTCATCAGCCAGGACACATCCGCCTACGGCGTCGATGTGCGTCACGAGCCGCGCCAGTGGCACGGGCGCGAGGTCCGCGCGCACATGACCGACCTTGCCCGCGAGCTGGGGCGGCTGCGGACGCCGGATGACCGCGCGCCGTGGGTGCGGCTTCACTATGTCTATCCCTACCCGCATGTCGATCAGGTGATCCCCCTGATGGCGGAAGGGGTGCTCACCCCCTACCTCGACATCCCGTTTCAGCACGCCAGCCGGGCCGTGCTGCGCGCGATGAAGCGCCCCGCCAACGAAGCCAGGGTGCTTGAACGGCTGAAAGCGTGGCGCGCCATCTGTCCAGAGATTGCCATCCGGTCGAGCTTCGTGGTCGGCTTTCCCGGCGAGACGGAGGATGACTTCCGCTACCTTCTCGACTGGCTCGAGGAGGCTCAGCTTGACCGCGTCGGCGCGTTCCGGTTCGAACCCGTCGCGGGGGCGCAGGCGAACGCCCTGCCGGGACACGTTCCTGAAGCCGTCAAGGAAGAACGCTACGCCCGGATCATGGAGACGACGGCACGGATCAGTGCCGCCAAGCTCGCCGCCCGGATCGGCCGCGTGCTGCCGGTGATCATCGACGAAGTGGGCGCGCCCGACGGCGACGGGAATGTCGGCGCGAACGGCCGCAGCCAGGCCGATGCGCCCGAGATCGACGGCCAGGTGTTCCTTCGCGACGTGCCGGCCGACCTTGTTCCCGGCACCGTGCTCGACGTCCTGGTCGAGGATGCCGACGCGCACGACCTCTACGGGGTGCCGGCGGGACGGACACACGCGCGCTGAGCCGGGACGGCGGCTCAGCGGGAGCGGGCGGCGCCTTGAAACCGCAACAGCGCCGCGCCAAGGAGCCGGCCATGACCGTCTCGATCCAGTCGTCCTTCGCCTTCCGCCTGCAGGAGCCCACCGACGTCCTGCTCCAGTTCGAAGCTGCGGCCATCCCGGAGCAGGAGATCGTGCGCTGCGAGACGACGCTGTCGCCTGCCGAACACTTGGCCCGCGTCGGCGCGCAGGACAACATCGGACAGCGAATCTGGATCCGCGCGACGGGCGAGTTCGAGGTGGGCTACCGCGCCACCGTCAAGCCGCGCCGGCTGCTCGCCCGGCTCGACGAGCTGGAACGGCTGCCGCCGCACCGGCTGCCCGGTCATACCGTTCCCTATCTCTTCGACAGCCGGTATTGCGCGGCGGACAAGTTCCAGTCGTTCGTGCAGGCCGAATGGGGGCATCTGGACGGCGGCGCGCGGATCGTCGCCATGCGCGACTGGATCGCCGAAAACTTCACCTACCAGGCCGGCACCTCCGATGCGACGACCGGCGCCTCGGACAGCTTCATCCAGCGATGCGGGATCTGCCGCGACTTTGCCCATGTGATGATCGCGCTGACCCGCGCATCGGCCATCCCCGCCCGCTATGTCGCCTGCTACGATCCGGGAGTGAACCCGCCCGACTTTCACGCCGTGGCCGAGGTGTTCCTTGCTGATCCCACGATACCCGGCGGCGGCGCCTGGCACCTCGTCGACGCCACGCGCATGGCCGACCCGGCGCAGACGGTGAAGATCGGGGTCGGTCGGGATGCCGCGGATGTGAGCTTCATGACCAGCTTCGGCAACGCCGAGTTCCTCCGCAGCCGGGTCGAAGTCCGTCAAGGCGGCGATGAATAGGAATGCAGAGGCGCGGACACGCGGTTTGCGCTTGCCGGCGCCGGGTGTGGGTGGGATGACCGCGCGCAGGATCGTCAGCAGAGAGGTTCTTCGTCCTTGCCCCAGATGCCCTTCACCGCCGAGCGCCTGCTGCTGTTCGGCGCGACGGGCGACCTGGCGCAGCGGATGCTGCTGCCATCGCTGTGTGCTCTTGACGCCGACGGCTTGCTCGCGCCCGAGCTGCGGATCGTCGGCACCGCGCGATCCGTCATGGACGACGAGGAATTCCGCGCCTTCGCGCGCGCGGCGCTGGACCGGCATCTGCCCGAGGACCGCCGCGGCGCTCTCGACCGGTTCCTGCCGCGCCTCTCCTACCAGCCGCTCGATGCGACGACGCTGGAGGGTTACGCCGATCTGGCCACCAAGCTGGGAACGCCGCAGGCCGGCCTCGCGATCTTCCTGTCCACCGCTCCCAGCCTGTTCGAGCCGACCATTGCCGGGCTGCAACAGGCGGGTCTGACCGGCGACAGGGTGCGGATCGGTCTCGAGAAGCCGCTGGGCAGCGATCTTGCCTCCTCCTGCGCCATCAACGACGCCGTGGGTGCGGCATTCTCCGAGGACCGGATCTTCCGCATCGATCACTATCTGGGCAAGGAGACGGTGCAGAACCTGCTCGCCCTGCGGTTCGCCAACATCCTGTTCGAACCGATCTGGAACGCGCGCCACATCGATCACGTGCAGATCACCGTGGCTGAAACGGTCGGGCTGGAAGGCCGCGTCGCCTTTTATGACGAGGCCGGAGCGCTGCGCGACATGGTGCAGAACCACATGCTCCAGCTGCTCGCCCTGGTGGCGATGGAGCCCCCGACCTCGTTCGATGCGACGGCGGTGCGCGACGAGAAGGTCAAGGTGCTGCGCGCCCTGCGCCCCGTGCGCGCCGAAGACGTCGTCACGGGACAATACCGCGCCGGCGCCATCGGCGGTCAGGCTGTGCCGGGATACGACGAGGAGCTTGCCCGGCCGAGCAGCACGGAAACCTTCGTTGCGCTCCGGGCGGGCGTGGCCAACTGGCGCTGGAACGGCGTTCCCTTCTACCTGCGGACAGGCAAGCGCCTGCCCGAGCGTGTCACCGAGATCGTGGTCCAGTTCCGCGCCATCCCCTACTCCATCTTCGGCGACCGGGGGGCGCAGGCACAACCCAACCGGCTGGTGATCGGCATCCAGCCCGAGGAGAACATTCGCCTCTCGCTGATGGCCAAGCAGCCGGGACTGGACCGTGACGGCATCCGGCTGCGGACAGTGCCGCTGGACATCGCCATTCCCGACGCCTTCACGGGCACGCACCGGCGCATCGCCTACGAGCGGCTGCTGCTCGACCTTGTCGAGGGCGACCAGACGCTGTTCGTGCGCCGGGACGAGGTGGAGGCGCAATGGGCATGGATCGACGCGATCCGCGCCATGTGGACCGACGCGCAGCTCGCCCCGCGCCCCTACACGGCCGGCAGCTGGGGGCCGAGCGCGGCCATCGCCCTTGCCGAACGCCATGGAGTGAGCTGGCATGACGAGTAGGCTCGACGACACCGTGCACAAGGTGACCCGGCGCATTGCCGAACGTTCGGCGGAGCGGCGCCGCGCCTATCTGGAGCTGATGCGGCGCGAGGGGGACCGGCACGCCGACCGCAACGCGGCGCTTCCCTGCTCCAACCTTGCGCACGGCTTTGCCGCCACCGGCGAGGACAAGGAGTCGATCGCCACCCGCCGCGGCCCCAACATCGGCATCGTCACCGCCTACAACGACACCATCTCCGCGCATCAGCCGTTTGGCACCTATCCGGCCCAGATGAAGGTGTGGGCGCGCGAGGTCGGGGCGACCGCGCAGGTGGCCGGGGCGACGCCGGCCATGTGCGACGGCGTGACGCAGGGCACCGACGGAATGGAGCTGTCGCTGTTCAGCCGCGACGTGATCGCGCTGTCCACCGCGGTGTCGCTGAGCCACGCCATGTATGACAGCGTCGCGATGCTCGGCATGTGCGACAAGATCGTGCCGGGCCTGCTGATCGGCGGTCTGCGGTTCGGCTACCTTCCCGCCATCTTCATCTCCGCCGGAGCCATGCCCACCGGCATCGCCAACAAGGAAAAGCAGCGGGTGCGCCAGCTCTACGCCGAGGGCAAGGTCGACCGGGCCGCGCTGCTGGCCAGCGAGGCGGCGTCCTACCATGCGCCGGGCGTGTGCACCTTCTACGGCACGGCCAACTCCAACCAGATGATGCTGGACCTGATGGGCCTGTCACTGCCCGGTGCGGCGTTCATCAATCCCGGCACACCGCTCCGTCAAGCGCTGACCCGCGCCTCGGTGCATCGGCTGGCGGCGATCAGCCGGGGGCGCGGTGACGAACGGCCGCTGGCGCTCTGCGTGGACGAGAAGGCGATCGTGAACGCCATCGTCGGCCTGCTGGCGACGGGTGGCTCCACCAACCATGCCATTCACATCCCGGCGTTCGCCCGCGCGGCGGGGATCATCGTCGACTGGAGCGACATGGCCGAACTCAGCACCGCGGTGCCGCTGATCGCCCGCGTCTATCCCAACGGCGCCGACGACGTGAACCAGTTCCAGGCCGCCGGCGGGCTCGGTTTCGTGGTCGGCACCCTGCTCGAGGCGGGTCTGGTCCACCGGGACGTCACCACCGTGCACGGCGAGGATCTGGCGGCCTATGCGCTGGAGCCGTGGCTCGACGGCGAGACGCTGGCGTGGCGCGACCCCGGGCCGAGCGGCGACGACACGGTGCTGCGGCCGGCCAGCGCCCCATTCCAGAGTGACGGCGGCATGCGGCTCGTGCAGGGCAATCTCGGCCGCGCCTGCTTCAAGACCAGCGCCGTCGCCCGCGACCGGTGGACCATCGAAGCCCCCGCCAGGGTGTTCGAGACGCAGAGCGCGGTGATCGACGCCTTTGCCGCAGGAGAACTCGACCGCGATGTCGTGGTGGTCGTCCGCCATCAGGGGCCGCGGGCGAACGGCATGCCCGAACTGCACAAGCTCACCCCGCCGCTGGGCGTCGTCCAGGACCGCGGACACCGCGTGGCGCTGGTGACCGACGGGCGCATGTCAGGCGCGAGCGGCAAGGTTCCGGCTGCGATCCACTGCACCCCCGAAGCGCTGGGCGGCGGACCGCTGTCGAAGCTGAGGGACGGGGACATCGTGCGCCTGTGCGGCGAAACCGGGGTGCTGGAGACGACCGCCGATCTGGACAGCCGCGATGCTGCACCGGCGCCGCCGGAAGAGCGCGGCACGGGGCGCGAGCTGTTTGCCCTTTTCCGGCGCATGGCCGACGGGGCCGAGCAGGGCGGCTCGGCCATGCTGAGGGACGCCGGCCTGTGACAGAGGTCGTGGCGATCGACGTGGGCGGCACTCACGCCCGTTTTGCCCGTGCGCGGAGGCAGGACGACGGAACGATCGCGCTTGACGATCCCGTCACGCTGCACACCGCCGACCACGCGAGCTTCGAAACAGCCTGGGAGGATTTTCGCGCCCGCTGCGGCGGATCGGTTCCGCGCGCCGTCGCGGTGGCCGTGGCCGGCCCGGTGACGGGCGAGGTGATCCGCTTCACCAACAATCCGTGGATCCTCCGGCCGGCACAACTGCCCGCGGCACTGAACGTCGACCGTCTCGTCATCGTGAATGACTTTGAGGCGGTGGCCCATGCAGTCGCGATCGCCCCGGCCGGCCAGTTCGCGCATTTGGCCGGACCGGAACAACCGCTCGGCCGTCCGGGCACGATCAGCGTGCTCGGCCCGGGCACCGGTCTTGGCGTCGCGCATCTGTGGCGCGGGCAGGACGGGAGCTACCGGGTGCAGGCGACGGAGGGCGGCCACATCGACTTCGCGCCGCTCGACCCGATCGAGGATGCTCTGCTCGCTCGTCTGCGCCGGCGGCACACCCGCGTCTCGGTGGAGAGGGTGGTGTCCGGTCCGGCGATCGTCGACATCCACCAAGCACTCGCCGCGATGGAAGGCCGGCCGTTCAGCGACGAGGACGACGTGGCGATCTGGTCACGCGGGCTGGCGCAGACCGACATTCTGGCGGCGGCGGCGGTCGACCGGTTCTGCCTGTCGCTCGGCAGTGTCGCGGGGGACATCGCGCTGGCCCAGGGCGGCTTCGCCGGGGTGGTGATCGCCGGCGGCCTCGGGCTGAGGCTGAGGGACGTGCTGCCCCGCTCGGGCTTTGCCAGCCGCTTCGCCGCCAAGGGCCGGTTCGAGCATCTGATGCGGTCCATTCCGGTCAAGCTCATCACCCATCCGCAGCCGGGGCTTCTGGGTGCGGCGGCCGCCTTCTTCAGCCAGCAGGACAGCGAATGATGCAGATCGCCGACATCATGCGGCTCGCCCCGGTGATCCCGGTGATCGTGATCGAGGACGCGCGCCATGCGCGGCCTTTGGCGGAGGCGCTGGTCGCCGGCGGGTTGCGGGCGCTCGAGGTGACGCTCAGGACGCCCGCCGCGCTCGATGCGATCGCCACCATGAGCGAGGTGGAAGGCGCGGTGGTCGGCGCCGGCACCGTGGTCAATCGCGATCAGCTTCATGACGCTCTGGACGCCGGCGCACGGTTCGTCGTGTCGCCTGGCCTGACCAAGAAGGTCGCCAAGGCCTGTGTCGAGGCGGACGTGCCCTTCCTCCCCGGGGTGGCAACCGCCGGCGAAATCATGCGCGGTCTCGACCTTGGCCTGACGCACTTCAAGTTCTTTCCGGCGGAAGCTGCGGGCGGGCTTCAGGCGCTCAAGGCCCTTGCCGCACCTTTCCCGGCGGTGCGCTTCTGCCCCACCGGCGGCATCGGTCCCGACACCGCCGCCGCGTGGCTTGCCGACCCGGCCGTGCTCTGCGTTGGCGGAAGCTGGGTGGCGCCGGCGGGCGAGCCTGATCCGGCCACGGTCACGCGGCTCGCCCGCGAGGCGACCGCTCTGCGGCCAGCCGCCCGCTAGCCGGAGCGCGGACGCTCCGGCCGGGCGATCCACTCGCCCGCATGCGCCGCGACTTCGACTCCGCCGAGATTGCCTTTCCCGCCGCGCTCGAGCCGTGCCAGAAGTGCAGCCGCCGCCGATCCGCGCGCCGGAGTGCCAAGCGCCGCGATGATCCGCTGCAGGATGCGCAGCCGGATCAGGCGAGGACCGGAAGGGCGGTAGTGCAGCTGCCCGCCGTCGTGCCGGACGTGCTTCTGCCAGCAGTCCTCCTCCACCGCCGCCAGCGCCTCCTCCGCCTCGGCCAGATGTCCGGCGCTGCGCGCGAGAGCGGCGACGTCGAACCACGGCTCGCGTCGGAGCAGGGCGCGCGCGGCGGTCCGGTCGTGGCGGGGATCGCTGTTGGCCGGATCAGGCACGGTCACCACACCGCACTGTTCGCAGAGATCCTCCAGAACGCGCTTGCGCCATCCCAGCAGCGGACGAAGCACGGGCAGCTCCGCGCCGGCTAGCTGCACCACCGGGCGCACGCCCGCCAATCCGGCGACACCGCTCCCGCGGTTCAGGCGCAGCAGCAGCGTTTCCGCCTGATCGTCGGCATGATGCGCCGTTGCCATGGCTTTGGCACCGCTCGCCCGCGCCCATTCGAGCAGGGCCGCATAGCGCGCCCGCCGCGCCGCCGCCTGCACGCTGCCCCGCCCGAGTGTGACCGGCAGCACGGCGTGAGGGATGCCAAGGCGCGCGCAGTGATGACCGACCGCCCTGCCCTCAGCGCCGCTTTCCGGCCGCAGGCGGTGGTCGACGGTGGCCGCCATGATCCGTCCGGGCAACGTCGCCGCCGCCAGCAGCAGCAGGGCCATGCTGTCCGGTCCGCCCGACACCGCCACCGCCAGCCGCGCCTCGGGAGTGCCATGCTCCGGCCAGATCGCGGCGAGATCGCCGGCGAAGCGGGCCGCCAGCGCCGGATCAGGCGGCCGCGTCACTTCAACTGCAGCGAACCTGCCGCCGCGCCGCCTCGTAGTCGGGCCGCAGGCGCCCCGTCGCCAGAGCGGGAAACCCTTCGGCGAATTCGGCGAGTGCGACGCAGGCCCGCTGGGTGTCCTGAAGCGCGATCATCGCCTGAGCCAGACCGAGCAGGCTGTCGCCGGCGCGGGCGGCGGTCCGGTCGCTCTGGTAGTTGTTGAGGAACCAGCCGGCCGCCTCGCGCGGCTTGTTGTCGGCAAGATAGGCGCGCCCGAGCAGGTTGCGGCCGTAGGTCGCCCGGGCGTGCCGCGGATGGGCGTTGAGGAACAGGGTGAGCTGCTGCTGCGCCTCGGGATAGAAGCCCGCTTCGAAGAGGCGGAACCCGTAGACGTACTCGTCCTCGCCGGGATTGCCGGTCGACGGTTTGGTGATGGCCTGCACCGCCGCCAGCCGCTGGGCATCGGCCGCAGGGCGCGGCGCGGGTGCCGCCCCGGCGGTGGACGAACCGGGGGTCGCAGCAGCGGCGCCGCTGCCCGCGACCGGAACCGGAGCGGACGGTTGTGCCGCCGCCGCCCTGCCCGCGGCTTCCAGCGCCTCGACCCGCTCGCTCAGGGTGGCGACGGTGTTGCCGCCGACCTCGATCTGCGCGGTAAGGGTCTGCAGCTGGCGTTCGAGCGCCTCGAGCCGGGCCAGCACATCGCCGAGCGCGGTTGACGACGGCCCGGCGGGGACCGGTGCCGCCGACGCGGGAGGAGCCGTGATCTCCGGCTGGAAGAAACGTCCGTCGCCACCAGGGAACACCTGCCGCTGCAGGGCGCGCACCTCGGCCTCGAGCCGGCGCAGCCGCGCCTCGGCGCTCGCGTCCTGGGCCAGCGCAGGCACCGGCGCGAACGCGACCGCCAGCATCACCAGCAAGCCTGCCGCGCGTGTGCCGGCCGGGGCGTGCCCGGCGCCTGCCGATCGGTCGGCGGAGCGGGAAAGAGCGGAAAGCATGTGTCCTCCTGAACGGTTGGTCGGCCCGCATGGCCGGCGTCGGGATGTAGCGGCGTGTTCCTGAAGCCTCGCTGTCCGCCCCGGCGTCACGGACGGGCTGGCGCTGCCCCGACGGGCACGGGCGGCGGCGACGCCGCCGGTGCGGCTCCGCCTGCCGGCCGCGCCAGCAGCGCTTCGGCGGACACCGGCACGTCGCGCATGATCTGCTGCCGGTCGGCCAGCTTTGGCACCGGCCGCCCGTCGATGGTGATGGCGAGCGCGTCGGGCCGCCCGGTCCAGATCTGCACCCCGTCCGCATCGCGCGGCACGGCGAACTGCTCGCCCTGAGCGAACTGCTTCTCGATCAGCCGGTTGCCCGCGCGGTCATAGAAACGCGCCCACACCTGCGGCTCGAGCGCGGTGAACACGACTTGGCCGCCGGCCGCAGGCGCAGGCACGGCGGCACCCGGCGCGCCTGCGCCGGTCGGTGCGGCACCCGCCGGAGCCGCCGCCACGGCGTTCGCGTCGTCCGCCGTCAACGGCGGCGGCCCCATGCCGGGCGCCAGATAGGTGCGATAGAAGGTGAACATGCCGATGATCAGCAGCACGATTGCCAGCGCGCCGAACCATGCCAGCCGCCGGGACGGCACCCGCGCGGGATCGCCGGGCTCGAACTTCTCGGCACGCTCGGGCCGGGCCGCGCGCACCGCGCCGACCTCGGCACGCACCTGCTCGACGATGCTCTGCTCGTCCGCACCCACCATGCGGGCGTAGGAACGGGAGAAACCGACCGCATAGGCTGGCGCGGGCAGTCGGTCGAACTCCCCGTTCTCAATGGCGAGCAGATGACGCTCGGGAATGCGGGTCGCCCCGGCCACGTCCTTGAGGTCGTAGCCGGCCTTCTCGCGTGCCTGGCGCAGGCGCTGTCCCGCGCCCTCGTGCTGCACCGGCGGGGCTTCGATCCCGTCATCGTCTGTCATTGCGTCTGCCTGCGACCCCTCGCTGTCTGATCCTGTCGCCCGATAGAAGAGGCTCGGAGCCGATCCTGTCAAGCACCATGCGGCCACCCGGCAAGCGTCCCCGCCGTCAGGACGGCCGGCGGATTCCAGCCGCTATTCGGTGTCGATGTCCCGCTCCGCCGCCCAGGCAACCAGCGCCGCGCGCATGCTGGGCGGAGGATCGGCCAGCCACTGCCGCATCTGCGGCTGCAGCTCGCCCAGATGAACCTTGCGGATCAGCTCCTTGATCGGGCCGACGGAGGCGGGCGTGATCGACAGCCGGGTGATGCCAAGTCCCAGCAGCGCGAGCGCCTCCAGCCGCCTTCCGCCCATCTCGCCGCACACCGCCAGGTCGACCGGATGGCCCCGCACGGCCGCCACCGTGCGGGCAAGGAAGCGCAGGACGGCGGGACTGACCCAGTCATACCGCTCGGCCAGCTTGGGGTTGGCCCGGTCGGCTGCGAACAGGAACTGGGTGAGGTCGTTGGTGCCAATCGACACGAAGCTGACCCGCGGCAGCAGAAGGTCGAGCGTTTCGGCAAGCGCGGGCACCTCCAGCATGACGCCGAAACGGATCGCATTCGGCAGGCGGCGGCGCCGCTCGCGCAGGAGCTGCAGCTGCTCGTCGAACACCGCCCGCGCCGCATCGAACTCCCATGGTTCGCTGACCATGGGAAACATGACGTTCAGGGTGCGTCCCGCCGCCGCGTCGAGCAGCGCGCGGGCCTGAACCCGCAGCAGCCCGTCCCGCTCCAGCGCGAGGCGCAGGGCGCGCCAACCCATGGCCGGGTTCTCGTCCTCGCGCGCCGCGTCGCTGCGCAGATAGGGGACAGCCTTGTCGCCGCCGATGTCGACCGTGCGGAACGTCACCGGCTTGTCCCCCGCGGCGTCGAGGATGTCGCGGTAGAGCCGCGTCTGCCGCTCGCGCTGCGGCAGCGTGGCCGAGACGAGGAACTGGAACTCCGTGCGGAACAGGCCGATGCCGTCGGCCCCGGTCAGGGACAATGCCGACATGTCGTCGCGCAGGCCGGCGTTCATCATCACCTCGATGCGCGTTCCGCAACGGGTGAACGGCTCCACGTCGCGAAGCCGCGCATAGCTTGCCTGACGCTCGCGATAGGCCGTGTTCTTGACTGCGAACGCCTCGACCATGGCCGGGGACGGGCGAAGCGTGACGGTGCCGCTGTTGGCGTCGAGCAGCACCTCGTCGCCTTCCGACACCCGGGCGCGGATCCCCGGCAACCTGCCGATGACCGGGATGCTCATGGCCCGGGCGACGATCACCACGTGGGCGGTGAGCGAGCCCTCCTCCAGCAGCACGCCCTTCAGGCGGCGGCGGTCGTATTCGAGAAGTTCCGCCGGCCCAAGATTGCGGGCAAGCAGGATCGTGTCCTGTGTCAGGCCGAGGCTTGCCGCCGTGCCCAGCTGCCCCGACACGATCCGGAGCAGCCGGTTGGACAGGTCCTCCAGATCGTGCATGCGGTCCGCCAGCAGCGGGTCGTCGATCTCCCGCATGCGCATCCGCGTGCGCTGCTGCACCCGCTCGATCGCCGCCTCGGCGGTGAGGCCGCTGTCGATGGCCTCGTTGATCCGCCGCGACCAGCCCTCGTCATAGGCGAACATGCGGTAGGTCTCGAGCACCTCGTCATGTTCACCGCCGCCGCCGAACTCGACCTGGGCGGCCATCTGCTCGATCTGTTCGCGCATCCGCGCAAAGGCGCGATAGACCCGCTGCCGCTCCGCCTCCGTGTCTTCGGCCACGAGCTGATGAATGGTGACGCGCGGCTGGTGGAGCACCACCCGGCCGCTGGCCAGACCGCGCACCAGCACAAGGCCGGTGAGCGTCTCGGGCGCGCGCGGCGCGCCGCCGGTCTCGGCCGCCTCCTCGTCGATGAGGCCGGCGCTGGCGATCAGTCCGGCGATGACCATCGCAGTGGTCTGGAGAACCTCGATCTCGATGTCCTCGTAGCGGCGCGGCTCGACATGCTGCACGCTGAGCACGCCGATCACGCGCTCGCGGTGAACGATGGGCACGCCGGCGAACGACTGGAACTTCTCCTCGCCCGTCTCCGGACGGTAGGAGAAGTTCACATGCGCCCGCGCCTCGGCAAGGTTCAGCGTCTCGCCGGTCTCGGCGATGGTGCCGATCAGCCCCTCCCCGACCGCCATGCGAGTGACATGCACCGCCTCCTGGTTCAAGCCGCGGGTGGCGAACAGTTCGAGCATCCCGTCGCGCAGCAGGTAGAGCGAGCACACCTCCGAATGGAGGTTGCGGGCGACGATCTCCACCACCC
This sequence comes from Qipengyuania thermophila, assembly GCF_004153605.1. NCBI lineage: Bacteria > Pseudomonadati > Pseudomonadota > Alphaproteobacteria > Sphingomonadales > Erythrobacteraceae > Qipengyuania > Qipengyuania thermophila. The sequence goes on along the minus strand of NZ_SDSI01000004.1, from coordinate 84,637 downwards.
GGTTGAGCTTGTCCTGCGGCGCCGAACGCGACGCCATGACCTCGTGCAGGCTGAGAAGGATCTGGCGGGCGGCTGCGGTCGCGCTCATGCCCCGGCCCTTACCGCACCCGACGGTCCCGTCCAAGCACCGGACGAGCCGTGCGGGCGGGCCGGGCCGGCGCGCCCCGCCTCCGTCCCGCGTCCGCCCGGCGGCAGAAGGTCAGCCCTGCGCGAGCTGCTCCTTGATGCGCAGCTTCTGCTGCTTGAGCTGCTTGATCGTCACCGCGTCGGGAAAGGGCCGGCTCTGCTCCTGGCGCAGGCGCTCTTCCAGTCCGGCATGCCGCGTTTCCAGCGTCTGCATGTGCGATGACCTGTGCATTGCGTTCTCCTCTTGATGCGCGCCCGGCGGCGAAGGATACGCCTCCGAGAGCCCGCCGCCGCCGGTCCGACTCGGTGTCGCACCTTCGCGGCGGGGGAGGCATGAAACCATAGAAATGGAGCGGGACGAAGTGCTACACGAGCCGAGTGCGCCCAGCGTCCCCTGAGCGGCGGCAAGCCGCGCCGCGGGTGTTCCGGATCGAGCAATGGGATCGGCAGAATTGGACGAAGAAGAACTGCGCAAGATGCTGGGCCTGCTGCGCACGGAGCACCGCGATCTCGATGTGGCGATCGCGGCGCTGACCGCCGCGGCCAACAGCGGCGGCGCCGACCAGTTGCAGATCGCCCGCCTCAAGAAGCGCAAGCTCGCGCTGCGGGACCGGATCGCCGTGCTCGAGGACAGGCTGCTGCCCGACATCATCGCCTGACCCGGACACGCGCCCTCCTGTGCCCGGGCGGGACAGCGAGGCGCTGCGGCGGGCTGGCCGGCACAACTTCTGTGCCGCAGCCGGACACCCGCACCGAAGCTGGTTAACGAAGCGCAAATAAAGGTTGGATGGCGACGGGCTTGGGCCGATAGACGGCGCCATGCCTGCATCATCCGAGCACGACACGCCCCCGCTCACCGCGCACATTGTCGAGGGTCTCTACACGGAGGCGCTGGTGCTCGCCGACGAGGCGCGTCACGTGTTCGACAACGCCAGCATCCACCGCCTTGCCGAGGCGCCGGACCCGCCGGCCGTGGCGCTGTCCATCGAAGGGCTGCGCACGACCACGCGCGTCATGCACATCCTTGCCTGGCTGCTGAACCAGCGCGCCTTTCTCGCCGGAGAGATCACCGAGCGCCAGCTTCATCTGCACGGGGCACTGCCGCCGGACCGGGATGCCGATCCGCAGCAGATTGCCCATCTGGACGACGCGGCGCGGGCGCTCATCAGCGCCTCGCAGCATCTGCACGCCCGCCTCGCGCGGCTCGACCGCATGCAGCGCGAGACCCTGAACGCGAAGGCGCCGCCCGCACCGGTGCATCACCTTCAGCAGAAGCTGATGTCGGCCTTCAGCTGAGCGGCGCCTCCTGTCCGCCGGCGCCGGCCGCCAGAGGGACCGACAGGGCCATCGAGAGGGCCGCCTGCCACTGCGCCACCCGCTGCGCGCGGCGCGCCTCGTCGAGGCGCGGCGTGAACCGCTCGGCGGGGCTGCGCATTGCCGATACGGCGGACGGAAGGTCGGCGTACAGCCCCGCGCCGCAGGCTGCCAGCATCGCCGCCCCGCGCGCGGTCGTCTCGACATCCTCCGGCCGTTCCACCTCGAGTCCGGTGAGGTCCGCCAGATCCTGAACCATCCAGCCATTGGCGCTCATCCCGCCATCGACCCTGAGCTCGCGCCAGCCCGCGCCGTCTGCGGCAAAGGCGGCGCCCAGATCCTGCGTCTGGTGCGCCATCGCCTCGAGCGCCGCGCGCGCGATGTGCGCCCGCGTGGTGCCGAAGCTCAACCCGCAGATGAGCGCCCGGGCGTCAGGCCGCCAGTGCGGCGCGCCAAGGCCGGAAAGAGCCGGCACGATCGTGACTCCGCCATTGTCCGGCACGGATGCCGCCAGCGGCTCGGTTTCCTGCGCCGAGGCGAGCAGGCCGAGAGCATCGCGCAGCCATTGCACGAGGCTCCCGGCGGAGAACACGGATCCTTCCAGCGCATAGGTCCGCTGCCCCCCCTGTTGCAGGAGCACCGTGCCCAGCAGGCGATTGCGCGAGGACGGAGCCCGCGCGCCGGTGTTGGACAGGATGAACGCCCCGGTCCCGAAGGTCGCCTTCGCCTCGCCGGTGGCAAGGCAGCCCTGCCCGATCGTTGCGGCCTGCTGGTCGCCAGCCATGCCGCAGATCGGCAGCGCCCGGCCGAACAGCGCCGGGTCGCACTGAGCCAGCGGGCCGCTGGTGTCCGTCACCTCGGCCAGCGCCGCCGGCGGCACGCCGAACACATCGCACAGGCCGGTGTCGAACTGCGCCCCGTCGAGCGCGAGCAGCTGCGTGCGGGACGCGTTGCTCGCATCGGTGACGAACGCGCCTCCGCTCAGCCGGAACAGCAGCCAGCTGTCGATGGTGCCGAGCGCCAGGCGCTCCCCGGCGGCCGCGTCGGCCACCTCCGGCACATGATCGAGCAGCCAGCGCATCTTGGTGGCGGAGAAATACGGATCGAGCACCAGCCCAGTGCGGGCATGAAGCTCCGCCTCGCGGCCGCTCTCGCGCAGCGCGTGGCACATGGCCGCGGTCCTGCGGTCCTGCCACACGATCGCCGGGGCAAGCGCCGCTCCGGTGCGCCGGTCCCAGGCGACCACCGTCTCGCGCTGGTTGGTGATGCCGATGGCGGCGATCCGCTCGGCCCCGCCGGCGCGGGCGACCATCCGGTACACACAGGCAAGGCTCTTCTGCCAGATCTCCTCCGCGTCCTGCTCCACCCAGCCGGCAGCCGGGTAGCTCTGGGCGATCGGCTCCTGCGCCATGCCGAGACGGCGGCCGGCCGGGTCATAAAGGAGCGCGCGGGTGGAGGTCGTGCCCTCGTCCAGAACCAGGATCGCCTGTTCGCCCACCGCAGCTCTCCCCTCCGGCGCCACGCGCCTGCCGCACCGGGGCGTGACATGGAACAAAGCCGCATCCATATGCAAGCCATGGTGCTGCTGCCCCTTGAACCGTGGCCGACCGGAACGGCCGTGCGCTGCGGCCCGCTCGTGCGTCAGGTCCTCGCCGCCAACGCCTCGCCATACACCTATACCGGCACGCAGAGCTTCGTCGTCGGCGACGGGCGGCAGGTGGCGGTGATCGACCCCGGTCCGGCGGATCCCGCCCATGTCGAGGCGCTGCTGAAGGCGATCGGCGAGGCGACGCTGAGCGCGATCCTCGTCACCCACACGCATCGCGACCATTCCCCTGCCGCCCTGCCGCTCGCCGCAGCAACGGGGGCACCGGTGATGGGCTGCGCGCCGCTGGCGCCTGCCGGCGACGCGGAACGGGCGGACGCTCCGTTCGACGCCACCTACGCCCCCGATGCGGTCATGGCCGAAGGCGATTCGGTCGCGGGCGACGGATGGACACTGACAGCGCTGGCAACCCCCGGCCACACCTCCAACCACCTGTGCTTCGCGCTGCGCGAGGCCGAGGCGCTGTTCACCGGCGATCACGTGATGGGCTGGTCCACCAGCGTCGTCGCTCCTCCGGACGGAGACATGGGGGATTACGTGAACAGCCTCGAACGCCTCGTCGGCCGCGAGGAGCGGGTCTATTATCCCGCCCATGGCGAAGCCGTGCACAAGCCCCAGCAGCTCGTGCGCGGCATGATCGGACACCGGCGCCAGCGCGAACGGCAGATCGTCCGGCTGCTCGCCCAGGAACCGCGCAGCGCCGCGGCGCTTGTTCAACCGATGTACAAGGGACTGGACGAGCGGCTGAAACCTGCCGCCGAAATGTCGGTGATGGCGCATCTCATCGACCTGGAGCGCCGCGGCGTGGCGGCACGGGACGGATTGTCGTGGCATCTCCGCTGAACCGCGCCGCCACCGGCGCGCCGCACACCGCCCCGCGTGCCGAGCGCCCGCTGGCGCGCGTGCAGGCGGCGCCGTGGCTGCTGGTGATCGTGCTGCTGGCGGCGGTCGCCTGGCTGACCTGGCGGGCGTTCTTCCACCAGCAGGAGGGCGATCCGGTCGGCAGCGCCATGCTCGCCTTCGAGCGGCAGAACGCGCTGACGGTGCTCTCGTCCCGGTTCGAGGTGGTGGCCGAAAGCGAGAACACGCAGCGCGTGCTGGGCGTCCCGGTGCTGCAGTCGCGGCAGGCGACAATCGTCCCTGCGACGGTGGAATACCGGCTCGACCTGTCGGGAATGGGCCGGGACGATTTCACCTGGGATCCGGCTGCGCAGCGGCTCACCGTGACGCTGCCACCCTTGCAGACCACGCGCCCCAACATCGATGAAAGCGCGGCGCGCGTGTTCACCGAGGGCGCCTTCGTGACCCGCGAGGCGGCGGTGGCACTGGCCCGCAACAACTCGGTCCAGGCGGAGCGCAAGGCGAGCGAGTTTGCCCGCAATCCCGAGGTGCTCGGCCTCGCCCGGCAAGCGGCGGCGCAGGCGGTGCGGCAGAACCTTGCGATCCCGCTGCAGGTCGCCGGCTACACCGACGCAACGGTCGAGGTCCGCTTCGCCGGCGATCCGGCGCCCGGCTAAGCAGGCGGGTGGTGCGCGACGGCTCTCGCTTCGCGCCACGCATCGCCTATATGACCGGCAAGACCGCAACGAACGGGACACTTGCATGACCGCTCCCACACCCATGCCGATCGGGACCGACCTGCGTGCGGAAATCGACCGCCTGCGCAAGGAGCGCCATGCGATCATCCTCGCGCACTACTATCAGAAGCCCGAAATCCAGGATCTTGCCGACTTCGTCGGAGACAGTCTCGAGCTGTCGCGCAAGGCGGCCGACACGGACGCGCAGGTGATCGCGTTCTGCGGGGTAAAGTTCATGGCCGACACCGCCAAGATCCTGTCACCCGACAAGATCGTCGTCCTGCCCGATCTCGATGCCGGCTGCAGCCTTGAGGATTCGTGCCCGCCGGACAAGTTCCGCGCCTTCCGCGACGCTCATCCCGATCACATCGCCCTGACCTACATCAACTGTTCGACGGAGGTGAAGGCGCTGTCCGACATCATCGTCACCTCCTCTTCGGCCGAGACGATCATCAGCCAGATTCCCGAGGACCAGCCCATCATCTTCGGCCCCGACCGGCATCTCGGCGGCTATCTGTCGCGCAAGTTCGGGCGCGACATGCTGCTGTGGCCGGGGGTGTGCATCGTCCACGAAGCCTTCAGCGAGACGGAGCTGCTCAAGCTGAAGGCAATGCACCCCGGCGCACCTGTCGCCGCGCATCCCGAATGTCCGCCGGCGATCATCGACCACGCCGATTACGTCGGCTCGACCAGCGGCATCCTACAGTTCGCCAAGACGTTTTCCGGCGACACGCTGATCGTCGCCACCGAGCCGCACATCATGCACCAGATGGAGCGGGCCCTCCCCGAGAAGCGGTTCATCGGCGCACCCGGCGCCGACGGCAACTGCAACTGCAACATCTGCCCCTACATGGCGCTCAACACGCTGGAGAAGCTCTACACGGCGCTGCGCGACCTGCAGCCGCGCATCGAAATCGAGGAGCGGCTGCGGCTCGCCGCCAAGCGGCCGCTCGACCGGATGCTGGAGATGGCGAGCGGCACCATCGGCCGCGGCGACCTCGGCCCGGTCGCCGCCGATTAGCGGAAGTCGGTCGGCGGCGCAGCCATGGCCGGTCCGTCGCCGAGCGCCTCCACCGCCGGACCATGCCCTTCCAGTGCGCTGCGCCGCAGCAGGAAGCGCGACAGGATGATGCCGTACAGCAGCTTGGTGGTGAGGTCGGCGACGCTGAAGGTGAACTGGCGCCAGACGACCAGATCGCCGGTGGCGCCCAGCTGCGGCAGGGCATAGGCGATCGGATACAGACCCCAGGTTGCGAGGAAGAACCAGAACAGGTTGCCCGGCCACGCCCTGAGCGGCGCGGGGCTGCCGGTGATGCCGATCTTGAGGACCCCGCGCACCTCGACCAGCAGCCAGACGAAGAACACCGTGGAGACCAGCCCCCACAGGTTCAGCCGGCCCCAGTCGTCGCTTTCGCCGAACTGGCCCGCCATGCCCGTGGCGATCATCAGCGTCGTCGCCGCGATCATGCGTGTGCTGCGCCGGTGCCGCTGGGCGCGGTCGAGCGCCATGGCAAGGCCGAGCTGCACCAGCAAGATCGGCGTGGTGATGAACCAGTTGCCGTAGCGGAAGACGTTGGAAAAGGTGTTGCCCTCGCTCATCGGCCGGTAAAGGCCTTCCGCGTAGCTGTAGGAGTCCTGCCACAACGTCGCCTCGCGCAGCAGGCTCAGCCCCGACGACAGCATGACCACGGCCGACAGGACGGGCACGATGCGGTAGCGGGGTGCAAGCTGCGTCGCGGAGGCGAGAAAGAACAGGATGAAGGCGAACTGGGCGCCGTAGCTCACCATGAGGATCAGCGAACCCAGTTCGTATTGGGTCGCCGTCAGCGCGACGTAGTTCTCGATGCTGGTCGGCGCGCCGGGCGCCGGTCTGGTGATCATCGTGGCACCTTCCTCGCCGCTGCCGCCGGAGCGCTTCCTGCCTTCCGAACAGGAAGGCGGCGAGGGGGTTCCCGACCCTCAGCCGGTTTGCTGCTGCCGCGCGGCGCTGACCAGCACCAGCGCCGCGCTCACCAGCACCATGCCGATGACATCGCCCGCTCCGAGAACCTCGCCGAAGGCCGCCCAGCCGACGCCGGCGGCGATGGCCGGCTGGGTCAGCAGTGCCATGCCGATCACCAGCGGCGAAAAATGGGCAAGCGCATAGACGAGCAGTCCCTGACCGATCAGCTGGCTGCCGAGCGACAGGCCCGCCACGGTCAGCCAGCCACCCGCCGTCGCCGGCACCACGGGCTCTCCCAGCGCCAGGGCGGCGGCGAGCAGGAGCGGCGCTCCGGCGAGCGAGGCCAGCGCGAGCACCGACCACGGTCCCAGCTCCGCCCGCGCCCGCTGCGCGGGCAGGAGGTAGCCGACATAGCACAGGCCCGCGAACAGGCAGAACAGGTCGCCGGCCAGCGTGCTCACCGACACCTCGAGGCTGCGGCCCATGAGGATGGCGCCGCAGCCGACCGCCGCGCCCAAGGCGAGCCATTCGAGCCGGCGCGGGGGCCGGCGCAGCGCCACCAGTCCCCAGAGCATCAGGACAAGACTCCCGGCATTGCCGAACAGCGCCGCATTGCCGAGCCGGGTCAGCTCGATGCCAATGTGCCACGCGGCAAGATCGAGCGCGAAGAAAGCGCCCGCGGCCGCAACGAGCCAGCGCAGCCGCGTCGCGGCAACCGGCCGCTTGCGCCCCTCGCGCCAGGCGAGCAGCGCGACGACCGGCAGCACCAGCACGAGACGCCAGAATCCCGCCGCCACCGGACCGCTGTCCGCGAGCCGGACGAACCAGGGGCCGAGCGCCAGCGCCGCGTTCCCGGCCAGCAGGGCCAGCATGGGGAGCGCGGCGGTGCGCGCCGGCGTAGCTGATACGGTTGCGGGGACGCTCATCCACCCCTAGCTGTCGCACCACACGCCAACCGGCAAGCGGGAGAGTTCGGTCCATGCACGACATTCTGTTCACGCCCGTGCGCTGCGGCGCGCTGGAGGCGCGCAACCGCATCTTCATGGCACCCCTGACGCGCGGCCGCGCGGACAATCCGGAGCAGGTGCCCACGCCGCTCATGGTCGAGTACTATCGCCAGCGCGCGTCGGCCGGGCTCATCATCTCCGAGGCGACCGGCATCAGCCGGGAAGGGTCAGGCTGGCCCAACGCGCCCGGCATCTGGTCCGAGGCGCAGGTCTCCGGCTGGCGCCAGGTCACGGACGCGGTGCACGCCGAAGGCGGGCTCATCGTGATGCAGCTGTGGCACATGGGCCGGCTCGTGCATCCCGACTTCCTCGACGGAGCGCCTCCGGTGTCGGCCAGCGCCACCTGCGCGCCCGGCCATGCCCACACGCATGGCGGACGCAAGGACTATCAGCCGGCCCGGGCGCTCCCCGAAGACGAGATCGCCCGCGTCGTCGCCGATTACCGCCACGCCGCAGCCAATGCCAAGGAGGCCGGCTTCGACGGCGTGCAGCTGCATGGCGCCAATGGCTATCTGGTCGACCAGTTCCTGCGCGATGGCACCAACCAGCGCACCGACCGCTATGGCGGATCGCCCGCGAACCGGACGCGGTTCCTGCGCGAAGTGCTCGAGGCGCTGGTGGAAGTCTGGGGAGCGGACCGGGTGGGGGTGCGCCTGTCGCCCAATGGCGAAACACAGGGATGCGACGACAGCAATCCCGCGGCGACTTTCGGCGAAGCCGCGCGGGTGATCGATGCCCTGGGGATCGCCTTTCTCGAACTGCGCGAGCCGGGACCGGACGGAACCTTCGGTCGCACGGACGTCCCGCGTCAGTCGCCGCTCATCCGCTCCCTCTACAAGGGCTGCCTGGTGCTGAACTCGGACTATGACGCGGCGCGCGCCGCCGCCGACATCGACGCAGGCCGATGCGACGCCGTGGCGTTCGGCCGCCCGTTCATCTCGAACCCGGACCTGCCGGAGCGGATCCGGCGCGGGGCGCCATGGGCCGAAAACCGCAACGTGCCCCAGAGCTGGTACTTCCCCGGCGCGGAAGGGTACACCGACTATCCGGCCCTTGAGGCCGAGCCGGAGCCGGCCGCCTGAGCTAGTCCTCGCCCGGTTCGGCGGCTGGCATGTCGTTCTCCACAGCGGCGGGAGACGAGGTCGCCGCCGGTGTGGGACGAGGGCGTCTCGCCGGCGTCGGTGTCGCGGCCGGCGAGGGCGCCGCGCCGGCGGCCGGACGGGGCGGCTGCGTGCCCGGGTCCGTCGGAACGGCAGGGGCGGGGAGCGCGGCATCGACCGGGAAGGCAGGCGCCTCGCCCGCCCCGAGATCGTCGTAGCGGATCATCTCGTCGCTGATGGTCCCCGGCAGCACCTCGCCTTCCGCGTCCGTTTCGCTGCCGTCGTCGACGATGGGCGGCGGCGCGCCCTCGCCGCAGGCGCTCAGAACAAGCAGCGCCGCCGCACTCCAGAGCGGTCTCAGCCGGAACGTCATGGCAGGCACCCCTGTTGTCCTCCCGCCGCGGCCAGGAAGTCGGCGAAGCGGCGGCGCAGGGCGGCATCGAAGCTGTCCGCCGCTGCGTCAAGGCCCAGCGCGGCGAGGCTCGTCACGCCGTGGTCCGCGATGCCGCACGGCACGATGCCGCCGAAGTGATCGAGATCGGGCGACAGGTTCACGGCAAATCCATGCATCGTCACCCACCGTCGCACCCGCACGCCGATCGCGCCGATCTTCGCGTCGCGCCCGTCCGTGCCGCGTGTCCAGATGCCGACCTTCCCCGCAATCCGCCAGCACCGCACACCCAGATCGCCAAGGGTGGCGATCACCCAGCCCTCCAGCGCATGCACGAAGCAGCGCACGTCCCGTCCCCGCCGTCCGAGGTCGAGGAGGACGTACCCCACCCGCTGACCCGGACCGTGGTAGGTGTAGCGCCCCCCGCGCCCGGCCTCGACCACCTCGAAGCGCGGGTCGAGCAGCTCGGTCGCGGCGGCGCTGGTGCCGGCGGTGTAGACCGGCGGATGCTCCAGCAGCCAGACGAGTTCGCTCTCCTCACCCGCGGCGATGCCGGCATTGCGCGCCTCCATCCGGACGAGCGCGTCGCGGTAGGGCACCGGAGTGCTGGCCACCTCCCACGCAGGAAGCGTACCGACAGGCGAGCGGATTGCGGTCGACATGCCGATTGCGTGTGACAGAAGCTTGCGCTTATCAAGCGGGAATCCGCAGCCTAGCAAGGATCAAGCCCGTGACCTTCGACATGAACCGTGCCTGGGACGATGCCGTCCGGCTGCTCAGGAACAACAAGGAACTGGTGCTGGTGCTGGCCGGTCTGTTCTTCTTCCTGCCGGCGTTCGCGCTCGGCGTGTTCGTGCCGGAAACGCTCACCGGGCCGGACCTCGCCAACACGACCGATCCCATGCAGGCGACCGCCGACTACTTCAACCGCAACGGCGGGTGGCTGCTTCTCGTGCAGCTGATCCAGGCGGTGGGAATGCTCAGCATCCTGGCGCTGCTGGCGAACCGGCAGCGGACGGTGGGCCAATCCCTCAAGGTGGCCATGCTCGCGCTCGCGCCGTTCATGGTGGCGCAGCTGTTCGTCGGCCTGGCCTTCGGTGCCCTGGGCAGCACGGCGGCGGCGCTCGGCGCGGCGATTTCTCCTGCGCTTGGCGTGGTGATCGGGCTGGCCGCGGTGGTGGTGCTGATGGTGGCGCTGGCGCGCCTCGTGCCGCTGGCGCCGCTTCTGGTGAGCGAGCAGCGGTTCAATCCCTTTCGCGCCCTGGCCGACAGCTGGCGGATGACAAAGGGCGCCGGCTGGCGCATCCTGCTGTTCCTGTTCCTCATCAGCATCGGGATCGCCGTGGTGTCGATGGTCCTGCGTCTGACGACCAACCTCGTGAGCGCGCTCATCGCCAATGCGGAGATCGCGACGTTCGTGTCGAGCGCCCTCAGCGGTGCCTTCGGCGCCCTCTGGCTGTCGCTGCTGATGGCGGTGCTGATGGCCGTCTTCCGGCAGGCATCCGCCCCCGCGAGCGCCGCCGGCATCCCCCGTTCCTCGCGCGGGGAGTGACCGTGCGCCGCCCCACGGCGGCGCCAGCGCTTTCAGGCAGCCTCGTCCTTCCAGCCCCAGAACAGGCGGCAAGGCGGAATGTTCAGCGCCTCGAACCCCTGCTCGATGTGCGCGAAGTGATCGGCCATGTAGTCGCGGGCGCGGGCGGAAAACTGATACACGAGAAACGCGCCGCCCGGACGCAGCACGCGGTGCGTGGCCGCGGCGATCTCGGGACCGACGCCGTCGGGAAGGGTCGAGAAAGGCAGGCCGGAGAGAACGTAGTCGGCGTGCGTGTGGCCATGGCTGGCGACGATCCGCTCCACATCCGTGGCGGAACCGAGAACGGCGGTGAAGCGCGGGTCGGTGATGGTCCGGTTCAGATAGTCGACGTAAAGCGGATTGGTGTCGATGACGATCAGCCGCCCGTCGCGCCGCAGCCGCTCGAGCACGGGTCCGCAGAAGGTGCCGACGCCCGGGCCGTATTCGACGAACAGCCGGCACGCCGCCCAGTCCACCGGGGCCAGCATCTTCTCGATGGTGAAACGCGACGAGGGGATGATCGAGCCGACCATGCGCGGATGTTCGAGGAAGCCGCGGAAGAACACGCCCCACTGGCCCAGCAGGGTGGAAAACCGGGTTCCCGGAGACTTGCTGACCGGCAGCGATGCGGTGGAGTGTTCGGACAAGGGACGACAACTTCCTGTGACTGCACGCGGCACGTCCGCGTCGTGAAGCGCCGGACTTGCAAATAAGCCGCCGCAATGCAAGCGCAAGCGCCGGGCCGGCCGCGCGCTGAAGGGCGGTCCGCAGAGGATCCCACTCATGCACCAAGCGGCCCCGGACCCGGAACACGGCAAGGACAGGGCAGGCAGCAGCCGGGGCGATGCCGGGCTGACGAACGCCCGGATGGCGCTGCTCTTCTCCGTCATGCTGGTGAGCGCGGCGGGCAACACCGCGATGCAGTCGGTGATGCCGTCCATCGGCACGGCGCTTGGCGTTGCCGATGTGTGGATCAGCCTCGCCTACACCTGGTCGGCGCTGCTGTGGATGCTGTGCGCACCCCTGTGGGCGCGGCGGTCGGACCGGCGCGGCCGCAAGGCGATGATGGCACTGGGCCTGGTGGGGTTCAGCGTCTCCATGGCCACCTGCGGCGTGACCCTGTGGCTGGGCCTTGCCGGGTGGCTGCCGGTCGTCTGGACCCTGGTCCTGTTCGCCGCCTTCCGCAGCCTCTACGGGGGATTCGGATCCGCCGCGCCGCCGGCGGTGCAGGCCTATGTCGCCTCGCGCACCGAGCCGCACGAGCGCACCAACGCGCTTTCGCTGGTGGCGTCGAGTTTCGGGCTTGGGACAGTCATCGGACCGGCGCTCGCACCGCTGCTCATCCTGCCGGGACTCGGGCTGACCGGCCCGTTCATCGTCTTCGCCGCGATCGGCGTTGCGACCCTTGCGGCGCTGCGCCTGCTGCTGCCCGACGACGAGCCGCGCTTCGCCGGACGCGGCTCGGCCTTTGCCGCACCCTATGGCGCCAACACCGCGCCGCCGCCGCTGGATGACGAGAAGGCGCCTGCGTCGGCCCAAGCGCCGGCCGACGCCTCGGCAACGCGGCTGCGCTGGCGCGATCCGCGGGTGTGGCCGTGGATCGTCGCCGGCCTTCTGGGCAGCCACGCGCAGGCCATGCTGATCGGCCTTGCCGGCTTTCTCGTGCTGGACCGCCTGGGACTGCGCGCCGATCCGGCCAGCGGCGCGGGCTATGTCGGCATCGTTCTCATGTCCGGGGCGCTCGCCACCCTGCTGGCGCAATGGGGCGTCATTCCGCGCCTGCATCTGGGACCGCGTGCGGCCGTGCTGTGGGGCGCGGCGCTGGCCATCGCGGGGATCGGCATCTTCGCCCTCGCCCCGGACGTCCACGGGATCGCGTTCGGCTACGCGGTGGCATCGCTCGGCTTCGGCCTGTTCAGGCCCGGCTTCACCGCCGGAGCGTCGCTGGCGGTGAGCCGGGCCGAGCAGGGACAGGTGTCCGGCATCGTCGCCTCCGTGGCGGGCGCCGCCTACGTCTTCGCGCCGGCGCTCGGCGTCTATCTGTATGGCGTGTCGGCCTGGCTGGCGTTCGCCGTGATCGCCTTGCTGTGCGCACTCGTGCTCGCACGTGGTGTCCGCGCGCTCGCCCCCGACCCGCCGGAGCAGGCCGCGAACCCGTGACCAGGAGAACCACACAAAAGCTCTTGCGAATGATAACGACTCGCAATAACAGCCGCGCATCCCGCCCCTGTTCAGGACTATCCGATGCGCCTGTGTGTTCTCTTGCTCGCCACGACCCTCCCGCTGTCGCTTGTTCCGGCCGCCGCCCACGCCGAGGAGACGGCCGAAGAGCAGCCTGAGCGCCAGTATCTGCCGACCGAGATCGTGGTCACCGGCGCGCGCGCCGGATACGAGATGCAGGACGGGTCCAGCGGAACCAAGACGCCCACACCGATCATCCGCGTGCCGCAGGCGATCGCCGCGATCACCCGCGACCAGCTCGACGACCAGAACCTGCGGGCTCTCAACGATGCGCTGCGCTTCGTGCCGGGCGTCGGGATCGGGTCGGGCGAAGGGCACCGCGACGAGCTGTTCATCCGCGGTCAGCGCACGACGGCCGACTTCTACCTCGACGGGCTGCGCGACGATGCGCAGTACTATCGCCCCCTCTACAATGTCGAACGGGTGGAGGTGCTGAAAGGCCCCAACGCGCTCATCTTCGGACGGGGGGCGGGCGGCGGCGCCATCAACCGGGTGAGCAAGGTGGCGGAACCGGGCCGCAGCGGTGCCGGCGCGGCGGCCAGCATCGACACCTTCGGCGCCTTCGACATCAGCGGCGATGTGTCCGCCGCCCTGAGCGACACTGCCGCCCTGCGCCTCAACGGCATATACGAGGAATTCGACAACGAGCGCGACGCATTCGGCGGCCGCTTCATCGGGATCAACCCCACCGTCACGGCGCAGCTGGGCGAACGCACGCGCCTCAGCGCCGGTTACACCTACGATGATGACCGCCGGGTCACGGATCGGGGCCTTCCACCCTTTGCCGGCCGGCCGCTGCGCGGATTCGACAAGACCTTTTTCGGTGACCGCGACTACAACACCTCGACCCTGGCGGCGCACATCCTGCGCGCGCGCATCGATCACCGGCTGAGCGGTTCAGCCTCTGCCAACCTCGCCGTCCAGTATGCAGACTACGACAAGTACTACGGCAACATCGTCCCCGAACTGGCACTCGACACCGATGCCGACGGGAGACCCGACAGCGTGCGGCTGTCGGGATATGATTCGGCGACGCAGCGCAGCAACTTCATCGGTCAGGGCAATCTGGTGTTCACCGGCGCCACCGGCGCCATCAACCATACCCTTCTGTTGGGGGCCGAGTTCACCCGCCAGGACACGGACGCGCAGCGCAACCGCGTCCGCTTCGGCACCGGTCAGCTCACCGCCACGGTGCCGCTCGCCGGCACGATCCGTGTTCCTGCCTTCGGCACGGAAACCCAGCTCGGCAGCCGCTCGGAACTCGAAGTCGTCTCCGCCTATGTTCAGGACCAGGTGGAAATCACGCCCTGGCTGGAGGTGATCGGCGGCGTGCGATTTGACCGCTTCGCGCTTGACAGCGTCAACACCGTGACCGGCTTCGCCGCCCGGCGAGCGGAGAGCCGGTGGAGCCCGCGCTTCGGCCTCATCCTCAAACCTGCGGACACGGTTTCTCTCTACGCCAGCTATTCCGAGAGCTTCCTGCCGGCATCCGGCGACCAGTTCACCGTGCTCAGCGCCAGCAGCGCGGTCCTTGAACCCGAGGCGTTCACCAGCCGCGAGATCGGCATCAAATGGGCGCCGGCGACCAACCTGCTGGCAACCGCCGCAGTGTTCCGCCTCGACCGGTCGAACACGCCGGCGACCGACGCCCAGGGGCTGACGGTGCTCACCGGCGAGTCCCGGATCGAGGGGGCGGAATTCTCGCTCGCCGGGTCGGTCACCCGCCGCCTGCACCTCAATGTCGGCTACACCTACCTCGACGGCGAGGTGCGGTCAGCGACCTCCGCCGCGCCGGCCGGGCGGCGCCTGCCGCAGGTGCCCGAGCACCAGCTGGGCGCGTGGGCGCGCTACAACTTCACCGACCGGCTCGGACTGGGTTTCGGCGTCATTCACCAGTCGTCGCAATTCGCCAGCTTCACCAACGCGGTGATGCTGCCCGCCTATACGCGGGTCGATGCGGCCGCCTTCTTCCAGGCGTCCGACCGGCTGTCGTTCCAGGTCAATGTCGAGAATCTCACCGACGCCCGGTATTACCCTTCGGCGCACAACGACATCAACATCCAGCCCGGGCGGCCTCTCCACGCCCGCGTCGGCGTGCGCCTCGCCTACTGATCGGCGCCTTCGGGCGCTGCCTCGGCTGCGGCGGTTCCGTTCGCGTCCGGGTCCGCCGGCGCAGCGGCGGCCGTCTCCGCCGCGATGGCGCCGCCGCCGGCTCGGACCGCCAGTTCCACCGCGGCGTAGAGGCGCGGCTGCACGCCGCAGCGGCACAGATGGGGCAGCGCCGCCTCGATCTGGGCGCGAGTGGGCGACGGACTGGCGCGCAGCAGGGCCGTCAGCGCCATGACGATCCCCGGCGTGCAGAACCCGCACTGGATGGCCTGGACCTCGATCAGCGCCCGCTGCACGGCGTTCGGCCCGTCGCGGCTCACCCCTTCGATGGTGGTGATGGCCCGACCTTCCGCCTCGTCGAGCGTCACCAGGCAGGAGCGCAGCGCCTGTCCATCGACATGCACGGTGCAGGCCCAGCAATCGCCCACCCCGCACCCGTACTTCGTGCCGGTGAGATTGGCGGCGTCGCGCAGCGCCCAGAGCAGCGGCGTCCGCCCGTCCATCAGGAATTCGAGCGGACGCCCATTCACGGTCATGCGGGGCATTGGACCACCTTCAGCATGCCCGGCCTTGCGGAACGCCGCGCGTGCCGCACGTCACCGGCCGCTCCATCAGCTGCGCCAGCTGTCGTCCTTTCGATCGGCCTTGCGCTTCCACGCCTCGAAATCGAACACGCCCGCGCCGCCCTGCCCGGTCATCACCGCCAAGTCGCGCTGGTGCACGTCCACCACATCCTGCGTCACGATCTGCGCCTCGCCCTGCGCAAGCGTCGCCACCTGGATCTCGCAGGCACGCTGAAGCGCCCACATCTTCACGAACATGCCCTGAATGGTGCGGTCCATCACCACCGGCCCGTGATTGCGCAGCATCAGCACGGTCTTGTCGCCAAGGTTGCGCAGCAGCCGCTCGCCCTCCTCGGGGCGCACCGTCACCCCCTCGAAGTCGTGGTAGCCGATCTGGTTCTGGAAATTGCAGGCGTAGAAATTGGTCGGCAGCAGCCCGTCCCTGTGGCTGCACACGGCCATGGTCGCCGTGGTGTGCACATGGCAGATGGCGTTCGCCCGCTCCCCCAGATGGCGGTGGAAATAGGCGTGCTGGGTGAAGCCCGCCTTGTTCACCATGTAGGGGGAGCCGCCGATGTTGTTGCCGTCCACGTCGATCTTGACGAGATTGGACGCGGTCACTTCCTCATACAGCAGGCCGAACGGGTTGATGAGGAACGCACCCTCCTCGCCCGGCACGGCCAGCGAGATGTGGTTGTAGATGGACTCGGACCAGCCGAGCAGGTCGAAGATGCGGTAGCAGGCGGCAAGATCGAGGCGGGCCTGCCACTCGGCTTCGCTGCACTGCGGCTTCTGCTGTAACTGGGTTGCCATGGACGCCTCCTGCTGAGCGGACCGTCCGATCATCGCACGTCTTGCGGCACGCCCGCAAGGTTCGACAGGCTCGTCGGACCGGACGGAGTGGCGGCGGGTGACCAAACCTTAACCACCTCGCGCCATAAGCTTGCCGAGGAGACGGGCGTGCATGGATGACCTGCTGAGCGAATTCATCGCCGAGACGCGCGACATGCTGCGCGGATGCGAGGAAGCGCTGGTCAGCTGGGAAGCCGATCCCGCCGACCGGACCCGGCTCGACGCCATCTTCCGCTTCGTCCACACGGTCAAGGGCAACTGCGGCTTCTTCGATCTTCCGCGGCTGGCGGCGCTGAGCCACGGCGCCGAGGATGTGCTCGGGCAGCTGCGTGAGGGCACCCGCTCTGCCGACGCCGCTGTCGTCACCGCCGTTCTCGGCGTCATCGACCGGATCATGCTGATCATTGACGCGCTGGACAGCGGTGCGCCGCTCCCGAACGAACCTGACGAGCCGCTGCTGACCGCACTGATGGCGAGCGGTCCGGTCGCGGCGGCCACCGCCTCCCCGACTGCGTGCCCTGCTACGCTGGCCCAGCCGGTGGCGCGTGCCGCGGCGCGCTCCATCCGGCTCCCTGTGGACCTGCTTGACCGGGTCATGAGCGGCGTGTCGGACATGGTGCTGGCCCGCAACGACCTTGCCCGCCGGCTGCGCGAAGGACACTCGGCCGCCGAACTGGACGCCCCGTTCGAGCGCCTGTCCGGGATCCTCTCGGACGTGCGCGAAGCGATCACCCGGATGCGGATGAACCGGATCGACCACCTGTTCCAGCAGTTGCCGCGCCTCGTGCGGGATCTCGCTCATGAACTGGGCAAGGAGGTGCGGATCGTCTGCCACGGCGGCGAGGTCGAACTCGACCGCGAGATCATGGACCTGATCCGCGATCCCGTCACCCACATCCTGCGCAACGCGATCGACCACGGGATCGAGCCGGCAGGCGACCGGCTGGCGGCCGGCAAGCCGCGCGCGGGAACGATCGTGGTCGAGGCAAGCCACGCCGGCAACGAAGTGCGGCTGACGATCGCCGACGACGGGCGCGGCATCGACCGCGCCAAGGTGGCGCGCAAGGCCGTCGATGCGGGCCTCATCGACGCGGACGAGGCGAGCCGGGCCGATCCCCGGCGCTGCGCCGAACTGATCTTCGCCGCCGGGCTGAGCACCGCCGATGCCGTCAGCGCCGTCTCCGGCCGCGGCGTCGGGATGGACGTGGTGCGCGCCAACCTCGAGCGCATCGGCGGGGCGATCTCCGTCACGTCGCGCGACGGCGCCGGCACGACCTTCCAGCTGCGTGTCCCGCTGACGCTGTGCATCGTTCCGGGCATCGTGGTTCGGACGGCCGCGCTGAGCTTCGCCGTCCCGCAGGCGCATGTCGTCGAGATCGTCCGCCGCCGGTCGGTGCAGCTCGACGACGCGGTGGTCGGCACCGCCCGCCTCATCGCCATCCGCGGCGAGCGCATGCCCTATCTCGACCTTGCCCAGGTCATGGGCCTTGCCCCTGCCGAGGAAGGGGGCTGCGCGATGGCGGCGCCCGTGGTGCTGGTGCTGCAGACCGGGGCGGATCAACGCTGTGCCATCGGGGTCGAGCGGATCTGCGACTACGAGGATCTGGTGGTGAAGCCGCTGGCACCGGCGGTGATGCAGACCGGCTACTATGCGGGACTGACTCTGCTCGACGATGGCCAGCCCATCCTGCTGCTCGATGTGCGCAGCATCATGGAACGGGCCGGCGTCTTCGGGCGCGACGCGGCGCCCCAGGCGCATGCGGCCGACGAAGGGAGCGATGCGGAAGACCATGGGGAGCCCGTGCTCCTGTTCACGGGGTTCGACGGGGTGGAGCGGGCCGTGCCGTTTGCGGCGGTGGAGCGGATCGTCGCTCTTGCTCCCGAGGCAATCACGCGCAACGGCACGAGCGCATTCGCGGCCCTCGACGGCGTGCCGGTCACGCTGCTCGGGCTGGACGACGCCGCGATCAGCCACTGCGCCATCCATGCCATAAGCCTCTCCGACGGCGGGACGCGACTCCTTCTCGCCGCGGCGGCCATCGGCGAGCGGGCAGTGGTGGCGGCAGACATGCTGCACGCGCCCGCCTCCGATGACGAAGCCCGCGTCTTCCTGATCGCAGAACGTGCCTGTCGCCTCGTGGACGTGCACCGGCTGTTCGCCGAACACGCGCCTGCGGCGCGCCCGTCGCGGGCGATGGTCTGCGCGGTGCCGGACGACGACTGGGCGAAGCGGATGCTCGTTCCGCTGCTGCGCGCCGCCGGCTGGGCGGTCGCGCCGTCGGGTGACGGAAGCGTGGATCTGGTGATCAGCATTGACGGGCGCGCGCCGGATGGAACCACCACGTCGGCGCCGCGGATCGCCCTGAGCTCGGCCGATGCGGCCACGCTGCCGCCCGGCGTTGTCCACCGCTACGACCGCGACCGGCTCCTCGCCGCGCTGGCCGCAGTCCGGCAAGCGGCAGCATGAGCGGCATGATGCTGTTCGCCGAGATCGCCGGCACGCGCGTCGCCATTCCGGCTGCGGAGGTGCGGTCGGTCATCCTCGCCGACAATCTCGTGCCGGTTCCCCACGCGCCGCCGCACGTCGCCGGACTGACGACGGTGCGCAGCCAGGCGCTGACGGTGATCGACTGCCGCGTCAGTCTCGGAGAGCCGGCGGCGGCCGCGGGATCCGAACGCTGGGCCGCGGTCGTCGCGCGCGACAGTCATCTCTACGCCCTTCTTGTCGACCGGGTGGATGATGTCCGCGCCGCCAGCACCGAGATCCGGCCGGTGCCGATCGGCTACGGCGCGGCATGGCAGCGCGCGGGTCGCGGCCTCCTTGGCGGGGAGGACGATCGGCCCGCGCTCGTGATCGACGCCGCTGCCCTCATCGACGGACCGGCTCCCCCGGCCGCTTAAGCATTTCATAAGTCCGGACCGCTAGCCTGCGACGACAACACAAGGGTGCGCGCATGAAAACGTGTCTCGTGGTCGATGACTCCCGCGTGATTCGCCGGGTGAGCCGCCACATTCTCGAGAATCTCGGCTTCACCGTCGCCGAGGCGGAAGACGGGCAGCAGGGTCTGGAGCAATGCGCGCAGGCGATGCCGGACCTGGTGCTGCTGGACTGGAACATGCCGGTCATGAACGGGATCGAGTTCATCACCCGGCTGCGGGCCAGCGACAACGGCGCGCATCCGCGGGTGGTCTTCTGCACCACCGAAAACGACGTGGCCCACATCCGCGAAGCCATCAGCGCCGGCGCGGACGAATACATCATGAAGCCGTTCGATCACGAGACCTTGCAGCTCAAGCTGCAGTTTGTCGGCATGAGCTGAGGCTCGGCCGTGCAGCGCCCTGCCCCCGGCGCGGAGCCGCGCTGGCCCGGTGCGGACCGGTGCCCGCCCTCGCGGCCGGTGGTGCGGGTGATGATCGTCGACGACTCGCTCACGGCGCGGACTGTGTTCGCCCGCATGATCGAGGCCGACCCTGCCCTGCTGCTCGTCGCGCAGGCGAGCACGGCCGAAGAGGCGCTCGGCCGGTTGAGCACGTGCAGCCCCGATGTCGTCCTGCTTGATCTGGAAATGCCGGGCATGGGCGGGCTGGAGGCGCTGCCGCAGTTCCTCGCGCTGCGCCCATCGCTTCAGGTGCTGGTGGTGTCCTCGCTGACCGAGGCCGGGGCATGGCATTCCGTCCGCGCCCTGGCGGCGGGTGCCGCCGACACGATGCTCAAGCCCGTTCCGGGCAGCTTCGGCGGCAACTACAGGGAGCAGTTCACCGCCCGCATCCGCGCCCTCGGCCGGCGCGACGCCGCCTCGACTGGACGCGACACCTGTCCGCAAACGCAAGGCTGGCCTCCTTCGCGCGCCCCGCGCCCCGGCAAACGCCCCCGCGTGGTGGCGATCGGCGCCTCGACCGGCGGCGTGCATGCCATCAACGCGGTGCTGGGCGGGCTGCCGGCGGAATTCGCCTTGCCGATCCTCATCACGCAGCACCTGCCCGCGTCCTTCGTGCCGGTCTTCGCGCGGCAGCTCGAGCTTGTCTCCAGGCGTCGCACCATCGTGGGCGAGGACGGACAGCGGCCCGCGCCCGGCGAGATCATCCTCGCCCCCGGTCATGCTCACCTCACCGTGGAGCGGCGGGGAGAGCAGATCGCGGTCGCCCTGTGCTCCGCGCCCTCGCCCTCGGGCTGCCGGCCGGCGGTCGATCCCATGCTGAGCAGCATCGCCGAAGCCTTTGACGGCGAGGCGGCGGCCCTCATCCTCTCGGGCATGGGCCGTGACGGGGTTCTGGGTGCCGGCGACCTCGTGCGCGCCGGGGGGACGGTCATCGCGCAGGAACCGCTGAGCTGTGCCGTGTGGGGCATGCCCAAGGCGGTGGCGCAGGCTGGCCTCGCCGCGGCCGAACTGCGGCCGGCGGACATGGGACCGTGGCTGTCCCTGCGCACGGGGTCGGCCGAATGGAGGTGAGCGACGCCGCGTATGACGTCATCCGCGATCTCCTGTTCGCCCATTCGGGACAGGAAATCCTGCCGTCCCGGCGGTGGCGCATCCCCACCGCGCTCAGCGGGCTGTTCCGCGAGCTGGGAATCGACAATCTCGACCAGCTCGTCTGCCTTCTGAGCACCGGCCGCGACGCGGAGCTGCCGCAAAGGGTCGCGGAGGCGTTGCTGAACAACGAGACCTACTTCTTCCGCGACCGCAACTATTTTGACAACCTGTCGCAGCGGGTCCTGCCCGCCCTGGCCGTGCATCGCGCCGCCACGCGCGAGCTGCGCATCTGGTCGGCCGGCTGCTCGACGGGCCAGGAGCCGCTTTCGCTGGCCATGCTGCTCGCCGGACAGCCGCGCTGGCATGGCTGGCGGGTCAGCATCTGCGCCACCGACCTCTCCTCGCGCGCCATCAAGGCGGCCCGCCGCGCGACCTACAGCCAGTTCGAGATCCAGCGCGGGATCAGTGTCACCGAGATGCTGACGTTCTTCAGCGAGCAGAAGAACCGCTGGACCGCGCGCGGCGATCTGCGGCGCCTGATCCGCTTCGAGCAGCGCAACCTGCTCGACACCCCGCCTGCCGGCGGTCCGTTCGACCTCATCCTGTGCCGCAACGTCCTGCTCTACTTCGACCGGCAGACCCGCAGCCGGGCGGCCCGGCGGCTGCACGAGGCCATCGCGCCGGATGGATGGCTGATGCTCGGCGCGGGGGAACTGCTGCCGGAGGAGGACGGCCTGTTCTGCCCCGAGCCGGGCAATCACGGGCTGGTGAGGCCCCGGCCTGGATGCGGCGTATCGAGACTGCCCGCGGCGAGCGCCGCATGATGCGCTGCCCTGCAAGGACGGGCTTAAACATTCCTTAGGGACAACTCCCTATTGCGGGCACTCGGCGCCATCCGTGCGGCGCGGCCGGGCGGTTTCGCCGGAGCCGCGCGAGTGCGCGGTAACGGGTAACCCGCGAGGAAAGGGGGGGCAGGTGCAAACGACGTCGGACCGCCGGTCCAGCCCGGTCCTGACCCTTCTGGTGCCGCTGACGGCGCTCACCCTGCTGGTGGCGACGGCCCTCGTCGCATCGCTGTCGCTCACCGCGCCGCTTGCCTGGAGCCGGGCCATGACGCTTGGCGCTGCGGCCATCGTCGCCGGATGCCTGGCGTGCGGCTGGTCCATCTATTCGGGCGCCCGCCACCTCCAGAAGCTGAGCACCACCGACAGCCTGACCGATCTGCCCAACCGCCGCGCCCTGCACGAGGACATCAAGCGGCTCGAGGTGCGCGACCAGGAGGTGGCCCTCGCGCTCATCGATCTCGACGGCTTCAAGGACGTCAACGATCATTACAGCCACTTCGTCGGCGATGCGATCATCCGCGAATGCGCCGGCATGCTGCGCGCGGTCGCCAAGGAGGAGGCGCGCTGCTACCGGCTGGGCGGCGACGAATTCGCGCTGCTGCTGTCCGGGCCGCTGGCGGGCACGATCGCCGAAGGCATGTGCCGCGGCTTCATCGAGCGTCTGACCATGCCGATCGTCATCGGCGACCGGCGCATCGTCATCGGCGCGAGCATCGGCCTGACCAGAGCACGCCCGGAACAGGACCTGTCCTCGAGCGAACTCCTGCGGCAGGCGGACATCGCCATGTACGCCTCCAAGCGCTCGGGCCGCATGCGCTGCACCTGGTTCTCGCCGCATTTCGACATCAGCCGCGAATCCACCCGCGCGCTCGACCAGCAGCTGCGCCAGGCGCTCGCGAGCGACCAGCTCGCCATCCATTACCAGCCGCTCGTGGATGCGCGCGATCAGTCGATCGTCGCCGTCGAAGCGCTGCTGCGCTGGACCAGGCCGGATGGCGAATCGGTCAGCCCGTCCGTGTTCATCCCGGTGGCCGAGGAGTCCGGGCTGATCAACGACATCGGCCTGTGGGTGCTGCGCCGCGCCTGCAGCGACGCGCTGCCGTGGGAAGGCATCACCCTGTCGATCAACATTTCCGCGGCGCAGCTGCGGAACACCGAGTTCCCCATCAATCTCGGACAGATTCTTGAGGAAACCGGATTCCCGCCCGAACGGCTGGAGCTGGAAATCACCGAAACGAGCCTCGTCCTCGACCCGGTCACGGCCGAGCGCACGCTGGACGTCATCCGCGGCTTCGGCGTCAACGTGGCGCTGGACGATTTCGGGACCGGCTACGCCTCCATCGGTTTTCTGCGCAAGTTCCGCTTCCAGAAGCTGAAGATCGACCGGTCCCTCGTGGTTGAGGCGGAAGAGGATGCGGCGAGCCGGGCGATGATGCTGTCGAGCATCACGGTCGCGCGCGCCATGAACATGGACGTGACGGCAGAGGGAGTGGAAACCGAAGCCCAGGCCGCTCTGGTGCGCGCCGCCGGTTGCGACCAGATTCAGGGCTGGCTCTACTTCCGGGCGATGCCGGCCGCACAGATCGAAACCCTGAGGGCGGTCCCCGCCCCTCACGCCGCCATTGCCGGCGTGCACTGAAGGAAGGGCAGACGATGACGATGCAGGCGATGGACATGACTCCGGTCGGTGCACCCGTCTTGCCGGCTGGCGTGACCGAGCCGCCGGTCCCTCGCTCGACATGGCAGCGCCCCGAAGAAATCCAGCATGCCTACCATGTCACCGGCAGCAACAGCGCCCTCGTCCGGGCCGCGGCCCGGGCGTTCAGCCGCTGCCGGACTTCCGTCAAGCTGTGGCTGCTGGGCGCCATCCCGCTCGCCGCGGCGGCAGTGACGGCCGGCGTGCTCCTGTCCGCGGCGGGGGATCTGGCAGGACTGGACGCGGCGGCGGCCACACGGCTGAGGATGACGGCCTGGGGAATGCTCCTCGCGGGCGCCGCCTGCGCATGGCTGATCGTGGCGGTGCTGTGCCGCGACATCGTGACCACCGTCACGGACGTGATCGGCGGCGCATACGACCTTCTCGACGGCAATGTCGAAGCGCCGATCCCCCACACGGAACGGCAGGACGAATACGGTCAGATCGCCCGCGCCTTCGACGCGCTGCGCGAGAAGGCCGCCATTGTCCGGCATCTCGAAGCCGAGCGCCAATCGACGGCGGAGGCCCTCGACCATGAACGGATGCGGATCGTGAGCGCCTTCGAACGCTCGCTTGGCGACATTGTCGCCAGCGTGGCCAGCGCCGCCAGCCAGCTGCACTCGACGGCCGCGGTCCTCGCAGCGGGAACCGAACGCTCGCGCGAGCAGACCGAAACCGTCACGCGGGCCGTAGCCGACGCCGCCAGCGGCACCACGGCGGCCGCAGCCGCGAGCGACGAATTCGCCATGTCGATCGGCGAGATCAGCCGGCAGGCCAGCAGCAGCGCCGAGCTGGCCCGCAAGGCGCGCGAGGCGGCCGCAGACGCCGACGGCAAGATCGGCCGCCTGTCGGAGGCCGCAGAGGAAATCGGCCAGATCGTCGGCCTGATCCACGCCATCGCGCAGCGCACGAATCTGCTTGCCCTCAACGCGTCGATCGAAGCGGCGCGCGGCGGCGAGGCTGGCCGCGGGTTCGCGGTGGTCGCGGCGGAGGTCAAGGATCTGGCCGCCCAGACGAGCCGCGCCACACAGCGGGTCGCCGATCAGATCGCCACCATGCAGGAATCGACCGGCCAGAGCGTCAAGGCGCTCAAGTCCATCGGGGACCAGGTTAAGGAGCTGGAGACAACGGCCGTCTCCATCGCCTCGGCCGTCGATCAGCAATCGGTCGCGGGGCAGGATCTTGCCCGCAGCCTTGACCTCGCGGCCCGCGCGACCGACGAGGTTTCGCAGAGCATCGGCGAGGTGCGCGACGCCACCCACAACACGGGCATTGCCGCAACACAGGTGCTCCAGTCGGCGGACGAGCTGGAGCGGCAGTCCACTGCCCTGCGCCGGCGGGCCGAGGAGCTGACGCGTCAGTTCCGCGCCCGGCGCGCTTCCTGAGCCGCGCGCCGGCTGGTCAGGACACCCGCTCGAACACGGCCGCGATGCCCTGCCCGCCGCCAATGCACAGGGTCTCCAGCCCGTAGCGCGCGTCGCGCCGCTTCAGCTCGTGCAGGAGCGTCGCGAGGATCCGCGCGCCTGTGGCGGCGAGCGGATGGCCAAGCGAGATGCCCGATCCGTTGACATTCAGGCGCGCCTGGTCGTCCTCGCCCAGCCCCCATTCGCGCAGCACCGCAAGCACCTGCACCGCGAACGCCTCATTCAGCTCGATGAGATCGATCGAGTCAAACCCGAGGCCGGCACGCTCGAGCGCCGCCCGCCCCGCTGCCACCGGGCCGAGTCCCATTAGCGCCGGAGCAACCCCGGTGACTGCCCAGCCCCGCACGCGCGCCAGCGGCTCCAGCCCGTGCCGGTCGGCCGCGGAACGGGTGCAGACGATGGCGGCGGCGGCGCCGTCATTCTGCCCGCTTGCATTGCCGGCCGTGACCGTCGCACCCTCGCGCTCCGCCATCAGCGGGCGAAGCCGCGCCAGGTCGCCGTCCGTCAGCCCCGCCCGGGGATGCTCGTCGCGCGCCATCACCACCGTCTCCTTGCGCCCGGTGACGGTGATTGGCACGATTTCGTCGTCGAACCGCCCGGCCTCCTGCGCCGCCACCGCGCGCCGGTGCGACTCCAGCGCCAGCGCATCCTGCGCCTCGCGGCCAATGGCATAGCGTTCACGAAGGTTCTCGGCCGTCTCGATCATGCCGCCGGAAATCGGAAACCGTTTGCCTCCTGCCGTCACCCTTCCGCGGTGAAGCGAGTCCTCCATGGTGAAGTGCCCGTTCACACCCCAGCGGATGGCGTGACTGAAATGCGGGGCGTTGCTCATCGACTCAGCGCCGCCGGCGATGACAAGCTCCGCCCCGCCGGTCGCCACGGTCATCGCCGCCAGGATCACCGCCTGAAGACCTGACCCGCACCGCCGGTCGACCTGCATGCCGGGCACCGAGTCCGGCAGACCGGCGTCGAGCGCCACCACCCGCCCCAGCGCCGGGGCTTCCATCGACGGGTAGCACTGCGCGAAGATCACGTCCCCCACTGCGTCAGGAGGAAGGGCCGTCCGCTCCATGATCGCCCGCACGACGTGCGCGCCGAGCGTCTGCGCCGGCACCGGCCTGAGCGCGCCGCCAAAGCGTCCCACGGGCGTGCGCAGCGGTGCGCAGATCACGACATCGCGGAGCGCCTCCATCAGATCGCCAGACCGGCGTCGCGCAGCAGATGCCTCGCGATGATGGTCTGCTGAATTTGGCTCGTCCCCTCGTAGATCCGCATCAGCCGCACGTCGCGGTAGAACCGTTCCACCTTATACTCGGCCATGTAGCCGGCGCCGCCATGTACCTGGACCGCGCGGTCGGCCACGCGGCCGAGCGCCTCGGAGGCGAAATACTTGGTGGCGGCGACATCGCGGCTGACGGGCTCGCCGGCGTCGTAGCGGCGCGCCACGTCGCGCGTCATGCACCAGGCGGCGAGCGCATCGGTATGGCTGTCGGCGATGAGCCCCTGCACCAGCTGGAAGGCGGCAACCGGCTGCCCGAACTGCTTGCGCGCGGCGGCATAGGCGACGCTTTCCGCCACCAGCCGGTGCGCCGTGCCGCTGGCCGCAGCGGACAGGTGGATCCGGCCGCGGTCAAGCACCTTGAACGCAGTCTTGAGACCGCGTCCGGGCACGCCGCCGATGAGATTCGCCGCCGGCACCCGCACGTCGTCGAACACGACATCGGACGTGACGGTGCCGCGCTGGCCCATCTTCCGGTCGGGGGGTCCGAATGAGAGCCCCGGAGCATCGGCCGGAACGATGAACGCGGACACGCCGGCGGCGCCCTTCACGTCCCGCTCGGACCGGGCCATAACCGTCAGCATTCCGGCCCGGCGCGCATTGGTGATGTAGCGCTTGGTGCCGTTCAGGACGTACTCCTCGCCGTCGCGCGTTGCGGTCGTGGTCAGCGAGGCGGCGTCGGAGCCGGCGTCAGGTTCCGTGAGGGCAAAGGACGACACCATGCCCGCGGCCAATTTCGGCAGCCATGCGCGTTTCTGCTCGGGCGTCCCGTCGATGACGATGCCCTGGCTGCCGATGCCGACGGTCGTGCCGATGGTGGAGCGGAACGCCGCCGCGGCGCGGCCGAGTTCGAACACGACCTGCACTTCCTCGCTCATGGACAGGCCGAGACCGCCGTACTCCTCCGGGATCGACAGGCCGAACAGGCCGAGCGCGCGCATCTCGGCGACGATCGCCTCGGGCACCGCGTCGGTCTCCTCCACCTCGTCTTCGGCGGGGATGAGCCGCTCGTCCACGAAGCGGCGGACGGTGTCGAGCAAGATCGTGAAAGTTTCCTGGTCCACCCGTGCCGCTCCCGCCCTTGTCCGTTTCGATTGACGACTTATGATTGCAGCCAGGGACCGGAGGCGCAAGCACGCGCTCCGCGCCAGCGAGGAGAACCTGACATGGCCACCAAGGTGGACACGGCGCCTGCGCAGAGCGAAGAGGACGCCTTCCGCGCCGAGGTGCGCGCGTTTCTCGCCGAGCACTTTCCGCCCGAGCTGAAGGGTCAGAGCAACGTCCTGTCCGCCATCGAAGGGCCGGGCGATGAGACGGACGCACAGCGGCGGTGGCGCGAGGCCGTGGGCGCTCGCGGCTGGGGCACGCCGACCTGGCCGAAGGATTATGGCGGCGGGGGGCTGAGCCGCCGGAAAGCCCGCATTCTCGAGGAGGAATTCGCCAGAGCCGGCGCGTGGAATCCGATCGGCGGCATGGGCGTGATGATGTTCGGCCCCACCCTCCTTGAATACGGCAGCGAGGAGCAGAAGCGCGAGCACATTCCGCCGATCTGCCGCGGCGAGATCCGCTGGTGCCAGGGTTACAGCGAACCGAACGCCGGCTCGGACCTCGCCAATCTCCAGATGAGCGCGGAGGACCGTGGCGACCACTACCTCGTCAACGGCCAGAAGACATGGACGAGCGGCGGGCAGTGGGCCGACAAGATGTTCGCGCTGGTCCGCACGGACCGCTCCGACAAGCATCGCGGCATCAGCTTCCTGCTGATCGACATGGACGCGCCCGGCGTCGAGGTCCGCCCCATCCGCATGATCAGCGGCGCCAGCCCGTTCTGCGAAACCTTTTTCACCGATGTCCGGGTGCCCAAGAAGAACCTGGTCGGCGAGGAAGGTCAGGGATGGACGATCGGCAAGCGGCTGCTTCAGCACGAGCGCACCAATCTGTCGGGCGGGGGCAGCATGGCGCGGCTGATGGGTCCGAACCTGTCGGACATCGCCCGCCGCGAAGGAGACATCGACGCCGCCGGCCGTCTCGCCGACACCGTGCTGCGCGACCGCATCGCCGATTTCGAGATCCGGTGGAACGCCTTTCTGCTGACCGCGCGGCGCGCGATGGAGGAAAGCAAGGCGCAGGGCGGGGTGTCGGAGATCAGCTCCGTGCTGAAGAAGCTGGGCACGAAGCTGGGGCAGGAACGCGCCGAACTGCTGATCGAAATCGTCGGCCTTCAGGGGCTCGGTTGGGACGGCGACGGATTCTCGGAGGGCGAGCTGGAACGCACCCGCGGCTGGCTGTTCGGCAAGGCGACGACGATCTACGGTGGATCCACCGAGATCCAGAACAACATCATCGCCAAGCGCGTGCTTGGCATGCTCGACCATCAGTAGGGGCGCGGCGACATGGCGGTTCTCAACGACGAACAGGTGATGCTGCGCGACATGGCGCGCGAATGGGTGACGAACGAGTCGCCCGTGTCCGCCTTCCGCGCCCTCCGCGACCGCGAGGATGCACACGGGTTTGATCCGGATGCCTATCGGGCCATGGCAGAGATGGGCTGGACCGGGATCGTCATTCCGGAACAGCATGGCGGCTCGGATTTCGGCTGGCTGTCGCTCGGCCTCGTGGTCGAGGAACTCGGCAAGACCCTGACGTCGAGTCCCCTGGTGAGCAGCACGATCGCGGCGAGCGCCATCCTGCTCGGCGGAAGCGAGGCGCAGCAGGAACGCTGGCTGCCGCGCCTCGCCAGCGGCGAAGCCGTTGCCACCCTCGCCGTGGACGAAGGCCCGCGACATGACCCGGCAAGGATTTCCGCCAGCGTCAGCGATGGCAAGCTGAGCGGCACCAAGGCGTTCGTCGCCGAAGCCCATGCCGCGCAGCTGTTCGTCGTTGCGGCCACCGATGGGCTGTATCTGGTGGAGAGCGGCGCCGGCGTGCAGCTCGCCACCCGTCAGCTCGTCGACCGGCGCAGCCATGCGCAGGTCGAGTTCCGGGATGCGCCTGCCGAGCGGCTCGGGGGCGGCGGCGACAACCTGCTCGACGACGTGCTCGACCGGGCGCGGATCGTCACCAGCGCGGAGATGCTCGGAACGGCGCAGGCGGTGTTCGACAGCACGCTCGGCTATCTGAAGCAGCGGGTGCAGTTCAACCAGGTGCTCGCCACCTTCCAGGCGCTGCAGCACCGGATGGCGGACCTCTACGGCGACCTTGCCACCATGCGCTCCGCCGTCGAGGGCGGGCTTCAGGCGCTGGACAGCGGCTTCGGCATCGCCAGGGCGGCGACGATCGCCAAGGCCGAGGCCAATCGGGTGCTGCACCGGATCAGCAACGAAGGCATCCAGCTTCACGGCGGGATCGGCATGACCGACGAATACGACGTCGGCTTGTATCTGAAGCGCGCCCGCGTGCTGGAAGCGGCGTGGGGCAACACCGCTTTCCTTCGGGACCGGTTCGCCACGATCGGCGGCTATTGACGGGTCCGGCCATGTCGGAGTCCGCCGACGCCGCCCGCCTCGGGTTTGATGCCGGCCGGCTGGCGCGCATCGACCGCTTCCTGGACGATGCCTACCTGCGCCCCGGCACGCTGCCGCATGTCCAGCTTCTGCTCGCGCGCGACGGACAGCCGGTGCATCGCTTCACCGCCGGCACCCTGCGCGCCGACGGCACGCCGATGCGCGACGATGCCATCGTGCGGATCGCCTCAATGACGAAGCCGGTGACCTCGGTCGCGTTCATGCAGCTGGTCGAGCAGGCGCGTGTCGCGCTCGACGATCCGATCGCCACCGTTCTTCCCGAACTTGCCGATCTGAGGGTGTTCGCCGGCGGCGGCGGGGCCGTTCCGTTCGCGACAGGCAGCGCGGCACCGCCGATCCGCTTCGTGGACCTGCTGACGCACATGGCCGGCTTCACCTACGGCTTTCAGGAGCGCAACGCGGTCGATGCGGCCTATCGTGCCGCGAAGCTCGACTTCGCCCGCGACGAAGTGACCTCGGACGCATACATCGCGGCGCTGGCCGGTCTGCCGCTCCTGTTCGCGCCGGGGACGGCGTGGAACTACTCCGTTGCCACCGACGTGCTCGGCATTGCGGTCGAGCGATTGAGCGGCCTGCGGCTCGAAGACTATTTCGCGCAGCACATCTTCGATCCGCTCGGGATGCGCGACACCGCCTTTCATGTCCCGCCGGAGAAGGCCGACCGGCTGGCGGACTGCTACGCCTACCGCGTCGGCGGTGCGGCGCGGCTGATCGACCGCGGCGACGAAAGCCGGCTGCTCAAGCCGGGCAGCTTTGACAGCGGCGGCGGCGGGCTCCTGAGCACGGTGGCGGATTATCACCGTTTGTGCACGATGCTGCTCAACAGGGGAGAGCTTGCCGGCGCGCGCATCCTGGCGCCCAAGACCGTCGACCTGATGGTGGCGAACCACCTGCCTGGCAGCGCCGATCTCACCCAGATGTCGCAGTCGCTGTTCTCGGAAAGCACGAATGCCGGCGTCGGCTTCGGACTCGGCTTCGCGACGGTCATCGATCCGCCGCGCCTGCTCATCCCGGCGAGCCGGGGTGAGTTCTACTGGGGCGGTGCGTACTCCACCGCCTTCTTCGTCGATCCGGTCGAGCGGATCACCTGCGTCTTCGCGACGCAGCTCTACCCCTCGTCCGCCACCCCGATCCGCCGCCAGCTCCGAACGCTGGTCTACGCGGCCCTCGAAAACAGCTATGCCTGAAGGAGCACACCCCATGTCCGACCCGATCCGCACCGAGCGCCACGGCGACGTCCTTCACATCGTGTCCGACAACCCGCCGGTGAACGCGTTGGGTGCATCCGTCCGCCAGGGACTCGAGCGCGGCATCCGCGAGGCGATGGGGGATGATGACGTCAAGGCGGTGGTGATCCGCTGCGACGGCCGCACCTTCTTCGCCGGCGCGGACATTACCGAATTCGGCAAGCCCCCCGTCGGCCCAATGCTGCCTGACGTGTGCGATCTGATCGAAGCGTGTGACAAGCCCGTGGTGGCGGCGATCCACGGCACGGCACTGGGCGGCGGATGCGAAGTGGCGCTGGCGTGCCACTACCGGATCGCGGTGCCGTCCGCCAAGCTGGGCCTGCCGGAAGTCAAGCTCGGCCTCATTCCCGGCGCCGCCGGGACGCAGCGCCTGCCGCGTCTCGTGGGGGCGCAGGCGGCGCTGCCGCTGGTCGTCACCGGCGATCCCATCTCCGCGCGCAAGGCACAGGAGATTGGCCTGCTCGATGCCGTTGTCGAGGGCGACCTCGCGGAAGAGGCGACGGCGTTCGTCCGCAGCAAGGTGGGGCAGCCTCTGCCGCGCACCTCGCAGATGAACCGCAACGAGGACGGAGTGAGGAATCCGGCGATCTTCGACGACTTCCGCAAGCAGGCCGGTCGCAAGCTGCACGGGTTCGACGCGCCCAATGCCGCCATCGAGGCGGTGCGCGCGGCCGGCGAGCTGCCCTACGCCAAGGGTGTCGAACGCGAGCGCGAGCTGTTCATGAAGCTCATGATGGGGACGCAGTCCGCGGCCATGCGGCACTACTTCTTCGCCGAACGCGCAGCCGCGAAGATCGAGGGCGTGTCCGGCGACGTGCCGCTGATCCCGGTCAACAAGGTGGGCATCATCGGCGCAGGCACGATGGGCGGCGGCATCGCCATGAACTTCCTGTCCGCAGGCATTCCGGTGACGATCCTCGAAGTGGAACAGGCGGCTCTCGACCGCGGCACGGGGGTGATCCGCAAGAACTACGAGGCGACCGCCCGCAAGGGGCGCATGACGGCGGATCAGGTGGAGCAGGCGATGGGCCTGCTCTCCCCCACCCTGTCCTATGACGACCTTGCCGGCTGCGATCTGGTCATCGAGGCCGTCTTCGAGGACATGGCGATCAAGAAGGAGGTTTTCCGTCGTCTCGACCAGGTGGTGAAGGACGGTGCCATCCTCGCCTCGAACACGAGCTACCTCGACATCGACGAGATCGCCCGCTCGACCGCCCGTCCCGGCTACGTCCTCGGGCTTCACTTCTTC
>NZ_SDSI01000004.1:0-45000 GCF_004153605.1 Qipengyuania thermophila | reverse complement strand
GGGACTCGACACTTTGCAGGATCTGCGGGTGCTGATGGACTTCCGCCGCCGCGCGATCTTCCTGAGCGACTCGCGCGCCGCGGTTTCTTCGGGGCCGTTCGAAATCGTGGTTCGTGCGCGCAAGCGGCTGGGTCAGATGATCATCATGGATGCCGAAGTGGACGGCGTGCGCACGGCAGTGGTGGTCGACACGGGCGCCGATGTGTCGATCGGCAACCCGGTTCTGGAACAGCGTCTGCGGGCGCGCCAGCGCGGCGTGGCGACCGGCACCGATGTCAATGGCGTCGCCTTCGCGACTGCCATGCGCCTCGCCCAGCAGGTGCGGGTGGGCGACATGACAGTCGCGCAGGTGCCGATCGGCTTTGCCTCCAGCCCGGCCTTCGAGGCGCTCGGCCTTGACCGGCGTCCCGCCCTGATCCTCGGGATGGGAGCGCTGCGCGGGCTCGACCGGCTGGCAATCGACTTCCCGGGACAGAAGGTGATGTTCGACCTGCCGGCCAGCGCCCCCAGGGCGAGCGCGTGGCGTCGCAACCCCTTCGCTCCCTGAACGGCCGCCCTCCGCCCGGTTTCAGTTCCGTCCTGCGGCCGCCCGGCATTGAAGAGCGTCAGGCGGAGCGCCACTTCACCCCCGATGCCCCCCGACACCGCCCGCCCCGAGACACCGCCGCCGGACAGCTGGCGCACGCTGAGCCGCTTCCTGCCGTATCTGTGGCCCCGCGACCGTCTCGACCTGCGCCTGCGGATCGTCCTGGCCATGCTGCTGGTGCTGGCGACCAAGGCGGTGACCCTCGTGCTGCCCCTGCTCTACAAGCGTGTGATCGACACGATGGCCGGGGCCGATCCGCTGATGATGGTGGCGATCGGGCTGGTGCTCGCCTATGCAGCCGGGCGCTTCGCGTCGGTCGCCTTCGACAACATCCGCAACATCGTCTTCGAGAGAGTAGGTCAGGACGCGACCCGGCATCTGGCGGAGGATGTTTTCACCCGCCTGCACCGCCTGTCGCTTCGCTTTCACCTCTCCCGCCGCACCGGCGAAGTGACCAAGACCATCGAGCGCGGGACCAAGAGCATCGATTCGATGCTCTACTTCCTCCTCTTCAACATTGCGCCGACCGTTCTCGAGCTGATCGCCGTGGGCGTCATCTTCTATACCCTGTTCGGCTGGGAGCTGGTCGTCGCGACCGGCATCACGGTCATCGTCTACATCGCGGCCACCCGCTGGATCACCGAATGGCGAACCAAGCT
Source organism: Qipengyuania thermophila (assembly GCF_004153605.1). Taxonomy (NCBI): domain Bacteria; kingdom Pseudomonadati; phylum Pseudomonadota; class Alphaproteobacteria; order Sphingomonadales; family Erythrobacteraceae; genus Qipengyuania; species Qipengyuania thermophila. The sequence goes on along the minus strand of NZ_SDSI01000004.1, from coordinate 43,755 downwards.
GCGGGCGGAGATGAACGAGCTGGACGGCAAGGCACTGGCCCGTGCGGTCGATTCGCTGCTCAACTACGAAACGGTGAAGTACTTCGGCGCCGAGCGGCGCGAGCAGGAGCGCTACGCCGGCGCGGCGCGCTCCTACGCCGCGGCCGCGATCAAGTCGGAGAATTCGCTCGCATGGCTTAACATGGCGCAGGCGCTGATCACAAATGCGCTCATGGCCTTTGCCATGGCCTTCACAGTGTATCAGTGGTCCCGCGGAGTCCTCACCGTCGGCGACCTGGTGGCGGTGCAGACCTACCTCGTCCAGCTGTTCCGGCCGCTCGACATGCTGGGGTGGGTCTACCGCACGATCCGCCAAGGCCTCATCGACATGGCGGCGATGTTCCGGCTGATGGACGCGACGGTCGAGGTGACGGACCGGCCCGGCGCGCCGGCGCTCGTGATCCGCCGCCCCTCGGTCGCATTCGACAACGTGGTGTTCGGCTATGATCCCGACCGCCTCATCCTCAAGGGGCTGAGCTTCGAGATCGAGGCCGGCGGGCATCTGGCGATCGTCGGCCCGACCGGCGCTGGCAAGAGCACCATCGCCCGGCTGCTGTTCCGCTTCTACGATCCCCAGGCCGGGCGCATCCTGATCGACGGCCAGAACATCGCCGACGTGACGCAGGAGTCGCTGCGCCGGCACATCGGCATCGTTCCGCAGGACAGCGTGCTGTTCAACGACACCATCGGCTACAACATCGCCTACGGACGCGATGGCGCCACGGCTGCCGAAATGGAGGCGGCGGCGCGGGGTGCGGCCATCCTTCCCTTCATCACGCGGCTTCCGCAGGGGTTCGACACACAGGTCGGGGAGCGCGGCCTCAAGCTGTCGGGCGGCGAGAAGCAGCGCGTCGCGATCGCCCGCACCCTGGTCAAGGATCCGCCGATCCTGTTGCTGGACGAAGCGACCAGCGCGCTTGATTCGCGGACGGAGCAGGAGATCCTGCGCACCTTGCGGCAAGTCTCCGCCCGGCGCACCACCATCGCCATCGCGCACCGCCTCTCCACCGTGGCCGATGCCGACCGCATCCTCGTGCTGGAGGACGGGCGGCTGGCGGAGAGCGGCAGTCATGTCGAGTTGCTGCGGCATGGCGGGCTGTATGCCGAGATGTGGGCGCGGCAACAGGCGGATGCCGACGGTCTGCGCGCGGCGGCGGAGTGACGCGGAGCGCTTGTTGCCGACAGCGGGGGCGCGGGCGCGATATCCGCCGTCAGCGCCTCACAGCACGTAGCGGCTCAGATCGGTGTTCGCCGCCATCTCCGCGAGCCGTCCGCGCACATAGTCCGCATCGATCGTCACCGTCTCGCCGCGGCGATCCTCGGCCTCGAAGCTCAGTTCCTCGAAGAGGCGTTCCATGACCGTCTGCAGCCGGCGGGCGCCGATGTTCTCGACGCTTTCGTTCACATGCGCCGCGGTCCGGGCGATCTCGCGCACCGCATCGTCGGTGATCACGACCGACACGCCTTCGGTCGCGAGCAGCGAGCGGTACTGCTCGACGAGATTGGCGCGCGTTTCCGACAGGATGCGGACGAAGTCCTCCTCCGTCAGCGCCCGCAGCTCGACCCGGATCGGCAGGCGACCCTGAAGTTCGGGGAGCATGTCCGACGGCTTGGCGACATGGAAGGCGCCGCTGGCGATGAACAGCACGTGGTCGGTCTTCATCGGCCCATGCTTGGTCGCCACGGTCGTGCCCTCGATCAGCGGCAGCAGATCGCGCTGCACCCCCTCGCGGCTGACCGATCCGCCGCGCACGTCGCTGACGGCGATCTTGTCGATTTCGTCGAGGAACACGATCCCGTTCGTCTCGGCATTCTGTAGTGCAACGCGGGCCACATCGTCGGGATCGAGCCGCTTGTCCGCCTCCTCGTCGACCAGCTTGTCCCAGGCGTCGGGAACCTTCAGCCTGCGCCGCCTGGTGCGCGACTTGCCGAGCGCCTTGCTCATCATGTCGCCAAGGTCGATCATCCCCATGCCTCCTCCCATGCCGGGGATGTCCATGGGCATCGACGGCGCGTCGGCGACCTCGATCTCCACCTCCGTGTCGTTCATGGCGTTCTGGACGATCCGTTCGCGGAACGCCTGGCGGGTGGCCTCGGACGCGCTCTCCCCCACGAGGGCGCGGAGCAGGCGGTCCATGGCCGCTTCCGAGGCGGCCTCGCGCACGGCCTCGCGCCGGCGGTCCTTCTCCAGCCGGATCGCCTCCTCGACGAGATCGCGGGCGATCTGCTCGACATCGCGGCCGACATAGCCGACCTCGGTGAACTTGGTTGCCTCCACCTTGATGAATGGCGCCTCGGCAAGCCGGGCCAGCCGCCGGCTGATCTCGGTCTTGCCGCAGCCTGTCGGTCCGATCATCAGGATGTTCTTGGGCGTGACCTCGTCGCGCAGCGCGGCGGGCAGACGCTGTCGCCGCCAGCGGTTGCGAAGGGCGACCGCGACGGCGCGCTTCGCCTCGCGCTGTCCGACAATGTGCTCGTCCAGCGCGGCGACGATGGCCTTGGGGGTAAGCTGGTCAGTCATCGGGATCCTTCCTGCCATCCGCGACGCGGACGCAAACATGGGGGCACGGGTGCGGGCAGGCGCGCGGTCAGACGGTCTCGACCGTCACGTTGCCGTTGGTGAAGACGCAAATGTCGGCCGCCACCGCCAGCGCCTTGCGCGCGATCGTCTCGGCATCATCCTCGTAGGCATCGAGCGCCCGGGCCGCTGCCAGCGCGTAATTGCCGCCCGAGCCGATCGCGGTGATGCCCGCGTCCGGCTCGAGCACGTCGCCATTGCCGGTCAGCACCAGCAGGCTGTGCGCATCGGCCACGATCATCAGCGCTTCGAGGTTGCGAAGATACTTGTCGGTCCGCCAGTCCTTGGTCAGCTCGACCGCGGCCCTGAGCAGCTGGCCGTTGTACTGCTCCAGCTTCTTCTCGAGCCGCTCGAACAGGGTGAAGGCGTCGGCGGTCGCGCCGGCGAACCCCGCCACCACCTTGCCGCCGTCCCCAATCCGCCGCACCTTGCGGGCGTTGGGCTTCATCACCGTGTTGCCCATCGACACCTGCCCGTCGCCAGCGATGACGGTCCGGCCGTTCTTCTTCACGCCGATGATGGTGGTGCCGTGCCACTGTTCGAGGCCGTGACGCGCCCTGTGTTCCTGCATGCCGCCGATATGGGCGCACGCCTGCCGCGATCAAGCAAGCACCGCCGCGCCGGACCTGCTCAGCCGGCCGGCCCGCCGCCTGCGGGGGGCTGGGCACCGGGGGCACCGACGGCGCCGATGTTGCCGAACAGATCCTCGAGGAAGCCGCGCTCGCGTCCGACCGTCGGCGTGCGCGCGCCGTCGGGGTTGAGGAACACCACGCGCTCCATCCCCGAACGCTCGACCGCGGCGACATTGCCGGCCTCGTTGAAGGTGATGGCGAGCACGGCGTGATCGGCGATGCGCGGCTGGCGGAAGGGTCCGCGTGCCGTCACGCTCGACACGTAGAACCAGGTGGGCTGCCCGAACTGGCTTACGAAGGACGGACGGCCCAGCGTCTCCTCCACCGACCGCCGGTTGTCGACTCCCGGCGCGATCGAGTCGATCAGCACCGTGTCGCGGATGTACCCGCGCGATTCGCGGATCGAGGTGCAGCCCGAGGTGAGAACCGCCGCCAGCACCGCGGCGGCGAGCATGGCCGCGCCCCGCACGGGCCGCGGCGATTTGCGAGTGTGCTGCACAGTCATGGTCAAGCGGTTCGCCTCGTTCCTTGGCGGGGCGGCTTGGCAACAAGCAGGCGCCCTCTATATCGTTCCTGCGCCTTAAGGGCCGCGTCGCCGCGTGGCAATGCGCACACCGCCGGCCGCGGCCATTGGCGGCGCGCCACATAGTCGCGGGCGCGTTGAATTGACGCTGAATGACCGCCGGCGATGCGGTCCAGCACAGGAAAGGCAGGCGACGGCCGATGCACTTCACCCGATCCGGCTTCTTCCGGCGTCTCCGGCATGGGAAGGCCGATCCGCGCGAGGCCGTCCGCCCGCTCTGGCACCGGGTGGTGGCCATCTCGCGCGAGCCGGAGTGGTATGCCGCCTGCGGTGTCGCCGACACGGTGGCGGGCCGGTTCGACATGATCACGGCGGTCATGGCGCTCGTGGTGCTGAGGATGGAGGACGTGCCGGACCTGCGCGGACCCAGCGCCCACCTGATCGAACTGTTCGTCGAGGACATGGACGGGCAGCTGCGTGAGTTCGGCATCAACGACGTGGTGGTCGGCAAGCACATGGGCCGGCTGATGAGCACGCTGGGCGGCCGGATGGGCGCTTACCGGGAGGCGCTGCGCGGCTCGGACGCGACGGCGTTCCGGCAGGCCGTGGCCCGCAACGTCACCTTTGCCGACGAGGGACTGTCCGCGATGCTCGGCGACAGGCTGCGTGCCCTCGCCACGCGTCTGGCAGACACATCGGATGCGGATGTGCTCGCGGGGCGGATCGGATGAGCAGCGACCCCGCGCCCGAATGGAGCCGGCCGGTCCGCCTGCGGCCGCCGCCGCGCGGGGACATCGCCTTGACCGCGTCGCCGGCGGAGTGCGCCGCCTTGGCGCGGCGCCTTGGTCTGGACGGGATCGACAGCCTTGCCGCGACCCTGTCCATCGCTCCCGCCGGCGAAGCGTTCGACGTGACCGGCACCCTGACTTGCGCGCTGCGGCAGATCTGCGCCGTGGCCGGCACCCCGTTTCCGGCGACGGTGAACACCCCGGTGTTCCTTCGGCTGGTGCCCGAAGAAGCGGCCGGATCAGCCGACCTTTCCGCCGCCCTGGCCGTCACCGCGCCTGTCGACGACGCGGACGAGTTCACCTTTGCGGGCGACAGCGCCGATCTGGGCGAGGCGATGGCGCAGACGCTGGCCCTGCACCTCGACCCCTACCCCCACGGACCCGATGCGCAGACGGTCCGCGAAACCTTCGGCATCGGCGGCGACGACCAGCCGGCGGGCGCGCTGGCCGAAGCCCTCGCGCGCCTGCGCCCGAACTGAGCGGCGCCGGCGCCGGACGCGGTCGCGTGCTCAGGCAGGCTGCGGCGCCCTTTCCCCGGACCGGCGCCGCATCATGGCGCCGATCGCCCCGAAGCCGAGCAGCAGGAGCATCCAGGTCTGCGGCTCCGGCACCGCGGCCGAAAAGCCGAACTGCCGCTGCATGTCCTGAAAGACGGCCTGGTGGACGGCGGCGGTGGGATGGGTTCCGTCGAACGAGAAGAAGCCGGTGCAGTCCGGCTGCGCCCGCGCCTGGATGCAGGTCGTCGACAGGTTGAGATTGGCGGGCAGGCCGAACTGCGTCGGATCGGCCGCCAGCCGGCCGAAGAAATCGAGGTAGCTGAACGTCAGCAGCCGGGTATCCGGTGACAGGCTGAGGCGGCTCAGCTCGCTCAGCAGCAGGATCTCGGCCTCCTGCGCGAAGGCAAGGCCCGGAGGCGTCGCGTTGGGAAAGCCGGTGACGAGAATGGTGCGCGCGCCAAGATCGTTCAGCGTCTGCACGGCACCGGCATAGGTGCGCGCCGCGTCCAGCAGGAAGGCGCTGTCGCTCGTGTACCCGGCCGGAGCGCCGGGCGGAATGGCGGCAAAGACATCGTTCCCGCCGAAGTTGAGGATGAACAGTCCAGTCGGATCGACCCGTCCGCCTCCGGCCAGATAGGCGCCGAACAGCCCCAGCTGCTCAACGAGGTCCGGGACGTTCGACGTCGTGGTGGCCCGGGCGCCTCCGAAGGCGAAGTTCGTGCCGCCGCGCAGCGACGCCGTTGTCGGCTCGCCGAACAGGGCGATGCTGAGCAGGTCGTTGTAGTTGTAGCCGTTGGTGAACCGCCCCTGGAAATAGCCGAGCGCCGGGTTGGGAATCGCGGGATTGAGCGCGTTGACGTTCCCGGCATCAACGAGGCTGTCCCCGAAGACCGTCAGGGAGGTGATCCCCGGTGTCCGCACGGGTGGCGCCGTCTGCGCTGCCCCCGGACCTCCCGCAAACAGCGCCAGCGCGCCGACGACAGCCGCAATCGCCTTCCTCATGTCCTGTCCCCTTGTGCGTTTTCTTATGGTTAATGAAGTAAGCACAAGGCGCGGGTCAGAACAAGCCGCCGAGACGGGTCCGGCAGATCAGAACGGAATGTCGTCGTCCAGGTCGTCGTAGGTCGCCCCGCCCGCCGGTGCGGGCGGGCTGTCCGCGCCCTTGCTCCAGCTGGAACGGCCGCTGCCTTCCCCGCTGCCCCCGCTCCACTCGCCGCCGCGCTGTCCGCCGCCATCACCGCGCCCGTCGAGCATCGTCAGCACGCCGCCCATGCCGCCGACACTCACTTCGGTGGTGTAGCGGTCGTTGCCGGACTGGTCCTGCCACTTGCGGGTGCGCAGGGAGCCTTCGATGTAGACCTTCGAACCCTTGCGCAGGTAGCGCTCGGCCACGCCGACAAGGCCGTCGGACTGGAGCACCACATTGTGCCACTCGGTGCGCTCCTTGCGCTCCCCGGTGGCTCTGTCCTTCCAGCTCTCGGACGTGGCGATGCGCAGATTGGCGATGCGGCCGCCGTTCTGGAAACTCTTCACCTCCGGATCGGCGCCCAGATTGCCGATCAGGATCACCTTGTTCACGCTGCCTGCCATTCGTCGTCCTCTCGTGCCGCATGGGAGCGGAAATGCTGCGCCCGGCCGGGCGCGATCGTCATGCAACAATCCTCTTAACCGCAGTCCCGCGCCGGCGCCACAAGCAACCCGGCGCGCGGCAGCGCGCAACGCCGCCGCGGGTGGATGGATCAGCGCTCCGGATAACGCAGACGTCCGGCTAGGCGCAGCAGGCTGAACCTCTCGCGCCGCGGCCGGGTGAAGGACGCCTTGAGCCGCTCGAAGCGCATGACACCGTCCAGGCGGCGGTCGAGAAAGGCGTGCGTGTCGCGGTTCTGCTCGCTGCGGTCGTTGATGAACACCGTCAGCACGGCAGAGTAGAGACCGGCGAGGATCGCGCGCTTGCTGTAATGGTTCCAGTCGGTGGCCGTGTCGCCGGCCAGACGCCACATCAGGTCGGCGCTGTGCCATGCGGTGCGCAGGGCGCGGGCGGCGTTCTGCGGCATCGCCATGATCGCCATCGCCCGCCGGACCGCTTCCTCCCGCATCCGCACCTGCTCCAGCCGGAACAGAACAAGGCGCCGGATCCGTTCACGCACCTTGACCCCGTCGAAACTGCCCGGCGGGTGCGCCGCGACCATCGCGGCATCGACACTGGCGATCCAGCTTTCGATCATCAGCATCCGGTCGCCGTCATAGGCGAGATCCGCCACATCGGGGTCGACGCCTTCGCTCTCGGCCGCCATCCGCACCGCTGCACGCGACCAGCCATCGAACACCGCCGCGTCGGCGAGTGCCGAGGCGAGCCGCTCGCGCAGCTCGTCCAGCGTCAGGTCGTGAGCGGCCTGCGTCCCGTCGCGGCCCGGCCCGCCGTCATCCTCGCCCGCCATCCGCTCAGCTGCCCGGTCCGTAGCGGCCGGCCGACGCCGCAGCCTGCTCGCGCCGGGCGCGGTCGAACTCCTGCACGAGGGTGCTGCGGCTGCCGGCGAGACGCGCGTAGTCGAGCGCCGTGCGCCCGGAGTTGTCGGACCGGTCTGGCTTCGCCCCGTGACTGAGCAACAGCCGCACCATGTCGACGTCGTTCTGGTGAACGGCGGTGATCAGCGGCGTCTCTCCGGTGCGGTTGGTGGCGTCCACCTGCGCCCCGGCCTGAAGCAGCGCCGCGGCGCCTTCCACGAAGCCAAGCCCGGTGGCAATCTGCAGCGGCGTCACCCCGCGCCGGTCGGCGATGTTCGGATTGGCTCCCGCACGTGTCAGGACGCGCAGCCAGGTGAGGTCGCGCCGCTCGGTCACGATGTGCAGCGCCGTCTGTCCGGTGGTCAGATCGCGGGTGTTGACAAGGGTCGTCCCGGGCCGCTGCAGCACCTGCTGCACCGCCGCGCCGTCGCGCTCGCGCACGGCCTTGAGAAAGGTCACTCCCTCGGAAAGTTGCTGCGCGTGGAGGGGGCTGCCGGACAGCACACATGCCGCCAGAACGCCTCCAAGCAGGTTCACCGCACACTTGCGCATCGGTCCATCGTCTCCGCCGCCACCGTCACCCGCCTTTGCACTTGCGGGTGCCCGCTTAGCAGACCATGAACTGGAGAGCCATGCCGCAACCGTCAACCTTCCGCCTCGCCCGGGTCTGCCGGGCCGCCGCGCCGCTTCTCCTGCTCGCCGCGACCTGGGGGTGCACGCCCGCGCCCGCCGGCGACCCGCCGCTTGCCGGGGCGGCCATCGGGGGGGACTTCACGCTGACCGACGAGAACGGGCGCACGGTGCGCTGGAACGACTTCGCTGGCCGGTACCGCATCGTCTATTTCGGCTACGCCTTCTGCCCGGATGTCTGTCCCACCGACATGCAGCGCACGATGCGCGGGCTGGATCTGTTCGCCGCGGAGCAGCCCGCCCGCGCCGCGCGGGTGCAGCCAATCTTCATCACCATCGACCCGGAACGCGACACGCCCGAGGTGCTGCGCGAGTTCACCGACGCCTTTTCCCCGAACCTTCTCGGCCTGACCGGCACGCCCGAACAGGTGGCACAGGCGGCGAAGCGGTTCGCCGTCTTCTACAGCCGCGGACCGGACTCGCCGGGCGGCGGGTACCTGATGAACCATTCCAACATCGTCTACCTGTTCGGACCCGACGGGGAGCCGATCGCCACCCTGCCGACGGACCGCGGGGCCGAGGCGATCGCCGACGAGCTGGCGCGCTGGGTCCGGTGAGGGAGCGGTTCTGGGAGCTTCCGCTCGGCGCGCTGAGCACGGCCGAATGGGAGGCGCTGTGCGACGGGTGCGGACGGTGCTGTCTGCACAAGCTTGAGGATGAAGACACGGGCGAGATCCTCGAGACCAACGTTGCCTGCGCGCTGCTCGACCGCCGCACCGCCCGGTGCGGCGACTATGCCAACCGCCGCACCCATGTTCCCGACTGCCTGCGCCTCACCCTGCGCATCGTCGAGGACGTGACGTGGCTTCCCGCCAGCTGCGCCTACCGGCTGCGGGCGGCGGGACAACCTCTGCCGCCATGGCATCACCTCGTCTGCGGCGACCGTGACGCGGTGCGGCGCGCGGGCGCGTCGGTCATCGGGCGCGTCATCAGCGAATCCGAGGCCGGCCCGCTCGAGCATCACGTGTGCGACTGGCCCGACGCGGCGGCCACGCCGGCCTGATGCCGACCTGGTCCGGCAGAGCGGTTAGACAGGCCGAACCTCTCGCCGTCGAGGTCGCCGGACGCCTCCTGCCGCTCACCCTGCGCCGCCATGCCCGTGCCCGCCGCATGATCCTGCGGCTCGGGCCGGACGGCGCCTGCGTCCAAGTCACGCTTCCGCCCGGAGCGGCGGCGGCCGAGGCGCTGGCTTTCGCCCGCAGCCGCGCCGACTGGCTGGCGCGCCAGTCCCTCGCCACGCCCGGCGTGTGCGATCCGGTCGCGCGCGGATGGATCCTGCTCCACGGCACGCGGACGCCGGTTGACTGGTCCGCGGGCCGGCCCCGGCAGCCTGTCCTTGCGGACGGCGCGCTGCGGCTGGGCGGTCCGCGAGCGCACGCTGCCGACAGAGTCCGGCGATGGCTCATGGAGACGGCGCTCCGCATCATGACAGGCGACGCGGCCCACTTCTGCCGCAAGCGGTCCCTGGCAGCCGCGCCGGTGCGTCTCTCTCGCGCGCGGCGGCGGTGGGGATCGTGCGCCGCCGACGGAACGATCCGGCTGAACTGGCGGCTGGTGCAGGCACCGCCTGCGGTGCGGCGGGCCGTCGTCGCCCACGAGGTCGCGCATCTTCTGCATTTCGATCACTCGCCCGCGTTCCGCGCATGTCTCGACTCGCTGTTCGAGGGCAGCGTCGCGGACGCGAACGCATGGCTTCAGGCACACGGCCGCTCGCTGTTCACGCTGGGCTGAGCGCCTCCGTTGCACGGAGCGGCGATGGCTGCGGGCTTGGCGGGAGCCGCGCGGCACCCTAGTTTGCCTGCGATGGGCATGATCAGTCGATATGATCCGCGCGGCGGGCTTGCCGATTTCTGGCGCGTGTTCCGGCGCCCGGACCCGCTGCGCTGGCCGATCCTTGCCGCCTCGGCGATGCTGACGGGGACGATGCTCTACATCTTTGCTCCGGCCACGATGTATGCCGAGCCTGCGCGGCCCGAAATCACCTACGTCACCAGCTTCGCTCCCGACCGGACGGAGGAGGAGATCGCCGCCGCCATTGCCGAAAACCAGCGTGTGCAGGACGCGCTGCGGCGGCTGGAGGAGCAGCGGGTGGAGGAGCGCAAGGCCATCTACCGCTCGCTCGGCCGCGCAACCGGTCTCGACGTCGATGCGATGGAAGCGCGGATCCGCGCGGAGGAAGCAGCGGCCGAAGACGCCCGGCAGACCGGGGCAACGCGCGCCCTGAACCCGGCTACGGACACGGCATCTGCCCGCTGAGGATGCGCGCTGGCTCGCCCTGGCCGCACGGCTGGCGGAGCGTGCCCGGCCGTTGAGCCGTCCTAATCCGGCGGTGGGTGCCGTCCTCGTCAGTGCCGGCGGGATCGTGCTCGGCCGCGGCTGGACCCAAAGCGGCGGCCGCCCGCATGCCGAGGCGGCGGCGCTGGCCGAGGCCGGGGGGAACGCCGCCGGCGCCACGCTTTACGTAACGCTCGAGCCATGTGCCCACCGCTCGGCGCGCGGTCCGGCCTGCGCCCGCCTGGTGGCGGAGGCGAGGGTGGCCCGGGTGGTGTTTGCGGTGGAGGATCCCGATCCCCGCACTGCGGGCGCCGGGGCGCAGATGCTGCGCCGCGCGGGCGTGCGCGTGGATCGGCTTCGCTGCGACGCGTCCCGGCGCAGCCTTGCCGGCTATCTCACCCGTGCCGCCTTCGGGCGACCCTACGTGACCCTCAAACTCGCCATGACCCTGGACGGGCGGATTGCCCTGCCGGACGGAACGAGCCGGTGGATCACCGGAAAAGCGGCCCGGCGGCACGTGCATGCCCAGCGCGCCCGTCAGGATGCCATTCTGGTCGGGGCCGCCACATGGCGCACGGACAATCCCGCGCTCGACGTCCGGCTCGCAGGGCTGGAGCACCTCTCGCCCGTGCGGGTTGTGCTGACACGGGCAGCGGCGCCCGCAGGCGTCACGGCGCTGCCCGAACCTGCGGCCATCGGCACGCTGGCGGACTGCCAGTATCTCTATGTCGAAGGCGGAGCGCGCACCGCCGCCGCGTTCCTCGAGGCAGACCTTGTGGATCAGCTGGACATCTACCGCGCACCCGCGCTGCTCGGCGCCGGGCGTGGCGGAGTCGCGGATCTCGGCATCGAAGATCTCGCCGCCATCCATGGCCGCTGGGCCTGCACAGTGACCCGGCAGCTTGGCACCGACCGTTTCGAGTCCTACGAGCGTATCCGGAAGGAGCCGAGCTGATGTTTACCGGCCTTGTCACCGCTGTGGGCACCGTGAGCGGTGTGGAGGAACGCGGCGACCTGCGCGTGCGCATCGCTTCTCCGCTCGACCCTGCGGCGCTTGCCATCGGCGCCTCCATCGCGTGTTCGGGCGTCTGCCTGACGGTGGTGGAGCGCGGCGTGGATGGCGGCGAAGGGTGGTTCGCGGTGGATGTGTCGGCGGAAACCCTCGCGCGGACAGCCGCGTCGCAGTGGCAGCCCGGGCGGCGAATCAATCTGGAACCGGCGCTGAAGGTCGGGGACGAGCTGGGGGGCCACATCGTGACCGGACACGTGGACGGGGTCGGGCAGGTCGCCGAGGCCCGTCCCGCAGGCGGCTCGCTGGCCCTCCTCGTGGTCGCACCCGCAAGCCTTGCCCCCTTCATCGCAACCAAGGGGTCGATCACCGTCGACGGGGTTTCGCTCACCGTCAACCGGGTCGAGGATCAAGCCGACGGCCGGGTGCACGTCGCCCTCAACATCATTCCGCACACCGCCAGCGTCACCACGCTCGGCGCTGTGGCCGCCGGCGACGACGTCAATCTCGAGATCGACGTGCTCGCGCGCTACCTGCAACGGCTGGAGGCGCTGCGCGGCTGACCCGGCGCGCCGTGGCGCTGTAGGGACAGCCGCCTCCTCAGCGACAGACCTGTTCGAGCGCGCTCAGGAACGCGTCGACCTTGGCGTCGGTCAGCCCGGCCACATTGATCCGGCCGGACCCTGCCATGTACACGGCGTGCTCGGTGCGCAGCCGTTCGACCTGCGTGGCGTCGAGCAGCAGCATGGCGAACAGACCGTTGCCTTGTCCAACGGCTTCGAGACCGATGCCCGGCACCCGGCTCTCGCCGGAGGCAAGCGCTGTCCGCATCCGCGCGATGCGATCCCGCATGGAGTCGAGTTCGTCCTGCCACATGCGGACAAGCCCGGCGTCTTCAAGCACGATCGCCGCCGCGGCCGCGCCATGATCGGGCGGCATGGACCAGTTCGCCCGCGCCAGCGCATTGGCGTTGGAGCAGGCACGCTCCACCACGTCCTGATCCTTCGCCGCGACGAACAGCGCGCCGACACGGTCGCGATAAAGGCCGAAATTCTTGTCGCAGCTGTAGGCCACGAGCGCCGCATCCACTCGGTCGAGGACGGCGCGCAGACCGGCGAGATCCTCGTGCATGCCGCGGCCAAGTCCCTGATAGGCGACATCGACGATCGGCAGCACCCCCGTGCGCGCCAGCGCGTCCGCGATCGCCGACCACTGCGCCGCGTCGTAGTCGATCCCGGTGGGGTTGTGGCAGCACCCGTGCAGGATGACCGCATCGCGGGCGGTGCAATCTTCCAGCAGCGCCATAAGCCCGTCCGCATCTGCACCGCCGTCATGGACGTGGACAAACTCCACCGCGTCCAGCCCCAGGTCATCGATGATCTGCCGGTGGTTCGGCCAGGACGGGGTGCCGAGCAGCACCCTGCGGCCGCCGGCCTTCTTCACCAGTGCGAGGGCGAGGCGGACGGCGCCGGTGCCGCCCGGCGTCTGCATCCCGCTCACACAATGCGCCGTCTCGCCGGCGGCATCGAACACCCATGGTCTGAGCGCCGTGACGAACTCCCGGCTTCCTTCGGGTCCGAGATAGCTCTTGCTGTCCTGACGGCGCAGCAGGCGCTCTTCCGCCTCCTTGACGGCGCGGAACACCGGTGTGGCGCCGCTCTCGTCGCGGTAGACGCCGACGCCGAGATCGATCTTGCCGGGACGCTCGTCGGCCGCGTGGAGACGGATGAGAGCGAGGAGCGGGTCGGCAGGCTGCGCGGTGAGACGGTCCAGCATGGATGCTCCTTGGCGGCGGATCGCCGGCCGGGCAAGCCCTGCGGGGCGGGCGCCGCGCCGTCCGCGCCCCGTCCGCCTCAGAAGGGCACCCAGCGGTGCTCCGTCGAGAAGCGCATGTAGCCCGCGTTGATGCCGAGCCGCAGACCGGCGCCGACGCGGATGGGAATCAGCACCACGTCGCCGCGCCGCAGATAGGACGCGGTCAGCCCGCCGATCGCGTAGAGCTGGCCCTCCGCAGCCGGAAACCGCTCGTAAAGCTGCTCGGTGTCGTAGAGGTTGTAGACGAGGATGAAGGTGTTGCCGGCGTTCGCGCCCGCGTCGAAGCCGATCGACGGGCCGGTCCAGTAGACCGGACGCTGTCCCTCGACCTTGTGGAACAGGGTTCCCGAACCGTACCGCGCACCGAGGATGAAGGCACCGCCAGCCTCGCGTCCGACGATGTAGCCGTTCGGCTCTCCCTGCCGCCGCAGGAGATCCTCGATGAGCCGTGCCAGCCCCTCTGCCCCCTTGCCGAACAGCCCTTCGGCGGCGCCGATGAGATCGTCCTGCTTGTACGTCGCCCCTTCGGCCGCCGCAGCGCCGGGCGCGGCCGCAGCCTGCGATGCGGCCACCGACACATCAGTCGCGGTCACCACCGGGGCTGCGTCCGCCGGGACGGAAGCCGGAGCGGCGACGGTCTGCCGCTGCGGAGCGGCCGGAGCCGGCGCGCCGTCGAGGTCCGCGTCGATGGCGGTGTTGGGGTCGATGCGGTTCATCGACTGCGCCGCCGCCGGCAGTGCCGCGAGCGACAGCGCCAGCAGCACCGCGCCGAGCGGGCGCAGGAGCGATACGAGTGATGCCATGGCAGACCCTCCCTTCGGCCTCATCCTATGGCCGCTTGCCTCGGGCATCAACGGTGAAGACGGCCTGAACCGCAGGCAGCCGTAAACCGCGAGCGTCACAAGCCTTGCTGCGCCGGGGCACCGTGGCTATAGGCACCCCTCGCCGCGCGGCAGCGCCGCGGAGACGTGGGTGAGTGGCTGAAACCAGTTCCCTGCTAAGGAACCGTACCCTATCAGGGTACCGAGGGTTCGAATCCCTCCGTCTCCGCCACCTTTGCTTCCACAAGCAGCCGCAAACTTCCATGAAAGTCCGGGATTTCTGCGGCTTACACGTCCGCCAGCGTCCGCTTGGAACCACAGCCGGCCACTACCAGCCGCGCAAAAATGTGGGCGAAAGTGTGGGCGTATGATAGGAGTGTGGGCGTAAACCCCAGCAAGGAGTGCGAGCGCAACGCATGGGCAAGCTGACGGCGAACGAAGTGAAGGCTGCGCTGGCGAAGCCCGGAACGTACCAGGACGGCGACGGCCTACTTCTCAAAGTGGACAAGCGTGGAGGCGCATCATGGCGGTTGCGCATTCAACACGAAGGCCAGCGCCGGGACATTGGGCTGGGAAGCGCAAAGCTCGTCTCACTGGCGAATGCGCGAGCGAAGGCAGCTGAGGCGCGCAAGGCGATTCGGGAGGACAAGCGCGATCTGGTTGCTGAAAAGCGGCAGGCTAAAGCGAAAGCGGTCACTTTCCGCGAAGCGGCGCTGGCCCTGCATAAGGCGCGGGAACGTCAATGGGCGAGCAGCAAGCACGGCGGACAATGGCTCGCCACGCTCGAAACCTACGCATTCCCCACGCTCGGCAGGAAGCCGGTAGGGACAATAACGGCCGGCAACATCATCGCCGCGATCGCCGAAGTGTGGACCGCGAAGCCGGAAACCGGCCGCAGGGTGCGCCAGCGGATATGCGCTGTGCTCGACTATGCGCACGCGCGCGGCTGGCGCGACACAGAGGCTCCCGCGCGGTCGCTGGCGGCGGGCAAGGGTCTGCCCAGACAGCCGCATGGCAAGAACCACGCAGCCATGCCTTACGAGGACCTGCCCTCGTTCCTGACGCGGCTTCGCGCCAGCGGCGGAGTATGGGGCCGCCTGGCCCTGGAGTTCACGATCCTGACCGCCGCGCGCAGCCAGGAAGTGCGGTTGTCCACATGGGACGAGTTCGACACCGAGAACGCTCTCTGGACGGTTCCTGCCGCGCATATGAAGATGAAGCGCGAGCACATCGTCCCGCTCTCCCCGCAAGCGCTGGCGGTCCTCAAGAGTGCAATGGCAGTCCGCCGCGACGGGACCGATCTCGTCTTCCCCGGCACCAACGGGCCGATGTCTGACATGACGCTACTCGCCGTTCTCCGACGGATGAAGGAGCCGTTCACAGCTCACGGCTTCCGCTCCTCGTTCCGCACATGGGTCGCGGAAAAGACCGATTTTCCCGGCGAAGTGGCCGAAGCTGCATTGGCGCACCAGAATCCCAACGAGGTTGAGCGCGCCTATCAGCGCGGCGCAATGCTGGAGAAGCGGCGCAAGCTGATGGAGGCCTGGGGCGCCTATTGCGACGGCGGAGGGGGCAAGGTGATCCCCACCAAGCAATGAGCGGCGCCGGGGCTATCGAGCCTCCCATCGCCGGCTGAACGGCAAGTCACGGACGCCAGCGGCGAAGCACATCGCGCACGTACGCAGGCGTCTCGCCATTCAGCGGAATCCCGCCCGCGCGCTCGACCGCGCCAGGGCCGGCATTGTACGCGGCGAGTGCCATGTGCACGGAACCGAAGCGGTCGAGCATTTGCCGCAGGTAACGGGCGGCGCCGCCCAAATTCGCAATTGGGTCGAATCGATTGGAGACCCCTAGCTCCTTTGCTGTGCCCGGCATCAGCTGGCCGAGCCCCGCGGCGCCTGCCCTACTGATAGCGAAAGGATCGTAGCGGGATTCCGTCCAGATCAGCGCATCTAGCAGCCCGGCCGGCAAACCGAACCTGGCTTCGGCGGCGTAAACATGCGGAAGATATGCTGCGCGGCGAAAGCCATTCGGCCCCGCGAGCGCGGTCGGCTTTCGGGCCGCCAGCTGCTTCGCCCCTTCGGAAGCTTCGATGATCGGCGATTGTATTGACGCTTCGAGGGTATGCGCCGACGGCGCGTCCCAGATCCCGTGCTCCACAAGCTGAAACCCGTCGGCCGCTTGCGCCAGGCGATAGCCCTGCTGCGGTTCTTCAACGGTGCTGCCCGCCGTCGCCGATGGGTCTTGGGCCTGGCCTTGGACCGGCATGGCAATGGCCACCCCAATGGCAACCGACGCAACTCTCAGGATCATCTCGCTCGATTCCTTGACTGGTCGAATCGAGAGAGAACATATAGAGAACAACGGTTGTAGGAAAACGCATTGGCGCCGGCGCGGAGAGGAGGCTGCGCTGGGAGGCATGCAGAATGGAGAAACCATGCCCCAAAGCCATCAATCAGAGCGTCTCGAGCGCCGCGCGCGGGAGATCGTCGACAGCCTTGGCGGAACATGGCGTCGGGGTCGCGGGGTGTGCCGCTGCCCGGCGCACGACGATCGGACCCCATCGCTGAGCGTCAGCCTCGGCCGGCGCGCCATCTTGTTCCACTGCTTTGCGGGCTGCTCGAACGATGAGATCATCGCAGAACTCGGCCGCCGGGGCGTCCACGCACGCGAACTGTTCGATGGTTCGGGCGGACCGGTCCCGGAACTCGTCCGCGCGGAAACGGTCGATCGCAATGCCGTCCGACTTTGGCGTCAGGCTGTCACGCTTCGGGGAAGCCCGGCGGAGGCATATCTGGCAAAGCGCGGCGTGACGCGGCTTTCAGCGGAGTTGCGCTTCCACCCTAGAACACCGCTCGGCCCTCGTGGAGCAGTCCGATTCCTGCCGGCGATGCTGGCCGGTGTCCGAACCGACCTCGGGGTGATCGCCGTGCATCGCACGTTCCTCGATCCCGCGGCGACTCGCCTCGCGGCCTTCGAGCGGCCCAAGCGCGCGTTGGGCAGTCTGCAGCATGGGGCGGTGCGCCTTGCTCCGCCGCGGCAAGGACGCCTGGGTTTGGCGGAGGGAATCGAGACTGCCCTTTCCGCCATGCAGATATTCGGCGTCCCTTGCTGGGCCACCCTGGGCAATGAGCGCTTCGGCCTGGTCACGATCCCCGAAAGCGTGCGCGAGCTTCACCTCTTCGTGGACAACGATCGTGGTGGCGACCTGGCCGAGGAGCGCGGCCGCGAGGCCTATCGAGACGAGGGCAGGCGTATCCTCGCAAAACGACCGCCCAATCTCGACACCGACTGGAATGACGCGCTGTGCGAACGGGCTATCGCCGCTCCCTGACCCGCCTCAGAGGAGAGGGTGCCTCGGCCTGATCGAGGCCGGAACGCGTGAAGGGCCTCGTCAGGAGGTCCTATGGCACACTCATCCCCCGCATTTGCCTTCCCCGATCGCATCGAGCCGCTGGTATTGTCCGCCGCCCGCGAGGTTCAGCGTCTCATCGAGGCGGACGAGACGGTCTCTCGCGCGCGCCTCAACAGCGTCCTCAGCCGGGAATTCGGT
This sequence comes from Qipengyuania thermophila, assembly GCF_004153605.1. Classification (NCBI taxonomy): domain Bacteria; kingdom Pseudomonadati; phylum Pseudomonadota; class Alphaproteobacteria; order Sphingomonadales; family Erythrobacteraceae; genus Qipengyuania; species Qipengyuania thermophila. Next base: position 26,031 of record NZ_SDSI01000004.1, on the reverse strand, counting down.
GGCAGCGACGCGGACGGCCGCTGGTCCGTGCGCGATGCCCATGCCGTGCTTGAGCTCGCCCAGGTGCTGTGGTTGCGCGATAGCGCAGGTCTCTCCCTCGGTTCATCGATGCGCGATGCGGAGGCGGTGTTCGCGCAGCTTGAGACCTTGCTGCCAAGTCAAACCGTCCGCAGCGAAGAGCAGATCGCGCTGCAACAGTTCGCGACGCCGCCGCGCATGGCCTGGCTCCTCTCCCGAGCCTGCGCGCTTCAGGGCAGCGAGACGGTGCTCGAACCGTCGGCCGGAACGGGAATGCTGGCGGTCTGGGCTGCGAACGCTGGTGCGCGCCTCATCCTCAACGACATATCGCCGCTCCGCCGCGATTGCCTCGTCTGCCTTTTCCCAGACGCGGGGGTGACCGGGCACGACGGCGAGCTCATCGACGAGTTGCTCGACCCTTCCCAAGTGCCGACCGCCGTTCTCGTCAATCCGCCCTATTCGCACGGAGTGGAGCGCGGGCACGACGGACATACGGGCGCGCGTCACTTGCGCTCGGCCTGGAAGCGGCTCGCCGCGGGTGGCCGTCTGGCCGCCGTCATGCCCGAATGGTTCGACGTGCATCGGTTCCTCGAAGGCGCGCAGGGACCGATCACTGTGCGCTTCAACGTCGCGGTGGAGCGGGGTTTCGTGAAGCACGGTACCTCGATCACCACTCGCCTCATCGTGCTCGACAAGGCCGAGGACGGGACAGCGCCAGTCATAGCGCGGAACAGCGATTTCGACGCGCTTTGTGATGTGGTCGATGCCATTCCGGCGCGGCCCGCGCCGCTTCCGGCGACGCCTGCCACGCTCATGCCCGCGCGCGCTCCGATCCGGCTGGCTGGGCTGGCGACCAAGCCCCGCCCCTTGCAGCCCAACGTGCCGGCAACGGCGCCTTCCAGCAAAGCCTGCACATATACGGCACTCGACGCGCCGGCTCCGATCGCGGAGCAGGTCGGGCATTATCTGCCCTATCGGCCGAGCCGGATCGTCATCCCCGGAGCGGTCGAACACCCAACGCCGCTCGTCGAGTCCGTTGCGATGGGCTCGATTACCGCGCCAGTCCCGACCGAAGTTCCGCAACTTCCCGCAGGCGTCATTTCCAAAGGGCTGCTCTCGGCCGCGCAGGCCGAAACGCTGATCTACGCCGTCACGGCACACGCCCGCGACCTCCCCGGACGCTTCGTTCCGCAGGACAGGGGCTGTTCGCTTGCACCAAGTCCTGGCGGCGCCGCCTACCGCATGGGTTATTTCCTCGGCGACGGGACCGGAGCCGGAAAGGGACGCCAAGTCGCAAGCGTTATCCTGGACCGCTGGCTGCACGGGGAACGGCGCCACATCTGGATTTCGAAGACCGAGGCACTGCTCGAGGACGCGCGCCGGGACTGGTCCGCTCTCGGCGGCCTTCCGATCGACATCCAGCCGCTCGGGCAGTGGAAACTCGGACACGAGGTGACGATGCGCGATGGCATCCTGTTCGTCACCTATCCCACGCTGCGCTCGGGAAGATCCGACGCCACGCGGCTCGACCAGATCCTCGAATGGGCGGGTGATGGCTTTGACGGGGTGATCGTCTTCGACGAGGCGCACGCGATGGCCAACGCCGCTGGCGGCGAAGGATCGCGCGGCCGCGTCAAAGGCTCGGAGCAGGGCATCGCCGGGGTGCGCCTGCAAAACCTGCTGCCGCGCGCACGCGTCCTCTACGCCTCGGCGACGGGTGCTTCCGACGTCAACAATCTCGCCTACGCGACGCGGCTCGGGCTGTGGGGACCGGAAACCGCTTTCGCCAACCGCGAAGCGTTCGTGAGCGATATCCGCGAAGGAGGGATTGCCGCGATGGAGCTGGTCGCCCGAGACCTGAAGTCGCTCGGTCTGTACACGGCTCGCGCGCTCTCGTTCGCGGGCGTCGAGTACGAGATCCTTGAGCACCAGCTCACCCCGGAGCAGATCTCGGTTTACGATGCCTATGCCGAAGCCTGGGCCATCATTCACGCCAACCTTCGCGAAGCGCTCCAGGCAACCCGGATCGTCGATGCGGACAGCGGCGATACGCTCAACAGCGGCGCCAAATCTGCGGCCCTGTCGATCTTCGAAGGCACCAAGCAGCGCTTCTTCGCGCAGCTCCTCCTGTCGATGAAGCTGCCGAGCCTGCTGCCCGCCATCGATGACGCGCTCGCCGAGGGACACGCTGTCGTCGTCCAGCTGGTCTCGACCGCTGAGGCCATGCTCGACCGGCGTCTGGCCGACCTGTCGGATGAGGAACGGGAGGAGCTCGAAATTGACCTCTCTCCCCGCGAATACGTGATCGACTATCTCGCCAAGAGCTTCCCGGTCCGCCTCATGGCGGTGTTCACCGACGAGAACGGCAATCCCCGCTCCGAGCCGATGATCGACGACGAGGGCCGGCCCGTCCTGTGCCGCTCGGCACTCGCCGCACGCGAGCGCATGATCGAGCAACTTTGCGCCCTGCCGCCGATCGCAACCGCACTGGACGCGATCATCGAACGGTTCGGCACTGATCGTGTCGCTGAGGTGACGGGGCGCAGCCGGCGGCTCGTGATAGGTCCCGATGGGCGGCAGAAGCTCCAGTCGCGCAGTCCGCGCGCGAATCTGAGCGAGACGCAGGCATTCATGGATGGCGAAAAGCGCATCCTGGTGTTCTCCGATGCGGGCGGCACCGGTCGCAGCTATCATGCCGATCTCGGGGCCAGGAACCGCGCCCGGCGCGTCCATTTTCTGCTCGAGCCGGGCTGGCGTGCTGATGCTGCGATCCAAGGCCTGGGGCGCACAAACCGCACCAACCAGGCCTCGGCTCCGCTATTCCGGCCGGTGACGACCGACGTGCGCGGGGAGCGGCGCTTCATCTCGACGATTGCTCGCCGCCTCGACAGCCTTGGCGCCCTCACGCGCGGGCAGCGCCAGACCGGCGGGCAGAATCTCTTCGATCCCGCCGACAATCTGGAAAGCTCCTACGCCAAGGATGCGCTCAATCGCTGGTTCGGGCTGCTCTTCATCGGCAAGCTCGAGGCGATAGGGCTCGCGAAGTTCCAGGAACTGACGGGGCTGGGGCTCGAAGGACCCGACGGCAGCATGGTCGACGACCTGCCGACGATCCAGCGTTGGCTCAACCGCATTCTCGCTCTGCCGATCGCACTGCAGAATGCCATCTTCGACGAGTTTCTCGCGCTTGTCGAAGCGCGGGTCGACGCGGCCCGACAGGCGGGAACTCTCGATCTGGGCGTCGAGACCATCGCCGTCGAGAACTTCGAAGTGCTGTCCGATACTCTGCTTCGTACCGATGCCATGTCGGGGGCGACGACGCACCTGCTCAAGCTGGAGATCGCAAGGGCGCTGAAGCCGCTTACACTGCTCAGGCTCGACGAGCTTTACGAAATTGACAGCCCCGGCCACCGGCCTCTGCGCAACGCCCGTTCCGGCCGTGTCGGACTTCTCGTTCCGGCGCGCAGCCTCCTGACCGACGAGGGCACGCGGATAATGCGGTTCGAAATGCATCGCCCGCTGAAGCGGGAGTATCTTACCGCCGACCAGCTCGAAGAGAGTTGCTGGGAGCCTCTCCCCGGGCCGGAATTCCGGCGCCTCTGGGAGATTGAAGCCGACGAGGCCGCATCGAGCCTCAAGCGCGAACGGCTCCATCTCGCGACCGGCCTGCTGCTGCCGGTCTGGGACAAGCTCCCATCCAACCATGTACGCGTCAGCAGAATTTGCGCCTCGGATGGCCGCTCGCTGCTGGGCCGCGAGGTCCCCGTCCACTGCGTTCCGGAGCTCTGCCGCGCCCTCGGGCTGGAGGGCGGCCACAAACTTTCGGCCGACGAGATTGTGCAGGCCGTGCTCGCGGCGGGGCGTTCGATGCAGTTGGACGGGCCGGAGGAACACATCCTCAAACGCAGCCTCGTAAACGGAAGCCAACGGCTCGAGCTAACGGGATGGGGCGCGGCCCGGCTTGACTGGTACAAGGCGCAAGGCTGCTTCACCGAGATCATTCGCTACCAGACCCGACTTTTCGTCCCGGTCGAGAGAGCGGCAGCCGTCATCTCACGCGTCAGCAGATGACCGTGCCAAGCTAGGCGCCGAGCCGATGAGGGTCGTTCGCGAAAGGCGCCTTGCCGTACGCTCGTCGGAACGCTGCGATTAACTCGCCCTCGACTTCCAGCGGCACCCTGCCGGGCGTCTCCCGCCACGCGACCAGCAACTGGTCGGTGCGTGGCAACTGCCAGATCAGGCGCCCGCCCCAATGGCCGATGGGCTTCCCGGCGCCGAAATCTGCGAATTGCGTGAGCCGGCGCTTTAGGCGGTCGGCCTTCCCGATGTAGACGACCTCCGCATCATCGACCCAATTGGCGCCAAGTGCTGCCAGCGACACGGTAGGATCCTTGCCCTTGAACCACCCTCCGCAGCTTTGCTCGGCGAACGTCGGCGGTTCGCTACAGCTGTAGGTGATTACATAAACTCCGCCCGACGAAGGGCAGGCGCTTTCCCTGATGGCGGGAAACGGGATCCAGCCGATGAAACCGGCTGCCTCCAATACCGGGCGTGTGAACTGCATGGAGAGGAGGTATCGCCTCAGTCGCTCCGGGACCAGTGGATATGGCCGTCTCATTTCGAGGATGATGGAAATGATTTGACTCTCGCACCACGAGCCGTCATTTCTACATGACTCGAAACGAGAACACTTGATGGACTCACATTTTGCAGTTTCCGCCTTGGGCGCACTGGCTCAGGAACATCGCCTCGCGTTGTTCCGGCTGCTCGTCCAGGCTGGGGAAGACGGAATGCCGGCCGGCGCGATCGCGGAAGCGTTGGGCGTCCCCAACTCGTCGCTTTCCTTCCACCTCGCCCAGCTAAGCAAGGCTGGCCTGGTGCGGCAGGAAAGGCGGCACCGGTCGATCATCTACCGGGCCGACTATGCCGCCATGAATGATCTCGTCGCCTACCTCATGGAGAATTGCTGCGCCGGCGCCGATTGCGGGACTGCCGCCGCCTGCGCAACCGACACCGCTCTGTCTGAAAGGAAATCCGCATGAAGCGCCTGCACGTGCACGTCGGGGTGAACGAACTCGACCGCTCCATTGGTTTCTACTCGACCCTGTTCGGTGCCGAGCCGACCGTGGTCAAGCCGGATTACGCGAAGTGGATGCTCGACGATCCTCGCGTGAACTTCGCCATCTCGACCGGCCAACATGCCGCCAAGGGCATCGAGCATCTCGGCATCCAGGTCGAAAACGACGAGGAGCTTGCGGAGGTCTATGGCCGCCTCAAGGCTGCCGACCGTCCTGTGCTCGAAGAGGGCGCGACCACCTGTTGCTACGCCAAGTCCGAAAAGAGCTGGATCGCCGATCCCGACGGCGTGGTGTGGGAATGCCTTCTTCACGAATGGCGAGGCCACCGTCTATGGCGATAGCCCTGCGCTCGCTGCCCTGTCCGACAATGCCGCCGAGAACGCCTGCTGCGCTCCCGCCATGCCGGCACCAAAGGTGGCCTTCTGCAAATGAGCGTGACCATCTACCACAACCCCGCCTGCGGAACGTCTCGCAACACTCTGGCCCTGATCCGCGCCACTGGCGCGGAGCCGCAGGTGGTCCATTATCTCGATACGCCGCCGAGCCGGGAAGAGCTGGTTTCTCTCGTCGACCGCATGGGGATCAGCCCACGCGACCTGCTGCGGCAGAAGGGCACGCCCTATGCCGATCTGGGGCTGGACGATCCGGCGCTCACCGACGACCAGCTTGTCGATGCGATGATGGCGCATCCGATCCTGATCAACCGGCCGATCGTCGTCGGGCCGAACGGCGTCAAGCTCTGCCGCCCATCCGAGGAGGTGCTGTCGATCCTCGACCGGCCGCTCGAAGCGGATTTCGTCAAGGAAGACGGCGAGGTGGTGCCCGCCAATGGCTGACCTGGCGGTGGCGACCAAGCCTGCCATGACCATCTTCGAACGCTACCTGTCGCTGTGGGTGGCGCTCTGCATCGTCGTCGGGATCGCACTCGGCGCGATGCTGCCCGGTGCCTTCGCCGCCGTGGCCGAGGCGGAAGTCGCGCGGGTCAACCTGCCCGTCGCGCTCCTCGTCTGGCTGATGATCATCCCGATGCTGCTGAAGATCGACTTCGGCGCGCTGGGGCAGGTCCGCCAGCATATGCGAGGCGTAGGCGTCACCCTGTTCATCAACTGGGCGGTGAAGCCCTTCTCGATGGCGCTGCTCGGCACCTTGTTCATCGGCTGGCTGTTCCGCCCACTGCTCCCCGCCGATCAGATCGAAAGCTACATTGCCGGCCTAATCCTGCTCGCGGCGGCGCCCTGCACGGCGATGGTGTTCGTCTGGTCAAACCTGTGCGACGGCGAGCCCCATTATACGCTGAGCCAGGTGGCGCTGAACGATCTCATCATGGTCTTCGCCTTCGCGCCCTTGGTCGGCCTGCTCCTCGGCGTCGCCTCGATCACCGTACCGTGGGACACGTTGCTGCTGTCGGTTCTGCTCTACATCGTCGTGCCGGTGATTGTCGCGCAGCTCATCCGCCGGCACCGGCTCGCCAGCGGCGGCCAGCCGGCGCTCGACGCCTTGCTCCGCCGTCTCGGCCCAGTGTCGCTCGTGGCGCTTCTCACAACGCTCGTGCTGCTGTTCGGCTTCCAGGGCGAGGCGATCCTCACGCAACCGCTCGTCATCGCACTGCTGGCCGTGCCGATCCTGATCCAGGTCTACTTCAACGCCGGGCTCGCTTACTGGCTGAGCCGCCGTTTCGGTGTCGCCTGGTGCGTGGCAGCGCCCGCCGCGCTGATCGGCGCCAGCAACTTCTTCGAACTAGCCGTCGCCGTGGCCATCAGCCTGTTCGGCCTGCAATCGGGCGCAGCCCTGGCGACGGTCGTCGGCGTGCTTGTGGAAGTGCCTGTCATGCTGTCGGTCGTCGCCATCGTGAAGCGCACGCGCGGCTGGTACGAATGCGAGGAGACGCTTGCCACCGACTGACTCCCACCAGAGCGCGCAGGAGTTCGCGGAGTTTTCTTGCTGCCTTGCAGCGTGCATAACTTCTCAGGATGACGCAATCAGCGCTACCGGCCGCATTTCTTCCAACATCCCTGATCGACGGGGTCGAGGCAGCAGCTTGCAATGCACTCGGGATTAAGCGCCTGCGTCATCGATCGGCTCTGCAATCGCTCAGGCTCGACCCCGGCGTCGACCTGGCCGAGCTGGTGCATCGGATCGTTTCATCGAATTGGAGCACCGGTCGCGCTGCCAGTAATAAGAACCGCTCGGGGCAAAATTGGCGATGGGCCCTCCAGCCGCAGATAGGCGAACGAAACCGCAGCCCGGAAGTGGTCCTTGAGCGAGCAATCGCTGGAGCGTGCGTGCGGGGCGGACGGATTGACTGGGCCAACCAGATTCCTGTCGCCTCCGGCCTGATCTCCGGGGCGGCGGACGGAAGACGCGCCCTTGATCTGGCGTACCGGAGCGGTGAGCGCCGCTTCCAGCTTATTGAACTCAAGATCGCAAGCGATACCCCGCTCTACGCGGCGGTGGAACTGTTGGGCTATGCCAGCGCGTGGCTGCTGGCGCGCGCAGACCCGCCGGCGCGTTCGTCCGTACTGCTCGAGGCCAAACATGTTGATTTTCGAGTCCTGGCGCCCGCGCCATACTACGCCCCCTTCGATCTCCTGCCGTTGGAGGCCTCGCTGAACGACGGTGTGTGCTCGCTGGGGGAGCGATGCGGTGTCAGCTTGTCCTTCGGTTTTGACGTGCTCCCGCCTCAACTTTCCCGTCCGCCCTTGCCGGATGACCCGACGCTCCTGGAGCTGCTCTCGCAACGGCGGCCGCTGCATGACGGAAACCGGCATGGATGATCTTTTCCTGCCCGGAGTGCCTCGACAGCACGTTCTCGATCGGCTCGCAGCGGCCGGAGGCAACGAAGTTGCTTCCGGCAAACTCGCTCACCAAGAAAGCTCGGCTGCACTGGCGGTCAACGCGTTCGGCTGGTTCATTGAACGGCCCTCGCGGTGTCCGTTGTTGCCGGGGGCAGCCCACGCCGGTCCCGCCGAGTCCGTCGAGGTGGAATACTGTGCCCGCTTTCCCTGGTCCGCCGGACGCCACCCGTGGCTCGACGCGGTCATTCTCACTTCGACCCACCTGATAGGGATAGAATCAAAACGCTTCGAACCCTTCCGCGACAAAAAGCAGGTCTCGCTGTCGGCCGCCTACGACAGGCCGGTTTGGGGTGATCACATGCGGGGTTACGGCATCGTTCGGGACAAATTGCGGTCCGGCGAACTAAGCTTTCGGCACCTCGACGCCGCGCAGCTCATCAAACATGCATACGGCCTCGTGACCGACGCCGACCGTGTAAAAAAGCGGCCACTGCTGTTTTACCTGTTCGCCGAGCCCACCGAGCGTTCTGGCCATGCGATCGCGGCCGAGGATCGCGCTCGCCATCGCAAAGAGATCGAGGCGTTAGCCTCCGCTGTGGATGGCGATGAGGTCGAGTTCCGCAGCGCGAGCTACCGCGAGTGGCTCGCTAACTGGCCCGCATCGGGAGATGCCCGGCACCATGCCGATGCACTCCTGGAGCGCTTCAATCCCTGACGGAGGGCGTGAGCACCACGCGCTGGCCGCCAGTGAACGAAGGTCCGGATCACAGCCCGACAAACCAGCCAAGGAGAGGAGAGAGAGCTCTGCCCTGAGCGAGCCATTTGGCCGTCGATGGTCGACGTGCCCGGCTCGCAGTCAGGAGACGACCGATGATCAAGACGATCCCGCTGAACAAGCTCGTTCAGTCGCCCCGCAATGTCCGGCGCCACAGCGATGCTGTCGCAGACGCCGAACTCAAAGCCAGCATCGCCGCGCGCGGCCTTCTGCAGAATCTCATCGTGCGGCCAGCCGCCAAGGGCAAGTTCGAGGTCGAGGCCGGCGAACGCCGCCGCCGCGCGATGCTCGAGCTTGTCGCGGACAAGACGCTCCCGCGCGACCATGCCGTCACCTGCCTGGTGATCGAGGATGCCGACGAGGTGGCCGTCGAGACCAGCCTCGCCGAAAACTTCCACCGTCTTGCCATGAACCCGGCCGACGAGGCACAGGCCTTTGCCTCGCTCGTCGAAGGCGGCGCGTCCAGCGAGGACGTGGCGCGGCGCTTCGGCCTCACCGTCCGCTTCGTCGAAGGCCGGCTGCGCCTCGCCCGGCTCGCGCCGATCGTCTTCGAGGCCCTCGCCTCCGGCGAGATCACGCTTGATATGGCGAAGGCCTTCGGCGCGACTTCGGACCAGGAGATCCAGGCGCGCGTGTTCGAGCAGGTCACCTCGGCCTATTACGCTCCCAGCCCAGACAGCATCCGGCGCATGGTGCTGTCGGGCACGGTCCGGGGCAGCGATCCGCGCGCCCGGCTCGTCGGACGCGACGCCTATCTGGCCTCTGGCGGCCGCATCGAGCGCGAGCTGTTCGATGACGACGACAGCGAATCCTGGGTGGACGTGGCCCTGCTCGAGAGCCTGGCCCAGGCGCGCATGGAAGAGCACGCCAGCGCGGTCGCCGCCGAGCAGGGGCTTGCCTGGGTCAAGCCGACCCTCGACACCTACGCCACCCACGACCTTGTCGGCGGACTCGTGCGGCTCCCCGCAGAGCCTGCGCCGCTGACCGAGGCGGAAATCGCCCGGCTCGACGAGCTCGACGCCTCCTACGACGAGCACGCCGCGGTCCTCGAAGACGAGGAGAGCGCCGAGGAGGTCGTGGCGGCTGCCGAAGCGGCGATCGAGGCGATCGAGCGCGAGTGCCAGGACATCCGCAATCGGCCGCCCGTGCTCGCGCCGGAACTCAAGGCGGAGGCGGGAATGATCCTGACGCTTTCGCGCGACGGCACCCCGGTTCTCCAGCCGGTGTTCTACGGCGAGCACAAGGACGAAGCAGAAGCGGGGGACGACGAGATCGAAGTCGTCGCCGGGGATGGCAGCGAAGGCCGACGCCGGTCGGCCCTGTCGAAGCGGCTCGTCGACGAGCTCGCGATGCAGCGCCGCGACGTGCTTGCGCTCCATGTGGCTTCCGACCCCGGCCTTGCACTCGACTTCCTGGTGTTCACGCTCGCCGATGCCGACACGCACGACTGGCGTTCGCGGTCGGCAACGACGCTGCGGGGCAGCGCGCCGGCCGGTCCGATCGTCGGGTTCGAGGCCAAGGATGCACCCGCGACCGCCGCGCTTGCCGAGCTCCGGACCGGACTCGACGAGAGCTGGCGCTCCGGCGAGGACGCCGCGGCACGCTTCGACGCGTTCCGGCTGCTGTCGGAGGAAGACCGGGGCGCGTGGCTCGGCTTCGTCATCGCGCGCACGCTCGAGGCGAGCCTCAATATGGCCGGGGAACGGCGGATTGCCTTCCAGGACCATCTCGGCTCCCTGATCGGGATCGACACTGCCCAGTGGTGGCGGCCCACCGCCGCCAATTACTTCGACCGGGTGTCGAAACAGGTGATCCTCGACGCGCTGGCCGATGTCGGCGGGGCCGAGCTCTCCGCGCGCTTCGCCTCGGTCAAGAAGGCCGATCTCGCGGCGAGCGCCGAGCGCGTCTTTGCGGGGACCTACATCACCGAGGCGGAGGTGCGCGAGCGTGCGCTTGCCTGGGTGCCGGAGGTCATGCGCTTCCCGTCTTCTTCCTCTGGCGAGCCCGAGGCAGAGTCGCCACTCGCCGACGATGACTCGGGAGCCAGCGACGCCAACCAGACCCCGCACGAGCTGGCTGCCTGACCTCCTCCTGACAGGCAGTCCACTCGCTCCGGCGAAGCGGTCCCCTGCGCCCCCCGCAGGGGGCCGCTTCTTGCTTGGGCCGAGAGAAGAGGAGGCGCGGGGGTCAGCGGCGCCGGCGGCGAACGCGCCGGCCGGCCGGATCAGGAGACCCATCATGGCCTTTCGCAAGTCCCAGTCTGGCGGGCAGTCCCCCGCCGCCCGCATCACCCAGGAGATCATTGCCCGGCTCGAGGCTGGCACCCGGCCCTGGATCAAGCCCTGGCGCGGGCTGCCGGTCTCGCGTCCGCTGCGCGCCTGCGGCACGCCTTATCGCGGCATGAACGTGTTCTGGCTGTGGATGGTCGCCGACATGTGCGGCTACGCCTCGCCCTTCTGGATGACCTTCAACCAAGCGAACAAGCTCGGCGGCCAGGTCCGCAAGGGCGAGAAATCCACCATCGCCATCTTCTACAAGAGCTACGTCCGGGAGGTTGAATCCGCTGAATCCGGCGAACCGGGGGTGGAGACACGGCGCCTCCTCAAGGCTTATCCGGTCTTCAACGCCGATCAGGTCGACGGCCTGCCCGCTCGCTTTCATCCGGCCGCGGCTATCGAAATCGTCGAGCCGGAAGGGCGCAAGCGCGAACTCGACGCCTTCTTCGCACGCATACCGGCGGCACTCCGGCACCAGGGAGACGGGGCCTACTACGAGCCCGTCGCGGATCGCATCACGATGCCGCCGCCGCACCTCTTTTCCGGTTTCGACCACTATTACGCGACGCTCGCCCATGAGCTCTCGCACTGGACGGGTCATTCGAGCCGCCTCGGGCGGGACCTCAGGAACCGCTTCGGCTCGGCCGCCTATGCGGCCGAAGAGCTCGTCGCGGAGCTATCGAGCGCCATGCTCGGGGCGGAACTCGGTCTTCCCGTGGCCCATCTCGACAGCCACGCAAGCTACATCGACCACTGGCTGAAGCTGCTCAGGGACGACGACCGTGCGGTCCTGACCGCCGCGGCCCGGGCCGAGGAAGCGTCGAGCCTTCTCCTGAAGCTCGGCGGCCGTGAGACCGCCGTGGCCGAAGAGCCCGGCGACGACGCGCTGGCCGCCTGAGGGAGGACGCCATGAGCCGATCGGTAAGTTATCCCAGCGGCGCCATTGTCGCCTTCACCGTCCTTGAGGTCGAGCGCGACGAGGATTGGGAGTTCGAATACAAATGGCTGCGCGATGACCTCATGGAGCGCGCGGCGGCCGCCTTCCCCTCGCTCCTGCAGCACGACGGCTGGCGGGGCCGCGAGGATCGGATCCTGCTGCGCAACGCCTATGCCGACTTCGGCGTCTCGATCTACGGCGGCCTCGTCGCGGTGTGGATCGCCGAGCGCGACGACGGCGCCTATTGGGATGCCGACTGCAGGACTGCCCGGTCGCCGCGAGCACAACGCTGGCTCCGCCAGATCGCCAGCCGCTTCGACCACCTGTTCGGCGACTACGACTGCCTCGGACGCATGTCCAACGGTGAAGCCGTCTATCGCAAGCGTGCCTGACCCCGGGGCGGGAAAAGCGACGCCCCTGCCCCTTTCCGTCACGGCGCCTGCTTCCTCCGGTCGTGGCACGCGCCACGCGAGAGAGGCCCTGGGCCAGCCGGCCGGGTCCGCAACCCGGCCTCGCCAGGCCCGTGTTGGCCCGGTCCCTGCGGGCCCGGGCCCGCCCGCGCCAGCCTGACGATGCGGGTTTCCCCTCCGGGTGCGGAGCCCGGCCTTGAAGCTGGCCCTGACGGGCTCTCGCTGCCGCGGCCATGACGGCCTTCCCTGGCAGCGCCAACAGTCAGGAGGACAAGATGCACAGCTCATTCGCAGACCAGCTCGCCGGGCTCGACCTTTCCGGCTTTTCGATCGGTCCCGCGCCGGTCTCTTCCGACGATTTTCCGCTTCGCGAAGCGGTCGTGCAGACGCTCGAAGCAGTCTGGTCCGATCTCTTTGCCATGATCTCGGGAACCGCGCTCGAGGCCGACGCCGAGGATCTCGGCTGGGCCTTCGTCAACATCTTTCACCGGTCCGCGACCCGCAAGTCGACGGCGCTCGACCGCGCCACCGACGAGGTCCGGGCGCTCATCGCCACCGCCGACGGTTCCGAAGTCCAGACGCACGAACTCGAGACCCAGGTCGAGCGGGCGCAATGCGCCGAGGCGGCGATGCTGGCGCTCGAGGAAATGCGCGAGGTCGCCGCGGCGCTCTACCTCAATGAGTTCGGCTCTTCGTGGAAGCCCGTTTCGAGCTCGCGCTTCAATCACAGCGCGATGCTGACCTCCGCCCTGGTCGAGGGACGCGACTTCCTGCGCGCCCGCGCCGAAGCCAAGCGGCGCGCTGCAATGCCGGAAGGGACGCCGGTGATCTTTGCCGGCGGGCGTACCCGCCATGCGACGGAAGCGGACGCGCTCGCGTTCGCCAACAACGTCTGGGCCACGCTGGACAAGGTTCGCGACCGTGTGCCCGACATGGTCCTGATCCACGGCGGCGACAGCAAGGGCGTTGACCGGCTCGCTTCGTCCTGGGCCGAGCGGCGGCAGGTGCCGCAGGTGACGTTCTCGCTCGACATGCGGCTCGGCGCGCGCGCCGGCTTCAAGCGCAACGAGCGCATGCTCTCGCTCGATCCGCGATACGTGGTCGCGTTTCCCGGCAACGGCGTCCTCGAGCGGCTGGTCATCGAAGCCAAGGCCCGGCGGATCACCGTCGTCGATCGGCGGGGCCCGCTCGGGACATGCCCGCGCAGCACGGCGGTCGCCGCCGAGTAAGGCGCGCGCGCCTTCGCGCCAGCGCCAACTCGGCGCTGGCGCAGCTGCACCAGAGGGGAGGCATCGGCTGCCTATGCGGGCTGGGCAGCGGACGTCCAGCCGGCAGTACAGGAGAACTTCCCATGAAAGATTTCCAAGCCGCGATCGCCGAGTTCGCGGTTCGCCAGGCCGAGCGTGACGCCCGGGCGCAGAGCGAGATCCAGCATCTCAAGGCCGTCGTCATCCCCCCGTTGCGGACGGCGGGAATCGCCCGCGTCGAAGTCCGCTTCGACGGGTATGGCGACAGCGGCGCTGTCGAGGAATGCGCCTGCTACGATCCCGCCAACGCTTCGGTTGCTTGTCCCGACGCTGCTGTGGAACCGTTCCGTCCGGAGGCCTCGGAGGATAACGCGGAAGCCGAGGCGCAATCGCTGACGGCGGCGCTTGAATCGCTCGGCTATCTCGCGCTCGAACGCCACCATCCCGGTTGGGAGCTCAACGATGGCGCGTACGGCCAACTCGTCATCGATGTGGCTGAGGCGAGCTTCACGCTCGATTGCAGCCTGCGCTTCACCGCCACCGACGATCACTCGACAGAGCTTTAGGAGAAGGGAGATGGCGCATTGCTATTACCACGCGCTTTCCTCGGTGCGGAAATGGGGCGGCAACGTGGAGGATTATCTCCCGCTGCACCAATGGTTCGACCAGTCGAAAGCGATCCTCGCCGACCCCAGGCACCGCGCGCTGCGGCACCATGCCGAGGGGATATTCATGTTCGAAACGCTGTTCGGAGCGACCATCGTCAACGCCGACGGTCGGTCGGTCCCGGTGCGCCTTGTCGGCGAGCAGCACGTGCGTGAGGACCTGGGATCGATCCCCTCGTTCGCGGACTGGGCGCGCCTCATCACTCCCCAGGCCTGGATGCTTCGCGGGCATCGTCTCGACGAGCCCGTCGAGCTGTCAGGCGATCGTGCGGCTCGCGGTGACGTCGTCCCATCCAGCGGCCCTTCTTCCGTGGGCGGCCGGTCTCGCATCGCGATTTGAAGCTGCTCCGCGGCGGTTGCAGATATGGGCGAACGGGTGTCGGCCGGTCGAAACGGAACGGGCATGGCGGTCCTGTCGAAGGCATCCGCGACCAACCCGGCTCTCAAGCAAACCTGTCCCTGAAGCAGCCCCGTCGAGGCGCGCAACCCGGATCCGGTCCGGCCGTGTTGCCGGGCATGCGCCCGGCTGCCCGCACCACCCGAACCGTCTCCAGGTTCCCCTTCGGTGCGCTTCGCCGTGGGCCGCTTCTGCTCGGGTTTGCAGCCGGGATGGACCCGGATTGCTCGATCAGGAGAAGACCCATGACCAACCTCGTTATCCTCGTCGGCCGCATCGCCCGCGATCCCGAAACCCGCACCACCAACGGCGGAACCAGCATCACCTCGATCTCGGTGGTGACCGACCGTCCGGCCAGGAAGGACGGCAAGACCTACAAGGACGAGAACGGCTACACCGCCAAGGAGAGCGAGTTCCATCGCGTCACCTGCTTCAACGGGCTCGGCCAGAACGTCGCCAAGTATTGCACCAAGGGCCAGCTGGTGACCGTTGAGGGTCGGATTCACTACACCTCGTGGGACGACAAGGACGGGGTCAAGCGCTACGGCTGCGAGATCATCGCCGACAAGGTGGACTTCCTCTCCAAGGGCCGTTCGAGCGCCAACGAGGGCGCGCCCGACATCGACGAGGACTGATTGTCCCGATCCCGCGACAAGGCCCCGGTGGCACAGGCCATCGGGGCCTTTTCTTTCGCCTGACTGCACGGCGGTGCGGGGCATCGAACCCACGCACCGCCGCGTCTGCCCATCAGGTGGGAGCGATGCGCTTCAGCGTCTCGTCGATCCCGAGCGCCATCGATGCGCGGACGAGCTGGCGCAGCTGCGCCGGCTCGATCGTCTCCGCGCCGCATTCGACGAGCAGCTTGCCGAGTTCGGCGGCAGCTTCCTCGCGGAGCCGGGCTTCACGGGTATCGAGCTCTTCGCGCTGTTCGCGCAGCTTCTTGAGCGCATCCCGAGCGCTCGGTTTGGACCTGGCCATGTGTCGTACCTTTCGCTGGCCGTTGGTCCCCTCCAGAACCGATTCTGCCATTGTCGCGGCGTGTAGGAAAACGGTTTGTGAGGCGGGCGAATGCACACCCGCAACCGTGGGGAGAGGTCTCTCTCGCAGAGTTTTCAAGTGTGATGCGGGCTTGGGGGCCGCGTCAAGGACGACGGGGCCCCACCATTTTTGCCGGGGCGAGCCCCGACAAAAATCGTTTCCCCCATCGCCGCTTCGCGGCCGCGTGTTCCTCGCGGTCCCTGACCCGGCCCGTCACCCACATCGCGAATCTCCTGATGCGACGCATCGAACATCAGGAGGACAGTCATGTACGCTTCATCGAACATTGCCCGTGCCGGATACCAGGCCGATCAGGTAGCCTTCGTTGCTGCCCTTGACCGGGCCCATGCCAGGTCCTTTCACAGCTACTTCACCCAGTATGTCCTGACCGACGACGAGACCGGCTACATAGCGGTCGACGAGGGCGACTATGGCGCGCTGCCCAAGACGATGCTGGACCGGGTCGTCGACACCGTGCCGACCAAACTGACCGACGAATTCTGATGCCGCTTTCGAGAGGAGGAAGTCCGTCCAGGGCTTCCTCCTTCCTTTTTGCTCGGCTCCCTTTGCACTACGCCATAAAGGCACTCAGGGGGCTCTCTTGGTGTCCTTCGAAGCATCTTCCGGGGCATCGATCCGCTCGAGGCGCTCGGGCATATCGAGCAGCCTGAGCGCCGCCGCCGAGATCGCCTCCGCCTGGGTCGGAAAGGCCTCGGCCGAGCTGATCGCAACGCCGTCCGGATAGGTGACGGTCGCCTGGTAGCCGTTTCCCTTCGGCGTCGCGCTCAAGGTTACGCTGGCCATCCCGCACTCCTTTGCCGGGGGTTTCCTGCGCGCGATCTTACCTGCTGGACTGCACTATTCCCACAGCGCTCGCCTCCTCAAGGGGCAGCGGTTTGCCCGCTCGCGCGCCTCTGGTAAGCGGGAGCAAGTCCGCCCGGTCCGCTTCAGGCCAACACACTGGTTCCAGCCTGCTAAGTTGGGGACAGGGGGGCACACCGTACGCAGTAAGACTGCCATGGTATGGGAAAAAATGCTGTAAAATCAGTGCGTGAGATGCTGGAAGTGCTCGGCAGCAGGCATGCTGTTGAAGGCCATCCGGTCCCCGCAAATGACGGGAATTCCGCGACTTTTGAGGGCAGTTTTGCTAGTGACGATTGCCATATGGTCCCCAGGCGGCGAAAGCCCGGGCGCCGGGCACTGCTCGATGGCAATTTCGCGCGGCGCAAGCTGCCGCTTCGCGAGACCGAATACTGCATCTGGGATACCGAGCTTGCCGGGTTCGGCCTGCGTGTCAGGCCAAGCGGCAACTACTTCTGGTTTGTCCGCGTACGACATCGGGGCAAGCATCGCCGGATTTCGCTTGGCCGAACCGATGAGCTCGACGCTGCCGTAGCAAGGGCACAAGCGCGGCGCATTCTTGCCGAGGTGGCGCTGGACGGTCTGCCCAAGCGTGCCGTGGTCAAAGCCACGCCAACGCTTTCCGATTTCGTCGAAACCTATTGGGACGACCTGTCGCGGGTCTGGAAGCCTTCGACGATCAAGCGCAACCGGAATGCGTGGCGGCTTTCCATCGAGCCGGAATTTGGCGCGATGCGGGTGGCGGACATCATGCCCGCCGACATCCACCGCTGGCGTGACGGTTGCTCCGGGGCAGGCGAAACGAGCTTCAACCGCGCCGTGCCGGTTCTCGCCTCCCTCATGAAATACGCCGAGGCGCTGCGGATGCGGCGCAAGGGATCAAATCCTTGCCGAGGAATGCCGCGCTTCAAGCGCCCGAAGATGGAGCGATACCTTACGCCCGCCGAGTATCGCCGCCTGGGCGCGGCCTTGCGCGAGGCTGAGGCTGAGCATCCCATACCGGTTGCGATGGTTCGGCTGCTGATGTTCACCGGCGCGCGGTTGGGCGAGATCAGGTTTCTTCGATGGGGAATGGTGAAACCGCCCCGGCTCGTGGTGCCCGACAGCAAGACCGGACCAAAAGTCATTTGGCTCAACTCACAGGCGCTGGAGGTACTGGCAGGATTTGAGCGCCGTGAAGACGACGCGCTGGTGTTAGTCAACTCAAGGGGCAAGCACCCGGTCAACATCGAGCCGTGGTGGTATAGTCTGCGCCGACGCTGCGCGATGCCCGATTTGCGCGTCCACGATCTGCGGCACAGCTTCGCTTCGACCGCGATCATGGACAATGTGCCGCTGGCCACCATCGGCAAGCTGCTTGGCCACGTCTTGCCGGAAACAACAGCGAAGTACGCGCATCTGTCCGATGACGTGATCGGCGATGCCGCCGAACGCATTTCCGGCTCGCTGGCACAGGCGATCGGACTGCGGCCATGACCGCTGCCAGCCTCAAGCGCATTGTCGAAGAGGCGCTGGCCGAGGTTGGCGCATCGGTAAACTTCAGGCTCGTTCCCAAGGGCAAGGCACGGACGACGACCTGGCTCGGGATCGAGCACGGCTTCGGCATCCGTCACTATCCCAGCGGACGGAACGTCTACATCGTCCAGACCCGGATGGGCGGCAGGCTGCGCACCGTGACTATCGGCCCGGCTTCGGTCCTCACGCGCCATCAGGCGCAAATGGTCGCGCGCCGCGTTATTGCCTACGCGCAGGTCGGACGCGATCCGGCCACGGATCGCAAACGCATTCGATCCGCGCCGAGGTTTGACGATTTTCTTGACGAATACTGGACCCGCTGGTCGCCACGCTGGAAAGCCTCAACGCTCGATTCACACACGCGCTACCGGCGGCTCTACCTCGACGACGCTTTCAAGGGCGTCTTCATCGACGAGGTCAACGAAGAACATGTGACCAAGTGGTTTGCCGAGCTTAACAACCGCACCGGTCCGGGTGCTGCCAATCGGACCCTCGAAATCCTCAAGCACATGCTCAACAAGGCTGAGGCGTGGGGATATCGATTGGAGAATACCAACCCGTGCCGGTCGATCCGACCGAACCGCAAACGCCAGTGCGAGCGGTTTTTGACGGTTGAAGAGCTGGGGCGCGTCGGCATCGAGCTTGCGAAGCTACGGGAGAGCGACGATCTGACCGCCCGCTGTGAAGGCGCGGCAATCACCTTGCTGCTGCTGACCGGCTGTCGCCGGGGCGAAATACTCAATTTGCACTGGGGCGATGTGAAAGGAAATCGGCTGAACCTTCGCGATAGCAAGACTGGCCCGCGCACCGTCTGGCTCGGCTCCGCCGCGCGCGAGGTGATCGCCGACATTCCGCGCCACAAAAAACTGCCTTGGCTGTTCTGGAACTACCGCTACCGGCGGCAAATGCGCGATGTGGCCTGGGCTTGGAAAGGCATCCGCGAACGCGCAGGTCTCGGCCATGTCCGCATCCATGACCTGCGACACACCTTCGCCAGTCACGCCGCCATGAACAAGGAAACGTTGCCCATGATCGGGAGGCTGCTCGGTCATGCGAACCATCAATCCACGGCTCGTTACGCTCACCTGGATGATGACCATCTGCTAGACGCGGCCCAGCAGATTGGCGATGCCGTCGATAGGCTGTTGCAAGGACAATAGGCGAAGCCAGTTTGATGGACTGAAACAGTAGGCTATTGTGAGTTGCGAACCTAAACGGTCGGGAGAAAATGATTGCGCGCATATGTTGCCCGACCAGCATTGGTTCTCTGTTTGTTTTTGCTGGCCTCCTGCCAATATCTTGGCGCTTCATTTCCTAAGGTCGATCGCGATAAGCTGGAGATCAGCTTACAGCGAACTGCATGTTTCGGGTCATGTCCGGATTACAAAGTTACGATCGCAGGGAATGGTCGCGTGGTCTTTGAGACCACACCGTACTTGAACCGTGATGATGTCGCGAATGTGCATCGCGCCTTCTCGACAGAGACTGGAGTTCGAGTTCCTGGCACTCACCATACGACGGTAGAGCCGCAGGTGATCGACCAACTCTTGGCGCAATTCGAGCAAGCGAGATTCTTCTCCCTTCGCGATGAGTATCGGGCGGAGGTTACCGACAATCCGACGTATGTGGTGACCATTGATACGGGCAATGGGCGGAAAACCGTCGTCGATTATGTCGGCAAGGAAGCGGGGATGCCCGAGTCATTGACGGCGATCCAAAATGCAATTGATGCGGCGGCAGGAACTGATCGCTGGATCAAGGGCACACCACAGGTCATCCCGTTGCTCCAAAAAGAGGGCGCTGACTTCGCTAGCGTTCTGGGGCTCGAACTTATGGACGCCGCCGCGGAGCGTGACGACGTGGTGACTATGCAGCGCTTGAAGGATTTGGGTGCTCCCGTTTTTCTGGCGGAAGGACCTAGCCCATTGAGGACAGCGATCTACGAAGGACATAACGACTCGATTAGATGGCTTATTGCCAACGGAGGGATAGCAGACGAAGCGCAATGGAAGAGCGCGATGCTGCAGGCTGTCGATTCTGACAATCACGCAGCGTTTGGAGCATTGCATCAATCGCCACGATCACGTCAGATTGACGGAGCTTTTGCAACAAAGCTTCTATCGAGCGCGGCTTCAAACGCGGACCCTCAAATCGTTGGCGAAATGCTTCGCTTGGGTGCAAACCCCAACGGAGATGAGAATAGTCGCTTTCCAACCGACCCACCGCTTTTCGAAGCGGCCAACGGATTGATGAGCAACGATGACAATCATCCTGCCGCTGATCGTAGGGCAGTTGTCCGGCAACTCCTAGCTGCCGGAGCTAGCATCGAGCATTGCCAGAACGGCTACTGCGATAGCGTCTTGTGGCAAGTAAGTGATGTCGGAGTAGCGAGAATGCTACTGGACGCTGGGGCGGATCCGAACTTCAAAGACAATGAGGGAGAGCATCTTCTCTTCAACATTTCGGATGAAGACGTTGCCCTTCTCCTAATTTCTCGCGGGGCAGACCTGAAGGCCATCAGGCCTGCAGATGGGAAAACCCTGAGAGGATGGAGCGAGTACCAGAAATGGCCGAGAGTTCTCGAAATGCTTGATCGGGCTGGGCTATAGTTCAATCGTCCGGGGAATGCTTAGTGAATTTAAAGATCCGAGTTATCGTTTTGCTTGTAGCGTCGCTTGGTGCGGCCGCCGCGCCAGTATCTGCCGGCGATTTGGCTGGTCCTGGCCGCTTTTGTGGTTACTCGCCGATCATAGACCTACTCGAAGGTGAAAAGGTGACCACCTTACAAGGCGGTATTCACGGCGGCAGCTTCCGCTGGGACGGAGCTTTCGGATCGCTTGAGGTAAATGGAATCGGCTGGGCTAGCCGTCCGAAAGGTCGGATCGTCTCCGAGCAAACTGATGTTCGGCCAGCCCGTTTCGCCCAGCGACGAACGGATGGCCGCTATCAGATAGCCATCTGGAACGGGCGGCATGGAGCCGCCTATTTCACTTCTCCTAATCGTTTCACCCGGCAGCAGATCGAAGCAATTGAGCGGGTGCGCCTGTTCGAGGAAGGCGAGACGCCAGAGGGCTGCAATTTGCGCACGGTGTTCTCGTGGGAATGACTTGCTTCCGGTCGTATATCGAAATCACCCACCGCTGAGACACTCACCTTTTAAGTGTTACGTTGTTGCCTTCTTCGGCGCGAGCAACAACGTCTCCGGCCCGATTTCATCTTTCGAAAGCTGCGTGTGATCTGACAACACGTCCCTAAATGACTGCCACGCTTCTGTCGGCCCAAGGCGTGCGCCTTGTGCCGCAAACGCCCCAATGCTCCGCGATGCAACGATCCTGATCAGGTCGCCGAACGTCTCGACCTCATCGGGCAATTGGATTGGTGCACGCCGATAAAGCCCGATTCCGAGAGCGGCGGATGGAAGAGCAACCCACCACGGCATACCGATGGCGAAGAGTCCGAGTGGCAGCGCCAGAACAAGCAGCAGTGCCAGGCATCCCCAAAAGGTGATGTATTGCGGTGGAGGACGCAGTCCGCATTCGGTTTCGATGATTTGGTGCAGTTTCCGGACAGGCACAGCGCTCAGCGCTGAGATCGATGTTTGCGGCTTCAGGGCGATTGCGGAGTGCGGCTGCAAAGCCCGCCGTAGCTGATAGAAGCACATCGCGGTCGCGCATGACTGCCCGCTAGGCGTTTCCGGGAGGCGGGCTTCGATGAGTTCGAAGAGCTGCCCCACCGTTGAACATCGCTCGATCTCGTCGTCCGCCAAACGGACGCCAAAGGCTTCCTCGACGTCTTCGATAAGATCGACGTCGTCGAGATCACCAGCAAGACCGAGCGATGAAGTCATTGGCTGTCCATCGAGCTCATTCCCCGAACAAGACGCTGAAGAACGCCTGATTACGCTTCTTGGCGTTGGCAATCAGCGTGTCATAGCCCATCGCCTGAATGAAAATCTGTTCGTTATCGCGATATCGAACGTAGATGCTCGGATTCCAGTCATTCTTGAAGTCGTGCAGCGAGAGCACCTTGGCAAGCGAAGGCTTTATGTCCGCAATAATATAGCCAAACCGGCGCACCACGCCGGAAAAAGCAAAGTGAGTGCCATCGGTTCGTGCTATGCCGCCCGCGGCAGTCGCATCGTCCAAGGTTTTGAGCACCTGCATAACCGGGTCATGCTTGATGTCGCCAAATCGGTAGTCGTCGCGGCTAGGCTTCTTGAACTCCACGATCGTAATGGTTGTGCCGTCATTATCGCCAAGCACGAGGCTTTCGTCGAAAAAGGCCAGGTCCGGGATCTTGTCTCCCTTCTTCCTGCCTTTCCCATGCATCGCGCGATCGCTCGATATATAGGGCAGGAAGGCGAGAGCATCGTCGATCAGCCAGAGGTTGTGCTCGAAATAGTCACTCTCGACGTTGTCGGAGAACCGCCTGAAGACGAGATCGTGGATGGTATCTTCGGGGGCGTGTGTGCCCGAAGCACCGTACTTTCTCGCCGCCTCGATGAGCTCAATCACCTTCTTTCGATGGACAACATATTCGGCCAAGGCCTCCTTGTTGTTCTCATCGATCTTATCGACGATCTCCTTGATCCTCGACATATAATCTTCGGGATTGTTCGCCGCAATTGTGATCGCCTTGGTCAGATCGCGCGATGCCCGATACCGCTCGATGGCCAGATTGGAAACGAAGTCCTGAGCCTTCCAATTGTTCGGTTTTCCGGCAACGTATTCCGAGATTGAACGCCCCTTCAGCCCGATCCTCAAAATCGGGTTTTCTTGAAGGGCGGCCTGCAATTCCTTTGACTGGGCCTTTTTGATTTTAATTATCTGCTCGTTCTCGGTCGACTGAATGACCGATCCAACCTGCCCAACGATCTCTTCAATTGTCGCAGGCGAGATGTTTATGCCAGTCCGCGCATCGTTGAGGCGGGTTTCGAAGGCTGCCGAACGAACCACGGCGATCACGATATAGGCTTGGTTATTCTCGTCGGAAAAAGCCGACTGGCCAAGCAAGTTGGTCAAGTCTCTCGGGTGACCAACGATCCGATCGCCGGCCGCGAAAAGGAGGCAGTGATTTTTGAACGAGCGCGTGCGAGGAACCTTTGTCAGCGAATACTCTATCGCCTCGGTCTTCCCGTCGATGACACAGTCGAAAGTTCCAGATTCCGACTGAACGAAAACATCTTTGAAATGGCTGGTGATGCTCTCCGGTTCACCGCCGTCGAAGCGCAGCGTGATCTCGGGAAGCCACTTGTAGAGGAAATGTGGGAGGAAGTGGCTACCGATATGATCGGCAATATCGTTGCGATCGAGAGCGGCTACGAGCTCCGACCATTCCGGCAGTGGTTCGTCGTAATCGACACGCAAGCCCAAGTGCTTGAAATCAGGCTCCCCATCATGGAAGATGAGCTCGTTTTCCCGCTTGATGTCAAAACGGAAGGTGCGTTTTGCCGCCTTTGGGAAAGAGTCATATCGGCTCGAATAGAGAACCCTGTTGAAGACCTTAAACGCGATAAAGCGGCCAAAACCACGTCCCTTCTGTTTGAGCTTATGACCGGAAAACGGTGTCTTGAACCACGTGTAGTTTTCGTCATCGAGCCCAACGCCATTGTCCGTGACCGAGATCAAGATCCGCTTTGGGTCGTTGATGTTCTCAATGGAAATCTCGACCTTCCCATCATCCCGAGCGGTATCTGGGAATCGTGCCTCGATCCCATGCATGGCGTTTGACACTGCCTCCAAGGTTGGCAGCAGAAAGCCATGGAGGTCTTTGCTCACATGTGTGCGCTCGAGAACCGCCACCATGTCTGGCTTGACCAGCGTGTCAGTCTCGGTCGCCATATCTAGAATCGTTCCCCCCGTAGTTTGCGTGCCAGTTTGGCGCTCGAGGTCCGCAGGCGCAAGCTATGCCACTGCATTCCGCAGTAAGCGCACACCAATCACAGCCTCGGATCGACCGGTTCGCTCTCCATCGCCAGCACTCCGAATACGCATTGGTGCACGCGTGTGAGCGGAGCGTGGTCGACGAAACGTTTCAGCGCCTCGATCCCCAACGCGAATTCGCGCAATGCCATTGACCGCTTCTGGCCAAGTCCTCGTTTTTTCAGCCGCTCGATGTTGCCTGGTCGGTCGTAGTGCGGGCCATAGATGATCCGCAGATATTCGCGCCCTCGACACTTGATGGCAGGTTGCAGAAGACCGCGCCGACCGCGAGCGATGAAATCAAGCGGCTTGACCACCATGCCTTCGCCACCCTTGGCAGTCATGGCTTCCCACCAGTCGATTGCCTCTTTGACCTGAACAGGATCGTCCAGATCGAGAGCTCTATATTCGGTCGCAAGCAGCAGGTTTGTATCAGCCGCACACAGCCTGTGAGCCATTCCCATGTGCCACAGATGATCTTTGTCGGAATGTACCTGACCCTCAGATGCCAAAAGATGAAACGGTGCGATCTTCAGGTCTGCGATGCCCTCGAACGGGTGGACATACCGATTGTATGCTTCGCGATAGCTCGCCGCGTCTTCGACGCGCTGGGACACTCGCGCGCCCAAGTCTTTGACATCCACACCACGTGCGATGGCAGCCTGCAAAGCGGCATCGAGAGCAGACAAACCAGAGTTGGCGGCTGCGCCAACTGAAGCGTATTGGCCGCGCACAAGCGCACCGGCCTTCATGCTCCAAGGCATGATTTCACAGTCCCACAGGACCCAATCGGTATCGAGTTCAGTCCACAGGCCCGAACTCTCCATCGCCTGGTCCACCCGGTGCAGAACCGACGCCTCCAATTCGGCATCGTTGAAAAAGCGCCGACCGGTTCGGGTCACGATGGTCCCTCGCGAACCATCGTGAACGCCAAAACGCTTGGCTGCGCTTTCCTGGGTCTTCGACAGCACAAAGAGCGCGCGAGAGCCCATGTGCTTTTCTTCAAGCACAAGGTTTCGCGCACCCTTCGACCCGTAATAGGCGAAGGCCTCTTCCGGCCGCTCTAGCCACCCTTCCTGTGCGCTCGTTTCCGCTGGCGACATGGTCGGCGGCAGATGGATCAGCCAGTGAGGATCGACTGCGTGCCGCGTCATTACCTCCAGAGCGGCAGCCGCGTTGTCTTCACGCACCGTCACATGACCATAAAGGCCAGTCTCGATGACTTGCTTTCCAAGCACGTCGGCAATGTTGACCTGATGCGCAGGCGTGCTCCCGGTATCGGCCGCGGGACCATCAAGTGGCCTGATCGGCTCGTAGTAGGTCTGCTCGGCGTCGACCGATACCAGCTCAAGTTCGGGGTAGCGAAGAGCGGTCAATTTGCCGCCGAACACGCAGCCGGTGTCGATACAAATCGTGCCGTTGACCCAGTTCGCTTCGAGCACAGGTGTGTGACCGTAAACGACCTTGGCGCGACCCTTGTATTCGGATGCCCAGTCCCACCTGACGGGAAGGCCAAACTCGTCGACCTCGCCAGTCGTTTCGCCGTACATGCAGAAGCTGCGGATCGCGCCAGAGGCGCGGCCCTGCATTTCTTCCTTTAGACCGGCATGGGCGACGACGAGCTTCCCATCGTCCAGCAGGTAGTGGCTCAAAAGACCGTCGAGCCACTCGCGCATCTCAGCCAAAAACTCCGGCGGCTCGCTACCAAGCTGCTCAATGGTCTCGGCTAGCCCGTGCGTCGGCTTGACGTTGCGGCCAGACAGATGGCGCTTCAGCTTGTCATCGTGGTTTCCGACCACGGCCAAGGCAGTGCCGGAGTCCACCATGTGCTTCGCGATACGCAGGACGTCAGGTGAACGCGGTCCACGATCAACGAGGTCACCAACGAAAATCGCCCTGCGACCTTCAGGTGGCGTCACATGGACGTCCTTGCCATCCCACGAAACTTGATAGCCAAGCTCGTCCAAGATGGTTTCGAGTTCATCGGCACAACCGTGCACGTCACCGATAATGTCGAACGGTCCTGAGTCTTCACGACGGTCAGTCCAAAGGCGCGTCCGCGTTATCTCGACTGAACCGCCCCGGGATTGCCGGAGGC
>NZ_SDSI01000003.1:0-119319 GCF_004153605.1 Qipengyuania thermophila | reverse complement strand
CCTCCGGCAATCCCGGGGCGGTTCAGATCGCGCCGCGCGACGCGCTCTGAGCACTTTAGGGAAGCCTGGAGAAAACAATGGAGTAACTATCTCTCTTGTCGCACCGAGCGCCCAGAAAACGATGGGGCTAACGACAAACACAACGTCTGAACTTGGTAAATTGATCGGAAGGAGCACGCAATCTATAACTCTGCGCAGCGATCTTATCGATGCCTCTGCTCGTCGGAACGGTCAATCAAGCAGTGTGGTAGGCGCTGTAGCTTTGGGACATGAAGCTACTCATGTTACGCAATTTAGGAGCAATTGGCCCGGCACTCTTATTGACTGGGAAGTCATGGCCTATTCGGAGGATCTGAGCATAGGCCGTGCATTGGGGTGGGATCAAAATCCTGTTCGCAGCGGAGCGGATTATCTTATCGGAAGGGCGTCTCGATCATGCTACATGAGTCCAGACACGAACCCGCGAGAATGCGATAACTGGATTTCCGAATGGATTAACAGAAGATGACAGGCGCGAACCTCTTCAGACAAGTCAGCTTAGTGGGCGTAATGGCCAGCTTAGCAAGCTCATGTATAGCCGACCAAAAGAACAAAGGTATGTGCGCGAATGAGTTTAGCATACAAAAAGAAGGATATTTTGAAGTCGACTTAGCGCTGCTCCTGCCTAGTGATTTGAGAAGCGAGAATGCTATTTTTTTTAGCCTAAGGTGTAACGAAGCTCTTACAAAAGTTATAGTTTCTGATGATACTGTGGTTAACATACGAGATAATGAAAAGATAAGAAAATATAAGCACGTTTCCGGCAATAACATAGTGTTAGCTAGCTTTGAAGTGTACTCAAATTCAAGTGAGAAGGAATCGTCTGCTTTTGTGATGCGGGTTAACAGAAATGTCTCTGTAGAACATTTTCCAGACTGGATAGGGATAAAGCGATAGTATAGCGTCAAGACACTTAGGGATTTGCGGGGCAGCTATGCTTTGATGAGACATGCAGGCCAGCCAACAGGCTCACTTAGTTCGTTGCGGCAAGTTCGGCCGCGTTCGCCTATGATCCTAAAGGCGACTGCACGCCTGACGGTTTGCTCAGCTTCGTTGCAATGCGTAGAGTCGGCAAGTATCGGGCTGCGGCAGGACACCAAACTGAATTATGATCTGTTTGGTCGCCTGCACAAGACCAGCGGCGAAGTGGCGGGCACGCTGCGGCTGTATCATGTGCGAGAACCAAAAATTTCTCCAGCAGGTTCAACGAGCCTTTGTGCTTCCATCTTCACTTGCCATTCGTCTCAAAAGATGGAGGATGGTAAGGTAGGGGAAGGAGGTTAGCTTGTCTGACGGGTTGCGCCACGACGCCCTTTTCGTCTCCCTCACGCGCCCGCAAATGTTCGCTGGCGTCACCTACTCCTTCTTCGTGATCAACGCCGTGATCGCCGTCGAGCTGTTCCTGGTATTCGGCAGCTTGTGGGCGCTGCTCGCCGCGGTGCTCGTCCACGGCATGGGCGTGCTCATCCACCTCGAGGAGCCGCGCATCGTCGATCTGTGGCTCACCCGCGTGCGGCACTGCCCACGTGTCAAGAACCATGCCTTGTGGCGATGCAACTCCTACCGCGCCTGACCGCCGATTCCAAGGTGATGGCGCGCGAGATCTCTGCCGGCGAGCACCTGCCGTATGCGCGGCACCTCGACAGCAACACTGTCCAGCTGCGCGATGGCCGCCTCATGCAGACCATCCGCCTGGGCGGCCTCCTGTTCGAGACCGCCGACAGCGAGGAGCTGAACTACCGCGCATCCCTTCGCGACGCGATGCTGCGCAGCGTCGGCTCCTCGCGCTATGCGTTGTGGCACCATGTGGTGCGCCGCCGCGCCGAACATGCGCTTGGCGCCGACTACCCGGATGCGTTCTCGGCCAAGCTCGATGCGCGCTGGAGCGCTCGGCTTGAGAGCCGTCAGCTTTACGTCAACGACCTGTTCGTCACGCTGCTCCGCCGCCCCTTGCAGGGCCGCGTCGGCACGGCCGAGCGGGTGCGCCGCTTCTTCGGGCGTGCTGGCGACGCGCAAGCTCAGTCGTTGGCGGGCGAGCTGCGCGCCCTCGACAACGCCCGCGAGGCGCTGGTCGCCTCCTTGGGCGCGTACCGCCCGCATCTTCTCTCCACTTACGAGGACAACGGCGCGACCTACTCCGAGCCGCTGGCGTTCCTCGGCTGGCTGTACAACGGCACCATGCGGCCCATGGCGCTGCCGCATGGCGATCTCGGCCACCACGTGCCTGCGCGCCGCGTCAGCTTCGGGCGCAACGCGGTGGAGCTCGCGCCAATGGGACGCGAGCCGCGCCGCTTCCAGGCGCTCGTCTCGATCAAGGATTACCCCAACCGCACGATGCCCGGCATGTTCGATGAGCTCTACCGGCTGCCGTTTGAGCTGACCGTTACCCAGAGTTTCGCGTTCGTCGAGCGCGCGCGGGCGCTCTCCTCCATGAACCTGGCGCTGCGCCGTATGCGCGCCGCGGAAGACGAGGCCGTCTCCTTGCGCGATGAGCTCGGCATTGCCAAGGACGAGGTCGCCGCAGGACGCGCAGGGTTCGGCGAGCACCACACGACCATCGCCATCCACGCCGATGATTTGGCGAGCCTCGACGCCGGCGTCGCCGAGGTGATCGCGCTGCTGGCGGATCTGGGCATCACAGCCGTGCGCGAGGACATTGCGCTGGAGCCTGCCTATTGGGCGCAGTTCCCTGGCAACTTCCGCTACATCGCGCGCCGGGGCCTTGTCTCGACCACCAACTTCGCCGGACTCGCGAGCCTGCACAACTTTCCTGTCGGCAAGCGCCAAGGCAACCACTGGGGCGATGCGGTGAGCCTGCTCGAGACCACGGCCGCCGGTCCCTACTTCTTCAACTTCCACCAGAACGATTTGGGTAACTTCACCATCATCGGACCTTCGGGCTCGGGCAAGACGGTGGTCTTGAACTTCCTGCTGGCGCAGGCGCGGAAGTTTGCTCCGCGCATCGTGTTCTTCGACAAGGATCGCGGCGCCGAGCTGTTCATCCGCGCGATCGGCGGCACCTACGATCGCTTGCGCCCCGGCGCCCGATCGGGGCTCAACCCGCTGCAGCTCGAGGACACGCCTGCCAATCGGCAGTTCCTGGTCGAGTGGCTGGAGCTTCTTGCCGGAGGCTTGAGCCCGGCGGAAGCCGAAGCGGTACAGGACGCGCTCCAAGCCAACTTTCTCCAATCTTTAGCGCGCCGGCGCCTCTGCCACCTGGTGGAGCTTTTCCGCGGCGGCGACCGGCCGCGCAGTGACGATCTTTACGCCCGCCTCAAGCCCTGGTGGGGCCAAGGCAACCGCGCCTGGCTGTTCGACAACCCGGAAGACACGACGGACCTTTCAGAGATGACCGTCGGGTTCGACATGACCGCGCTGCTCGACGACCCGCCTGCGCGCACGCCTGCGCTCCTCTACTTCTTCCATCGGGTCGAGCAGCGCCTCGACGGCTCGCCCGCCATCATCGTGGTCGACGAGGGTTGGAAGGCGCTGGACGACGAGGTGTTCGTGCGCCGCATCAAGGATTGGGAGAAGACCATCCGCAAGCGGAACGGCATCGTCGGGTTTGCCACGCAAAGCGCGGCCGATGCGCTGCAGTCCAAGATTGCCTCGGCCATCATCGAGCAAGCCGCGACGCAGATCTTCATGATCAATCCTAAGGCGAGGCCTGAGGACTACATGGACGGCTTTGGCCTGTCGGCGCACGAGTTCGAGCTGGTGCGCACCTTGCCGGACGCCTCGCACTGCTTCCTCATCCGCCACGGCAAGGACGGCGTCGTGGCACGCCTTGACCTGTCGGGGGAGCGCGAACTGCTGACCATCCTGTCGGGCCGCGAGAGCACCGTGCGCCTCTACGACGAGCTCGTCGGCGAGACCGGCGAGGAGCCCGCCGACTGGATCGGCTCGCTTCTCGAGCGCGCCGCCTGATGGCGTGTCCGCAGGTCATCACGGGTGAGCGGTTCCTCCTCCGCGCGATCGAACATATCGACTGCCAGGCACGCAGCCTTGGCTCCTATGGCTATGCCTCGCTAAGTGAGCCAGGCTCGCTCGCCACCAGCGTCATCGCTGCGTTGCTTACACTGTTTGTGGCCCTCTACGGCCTGCGCCTTCTGTTTGGCTCGCCACCTGGTGCGCGTGACACAGTGCTCGATGTGGCGACCATCGGCATCGTCTTGACGCTGGCGTTCTCCTGGCCCGCGTTCCGCACGCTCCTCTACGACGTCGTGCTCGATGGACCTGGTCAGATCGCCGCGCAGCTGACCACACCCGAGCTTGTCGGCCAAGACCCAAGCTTCGCCGGCCGCCTGCAGGGCGTTGACGATGCATTGGTGCGGCTCACCGCCTTGAGCACGGGGCGCAACACCGGCCAGTTCATCGATGAGGCGTCCGGCTCGAGCTTCACCGGCACGGCCGTGGAAGACGACAGCGGCTTCGGTTATGCACGGGTGTTCTGGCTCTCGGGCGCAATTGGCACGCTGCTCGCGCTGCGGGTACTTGCCGGGTTCCTGCTGGCGATCGCACCTCTAGCGGCCGCCATGCTGTTCTTCGCCGCCACGCGCGGCCTGTTCGCCGGATGGCTGCGCGGCCTCGTCTTCGCGCTGGTCGGCACCGCTGCGATCAGCATCATGCTGGCGCTCGAACTCGCCGTGCTCGAACCATACCTTGCCGACGCGCTGCGCGTGCGCGGGCTGGGCTATGCCACCCCGTCCGCGCCGACCGAGCTCCTCAGCCTGGCGCTCGCCTTTGCAATCGCCAAGTTCGCCGTGCTGGCGCTGCTGGTCCGCGCCGCATACCACCGGGGCTGGCCGAACCTGCAGGTGTTCCCTTCGGCGGCAACCTTCACAAGGGAGCCAGTGCCGACCGTGCAACCTGCATCGGCGGCTGCCATCGAACTGCCCTCGCGCGCGGCGCGGATCTCGCACAGTGTCGAGAACCGCATGATGCGCGAGGAAGGCGGCACCTATCAACGCAACCTGTACCGGCTTGGCAGCCCCCGCGATGCGAAGGGCGCAGCCCCGGGCACCACCGGGCCCGCTAGCGTGCCGAGCAGCGAACGGCTTGGGCAGCCTGCGCGCCGGGCGAGCTATCGCGGCTCGCAGACGGCCACGTCACGCGATGGCCGGCGATGAACATGCCCGAGAGCTTCCAAGCCGACGACCGGGTGGAGGTCGCCGACAGCTGGAGCCGTAGCGTCACGGCCGATCTCGAGCGCTCGCGTCGTGTTGCCTGGATCGTCGCCAGCATCGCTGCCGCGATCGCGTTGCTGCTGGCGGGCGCGCTCGTGCTGCTCCTGCCGCTGAAGACCACCGTGCCCTACACCCTGCTGGTCGACCGCCAGACCGGCTTTGTGGAAGCTCTGGAGCCGCTCGAGGCGCAGAGGATCGCGCCCGACGCCGCGCTCACCCGCTCGTTCTTGGTCCAATATGTGACCGCACGCGAGAGCTTCGATGCGGCCGATCTCCAGCGCGACTACCGTCGGACCGCGCTCCTGTCCGCCGGAGAGGCGCGCACCCGCTACCTGGCAACCATGCGCTCAGGCGCGCCCGGCAATCCGCTGTCCTATCTGCCACCCGGCAGCGAGGTCGCGGTTGCGGTGCGCAGCGTGTCCTCGCTCGGTGCCAATCGCTCGCTGGTGCGGTTTACCACCACCCGCACCGACCGCTCGGGCGCGGCGGTGCTGGAGGAGCACTGGGCGGCGGTGATAGACTGGCGCTACTCGGACGCGGAGATGAGCGCGGACGACCGGCTCCTTAATCCGTTGGGCTTCCAAGTCACGCGCTATCGCAAGGACCCCGAGACGCTGCCAGAAGTGGTGCGGGGCGTCGCCGCCGACGCAGCGGGTCCGCCTCTATCGACGCCGGCTTCGGTACGGCGCCAGGTGCCGGGACAAGCGCCATGAACTCCGCGCCCCATACCGCCGCTGATCTGGCTAAGCCGACGGAGTGGGCCTCGTCGAGCGGCCAAACAGGTATCACTGCCCTCGCCGCTGTCCTGCTGATGGCGGGTTGCGCCGGCGGCCGCGCAAATCCACCCAGCGGGATCCTGGGCGCTCCTGCTCCTGCTCTCGATCCGTTCGCCACCGCCGCCATGCCGCTTCCTCCGCAGCCGGCGCTGCCACAGGCCCGGCTTTACCGCCTGAGCGGCGATGGCGCGGTGCGCCCGCTGCGGGTCACCGACGACGGCGTGCGCACTACGGTCGCGTTCGCGCCCGAACAG
This sequence comes from Qipengyuania thermophila, assembly GCF_004153605.1. NCBI lineage: Bacteria > Pseudomonadati > Pseudomonadota > Alphaproteobacteria > Sphingomonadales > Erythrobacteraceae > Qipengyuania > Qipengyuania thermophila. The sequence continues at coordinate 113,064 of NZ_SDSI01000003.1, read as the reverse complement.
GCGCTCCCGGCGGTGTTTGCGATCGGCCCGACCGGCGAGGAGCTGGTCGTCAACGGCTACATGCGCGGGGACGCCTATGTGATTGACCGCATCCACGACCAACTTGTGTTTCGCATCGACCGCGCGCGGGCGACCGCGCGCAGGTTGCCCGACGCCGCGCCTGCGCCATGAGTACGGCCGCTCCGCCCGCGGCAGCACCGCCGGACGACGACGTCATGCCGCTGGTGGCGACTCCCCCATCGCGCGACGTCGGTCTCTACGTCTTCCTGGCGGTGTTGCTCACCGGCGGCACCGGCCTGTTCGCGCTTCTCGCTAGCAACCGTGAGGATGCTGGTGCGCCGGCGAAGCGCACGGTCACCACGGGCGAGCGGATTGTGTCGCCGCCGCCCCTCAGCGTTCCCGAAGAGTACGCCCGCTATGCGCGCTCTGACCTCCCGCCCGTGCGCGAGCCATACCCGTCTAGGCTCTATCCCGCACCGGCGAACGCGCCGGCCGCCTTTGTTCCGCCCGAGCGGCCGAGCACCGCGGCGCGCGCACCCGCGCCCGCAGTGTTTCCTCCTTCGGGCCAACCAGCATACACGCCTCCGCCCACCTACTACCCGGAACCCATCCGCAACGATGTGGCCGAGCGCAGCCCCGCCGCACCTACGCCGCCTGAGGATCCCGACCGCGTGCTTGCGCGACCTTTCGCCAACCCGTCGCTCACCATTCCCAAAGGCACGGTCATTCCCGCCGTGCTCGAGACCGCGCTTGACAGCACCCGCCCCGGAGCCGTGCGCGCGCTGGTGCAGCACGATGTGCGCGGGTTCGATGGCGCACGTGTGCTCGTGCCGCGCGGCTCTCGCCTCTATGGCGTCTATGACGCCGCGCTCGAGCGGGGCCAGAAGCGCGCGCTGGTCACCTGGGAGCGGCTGATGCGTCCTGATGGGGTGATGATCGCGCTCGCCAGCCCCGCCTCCGATCCCTTGGGCCGCGCTGGGGTGACAGGCAAGATCGACAGCAAATTCCTCGCCCGGTTCGGCAACGCCATCCTCCAGTCCGCGCTCGATCTGGGTGTCGGTGTCGCAACAGCCGCTGTTACAAACGGGATTATCGTCGCCCTGCCCGGAGCGGGGCGGGCGCAAGCGCCGCAGGTGACGGACAACCGGCAGATCCAGCCCACCTTGCGCGTGCGCCACGGCACCAGTGTGTCCGTGTTCGTGGCCAAGGACCTCGATTTCTCGAGCGTCGAGGGCTGAGAGGCCCTGTGAACACCGGCACCTACCTCGACAGCTTCCTGGCTCCGCTCGCGCCCTATCTGGCGCAGGCCGACATCACCGACATCTGGATCAACCGTCCGGGCGAGGTATGGGTCGAGCGGCTTGGTGGCGGCGTTGCGCGGCATGAGGAGCTTGGCCTAGACGAAGCGCTCCTCGCGCGGCTTGCCCGGCAGATCGCGTCTCTCTCCTCACAAGGGATCAGCCGGGAGGCGCCGCTGCTCGCTGCAAGCTTGCCCGATGGGGCACGGGTGCAGGTGGTGGGGCCGCCCGCGACGCGCGGCGGGCACGCGTTCGCTATCCGCCGGCATGTGACCTCTGACCTCAGGCTCCGCGACTGGGAAGAAGCAGGTGCGTTCGACTCCCTTGCAGCGGGCGCGCTAACCCTGAAGGACGAACGCCCGTTCTGCGCACTCGGAGCTGAGCACGCGGCGGAGGCTCTCCGGACGGCGGTACGCGCCCGCGCGAACATCTTGGTGGCCGGCGGCACCTCGAGCGGCAAGACGACGTTCCTGACCGCACTTCTTGGCGAGATCCCGCGGGCCGAGCGCCTGATCCTCATTGAGGACACCGAGGAACTGCGGCTCGTTCACCCCAATGCGGTCGGCCTCATCGCGGCGCGCGGGCACTTGGCGGAGGCGCAAATTACAGCCGAGGACTTGCTGATCGCGGCCTTGCGTATGCGGCCTGACCGGATCATCTTGGGCGAGCTGCGCGGTAGTGAGGCGTTCACGTTCTTGCGTTCCGTAAACACTGGGCACCCTGGCTCTATGACCACCATCCATGCGGACACGCCCGCCCGAGCGGTCGAACAGTTGGCGCTGCTGGTGCTGCAGACCGGTTCGCGCCTGTCGCGTGAGGATGTGCGGCACTATGTTCAGGCGAGCATCGACGTGTTCGTGCAATTGGAGCGACGTGATGGCCGCCGGCGCGTGGCACAGGTGATGGTGCGGGAATAAGGAGGCGTGATGTACTCACCGTTCGCAGCGCGGGAGCCGGAGCCGCTCCAGGCTTCGGCCGGGTGGCTGACAGCGACGCTGCTGGGTGAGTTGGCAGTGGGGCTGTGCATCATCGCTGTGGCGGTGATTGGCTTATCCATGCTGAGCGGGCGACTGCCCCTCTGGCGCGGCGCGGCAGTGATTTTGGGCTGCTTCGTCCTGCTCGGTGCGCCGGCGATCGCGGCCGCTTTTCTGGCCATGGGCGAGACAGCACGAGGGAGCGGAGTCCTTTCTGCTGAAAGGGGCGTCTCGAGCGCTGCTGCGCGGGAAGCGCTTGCGCCCTCCACCTACGATCCATATGCGGGCGCCTCGCTGCGCGATGATAGGTAAAGGGCAGTTTACAAGTACTGGTTAAGTTCACTTGGGGAGGAGATTTTTGGGTCGCGACTGTGAGGGAAACCTTCACGAGACGTCCGGCCCCTTTAGGGTATCGACCAGGGCTCATTGTTTCAGACCTATTCGCCCTCCAACCCGCTCGGATCGACGTTGTTCACCGGGTCGTTTGCGGCGTAGCGGTACAGGTTGGTGCCATCGCCATAGCCAATGGGATCGGTCTGCAGGAACCGGCCAAGGGTGGGAGGAAGCGCAGCTGTGGCGCAGCCACAATACATGCGGGCCTTGTAGTGGTAGATGGTAACCGCTGTTCCGGCGCCACATTGCGGCGTTGACGCGTAGCGCCGATCTTCCGCGCCCTGATCGTGAGGGGTGCTGGTGGTATGATGATGACAGGTGACGATCCTACCACCAAGGTTGTCCAGCGGTTCGAGGTATTCACGGGCGCAGGTCGCAGGCGTGAGTGGCCGCCGGAGTTGAAGGCGGCGATTGTCGCCGAGAGCTATTCGGGGATGGAGAGCGTCAGCGCTGTAGCGCGGCGGCACGGTCTTGATCCTTCCCAGTTGTTCGGATGGCGCCAGCAGCATCGCAAGGTCATGGAAGCCCAGGCCGCCCCACCGATCACCAAGCCGGACGTGCCAGCATGCTTCGTGCCCGCCGTCGTCGAGCCTGTGTCCGCGAGCGTGATCGCTCCCGGGCCCAAGCGGCGGCGTCAGCAGCGTCGATCGAAGGCGAGCGTGGTTGAGCTGGAGATGGACGGGATCGCAGTGAAGATCGCGCCCGGCGCGGACAAGCGGCTGATCTTGGCAGTGATCGAAGCGCTCAGGGCGACGCGGTGATCGCCCCTGGCGCGGGCACCCGCGTGATGGTCGCGACGCGTCCGGTGGACTTTCGCAAGGGTGCGGATTCCTTGGCCGCGCTGGTTGCCGCCGAGTATGGGGGCAAGCCGTTCTCGGGCGTGATCTACGTGTTTCGGGCGAAGCGGGCAGATCGGGTCAAGCTGGTCTGGTGGGACGGCACCGGCCTGTGCCTGATGGCCAAGAAGCTCGAGCAGGGCAGCTTCAAGTGGCCCGGGATCAGGGACGGCGTGATGCGCTTGACGGCCGCCCAGCTCGGCGCGCTTCTGGAGGGCCTGGATTGGCGCCGGGTCCATGGCGGACGCCGGCCACAGGCACCGCAGATTGCCGGTTGACGGGGACGCGACCGGTTGATTCACTGCTCCCATGCTCATGGCAGCCGACCTTCCCGACGACGTTGACGCGCTGCGCGCGCTCGTCCTCGAGCAGACCCGCAAGCTGGAGAGCGTCGATGCCGAAGTCGAGCGCCTGAGGGCGATCATCGAGGCATTCCAGCGGCATCGTTTTGGCCGCCGTTCCGAGCAGCTCGATCCCGATCAGCTGCTGCTGGGCCTGGAGGATGCCGAGACCGCGCTCGCCGAAGCCGAGGTCGCAAGCGAAGCAAGGGCAGGTCGCGTGCGCGATGAGCGGCCGCGCAAGATCAACCGTGGCGCCTTGCCCGCCCATCTCGAACGGATCGAGCAGGTGGTCGGTGTCGAGGACACGGCCTGCCCTTGCTGCGGTGGCAACCTCCACCAGATCGGCGAGGATGTCTCCGAGCGGCTCGACGTGGTGCCGACCACGTTCCGGGTGCTCGTCACCCGCCGGCCGCGCTATGGCTGCCGCGCTTGCGAGGGTGCGGTGGTCCAGGCGCCGGCGCCGGTGCGTATCGTCGAGGGCGGCATTCCGACCGAGGCGCTCATCGCCCAGGTGCTCGTCGCCAAGTATGCCGATCACTTGCCGCTTTACCGGCAGGCCCAGATCTACGCCCGGCAGGGCGTCCAGCTGGACCGCTCGACACTGGCCGACTGGGTCGGACGCGCGGCATGGTATCTGCGGCCGCTGCGTGACCATATCCTGGAGCGGCTGCGACGATCCGAACGATTATTCGCGGACGAGACGACCGCCCCGGTGCTCGATCCCGGGCGCGGACGCACCAAGACCGGCCAGCTATGGGCCTATGCCCGCGACGATCGGCCATGGGGCGGCATGGATCCGCCGATGGTCGCCTATGTCTATGCCGCCGATCGCAAGGCGGAACGGCCCGATGCCCATCTCGGGGGCTTCGCCGGCATCCTGCAGGTCGACGGCTATGGCGGCTATGTCGCGCTGGGCCGCCGGCGCCAGCAGGTCATGCTCGCCTTTTGTTGGGCGCACGTCCGGCGTAAGTTCTACGAGCTGGTCGATAGCTCGCCGGTCGCGGCCGAGGTGCTGCGCCGGATCGCCTTGCTCTATGCCGTCGAAGAGGACGTGCGCGGATCATCCCCCGAGCAGCGGCGCGCCGCGCGCGCCGCGCGCAGCCGCCCCATCGTGAACGATCTCCACCAGTATCTCGAAGCCCGGCTCCGCCAGCTCAGCGCCAAGAGCCGGCTCGGCGAGGCGATCCGCTATGCGCTCACCCGTTGGGACGGCCTGTCACGCTTCCTCAATGACGGGCGCATCGACCTCGACAACAATGCCGTCGAGCGATCCATCAGGCCGCTCGCGCTCAATCGCAAGAATGCCCTGTTCGCCGGATCCGACGAGGGCGGCGACAACTGGGCCGTGATCGCCACGCTCATCGAGTGCTGCAAGCTCAACGGCGTCAACCCCCACGAATGGCTGACCGGGACCCTCACCAGGCTCGCCAACGGTCACCCCGCCAACAGCGTTGGCGATCTCATGCCCTGGACCGCCGTGGCCTGAAAACAGCGGTTACACTCGACCTGATGAAGGATCAAAAGCAATCTCATTACTGAAACCCCGCCAAGGCCTTCGTAAAACGATGCGGTGGAGTCCAGTTCTATAGCCGGAAGCGAGCAGTAGAGGTCTCGCGCAGCATCGCGAATATCATCGAGCAGTACACTTTGCGGCGATTAGTCCGTGCTTTGTCCAGCTCTTGCTGATCTGATGATCCAAAAAATGAGCAACCATGGAACGATGATGACTGCCCAAATTATCAGAAAACCCAACGTCACCCCGCGATCTTGCGGTGGCGTCAACATGCCTACGAAGGTTCCGCTAAAACCCAACGCCAGAAGGAATGTAGCGATACTAAGCGAGGCCAAGCCCAAGATTGCGAGCCAGCGGAGAAATCGTGTCATTCAATACGCTCCTATCTCCGCCGCCTATGATCACGTTGTGCATCGAGGTAAGGGTCATCCCCAAGCTCTCGAACAAAACGATAATAAACATAAGCCGTTATAACACAGATCGGAGATGAACCTCGACTGGCACAATTTCTGAGCATGTCGTCCCGAAACTTATTGTCGCAGCTTAAGTGGGACATGGATTGATTGCCGTAACAGAAATCATGAGCTCTACACTCATTCGGAAAATACTCAGGGACTAACCCACCATTTCCTGCAGAGCCGCAAAAATCTGGCGGCTTACGATCTTCTCCTGGCTCTTCCCTTTGCGGCTATTAACTTTTTCGCGAAATCAATCTTCTCACTAGAAAAACTATGATTATTACCCACGGCCCAAGAAAGAAAAGTGCGACTCCAATATCCGCTAGCCCCATTGACCCGATATTCTCAAAATCCAACGAAGCTAGGAAATTTTCCCACGAGCCAAGATACAATGCTGCCAAGATATAGACTGGTAACGTAAGACCGGCCCAGGACAGAACAAGAATGGACCAAATGTCGCCGCCCTTCATGGCCTTATTCCGCCTCGTAGGCGCAAACGAGCTGCGTTCTGCGCATTGTCAAAAGCTGCTTTGCCCGGAGTGATGATTCCTGGGATACCCGCCAATGCGCGATAATAAACATATGCCGATAGGGAGCATAGCCACCCACCTCTAATTTTACATTCATCAAGGATATCTTGCCCAAGCTGTTGATCACATTGCTCCTGAGTGTTTCCCAAGGTTCCATAGCAGCGGTCGTGCTTGCGACAGGCTCCTTGAAATGATGTTGCGGACATACCTTCCGGGATGTGCTGTGAGTTTCCTGGCGAGCCGCAAATATCACTGGCTGGCTGCTCATCCTTTTGCGGCCCTGCCGTTGTCCGGCCGCCGCTCACGGCTACTCTGCCACCGCCCCCGCTATTCGACGGCCGCCACACCCACTGTCTGGTGCGAGCGACGATGATCTCGCCGTTGCGGCCGATCCGGCTGGCGCCGCTTCCGATCTCCAGCTCCCAGGAGCCGCCTTGCGTCGCCAAGACATTGGTGGACGAGTACATGGGGGAGGTGCCGCCATTCTCCGGACAGTTCCCCGGAATGCGCGTGCCCGTGCAAACGCCCGACGTCGCCAACCCGCTCGGATCGACGTTGTTCACCGGGTCGTTGGCGGCGTAGCGGTACAGGTTGGTCCCATCGCCATAGCCAATGGGATCGGTCTGCAGGAACCGGCCAAGGGTGGGGGAGTACATGCGGGCCTTGTAGTGATAGATGCCCAGCTCGGGCAACCACACCTGGCCAGTGTAGCCGAACCGGCCCAGATGGCCGGCCCCGGGAATGCCATACTCCTCATACGTGTTGGCGGCGAGCACCTGGCCCCAGCCATCGGTCACCGCCTGCACCGACCCCAGCTCGTCCGCCACCAGATACCGCCTAGCCCCCTCGCCCAGACCCGGACCCTCGAACCACACCTGCGGATCATCCACCCCCGCGCGGCCCCCATGCACATACCGCCTCAACAGGGCGCCCGCCGCATCGGTCTCGGCCACCAGCTCCTCGCCATCGTGAAGGAACCGGGTCACCCCGCCCGCAGCCGTGTTCACCTCCCACAACCGGCCCAAGGGATCGTAGACCAGCCCCACCGCACCCCCGGCGCCGCCGCTGCGATGCACCAGCCGGTTCTCCGCGTCATAGGCGAAGCGGTACGTCCCGTCCGAGGTGAGATTGCCGTTGGCATCATGGGTGAAGGTCGCCGGACCCGCGGCGGTGACCTGGTTGAGGCCGTTGGCCTGGTAGTGACGCTCCAGCGAGGCCGCACCACGCCAGGTGAACGCCGCGTTCCACTGCGTGCGCGTGACGATCTGCCCGGCCATGTTGCGCACAAAAGAAGACGCAGTGTCGTGGGCCGACCCGACAAAGCCATGCTCGATCCGCTGCAGCCGGTCGGCCTTGTCATAGCCAAACGACGACGCGTTCTCCCACCAGCCCAGACCACCCACATGCGCACGGTGGCGCGAGGTCAAGGTGTGGCCCTCGTGATGATAATCGTGCGTCAGGTAAGACACATCGTTCAGCAAAGACACGTGAAAGCGCCCCAGCACATCGTAATGATAAGAAACGTAGTTGCCGTCGGGGTAGAACAGTTGCCAACGGTCGCCGGTGGCATAGTAGGTCGCGGCGAGCCGCAGAATCGCCCCGTTACGCGTTGACGTCTCGCGTGTCTTGCGCCCGAACGCGTCGTGAACAAAACCGATGCCATCGCGCCATTCTTCCGGACCATCGAACCGCGCAAAGGCAAGGTTGCCGAGCAGATCGTGCCCGAAGAACACATCTCGGGTGTGCGCCGGATGCAGGTCGGCGCGCTCTGGCACCACCTTGTGCACCAGTCGCCCCAGATTGTCATAGGCGTAGGTGATCGTATCGCCCGCGCGCGTCCGGTGCGCGACCACATGCCCGGCAGCATCGTAGGTCGCGCTCTCGAAATCGCCCGCGCTCACCACACCCGGCGTTGCCGGGTCGGGGTAACGAATGCGCCAGTTGCGATCAAAGGGGTCGTAGTCGAAGGCGGTTCGGTTCTCCCGTGCATCCGCCATCCAAGCAACCGTGCCGTTGGGGTTGTGGGCGAACTCGGCCGTTTTTTGCTGCAGCACCGTGCCCCAGCCCGACCAAACCTGCGCGACCTCGTCACGCGCGGTGTACACCCGCCGCTCGATCCGGTCGGGCCCATGGGGACCTGGCACACCCTGCTCGCACGCGTCCGCCGGCACGCCGTGGTGCACGTTGTGAGCGTTCATGCGCAGCGCCGTGCAAATTAGGCGTCCTGCGGCATCGTAGCCATACTGAACAAGCGAGAACTGGTTGATGGTGCCCGCTTCCAGATGGCGTTGTCGCAAGACGCGGCCGCGCGCATCGAACTCGGTCACCGTTTCGTGTTGCGGGGCAAAGCTCAACCAGTCGCTGTCGTTCGCACCGGGCAAAGCACCATGCTCGCGGCGCGCGACCTGCCCATCGGCATTGTAGGTGATGCGCTCAGCGCGGCGCGCGAAATTCCCCCAACTGAACGGCCGGGGATGAGCGATACCGACGACTTGGCCAGCAGCATCATGCCGGTAAACCGTGGTGTCGTCGCTGCCAGCAAGCGGGCCGTCAAGAGAACGGACATCCCCCAACCAGTTGTAGGCCAGATCGATGCGCTGAACACCGCCACCATCCCCTTGGCGCTGAACGATCGTGACCGGCTGCGTACCCGGCGCCACGGCGGTGTTGTAGGCAAAAGCCGTCACAAGTTCGTCAACCGACCCACTGCACGTGGCCGCGGTGCGGCACCGGGCTATGGACAACGGCTTGATCACCGGCGTTGACGCGTGAACCCACACGCCCGGTGCACTTTGGTAGCGGGCGGACACGGCGGTGTATCCGAACACGGTTGTGGGGCGCTGGCCATCGGCTGCAGCGGGTTCTTCAATCCGATCGATGAGCCCGGTTGCCTGGTTCCAGTGGTAGGTTGTCACCTGGCCGCGAGCATCGGTGGTTGTGTGTGGCCGATCACAGACCACTGCGTTCTCGCAGGTGCCCAGCGCCGTGTTCGTCAGGGCGGGATAGCTCGCTCGGGTCGTGATGGTGCCTTGGCCGCCCTTGCCTATCTGGTCCACTTGAGTCACGCGGCCACGCGCGTCTCGGGCAATCAGCGTCCGATCTCCCTCGGGCCGGGTGACTTGGGTCAACAACCCGCCAGCATCAAAGCCGTATTCAGTCACATTGCCCAGCGCGTCCTGCTGGCGACGTACGACGCCCAGCGCCGGGTCGGCCAGGCTGGTCACGGTGCGGCCTAGAGCATCGGTCGCCTGCGAGGTGAGCATCCCGCCGCCATCAACGCTCCAACTGTACTGGCGCTGATATGTGCCTGGCTGCGTGATTGTGCTGACCCGGGAGTGCGGATCATAGTCGATCCGCACTCCGTCACTCGTTTCGCTGGGGCGCCTGATGCCTCGCAGGCGATTGGCCCCATCGGTGCTGAAGCGGGCGGCACGGCCCAGAACATCGGTGACCGTCTCAACACGCTCTAACCCTTCAACATGCGTGCCATAGGCCAGGAACGGCCATTGCAGTGACAGCGAGCAGGCGTCGGCATTCGGCGCACAAGCTTCCTCGGCATTGTTGATCGCTGTAACCCGAATGATCCGGTACCATTCATCGGCCTGGCTCGACGACCCAGGTGTGCTGCTCGCATAGGTGAACTTGAGCTGATAACCCGTGTTGGTGTTCACCGACAACAGCCGGGTGGTGAACAGCGTCAAATACTCCGTGCCGTTCCAGATCGGCATCTCGTACGAGCCCGAGCCGTAGGTCAGCGTGGTGACGAACCCGTCAGGACGGGTGATGCGAGTGCCGACCGCCAGGACCGCTTCGTAGTAACTTTCGCCGTTGGCGACCGGCGCCTTGTCGAATCGATAGACTGCTCCCGACGCGTCGATGTAGGTGTAGCTTTGCGCATCTTCGCTCAATGATCCGCGTTCGCCATTTGTGGGCACAAACGAAGAGCCCTGCTTGCGGAACACATGCGCCGAGCCGCCCAACTGCACCCGACGCATTTCGCTGCCGTTTTGCACGAACCGCGCGACCGACAGGATGTAGTTGTGGCGCCAGCCGTTGCCGACCCGCGTACGGGTGTGAACAAGGCCATTGTCGCCCCCGATCGCCACGCTGGATGAGGGCACCACGACCCGGCCGCTTGACAAGTCAACGCCGTGCTCATCGAGCGGAAGACGGACAGGCGGCGGGTCCAGCGTCACTGATTGCGCGACGGCCGGCGCGCTGGACAAGGCTGGCGGCATCACCGCGGTTCCGAGCAGCAGCCACCACCTTCTTGTCATCGCCTCGCCCCCCAAGCTGCGCAATCAGACCACCGCGCTATCGATCCTTGCGCCCTTGCTGACCCCGCCACGAACCTGCGATCAGTTCCGCGCTGCCGCACAGCAGCGCCGGACGAACCCCGAGCGCGCGTTCCAGCTGATTTTGCACAGCCTCATTCCCGCTGCGGGCCAAGGAGCAAACCTCGTCGCGATATGCTGCCAGGTTTTGCTCTCGTGCCGCTGGCACGGCACCGCATGGGACCTGCCGAAAGCCCGCGGCCTCCAACTGTGCTGAGTCGTGCTGCGCCACCACAACCACAAGCGGCTTACCTCGCGACGCTCGCGCAGCTTGTGGAGCGGCGCGCAATTGCCCCCGCATACATACTGCGGCGGCATCAGGATCGGGCGCGGCTGCGTCGCCGTTGCCGAGCTGCCCCATTTGCGCCTGCGCAGGCGCCCCGATCACCAAGCTCAGAGCGCAGATCCACAGCGGGACGCACGGTCGGCGCAAATTGTCCTGTGATTTCATGCTACACTCCCATTGCTCTTGCGTTACTGCAGGGAGCCTCCGTCTCTCCTGGGCGCTTGCAACTGAATCTCACATCGGGTCAACCATCCCGCCACACGACATCGAATGCACGATCAAAGTGCCCGTGGCTGTCGCAGAAGCTGTGTCTTGCACCACATATGTAAAACTCGTCAAATCGCCTGCTGGACCCAAATACGCCACCACCGCGCTACTCGACACAACATGGGCCGTGGCGCCCCCATCGCCATTGCTGCTGATGCTTACCAGCGTTGGCAAATTGGGCGCATCTTCGGCGTCATAGTCATTCGCGGTCACATTGATGGTGGCGCTCGCATTGCACTCGCCAGCGAATTGATCAAGTTGCGTGACAGGCGGCGTATTGCCGGGCGGCGCTGGTGGGGGAGGCGGAGGAGAAGGCGGAGGAGGCGACGGCGGAGCAACATTAGGCGGCACCTGACAAATAACTGGCGTGCCGCTTATTTCGGCGCGAACATGGAGCCGATTTCCGTTTTGATCATAACACCACGAACGAGTGTCGTTCTGCACTTGGCCACCTTGCCCTTGACTGCTGGTGAGCCGACCAAGTGCATCATAGCCATAGATGATTACCTGCTGAGAGGCCGCGCCTGTTGGCACAACGATGCTTGCACATGCAGCTGCGGCGAACAAATGCATCCGCATCAAAAGGCTCCAGCAGGCTAGCTAAATACATGTTGCAACAGCTATGCGCGCTTTGTCAATTGCGTTAACCTTTTAACGCACCGCGGCGAAGAAGCACTTCATCGGGCACTTGTGATCAGAACACAATTCACTGGCTTCTGACGCAGCGCCCATGCAACCAGCCGAAGTTCTACGTTGCAGCATGAGGGTCAACGGCGACCGTAGTCCAGAGAGAAATGATCGTTTGAGGTGAGAGGCGTGTCGATCAAGAGCCGCAATACGCCTCGACCGCGATCCCGGATTCGCCTAGCTCAGCCTCAAGATGCGCAAGCGAGCGATAGCCGAGCCGTTGCGCCACAGTCTTCATAATTGTATTGGCGACCTTGTACTCCGCCTTGCCGGGCGAGGGCAAGTTCAGCTGCGCCCTCAGCGTGTCAGCTTTGGCAGCGTAGTGTTTCGTAGATTCTTCCAATTCGCGGCGCGAGATTTTGCGTATTACTGCAAGAAGCGTCGCCGCGTTCCCGCAAGTCTGCCATCTAAGAGGCAGCATGACATCGTAACAAATCCACAAACAGTCAAAGATGTTTATCTGCATGCAGCGTGCCTTGGACGGGCGCTTCAGCCACAACGCTGAGCGAACGAACAACGCGTCGCGCTCTGCCCGCATCCACTCGAACAGCGGCACGTCGCGCTCGCTTATCGGCCCACGAATACGGCACCGTTGTGCACCATCATCGAACACGAAATCATCCGGATGCGGCCAGACGATCTTCGGCTCCAAGCCGTGCTGTGCGGCGCTTTGGTAAATTGTCACCATGGCGGCGTGCCACTCCTGGTGATCTTTATACAGGTCCGCGCGCCGCGCCTTTGCTTCCTGCGCCAGCTTTGCATCGTACTCGTCAAGTTCACGGGCCTGGCGGTACATGTCGCGCTGGGCTTGCGCGTTGCCGATCATGGCGTTGCGCGATTGCGCGCGCAGCTGGATCTCCCGCACCGTCAGTTCGCGGGTGACGCCGTTCTCGGTCACCTTGACCTTTCGCCCAAGCTCAGCTCGCAACGCTTCCAGCGTTGGGTTCTCCGAGATCGCAATGGACGCCGGCGTCTTCTTCGGCCGGCCTTTGGGATTGCCGGACTTGCCCTTCTTAAACTGACTCCAGCGTGGCGGCTTCCCATAACCGGGTCGATTGCGAAAACACCGAAGGCCTGCGGAACTGGCTGCTGGAGCTGAGGCCGGGCGGAATCGAATGGTGGTCGCGCCGGGATGCTGCGCCGGTGGCGCCGGTCGAGCAGGACCCCGCCGAACTTCGGCGCGAGCGGCTTCGCCGGCTTGTTCGCGAGCAGGCAACCGGGCTGTCCGAGCGTGGCCGGGAGCTCCTCGCGCACGTTATCGATTTCCACCGCCGCGCGAAGAAGCGGGCGGCTCAATCATCCCTGGGTGGCCGATCGACACGGACGTTCTCGAAGGCGCCGTTCTGAGGGTCGCTGAGTATCTGGCAACCGGCGACAACGAGCTGACGCGCGAGCTCCGGGCATCCGGAGTGCCGGTGAGCGATCGATACCAGGCGACCGTGGATCTTATCGAGCGAGCCCCGCCCCGCTTGAGGGAATGGCCCGGCGGCAATCTAGTCCGCGAGAGCGAGACCCTGCCCGCAGGGTCGAGAGGCACTACGGCGATCTCGACGATGCGTACGAAGCGGATGGCTTTGCGGCCATCCTGGAGGATCTCGCCTACTCCGCCGAAGATAACGCCGCGGGCAAGCCGAACACCTCGAAGATCCAGATTGAAGGTGACCCGTACAAGAGCCTGGCATCATACCGGTCGGCGCTCTCCGTCTATCGCCAGTTCCGCGAGAACGGCGCCGGGCCGAGCGCCGGGCAGTCACAGGCCGACCGAATCCGCGCATTCGTGCTGAAGAAGATCATCGAACCTGCCCGCCGTGCGGGCGAGAGCCGCTTTGTCGTCCGCGCGGGCGACGTTCACAAGCAAATGGGTTTGCAGGACGCCATGCCGGCCGTTTGCAGCGCCGTCGGCGGCACGAAGTTCCAGGCCCTGGCGGGTGTTCGGTTGGTGCGGCGCGAGGGGCCGGAGAACAGCTCGACCACCGAATTCACCTTCGAAACGGTTTCGAGCGGGAGCTTCGACGTTTCCCGCGCCGAGGCGATCCTGCGCGGGCGCTATGGCGATCCTGACGTCGACAGCCAGAAGATGGTTTCGTTCACGCTCGCGGACGGGCGGGCGGTCGCGCTCCAGAAAGACATCTCCAAGGTCCAGCTATGGTTTGAAGACGACGAACGGGCCGGCGCGCCGCCGGCACAGGAAGTGGACTCATATGCGGCCGATAAGGGCCGTCATTCCAATCTGCCCGGCCGTCTTAGCCATGCTCCGCCCTCCGATCTTCGCAACGCCGGATTTCCGAAGCCGGTCCTCAGCGTCCGCGCAGCGAACGACGGAGAACTGCTCAAGGTTCTCGACTGGTATGATGGCCAAGGAAGCGGTCTCAACCGCGAAGCGCTCGAGAGGCTCAAGGCCGTGTTTCTTGGTCGATACCCCGATTTCGAGCCGGAGGGGTTCACAGCCAGCAGCGGCGGCTATTTTGAAGAGGAGCGACGCTACAAGGACGCGCTTCTGGCGCGGGCCCAGGAGGCGCTTCGTAAGGAGCCGCCGCTCGATGATGAGGCGCTCGGCGCGGCCTTTCTCGACCTGCTGACGGGGCCGGAGTCCGGGTTGCTCGGCTGGCGCACCGACGCCCGGATCAAGAACCTTCGCACGGCGCACCCCGGCGTTCTAGAGCGGCAGGCGGGGCAGCTCGCAAGGTCGTCAGGCGACCTCGCTGACGCGGTAGCCGCTTTCGTCAACGAGACTTGGCCAGTTCTCAAGGAAGGCCAGGAGAAGAACCTTCCGTACAGCGAAAGCCGCAACATCCCGACGATGATTGCGGCCTTCGCGCGCCCCGCTGAAGCGTACGGGATCAACACGGATCCGGTGATGAAGACCGCTCGCGCGCTCCTCGGCAAGCCGGTCCTGACCTACAACCCGCTCAGCGCGGACGAGTATCGCAACGTGCTCGACCTGATGGGCGCCATTCGCGACGTGATGGATCGTGAATGGGGCTGGAAGCCGCGCGACCTTTGGGACGTCCAGGGCTTCATCTGGGCAGTAAATCGGGCTGAAAACCCTCAACTGGACAACGCCGCGAGCACGGGCTCCGGCGGGGGAGTGACTGTGACCAGACCGACCAACCTCATTCTTTACGGGCCGCCCGGCACCGGGAAGACCTTCGCGACGGCCGAGGAGGCGGTGCGGCTTTGCGACGGGGCTGTTCCCGACAGCAGGGAAGATCTCAAGGCGCGCTACGACGCATTGATGGAAGCGGGGCAGATTGGCTTCGTCACCTTCCACCAGTCCTACGCCTATGAGGATTTCGTGGAAGGCCTCCGGCCGGCAACGGGCGACGAGGACGGCTATGACAGCCAAGCGGACGGATTCAGGCTCGAGCCCCGCAAGGGCGTCTTCCGCGAGATCTCGGCGCTCGCCGAGCAGGCGCGCAAAAGCGCCGGGCGCTCGGGCGGCTATGACCTCGGAAATCGCCAGTTCTTCAAGATGTCGCTCGGCCGGGCCGGCGCCGAGGATCATATCTACGATGCCGCGATAGAGGGCGGTTACATCGTGCTCGGATGGGGCGGAGAGGTCGACTGGTCCGATCCGCGCTACGAGGACTACCAAGCGGTTTTCGACAAGTGGAACGAGATCGAACCCGGCACCAAAGGCAACAGCGGCAATATCTCCCAGGTCTGGCGATTCCGCGGCAGCATGCGCGAGGGCGACATTGTCATCGTATCGGAAGGGAATTCGCACTTCCGGGCGATCGGCGAGATCACCGGACCCTATTATTACGAGCCGACCGGCGAGCGGACCTACAATCATCGCCGGTCGGTGCGTTGGCTTCTCGTCCTGGACGAGGCGCTGCCGATCGACACGATCTACGACGGCGCGCTGACGATGCAATCGTGCTACCTGCTCAAGGAGGCGAAGGTCAAAAAGGAGGCTCTTTCCCGCCTCCTTCCCAGCGACACGCCGGCTGTTCCTTGGGCCCCCGACCAGTTCGTGCTCATCATCGACGAGATCAACCGCGCCAACATCTCGAAGGTGTTCGGCGAGCTGATCACGCTCATCGAGCCCGACAAACGCCTTGGCGAAAGCAACGAGCTTCGGCTCAAGCTACCCTATTCCGGCGACACGTTCGGCGTGCCGGCGAACCTGCACATCGTCGGCACGATGAATACGGCAGACCGGTCCATCGCGCTTCTGGACACGGCACTGAGGCGGCGCTTCCGCTTCAAGGAGCTGATGCCGAACCCTGACCTGGTGTCCGACGATGTCGAGGGTATCAACGTGAGACGTCTCCTCCAGGCCCTGAATGATCGCATCGAGTATCTTTTCGATCGCGAGCACCAGATCGGCCACGCCTACTTCCTTGGCTGTGCGACCAAGGAGGGAGTCGATGAGGTGATGCGGGCAAAGGTGATCCCGCTGCTCGCGGAATATTTCTACGAAAACTGGGAGCGGGTCCGGCAGGCGCTCGGGGAAATCGAAGACGATGGCGGCTTCATCGTCCGCCGGAAGCTTGCCCCGCTCGCTGCGGGTGAAGGCGACTACGTGAACGAGCGGTGGCGGTACACCGTCCGCGACACGTTCAGCCATGAAGCCTACCGGCAGCTGACGGGATGATCCGCCGAAGCGTCCGCGAGTGGGATTATATCCCGATCGAGGAGCCCGGCCCAGGTTCCTTCAGCAGGGCGGCCGCGGACCGCGTCGTCGAATGCGCGGCCGCCGTTCGGTCGGCCGGCCTCGATGGCGAGCGCATCCTGGTCAACCATCCAAAGAAGCTGCGCGCCCAGCAGGTCGTCGGCGTCATCGCTGCCGATGACGTGACGCTTGAGATCCTCCCAAAGATCGACGGCAACGAAAGCGACGCAGCCGCGCGTCGAAGCCTAGTCCACATGCTCGCGGTCGTGCTCGATCTTGACATCGTCGAGGGCGCCCTGACGGATCTCGGATGGCAGCGGGACGACCTGCTCGAAATCCTGATCCGGCTGTTCTGCGACCGTCTGTTCGAGGCGCTCCACCGCGGTCTTCCCCGCCGCTACGTGCCGCATGAAGATGACCTCGCGGCCCTCCGGGGCAGGTTGGACGTCAAGCGGCAATTCACAGTGCTTGCAGCCAGTCCGCAGCGATTGGCGTGCCGCTATGACGAGCTGAGCGCCGATATCGCCCTCAACCAGATCATGAAAGCAGCGGTGATGAAACTCGCCAAGGTTGCGAGGGCGCCGGAGAACCAGCGGCGACTGGCGGAGCTTAGCTTTGCCTTCGCCGACATCACCGCGCTGCCCGTCAAAGCCCTTCCGTGGCACCAGGTCGTTATCGACCGAACCAACCGCTCGTGGGCGCAACTACTTTCCTTGGCTAAGCTGCTTCTCGGCGACCGCTTCCAGACGACGAGCAGTGGTGACGTTAGGGGCTTCTCCCTCCTCTTCGAGATGAACAAGCTGTTCGAGGAGTTCGTCGGACGGAGCCTTGCTCGCGCCCTGTCTGGAACGGGCTTTGAGGTCCGCCTGCAGGGTCCCCGGGGCTATGCCTTAGCTGACTTGCACTCAGGCCAAAACCGCTTCGCGACGAAGCCGGACATCACAATAGCCAGCCGAGGCGCCCCGGTGCTCGTCATCGACACCAAGTGGAAACGCCTCAAGGGGGCCATCGACGATCCAAAGTACGGTGTCGGCCAGGCCGACGTCTACCAGATGATGGCCTATGCCCACGTCTACCAGTGCGCACGGCTGCTGCTCCTCTACCCGCACCACGGAGGCTTGGGGTCTGAGGCCGCCGGGCTGACCTGCGTGCATCGGATCAACGGGACCGACGACAGCAGGATCGGCGTCGCGACACTGTCCCTCTCCAATCCCAAGGCGGCGGTCGGGCAATTGAGGGACCTGCTTTCAATCGATGATCTGCGCCTTCACCCGACGGAGTCCGTAGCCGCCTAGCAGCGAAAGGAGAGGGAGCGGTTTGGCCATTGGGTCATCGAGTCCGGGATATTGCTCCCGGATGTTCGACCCGAGCTCCCGGCAATGATCGGTGCGGCATCCGGAATTGGTAACAAGCGGCCGCAGGGGCAGCTCAACAGAGATATGCAAGCTGTCTCCCACCATCCGCCGCGATCACCCGCTCCCATGCACCTGCTGAGTTGCCTCGATGAAAGCCTCGGCAAAACCCGTCCGGACGGGTCGCCAGGTGTTCACAGGAGATTGGCAAGAAGGTGCGCGGGCGCTATTTGATCGCCGCCCGGTCTCTCTGCCCCCGGACGTTGCCGGGAGCGTCTGATTCTGAATGGATTCACGGACACTTTGTGAAAGTGTGGGCGTAAATGTGGGCGTAAAGTTTCGCGTAGTGAAGAAGTCTTGCAATTTCAACGCCGTGGCTTAGACGTTCGAATCCCTCCGTCCCGCCACTCCTGATCCATCGCGGCGCCTGCCGATCGTCTTCAGACCCGAACTGCGCGCGCCTCCCGATGGGGCAACGGCCTTGCGCGGCGTGGGCGCTTCAAGCGTGATCCACGGCGTCCAGGATGGCGCGGCCATACGCCGTCTTTTTCAGCTGCTCCCCCCGGGAGCGCGCCGCATCGGCGCTGATCCAGCCCTGCTGGAAGGCGATTTCCTCGAGGCAGGCGATCTGGACCCCCTGGCGGTGCTGGATGGTGCGCACGAATTCGCTCGCCTCGAGCAGCGAGTCATGGGTTCCCGTGTCCAGCCACGCGTATCCGCGGCCCATCTGCTCCACATGAAGCTCACCCCGCTCCATGTAGATGGCGTTGAGATCCGTGATCTCGTACTCGCCGCGGGCGGACGGTTTCAGCGTGCGCGCGAAGTCCACCACCCGGTTGTCGTAGAAGTAGAGCCCGGTGACCGCACAGTTCGAGCGGGGTTTGGCCGGCTTCTCTTCCAGGCTGACGGCCCGGCCGTCCGGCCCGAGCTCGACCACGCCATACCGCTCCGGGTCCTCCACGCGGTAGCTGAACACGGTGGCGCCGACTTCGCGCTGGCGGGCCGACGCCAGAAGGTCGACCAGATGAGCGCCGAAGAAGATGTTGTCGCCAAGCACGAGCGCGACCCGCTCGTTGCCGATGAAATCGGCACCGATGGTGAACGCCTGCGCCAGACCGTCCGGTTGCGGCTGTTCGGCGTAGGACATGGCCAGTCCCCACGCGGAGCCGTCCGCGAACATGCGCCGGTAATTGTCGAGAAACTCCGGCGACGAGATGATCAGCACCTCGCGGATGCCGGCCAGCATCAGCACCGAGAGCGGATAGTAGATCATCGGCTTGTCGTAGACCGGCAGCAACTGCTTGTTCATCGCCAGCGTCGCCGGGTGCAGCCGCGTTCCCGATCCCCCGGCAAGAATGATGCCTTTCACCTTGGCTCTCCAATCAGTTCGTCGAGAATGGCGTCGATCCCGCTCTGCCATGGCCGTGGCGCGATCCCGTAATCCGAGGCGATCTTCCGCGTCGACAGCAGCGAGTTGGCCGGACGGCGGGCCGGCGTGGGGTAGTCTGCCGTGGTCGTGGCGCGCAGAACCGGCTGCGGCCGTCCGCGCGCGGCGGCCCCGGCAAAGATGTGCTCGGCAAGACCGTGCCAGGTCGTGCTGCCCGAATTGGCGAAATGATAGGTGCCGGACGGCGCCGACCCGTCGGTGGCGAGGCGCACGGCCATCGCGGCGAGAGCGGCGGCAAGGTCGGCGGCCGCCGTGGGGCTGCCGCGCTGATCGGCCACGACGGCCAGCTCCCTTCCTTCGCCGGCGAGACGCAGCATCGTCTTGAGAAAGTTCGACCCGTGGGCGCTCACCACCCAGGCCGTGCGGACGATGGCGTGGCGAACTCCGGACGCGCGCACCGCCAGCTCGCCTCCAAGCTTCGAGGCTCCATACACGCCGAGCGGGCCGACGGGATCGTCTTCGCACCAGGCTTCCTGCTTGGTGCCGTCGAAGACGTAGTCGGTCGACACCTGCACGAGAGGTATGGCGCGGTCGCGGCAAAGCTGCGCCAGCGCCTCAGGCCCCAAGGCGTTCACGGCCCAGGCCGTCGCCGGGTCGCCTTCAGCCGCGTCCACGGCCGTGTACGCGCCGGCGTTGATCACCGCCGCCCACGGCTGTCCTGTCACCAGCCGATGCAGCGCCGCGGCATCGGTGAGGTCGGCCTCTGCACGGGAGAGCACGGCCGGTCGAAACCCTTCGGGCCAGTCGAGACGCGCAAGCTCGTGGCCGACCTGGCCCGTGCCACCGGTGACGAGGATCGGCCGCATGACTATGAAAGCAGGCCGCGTCGCTCCGCGGCCCGCCTCTCGACGAGCGGGCGCCACCATGCCTCGTTGTCGAGATACCACCGCACCGTCTTGTTCAGCCCCGATTCGAAGGTCTCGGCCGGCGACCAGCCGAGCTCCCGGGTGATGCGTGACGCGTCGATGGCGTAGCGCTTGTCGTGCCCCGGACGGTCAGGCACGTGCGTGAGCTGTTCGGCGTAGGAGCGGCCGTCCTCGCGCGGCCGCAGCCGGTCGAGGATCGCGCAGACCGCCTGGCCGACCTCGATGTTCCGCTTCTCGCAATTGCCGCCGACATTGTAGGTGCGCCCGATGGCGCCGCGTTCGAACACCGCCTGCAGCGCCCGGACATGGTCATCGACGAACAGCCAGTCGCGCACCTGATCGCCTTTGCCGTAAATCGGCAACGACTCCCCGGCCAGGGCACGGACGATGAACAGCGGGATGAGCTTTTCCGGGAAGTGGTAGGGACCATAGTTGTTGGAGCAGTTGGTGATGATCACCGGCAGTCCGTAGGTGTGCCCCCATGCGGAAACGAGATGATCGGACCCGGCCTTGGACGCCGAATAGGGCGAACGCGGGTCGTAGCAGGTGTCTTCGGTGAACAGCCCGCTTTCCCCGAGCGACCCGTACACCTCGTCCGTCGAAATATGGTGGAACCGGAAGCGCGAGGCTGCCTCCTCGTCGAGCTGCGACCAGAAGTGCCTTGCCTCGGACAACATCACGAAGGTGCCGACGAGGTTGGTCTGCACGAACTGGCCCGGTCCGTCGATCGAGCGGTCGACGTGACTCTCGGCGGCCAGATGGGTGATGACGTCCGGGCGGAACTCGGCAATGGCGCTGCGCACCGCCTCGGCCGAGCAGATGTCGCCCTGCACGAAGCGGTACCGGTCCGAATGCGCCACTTCCTCGACCGTCGTGAGCGAGCCGGCATAGGTCAGCTTGTCGAAGTTGAGCACGTGATGGCCGGTGTGGCGGATGAGATGCCGCACGAGGGCCGAGCCGATGAATCCGGCGCCGCCGGTGACGAAAATGCGCATGGGAAGTTCAGTCCTGCTGGACAAGAGTGAGTGGACCGCCGCCATAGGTGAACGGGCTATCGAAATCGGCAAGCACCGGCAGGCGGGCGTCCTTGTCGCTCACCGTCGGCATGACGTCCGGCGGCAGCGGCCAGGCGATGCCCGCCGAGTCCCACCGCACGCCGGCGTCGTGTGCCGGCGCGAAGGTGTCGGACACCTTGTAGAGAACCTCACAGTCCGGCTCGAGGGTCAGGAACCCGTGCGCGAAGCCTTCCGGCACGAACAGCTGCTTGCCGTTGTCCGCCGAAAGTTCCGCGCCGACCCACTGGCCAAAGGTGGGCGAACCCGCTCTCACATCCACGACCGCGTCGAAGATCCGGCCGCGCACGCAACGGACCAGCTTGGCCTGCGCCCGGTCCGGCGTCTGGAAATGGAGCCCGCGCAAGGTAAACTGCGCGGCGGAATAGCTGTGATTGTCCTGCACGAACCGGCAGTCGACACCGTAATCGCGCCAGCGCTCCTCCACCCACACCTCGGACAGCCAGCCACGCGCATCGCCGTGACGAACAGGAGAAATGATGCGAACGGTGCCGGGCGACATTGGCGCGGCCATTAGCTATTCACGTCCGCCGGAACAACCGCTATTGCGCCGCGCTGCCAATCCGCATGCCTTCTGGAACGCTGTCCGGGTCATCGTGACTTTTTCGATTCTTTTCCTCGAGACGATCGGCGTTCGGCGGGCCTTGTCACCCCGCGAGGCCTCACCGGCGCCGCGCCCGGACCGGCTTCTTCCGAGATGACGGCTCTTCGCCCCCTGCGAGCGAGCTTCTGGACCCGCCTCCGCTTCCAGATCCCCGTGGGCGTGCTGCTCGCGGCGGTGCTGCCCTATCTCCTGCGGCTGGCCATCGATGCGGAACCCGGCGACATCGGCGTTCTGAACAACACCCTCGCCGGCACCATGGTGGCGATCGTGCTCGGCGCGTGGCTGATGCGCAATGTGGCCACCTATCCCGGCTCGGAGGCGCTCGCCTACACGTTGCCGGCCTTCGGGGCTGCCTTTGGCGCGCTCCTGATCGTCTACGTCTTCGGGCGCATTCCCTACAACCGGGTCAACCTTTCGGCCGGCTTTGCCATTTCCCTGCTGTGGTTCTTCATCATGGCCGTGCTGGCGCAGCGCCGGCAGCGGCTGACGATCGGCGTTCTCCCCTTCGGGCAGGTCGGGCAGCTGCACGACATCCCGAACGTGTCATGGCGCATGCTGACCTCGCCCGACGACGACATCAGCGACCTCGACGCCATCGCGGCCGATCTGCGGATCGATCTGCCGAGCGAATGGGACCGCCGCCTGGCCGACTATGCCCTGAACAGGGTGTCGGTCTTCCATGTGAAGCATCTGATTGAATCGCTGACCGGCCGGGTGGAACTCGAGCACCTGTCGGAGAACAGCTTCGGCTCGCTCGCCCCGCGGCAGGATTACATGGTCTTCAAGGCTGTGCTGGACTGGCTCGCGGCGGCGGTTCTCGGGCTCCTGCTTCTCCCTCTGCTGCTCCTCGTCGGTCTGCTCGTGCGGCTCACGTCGGACGGCCCTGCCCTGTTCCGCCAGCAGCGGATCGGTTACCAAGGCCGCCCGTTCTGGGTCTACAAGTTCAGGACCATGCGGGTCGCGGACGGCGATGACCGCGACGAGCGGGATCTTGCCATCACCCGTGACAGGGACCACCGGATCACCCCGCTCGGCCGGTTCCTGCGCAAATCGCGCATCGACGAGCTGCCGCAGCTGATCAACGTGCTGCGCGGGGAGATGAGCCTGATCGGACCCCGGCCCGAAGCCGTGGTGCTGTCCCGGTGGTACGAGAAGGAAATCCCGTTCTACCGCTACCGTCACATCGTGCGGCCCGGCATTGCAGGCTGGGCACAGGTCTGCCAAGGGCACGTCGCCGATGTGGACGCGGTGCGGAGCAAGCTGCATTACGATTTCTACTACATCAAGCAGTACTCTCCGTGGATCGATCTGCTCATTGTGGTGCGGACCATACGCACTATGGTGACCGGCTTCGGAGCGCGATGAGGATCGCCGGCCCACCAGTCACCCTTGCGACGAGAGTTCTTCCGACATGCCAGCCTTCGTCCACCCGTCCGCAGAGGTCCAGAGCCCGTCCGTGGGTGACGGCACGCGGGTGTGGCAGTTCTGCGTAATCATGGCCGGGGCGCGGATCGGGCGCGACTGCAACATCTGCGCCCACGTCCTGATCGAGAACGACGTCGTTGTCGGCGACAACGTGACCGTGAAGAGCGGGGTGCAGCTCTGGGACGGGATCACCCTCGAAGACGATGTCTTCGTCGGACCGAATGCGACGTTCACGAACGACCTGCGCCCCCGCTCCAAGGCCTATCCCGAACGCTTCGCGCGCACGGTGGTGAAGCGCGGGGCCTCCATCGGCGCCAACGCCACGATCCTTCCCGGGATCACCATCGGCGAGCGGGCGATGGTCGGCGCCGGCGCGGTGGTCACACGGTCCGTCCCCGCCTTCGCGACCGTGGTGGGCAATCCGGCCCGTATTGTCAGGCGTGACAGAGCATGACACCTCTCCTGCATCTCTGCACGATCATCGAGCTTCCCAAAATCGCGGATGCACGCGGTAATCTTACCTTTGTCGAAGGTGTGCGGCATCTGCCGTTCGAGATTTCGAGGATTTACTACCTGTACGATGTTCCTGCCGGGGCAGAACGGGGCGGTCACGCCCACAAGGATTTGCGCCAGCTCATCATTTCGGTTGCTGGCAGTTTCGATGTCGGGCTGGACGATGGTTTGCGAAAGACGACCTTTCACCTCAATCGGCCGTACCAGGGGCTTCTCATCTGCCCGATGATCTGGCGTGAGCTTGGCAACTTCAGCTCCGGTTCCGTGTGCCTCGTTCTCGCATCGAATGCATTCGACGAGGCGGATTATTACAGAGACTACGACCAGTACATAGAGGCTCGCCAGAACAATCGGCATTTCAACGGTGAATGAATGAGGGTTCCTTTTCTTGATCTTGCAGCGGTGGATGACGCCACGCGCCGTGACCTTCTCGCCGCCGCGGAACGCGTCGTGTCCCGGGGGTGGTTCATCCTCGGAAAAGAGGTCGAGGAGTTCGAAAGGCTTTTTGCGGAATATTGCGGCGCTCCGTCTGCTGTCGGAGTGGGCAACGGCTTGGACGCGCTTTCGCTGGCACTCACCGCGGCGAGTGTGGGGCCGGGCGACGAGGTCATCGTTCCAAGCAACACGTTCATCGCCACATGGCTAGCCGTCACCCACGTCGGCGCAACAATCGTTCCGGTGGAGCCGTGCGAGGAGACCTACAACCTGGACCCGGCTCGTGTCGAAATGGCCATCACGCCCGCGACACGGGCTCTGATCGCGGTGCATCTGTATGGTCAACCGGCAGACCTTGATCCTCTTCGGTCCTTGGCCGAGCGCCATGGCCTTGCCTTGATTGAGGATGCAGCCCAGGCTCACGGTGCGCGGTACAAAGGCAGGCGCATCGGCAGCGACCCTGGGTCCGTGGCGGCATGGAGTTTTTACCCCGGCAAGAACCTTGGGGCGCTCGGTGACGGGGGAGCGGTCACATGCAGCAAAGAGCATGCACAAAACATCAGCATGCTCCGCAATTACGGGTCACACCGCAAGTATTGTCATGAAGCGATTGGCGTCAACAGTCGATTGGACGAAATCCAGGCAGCCTTCCTGATCGTCAAATTGACTAGACTGGATCGTGACAATGCCCGTAGGCGCGACGTCGCCGCATACTATAATTCGGAACTGCCACATACCGATCTTCTCACGCCGATGGTGCCGACATGGGCTGAACCCGTCTGGCACCTTTATGTCATCAGGCACCCCGAGCGGGACAGGTTGGCGGCACACCTGAAGGCCCATGGCGTCGAGACTGGTGTGCACTACCCCGTGCCGCCGCATCTCCAGCCCGCCTACCGGCACCTTGGCTGGCAGTCAGGAGCGTTCCCGTTGAGCGAGACGCTTCACCAACAGGTGCTGAGCCTGCCAATCAGTCCCTTCATGAGCGAGGCCGATGTCGACCACGTCGTGAAGACGATCCGCAAATTCTAAGACGTTGCGCACATGACCCTGATCCGCACCAGTGCTCTCAACGGCGCCGCTGTCGCGATCAGAATGGGCACAGCGCTCCTGCTGAACAAGATACTCGCCGTCTATGTCGGACCAGCGGGCTATGCGGTGATCGGCCAGTTCCAGAATCTGATCTCGATGGCGAATACCTTCGCAACCGCCGCGACCGGAACGGGAGTGACGAAGTTTACCGCGCAGTTCTTCGATTCAGAACACGAACAGAGGGCTGTCTGGCGGACCGCAGCGATCATGACGCTCGGCGCCACACTTGCGACAGCAATAGTCCTGATCTTCTCCCGTCATTGGCTCGCTCAGGAACTTCTGCACAGCGAGGATTTTTCCAGCATTTTTCTGTGGCTTGCCGCAGGCTTGTTCTTCCTGAGCTTCAATGCCCTCCTGCTGTCCATCCTCAACGGCAGAAAGGAGGTCCGCCGGTACGTGGTCAGCAACATCGCTGGCTCGATCCTTGGATTGTGCCTGACCGGCGCGCTTGCCTACACGAACGGTCTTTATGGTGCGCTGATCGCCCTGAGCATCAATCAAGCGGTCGTCATCATCGTCACTCTGCAACAGATTTCGACAACGTCCTGGTTCAGATGGACCGATCTGTTCGGCCCGTTCAGCGTCACGCACTTTCGCGGATTGCTCGGGTTTGTGGCGATGGCTGGGACGACGGCTGTCGTGACGCCGATCAGCCACATCGCCATTCGCAATTACCTGGGTCAGGAATTCGGCCTGGACTACGCCGGCTTCTGGGATGCGGTGAACCGGATCAGCACCATCTATCTCTCCTTCATCACGGCCACTCTTACTTTATACTATCTTCCCCGTTTGGCCGAAATCAGACTTGCAGACGAACTCAGAACAGAGATCCTCAAGACCTTCAGCATCGTCGTCCCGGCGTCGGCAGTACTTTCGGCAGCAATCTTCCTGTCGCGTGACATGATCATCTCCGTTCTGTTCACGGATCAGTTTGCTCCCATGCGTCAACTGTTTGCGTGGCAAACAGCCGGCGATGTCGTCAAGATCGCGAGCTGGGTCATTTCGTTCGTCATGCTTGGTCGCGGAATGGTGAAGACCTTCATCGTAACGGAGACACTGTTTGCCATTGCCCTCTGGATGCTGACTGTCGCTCTGACGGGTATTATGGGATTTGAGGGCGCATCGGCGGCATATCTGATCAGCTACATCCTGTATCTTGGGGCAATGTGGTACATCGTGCTTGTCCGATATTCCGGCTCACAAACGCGGCTGAGCAACGTATGACAGCGAACGGACAAAGCGGGCAGGATTCACCTCGTTCTCCGCAACCAGCCCGGATGGTGGGAGAAGATCAAGATCAGCGCATTCTGACGCTTGTTTTGTGCTCGTACAATCATTTGGAATACGTTAACGAACTTCTTCAATCGATTGAGAACAGCAATTACCTGCATCTGATTTCACTCATCATTGTTGACGATGGATCTCGCGACGGATCGGATGAGTTTTTCTTGCAACGAACATTTGACCCGCGATTGTTCGTTCGCATCTTTACTAAAGCCAATGCCGGCTTGACCGACTCTCTGGCACTTGGTCTGAAGCAGACGCGAACCGACTATGTCGCGTTCATCGCGTCTGACGACTGCTATGTGCCTTCCGGTCTCGACGAGTGCATTCGGCGGCTGGTGGCGCAGCCTGCAAATGACCTGTGCTGGATATGCCAGGCGGCATATATGGAGGAACGCGACGGGCAACCTGTCTATGGCCGAGAGACGGCTGACCTGATCGGATCAGAGCCGCAGGAGCGCTTGCGTCTGCTGAGCCTCTCGTTTCCCAAGCCTCTTCTGCTGCAGTCGACCGTTTTTGGCGCAAACCTGCTGCGGAGCGCTGGAGCATGGGGCGATCAGAACGTTCTCGACGACTGGCCAACCTTTCTGCGGATCGCCGAGCGCGCGACAAGGCACCACGTCAAAATGGAGTTCATTGATGACATAGTGTTGTGTCGGTATCGACTCCACGCGGGAGGCGTTCATCGGAATACCGACCGGCAGCTCAAGATATGTCTGCAAGTGGTCGACACGCTCGTGCAGCCTCCGCTACGACGCCGCGCGCGGGCGAACGTGTACACGGACATCGGCTTGATCCATCTAAATGAGAGACGTCCTGCACGGGCCGCGCGGTTGCTGCTGTCGGCCTTTGCGCACTATCCGAACCCGGCACTGGCGATCACACTCGCGAGGCGCCTGACGCGCGCAGTGCGCAAGCGGCTGAGCAAGACCGAGAGCCGGACACCACCATGTTGATGCTGCGCTCAGAACCCTTTCAACCCAAAGCCGAAGATCAGGTGCTCGACCGCACGGCGGTGATGGTCAGGCGCCTGGTTCTCGCCGCGCTGGCAGTCGTTCTCGCCCTTGCCGCAGGCAACCGCTGGCTGGGCTGGGGGCGTGACTACGAGGAGTATTACGCCGCCTACAACCTGATCTCGCCGTCCTTCCTCTACGGCGCATCCCGCTTCGAGCTGGGTTACGAGATCGCCGCCTGGGTTTTCGCCGTGCCGCTTTCGGCAAGCTTTCCCACCTTCTACACGGTGACCGCCTTCGTGGCCCTCGCAATCAAGTTCGCCTTGTTCGAGCGCTACCTCCGCTATCCCCTGCTCGCCGCCCTGATCTACATCCTGCTGTTCTACCCGATCCTCGAATACACGCAGATCCGGGCGTCGCTCGCGATCGCTCTCGGCTACGCCAGCATCCACTTCGTCTGGCAGAGGCGGTTCGTGGTGGCGGTCCTGCTGGCGGTGGCGGCGTTCTTTTTCCACTCCAGCACGGTGATCCTCACCTCGCTCGGCCTGGCCCTGATGCTCCTGCCCGGCCGCGTTGCCCTGATCGGCGCGGCGGCGATCGGCGGGGTTCTCCTGCTGGCCTACAGCATCGGCGGACAGGATCTGGCGCAGCTCTTCGCGCAGTTCAATCCGCTCGTGTTCAGCTACATCGACAACGCCAATGCATCCGAAAGCATCAACGCCTTCTCGGTGTCGAACATTCTCTTCATGCTCACCATCGCGGCCGGCTTCTACTTCCGTGTGCCGCAATCGGGAGCGTATGGCCGGACCTTCCTGCTCCTGTCGATCGGCGGCATCGCCGCGCTGTTCGTGTTCAGGGACTCGCCGGTCATTGCGCTCCGCTTCAGCGAGCTGCTGCTGTTCTCGACGCTGTTCTATGCGCTTCGCCCGACCACGCCGCTGATGGCGCTGGTGATGCCAAGCCTGCTGCTGGTGAACGGGTTGTGGTTCACCTACCGCGCCACGGTCGAAGGAACGCTCGGGTCATGAGCGCGCGGGCGGACATCGTGATCGTGAACTGGAACTCCGGACACCTGCTGGCGGAGTGCCTCGCCTCGATCAGGACCAACCGTGAAGGCGTGGACCGGGTGATCGTCGTCGACAACGGGTCGACCGACGGATCGTTAGCTCCCGAGAGCCATGCGGAAGACTGGATCGAGTTCGACGCCGCCGGCGAGAATCTCGGCTTCGCCGCAGCCTGCAACCGCGGCGCCGCGCGGTGCACGGCGCCCTTCATCCTGTTCCTCAATCCGGACGCGCAGCTGATTGCCGGCGGCCTGCCCGAGGCGCTGCGCTTCATGACCTCGCCCGAAGGTGCGCGGGTAGGCATCTGCGGCGTGCGCCTGCTGGGCAGAACCGGCGCGGTCGAGCGCCACTGCGCCAACTTCACCGACCCGTCGACCTATGTGGGTCAGGCGCTCGGCCTGGCGGACCGGCTGCCGCGCGTGTTCACGCCCCATTTCATGCGCAGCTTCGATCATCTGGAGAGCCGGGTGGTCGACCAGGTGATCGGCGCCTTCTTCCTGGTCAGGCGGCCGCTCTTCGAGCAGCTGAACGGGTTCGACGAACGCTACTTCGTCTATTTCGAAGAGGTGGATTTCGCCCTCAGAGCCAAACAGGCGGGTTGGGACACCTTCTACCTGGCCAGCGCCACGGGCTATCACTACGGCGGCGGGACATCCGAGAAGGTCAAGGCGCGGCGCCTGTTCTATTCCCTTCGCAGCCGGCTGATCTATGCACGCCGCCACTTTTCGCCGGCCGGCTTCGTGGTGACCGCGGCAGCCACGCTCGCGGTCGAGCCGGTCTCCCGCCTCGCCCAGGCGGTGCTGCGGCGCTCGCTTGACGATGCCGGCGCCGTTCTCAGTGCCTACAGGATGCTGCTGGCCGACATGGCCGGCCGGCGAACGAAAGGCGGGCGGTAAGCCTCGTCATGCGTGTTCTGGCACTGACGAAATACAGCGCCCGCGCGGCGAGCACGCGGCAGCGGCTGCTGCAGTTCGCGCCCCATCTCCGCCAGCATGGTGTCGAGATCGAGGTGCGTCCGCTGCTCGACGACCGCTACATGGAACGACTGGCCGTGGATGAACCGCATCCGCGGCTGGAAATCGCTGCCGCCTATGCCAGACGCCTGCGCGATGTTGCCGCCGCAGGCGCCTTCGACGTGTTGTGGGTCCAGTACGAGCTGTTCCCCTTCCTGCCGGTGATCGACGGCATCCTCGCCCGGCTCGTCAGGATCCCCATCGTCTACGACATCGATGACGCCATCTTCCACATGTACGACAGCGCCGGCTCGGCTGCGGTCCGGCACCTGCTCGGCGGCAAGCTCGTTCCGTTGATGCGCCGCGCCGCCGTCTGTCTGTGCGGCAACGCTTATCTTGCCAGCTATGTGGCGCAGGCCGGGGGCCATGCCGAGGTCGTCCCGACAGTGGTCGACACCGATGCGTATGTTCCGCGGCTGCGCGACGATGCGCCGCCGGTGGTCGGGTGGATCGGCTCGCCCAGCACCTGGCGCTATGTCGAACCGGTGCTTCCCGACATCCTGCCGGTGGTTCGCAACCACGGCGCCCTCTTCCGGGCGGTGGGCGCCGCCCCCCGCGCGGCGATCGTCCCCGGCGTCACCGCGGTGGCCTGGTCGGAGGAGCAGGAAATCGCCGAAGTGCAGGCAATGGACATCGGCATCATGCCTCTGCCCGACGAGCCGTGGGCGCGCGGGAAGTGCGGCTACAAGCTCATCCAGTACATGGCCTGCGGAGCCGCCACGGTGGCGTCTCCGGTCGGCGTCAACGTCGATCTCGTCGCGGACGGCAAGGAAGGCTTCGTCGCGCAGACCGGCGCCCAGTGGGCCTCGGCGCTGGACCGCCTGTTGAGCGACAGGGGATTGCGGTCAGCCATGGGCGCCGCCGGGCGCGAGAAGGTGGTGCGTTCCTATTCCCTTGCCTCGCAGGCCCCGCGCGTGGCCGCCGCGCTGAAGCAGGCGGCGGAGTCGCGGCATGGGTGACAATCAGAGACGGCCCGGCGTTCTGCAGGGCGAGAGCCGGTCGATCGCGCTGATCACCAGCGGCGCGGGTTCACTGGCGAACTTTCGCGGACCGCTGATCCGGCGTTTCGTGGAACGCGGATGCCGCGTGTATGCCCTCGCCCCGGATCACGACGCCACGACCCGCGCCCAAGTCCGGGCGCTCGGCGCGGAGCCGATCGACATTTCGCTCGAGCGGACCGGATTGCGGCCGGCGCGCGACATGGTCGACATGCTGAGGCTGGTCGCCACTTTGCGGCGACTGCGTCCAGACATGACCTTTGCCTATTTCATCAAGCCGGTGATCTATGGCACCCTCGCGGCGACGCTGGCAGGCGTGCCGCGCCGCTTTGCCATGGTTGCCGGACTCGGATACGTCTTCACCTCCGACGGGTCGGCTGACACGCTCAAGCGACGCGCGCTGCGGATGGCGGCCACGCGGCTCTACAGCATCGCCTTCCGGCTCTGCCACAGGGTGTTCCTCCAGAATGAGGACGACGCCGCCGTGCTGTGCGGGGGCGGAGTGCTGCCGCGCGCGAAGCTGGCGATGGTCCGGGGATCGGGTGTCGATCTGGCGCACTTTCCGCCGGCCGATCCGGTGACGGCGCCCGTCACCTTCATTCTTGTCGCCCGGCTGCTGCGGGAAAAGGGCATCGTGGAGTATGCCGAGGCAGCACGGCGGATCAAGGCGACCAATCCCGACACGGTCTTCCTCCTTGCCGGAGGCCTCGACACCAATCCGGGCGCGCTGTCCCGCGAGGTGGTGGCGTCCTGGGTTGCGGAAGGCGTCATCGAGTGGCCCGGGCAGGTCGCCGACATCCGCCCTTGGCTCGCGCGCAGCAGCGTGTTCGTGCTGCCCTCCTACCGCGAAGGCAAGCCTCGCAGCACACAGGAAGCGATGGCCATGGCGCGTCCGGTCATCACGACGGATGCGCCGGGATGCCGTGACACCGTCGAGGAAGGCGTGAACGGCTACATGGTGCCGGTCCGCGACCCCCGCGCGCTGGAGGCTGCCATGCGGCGCTTCCTCGAGAACCCGGACCTGATCGCGCGCATGGGCCGCGAAAGCCGCGCCCTCGCCGAGGAGCGGTTCGACGTGCACCGCATCAATGACGGAATGCTGAAGGTCATGGGCTTCGGCTGATTTGTGTGATCCACGCCGCCTTTTCGTTTCCCTCGCTTCTGCCTGGGGGACGATGGTGCTAGGAGCAGCATTCCTGCCGCAAGCACGGGAACGCCCTCGGTTTCTACAGCGACGCAACTGCTGTTCCTCGAACTCAACGAGATCAACTTCGCATTTCTCGAGCATGACATCGCCCGCGGCGAGCGGCCGAACTTCGGCGAAGTCTTGGCGCGTCACGACTTAGGAAACCGAGTCGAAGCGGGGGTACGAGGAGCTTGAGCCGTGGATCCAGTGGGTCACTGCCCGCACCGGACTGACCTACCCGGAGCACGGCATGTTCCGGCTCGGCGACATCGTGCGAACGGATCTGGACCAGATCTGGGAAAGCCACGAGCGGGCCGGACTGAAGGTGGGCGCCGTCAGTCCAATGAACGCGAAGTGCCGTCTCCGCGCGCCGGCGTTCTTCATCCCCGATCCGTGGACGGACACGGGCGTGCATGCCGGTCCGGTCGACAGGCGCTTCTTCGAAGCGGTCCGGCAGGCGGTGAACGACAACGCGTCCGGCGGCCTCAGCAAGAGTTCAGCCTTCGACTTCCTCGTCGGCGGACTGCAGAACGCCTCGCCGCTGAACTATGCGCGCTACGCGACACTGGTGGCTGGCGCCCGCGCGAAGCCATGGTTCAAGGCGCTGTTCCTGGACCAAGTGCTGACGGACATGTTCATCCGTCTGGTCCGCAGCCACAAGCCGGATTTCGCGTCGCTCTTCCTCAACGCGGGCGCCCATATCCAGCACCACTACATGTTCAACTCGTCCGCCTATGACGGGTCGCACCGCAATCCGGACTGGTACGTCAAACCGGGCAGCGATCCCGTGCTGGATGTCTACCGGCTCTATGACCGCATTCTCGGTCAGGTGCGCCGCGCCTTTCCCCGGGCGCGGATCATGATGGCCACCGGCCTGCACCAGGTTCCCTACGGGCGCACAGCCTTCTACTGGCGGCTGGTCAAGCATGCGGAGTTCCTCACTCTGCTTGGCGTCCCGTTCCGCTCCGTGGAGCCGCGCATGTCGCGCGATCTGCTCGTGTGCTGCGCCTCGCGCGAAGAGGCAGCGGAGGCGGAGCGCCGCTTGCTGATGGCCCGCGCGGATGACGGTGTTCCGCTGTTCACGGTGGACAACCGCGGCACCGATCTCTTCGTCATGCTGACCTACCCGAATGACATTCCAGCCGGACTGGGTGTGACGGTCGGCAATGAAAGGATCGAGGATCTGCGCCGTCACGTCGCCTTCGTCGCGATCAAGAATGGCGAGCATGACGGCGTCGGCTATTTCACCGACAGCGGACAGGCGGCGGCGAAGGGGCGGCGCTTCCCCTTGGCCGAGATTCCCAACCGCATCCGCGCCGCCCTTGGGGTCGAGGCGCGCCTGTCCGCGGCCTAGAGCACGGTGCGGCTCAGGCCGCGGCCCGCAGGGCAAGGGTGCGCTGGTCCTGCTGTTCCTGCAGCCAGGCCTGGAACATCAGCACGCACCAGAGGCGGGTCAGCAGGTGCTTGTCACCGCGCAGGAACCGCTGCCAGGTCTGCGTGACCCGCCGGTCATCGAGAAAGCCCTGCGCGCGCATGGCCGCCGGGTCGAGCAACGCTTCGGCCCACGGCCGCAGCGGGCCTGACAGCCATGCGCCGATCGGCACCGCGAACCCTGCCTTCGGCCGGTCGATGAGCGCTGCGGGCACATAGCGGTAGAGCACCTGGCGCAGGATGTGCTTGCCCCGCCCGTCGCGGATCTTGGCCGACAGGGGCACGCGCCAGGCGAACTCCACCACCCGGTGATCGAGAAACGGGATCCGTCCCTCGAGGCTCACCGCCATCCCGGCACGGTCCACCTTCGCGAGAATGTCGTCGGGCAGGTAGGTTGTCGCGTCGAAATAGAGCATGGTGTTGCGGAAGTCCGCAAAGGCGGGGGCCGACGTCATCGCGCGACCGTCCGTGACGCCGAGCACCGGGTTCTGCTGCGCCGGCCATTGCGACACAAGCGCTGTGTAGAAATCCCCCGGCGCGCCGGCGGCGATCACGGCCCCGACCTTGGGCAGACGTTCGGCGAGGCCGGCAATCCGGCCGTCCATGCGAACCGCACGCGCCACACTGCTGACGGCGCGAGCCGTGAGCGGAGCCGCCAGGGCCGCGGAAATCCCGCGTCGCAGGATGAGCGGCAGATGCGCCGCCTGTTGCCAGATGCGCGCGCCAAGGACGTGCCTATTGTAGCCGGCGAACAGTTCGTCGCCGCCGTCGCCCGACAGGGCCACCGTCACCTTCTCGCGCGCCAGCGCGTTGACGAGGAACGTCGGCACCTGCGACGAATCGGCAAACGGTTCGTCCCAGATCGTCGGCAGGCGTGGCAGCACCTCCTGCGCCTGCCGAGGCGCGACCCGCAATTCGCAATGGTCGGTGCCAAGATGCCTCGCCACCGCCCGCGCATGGGCGGACTCGTCATAGCCGCGTTCGTCGAACCCGATCGAGAAGGTCTTCACCGGCCGGCTCGCCAGCGACTGCATGAGTGCCGTGACGAGGGAGGAGTCGACACCGCCGGAGAGAAACGCGCCGAGCGGCACGTCCGCCTCCATCCGCAAGCCGACCGCGTCGCGGAGCAGCGCGTCGAGGCGGTCCACCAGTTCGGGCGTATCGTCGAATGGCGCCGAGGCACCCTGCACCGCGATGGCCGCCAGATCCCAGTAACGCTCGACCCGTTCGGACCCGCACCGGTCCGGCTCCACCTCCGCCAGATGCGCCGGAGGAAGTTTGCGGATGCCCTTCCAGATGCTGAGCGGCGCCGGCACATAGCCGTAGCTCATGAAGGCGGCCAGGCTGTCGCGGTCCACCTCCGCGGCGAACTGCGGATGGGCCGCAATCGCCTTCAGCTCCGACGCGAAGAAGAAGGTGGAGTCCTGCCAGCCGTAGTAAAGCGGTTTCTCGCCAAGGCGGTCGCGGGCGAGCGTCAGCACGCCACTCCGGCGATCCCAGACGGCAAGCGCGAACATGCCGTTCGCCTGCTCGAGCGCCGTGCGCACGCCCCAGCGGTCCATGCATGCAAGGAGGACTTCCGTGTCCGAATGGCCGCGCCAGTCCGGCGCCTCGCCTTCGCGCTCGAGCCGGGCCCGCAGCTCGCGGTGGTTGTAGATCTCGCCGTTGAATACCAGCACCAGCCGGCCGCTTGGCGAGCGCATCGGCTGGTGCCCCGCCTCCGACAGATCAAGGATCGCCAAGCGGCGATGACCCAGCGCAACGCCGCGAGCCTCGTCGAGCCAGTGGCCGTCGCTGTCCGGTCCGCGATGCGCGATCCGTCCCGTCATGCGCCGCAGCGCCGTCATGGCATCCGGGCCAAGCGGACCAGCCGTCACGAATCCTGCTAATCCGCACATCCCGAGCGCCTCCAGTCAGGCCCGCCATAGATGCCGCCCGCTGCCACCGCAACGAAGGCGGGAGCGGCGGGGAGCATCGGCTCCGCCGGAGAGACCATGCCGCGCACGCGAAGTGGCGGCGCGGCCCGCTTTTCGACTGGCGAGCGCCCAAGCCTTCGCCTAGGCAGCCGCGGAACAGCGTGGGAGCGTGCGTGCATACCTTACCCGAGTGGCTGCAGGAGGATCCCGGTTTCACCGACCGGATCAAGGCCGAGCAGCGGACATGGCTTGTCACCGGCGCGGCCGGTTTCATCGGCTCCAACATCACCGGAACCCTGCTCGTCCTCGGCCAGCGTGTCCGGGGCCTCGACAACTTCGCCACCGGTCACCGGCGCAACCTCGAGGAGGTTCGCGCACAAGTCGGCGAGGACGCCTGGTCCCGTTTCGAGCTGATCGAAGGGGACATCCGCGATCCCGGCATCTGCCGCATGGCTTGCGAGGGCGTGCAGATCGTCCTGCACCAGGCCGCTCTGGGCTCTGTTCCGCGGTCGATCGAAGACCCGGTGACCACCAACGAGGTGAACGTGTCCGGGTTCGTCAACGTCTGCGACGCTGCGCGGCGTGGCGGCGACACGCGCGTCGTCTATGCCGCGTCCAGCTCCACTTACGGCGACGAACGCAGCCTGCCCAAGGTCGAGGACCGGATCGGGCGCCCCTTGTCACCCTATGCCGCCACCAAGGCGTTCAACGAGGTCTATGCCGACGTGTTCGGCCGAACCTATGGCGCACGCCTGATCGGCCTGCGGTACTTCAATGTCTTCGGGCCCCGCCAGGATCCGGAGGGAGCCTATGCTGCCGTGATCCCGTTGTGGATCAAGGCGATGCTGCAAGGCGACCCCCTGCGCATCAACGGGGATGGCGAGACAAGCCGCGACTTCTGCTTTGTCGACAACGCGGTGCAGGCGAACCTCCGCGCCGCGCTCGCCGCCGAGGAGGCGTGGGGGCAGGTCTACAACGTCGCCTTCGGGCAACGCACATCGCTGAACGCCCTGCAGCAGGCGATCGCCGCCGAACTGCGGCACCACGGTTTCGACAGCCGGGCGGATGTCGTCCACGGACCCGAGCGGCCCGGCGATGTCCGTCACAGCCTTGCGGACATCGGCAAGGCGCGCCGCCTGCTTGGCTATGCGCCGAGCCACGATCTGGTGCGCGGCCTCGGCAGCGCGATGCCCTGGTACATCAACTTCGTTCGGGATCGGAAGGCATGAAGAAGGCGGATGAGAAAATCGCGGTGATCGGGCTGGGCTATGTCGGCCTGCCGGTGGCCGTGGCGCTCGCCGGTCAGCACGAACACGTGATCGGTTTCGACATCTCCGCCCGCCGTGTCGAGGCGCTTCGCCGTGGCCACGACTGGACGGGCGAGATCGAGGACGCCGATCTTGCCGCAACCACTCTCCGCTTCACGGACGATCCTGACGAACTGGCCGACAGCACCTTCTTCATCGTCACGGTGCCGACCCCGATCGACGATCAGAACCGACCCGACCTCGGCCCGGTCCTCGCGGCCTGCGACACGCTTGGTCCCCGACTGTCGCCGGGCGCGGCGGTGGTGTTCGAATCAACCGTCTATCCCGGCGTCACGGACGATGTGTGCGCGCCGCGTCTCGAGGCGGCGTCGGGGCTGCGCCGGGGCGAGGACTTCTTCCTCGGCTATTCGCCGGAACGCATCAATCCGGGTGACAAGGAGCATCGCCTTGACACGATCGTGAAGATCATTGCCGCGGAAGACGCGCCCACCCTGGCCCGGCTCCGCTCGGTCTACGGCTCGGTCGTCGCCGCCGGCCTGCACGAGGCGCCGTCGATCAAGGTCGCCGAGGCGGCCAAGGTCATCGAGAACACCCAGCGCGATCTGAACATCGCGCTGATGAACGAATTGTCCATCATTCTCGACCGGCTGGGGATCAGCACGCGCGACGTGCTCGACGCGGCGGGGACGAAATGGAACTTCCTGCGGTTCTCGCCCGGTCTCGTCGGCGGACACTGCATCGGCGTCGATCCCTATTATCTCACCCATGCGAGCGAGAAGGCCGGCTACGACCCGGAGGTCATCCTTGCCGGACGGCGGATCAACAACAGCATGGGCAGACACATCGCCGCGAAAACCTTGAATCTGGTCGGGCAGACCGCCGCGACGCCGCGGATCGGCGTGCTGGGCCTGACGTTCAAGGAAAACGTGCCCGATCTGCGCAATTCGAAGGTGCCTGACGTGATCGCGGCGTTGATGGCGGGTGGCGCCGACGTTCTGGTGCACGACCCGCGCGCCGATGCCGAGGAAGCGATGGAGGAATACGGGATCCGCCTGCAGGAGGCGTCCGCTCTCACCGATCTGGACGCGCTGGTTCTCGCGGTGCCGCACGAGGAGTTCCGCGGCTGGGCCAACGATCTCGCGCGCGTCGTGCGGCCGCAGGGCGCGGTCATCGACGTGCGCTCGTTCATCGGCCGGGATCTCGTGCCTGAAGG
Organism: Qipengyuania thermophila; assembly: GCF_004153605.1. Taxonomy (NCBI): domain Bacteria; kingdom Pseudomonadati; phylum Pseudomonadota; class Alphaproteobacteria; order Sphingomonadales; family Erythrobacteraceae; genus Qipengyuania; species Qipengyuania thermophila. The sequence goes on along the minus strand of NZ_SDSI01000003.1, from coordinate 75,396 downwards.
CATGCGCTACTGGTCTCTCTGAGCCTCAGGCGGCCGGGTGCGCTGCGCTGGCCGCGCGTCACCCGGCTCGTGTCGACCCCGCCCGGCGAAGGTCGCGCCGCTTGGCGGGCAGGTTCCTGCGCGAGCAGCGAAGTGCGCCGCAGGCAGCTTCTTTGCTGCTGTGGAACCAACCCCGTGCCACGCCGTTGATCCAACGTTTTCTGAAGGATCACCAATGAAACCTGAGGCTTGGAAGGCGGGTTCGGGCCCGCTTGGAGATGCTGCGCCAATTCTTCTCTGCCTCAGCCATCTGCGCTGGAATTTCGTCACCCAGCGGCCTCAGCACCTCATGGAACGCTTCGCGCGTGACCACACCGTCCTGTTCTGGGAAGAACCGATCTTCCTTTCGGAACCGGGCGCCGCTCCGCGGCTGGAACGGGCGCGGTGCGAGCGGACGGGGGTGCAGGTGCTCACGCCCTACCTGCCGCAGGAGCTGGACGCCGCCGGACAGAACGAGGCTCTGGCCCGTCTGCTGGCAGAGGGGCTTCAGGGGCGCACCCCTGCCGTGCTGTGGTACTACACCCCCATGATGCTGCCGTTCACCCGCGGACTGGACGCGTCGTGCGTGGTCTATGACTGCATGGACGAGCTGTCGGCCTTTGCCGGGGCGCCTGAAGGCATGCTGACGCTGGAGGACGAGCTGTTCCAGCGGGCCGACCTGGTCTTCACCGGCGGCGCCAGCCTGTACGATGCAAAGCGGTCGCGGCACCCTTCGGTCCACTGCTTCCCCTCGAGCATCGACCGCCGGCACTTTGCCGTGGCGCGCCAGCCCGGCCCGGTGCCGGCGGAGGTGGCCGATCTGCCTGCACCCCGTCTGGGCTATTGCGGCGTCATCGACGAGCGCCTCGACCTTCAGCTGCTCGACGAGCTGGCGCGCGCGCGCCCGCAATGGTCGATCGTCATGGTCGGTCCGGTGGTCAAGATCGATCCGGCCACCCTTCCCCAGCGGCCGAACCTCCATTACCTCGGCGGGCGGCCCTATGACGAGCTGCCGGCCATCATGCGCGGCTGGGACGTCGCGCTGATGCCGTTCGCGCTCAACGAGGCGACGCGCTTCATCAGTCCGACCAAGACGCCCGAATACCTTGCCGCGGGGCTTCCGGTCGTGTCGACCGCAATCACCGACGTGCTGCGACAGTACGGCCAGACGCAGGCGGTACGAATCGCGGCCGACCCGGCAGATTTCGTCACCCGGTGCGACGAGGCGCTCGCCTTGTCGCGCAGCCTCGGTGACGACTGGCTCGCCGAAGCGGATGCGCTGCTGTCGCAGAACAGCTGGGACGCCACGCAAAGCGCCATGGCGGCGCTGATCGCCAAGGCGCAGTCCTCCGGCAAGGCGGCGGTGTCCGCGGTGTCGTCCATGCCGATGATCCGCCCGTCGCGGCACTACGACGTGGTCGTGGTGGGCGCCGGGTTCGCCGGGTCGGTGATGGCGGAACGGCTCGCCGCCGACGCGGGCCAGCGGGTGCTCGTGCTCGACCGCCGGCCGCACATCGCGGGCAATGCCTACGATCACCATGACGAGGCCGGCATCCTCATCCACCAGTACGGGCCCCACATCTTCCACACCAACGCGCCCGACATCTTCGCCTATCTGTCGCGCTTCACCCGCTGGCGGCCGTACGAGCACCGCGTGCTCGCCGAGGTCGAGGGACAGTTGCTGCCCATTCCCATCAACCGGACCACGCTGAACAGGCTCTACGGACTGGAGCTTGCCAGCGACGTCGAAGCGGCGGAGTTCCTGGCCAGCAGGGCCGAGCCGGTGCCGGTGATCCGCACCTCGCGCGATGTCGTCGTCTCCGCCGTCGGCGAACACCTCTACCGCCTCTTCTTCGAGGGCTACACCCGCAAGCAGTGGGGCATCGACCCGTCGGATCTCGACAAGGCGGTGACCGCGCGAGTGCCGACGCGGACGAACACCGACGACCGCTATTTCACCGACCGGTTCCAGTTCATGCCGCTCGAGGGCTACACGCGGATGTTCGCGCGCATGCTCGATCATCCCAACATCACCCTTGAACTTGGGGTCGACTGGGACGAGGCGCGGCCAGGGCTGACCTATGATCACCTGGTGTTCACCGGGCCGATCGACGAGTTTTTCGGTCACCGTTTCGGCAAGCTGCCGTACCGTTCGCTGCGCTTCGAGCACCGCACGCTGGACCGGGAATGGCTGCAGCCGGTGGCGGTGATCAACTACCCGCACCCCGACGTGCCCTACACCCGCGTGACGGAGTACAAGCACCTGACCGGGCAGGAAGCCGACCGCACCAGCGTGACCTACGAATATCCGAGCGCCGATGGCGATCCCTACTATCCGATTCCGCGGGACGAGAACCAGGCGCTGTACAAGCGCTACGCGGCGCTGGCGGCGGAGCAGGAGGCGACCAGTTTCGTCGGCCGGCTGGCGACCTACCGCTACTACAACATGGATCAGGTGGTGGGGCAGGCGCTCGCCACCTATCGGCGGCTGATGGAGCGGCGCGGCGGCACCGCGGCGGCAGAGCCTGCGCGGGCCAGCGCCACGGCTGCATGAAGCCGCTCGACGCCGGGCCGGGCGCGCGCGGCGCGCTCCGGCCGGCGGCGCAGGCACCGGGCGGCATGCCGTGGGTCACCACCCGTCCGGGGCTGCCCTACTTCGTCACCGAGGACGGCGCCGCCTGGACGCCGATCGGGGCCAACGACGCCGTGTCCTGGCCGGAACTTGCGCCGCTGTTCCGCCGCCGTGATCCCGAAGCGGTCGAGCGGCATCTCCGCTGGCTTGCGGCGCACGGGGTGACCTGCATCCGGCTGATGCTCGAATACGCGCAAGGGGATCACCGCTACCTCGAGCGGCGGGTCGGCACCTTCGCGCCCAACATGGTCCGCTTCTGGGACGACCTGTTCCCGATGCTGGAGCGCACGGGCATCCGCGTCCTGCTGACCCCGTTCGACACCTTCTTCATGTCGAACCGCTGGCGCCACCACCCCTACAATGCGCGCAATGGCGGTCCGTGCCGGACACGGCGGCAGTGGCTGACCTGTCCGCAGATGCGCGCCGCGGTGAAACGCCGGCTGGCCTTCGCCACGGACCGCTGGGGCGGGAGCGGGGCGCTGTTCGCCTGGGACCTGTGGAACGAGATCCACACCTCGAAGGGCGAGGATGACCCGGCCGCCCTTGCCCCGTTCATCAGCGACCTGGGCACCTTCCTGCGCGAACGCGAGCTGCGCCTGTACGGACGCGCGCACCCGCAGACCGTCTCGATTTTCGGACCGCACCTCATCGACGAGCCGGCGACGGTGGACCCGATCTTCCGCCACCCGCTGCTCGATTTCGCCTCGACCCACCTCTACGAGGCCGGGACGATCGACGATCCGCGCGACACGGTCGCCCCCGCGCTTGCCACCGCCCGGCTGATGCAGGCCGCCGTCGAGGAGGCGAGCGACGGACGCCCGGTGCATGACAGCGAGCATGGCCCGATCCACAGCTTCAAGGACCGGCACGTCACCTTGCCCGAACCCTTCGACGACGAGATGTTCCGCCACATGCAATGGGCGCATCTGGCGAGCGGCGGGGCCGGCGGCGGCATGCGCTGGCCCAACCGCCATCCGCACGTGCTCACGCCCGGCATGCGCCGCACGCAGCGCAGCCTCGCCGCCTTTCTCCCGCTGATCGACTGGACGTGCTTCCGGCGAAGGAACCTTGCCGCCCGGCTGCATTGCGACGCCGCCGACACGGCCGCCATCGGATGCGGCGACGCCGCGCAGGCGGTGGTCTGGCTGCTGCGCACGAGCGGCGTCGGCCCGGATGGACGGCTTGCGCGGCGCGAGCCCCGCCCCGTGTCCGTCACCGTGCCCGGTCTGGCGGAGGGACGCTACCGGGTGACGTGCTTCGACACGGAAGAAGGGGTTGCCGGACCGGTGCAGGAGGTGACGACATCGGCAGGGTTGCTGCGGATCTGCGTTCCGCTCGACCGCGATCTGGCGCTGGCGATCCGGGCTTCGGCGCGGTCGTCCTGACGCCGGCGGCAGAGGCGGCGGGTGCGCTGCGCCTCGGCAACGCACCCGCTTGCGCGGACAACCGTTCCCTGGCGGCCGGTTCAGTAGCGCAGCGTGGCGGTGACGAACACCTGCCGCGGATTGCCGTAGAACGCCGTCAGCGTGCCTTCCCGGCCCAGCGAGGGGATCGGCAGCCCGTTCGGCCCGGTCGCGATGGCGCCCGTCACCGGATCGGCCACGACGAAGGTGTAGCCGCTCGTCTTGTATTCCTTGTCGAGCAGGTTGCGCCCGTGCAGTCCCAGCGACCAGCGCCGGTTGGGACCGGTGTAGACGAGGTTCGCGTCGAGCAGCGCGAAGCCTTCCTGGTCGAGGAACGGGTTGGGAATCTCGAACTGGTAGGTGCGGCTGCGATAGGCGAGCGTGGTGGTGAAGTTGAGTTCGCCGTCACCCACCGGCGTCAGGTAGCCGAGCGTCGCGCTGCCGGTGAAGCGCGGGGTGTTCTGGACCTCGCGGAACTCGGCCACGTCCACCGGGCCACGCCCCGGAATGTTGGTGACGTACTCGTCGTACTGCGCGTCGATGTAGCCGGCCGACAGGGCAAGCGTCAGCCGGTCGCCGGGGGTGGCGAGATCGCGGCCCAGCCGCGCCGTCCCTTCGAATTCCAGACCCTTGAACGTCGCCGCGCCGGCGTTGGTGACGATGCCGCAGAAGGACTGGATCGGCTGGCCGTTGACGAAGGTGGTGCAGCCCACCGAGCCGGGGATCTGCACGTCGGTGTAATCGGCGTAGAACCCGGCGAGGGCGACATACACCGCCCCGTCGAGCCAGTTCCCCTTGTAGCCGATCTCGTAGCTGTCGACGCTCTCGGGCAGGAAGCTGAGGAACGCGGCCACCTCGTCGTTGGTGGGGCGTCCGGGAATGGCGGCCGGGGCGTTGATGCCCACACCGCGCGGGTCGAAGCCGCCGCCCTTGAACCCCTGCGCGTAGCTGGCGTAGAAATTGTGATCCCGCGTAGGCCGGAAACTGACCGACACGCGCGGCGTGAACTTGTTGAAGTCGCGGCTGCCGGTGAAGTCGGTCGACGGCGCCCCGAACGCCACCCCCGCGCCGCCGAACACCGGCGAGCCGCCGCCCAGATAGTTCTGGCGCAGGATGTCGGCCGTGCGCCGGTCCCAGGTGTAGCGCCCCCCAACCGACACGCTGAGCTGGTCGGTGATGTCCAGCGTGACATCGCCGAACACCGCGTAGGTCTGCGTGTCGACATTGGCCTCGGTGAAGGCCGTCAGGCCGTTGAGGGTGGTGAACAGCCGCACGTCGAACTGGGTGTCGGCCTGCGCGTCGAGGTAGTAGAACCCGAGCAGCGCGTTCAGAGGACCGCTTTCGTAGATCAGCTGCAGCTCCTGGCTGAGCTGCTCGTTGCGGTAGAAGGCGGGCACGTCGAGATCGACCGCCGGCAAGGCGTCGAAGTCGATCGGCGAGGCGGAGTCGTCCTTGCGCCATGCGCTGATCGAGCGGAAGGTCAGCGTGTCCGACAGGTCCACGGTGACATTCATGGCCAGCCCGTAGGCTTCGACCTCCTGCCGCGGGTCGATGAGCCCGCCGCGCGTGTCGAACACGTTGTCGAGCACCGGGGCGCGGGACACGAGACTCGGGATCAGGCGGGTGCCGCCACGGGCGCTGCTGTTGTCCTTGGTGTAGTCGCCGGTGATGCGGACCAGCACCGGCTGGCCATGCCCGCCCAGCTCGAAGCTGAGGCGCCCGCCCAACACGTCCTTGTCGTAATTGTCTTCGCCGGTGGTGAGATTGCGGCCGAAGCCGCCGCGGGTGAGCCGCGCGACGGCGCCGCCGACCCGCACCAGATCGCCCAGCGGCACCGAGGCGCTGAGCACGCCGTCGAGCTGGTTGTAGGTGCCATAGGTCAGGCGCGCGCTGAACGAGGGATCCTGCGGCAGAAGGCGAGTGACATACTTCACCGCCCCGCCGATCGTGTTGCGGCCATACAGGGTGCCCTGCGGTCCGCGCAGCACCTCGATCCGCTCGACATCGTAGATGTCCAGCACCGCGGCCTGCGGCCGGTTGAGATACACGTCGTCGAGATAGATGCCCACGCCCTGTTCGAAACCGGACACCGGATCCTGCTGCCCCACGCCGCGGATGAAGGCGGTCAGCGTCGAATTGGTGCCGCGGCTCGCCTCCAGCGTGGTGTTGGGCGTCGTCTGGGCCAGATCGGTGATGTCGAGCGCGCCTGCCTGCTGGAGCGCCTCGCCGCTGTAGGCGGTGACCGCGATCGGCACCTCCACCAGCGTCTCCTCGCGCCGCCGGGCCGTCACCACGATGACGTTGGCGTCGGACGCCTGCTGTTCCGTTCCGGCCGGCTCGGGCTGGGTCTGCGCCATGGCCGGCGCGCAGATACCGGCCAGCGCCACCCCTGCCATGGCGGCCCGCATAACCCCGTGGCCGACTCGCTGTGCCGCTCGCGTCATTGTCAATCCTCCCTGCATCCTCTTGCCCGCACACTACTGAAACCTGAATCCCCTTTCAACTTCTTGTTGGAGCGGGCGGGGGCTTGGGTTAGCGTGGCGCTCATGGACGGGGCGGCGGCAGAGGTCATCAAGGGGCGGCAGCCGCGCACGCGGCGGGGCGCACGCACCCGGGCACGGCTGCTCGACGCCGCGGCGGCGGAGTTCGGCGAGAAGGGGTTTCACGACGCCTCGATCAGCGGGATCACCTCGCGCGCCGGAACCGCGCTGGGGACGTTCTACACCTACTTCGGATCGAAGGAGGAGCTGTTCCGCACACTGGTCCAGGATCTGAGCGAACGGGTGAAGGAACGCGCCGGCGCCGCGCTCCGGCCGGAGATGGACGCCTTCGCGACCGAGCGGGCGGCGCTGGAAAGCTTCCTGATGTTCGCGCGTGAACACAAGGTCATCTACCGCATCATCGACGAGGCCGAGTTCGTCGACCCGGACAGCTACCGGACGCATTACGAACGCACGGCGCGGCGCATTCTCGACCGGCTTCAGCAGGGGGCGGCGGCGGGAGCGGTGCGGGCGGATGTCGAGGATGTGCACGCCTGGGCGGTGATGGGCATGAACGTGTTCCTCGGCCTGCGCTTTGCCATCTGGTCGGACGACCGGCCGCTTGACGAGGTGGCCTGGACAGCCAGCCGCCTGCTGCGGGACGGACTGCGACGCCGCTGACAGGCGGCATGGGCAACCGAGTGGACGCGTGCTTTGCCATCGCCTTTGGAAGGCGGCTGTGGCAAAGCCCCCCCATGACCGAACACCATGAATCCAGCCCCGGCCGTCTTGCTCTCCTTGCTCAGGCGGGACAGGGCGTGTGGCTTGACTTCGTCGAGCGCGGCTTTCTCGAACGCGGCGAACTGCGCCAGCTGGTCGCGCAGGACGCCGTGACCGGCGTCACCTCCAACCCGTCGCTGTTCGAGAAGGCGATGGGTCAGGGACACGCCTACGATGCCGCCATGCGCGACGCGCTTCGCCGGACCGACCTTTCCCCGGCCGAGCTTTACGAGGCCATGGCGGTCGAGGACATCCGGCGCGCCGCCGACGACCTGATGCCAGTTTACGAACGGCTCGACGGGCGGGACGGATATGTCAGCCTCGAGGTGTCGCCGCATCTCGCCGGTGACGAGGACGGCACCGTGGACGAGGCGCGGCGCCTGTGGGCGGCGGTCGACCGCCCCAACCTCATGGTCAAGGTGCCCGGCACGCCGGCCGGCGTCGCGGCGCTGCGCCGGCTGACGGCAGAGGCGATCAACGTCAACGTGACGCTGCTGTTCGCCGTCGACGCCTACAAGGCGGCCGCCGACGCCTATCTGTGCGGGCTGGAGGACCGGATCGCTGCCGGACAGCCGATCGACCGCATCGCCGGCGTGGCGAGCTTCTTCCTCAGCCGCATCGACACGCTCGTCGACGACGCGATCGACGCCCTCCCGCCCGAACGGGCGGCCGCATGGCGCGACCTCAAGGGCAAGGTCGCGATCGCCAATGCCAAGCGCGCCCATGCGCATTACCGCGAGCTGGTCGGGACCGACCGCTGGCGCGCGCTGGCCGGACGCGGCGCACGGCCGCAGCGCCTGCTCTGGGCCTCGACCGGAACCAAGAACCCGGCCTATTCGGACGTCCTGTATGTGGAGGAGCTGATCGGCCCCGATACGGTCAACACCATGCCGCCGGCAACGCTCGCCGCCTTCCGCGACCACGGCGCGGTGCGCGCCAGCCTGAACGAGGGCGCAGCCGAGGCCGAAGCCGTGCTGGCCCGCCTTGCCGAAGCGGGCTTCGACCTCGATGCCATGACCGCGCAACTCGCCGCCGACGGCGTGGCGCAGTTCGTCACCTCGTTCGACAATCTGCTCGAGGCGGTTGCGCGCAAGCGCGAGGAGATCCGCGCCCAGCTCGCCGCCACCGGCTGACGCGGCGCAGCGCCGCGCCCGCCCTATTGCGCGAACAGCAGCAGGCTGTGTCCGCCGCCTGACAGCAGCAGGCCATTCTCCGGCGTGCGCCGCGCGGTCTGCGCCGCATCCAGAGCGCGGCGAACGCCGGCGAGCGCGGGCGGCGGCGCAAGGGCGCAGACGGGCACCGACGGCGGGGCCGCAGCGGCCCGGGACGCCTGCGCCGGCGGCATCGACACGGCAAGACGCTCGCCCGCAAGCGTGTAGCGCCGCACCAGCCCGGCGCAGCGCGGCTCCCACCAGATTTCCTTGTCGTCAGCGCTCAGCGCGAGACCGTAGGGCTCGTCGAACGGCGCGCCGTCGACGCCCGCCACCCGCCATTCGCCCGCAAGGCTCGTCACGCCGCCCCCGGGTGCGGCGGACGGCGCCGGCAGGGTGGCTGCCGCAGCCGGTGCCGCCACGCCGATGGCCCTGAGCACGGCGGCCATGAGGAGCATCGCGCCGAGCCAGTGGACCGCGTCGATTGCGAAACGCCGCCACCCCAGCCGGCGCAGACCGTGAGTCACCGCCACCACCGGCAGCACGAACCCGGCCCAGATGATGCCCGCACTGCCGAGCGCGACCGTCCAGCGCCCCGCCTCCACCGGCGCGAGGATCAGCGCGCCCGCAAGGATGGCCGCCATCCACGCCTCGGCAAGCAGGGCGAGGACGAGCGTCGCGGACGAGAAGGCCCGCCCCTCCCGTGCCGCGCCCCCATGCGGAGCGGATCGCCGATCAAGCCAGCCATACCAGGCCGCGCCGAACAGCACCGCCGCCAGCGCGGCCGCGAGAATGGGGACGGCGTTGTCGACGATGTAAAGCATGGACGCATTCTCCCGCACCCGGCGCGCGTATTCACGCTAGTGAGTGCCGCAAGCCCGAGCAACACGACGGCGCGGCGCACCCCTTCGCGGCACTTGCCGTGCGCACGAAAAAGGCCCCGCCGGTGCGTGCCGGCAGGGCCTTTTCATCGTGCTCAGCAGCCGGGGCTACTCGGCGTCGTTGCCGGCCGCAGCCTCTGCCGCGCCGTCGGCCGGCTCCGGTGTCAGCAGGTAGTCGCCCGCATCCTCGTCACGGCCGAACCCTTCGGGCTCCATGATCGCCAGCGGATCATCGCCAATGGCCGCTTCCGGTCCCTGCGCCAGCTCGGCCGCGTGCTCCTCCTCGGCCGAATTGGGCGCGACGAGCGCCGCCTGGGATGCCCGCCACGACGCCCTCAGCGCGGCGTCGCGTCCGGATGCCGTCACCCGCAGGCGGTTCATGCCCGCGCCCGTGCCCGCCGGAATGAGCCGGCCGACGATGACGTTCTCCTTCAGCCCCATCAGCGTGTCCTTCTTCCCTTCGACGGCCGCCTGCGTCAGCACGCGCGTCGTCTCCTGGAAGGAGGCGGCGGAGATGAAGGACCGGGTCTGGAGCGACGCCTTGGTGATGCCGAGCAGCACCGGCTGTCCCTTGGCCGGCTCCTTGCCCTTGGCGAGCCGGGCGTTGACCGCGTTCATCTCCTCGAGGTCGACCTGCTCGCCGGGCAGCAGCGTCGTGTCGCCGCCGTCGGTGATCTCCACCTTCTGCAGCATCTGCCGGACGATGACCTCGATGTGCTTGTCGTTGATCTTCACGCCCTGGAGCCGGTACACTTCCTGGATCTCGTCCACGAGGTATTCGGCCAGCGCTTCGACGCCCATGACTTCGAGGATGTCGTGCGGATCGGGCGAGCCGGAGATGAGCGTGTCGCCCTTCTTGACGAAGTCGCCCTCCTGCACGTCGATCACCTTGGTCTTGGGTACCAGATACTCGACCGGCGCGCCTTCCTCGGGGATGATCGCGATCTTGCGCTTGGCCTTGTACTCGCGGACGAACTCGATCCGCCCGCCGACCTTGGCGATCACGGCCGCGTCCTTGGGCCGGCGCGCCTCGAACAGCTCCGCCACGCGCGGCAGACCGCCGGTGATGTCGCGGGTCTTGGCCGCCTCGCGCGAGGCGCGCGCGAGGATGTCGCCGGCCTCCACCTGCTGACCGTCGTCGACCGACAGCGTCGTGCCGGGAGCCAGCATGTAGCGGGCCGCCTCGGTCGCGTCGCCGCTCTCGCCGAGCAGGGTCAGCCGGGGCCGCAGGTCGTCCTTCTTGGCCCGGCTGCCGCGGTTTTCCGTGACCACGCGCTGCGCGATGCCGGTCGCCTCGTCGACTCGCTCTTCCAGCGTCTTGCCGTCGACGAGATCCTGGTACTTCACCGTGCCGGAGGTTTCGGTGATGATCGGCAGAGTGAACGGATCCCATTCGGCCAGCCGGTCGCCCTGCTTCACCGCCGCGCCGTTCTCGTGCATCAGCACCGTGCCGTAGGGCACGCGGTGGATTTCGCGTTCACGCCCTTCGGCGTCCACCACGGCGATCTGGCCGCTGCGGGCCAGCGACAGGATGCGGCCGCGCTTGTCCTTGATCGTCTGGATGTCGTGATACACGACCTTGCCGTCGGAGATCGCTTCAAGGTGGCTGGTCTCGTTGAGCTGCGCCGCGCCGCCGATGTGGAAGGTCCGCATCGTGAGCTGCGTGCCCGGCTCGCCGATCGACTGGGCGGCGATGACCCCCACCGCCTCGCCGATGTTGACCGGCGTTCCGCGGGCAAGGTCGCGGCCGTAGCAGGTCGCGCACACGCCCTGCTTGGCCTCGCACACCAGCGGCGAGCGGATCTTGGCCACCTGCACCTCGGCCGCCTCGATCGCCGCGATCGCCTGCTCGTCGAGCAGCGTGCCGGCCGGAGCGATCACCTCGCCCGTGGCCGCGTTCACGATGTCCTCGGCCGTGGTGCGGCCCAGGATGCGTTCTCCCAGAGAGGCGATCGTCGAGCCGCCCTGGATGATGGCCCGCATCTCCAGCGCCTGTTCGGTGCCGCAGTCGGTCTCCACAATCACGCAGTCCTGCGACACGTCGACGAGACGGCGGGTGAGGTAGCCCGAATTCGCCGTCTTGAGCGCCGTGTCGGCAAGGCCCTTGCGCGCGCCATGGGTCGAGTTGAAGTACTCGAGGACCGACAGCCCTTCCTTGAAGTTCGAGATGATCGGCGTCTCGATGATCTCGCCCGACGGCTTGGCCATCAGGCCGCGCATGCCGGCGAGCTGCTTCATCTGCGCCGGCGAGCCGCGCGCACCCGAATGGCTCATCATGTAGATCGAGTTGATCGGCGCCTCGCGTCCGTTCTCGTCGACCGGCCGGGCGCGGATCTCGTCCATCATCGCGTCGGCGACCTGATCGCCGCAGCGGCTCCAGGCGTCGATCACCTTGTTGTACTTTTCCTGCTGGGTGATGAGGCCGTCCTGATACTGCTGCTCGTAATCGGCGACCAGCGCCTTCGTCTCCTCGACAAGGCGGTCCTTGGCGTCGGGGATGATCATGTCATCCTTGCCGAACGAGATGCCGGCCTTGAAGGCGTGGCGGAAGCCCAGGCCCATGATCGCGTCGGCGAACAGCACCGTGTCCTTCTGCCCGGTGTGCCGGTAGACCTGGTCGATGACGTCGCCGATCTCCTTCTTGGTGAGCAGGCGGTTGACGATGTCGAACGGCACCTTGTGGCTGCGCGGCAGGCATTCGCCGATCAGCATCCGGCCCGGCGTGGTCACGAACCGCTTCATGACGATCGTGCCCTGCTCGTCGGCCTGCGGCACGCGGGCGATGATCCGGGTGTGCAGCGTCACCGCCTTCTTTTCAAGCGCCTGATGCACCTCGGCCATGTCGGAGAACATCGGCAGACGCTCGGTGCGGGTGCCGTCCTCGCCTTCGACGAATTCGGGCGTGCGCTCCTGCCGCTCCATGGACAGGTAGTAGAGGCCCAGCACCATGTCCTGCGAAGGCACGATGATCGGCTTGCCGTTGGCAGGGCTGAGGATGTTGTTGGTGGACATCATCAGCACGCGCGCCTCAAGCTGCGCCTCGAGGGACAGCGGCACGTGCACGGCCATCTGGTCGCCGTCGAAGTCGGCGTTGAAGGCGGCGCAGACCAGCGGGTGAAGCTGGATCGCCTTGCCCTCGATCAGCACGGGTTCGAACGCCTGGATGCCGAGGCGGTGCAGCGTGGGCGCGCGGTTCAGGAGCACGGGGTGTTCGCGGATTACCTCGTCGAGGATGTCCCAGACCTCGCGCTTCTCCTTCTCGACCCATTTCTTCGCCTGCTTGAGGGTCATGGACAGACCCTTCGCGTCGAGGCGGGCGTAGATGAACGGCTTGAACAGCTCGAGCGCCATCTTCTTGGGCAGCCCGCACTGGTGCAGCTTCAGTTCCGGCCCGGTCACGATCACCGAGCGGCCGGAATAGTCGACGCGCTTGCCGAGCAGGTTCTGGCGGAAGCGGCCCTGCTTGCCCTTCAGCATGTCGGACAGCGACTTCAGCGGCCGCTTGTTCGCGCCGGTGATGACCCGGCCGCGGCGGCCGTTGTCGAACAGCGCGTCCACCGATTCCTGCAGCATGCGCTTCTCGTTGCGCACGATGATGTCGGGCGCGCGCAGCTCGATGAGGCGCTTCAGACGGTTGTTGCGGTTGATGACCCGGCGGTACAGGTCGTTGAGGTCCGAGGTCGCGAACCGGCCGCCGTCCAGCGGCACCAGCGGGCGCAGCTCGGGCGGAATGACCGGCACCACGTCGAGGATCATCCATTCGGGGCGGTTGCCCGATTCGATGAAGCTTTCGACGACCTTCAGCCGCTTGATGATCTTGGCCGGCTTCAGCTTGGACTTGGTGGTCTCCAGCTCGTCGAGCAGCGCCTGCCGTTCGGCCTCGAGGTCAAGGTCCATCAGCATGGTCTTGACCGCTTCGGCGCCGATGGCGGCGCTGAACGCGTCCTCGCCGTACTCGTCCTGCGCATCGAGGAGTTCGTCCTCGGTCAGGAGCTGGTACTTCTCCAGCGGCGTCAGGCCCGGCTCGGTGACGATGTAGGCCTCGAAGTAGAGCACCCGCTCGAGCTGCTTGAGCTGCATGTCGAGCAGCAGGCCGATGCGGCTCGGCAGCGACTTCAGGAACCAGATGTGGGCGACCGGCGCGGCCAGTTCGATGTGGCCCATGCGCTCGCGGCGGACCTTGGTGACGGTCACCTCGACGCCGCATTTCTCGCAGACGACGCCCTTGTACTTCATGCGCTTGTACTTGCCGCACAGGCACTCGTAGTCCTTCACCGGGCCGAAGATGCGCGCGCAGAACAGCCCGTCCCGCTCCGGCTTGAAGGTGCGGTAGTTGATCGTCTCGGGCTTCTTGATCTCGCCGAACGACCACGAACGGATGCGCTCGGGGCTGGCGATGCCGATCTGGATCTCGTCAAAGGTCTCGGGCTTCGCGAGCTGGTTCGTGAAACGGGTCAGTTCGTTCATCTTGTCTCATCCTCATCCCCCTCCCGCCGGGGGAGGGGTTCGGGGTGGGTCTGAGCGGGTGAGCCGGCGGCCCACCCCCGGCCCCTCCCGCTGCCGGGAGGGAAGAAGGGTTACTCGGCCGCGATGGCGAGGCCGTCGCCATCCTCGTCGTCCGCGTCCGCCAGGTTCTTCAACTCGACGTTGAGGCCCAGCGACCGCATCTCCTTGACGAGCACGTTGAAGCTCTCCGGAATGCCGGCCTCGAAGGTGTCGTCGCCCTTGACGATCGCCTCGTAGACCTTGGTGCGGCCGATCACGTCGTCGGACTTCACTGTCAGGATCTCCTGCAGCGTGTAGGCCGCGCCGTAGGCCTGCAGCGCCCAGACCTCCATCTCGCCGAAGCGCTGGCCGCCGAACTGCGCCTTGCCGCCCAGCGGCTGCTGGGTGACAAGGCTGTAGGGGCCGATCGAACGGGCGTGGATCTTGTCGTCGACGAGGTGGTGCAGCTTGAGCATGTACATGATGCCCACCGTCACCTGCCGGTCGAACGCCTCGCCCGAACGCCCGTCATACAGCGTCACCTGACCCGAACCGGGCAGGCCCGCCTGCTCCAGCATGGCCGTCACATCCGCCTCGCGCGCGCCGTCGAAGACGGGCGTGCCCATCGGCACGCCGCTGGTCAGATTGCCGGCCAGCTCCACCAGCTCCGCCGCCGAACGGGTGTCGAGATCGGCATGGTAAGGCTCGCCATAGACCTCCTTCAGCCGCTCGCGCACGGCCTCGGGCGGCTGCGCGGCGGACGCGTCGGGATTGGCGGCACGCCACTCCTCCAGCGCCGCGGCGACCTGCTGGCCCAGGCCGCGGGCCGCCATGCCGAGATGGGTTTCGAAGATCTGCCCGACATTCATCCGGCTGGGCACGCCCAGCGGGTTCAGCACCATGTCGACCGGCGTGCCGTCCTCCATGAAGGGCATGTCCTCCACCGGCAGGACCCGGCTGATGATGCCCTTGTTGCCGTGGCGTCCGGCCATCTTGTCGCCGGTCTGCAGCTTGCGCTTCACCGCGACGAACACCTTGACCATCTTGAGCACGCCCGGGGCCAGCTCGTCGCCGCGCTCGAGCTTCTCGCGCCGGTCCTCGAAGCGGTCGTCGATGACCTTGACCGCATCGTCATACTGCTTCTTCACGGCCTCGAGCTGTTCCTGGCGGGCGTCGTCCGCGACAGCGAACTTGAACCATTCGTGCCGGTCCACGCCGTCGAGCAGTTCGGGCGTGATCTCCGCGCCCTTCTTCACGCCCTTGGGCGCGGCGGAGACGGTCTGCCCGATCAGCATGTCGCGCAGCCGGTTCCAGGTGGCGCGGTTGAGGATCGCGCGTTCGTCGCTGGCATCCTTGCGCAGCCGCTCGATTTCCTCGTTCTGGATCGCCCGGGTGCGGTCGTCGATCTCGATCCCGTGGCGGTTGAACACCCGCACCTCGACGACCGTGCCGGACACGCCGGGGGGCAGGCGCAGCGACGTGTCGCGCACGTCGCTCGCCTTCTCGCCGAAGATCGCCCGGAGCAGCTTCTCCTCCGGCGTCATCGGCGATTCGCCCTTGGGCGTGATCTTGCCGACCAGGATGTCGCCCGGATGCACCTCGGCGCCGATGAACACGATGCCCGCCTCGTCGAGACTGCGCAGCGCCTCCTCGCCGACATTGGGGATGTCGCGGGTGATGTCTTCCGGCCCGAGTTTGGTGTCGCGGGCCATCACCTCGAACTCCTCGATGTGGATCGAGGTGAACACGTCATCCTTCACGATCCGCTCGGAGATGAGGATGGAGTCCTCGTAGTTGTAGCCGTTCCAGGGCATGAAGGCGACGAGGCAGTTGCGCCCCAACGCCAGCTCGCCGAGGTCCGTCGACGGCCCGTCGGCGATGACGTCGCCCGGCTCAACCACGTCGCCCACCTTCACCAGCGGCCGCTGGTTGATGCAGGTGTTCTGGTTCGAGCGCTGGAACTTCTGCAGCGTGTAGATGTCCACGCCCGACTGGCCCGGCTCCACATCGCCGAGGGCGCGGATCACGATCCGGGTGGCGTCCACCTGGTCGACGATGCCGCCGCGCGTCGCGGCGATCGCCGCCCCCGAATCGCGCGCCACCGTCTCCTCCATGCCGGTGCCGACGAACGGCGCCTCGGCCTTCACCAGCGGCACCGCCTGGCGCTGCATGTTCGAGCCCATCAGCGCGCGGTTGGCGTCATCGTTCTCGAGGAACGGGATGAGCGAGGCGGCCACGGACACGAGCTGCTTGGGGCTGACATCCATCAGGGTGATCTGCTCGCGCGGGGCCATGAGGTTGTCGCCGTTGTGACGGGCCGACACGAACTCGTCGGCAAAGGCGCCCTCGTCCGTCAGTTCGGCGGAGGCCTGCGCCACGGTGTGCCGCTGCTCCTCCATCGCCGACAGGTAGACCACCTCGTCCGTCACCCGGCCGTCGACCACCTTCCGGTACGGGGTCTCGATGAACCCGTACTTGTTGACCCGGCTGAAGCTTGCCAGCGAGTTGATCAGGCCGATGTTCGGCCCTTCCGGCGTCTCGATCGGACAGATGCGGCCGTAATGCGTCGGGTGCACGTCGCGCACCTCGAAGCCGGCCCGCTCCCGCGTCAGCCCGCCCGGACCCAGTGCCGAGACGCGCCGCTTGTGCGTCACCTCGGAGAGCGGGTTGGTCTGGTCCATGAACTGCGAGAGCTGGCTGGAGCCGAAGAACTCGCGCACGGCCGCGACGGCCGGCTTGGCGTTGATGAGGTCGTTGGGCATGACGGTGGACACGTCCACGCTCGACATGCGCTCCTTGACCGCACGCTCCATGCGGAGCAGGCCGACGCGGTACTGGTTTTCCAGCAGCTCGCCCACCGAACGCACGCGCCGGTTGCCGAGGTTGTCGATGTCGTCGACCTCGCCCTTGCCGTCCTTGAGACGGACCAGCTCCTGCACCACCGCCAGGATGTCTTCCTTGCGCAGGGTGGTGACAGTGTCCTCGACCTCCAGTCCCAGCCGCATGTTCAGTTTGACGCGGCCGACCGCCGACAGGTCATAGCGCTCCGGGTCGAAGAACAGCCCCTCGAACAGCGCCTCCGCCGTTTCCTTCGTCGGCGGCTCGCCGGGCCGCATGACCTTGTAGATCGCCTCCAGCCCCTCGTCGCGGTTCTCCGCCTTGTCGACCTTGAGGGTGTTGCGGATCCAGGGCCCGGTGTTGACGTCGTCGATATCGAGCAGCTCCAGCCGGGAAATGCCGGCCCGGTCGAGCGCCTCGAGATTGTCCGGCGTGACTTCGTCGCCGGCCTCGATGTAGATGCGCCCCGTGCTTTCGTCGATGAGGTCGCGGGCGGAGTAGCTGCCGAAGATCTCCTCGGTCGGGATGAGCAGGCTGGCCAGACCGTCCTTGGCCGCCTTGTTGGCGGCGCGCGGGCTGATCTTCTGTCCGGCGGGGAACACCTCCTCGCCGGTGTCGGCGTTCACCAGGGCGAAGGCCGGCTTGGCGCCGCGCCACTGCTCGGGATGGAACGGCAGCTTCCAGCCATCGCCGGTCCGCTCCCACACCACGGTGTCGTAGAAGGCGTCGAGGATCTGCTCGGCATCCATGCCCAGGGCATAGAGCAGCGCCGTCACCGGCAGCTTGCGCTTGCGGTCGATGCGGACGTTGACGATGTCCTTGGCGTCGAATTCGAAATCGAGCCACGATCCGCGGTAGGGAATGACCCGGGCCGCGAACAGCAGCTTGCCCGAGGCGTGGGTCTTGCCCCGGTCATGGTCGAACAGCACGCCCGGCGAACGGTGCATCTGCGAGACGATCACCCGCTCCGTGCCGTTGATGACGAAGGTGCCGTTCTCCGTCATGAGCGGCATGTCGCCCATGTAGACGTCCTGCTCCTTGATATCGAGCACCGACCGCGTCTCGGTTTCCTGGTCGACCTCGAACACGATCAGGCGCAGCGTGACCTTCATCGGCGCGGCGTAGGTGATCCCGCGCTGACGGCACTCGACGATGTCGTATTTGGGATCCTCGAGCTCGTAATGCACGAAGTCGAGTTCGGCCGTGCCGGCGAAGTCGCGGATCGGAAACACCGAGCGCAGCGTCTTTTCCAGACCGGAGACATAGCCCGTCGCCTTGTCCGAGCGCAGGAACTGCTCGTAACTCTCGCGCTGCACCTCGATGAGGTTGGGCATCTGCACGACTTCGTGAATGTCGCCGAAGATCCTGCGGATGCGCTTCTTCGCCGTCCCGGCCGTGCGGGGTGTCCTTGCCTTGGTTGCCATGATGCGTGCCTGACCTTTTCCTCGCCGCGCCCGCCGCCGCTCCGTGCGGGTCGGCCGGCGCTGTGAACGTGCAATCGCGTGGACGCCGGCCCGGCGACCCAGCGCGGCAGCGCCGGACGGCCACAGGGTCCGGCGACTCGAGGCCGCTGCTGCGTCGCGTGAAGGGATGCCGCTTCCATCCAGTCACCAGCCCCCGCGCACGGGCCGGCGTCGCTCGAAGCGGTCGGCAGAGCGCGCATATAATCCTCTGGCGCCGCGTGTCAAACGGTTGCCCGCCGCGTCAGCCGCCCGGAGCGCTTCCCCCATTGTCAGCATGGTCGAGGAGAGGGGTGCGTTCGTCCGCGCAAATGCCGAAGGTCCCGCCACCACCGTCGGCGTTGGCGCCGGGATGCGGCTTCTCGCGTTCGGCAAAGGCCTCCTGCGCCACGGTTCGTGACGCGACCGTGCCGCCGCGGCACAATTTCCGCTTGCAAAAACTTTCAGGGACTCTAACGAAATGTGGCGATTTAGTGGCACACTCCTCGCGAAAGGGATTTGATCATGAAGAAGACTGCCTTGATTGCTCTGCCGCTGGTGATGGCTCTGGCGGCTTGCGGTGGGAACAACACCGACCCGGCGACCGACACCACCGCCACCACCACCACCACCACGACCGACACCATGACCACCGACACGATGGGCACGGGCGCCGGCACGATGGGCACCACCACGACCGATCCGATGGCGACCCCGGGCGCCACGCCGACCACGGACGCGATGGGCACCACCACGACCACGGCGACGGCGACCGCCACCCCGGCTCCGGGCGTGACCGGCACGACCACCACCACGACCACCGCGACCGCCACCCCGGCGCAGTAAGTCGACCGTTTCGATCGGGCGGGGTTGACTCGCCCGCGACAACGCCTAAAGGCCCGCCTCGCCGGCGGGCCTTTTTGCTTGCCGGTTCCGTCCGAGACCGCCGGTGCCACGGGATCCTGTCCCCGGCTTAATCTTCCGGCCGAGACGGGGAGACGAGTTTCTGCGGTCCGCCGAGGGCCGCGTCGTGCTCAGGCGCCGCCGTGCGTCCCTTCCCCCTCACGGACTTCAAGCGCGTCCCGCCGCTGCCGGTGTCGGACGCGATGTGCGTAGCCGGCCGCGGCAGCCCCGCCGTCGCGGCCATTTGTGAAGGAGTACGGCATGGATCGTTCGCAGAAAGCCGAATCGGTCGCCCAGCTCAGCGCGATCTTCAACGAGGTCGGCGTGGTGGTCGTCACCCGCAACCTCGGCATGACGGTGGCCCAGTCCACCGCCCTGCGCACCAAGATGCGCGAGGCCGGCGCCGCGTACAAGGTGGCGAAGAACAGCCTGGCCAAGCTCGCCCTGGCGGACACGCCCTACACGGGACTGGAGGAGTATCTCTCCGGCCCGACCGCCCTTGCCTATTCGGCCGATCCGGTCGCGGCGGCCAAGGCGGTGGTGGACTTCGCCAAGTCCACCGACCGGCTGGAAATCGTCGGCGGGTCGATGGGCGGGCAGCAGCTCGACGAAGCCGGGGTGCGGGCGCTCGCCACCATGCCCAGCCTCGACGAACTGCGCGGCAAGCTGGTCGGGCTCATCAACGCCCCGGCGACGAAGATCGCCCGCGTCGTCAACGAGCCGGCGGCCAAGCTGGCGCGCGTGTTCGCCGCCTATGGCGACAAGGAAGCCGCCTGAGACGCGGCTTCACCTGACTTTCCAGGAACCCTGCCGGGGCGCGGCTCCGGCGCTACATGAACAAAGGAACTCATCATGGCTGACATCAAGACCCTTGTCGAAGAACTGAGCAAGCTCACCGTCCTCGAAGCGGCCGAACTGGCCAAGGCTCTCGAGGAAGAGTGGGGCGTCTCGGCCGCCGCGGCGGTGGCCGTGGCCGGTCCGGCGGCGGGCGGCGGCGGCGACGCGGCCGCGGCCGAAGAGCAGACCGAATTCGACGTGATCCTGACCGGCGACGGCGGCAAGAAGATCCAGGTCATCAAGGAAGTCCGCGGCATCACCGGTCTCGGTCTCGCCGAAGCCAAGGGCCTCGTCGAAGGCGCGCCCAAGCCGATCAAGGAAGGCGTGAGCAAGGCCGAAGCCGAAGAGATCAAGAAGAAGATCGAAGAAGCCGGCGGCACCGTCGAGCTCAAGTAACCGCGTCCGCGGATCCGCGGAATGGAAGGGGGCGGCACCGCGCGTGTCGCTCCCTTTTTCGCGTCCGGGCTGCGGCCGCCGCGGCGCTCCTGACCGGCGCGTTAACCAATCTTCATTGCAATCGCGGTAGCATCGCGCCGTGGGGATTTCGTTACTGCTGTTCCGTGCCGGGCTTGCGTGCCTGCTGCTGGCGCTCTGCCTGGCATATGGCGTACCCGTCCGCGCGCAGATTTCCAACGAGACGCTGGTCAACAATCACGCCACCGCCACCAGCTACAGCCGCAGCTACACGCCCGCCGCCGGATCGAGCCGCGTCGTCATCGCGATCATCTTTTCCGAATACGAATCGAACCAGAACTCGGCGCCGACCGGGGCGACGCTGAACGGGGTGGCCATGCAGCCGCTCGGCACGATCGAGGGCACCGGGTCCAAGCGCAACCGCCTAACGGCCTACATCATGCGGGAGAATGCTCTCCCGGCCGGGGCGGCGACCTTCCGGGTCACCTACGGTCCCGATCCCGCCGCCTCGCTCATCTACCTGGCCACGGTTCTCAACGTCGATCAGGCCAGCGCCGGCGACCCGCCCCGCGCCTTTGGCCGCTACTGCTCGGCCAGCAATCCGGACCAGAGCGGCACGATGAGCTTTGCCGCCGTGCCGGCGCGGGCGAACGACTACGTGTTCTCCTTCGTGGGCACCGGCAGCAACACGGCGCAGACGACCTTCAACAACGGCGCCATCGAATTCTTCGACGAACGGGTGTTCGGTCCGGGCTTCAGCTTCGCGGGCGGCGTGCAGGTTCCGCAGCTTGCCGGCAGCATCGCCGGCACCGCCTTCATCAGCAGCGGCTGCGACCGGCGGCCCGCGACGCTCCAGCTGGTGCTCCGCCCGCTGCTCGGCAGCGACGGGGTGCTGACCGCCCCGCTCGCCCGCAGGGTCGGCGATGCGGTCGAGATCGAGGTCATCGACGCGGACCGCAACACCCGCGCGGCCGCGGTCGACACGCTCACCGTCACGGTGACGAACCGCACGACGGGCGAACAGGAGACGGTGGTGCTGTCCGAGACGGGACCGAACACCGGCATCTTCCGCGCCGCCCTGCCCACGCAATCGGCGCCGTCCGGCAGCAGCGGCGACGGCGTCATGGCGGCGCTGCCGGGGCAGATCCTGAGGACCAGCTACGCCGACACCCTCAACACCGGCGGAGCGGCACGCACCCTGATGCGCGACACGCGCATGAGGGCGACCGATGCGCCCGCCCGGCTCACCGCCACCAAGACGTCGGCGCCCGTCGGCGGGGCGGGGGCCAGCGGCTTCCACCTTCCCGGCGAGGAGGTGCTCTACACCATCCGGGTGCGCAACGAAGGAGACGGCGCGGCGGACGACGGGGTGTTCATCGTCGACACGCTGCCCGCGGCGATGGAGTTCTTCCACGGCCCGCCCGCACTGGGCGACAGCGCCTCGGTCCGCGTCGTTCCCGGCGACAGCGGCACGACCTTTTCGGCTGCCACCGACCTTCGGTTCTCCAACGCCGCTGTCCGGCCGACCAGCCTCAGCCAGTGCACCTACACGCCCGTTGCCGGGCACGATCCGCAGGTGCGCCATGTCTGCATCCGCCTGCGCGATCCGTTCCTGCCCGGGACCCCGCCGCCCGAAGCCGAACTCGTCCTGCGTGCCCGGATCCGCTGAACGCCGCGCCGCTCGCCCGCGAGACGTTGCGGCTCAGGCCGCGTCGCCCGGCACCGGGACGGCGCGCTGCGGCAGCGCCGCATCGGCGACCGGCCGGTCGAGATCGGCCGAGGCGACCTCCACCGTGTGAACCTCGAACCGGGTCAGCCGCGCCTTGCCGAAGCTCGTCGTCAGCGCGGTGTCCACCGCGTCGCGTCCGCGCGCCATGGCGATTCGGCCGATGCGCGGCCGGTTGTGACGCGCGTCGAAGGTGTGCCAGGCGCCGCCGAGATACACCTCGAACCAGGCCGAGAAATCCATCGGGTAGTCGACCGGGTCGATGCCGATGTCGCCCAGATAGCCGGTGCAGTAGCGCGCGGGAATGTTCACCGCCCGGCACAGGGTGATCGCCAGATGGGCAAAGTCACGGCACACGCCCGTGCGCTCATCCCACGCCGAGCGGGCGGTGCGGGCGCTGCTGGCGCGCTGGTAGTCGAACTGCAACCGCTCGTGCGCGGCGTCGACGAGGGCCTGCACCCGCGCCCAGCCGCCGGTGATCGACCCGGCGATCGCCCACGCCTCGTCGGCGAGCAGCTCGACCTCGCAGTAGCGCGAGCTGAGGAGGTAGATCAGCGCCTCGTCCGGCAGCTCCGGCACCGGATGCTGCTCGGCATCCGCCACGACCGGGTCGGGCGTGCCTTCGTCGGCGATGACGAAGTCGCTGAACAGCCGGATGCCGCCGGCGGGCACCACGAGCCGCGACGCGACGTTGCCGAAGCTGTCGACATACCGGGACACGGGCACCGAAGGCTCGGTGTTCAGCACTTCCGGCGTGCGCAGGTCGCCACACCGCTCCGGCCGGACGCTCAGCAGGGCGAGCATCGGCACCTCCCTGTCCGTCTCGAAGCGGATGTCGAAACCGGTGCGGATCAGCATGGTGTTTCCTCCCGCGTTTCGTCGCTCTGCGAGGGCTCGGTCGCCTCGTCGCCGGGACAGGCGATCCGCACGTCGACGTCCATGTCGAGCCAGCTGTCGGGTGGCCCCACCCACTTGCCGGTCAGCGGTTTCGCATGGGCCGGATCGCGCGCGACGGCCACCCGGATGAGGCCGGCGCTGCCGACGATGCCGTTGGTCGGATCGAACTCGATCCAGCCGGACCCCGGCAGGAACACCCGCACCCAGGCGTGCGTGCTGTGCCCGCCGACCCGCTCGGGACCGGCGCCCGTCTGGTAAAGATAGCCCGAGACGAACTGCGCGGCGAGGCCGAGCGCGCGCACCGCGTCCATCATCAGGACGGCGAAGTCGCGGCAGGTCCCGCTTCCCCGTTCAAGCGTGTCGAGGGGGGTTTGCGTGCCCTCCTCCTCGCGCGGGCGGTACGCGAAGCGTTCGTGAATGGCGCAGGTGATCTGCGTCAGCAGGTCCAGCGTCGGCGTGCGCCCGTCACTGCGGAGGAAGCGGCCGACCCAGCGATCCACCTCGCGGTCGCGGTCGGGATGCTGCCGTTCGATCGCGCGCGACAGGTCGGGCAAATCCTCCGCCGCGTACTGGAACGGCCACTGCACCGCGTAGTCCTCGACGGCGATGGCTGTCGCCTGCGTCGGCGTGTGCCGGACCTTTGCGCTGGCGCGGACCTCCAGGCAGCTTGCCCGGCTGCCGAAACCCGCGATGGCCACCGCGTTGCCGAACACGTCGTGGATCCAGCGCAGCGCCTCGGGCGCGGGGTCGATGTCGAGCTGCGCGTCCAACAGCCGCTGGTCATAGCTCTCCCGCGGCCGCATCAGGATGCGGTGCTCGCCAAACGCGACCGGCTGCCGGTAGGAATACCGGGTGATGTGTTCGATCTCGACTGTCGGCATCGCCCTGCCATGCTAAGGGGACACCCGTGCAGTCCCGTGCCCCCAACGCCTTGCTGGCGCAAAACGATCCAGACCCCGTCGATCTCGTCGGCGCCAGCCTGGCCTCCTCGCCGTTCGTGCTCATTGGCGACCACGCCGGCAATGTCGTGCCGAAGAGGCTGGGCGGGCTGGGCATCGACCCGGCGGAGCTTGAGCGCCACATCGGCATCGACATCGGGGTGGAGGCGCTGGGGCGAGCGATGGCGGCGATGCTCGACGCGCCTTTTCTTCACCAGCGCTTTTCGAGACTCGTCATCGACTGCAACCGCGCTCCCGATGCCCCCGACCTCGTCCCGGCCGTCAGCGACGGCACCCTCGTTCCAGCCAACGCGGACCTTCAGCCGACCGCGCGGCAGGAGCGTCTGGACGCGATCCACACCCCCTACCACGAGGCCATCGCGCGGCTGCTCGACCGGCGCGCCGCCGCTGGCCTCGCCACCGTGTTCGTCGCACTGCACAGCTTCACGCCGCGCCTCGCCGGGCAGGACCGGCCGTGGCATCTCGGCGTGCTTCACGACGGCCATGGCGATGCCTTCGCCCGCGGCGTTCTCGCCGCGTTGCACCGCCGCGCCGATCTGGTGACGGGCGACAACGAGCCTTACCGCATGGACGGGATCGACTACACCGTGCCCCGACACGCCTTCCCGCGCGCGCTCCCCTATGTGGAGCTGGAGGTGCGGCAGGATCTGGTTCAGCCGCAACGGGAAGGCGATGTGGAACGGATGGCGGCGGTGCTCTGCGAGGCGCTGCGCGCCAGTGCCGCCGCGACCCTCTAGAGCCGCCAGTTCAGCCGCACACCGATGGTGTCGATCCCGGGGTTCTGCCGCTGGTTGAAGAACCGGCCGTTGCTGATGTGCACCCAGCTCGCCTCGATGGCGAGCCGGGGGGTGAGCCGGGTACCGACCGCCAGTTCCGGCTCGAACAGCACGCGGCTGCCGAGATCGGTGCGCAACCCGGTGTCCTCGTCCACCCTGAGCGCCGGGGCATTGTGGATCACGAGCCCGATGCCCGGCCGCAGATAGACGGGACCAAGATCGGCTTTCCAGCTGAGCCCGCCGCCGGCGAAACTCGTGTCTCCCGCCGTGTTCACCGAGGCGAACACATAAGGTTCCGGGCTGCCCGCGAAAGCCAGCGCGCGCGACGGCGCGAAGCGGTAGCCGAACTGCACCGCGGCGCCTCCCTCTCCCGTCTCAAGAGTGAACGGCGTGTCGACGGCATGGGCATAAAAGCCCCCGAAGACCTCCTGCGCGCTGGCCGGCGACGCCGCTGCGGCAAAAACGGCGAGAAGAAGGAATATGCTGCGCGGTGCCACGCGTCGTTGCTCCTGTCCCGTCATTGGCATCTGCCCTTTCGCCGCACCGGCGTAGGGCGTAAGCGCGGGCAAGTCCATGCCAGCCGCCCATACCCGCACCGCGCTTCGTCTCCGCGAACTGCGCGCCACGCTGGCCCTCGCCTGGCCGCTGGCGCTGGCCAATCTGCTGCAGATGCTGACCTATGCCGTCGACGTCGTGTTCATTGCCCGTCTCGGTCAGGAGCCGCTGGCCGCGTCGGCCATCGTGGTGGCGCTGTTCGGGATGATCCTGTGGGCGCTGTCGGGCCTGACGGGGGCGGTGGCTCCCCTGATCGCCGAAGCGCTCGGCGCCCGCGCGCCGGCCCTGCGCCCGGTCCGGCGCATCGTGCGCATGGGCCTGTGGCTGGCGGGGCTGGCGGGGGTCGGGGGCATGGGAGCCTGCCTGCTGCTCGGCCCGCTGATGCGGCTCACCGGGCAGGAGGAGAGCGTGACCGCCCTCGCGCTGGCCTACAACGGGGTGCTCGTGTGGTCGATGATCCCCATGTTGGCGAACGCCGTGCTGCGCAGCTTCGTGTCGGCGCTGGGCCGACCGCTGCTCGCCACGGTGATCACCGCCGCCGGCATCGGTATCAACGCCGCGGCCAATTACGCCTTCATCTTCGGCAACTGGGGCGCGCCGGCACTGGGGCTGACGGGCGCGGCCATCGCGACGATCCTGACGGCGCTGTCCACTCTGGCGGCCTACGTGCTGGCCATCCGGCTCGATCCGCGCCTGCATCGCTACCGCATCTTCGGCTTCTTCTGGCGGGCGGACCCGCTGCGGCTGCGGCAGATCCTGCGGATCGGCACGCCGATCGCCCTCACCATCACCGCCGAGGCCGGCATCTTCGGTGCCGCCGCGTTCCTGATGGGGGCGATCGGCACTGCGCAACTGGCCGCCCACACCCTTGCACTGCAGATCGCGGCGCTCACGTTTCAGGTGCCGTTCGGGATCGGGCAGGCGGCGACGATCCGCGTCGGATACCATTTCGGCGCGCGCGATGCGCCCGGAGCGGGCCGGGCCGGCTGGACGGCGGTGGCGCTCGGCACCGGGTTCATGGTCCTGGCGGCGCTGCTCATGCTGGCCGCGCCGCTGCTGCTGCTGTCGATCTATGTCGATGTCCGGGCGCCGGAGAATGCGCAGATGCTCTCCTTTGCCCTCGTCTATCTCAAGATCGCGGCGGCCTTCCAGCTTGCCGACGGGGTTCAGGCGGTGGCGGCCGGAGCCTTGCGGGGCCTGCAGGACACCCGCGTGCCGATGTGGATTGCCGCCTTCGCCTATTGGGTGCCGGGAATCGGCACCGCGCTGCTGCTCGGTTTTGCCACGCCTCTGGAGGGGACGGGCATCTGGATCGGGCTGGCGACCGGCCTTGCGTTCGCGGCCGCCCTGCTTCTGCTGCGCTGGCACCGGCGGGAACGGCTGCGGCTGGTCGGCACGGTGCTGCCGGCGGCCTGATGCGCGGATGCCGGCACCGCTCGGCGCGGCCATTGACATCGGCCGGACGGCTTCGCATATGCGCGCCGCTGGCACTCTCCGGGTGAGAGTGCCAATCGCTGTTCAACCACTCATCAAGAGGGCAAACTCATGGCATTCCGTCCGCTGCACGATCGCGTGCTCGTACGCCGCATTGAAGCCGAGGAAAAGACCGCTGGCGGGATCATCATCCCGGACAGCGCCAAGGAAAAGCCGAGCGAGGGTGAAGTGATCGCCGTCGGTTCGGGCACGCGCGCCGAGGACGGCACTGTGCGGCCGCTCGATGTCAAGGAAGGCGACCGCGTCCTGTTCGGCAAGTGGGGCGGCACCGAGATCAAGCTCGATGGCGAGGATCTGCTGATCATGAAGGAAAGCGACATCATGGGGATCATCTCCTGATCCGCTGATCGCCCGTCCTCTTCCATCAACCTATTCAGGAGTTTAGCGTAATGGCTGCCAAGGAAGTCAAGTTTTCGCGCGACGCGCGCGAAGCCATCCTGCGGGGCGTCGACACCCTCGCCAACGCCGTCAAGGTGACGCTGGGCCCCAAGGGCCGCAACGTCGTCATCGACAAGAGCTTTGGTGCCCCGCGCATCACCAAGGACGGCGTCACCGTCGCCAAGGAAATCGAGCTGAAGGACAAGTTCGAGAACATGGGCGCGCAGATGCTGCGCGAGGTGGCGTCCAAGACCAACGATCTGGCCGGTGACGGCACCACGACCGCGACCGTGCTGGCCCAGGCGATCGTCAAGGAAGGCATGAAGTCGGTCGCCGCCGGCATGAACCCGATGGATCTGAAGCGCGGCATCGATCTGGCCGTCGACAAGGTCGTCGAGAACCTCAAGAGCCGTTCCAAGGACGTCGCCGGCTCCTCGGAAATCGCGCAGGTCGGCATCATTTCCGCCAACGGCGACCGCGAAGTCGGCGAGAAGATCGCCGAGGCCATGGACAAGGTCGGCAAGGAAGGCGTCATCACCGTCGAGGAGGCCAAGGGTCTCGAGTTCGAGCTCGACGTCGTCGAGGGGATGCAGTTCGACCGCGGCTACCTGTCGCCCTACTTCATCACCAATCCCGACAAGATGACGGTGGAGCTCGACAACCCCTACATCCTCATCCACGAGAAGAAGCTGTCCTCGCTGCAGTCGATGCTGCCGATCCTCGAGGCGGTGGTGCAGTCGGGCCGTCCGCTGCTCATCATCGCCGAGGACATCGAGGGTGAAGCGCTGGCCACGCTGGTGGTCAACAAGCTGCGCGGCGGCCTCAAGGTCGCGGCGGTGAAGGCGCCGGGCTTCGGCGACCGCCGCAAGGCCATGCTGCAGGACATCGCGATCCTGACCAAGGGCGAGATGATCTCGGAAGATCTGGGCATCAAGCTCGAATCCGTGACGCTGAACATGCTCGGCCAGGCCAAGCGCGTGTCGATCGACAAGGACAACACCACGATCGTCGACGGCGCTGGCGAGGCGGACGACATCAAGGCGCGGGTGAACGAGATCCGCACCCAGATCGAGTCCACCACCAGCGACTACGACCGCGAGAAGCTGCAGGAGCGGCTGGCCAAGCTCGCGGGCGGCGTCGCCGTCATCAAGGTCGGCGGTGCGTCCGAAGTCGAGGTGAAGGAGCGCAAGGACCGCGTCGATGACGCGCTGCACGCCACCCGCGCCGCGGTCGAGGAAGGCATCGTTCCGGGCGGCGGCACCGCGCTGCTCTATGCCACCAAGTCGCTCGAGGGGCTGACCGGCGAGAACGAGGACCAGACCCGCGGCATCGACATCGTCCGCCGCGCGCTGCAGGCGCCGGTCCGTCAGATCGCCGAGAACGCCGGTCACGACGGCGCGGTGGTCGCGGGCAAGCTGATCGACGGCAACGACGAGACGCTCGGCTTCAACGCGCAGACCGACAGCTACGAGAACCTCGTGCAGTCGGGCGTGATCGACCCCACCAAGGTCGTGCGCACCGCGCTTCAGGACGCGGCCTCGGTCGCCGGCCTGCTGATCACCACGGAAGCGGCGATCACCGAGAAGCCGGAAGACAAGTCGGCCGCGCCGGCGATGCCGGGCGGCGGCATGGGCGGCATGGGCGGCATGGACTTCTAAGCCCCTCTGCCTTCTGCTGATGCAGGAACGGCCCGGCAGGCTCCCGCCTCGCCGGGCCGTTTCGCGTCCGCCCGGCGCGGAGCGTTCAGGCCGGTCGGGCGTTGGTGTCGCACACCCCAGAACAGGAGACACGATCAGATGAAGGTTCCGCACAATGCCCACGTCGCCGTCGTCGATGGCAACCGGTTCGTCGTCATGCGCAACACGGGGCAGATGTTCGAACCCAAGCTGTCGAACCCGCAGACGCCCTCGCTGGAGCCGACCAACCACAGCGCCGGCATCCGCAACCAGGACGATGCCGGGCGCCGGACCGGGAGCACCGATCTGGACGAGCTTGCCCATGCCGCGGCGGCGGCGGACTGGCTGAACGCGGAGGCGAAGGCCGGCCGGATCGACGACCTCATCATCATCGCCGACCCCAAGACGCTGGGCGAAATGCGCCGTCACTATCACGGCGAGCTGCAAAGCCGCCTGCGCGGCGAGGTGCCCAAGACGATGACGAACGAGCCGGCCGAGCGCATCGCGCAGGTGCTCGCCGCCTCCTGACCGGAGCGGGCGGCGCCCGCTGGCGCCACTCACGGCTGGGCGCAACGGGGTTGCGCCCGCCGCAGGGCCGCAATTAACCTCGACGAAAGCACGATTCGGCTAGGGAGAGGTCATGCGGATCAAGGGGATCGGTGCCGCGCTGGCGGCGGCAGTGCTCGGCTGGTCGACCGGCGCGGTCGCGCAGCCGGCCAATCTGGAGGCACGTTTCGACAGCGTGCTCGGCACGCAGCCACGTGCCGCCGCCGTGGCCCCGGCCTCTCACATCAGCGACCTGCAGCAGCGCGTTGCCGCGCTCGCCGAACCCTCGCGCGGGCGGATCGGCGTCATGGCCGTCGACCTGTCGACCGGGCAGGAGGTGGCCGTTCTTGCCGATCAGCGCTTCCCCATGGCCAGCACCAGCAAGATCGCTGTCGCCGCCACCTTTCTCGAAGGGGTCGAGCAGGGACGCTGGACCCTGTCGAGCGAATTTCCGCTGCTGATCCCGCGTCAGTCGGCGCGGTTCTCCAGCGCCGTCGCCCCGGTGACGCAGGGGCGCTACATGCCCGCCATCGACCTCATCGAGATCATGATCGCGCGCTCCAGCAATCCGGCCACCGACGCCCTGCTGGCGGCGGTCGGCGGCCCGGGCGTGGTCAGCAACTGGATGCGGCGCAACGGCATCACCGAGTTCAGCCTCGACCGCGACATCGCCACGCTGGTGCGGGACGATGGCGAGTTCAATCCGGCCATCCATGTCGACGTGCGGGACAGCGCGACGCCGCGTGCCATGGTCACCTTCCTGCGCGGGCTGCACGAAGGGCACTATCTGTCGCCGACCAGCCGGCAGATCATCCTCGGAGCCATGAGCCGCACGGTCACCGGACAGCGGCGGATCCGCGCCCTGATGCCGATGAACGCCCAGGTGGCGCACAAGACCGGCTCTCTCAACAACACGTCAAGCGATGTCGGCATCGTCACCCTGCCCGACGGACGGGCCGTGGCCATGGCCATCTACGTGACCGGACAGGGAACGCGGCTCGAACGCGAGGCGAAAATCGCCTCGATCGCCCGGGTGCTGTATGACGGGTTCAGCAGCACTCCGGCCACGCAGACGCTGGCGCAGCAGCGCTTCGAGCAGGGCAGCGGCCGGATCATCGGCAACTGAGTTGCCGGACACGAAAAAGGGGCGCAGCCTCCGCGGCCGCGCCCCCGTCTTTTTCGCCAGAGCGACCGATCAGTCGGCCTGAGCCTGCGTGACCGTTTCGTTCTGAAGGTCGGCTTCGGCGCGCGCGGCAGCCTGGTCGGCCGAATTGGCGGCGTTCGCAGCGGCGTTGTCAACCGCGGCGCCGGCGTTGGCGGCGGTGGTGGACACGGCGTTGCCGGCCGCTTCGAGGTTGGCTTCCGTGTCGGCGGCCGCACGCTCGGCGGTGGTTTCGGCAGCGTTCTGCGTGCCTTCGGAGCAGGCGGCGACGCCAAGGGTGGCGACGGCGGCGACGGCGAGAGCAATCTTGCGCATGGTGATCATTCCTTAAACACGGCAGTCCATGAAGGGACCTCGGACCAAGGAAGCCGAGGCCGGCTTCACGGTCTGAATAGTGGCAAAATTGTGGCAGCACAAGCGCCATCGCCATCGTTTCGCCGCATTTTCTTCCGGGCGGTCCGCAAATCGCCGCTCGTGCGGCCCGGCTGACGCTGCTAGGGACGCAGATCATGGCGGCGCCCGCGCATCTCTACCTCGTCGACGGCTCGGCCTACATCTTCCGCGCCTACCACCGACTTCCGCCGCTCACCAACCCGCAGGGCACCCCGGTCGGGGCGGTGTATGGCTACACGACGATGCTGTGGAAGCTCGCCGAGGATCTCGACCGGGCCGAGGGTCCGACCCACCTTGCGGTCGTCCTCGACAAGGATTCCTCCTCGTTTCGCAACGCGCTGTACGCCGACTACAAGGCACACCGGCCCGAACCGCCTGAGGATCTGCGCCCGCAGTTCCCGCTGATCCGCGATGCGACGCGCGCCTTCAGCCTGCCCTGCATCGAGGAGGCGGGGCTGGAGGCGGACGACATCATCGCCTCCTACACCGAGGCGGCGACGGCGCGGAACTGGGACGTGACCATCGTCTCTTCCGACAAGGATCTCATGCAGCTCGTCCGCGCCGCGCCGGAAGCGGGCCTTGGCGGCGCGGTCGAGCTGCTGGACACGATGAAGAACCAGCGGATCGGCCCGTCCGAGGTGGAGGAGAAGTTCGGCGTCCCTCCGCATCTGGTCGGAGACGTGCTCGCGCTGATGGGCGACAGCGTCGACAACGTCCCCGGCATCTTCGGCATCGGGCCCAAGACCGCGTCGAAGCTGATCGCCGACCATGGCTCGCTCGTGGCGGCGCTCGACGCGGCCGAGGCGATGAAGGCGTCCAAGCTGCGCGACCGGCTGCTGGAGGGGCGGGACATGGCGCTCCTCAGCCGGCAGCTCGTCGCCCTCAAGGACGATGTGCCGCTCGCCGTGCCGCTCGAGGAGCTGGCTCTCAGGAGCATTCCGCGCGAGCCCCTGTCCCGCTTCCTCGAGGAGCACGGCTTTGTCAGCCTCCTGCGCCGGCTTGACAACGGCCGGGGCAGCCCCAGCCCGCGCACCCAGCTCTACCCCAACGGCGCAACACCTGCGGGTGGCCCGGCGGACGCGGCGCAGAGCGTCGCGCCCGCGGCACCGGCGCTGCCGCCGGTCGATCGCGACGCCTATGCCTGCGTGCAGGACCTGCCGGCGCTGAAGGCGTGGGTCGCACGCGCGATGGCCGCCCGGCTGGTCGCGATCGACACGGAGACAAGCGCGCTCGACGCGATGGGGGCGGATCTCGTCGGGATCAGCCTCGCGCTGGGTCCCAACGATGCCTGCTACATCCCGCTCGCCCATGGCGGGGACGACCTGCTCGCCGAGCGGCCGGCGCAGGTGGACACCGCCGCGGCATTGGCGGCGCTGCGCCCGCTGCTGGAGAGCGACGCGGTGCTCAAGGTCGGGCAGAACATCAAGTACGACCTCAACGTGCTGGCGCGGCACGGCATCGTCGTGGCGCCCATCGACGACACCATGATCATGAGCTTCGTGCTGGATGCCGGGAGGGCCGAACAGGGCACCGGCGGCGGGCACGGCATGGACGAGCTGGCCCAGCGGCACCTCGGACACACCACCCTCACCTTCAAGGACATTTGCGGCACGGGCCGCAAGGCGATCGGCTTTGCCGAGGTGCCGCTTGATCAGGCCACCCGCTATGCGGCCGAGGATGCCGATGTGACCTGGCGGCTGCACAGCCAGCTCAAGCCCCGGCTCAGCCACGAGAGCGTCACCCGCGTCTACCAGCGCATCGACCGGCCGCTGATCCCGGTCGTGGCGGCGATGGAACGTCACGGCATCCGGGTCGACAGCGAGGCGCTGGGCCGATTGTCCGACGAGTTCGCCGCCGAAACGGCGCGGTTGGAAAGCGAGATCCACGCCCTCGCCGGAGAAAGCTTCGCGATCGGCAGTCCCAAGCAGCTTGGCGAGATCCTGTTCGACAAGATGGGCTATGCGGGCGGCAAGAAGGGCAAGAGCGGCCAGTACTCGACCGACCTCACCGTGCTCGAACATCTCGCCGCCAACGGCGCGCCGGTCGCGGCCAAGGTGCTCGAGTGGCGGCAGCTCACCAAGCTCAGGACCACCTACACCGACGCGCTGCAGGCGGCCATCAACCCGCGCACGGGCCGCGTGCACACCTCCTACAGCCTCGTCGGCGCGCAGACCGGGCGCCTGTCCTCCACCGACCCGAACCTCCAGAACATCCCCATCCGCACCCCCATCGGCCGGCAGATCCGCGACGCCTTCGTCGCCGACGAGGGCAATGTGCTGCTGTCGGCGGACTACTCGCAGATCGAGCTCCGCCTCGCCGCGCACATGGCCGACGTGCCGGCGCTGCGCGACGCGTTCGCCGCCGGAGAGGACATCCATGCCCGCACCGCCGCCGAAATGTTCGGCAGCGTGGACCGCGACACCCGCGCCCGGGCCAAGACGATCAACTTCGCCATCCTCTACGGCATCTCGCGCTGGGGTCTTGCCGGCCGGCTCGGGGTCACGCCCGACGAGGCGCAGGCGATGATCGACACCTATTTCCAGCGGTTTCCCGGCATCCAGCAATACATCGTCCGCACGCTGGAGGAGGTTCGCGAGCGGGGTCACTCGCTGACCCTGTTCGGCCGCAAGACCTGGTTCCCGCGCATCCGCTCGCGCAACCAGGCCGAGCGCAGCGGGTCCGAGCGCGCCGCCATCAACGCCCCGATCCAGGGCACCAGCGCGGACATCATCAAGCGGGCCATGGTGCGCATGCACGATGCGCTGGCAAAGGCCGGTCTGCGCCCCGGCCAGCCGGACGGGGTGCGCATGCTCCTGCAGGTGCATGACGAACTGGTGTTCGAACTGCCCGAAAGACTGGTGGAGCCAGCATCCGCGACCATCCGAGCGGTCATGGCCGACGCCGCCGCCCCGGCCGTCCGGCTCAGCGTGCCGCTGGGTGTGGAGGTGGGAAGCGGGCCCAGCTGGGGGGCCGCGCATTGAGCGAGATGCCGCGTCCCGAGGCCTTGCAGCCGGGCCGCTCCGGTTCGTCACGGACCCGGCGGCGGCTGCTCAATTCCCTCCTGCTGGCGGTGATTGCCGGCACCATCTTCGGCCTGCTGCTGCTGGTGTTCCAGACCGTGCAGACCGAACGGCGGCAGCGGGAGCAGGCCGCCCAGACGGTGGCCGTGCTGTTCGAGATCCGGCAGGTCGAGCGGGCCGCGCTGAACGGCGAGACGGGACAGCGCGGCTATCTCCTGACGCTCGACCGCCGCTATCTTCAGCCCTATCTCGCGGCGCGGGCCGAATACAACACGGCGCTGCAACGCCTGCACAGCGGTCTTGGCGAGGATCTGACGCCGCGCCAGCGCGAGCTGCTCGCCGAGATCACCGCCCTTACCCGCACCAAATTCGCCGAACTGGACGAGGTGGTCGGCCTCGTGCAGCAGGGCCGCGTTCTCGACGCCCGGCGCCAGGTGCTCGACAACCATGGCTTCGAGGCGATGAACCGGCTGCGGTTCGCCACCCGCGAGATGGAGGCGATCGAAAGTGCCATCCTGCGCGAAGCCATCGTCGAGGCGTCGCAGGCCGAGGCGCGGCTGCTGCCGCTGCTCGTGGGGCTGATCGCGGCGCTAATCATCGCGCTGCTGTTCGGCTACCGGCTGATCCAGCGCAACGCCCTGGCCGAAGCGGAGGCCGAAGGGGCCGCCGCGCTGGCCGCGGCGCGGGACCGGGCCGACCTGCTGGCCAGCGAGCTCAACCACCGGGTCAAGAACCTGTTCGCGGTGGTCCTCGCCATCGTCCAGATGTCCGCCCGCGATGCGCCGGAAGCCAAGCCGGTGGTGACGCGCATCGCCGACCGGATCCGCGCGCTGCTCACCGCGCACGAGGTGACGCAGGGCACCGGCAGCACGCGCACGGGCACGCTGGAGCAGCTCGTCGCCACCGCCCTTGCGCCCTACCAGTCCGACACGATGCAGGCGCGGATCGACGGGCCGCCCGTCACGCTGCCGCAGGAGGCGGCGACACCGCTGGGACTGGTGCTGCACGAACTCACGACCAATGCGGTCAAGTACGGCGCCTGGAAACATGGCGGCGAAATCCAAGTCCACTGGCGGGTGGAGGGTGACGGGGTTGTGCTCGAATGGCGGGAGACCGGGGTCGCTGCCCCGCCGCAGGCGCCCGAGCGGCAGGGCTTCGGCTCAATGCTCATGACCAGCTCGGCACGGCAGCTGGGAGGCAGCGTGGAGCGCCGGTTCACTCCGGACGGGCTCGCGGTCGACATCCGCTTTCCCCTCGCCCCCCGCTGAGCGTCGGTGCGCGGGCGAAGGAGGCTCGCTCATCCGCACTGCGCGCGGATCACGGCGAGGAACGGCTCCGCATAGAGGTCGAGCTTGCGCGCGCCGATCCCCGCAATCCGGCCCAGCGCATCGCGGGTGCGTGGTCGCGCGGCCGTCATCTCGCGCAGCACCGCGTCATGGAACACGACATAGGGCGGCACGCCGGCGTCGCGCGCCAGCTCGCGCCGTTTCTGGCGCAAGGCCTCGAACAGCGGATCGCCGTCCGGATTGGCTGGACTTTCGCGCGTCGCCCGGCGGCGCCTGGGCGGAACGGCGACGCGAAGCTCCGCCTCTCCCTTCAGCAGCGCGCGCGCCGCAGGGCCGAGATGGAGCCCGCCATGCGGCGTCGCTCGCAGCGCGTCGCGCAGCAACAGGGCGCGCGCGACCGGCCGCAGCAGCGCGGCTTCCTCGTCATCGACGATGTTCCACACCGACAGCGATTCGTGGCCCTGCTCCCGGCTGCGCGCGCTCGAGCGGCCGGTGAGCACGTCTTCCAGATGACCCGTGCCGAAGCGTTGGCCGGTGCGGAACACCGCCGACAGGTATTTGCGGGCAAGTTCGGTGGCGTCGCGCGTCGCCGGCGGGTCGAGGCAGGTGTCGCAGTTGCCGCAGCGTTCCGGCGCCGGATCACCGAAATGCCGCAGCAGCACGGCGCGCCGGCACCCGGCCGTCTCCACCAGACCGGCCAGAACGGCAAGGCGCTGCGCCTCCTGTTCGCGCCGCGCGGGTTCGAGGTCGGCAAGACGGGCGCGGGCGCGGGCGAAATCGTCTCCGCTCCAGAACAGGTGCGCCGACGCCGGATCGCCGTCGCGGCCCGCGCGGCCGGTCTCCTGGTAGAAGGCCTCGATCGACCGCGGCAGCCCCGCATGGGCGACGAACCGCACATCCGGCTTGTCGATGCCCATGCCGAACGCCACCGTCGCCACCATCACCATCGATTCGCTTGCGACGAAGTCGGCCTGGCTGGCGGCCCGGACCGCAGGGTCGAGGCCCGCGTGGTAGACGCGCAGCGGCCGTCCCGTATGCGCCAGCGCAGCCGCCAGCGACTCGGCGCCCGCGCGGCTCGGCGCATAGACGATGCCGGGGCCGGGCTGTTCGGCCATGACGCCGGCGATCTGTCGCGCCGCGCTCGTCCGCGGAGCCATGGCATAGCGGATGTTGGGCCGGTCGAAGCCGGCCACGATGAGCCCGTCCGCGCCGATGCCGAGCTGATTGAGGATGTCGGCGCGGGTGTGGGCATCCGCCGTCGCCGTCAGAGCGAGGCGCGGCACCGCGGGATGCGCGTCGAGGAGACCGCGCAGCAGCCGGTAGTCGGGTCGGAAGTCATGGCCCCATTCACTGACGCAATGCGCCTCGTCGATGGCGAACAGCGCCAGCGGCACATCGGCCAGCAGGGCGCGGAAGCCTGCCTGCGCCGCCCTTTCGGGCGCGATGTAGAGGAGGTCGAGCGCTCCGGACCGGAGCCGCTCCACCGTGGCCGCGCGGTCGTCGTCGGCGCTGGTCAGCGCCGCGGCGCGCAGCCCGACCGCCTCGGCCGTGCGCAGCTGGTCGTGCATCAGCGCGATCAGCGGGCTGATCACCACACCCGTCCCCGCCAGCATCGCCGCAGGAAGCTGGTATGTCAGCGACTTGCCCGCGCCGGTCGGCATCACTGCCAGCGTGCGCCGACCCTGCAGGACGCGCGCGATCACCTCGGCCTGGACGCCGCGGAAGTCGGGAAATCCGAACGTGGTGCGAAGCACCGCACGCGCCTGGTCGAGCATGAGCGCGGCCATACCGGGGCGACCGGGCGCCGTCACGTCCCGCGAAGCCTCAGGCGCCGCGTTCGAGCGCCTGGGCGATGTGCTGGGCAAAGCGGCGCGCGCTGTGGCTGGCGCCTGGCGCCTCGATCAGCGCGATCTCGGTGTCGGCCAGGGCCGGCAGCACACCTTCGGGCACCGGCGTCAGCGTGTCCGGACACATCTCGCGCGGCAGCACCGCGACGCCGAGGCCCGCGCGCACGGCCGCCTGCGTGCCCGCGAGGCTGGTCGAGGTGTAGGAGCACCGCCACGGCCGCCCGACCGCCTCCAGGGCGGCGATCGCGCGGTGGCGGTAGACGCACGGCTCGGGCGACGCGATCAGCAGCAGCGGTCCGTCGGCCGGCACCGACAGGTGGTCCCGCGCGACCCAGATCAGCGGTTCGCGCCACACCCGCATCCCGGTGAGGGCGACCTCCGGCTCGCGCTTCACCAGCACGAGGTCGAAACGCCCCGCCCGGAACGCCTGTTCGAGATTGAGGGTGAAGTCGCAGGTCACCTCCAGCTCGACCTTGGGATGCGCGTCGGTGAATTCGGCGAGCACTTCCGGCAGGTGGGCGGTGGCGAAGTCCTCCGGTACGCCGAGCCGCACCAGCCCGGCCACCTCGGGCTCGACCAGTTCGGCCATCGCCGCATCGTTCATGCGCAGCATCTGCCGTGCGTGCGGGAGCAGCCGGCGCCCCGCACCCGTCAGGGCAAAGTGGCGCGGCCCGCGTGCGATCAGCGGCACCCCGACCTGCTCCTCCAGCCGCTTGATCTGCAGGCTGACGGCCGACTGGGTGCGGCCAAGGCGGGTGCCGGCACGGGTGAAGCCGCCGAGTTCGGCAACGGTGACGAAGCTGCGAAGGAGATCAAGGTCAAGCGTGCGCGGCATCTGGGCATTTGCATCCGAAATGACCACCATTGCAACTTATCGTTTCACAAATAACCGCAGCGTCTCACATAGGGCCCGCATTCAGGGGAGTTCTCATGTCGCTGATGCTCATCATCTTCGCGGTGCTCGCGCTGGCCGCGGTGCTTGCCGGCAGCCGCCGCGCCGGCGACCCCGTCACGCTCGCCGCCGCCGGCACGACGGCGGCCCTGGGCCTGCTGGTCGTCGCTGCGGCCATGGGCAGGGCCGGATCGGGCCTGTTCCTTCTCGTCGGCGCCCTCACCCTTGGCATCGGGGCGATCGTGCTGGGCTTCGCGCAGCGCTATCTGAGGGCGGACGGAGCGCGCACGCGCTTCGCGGTCAACGTGCTCGTTCTTCTCGCCGCCGTGCTGCTGCTGACCGGCACGCAGTCGGTGCTGTCGCTGATCGCCGGATGGCTGGTGTCGGGATGGGTGCTCGCCGATCTCATCGGTCATCAGCGGCACTGGGCCGAGGCGCGCGCGGCGCGGCGCCGGGCCCTGCGCCTGTTCACCGTCGGCGATGCGGCACTGGTCGCCGGCCTCGTGCTGCTCGCCTGGCAGGCTGGGTCGCGCGACGTGGCGGTGATTGCGGAGCGCGCGGCCGCCACGCCGACCGCGCTGAACACCCTCGGCGCGGTGCTGCTGGTCGTCGCCGCGGCGGCGCGGTGCGCCCTGCCGCCCTTCTCCCGCTGGCTCACGCGGTCGATGACCGCGCCGACGCCGGTTTCGGCGCTGATGCATGCCGGGTTCGTCAACGCCGGCGGGGTGCTGCTGATCCGCTTCGGGCCGGTGCTCGAGAGCGCCCCCGCCGCGCAATGGCTGGTGATCGGCGCCGGCGTGTTCGCCGCGTTGTGGGGCACAGGCATCATGCTGGTGCGCCCCGACGTGAAGCGCGCGCTGGCCGGCTCGACCGTGGCGCAGATGGGGTTCATGCTGATGACCTGCGGCCTTGGCGCCTATGCCGCCGCGCTGTGGCACATCGTGGCGCACGGCCTGTTCAAGGCGTGGCTGTTCCTTGCCTCCGGCTCGGCGATCGGGCGCCGCGCCGATGCGGCCGTCGCCGCGCCCACGCTCGGCGCGACCGCGGTCGCGGTGGTGCTCAGCGCCGCGGCCGGCGCGCTGACGATCGCCGCCGGCCTGCCGCCGACCGGTGCCCTGCCCGTCGCTCTCGCCGTTGCGGCCGCGCTGGCCGCCGCGCCGGCGCTCCTGCGGACGCCGGCGCTGCTCGCCGCAACGCTCGTCCTGGCGGTGACCTATGCCGGCGGCGTGACGCTGGCGGGTGCCCTGCTCGCCCGGCCCTATGGCGAGGCCCCGGCCGGGCTATGGCTCGTTGTCGGCCTCTGGGCCGTCTTCAACCTTGCATGGCTGGCGCAGACGGCGCGCCGCCGCGCGGGCGGCCTGCTGCCGTCCGCCGTCTATGTCCGCCTCCTGAACAGCTAGGACCCCGTGACCATGAAGC
Source organism: Qipengyuania thermophila (assembly GCF_004153605.1). Taxonomy (NCBI): domain Bacteria; kingdom Pseudomonadati; phylum Pseudomonadota; class Alphaproteobacteria; order Sphingomonadales; family Erythrobacteraceae; genus Qipengyuania; species Qipengyuania thermophila. Next base: position 36,109 of record NZ_SDSI01000003.1, on the reverse strand, counting down.
CCGCCACCCTCCTTGCCCCTGCGCATCCGGCTGAGGCCGCCTCGCCCGTCCCCGCCACCCGGCAGTTCACCCGCGCCGAGCTGGCGCTCGCGGTCGAACTCGCCGCGCGCACCGTGCCGCCCCTGTGGCCGCTCGACGGAGCCATCGCCGTCAATCCGCTCAGCGGGTTCGAGACCGAGCCGTTCGGCAAGGCGGTGCGGCTGGCGGCGGAGACGTTCCGGGCGCGGCCATGGCTGCCACTGGCCCTGTGGCGCAGGCTGCTGACGGACGGCGCGGTCGAGGAGGCGGCGCTGCGCACCGCGGCAACGGCATGGCTCGGCGGTCCCGACGCCGCCGCAGCGAACGTCGCCGCAGGCGTGTCGCGCCTCGACCTGCTCATGGCCCGGCTGCTGCACCTCCCCGAGGATCCGGCGCCCCAGCCCGTGACCGACCCGGCGGCCCTGCTCGTCGCCGACGCCTGCGCCGCGTATTTCTCCCGCCCGGTCGTCGCCTTCGGCAGTGCCGCCGCCACGGGCGGGCTGTTCGCCCTGGCGCGCGCGCTGGTGACGGAGCAGATGCCTCGCGCCCGCCGCGCCGACACCGCCACATGCCCGGCTCAACCTCTCGACGCGATCGGCTGGGCGCTCGGACGGGAGGGGGCTGCGGACGCGAACCCGCAGACGCGGCTCGCGCGGTGCGTCGCCCGTCTGCCCGGCTGGGCAGGGCACATCCGCTGGCGCACCGAACAGGCCGATCCCGACATGGCCGCCGAGGCGCCGGCCGACATGGCCGACCTGATCGCGGCCCTGCTCTTCGCCGACGCCGTCCTTGGCGCGCCGGAAGCCGCGCCGATGCGCCACGACCCGGCCGCGACCGTGCGGCAGCTCGCGCAGCATCTGGGTCTGGACGCGCCGCTGCCGGACACGGTGGAGGAGATCGTCGCCCTCGATCCGGCGGCGCTGTCGCTCCTGTTCATGCAGGCGGCCGAGGACAGCTTCACCACGCCCCTGCTCGCCCGCCTTTCCGCGGCGCAGACCAGCGCCGGACGCAGCGACGCGCACGTGCCCGATGCCCAGCTCGTGTTCTGCATCGACGTGCGTTCGGAACCGATGCGGCGGGCGGTGGAGGCTCAGGGAGCCTACCAGACGGTGGGCTATGCCGGCTTCTTCGGGCTGATGATAGCCGTTGCGGAACCCGGACAGCGGCGCCAGCGCCAGTTGCCGGTGCTGGTCTCGCCGCAGCACGACCTTGCCCTTCTGCCTGCCCGCGGATGCGAGGGCGAAGCCGAGCGGCTGCGCACCCGCCGCCACCGCCGCGCCGCAGCCCTGACCCTGTTCGACCGGCTGAAGGCCGGATCGGCCACCGCCTACGCCACGGCAGAAACGGTCGGCGCGGCCGCCGGCGCGTGGATGGCGCTGCGCACCGCCGCGCCGCTGCTGGCGCGGCGCCTGCTGCGCCGGCAGGGCGATCCGCATGCGCTGATGCCGTCGCTCGACCCGCATGGATCCTGCACCGGCCTGACCCCCGACGAGCGGCTGGCCTATGCGCGCGGGTTCATCGCGCTTACCGGCATCCGCCCGCAATCGCGGCTGGTGGTGCTGACCGGCCATGCGGGCGAAGCGGTCAACAACCCCTACGCCTCGGCGCTCGATTGCGGCGCGTGCGCGGGCCATGGCGGCGCGCCCAATGCGCGGGTGCTGGCGGCCATCTTCAACGAGCCGGCGATCCGCGCCGCGCTCGACATTCCGGAGCAGTGCTGGTTCCTCGGCGCCGAGCACAACACCACCACCGACGAAATCCGGCTGTTCGACACGCATCTGGCGCCCGCCAGTCATCATGGCGACATCGCGGCGCTGTCCGCGTCGCTCGTCGAGGCCGGGGCTGGCGTGCGGGCGGCGCGCGCGACGCGGCTGCACCGCCCGGCCGACGACCTGGCGCGCGGCGCGGCGCATTGGGCGGAGGTGCGCCCGGAATGGGGTCTGACGGGCAATGCGGCCTTCATCGTCGCGCCACGCAGCCTGACCCGCTCCGTCGATCTCGGGGGCGCGGCCTTCCTCCACGATTACGACTGGCGCGGCGACGCGTCCGGAGAGGCGCTCGCCACCATCCTCACCGCGCCGATGGTGGTCGCGCAGTGGATCAACTGCCAGTACCTGTTCTCCACCGCCGACAACGAGGTGCTGGGCGCGGGCGACAAGACGGTGCACAATCCGGTCGGCGGCTTCGGCGTGCTGCGCGGCAATGGCGGCGACCTGGCGATCGGCCTGCCGCGCCAGTCGCTCTTTCACGACGACGGCACGCCCGCCCACGTCCCGCGCCGGCTGACCACCATCGTCGAAGCGCCGGTCGAGCATGTGCGCGCCGTGGTCGAGGGGCAGGACGTGCTGCGCCGCCTGTTCGGCAACGGCTGGGTCCACCTCGTCATCCTCGACCCGATCACCGGCCAGCAGCACCGCTGGCCCTCCGTCCCGCTGTCGTGACCGGCAGCCCCTTCCGCCCCGTCAGACCGAAAGGCCCGTGATGAACGACAATCCGACCCTGTCCTCGATGAAGAAGATCGAAGTGGTGGTGCACGCCGCCGACCACCGGCTGATCGAAAGCGCCCTTGCCGAGGCGGGGATCGCCGGGTGGACGATGATCCGCGACGTGGCCGGCATGGGCCACAGCGGATTTCATCAGGGCCGCACCATCTTCAGCGACGAGACCGGCCTTGTCATGTTCGTCGGCGTGGGACCGTCGGAGCGCGTCCGCCAGGCGGCCGACACGCTGCGCGGGTTCTTCGCGAGCCATGCCGGCGTGCTGTTCCTCTCGGATGTCGAGGTGATGCGCTCCGATTACTTCCGCGCCGACTGAGCCGCACGCCGGCGCCGGCCGAGCGACGCGGGAGCGGGAGGGGTCAGCGCTGCTCCCGCACGGTCGGCACGTCGCGCAGCGGATCGTCCTCGGCCGGAGCGGGAAAGGCCGCGGCCTCCTCTCCGCGAGTCTTCCACAGCGAGTAGCCGACCCCTGCGGCGAGCAGCGCCGCCGTCACCCCGAGGCTGATCGCAGGGGGGAATTTCTCCCCGCCCATCAGGAAATCGGTGACGAAGATCTTGGAGCCGATGAAGATGAGGATCGCCGCCAGCGCGTATTTGAGATAGTGGAAGCGGTGAACCATCGCCGCCAGCGCGAAATAGAGCGCCCGCAGTCCGAGGATGGCGAAGATGTTCGACGTGTAGACGATGAAGGTGTCGGTGGTGATGGCGAAGATCGCCGGCACGCTGTCGACTGCGAACACCAGATCGGCGATGTTGATCACCACCAGGGCGAGGAACAGCGGCGTCGCCGCGACGACCATGCGTCCGGTCCGCGCATCCGCGACGCGAACGAAGAAATGCTGCCCGTGCAGCTCCGGCGTGACCCGCATGTGCCGGCTGATCCAGCGCACGACCGGGTTGCTGCCGACGTCGGGCGTCTCGTCGCCGGCGAAGAACATCTTGATCCCGGTGAAGATCAGGAAGCCGGCGAAGATGTAGAGAACCCAGTGCGCCTCCGCCAGCAGGGCCGCGCCCCCGGCGATCATCAGGCCGCGCAGGACGATCACCGCCATGATGCCCCACAGCAGCGCCCGGTACTGGTACTTGGCGGGGATGGCGAAATAGGTGAAGATCAGGCTGATGACGAAGACGTTGTCGATCGACAGCGCCTTTTCGATGAAGAAGCCGGTGTAATACTGCATCCCGGCGGTCGCGCCGCGCTCCACCCACACCCAGGCGCCGAAGGCCAGGGCGACGGCAATGTAGAACACCGACAGGCGCAAGCTCTCCCCGATGCCGAGCTCGCGGTCCTCCTTGTGCAGCACGCCAAGGTCGAAGGCCGTGAGCACGATCACGATCACGAGAAAGGCCATCCAGAACCAGACAGGCGTTCCCAGCCAGCTCGCGAGCAGGAAATCAGGCATGCACGGGATCTCTCATGACGTGGGGCCGGAGCAGTGCCCGCGCGTGGCAGCGGGGGTCACAGGCGCACGCTGCGCCCGGCGAGCTTCTGTGTAGCAGCAGCACGCCCGCAGGCAAGCGCGCAGGCGCCCGGCCCGATCCGTCTGTCGATGAGCCGTTCACCCGCCGGTGAAGCGCGCCGCGCGTTTCTGCAGGAAGGCGAGCGCGCCTTCCGCCGCATCGCTGCTGTCACCGGCCACGCGCTGCGCTTCGGCCTCGTCCCCGAGCGCGGTGGCGAAATCGCTGTCGAGCGCGCGCCAGACATTCGCCCGCATCGCCGCCAGCGCCACGGTCGGACCGGCGGCGAGCCGCTGCGCCAGCCGCTGCGCCTCGGCGGCCAGCTCGTCGTCCTCGACCATCCGCGCGATCAGCCCCCAGTCCACCGCCTGCGCCGCCGGGATCCGCTCTCCCAGCAGCATCATCTCCATGGCGCGGGCCTTGCCGACGAGCCGCGGCAGCATCCAGCTCGCCCCGCCATCGGGGACCAGCCCAATGTTGACGAAGGCCTGGAGGAAATAGGCGCTGCGCGCCGCGATCACGAGGTCGGCGGCCAGGGCAATGGAGCAGCCGATGCCGGCCGCAGGCCCGTTCACCGCCGCCACAACCGGCACAGGACAGCGGGCCAGCGCGAGCATGAGCGGATTGTACGACGCGTTCAGCCGGTCGTGCGCATGGCGGCCGGGTGTTCCGCCGCTGCCGCCTTCGCTCCCCGCCGCGCCCGCCGCAAGATCCGCACCCGAACAGAACGCCCGCCCGGCTCCCGTCAGCAGCACGCACCGCGCGTCTCCGACACCGGCCAGCGCGCGACGCAGCTCGTCCGCCATCTGCGGCGGGCAGGCATTGAGCCGCTCGGGCCGGTTCAGCGTGATGGCGAGCACCGCGCCGTCGCGGTGAGTCGTGATCATGTCGGCCATGGGCTCTCCTTGGCTGCCGGAGGACCGGCGCAGCAGGTGTCAGCGGACCCGCGGCCCTCCGAAGGGCAGCGGCGGCGAGGGACGGCGCACTCCGCGCGGGAGCTGCGCCTGGTAGGCGCGGCCGCAATGCTCGACACAGTACGGGAAGCCGGGGTTCACGGGCTCGCCGCAGAAATGGAAGTCCGCCTCGCCCGGATGGCCAAGCGGCCAGCGGCACACCTTGTCGTTGAGATCGAGCAGGCTGGTCTTGTCGGCGATCTCCGGGCTGGGCTTCGCCGGCACCAGGCGGCGCGGCGGCGCCGGCGGAATCGGCGCCTGCTGGTCGCCCGGCCCCTGCCGCAGGAACCCGCCCGGCCCGACGGAGACGATCCGGGGCTGCGGCGGCACCGGCGGTGCGGCTGGCGGCTCCTGCGGCGCCGGGGCCGCGTCGGGGGCGGCAGGTATGGCGGCAGCCGCTTCGCCGCCTGTCGCCTCTACCGGCGACGGCGGGGCCGGATCGGCGGATACGGCGCGGGCGGCCGGCGCATCCTCGCGCGGGCGTGCTGCGGGCGCCGGTGCCGGATCGGCCTCCGCTTTGGCCTCCTCCTGCGGAGCCGCTTCGGCCGCCATGTCCTGCTGCGGCGCCTCGAGGCCTGGCTGCGGCGCGGCCGGTTCGGTCCGCCCCCGGCCTGCCCCGCCGCTCTTGACCGGCGAGGGACGGGGTTTCAGCCCCAGCCGGTGTGCCTTGCCGATGACGGCGTTGCGGCTCACTCCGGTCAGTTCCTCGGCAATCTGGCTGGCGGTCGCGCCGCCCTCCCACAGGCGCTTCAGCAAGGCGATGCGCTCTTCGGTCCAACTCATCTCGACACCCTGATCTGTTCGCGAAATGCCATGGCATAGCCGCGCCCGCGATGCCAGCCGGATGGCAGGCCGCACCCTCGCGCCGATCCCTTGCCAGCGCGACTGGCTGTGCCATAGGCGGGCGCATGGTCGACACCACCGCCCCCCATCCGTCCGACGCCGCACACCCGTCCGCCACGCCCTCGCCGCCGCCGTTCAGCCCCTACGGCGTGCCGACTCTCGTCGGCGTGAACCGGGTCGGCGTGTGGAGCCTCTTCCTCAAGGAGGTGCGGCGCTTCATGAAGGTCCAGACGCAGACGATCTGGGCGCCCGCGGTGACGACTCTCCTGTTCCTCGTCATCTTCTCCGTCGCCTTGGGTCGCGACACGGGCCGCGAGGTGCTCGGCGTCAACTTCGTCAGCTTCATCGGTCCCGGCCTGATCGTCATGGCGATGATGCAGAACGCCTTTGCCAACACGAGCTTTTCCCTGCTCGCGGGCAAGATCCAGGGCACCATCATCGACCTGCTCATGCCGCCGCTCTCCACCGGCGAGTTGATGGCCGGCATCGTTCTGGCCGGCATGACCCGGGCCGTGCTCGTGGGCGCGGCCGTGGGCGCCGCAATGCTGCTTTATCCGGGACTGTCGCTGGAGATCGTGCATGGGTGGGCGGTTCTTTATTTCGGGCTCGCCGGGGCGCTGATGCTGGCGCTGTTCGGGTTGTTGGCGTCCATCTGGGCGGAAAAGTTCGATCACAACGCGGCCGTCACCAACTTCGTCGTGGCGCCGCTCTCCCTGCTGTCGGGCACGTTCTACACCATCGACAATCTGCACCCCGCCTTTCAGGCGATCAGCCGAGCCAATCCGTTCTTCTACGTCATCTCGGGCTTCCGCTACGGCTTCGTCGGCCAGAGCGACATCGGCAGCGGCACCGGCGCGGTTTTCTGGGCCGCAGCCGCTCTGGCCGCCTTCAACCTTGTGCTGGCGCTGATCTGCTACGCGGTCCTGCGCTCGGGCTGGCGGCTGAAGAGCTGAGGAGGCGAAACGCAGCCCGCCAGCGGGTCAGTGCGTGAGCGAGCGGCGCATCCGGTACCGGCCGTTCTCGTAGCCCTCGAACATCTGCGCCACGTCCGGGTGGCCGACGGGTCCGTCGGTGTCGCGGCGCAGGTTCTGCTGGCTGACATAGGCGACGTAGTAGGATTCGTCGTTTTCGGCCAGCAGGTGGTAGAACGGCTGCTCGCGCGACGGGCGGATGTTGGCCGGGATGGAATCGTACCATTCCTCGCTGTTGGCGAACACCGGGTCGATGTCGAACACCACGCCGCGAAAGTCGAACAGGCGGTGGCACACCACATCGCCGATGCCGAAGCGGCTGCTCACCTGCCGGGGCGCCATGACGAACCGTCCGGCCTGGTCGGAAAAGAACTCGATCTGGTCCATGCGCTGCTCATATGGTGTTTTGATGCATCCGCACAAGCGCGCCCTGCTCGCCGCAGGCCATGCCCACGTGTTTGCACCGGGCGTGTTTGCACTTGGCAAGCCGCGTGCCACGCGCTAACCGCCCCGCCTCGACCGGCGTCCCGTGCGCCGCGGCACGGCGCCGGCGGCACAGCCTCGCGGAGAGGTGGCAGAGTGGTCGAATGCGCCGCACTCGAAATGCGGTGTGCGGGCAACCGTACCGTGGGTTCGAATCCCACCCTCTCCGCCATATCACTTTGACAATCGCGGCAAACCCGGACAGAAAGGGCGGAAATCAGCCTGTTTTTGCCGTCGCCTGTTGGGCAGGAGGGGCATAAAGGGCAAATCCTGACAGGAGGGGCGGGTCATAATGGGGTCACGCGTGGGGTCACGGGTCGGGCGCTGGCCGGTGCGGGACAGGCAGCTCACCGACGTCATCATCCGCCGCATGACCCCGCTGCCCGACCGCGACCTCAAGCTGCCGGACGGGCGCGGCCTCTACCTGCTGGTCCGGCCCAGCGGCTCCCGGCTGTGGCGGCACAAGTACCGCTTCGGCGGGCAGGAGCGCACCGCCTCCTACGGTCCCTATCCCGAGGTGACGCTCAAGGAGGCGCGCGAGCGCTGCGACGCGACGCGGGCCATGCTGCGCGACGGGCTGGACCCGCGCACGGCCGGCAAGACGCTGACGACCTCCACCGGGCACACGCTCGAATCGCTGGCGCGCGAATGGCACGAGCTGAACCGGGAGCGCTGGGTGCCCCACCACGCCGCCGACGTGATCGGCAGCCTCGAAAAGGAGGTGTTCCCCCACATCGGGGCGGCCGATCCGGCGGCGCTCGATCCGCCGGCCATCCTCGCGGTGCTGCGCCGGATCGAGGCGCGCGGGGCGATCGAGACGGCCAGCCGGGTCCGCCAGCGCCTCGCCGCGGTCTACGCCTACGGCATGTCGGCCGGGCTGCTGGCCTCCAATCCCGCCGAGACGGTGCGCGGGGCGCTGCGCCCGATCGTGAAGAAGGGCCGCCAGCCAGCGGTGACCGACATCGACCGGCTGCGCGATCTGCTGCGCGCGGCGGAGGCGACCGAGGCCTACCCGGTGACGCTGCTCGCCAGCCGCTTCCTCGCGCTGACGGTCCAGCGGCCCGGCACGGTGCGGCAGGCGCGGTGGGAGGACATGCTGCACATCGACTGGGAGAGCGACGCGCCCTCGCCCGACGCGCTGTGGCACATCCCGGCCGAGCTGCTCAAGCTCAAGCTGGAGCGCAAGGGCGACGCCGCGAATGACCACCTCGTGCCGCTCGCCCCGCAGGCGGTGGAGGTGCTGCGCGCGGTGCGGGCGCTCACGGGCAGGCTGCCGTGGGTGTTCGCCGGCCAGCGCCATGCGCACCGGCCGCTCAGCGAGAACGCGATCGGCTACCTCTACAACCGCACCGGCGCGCACGGCCGGCACGTGCCCCACGGATGGCGCGCGGCTTTCAGCACCGTCATGAACGAGCGGCGTCCTGGCGACCGCGCGGTGATCGACGCCATGCTGGCGCACACGGCGGCGGACAAGGTGGAGGCGGCCTACAACCGGGCGCAGCGCATGGCGGCGCGGCGGGAGATCGCCTGCGAGTGGGCGGGCCTCATCAGCGAGGGGCTGCTGCCGCCGGCCGAGCTGCTGACGGTGGAGCGGTGCAGGAGGGACGCGACATGAGCCTGCTGGTCGCCCTGGCCATCGCCGTGTGCCCGGCGAGCGGGGTGCGTGTCACGTGCGTCCATGACGGGGACAGCATCGTCTGGCAGCGCGAGCGCATCCGGCTGGAAAACATCGACACGCCGGAGCTGGACGGGCGCTGCGCCGCCGAGCGCCGCCGTGCGGTGGCCGCGCGCGACCGTCTGGTGGAGCTGCTGCGGAGCGGGCGGCCCGTGATCCGCCGCACCGGCACCGACCGGCACGGGCGCACGCTGGCGCGGGTGAGCGTCAACGGGCGCGACGTGGGCACGGTGCTGGTGCGCGAGGGCCATGCCCGGCCATGGGAGGGACGGCGGCGGCCTTGGTGCTGATCAGGCCAGGCTGAGCAGATCGAACTCGCTTCCGCCCGCCAGCACCTCGTCGAGCGGCACGCTCACCGGCCGCGCCCTGAGCCGCTCATTGAGCCTGCCGTCGATCCAGCGCAGCGCGGTGCCATCCTGGAGGTTGCCGTTCGAACCATCGCGCCCCGTATCGAACACCGCGCGGTGGATCGTCTCGCGCACCGCATCGACGAACCCCTCCCGCCAGTAGCCGTGCGTCTCCCGTCCCGGCTCGCCGCGCAGCGTGCCGTCCGCCGCCAGATCGGCGTGGCAGGCAATACGCTTGATCGGGAAGTCGGGCAGCGTGGCAAGCTCGTGGTGCGAGCGCTCCGGCAGGAAGTAGCGGTGCCGCTCCGTCCGGCGGTAGGACAGGTGGCTCACGTGATCGGGGCTGTCCACATGCTCCCCGTCCCACCACTGCGGGTAGTCGATGTTGAGCTGGATGTGCCGGCCGGGGCGGGCGAAGGGCAGCAGGTCGTCAAGCCGCCATGTCGGCGGGTTGCCGCCCGTGCCGGGAGAGCCGGGCACGTCCTGCGGACTGCCCTCGCTGCCTTGGAGGATCATGTAGCGCGCCGGGCTGTTGTGGATCGGCGAGCTGCTGATGCCGCTCCACTGCTCCGGCTCGCGGTAGTGCCGGATGCCGCCGAGGCTCACGAGGCCGCGCGGAAAGTCGCGGTGCATCTCGCGCCGCTCCACCCGGCGCGGGTCGTCCTTGTAGTAGAAGATGGAGTAGCGGGAGATGAGGCAGTGCCAGCGGCCGTCCATGTCCTGGACGATGAGGCCGCTCGACATGTAGATGCTGGCGTTGATCGGCCCGCCCTCGCCGACCGCGTTGTTCGAGCGGATCAGGCTCTCGTAGGAGCCGTCGAAGGGGATGTTCGACCGGTTGAAGGCGTTGTGGACATGGCCGCTGTGCTCCATGCGGAACACGGGGTCGCGGGTGGTGAGGGCGACATGCGGCTGCGAGATGCGCATGGCGCCCCGCTCGGTGACGGCGTTCGGCGGGCGCCTGTCCAGCCAGTCGCGGAAGTCGAAGTCGCGCTCGACCGGGGCAATGTCGGTCGTCTTGACCCACCCCGACGGGACCGTGGGCGGGTCGACCGGAAGCGGCGTCGCCGGCGGCTGGATCGGAGCGGGCGACGGCGATGGCGGCGGCGTGGGCGATGGCGCAGGCGTGGGCGATGGCGAAGGCGAGGGATCGCCACCATCGCCGCTGCGCACGAGATAGTCAACCGCCGTCTGTGCGCGGGCCAGCGCGCGGCGGGTGTCGGCCGTCTCGGCCAGCGCCTTGTCCGTCCGCCCCGCCTTGAGCGCCGTCTCCGCGCGGCGGCTGGCATTGAGCGCGGTCGTCACCTCGGTGCGGGCCTTGGCCGCGCGAGTCGCAAGCGGGTCGGTCATGGGCGGGTCTCCGGGCAGGCAGCGCGTAGCCTTGCGTTGTGACGGTCGATATGGGCAACCGTCTCGTCGGTGTCGTAGCGGTTGCCCCGGTCGTCGGCGTTCGCGGCGGGGGCGAGGCGGTAGGGGATTTCACGATCCACCAGGCACAGGCTTGAAGCGGTCGCAATGGGCGCGTGTGTCGTGGGTGGCGTCGCGCAGGCAGCGCTCGTAGCGGCCAGCATCGCCGCCCCGGTCAATCTCCATCTCGGCATGGTGTGCCCTTTCGATCTGCTCCAGCACGGAGCGTTGCTGTTCGACCGTCGTCGCCGCCGCGCCCGCGTCACGGGCGGTGTCGGCAAGGCGCCGGTCACGGTTGTCGGTGATGGTGACAAGGGTGGCGGCCGCTGTGGCGATGACGAGCGCCGCCAGCGTCCACCAGCCGTTGCGGATGCCCAACAGACCCTTGGCTGTCAGCCACGCGGTGAGCATGTCCTGATCTCCTGCCGGATGGTGGTGTCGGGATGCGCCTCCGCGTAGACGCGCGTGACGAACCGGCCGGTGATTGCGTCGCGGTAGACGATGCGCCGGGTCAGCTCCCCCGCCGGGTGTGGGTCATGATCATGCCTGTGTTGACCTCCGGCACGATGACGACCTCCTGCGCGGTGTTCGAACCCATGCCCGGCCAGTCGGGCAGGAACAGGGTCTCGCTGATCTGCCCGTCGTTGCACTCCATGGTCTGCGTGCCGCCGAGCAGCACCGAACCCATGCAGAAGCGCACCCAGTGCTCCTGCACCCGGCGGTCCCAGGCGGCCAGGTAATCAAAGTGGAAGCTTGCGCCCGGCAGCGTGCCCATGCCTCCCTCGTGGCGCTGGGCGTGCCAGTCGCTGTCGAGGGTCCAGGCGCCGTAGCCCAAGCCGTCGGTGCGCGGGGCGAAGCCCTGGTGGTCGAAGCCGATGTTCAGCTCGAACCGCGGCACATGGTACCATCCCTGCGGACAGGTGACGGAATTGGTGACCGCATCTCGCAGCGGGTAGATAAGATGATCGTAGCCGGTGGGCGACCAAAGATTTACGCCGTCCCAGCAGGTCGGTCCCATGGCGAATAGGCGAAGCGTCTGCCCCGGGCCGCACTGCCCGTTGAACGGGTCCGTGCCGTCGGCGCGCCGCAACGAAGGTGTTGATCCGGACACGCCGTCACAGGTCCACTGATGGCGCGTCGCGAACTCGACATCCGTCCCAGCCTCGCCGCGAAGATTGAGCGAATAGCGGTTCCACCCCGCCTGCGCGTTGGCGGCGTTCTTGATGGCAATCATCTTGTTCGGATTGTCCATGTTGAAGCCGCCGATGTAGCCGAGGCCCACCGGGTATGGGTGGGTCTTCCGATCCTTCTGCGTGCCGATGTAGTAGATCGTCGCCTGCTTGAACTTGATGGCTGCCTTCTGCGTCCCGGCCCCTTTGTCAGCGAGGGCCACGGCCTGCTGACCGCCCACGGTGATGAGCGCTGGCGGGGTACCGCGCACGCGGGTGATGAGCGCCGGCTGCCAGTAGGACACCGCGTTCAGAAACTGACCTTCGGCGTTGGTGCAGTCGCCCCGGCCATTGTCTCGCCTGAGCGTGGCCGCGGTGGCGAAGGCGTGCGGCTGGCAGTTGCCGTAGAAGGTGTGCAGATGGCTCGTGCCGGGCTTACCCCAGTTGCGCAGCGGGTCATTGTAGAAGGGATAGGGGATCGTGCCGACCGTGAAGCGCGCCTTGATCTCGTGCGGACGGCCGCAGGGCGCGATGCTGTCCGGTCCACCGCAGCCTCCGCCCTGTGTCGCCACGTTCCGGGTCGCCCACATCGTCTCCGGATTGGGGGTCAGGTAGTCGGGCAGCAGGGTGTAGGAGGGAGCGAAGCCCCCGGTCGCGGAGCCGTCGCCGACGACCGGCTCGTTGGTGCCGGTTGCCCAGTTCAGCGGCTGCGGCACATAGGGCGGCAGGTGCTGCGGACGGACCTGACCGGCAAACAGCGGCGTCGCCGTGTCGAGCTGCGCCTGGCTGACCGGCCCCATGGGCTGGGCGAGCGCAGTAGTGGCGCCAAGGTTGACGCAGAAGAGCGCAAGCAACGCGACGAGGTGAGAAAAAATGCGCATTATGAATGTCCTTATGATCAGCCATTCCAGGGGGTGACGCCGGCGGGAAGATGGAGCATGTTCGCTCCGTCGGGGATGAAATCGACTTCGAACGTGCTCGAACCCGTCACCATCGGCGCGCACCAGGGCATCGGCGGCCCGGAAATGAGGAAGGGGTAACCTCCCTCGCGGGTCAGCGGGTTCTGCACTCCGGTTCCCACATAAGCGCCGTTGTGCCGGTACCAGACGCGGTAGTGTCCATCGTGGCTGCTGTCGGTGCTGACGATGACCGTGACCCGCGCGCCTTCGCCCGAGGTGTAGGACGAGTTGAATGCTTTGAAGCCGCCGCTGTCGCGGTAGAACAGTTCGCCGCGCTCGAACACGATCGAGGTGCCGTTGGCGTCCTGCCCCGGACGAGGGTACGTGTTCTCGGCGTTGATCGGGGTGGACGTGTCCAGGATGCCCACACGACAGTGCCCGGGATTGCCCGTGCCAGTGATCCGCCGCGCCACCGCCTCGAAGCCGTACAGCCCCATGCGCCCCTGAGTGGCCCGTGCTCCGAAGATCGTGCCGAAACCCAGCTGCGCCGAGCGGATGGTGAGATTGTTGTTGCGCAAGGTCGTGATCTCGTTCGGAGATTTGTCCTGCGGGTTGAGGAAGGCGGCGACGAGGACGCTGACTGTCTCGCTGACCACGTTCGACCAGTCCGACACGGGCGAGAAGCCGTCGCCATCGAGGTTTTCGCGTGCGAGCCTGAGACGAAAGAAGATCGGGCCGTTGGGCTGGCTTTCGAGCACAGGCAGCGGTTCGTGGTCCGGCCCCGCGACCGCGTCGTTGTCAGCGAGGTCGAGCGCCGAAATCATGCGCAGGTGGTGGCGGACCTGCGTCTCTCCTGTGAGCGGCTGGGTGAAGGCCGCGTCGGAGGCGGCCTGCGTCTCCAGCCACAGCCCGTCGCTGTCGCGGGTTCCAGACGGCCAGGAAATCGACACGTCGAGAGCGTTGCCGGCCGCATTGACCTGCGCGATCGTCGGCGCCTGGAACCAGAAGGCGGGTGGCGGCGAAGGCGGTGGTGGCGGCGCGACCCGCTCAAGCGCTGGCGTCGAAGTGCGTGGGCTACCTGTCGCCCCTGCGAGCGTCTCGACGATGGAGACACCGCCTGTTCCTGCTGCCGTGGCGGTGCCGGTGATGGTGCGGGCGCTGCTGTTGATCGTGAGGCCGTCAGGGACGGTGCCGGACAGGGCCGAGCCACTTGTCGCGCCCAGAATGTTGATCGTGGTTGCCTGCCCGACCGTGATCTGGGACTGCGACAAGGTGAGCTCTTGCAGAGCGGGCGCTGTGGCGGCTGCGGTCGTAACCTGCCACGTGGTGCTCACTCCGCCGATGCTAAGGCTAGTCGAAAGGGATGTGCTGTTCACACTTGAAGATTGTCGCCGCAGCTGCACGGTCTGACCAGGATTGATGGTGCCATTCGCGTTGGTCCATGGCCCGCCGTTGAGGCGATATTCTCCGGTCGTCACGCTGATCGGAGACGGCGCATCAAAGCCGGTGGGTGTGATGACGTTGCTCTCGACCATCGTGGAGAGAGCGGCCCCGTTCACGTTGGCGAAGCTGAATGGATCGGGGGTCGTGTCGCTGGAGGCAACATCCGTGATGGTGATCGGGTAGTCCCACTCGGCGTTGGGCGTTCCCGCAACGCTGGTGCGCAGCCGAACGGTCTGAATGGAGCCGCCGTCCGCATTGATCGATGAGGCGACAACGAGATTGGAGCCGTTCAGGGCAAATCGACCTGTGGCATTGCCGACCAGCGTGGCGGACTGGCCGGCTGCAAGTGCAAACGTGCCAACCACGGACCCCACCGCAGCGGTTTCAAGGATGGTGCTGGCACTGAGCGCTGGCTTGAGATTGACGGGTTGTGGCGGGCTGACCCCGCCAAGAGCGATGACCTTCTCCCAGCACGGCAGCATTCGGACGGCACCGTCCGCCGTTGTGGCGGGATAGTAACCGTCGCCGTTCGGCCCGCCCGTCGCCGACCCTGCAATGAGGTTCGCAAGTTCGCGGTAGGAGGAGTCCCGCCGACCGACAAGTGCCTGAATAGCCGTCAGGAGTTCCTGCTCGATCATGCTCTAGAGATTCCTTGCTTTGCCGTGCCGCCGCTGAAGAAGGTGCTGACGCACCCCCAGTCAGCCGGCTCGACCATGGCGTAGCGGGTGATGATCACCGCCGGTCCACCACGGCGATGCTGTTCGGGACCATTTCAGCCACCGTGCGCAGCTTGCGCTGGTTGCGCCATGTCCGGTAGATCCCGAGCGCGGACGGCACGGCGATCGTGACCAGCGCGATCAGCATCTGCAGCAGGTCGTCGTCGATCCAGCCGCGGCCGAGCGCATAGCCGCCGACGGCGGTGACGACGTAGCGCAGCAGGGTCGTGATCTGCTCGCCCAGAGACGAGGCTGGCACATGGATCGGCGGGGTGATCGGATCGGTCATCGGCTTCCCTTTCGGTAGAGATCGGCTTCGGCGTTCCGGCGGCGGACAAGGCCGGGCAGCACCTTGCCCCCGGCGCGGGTCCAGCGCCCGAACTCGGCGGCCGCCCCGGCGGTGTCGCCGGCCCTGTGCTTCGCGGTGAGCGTCGCGCGGGCGATGGCGCCGGTGTTGAAGTGGAACGCCACCAGCGCGTCGAACTGCTCCTGACTCGTGCGGTGGATCGCGTCACCGAGCGCGCGGATCACGTCCTGCTCGTAGCGGACGAGCTGGCGCGCGAACTCGCGCTCGGCCTCCGCCCGCGTCCACACCGTGCCCGGCCTGATCGGCTGGCCGTCCGGTCCCCTCGTCAGCCCGTGACCGATGGTCCACACCCCAGCGGGGCAGCGATACGCCTCCACCCGCCCGTCGGGACGGACCTTGTGGAACCCCTCGAACCGGTGAATGAGCGCGAGGCCCTCGGCGCTGGTGTTCGTCGGCACGAAGGGTTTCTCCGGTTCGGACGGTGGATCGGGACGCACGCCGGCGTCGTCGAGCAGCGCGTCGAGCGCGCGCACCTCGGCGGGCGTGAACCCGCGCCCCAACAGGCGGCGCACGGCGTCAAAGATCGGTTTTCGGCTCATCGAGCTTCCTCGCGAGGGCTTCGAGTTCGGGAGGCACGGCGCCGGAGACGAGGCGATCGGCCTTGAGGATGCGTTCGACGCGGCCGAGCACCGGGCTGTTGGGATCGAGCCTCGCCACCTCCCACATCAGCAGCTCGATGGCGGTGCGCTGACGGGCGATGGTCTCGGCAAGATCGTCGATCCGCCCTTCGAGCGCGCGGATCGTCGCCTCCAGCTTGTCGACACGGGCGTCCTGTTTCGCTTCGAACTCGCGCTCGCGGCGGGTGAGGACGGCGGCGCGCTGCTCGCTCGTCTGCTGCCACTGCGTCCACACCCAACGGACGATGCCGCCAAGAACGCCGAGAAGGGTGAGGAGGGTGAATCCGGCGAAGAACTGGTCAGCGTGGATCGGCATCGCGGCCCTCCCGCTCAGCCGCCTTGACCTCCCACCGCGCCACCAGCCGCGAGGCCAGCAACACCGCGCAGCCCAGACACATGATCGCGAGGTTGGCGCCTTTTCGCCAATGGAGCGGGTCCGGAACCGCCTCGAACAGGTAGGCGGACTGGTTGCCGGCGAGCGCGACGAGGACCATGAACACGCCGAGGATCGCCGTTGCCCGCGACGAGCCGTCGCGTCTCAGCGCCGCCATGGCGAGCGGCGTCACCCACAACAGGTTGGCGCAGATGAGGGCGAAGCAGATCAGCCGGAGTGTCGGCTGTCCCGTCTCCAGCAGGTGCATGACAAGGTCGAGCATGGGCGCCTCCTCAGTCGCGCGCCGGGTGGATGGTGTAGGTCATGGTCCCGCTCACCGGCGTCTCGGTCGCCCCGCTGCTGGTGAGGTAGCGGACGTGGTGGAGCGCCGTTACCGCCCCCGCCGTCGGCTGCACCCCGAACACCCCCGCCCCGCTGGTGAGGTCGGCGGTCGACTGCACCGTGTGCTGCACCGACAGGGGAACCGTCGCCGGATTGGTCTGGCCGAGCGGGGCGAACCGCTGCTCGGTCCACGTCTCCGCCCCGAGATACACCCACACCCCGGCGCCGGTGCGCCCGGAGAACTCGGCCCGCGCGAGGTAGGACGCCATCTGCCCCTCGGGATAGCCGGGCTGTCCGGTGCCGGGGCCGTAATACTGCTCGTCGACCTTGTTGAGGACGAGATCGAGCGTGTAGGTGTAATAGCCGTCGCCCGCGTCCGCCTCGGTCGGCTTGCCCGCCTGCCAGCGCGGCGCGACACCGCTGCCCATGTCGACCCCCGCCGGGGACTGCTGCTGCACCGTCGCCGCCCCCGCCCCGATCCGCACCACGGTCGGGGTGAACCCCGTCTCCGTCACGGCGACCGGGCGGAACTCGTAGCGCTCTCCCGCCGCCGGGGCGGGAAGCTGCGACAGGTCGGCGGTGATCCGCGCCGGGCGCAGCCCGAAGGTGCGGCCGTTGTCGTATTGCAGCGGCTGGCCGAGCGGCCCGGTGAGGCGCAGCGGTTCGAGCTGCACGGGCAGATAGATCGCGCTGTGGACGTTGGGCGCGACGCGCAGCCGGCGGATGAGCGCGTCGTTGAGCCGCGCCTGCCCGCCCTCGAACCGCGCCACCTCGACAAACTGGCCATTGGCCGGGTTGAGGATGAGCAGCCGGTCGGCGGCTTGCACGATCGTCGAGCCGTTCCACCCCGCCTGCAGTCGCACGACCGCCGGGTTGCCGCCGCCCGCCTGGACCAGCGTCTCGAAGAACGCCGCGCTGCCGCGGATGTCGGCGATGGCGCCGGCCTGCTGCTCCACCGTCGCTTCGAGCGGGATGATCCGCCCGGCCTCGACCTCCTGCGGCGTCATCGGGCGCAGCGCCAGCCGGTCCCAGCGATAGGCCCAGTCGCGCGGCGCCGAGCCGCCCCAGAAAAAGACGAACAGGCGGATGTGCGTGTGCGCGGGGTTGGTCACCGTCACCCGGTGCCGCGTGCGCATGGTGCGGAAGCGCCCCTTCACCGCTTCGCCAGAGCCGTGGGTGTGCCCGTCCGCCTCGCGCAGCGTGGCGAGCGGAATGGCCCGGCTGTCGTCGAGCAGCGCGCCGGACGCATTGTACATGGCCACAGTGATCGTCGCCCGGCTCACGTCAGGACCGTCCATGAGCGCCCAGTCGGCCTCCAGCACGTAGTCGCCGGGACCGGCCGCGAACAGGTCGCCGTAGATGCTGGTGGTGCTCGCGCCGTTTGGGCGGATCAGCCAGCCGGTCTGCTGCGCGTTGCCGGTCGCCAGCGCTGTGGCGATGAGCGGCGGCGCGCCGCCCAGCGTCCAGTGCGGCGGCACCGCCGGGTCGCCCGGCGGGATTTGGGCGAAGGCCGGGTTTCGGTTCAGCGCCGAGCGTTCGGCACTCACTTCCAGCACGCTTGTGCGGCTGGCGATCTGTCCCACCGCGTCGGCGCGGGCCTGCTCCTCGGTGCGCAGTCGCGCGTAGAGGGCGCTGTCCTCCGTAAGGTTGAACTGGCTTTGCAGCAAGGTGGTCTGCGCCACCGCATTGCCGGCGGCGTTCTGCGCAGCCGTGATGCGGTTATCGAACTGGGCAAGATTGCCGGTGTACCCGGCGCGAAGCTGGACAAGGCTGTCGGCCAGCGCGCCCTGCGCGTCGGCCAACGTGGTGATGCGACTGTCGAATTGACCCAGCGTGCCGTTGTACCCGCCTTTCAGGGTAGTGATCTGCTGGACGATGGCCGTGTCGGCGTTGCTGTACGCCGTGGTGAGTTCCTGCGCCTTGGCGTTCACTGCCGGGCCGATGCTTGCCGACACATTGTTGATCTGACTTGCCAGAGCATTATCGGCATTGACGTACGCCTGCTCGACGCGCGCTATTTCGGAGCGGGCGAAGAGGTCTGTATCCCCCCCGTTGCCATCCGCCACGATCATGTCGATCCGCTGACTGATTGCCGTGTCGGCGGCGACAGCGGCCTGCTCCACGCGGCTGACCTCCGCCCGCCATGCGCTGTCCGTGTCCGTCAGTCCCGCGCTGACGGTGCTGATCGACTCCGCCAGTGCGGCGTCGCGTCCGAGCGCAGCGCTGTCGACGCGCTGCACTTCCGCGAAGATCGCCGTGTCGTCGTATTCTTCTGCGGCCGACACGTTGTCGATCCGCTCATCAAGCCGAACGACCTGCGACGCGATCTCGCTCAACGCCTGGTTGGCGCTCTCCTGGGCTGCTGCCACCTGCTCTGCTGCCGCGTCCGCCCTGTTGCGCGCGTCCGTGATCCGGCTGTCCAGCGGCAACGTCTGCGCAACGAGGGCGTCCAGGTCGGCCTGGCGGGCGGTGCCGCGCGCCTGCAGGTCCAGAGCCGCCACATCCTCGTCGGTGATTTCACGCCGTACGATGATGTCGAGCGCGTATTCCGTGTTCTTGCGGATCGCCTCGACCTGCTCGGGCGTAGCGCCGATGGGAAAAGGCGCCGGAGCCGGCGAAGCCGTGCTGAGGCCCTCGATTTCCAGCGACAGCGTGCTGACCTGCTCCCCACGCTCTATCGAGAACTCCTTGAAAAAGCCCTCGATGCTGAGGCTGTCGTATTCCTCGTCGGCCACCCAGGTCACCGGGCGAGCACGAACCGCGGCTATCCTGTTCGCCACGACATCAATCATGTCCGTGCGGATCAGCGCTCGGACGGTCATGCGCTTCGCCCACGCGCGCTCGACCACGTCCGGGTCACCGAACTCGTCGAACCCCTTGCGGCTGAAGTCGGTTATCCCGACCTTTGCAGACGCTTCGGTAAGGCCAAGCGCGAGTTCGGTTTCACCGTCGACAATGCGGAGCGTGGAAACCTTGCCAGCCGGAGCGGGATCGCCGCCGGGATCTGTGGCAACCTCTGTTTCGGCCAATCCCTCTACCGAAAGGGTGCAATAGCTATGCTCCGGGGTGGAGATGTCCACCTCGAAGTCGCGGTAGAAACCGACCGGGCTAAGCCATTCGCTCTCCTCGTCGGCGATCCATGTGGCTTGCATAGCGCGCAATTCGGCGAACTGCTGCTGGAGCGCGTCCACGTTATCGGAGGGAACCATCATCCGCACAGACAGGCGGCGTGAGAACCCGCGTTCCACAACCACCGTATCGCCGAACTCGTCGGGTTCGCGACGGCTGTAATCACGGATGCTGATGGTCGGTGTTGCTTCGGTCACGCCCAGCGTGATGAGACCGTTCGGGCCAACGACCCTCATGCCGCGTACGCCACGGATACCGCGTCCCCGCCGCTGGCGTTGGTCACATCCTCCAGCTTGCGCTTGATGCTGCCGGTATTGCTTGCCGTGGCGGCGTGACCGGCGTTGTTGTCATGCCGCAGCTGCACGATCTCGGCTCTCAGATCGTCAATTGACGAGCGCATCTGCGCGGCGGCACTCTCGTTGCCGCTCGCCGCAGCAGCCTGCGTCGTGGCAGCCGCGTCAAGGACCGCCTTCTCCGCGCTGGCGGCGGCGGAGATACGCGCAATCGCTTCGTTGGTGATCTCAAGGCTCGCAGCGGTCTGCTGCTGCACCCGGTCAAGTTCCTGCCGGCTGCGCGCCGCAAGATTGGCCGCTGCCAGCAACGCCTGCGACAATCCCGGCAGTTCCTTCGCCGCATCCATGTCGCCACCGCGCGCCGCCGCCGTGGCGGCATTGAACCGGCCCATGAGTTCAGCGAAGTTGCCGCCGGTCTGCGCGCCAGACAGCCCGCGAATGCGCTTGATTTCATCAGCAATGCTGTCGCCGACCGAACTCCACGCCTTGCGCAGTTCCTCCGCGGCCTTCGCTGCCTCCTGCGCGTCCTGAATGGCGTAAATCTGCTCTTGCAGGGCACGGTTGCTGACATCGACCTTGGCAAGGTCCAGCGCCCTGATCGCTGCCGTATCGCCTTGCAGCTGCAGTATCTGTCGTTGGAGACTTTCCCGCTCGGCGGCGATGTCAGCCGCGCTTCTTGTGCCGTCCATGGCCTTGTTCAGATCGGCGAAGGCCGGGGCGAGTTGCAGCAGCGTGGCATAGGTCTCCATGCCCGCCGTCGTGGTGAGGTCTTGCGCTTCAACCAGCGCCCGGAAGGCCGCGAGCGTGCCGGGCATGGCAAGGCCCAGGCTGTCAAAGGCACGGCGCAGTTGCGTGGCCCGCGCTGCGTTCTGCTCTTCCTTGGTGTAAAACGCCTCAAAATAGGCATCAACGGCACCGGTAAGGTCTCCGATGCTGTCAAACCGCTCCGCCAGCGCCATCTTGGCGTCAAGGCCGAACCCGCTTGCCGCGCTGCCCAGCATGTCCAGCGCGTTCGTGACGGCTTCCACGGTGGAGGCGACCCGCACCAGCGTCTCGAACGCGCCTTCCCCGACCTTCTGGAACCTCTCCACGCCGGGGAACGCCGTCATGGCCATGCGGTCGGCTGCAGCGCCGAACACGGCTTGCAGCTTCTCTTCGATCTGCTGGCCAGTAAGCCCCTTGAGGTCAATCTTGCCGATATCGACCACGAACCCCTTGAGACGCGACGTGATTGCGTCGGTCGAACTGCCAAGCGGGCCTGCCGCCGCGAGGATCGCGTCGTTGAACGACCTGAGAATAAGGGTGAACTGGTTCTCCAGCGCCGGATCGGCGCTGCCGTATTGCGTCGAGTACTTGGTGCCGGTCGTGATGCCGAGGAACTTCTTCTTGCGCTCGATGTCGGAGAAGGTGGATGCGTCGAATCCGCCGCCAAGGATGCTTTCCAGCGTCTGCGCCCTGCCCGAAATGCCGCTGGCGATGACGCTGGTCTTGCTGCCGAACAGGCCTTTCAGCAGGCCGCCGACGATCGGAATGGAGCCAAGCACCTTGCCGATGAGGTTGGGTGCAAACCCTTCTGCGATGCCCTGTGAGGCGTTGATGTCGCCGCCTCGCACCAGCACGGCGGCCACGTTGCCGATCTGGCTGTTGATCGACCGGAGCGACCCGGCCATTTCGCGGGCATAGACCGACGTGACCGTATCGACCTCGCGCAGCGCATCGATGGCGTTCTTGATGCTGGCGGATTGTGTGTCCGGATCGCCCAGCACGGTGCCGGTGCCGGTGTTAGGCTTCTGCAGACTGTTCCTGCCTCCGCCACCAAACGCGCCAGCGACAGAAATGCCAATTGCCGCCAGAGCCGCTGCGGTTGCAGCGCCTGCGGCAAGGTTGGCCGGGAACGGCAGGGAGGCGATTGCCTTGGCGACCGCCTCAACCCCGTTAGCCGCTGCGCGCAGACCGCTTTTCGCGATGCTGGAGCCGGTTTCGATGGCGTCCTGCGCCATGGCGCGGACTGACAGTGCAAACTCAATCGCACGGAACGCTTTCTCCGCCGCCGCAAGTGCCTTGTAGCCCTTGCTCTTCTCGTCGAAGAACCCCTTCGCAGCCGCAGTCATGTCTCCGAATGCGCCGATCTCAAGGGTTGCGGTCTGCAAGGCAAAGCGGGCGTTCGCGCGGGCGATGGCGGCCTGGTCCTTCCCGGCCTGCCGCAGCTGCTCAAGGTGCTGCTGGTTCAGCCGCTCACGTTCGGCATGGAACCCGGCGAAAATGAGAGCCATGTCGCTGATGGCGCGGCCAGCCTCGCCAAAGGCCTCCGTCATGCCAGCGCCCGCATTCTGCACGTTTCGGGCAATCAGTTCCCACCGATCGGCGGTAAAACTCAGCGCGTCGTTGAAGTTGCGCTGCGCCGCCGCTGCCTCTTCCGTGGCGATGGCAATCTCGCGCTGCTGCGCGATATAGGCGTCGCGATCCGCCGGATTGAACTTCTCCGCCTCTCTGGTGGCTCGCAGCACGGCAAGGCCGATGGCCCGTTCCTCGTTGGTGGCGCCGACAAGCCGCAGCTCTTCGCGCAGTTCGGCAAGCCGGTCATTGCCTGCCGCCATCGCCGCGTTGAACGCCTCCTCGCGCTTCGCCTCCGCAAGCTGGCGTTGCGCGTCGATCTGGTCGTCGAGCGCCTGGTTCGCCCGCGCCGCCTCTTCGGCAAGTCCGCGCTGCTGCGCGGCCTCTGCAGCCGCAATGAGGGGCAGCATGGCAAGGCGCTGTTGCAGGAGTTCGCCGGAACGTTCGGCCGGGACAATGCCGGCCGCCACCATCGCGTTCACTTCGGCTTGTGCAACGGCCTGTTCGCGCAGCGCGGCGTTTGCCTTCGCCGCGTCCACCACGCGCTGCGCAATGGACAGGCGCACTTCGCGGTTGACGAACATTTCGATGTCGCCGCGCTGCTTGATGGCCTGGCTTTCCGCCTTGACACGCGCCTCGGCGATCAGCGCCTCTGCGCCCGAAATCCTGTAGGCAGCGGCGAGCGCATACAGGTTGCGGATCTGCGCCTCTATCGCCTCGTTTTCGCGGGCCAGGCGCTCGGCGTGGCGGTCGACCTTCGGCTTTCTGGTTCTGGCATTCTCCGGGTCGAGATAGCCCTTGGCCAAGGCTTGCTCGCGGATGCGGTCCTGCGCGTTCCGGATCGTTTGCGCTGTAACCGCATCGCCTATTGCACCCAAATAGTCGCGCTGGACCGCCTCACGGAGGTTCCCGGCGAAGGCCTCTCCAATCCGGCGTCCGGCTCCGGCATGCTGGTTTTCGACCTCGCCGATTTGAGCGGCGGAGATGGTGGGCAAGTTGATACCGAACTGGCCCAGCACGGCGTTGGCGCTGGTGATGAAGCTGTTCACGCCATCGGCGGACTTGCGCAGCAGGCTGTTGATCGCGCCGATCGCGGCATTGACCGCGCTGTAGAACAGATCACCCAGCGCCGCCGGGAAGCTGCGCCACGTCTGCACGATGGCATTGTAGGCGCCTACGAAGCCGCCGATCATGTAGTTGACGAGCGTCTTGGTGCCAGACCCGACCGCCGCGAACCAGCCTTCGATGAGTTCCCACGTGCTTTTGACTGCCGGGCCGATGTTGTCCCAGATGGCCTTGCCCGCAACCTGGAATACGGCCTTGGTCGTGTCTCCGAAGGTGACGGTCACATCCTTGAGGTTGCGGATTTCCTTCGTCGTCAGTCCAAGCGAGCGGGCGTAGGCTTCCATGTCGGAGGCGTCTTGTGCCGCCTGCTGCATGGACTTGATCGAGAAGCCGAGCGCAGTTGCGGCGGCGGCGGCGATGGTCAGGGCGCGACCCCACGGCGTGATCCGCGCGATTGACAAAGCGGATGCCGTGGCGCTGGCATCTGCCGTTCGGGCAGTCGCTCCGGCAAGCGCCTGCTCGGCGAGCGCGGCTTCTGCGGTCACGGCTGCAAGGCGCTGTCGCGCGGCTGCAAGTGCAGCGGTGGCGGCAGCGGACGCCTCCGCCGTTGTGGCGGTGGTTCTGGCGGCATTGGCGAGAAGCACCTCGCCGCGCGCAGCCGCAAGCGCTGCCTGGGTGCGCTTGTATTCGGCGGCGGCAACGGCTTCCTGTGCCTTCACCGTGGCCAATGCGGATGCAATGTTCGCGGGCGCGGTTTCGCTGATGATCCGCGCCGTGAGCAGCACCTGCCGGGCAAGGCCGCCGACTCCGACGCCTGCCTGCGACATGATCCCCTGGATCTGGCTTCCCTGCATCATCAGGGCCATCAGAGCCATGCGCAGCGGATCGGACGACTGCGCGGCCATCACCATCTGCACGCCGACGTCCTGGAACTGGAAGGCCAGGTTCTGCATGTGGTGGGCTGCGAACCTGCCGGTCGTGGCGACCGAACCAACGCCACGCCCGGCCGTCGCTGATGCGGCTTCCATGCGGTTGAGTTCGCTGTTTACCGAACGAATCCGCGCAGCCAGTTCGGTCAGTCCCTGGCTTTCCGCTGCCAATGCCCGCTGTTCGGCGCGCATGTTGCGGATTTCGGACGCGGTCTTGCCGAACGTCTCGGCCTGCCGCTGCATCTGGCGGACCAGCCCCTCGCCCGCCTTTTCAGCCGCGTTCCGGTCTCGCACGACACCCTGCATCTCGCGGCTGTGTGCATTGCCGAACGCGGTGACTTGCGCCGTGCCGTTGCCAAGATTGACCATGTTGCGGGTGGCGGCCTCGATCTTGGCGGCGTCCGCAACGATCTTCCCTTCAGTCGTGTCCATCGCCGCTTGCAGCTGGCGCAGCGTGTCGAAGGAGGATTCCGGGTCAATGGCGAACCCGACTTCAAGGGTCGGCGATGCTTCATTCATGCGCGCCTCCCTTTCTGTGTCGGGTTGGATTTTCGCTAGACACCGCCGTGCGCCGCCCTAGTCTCCCGCGACTTAAGGGAGATAAGGATGCACGAAGTGGACGAGCATTCAGCGGGACGGTTGAGCGAGAGCCGCAAACTGCTGATCGAGCAGCGGGTGACAAACGAGAAGCCGAGCGTTGGCGTCGCCTATCTGCTCTGCGTCTTTCTCGGCATGTTCGGTGCCCATCGCCTCTATCTGGGCGAGAAGGGCACCGGCATAATCATGTTGCTGCTTGGGGTGACGCTGATCGGTCTTTTCGTGACCGTGTTCTGGGCCTTGATCGACCTGTTTCTGATCCCGTCGATCATGCGGCGAAGAATTGAGGAAACGCGGCAAAGGCTAACGATTGAAGCGTTGGCTTGATTCCCCAAACATCGCCTCCAGACGAGCCTCGTCCAGTTCCCGCTCGCGCTGCGTCACTTCGGCCCTCCACGGTGGCGGGCAGTTCATGGCTTCGGCTCGCCTGCCTTCTGCCACATAGGCGACTGACAGGTCACGGATCGTCCGGGCCTCCCATGCCGAAAGGCAGACTCCGGTATTCTGCTGCCAGTAGTGGATTTCCCGCCAGCTAAGCGGAACCGGAGCCATTGCGCCCGCTTCCGTCAGCCCGATCTCGACAAGGCGGTTGATGATGTGGGGTGCGGGATTGGGCGGCATACGGACAGGCACACCGTCCCTCTTCAACTGATCCAGGCGGCTCAATTCGGGTGCCTTGACCTTCGCCGCACGCATCCTTTCGTCCGGCTTCGGCGTGGCATGGAGCCACGCCAGGTACCGGACATACAACTTCAGTCCGCGGGAGAGGCGTTCTTGAAGTTTCCCCAGTCATTGAGGTGCTTCGTGACCTGCTTGGTGATGAAGCCGAGTGACCGGTCGAGATAGAGTGCCGCAAACCGTTCCGCGTCGGGCTTGCCCTTGGCAGGCGGATAGTCGAAGTTCTCGAACGCCACGGTGATCGCGGCCAGGTCTTCCGCCGTCTCCGCGTCGCGCTGCTCGGGCGAGGCGACTGACAGCTTCCCGTCATTCGCCTCCATGCGCTTGATGGCGCGGGCCGTCTGGCGCGCTTCCACCTGCGCGAACTGCCTGGAACCGGGGCCATAGACAACGATGCGGACAGGATTGCCCTTGTCGTCGTAGAGGTGCTCCCCATCCAGTCCCTTGAGGTGGATGGCGGAAGTATCGCTTGCGGCCTGAGAAGTGATGTCGAACATGGGTTGCCTTTCGCAGGAAGGATGCACCGCCCCGCCCGGCGACCTGCGATGCGCAGACGGGGCGATGCTCATCGACCGGACGCGCCGGGAAAGTGGTTACGGGGCGGGAACGCGCACGTAATTGGTGCAGACCTTGACGGTCGGATTGGCCGTCGTCACCGTGTCCGCAGTGTCGATGGTTTCGGGGGCGCCGAACACGATCCCGCCGAAGTAGACCTTTTCGCCATCGGGGCGGGTGATCATGAACGAGTAGAACTTGCTCGTCGGATCGTTCGCCGCCGTCCTCATCAGCGCCTGTCCGGCGTCGTTGCTGTCCACAGCGTAGGACGGGTTGAGCGTGCCGTTGTCGCGCGAACCCTTGAGCGTGATCTTCGGGCCCTTGAGCGGCTGGAACTCGACTTCGGCGAAGGTGCCACCGATCGCTCCGATCTTGTCGATCAGGCCGATCTCGGTGAAGGTGAGCGCCGCATAGCCGGCGGCGTCCTGGGTGGCGGGGGCAGCAACGGAAATGGCGAGCGCCGAGCCCGCCGCAGTGGAAAGTGCCATGTTCATATCCTTCTATGGCGAGCCGGCGATGCCGGCGGGGTATTGCCGATGCGGCAATCTGGTTCAGGCGGGCTTGTCGCTGCCCGCTTTTTCGGTAGCGTTGGCGAGCAGGCCAGCAGCGGCGTAGTTCGCGTATTCGCCTTCGGTCAGCGTGACCGTCGAGTTGGCGGTAAAGGTCTTGCCGGATCCCGCGTCGGTAATGTCGCGCACAAAGGTCGCGCGGCGACCCTTCTCCTTGTCGGCCATTGGTATTCTCCTGATCTGTAGGTCAGAGGTGGTGGTCGAAGCTGACCCGGAAATCCTGCGTCTGCTCGAACGTGGTTATGCCGGTCAGATCGGGTCCGGTTCCGGCGCTCAACACGACGGTGTTTGTTGTGCCGCCGATGTTCCCCGTCTGCCCCGCGCAAGCATCGCGGACCGCAGCGATGATCTCGCGCTGTTGCCGGTAGTTATTTGCGCGGGCCATAACCGCTACGCGCTCTGTTATCCGCACAATGCCTTGGCGCTTGAGAGGCTGCCGCTCCACAAGGCTGACCGAACGAACCAGCAGAGAAGGCAGGGTTGCGTTGTCGGGTAGCCTGCCCGCCCTGATGTTCGCCGGCGGGACCAATGCGGTTACGGCGGGGTCGTCGGCCAGAAGTGCCCCGATCACGTCGACCCCGCTCATTCGTCCACCTCTGCCGCGCCGCCGGTGCTCTGTCGCAAGCGGGTATTGATGTATGCTTGTGCCGCCGCGATCGCCTCGTCCTGCTTGACGTCGAGCGCGGGCCGCAGGAACGGATGCGGACGCGCGCCGGGGTGCAGCACGGTTGCGCCGACGAAATTGCCGCCGATCACCAGCGAACCCTCCTTGACCTTCGTGTTCACCCTCCCGACGCTCAGCCCTTGCCGCTGGCTATCGTCGACGCTGATGAAGTGAGGGTCCGTGCCGTATTCCAACCACGGCGCGATGTATGCCCCCTTCCCCTTCACCTGGACCTTGGCGATCACCCGGCCCTGTTCGTCGCTGGCTCGGGTGGCGACCTTGATTGCGCCCCGGACGTCGCTGGAGATGACACGGTCCTTGGCTTCATCCGCCACGATCTTCGCGGCAGCCCTGGCGGCGCCGCGAAGGATGTTGGTCGCCAGCGCCACCTGCGTCCTGGCAATGTATGCCCTCACCTCGTCCGCGCCGCGAGAAGTGGCCATTATCCGCCTCCTCCGGCCGTGCTGTAGTCCTCCGCCATGAACTCCAGTCCGTCGCGGTTGCCGATTTCAGCCGGCGCGGAGACGATCTGCATGACCCTGTCGCCCATCACTACCCGCATGGAGGCGTCAATGTCGTTCCGGTAGCGGATCCGCACACGGGCGGGACGGGTGGCGATGCTCAGGCCGTCGGCCAGCTTCTCGCCACGGCTGGGCAGCATGTCCTGCACCTGTGCGCGAACACTGGCCACAAGTTGCCATGATGCCGAACCCGCGCCTGTAAAACTATCGTCTGCAACGGGCCGCTCTATGCGGATACGATACCGCAAGTCTCCCGCGTTCATAAAATATTCCGGTATGGTTGTATCAGGGCTGAAACCCCGAGAGGAATATCAGTGACCGCGCGATCCGCTGTGGCTTCGCGATATTTGTAGAGATGTCCCAAAAGTAGTTTGACGGCAGCAAGAAGGTCTGGCGCTTCATCTGGCGCAGAAAGTCCGGCCATGAACGTCATCACAATCGGGCCGCTGGACGAGGGCCAGCCCAACGCATGTGAGGGAAGAACCTTATTCTCGACTAGCCGCGCGCCAGTATATGAAATGAAGGCGGCTTGACTATCCAGAAAAGCCACCTCCTCAAGGTTCGTAGCCGGACGAACCGGCAGTTCAATGGTCGAAAAGAAGCAGGGGATGGTCCAGCGGAAACGGCTTGGCGCGAGAGCAATGCCGGACATTTTCTCGATGTGGGTGATAGCTGCATCCCTCAATTGAGCTATCAATGCGTCGTCAATCTCATGCTCGACGACGATGTGCGCTTTTGCATCTGCCAGCGGTAGAACCGCCTCGCCGTCGAGCAGAGAGATGCGGCGGAGAGTGAATGACATAACCGCCGCTCCTCTCTTTCTTGTCAGGACTTCTTGCGGTTCGCCGTCTTCGATTGCGCATCTTCGCCATCCAGCGACGGCACCGGGGCAGACTGCTCAACCTGGGATGCCTCTGCCTCGCCTCGGGCAACCTTGCGGGCGTTCTCGCTCAGCTCCTCAAGTTCTGCGGCATATTGCGGAATGCTCGGGGTGCTTACATTCCCGTCATTCCCGCTCTTCATCATCTTCGTGCCGACGCGAACGGTCCGGCCGGGCTTGATATTCATGTTGGGCTTGAGTGACATGTCAGTTCTCCAGAATACGGGCCGCCCAAGATGCGGGCGGCCCCTCTCTTGTGGCGTTACGATCCCTTACGGCGCAACGGCGGCGCCAAACGGACCGGTCACGAACGCCTCGGGACGCTTCACCGCCAGCGCGCCACGTTCCTCGCAGCGGATGGTGATTTTGTTGTGCTCGAAATCGTCCGCGTTGGTGGTGGCAATGACGACGTTCGCATCTTCGCGGGTGAAGAACTGCGCGCCGCTGCTAAAAGCGCCGACCAGGAACTCGCCTTCAAACTCCGGAACCTCGGTGGCGACCACCGGCAATCCCCACAACGTGGGTCCGGCCAAGGCCAGCGGATTGGCCAGAATGTAGCCTCCGGTCGAGTCCTTCGTCAGTTCGATCCCGGCCCAGTCCATGTGATGCAACACGATGCCCGTTGAAGGCAGGCGGGCCAACTGAGCCTGCAGGATAGCGAGCCGGATGTCGTCGATCCGGGTGCGGGACTCAGGCTCAAAGGCAGGTACGTAGGCAGACGCCTGAGGCACAATGCCTTCGATGTTGGTTGCGCCACCCGCCCCGAACAGGATTTCTTGCTCTTCGGCATAGGCAAGACCGAAGCGCATTTCGGCATCCACGGTGCTTTGCAGCTGGGCAAAATCATCAAGGATTTGCTTGGAAGCCTTAAAGATGTGCGCAATGGTCACAACCGGCGTAATCTTGGTGTCGAACGTGATGGTCGACTCCGGCTTTCTCACGCCTTCGGGAACAACGGCGGCATTGTTCACAAAACCAGACTGCTGCACCCAGAAGATAGCTGGCGAGGTCGTCCTGCCCGAGGCGATGAGATCGCGAATGAACAGGCGCTGCCTCGGCATCTGGTCAATACCCGGCAAGCGCTGCGGCTCGACCACGCCTTCTGCCACGCCAGAACTGAGCAGGGCGTTTTTCACAGGAATATTGATGGTCTGACCGGCTTGCAGGTCGCTGGACTTCATCCCCTTTACGGTCTCGTTATCGATCAGTTGCGCGCCAACCGACCTGGGCTTGTCGGCCCGTTCACCACGTCGCTCGCTCTTCCGCTCGACGTCTTCCAGACGGGCAATAAGCGTCTCGACCTTGCCCGCGACCTCAGTCTGAGAGGTGATAAGCTTGTCGACCTCTCCCTTGGTTGCCTGAGTCATATCCCCGAAGTTTTTGACTTCGGACATTGCGTCCTCCGCCTTCTTGGTGAGATCGGAGTTAACTCGCTCAAGATCACCGGACAGCGCCTTGAGCGTCTCATTCAATTCCTTGAAATCAGCCATGCTGGCCTCCTGATAAATGGCTTGAGAGATTACTTGCAGAGGCGCAGGCGCATCGAAGCGGCGCGAAGCCGGGCCAACCCCTCGTCTAATTCGCCAGCGCTCGGCATGGCAGGGTCGGAGGCAGCGCTCGGCATGACTTCCGTAATTTCCTTGAGCAGCGAACGACGCTCTGCGCGAGGCATTCCGGCCTTCGCCAAAGCTGCCTCCAACCGATATGCAACCGGCCTGTCCTGCATGTTTCGAGCGGCGGTGACGTTGTCGCCTGGCAACAGTTGGTCGGCAAAACCATTTTTTACTGAGTCTTCGCCCGACATGAAGGTCTCGGCGTCCATCATGGCTCCGATCTCGGAGGCGGAAATGCCGGTCCTGTCAGCGTAAAGCTGCGCAAGAAGGTCATCAAAAACCTTCATCGTCTCGAATGTCTCGGCCATGGTGTGCCGATCTCCCATGGCAATCCACTGTGTATTGTGGATCATCATCAGGCCCGCCTTGGCGATGCGCAGGTCGTCAGCCGACATGGCGATGATTGATGCGGCCGAAGCTGCAATGCCGATAACATGGACTGTCACAGTCTCGGGATGGGCACGCAGCATGTTGTAGATTGCCAGGCCGTCAAAGAAATTGCCGCCCGGTGAGTTGATTTGAACTGTGACGGGCCTGTCCCCGATGCTTCTCAAGGCCGCCCTGATGCGATTGGGCGTGACGCCGGTGCCATCCCAGTTCTCACCAATCTCGGAGAGGATGGAAATTGTCGCATCATCCCTTGATGCGGCGGTGACAGAAGGATCGAATGCCGCTCGGGCTTGCGGGTGAACGGAAAAGTCAAGCCCATCGGGCGCATCGGGGCGCGTCAGTTCGGGAAGCTGTCGTTTACTCATTGCTGCTCCTCCGGCGATGCGCCGCCTTTGCCCTTCGCTTCGCTTATGGGGACGTTCTGCATCTGCATTCTGGGTATGTCGCCGCCTTCCACGGGCGGCAGTCCCTCAAGCGCGCGAACCTCGTTGATCGTGATCACCCCTCCATCAAGGAGGGCGCGATAAAAGTCTGAACGAGCCCTGCTGTCGCCGCGCAGCAGATCCTCCAAATTGAAGCTGACCGTATATCCCTGGCGCCTGTCGTCCACTGTCAGGAGCTGTTTGCGAATAGACTGCTCGATCTTCTTGAGCCGCTTGCGTAGCGTGAACTTTTGGAACCCGAGTATTTGCTGCTCTAGTCCGGATCCGAAGCTGGTGACCTTTTCTGTATGCCCAACCATGAAAGGCGGAACACCAAAGACGCGGCAGATCTGTTCAACACTGAAACCGCGCGATTCCAGCATCTGCGCCTCTTCCGGGTTAAAGCTTATCTGCTGCCACTTGAAATCGCTGTTGAGCAACAACGGCCGACCAGCGTTCATCGCGCCAGCGTATTTATCGGTAATCCTTTTTTCCGCCGTCATCATCTGTTCGGGAGTGAGTTGCTTGTCGGCGACAAGTGCTCCGGGTGCCCTGATGCCGTTTACGAAGGTCCTGTTGGCGGCTCTTTCAATAGCCTGGGCTGTGCCAAAAGTGCTCCGGTTCCACGAGAGTGTCGACATGCCGCCCATAGGGTCGCCGCCGTGTCCGCGGATATGGAAAATGTTATCCTCGTCGGCGACCTGGCTTTGTCCGTCATGCCAGCGGTATTCGAGATGTCCCGACTGCGCGCGCTTGACCTGCATGATTTCCGGCCGGATGGGAGTTAGGCTGATAATGCTTCCATCTTGCCGCCTGCCGATCCGCGCATAGGCATTGCCCCACAGTTCCAGGCTGAGACACATCATCTCCCAGAAATCGACCGGCGTCTGATCGGCGTTGGGATCGTCCAACACCGCCTGCAGCGGATGGTCGGGCGCCGGCATCTTTATGCGGCGCTCGTCCTTCCTGTACACATCCAGAGAAAGAGACGCTTGCGTTCCCGCCAGCAGATTGACGCATGCCCACGCCGTGGAGAGGCCCATCACCGAAGACGCGGTGACAACTTCGTCGGTGTCGGTCGATCCTCCGCCAAGAAACTGATACAGATCGCCTTCCTGAGCTGTCATTCCCGAGCGCAGCCATGAAGTGGCCCATGTCCAGATGCTCACGCCGCGACGGCTTCCAGCCACTGGTCTGTTGACCCATTGCCCTCAGGATTCCGGCTCATCAGCATCACCGCGTTGAACGCCGCCATGAGCGGGTCGATCTTGGCTGCACCGGAAATCTGCTTCGTGATCAGCACGGCATTCCCCCTTCGCTCGACCCTCGCGTTGCCGACGCACCACGCCATCAGTTCCGACCCGTCATGCCGCAGCGTTCCGTCGTTCAGCTTGCGCTCCGTCCCCAGAACCGCACCGTTGAGGCGGTAGCCCTGCAGCACCGCCTGCATCTGCTCGTCCGCGATGCCGCGCTCAGCCATCTCGTCGAGCATTGCAGTGACGCCGATCGGGTCCAAACCAACCGCTGCCTTCTCCGGCAGCAGGCCGGCCGTATTCAGCCGCTCCACGATGTCTGCCGCCTCGACTATGTCCTGCGTCGGTTCGTCGCAGATCGTGAGGCTGCCCTCCGCCGCAAAGTCCTGCAGCCGGGAGACGATGTCCTTGCGCCGTTGCAGCACAGTGCTGTGCGCCCATGCGTGACACCACAAGAGCCAGTCGCGCGTTTCCTTATCGCGACCGATGACGGCAAGGCCCATCAGGTCGTCCAGCCCGCCGCCGTCGACCCCGACCACCGCCACCTCGCTCCGCTCCATGAGGGTTTCCAGCGTCAGCGACCTGTCCGCTGCGTTAAGCCAGTAGCGTGCGCCGACCCAGGCGTCGTTCCGCAGCGCCAGGCCGATCTCGACGTTGAGGTGCTTGGCGAGAAACACCTGCTTCGAGCCGTCATCCGCACCACGGACCTTGATCCACTCCTCTTCGAGGTATTCGCGTGACACCGACAAGCCCAGGTTCGGGTTGGTGATGTGGAAGTGATCCGGGTTCTCGTATTCCCGGTTCTTCACCATCTCTTCCGGGAACTCGTAGAGAACGCCAAGGCTCTTGGGGTCGCTGATCAATCCATCGCGGACGTTGCGGAAATAGTTCAACTTGGTCTTGAACACGCCCGAAGGCGGCTCGTCGGACTGTGTCGTCAGATAGATCGTGAACCCTTCCGGGCGGGACAACTGCCCGCCGGTTGCCTCGCGAAACATGGCATCGGCCTTCGCGTTCTTGCCGAACAGCCACAACTCGTCGATCAAAACGCCGGTTGCCTTCTTCCCCGAAACAGTGGCGCTGTCCGCCGCCACCACCTTGAGGTGCGCCCCGGTTCCCCGATGTCTGATCGTGCGCTCGTGATCCTTGCAGTGCAGCAGCCGGTCCAGTTCCGGATCGGCCTTCACCATGTCTCGGGCCGGGGTGTAGCTGTTGTCGGCAACCTCCTTGGTCGGCGCGAGGATCAGAAACTCGGCGGAATGACGCTCGTTGCGGATCAGCTCGGTAAGCATGATCGCCGCCGCACCGGTGGACTTGCCGTTCTTCTTGCTGATCAGCAGGAAGAACTCCCGAATTTCCCTTACACCGGTCTCAGGGTTAAGCGCCCCGAATATCTGTGCCGCGAAGTCGCGAACCCATGGCCTCGCGGCCTCGCCCAGTGTCGGTTGCCCCAGCGCATCGACCAGCACCAGGCTGTCGAACACCTCCATGCTTGCCGCAGCCTCATCCGCGAACAGCGGCGGATGAGGTATGAGACTCAGCCCCTTGATGATACGCTCCCGCCAGTCCGGGAGCGCGGTGGTCCGGGTCACACGTTACTCACGACCAGTTTGGGAGACCGGCGAGGCGCGAACTTGCCGGATGCCGCGATCTGCTGCGCGTCCTCGTTCTGTTGCTCCTTCTTGCCCTTCGCCACATCGGCGGGCTTGGCGTGAACGTAAGGTGCTGCGGCCTGGGCCATCGCGGCACGCAGTTTCAGATCCTGTTCCTCGTCGCGCATCACCGCCAGCATGAAGTCAAGCGGCGACATGCTGCCCTTGCTGCGCTTGGCTGCGACGTGACAGGCCTCAATCGCGTCGCGCACGGCCTTTGTCTTGCGACCAGCGCCAGGGCGCGCTCCACCTCGGGGCATTGATTGCACTCCTTCGCAGCCCGATTTTCATACCGGAGGGATTTTATCTCCGCGTGGGACGGAGGGCGGTATTACAGTACCTTAGGCCACAGACATTCATCCACCCCCCCCCTTGAGCATGAACGCCTGGTTCACCAGTGTCCCTGCTCCTGCCTCTGCTTCACGCCGCTGTGGCAAGGTGCGCACAGGCACTGGAGGTTGTACTCATCCCAGAACAGCCGTTCATCGCCACGATGAGGCCGCGTGTGATCGGCCACCAACCTTGCCGTGTCGCCTTCCAATCTGCCGCACAACTGACAGGTGAACCGATCTCGCACCAGGACACTCCAGCGCAGTCGCCGCCAGCGCGCCGTGTTGTACCACTTCCGCCACGGCTGATCATTGCGGTAGGCGTCACGCTCATGCGTCGTCTGCGGCTGCTGCAAGCGGTATGGCCGTGCGATGGACAATCGATGTGGCGCCGTCTTCAATCGCGGCATGCACCCACCTCTTGGAATTTGCCCGCGCTGCAGCTGTCGTGGTGGGAGCGTCACGTCTGCGAGGCGGGCCGGACGCCGGGGTTCCGTGCGCCCGATACGAAAACGCCCGCCGTCGTGGGCGGGCGCAATTCCTGAACCTGTTCGTTTTGAACACGCAGAATCCGAAAATGTCAATAGCCCAATCGCATGGCGATGACGCTGGCGACAAACCGGACGACGAGGCGGGCGGAGTTGCTGGCGCTGCGGCTGGTGTCGATCCCGGCGGCGGCGAGGCCGGCGGGGGCATTGAAACGCACCACGTCCTCGTAGACGCGCCAGTACTGCGCCGGGACCATCGACGCCATGTGGGCGAGGTCGGCGCGGGCCTGATGCGCGCGCAGTCCGTCGTGGGAGCGCGAGACGGACAGGCGCTCGGCATAGCGCGACGTGACCTGCGGCGACGGGATCATTTCCCACAGCCGCAGGCAGTCGGCGATGACGCGCAGCGAGGGTTCGTCGAACTCTCCGGCGTTGATCCAGCGCTGGAGGATCGTGCTCTCGCGGTTGCGCATGACGATGGCGCGGGTGTTGGTCTCCGCGTTGATGATCGTCTCCTCGACGTAGCCGCCACGGGCGAGCTGCTCGGGTGTGGGCTTTTCGAGGGCGATGGCGGGCACGCGGCCCTTGTGCTTCTTGCGGGCGATGGCGGGCACGCGGCCCTTGTGCTTCTTGCGCTTGGTCACACCACTCCCCTCCTCGTCCGTGTCATGACTTCGGCCGCCTCGGGTTCGCTCAGGCCATAGGAGCGCACGAGCATGGCCCTGATCTCGTCGGGCGGCCGGGTGGAGGCGCACGCGATCTGCACGGCGGCGGCGAGGCGGGCGGCGCGGGTCGGTTCGGGGCGGCGGCGCATGGGCGTGATCCTCAGAACGGGATGTCGTCGTCGAGTTCGGCGGCGGAGTATGGCGGCTCGGGGTGAGACGCGACCGGTGTCGCGGGCGGCGAGGTCGGCGATCCCCTGTCGCCGAGCATGACGAGATGGCCGCCGTAGCCGGAGACGGCGATCTCGGTGGTGGTGCGGTCGTTGCCGGACTGGTCCTGCCACTTGCGGGTGCGCAGGGAGCCTTCGATGCAGACCTTCGAACCCTTGCGCAGGTAGCGCTCGGCCACGCCGACAAGGCCGTCGGACTGGAGCACCACATTGTGCCACTCGGTGCGTTCCTTGCGCTCGCCGGTGTTTTTGTCCTTCCAGCTCTCGGACGTGGCGA
>NZ_SDSI01000002.1:0-853882 GCF_004153605.1 Qipengyuania thermophila | reverse complement strand
CCTCCGGCAATCCCGGGGCGGTTCAGAAGCGATGACACGCGCTATCCTGAGCCGCGCGAGTCACCTTTGGGTAACGCTGTTTATCACCGGCCTCTTCCTTATCTTGAGCGCCACACTGATGTTTTGGATTGAAGGCGATGGTCAGCCTGAAGCTTTCGGCAGCATTCCCAGGGCAATGTGGTGGGCAGCG
The DNA here is from genome assembly GCF_004153605.1 of Qipengyuania thermophila. Lineage (NCBI taxonomy): Bacteria > Pseudomonadati > Pseudomonadota > Alphaproteobacteria > Sphingomonadales > Erythrobacteraceae > Qipengyuania > Qipengyuania thermophila. The sequence goes on along the minus strand of NZ_SDSI01000002.1, from coordinate 853,692 downwards.
GTGACCATGACCACCGTGGGCTATGGGGATGTTGTCCCTCTAACTGCGATTGGAAAGCTGTTTGGTGGGCTGATTTCAATCAGTGGAATTGCCTTGATTGCCATCCCAACCGGTATTCTCGCTTCAGCATTCAGCGATGAGATGTCGAAATTCTGAGACGTTGTTTGCAGTAGGAGGCTTGTCCGGTGGAGAATGATGTACGTGCCTTTTTGGCTTGTTATTCATTCGCGGTTTGAGCACGCCAGCGCTGGCCGAACTGTTCGCCGGGAAACGGCCGGACATTCCGTGGGTGGACACTTCGGGCCAGAAGAAGGCGAAGCGGGAAGCCACGGGCAGGCAGGAGCGGTTGCTGTAGCGGGCGTACTTCATCCCGGTTCCCTCGCACGCATGTCGAAAGCGGGATTGTGTTTTCTTGCGGCCTTGGCCACCTTGCAGGCGACGATGCGTGTGACACGGTGATTTCTGTATGCCGTAGCCCCGGCTCTGCAGCCGGGAGTGCTTTGCGGGAGGTTACAGGCCCCGCCACGCATCGTCACCCCGTCCACCTTCAAGTCTGCGCGCGGGCGGTTCGCTGAAACGCTTGTGCTTCGCGGAGCGATGCGGCATCTTTCCGGTGCCGATGCGCGCGACGCGGTGAACCTCCCTGCCGTAGCACGGACCTTCGGGTGCGGAGCGCCATGCGGGGGACAGTGGGAGTCCCCGCCGCGCATCGTCGCTACGCCCCTTGACCCCGCTCCCGATCCGCCATAAAGGGCCGCGCACAAGCCGGCGCGTGCCACGGTCCGCGCCGGTGTGATGCAGCTGAACATTGGCGGTCATGCGGCGCCCTCATCGGGGCGGGGACGGCCGGCAAAGTAATCCGGTGACGCGCCGCGCCCGGGTGGAGTGTTTCAGCCCTTTTGCGCCTTCTCCGCCGCGGGCGGGGCGGGCGTGCCGCGGGGTCGGTGCCCGGCGGACCGGATGCCGCGCGCAGGCGGGTGTCCCCGGGCTTCGTTCCTCCTCCCGCCGCGCGGGTCCGCGCACCGCCCTTGAAGGAACACGAATGCCCACGATCAACCAGCTGGTCCGCAAGGGCCGCGAGCCGCAGAAGGCCAAGTCCAAGGTTCCCGCCATGGAGCAGAACCCGCAGAAGCGCGGCGTCTGCACCCGCGTCTACACCACCACGCCCAAGAAGCCGAACTCGGCGCTGCGCAAGGTGGCCAAGGTGCGCCTGACGAACCAGCGCGAGGTCATCTCCTACATTCCCGGCGAAGGCCACAACCTGCAGGAGCACTCCGTCGTGCTGATCCGCGGCGGGCGCGTGCGCGACCTGCCCGGCGTGCGCTACCACGTGCTGCGCGGCGTGCTCGACACGCAGGGGGTCAAGGACCGCAAGCAGAGCCGTTCCAAGTACGGGGCCAAGCGGCCGAAGTGACCGTGCCGGAGGCATGGTCGTCCTGAACGTGGTTCAGGATCCATCGTGCCGCCAGCGAAGGTCCCAGTCAGCACAGGCTCCGCCAACCGCCTGACGGGCCCTGAAACGAGTTCAGGGTGACGAACGGGGTTGGAGCGACGGAAGCCGGAGAAGCAAAAGGAAGATCGTGCCATGTCACGTCGTCGTCGTCCCGAGAAGCGGGAAATTCTGCCCGATCCCAAGTTCAAGGATCAGGTGCTGTCCAAGTTCATGAACAACCTCATGCTCGACGGGAAGAAGTCGGTGGCTGAGCGGATCGTCTACGGCGCGCTCGACACGGTCGAGACGCGGGCCAAGGCCGACCCGCTGCAGCTGTTCCACGACGCGCTCAACAATGTGAAGCCGCAGGTCGAGGTGCGCAGCCGTCGCGTCGGCGGGGCGACCTACCAGGTGCCGGTCGAGGTGCGTCCCGAACGCGCGCAGGCGCTGGCGATCCGCTGGCTGATCGCGGCCGCGCGCGGGCGGGCCGAGACGACCATGGCGGCGCGCCTCTCGGGCGAGCTGATGGACGCGGCCAACAACCGCGGGAACGCGGTGAAGAAGCGCGAGGACACGCACCGCATGGCGGACGCCAACCGGGCGTTCTCGCACTACCGCTGGTGACCTTCCGCCGCCGCCCGTGCCTCCGCGCGCGGGCCGGCGGCTTTACCCGGTCGCCTGCGCGACTATATGGAGCCCGTCCGCGCATGCTGGCGGTCTCCAACCCTGCTTGAGGAAAGTATCATGGCACGCAGCCATCCGATCGAACGCTACCGCAACTTCGGGATCATGGCGCACATCGACGCCGGCAAGACCACCACGACCGAGCGGATCCTGTACTACACCGGCAAGTCCTACAAGATCGGCGAGGTGCATGACGGCGCCGCCACGATGGACTGGATGGAGCAGGAGCAGGAGCGCGGCATCACCATCACCTCCGCGGCGACCACGACCTTCTGGAAGGCCGACGACGGGCAGGGTCCGGAGCACCGCCTGAACATCATCGACACGCCGGGGCACGTGGACTTCACCATCGAGGTGGAGCGTTCCCTGCGCGTGCTGGACGGCGCCGTGGCCGCGTTCGACGGCGTGGCCGGGGTCGAGCCGCAGTCGGAAACCGTCTGGCGCCAGGCCGAAAAGTACGGCGTGCCCAGGATGTGCTACATCAACAAGCTGGACCGCACCGGGGCCGACTTCTACTACTGCGTCCAGACGATCATCGACCGCCTTGGCGCAGTTCCTGCCGTCCTTTACCTTCCGATCGGCTCCGAAGGCGACTTCAAGGGGCTTGTTGACCTGGTCAACGATCGCGCGATCATCTGGCAGGACGAAAGCCTCGGCGCGAAGTTCGACTACGTTCCGATTCCCGAAGACATGACGGAAAAGGCGGCCGAATACCGCGAGCGCCTGATCGAGCTTGCCGTGGAGCAGGACGACGAGGTCATGGAGCAGTATCTCGAAGGCGTCATCCCTGATGCCGCGACCTTGAAGAAGCTGATCCGCAAGGGAACGCTCAGCCACGCGTTCGTGCCGGTGATGTGCGGCTCGTCGTTCAAGAACAAGGGTGTGCAGCCGCTGCTCGACGCGGTCGTGGATTATCTGCCGAGCCCGGTCGACGTGCCGGCCATTAAGGGGGTGAAGCCCGACAGTGACGAGGAGGACAGCCGTCCTTCCTCCGACGATGCGCCGTTCTCTGCGCTCGCGTTCAAGATCATGAACGACCCCTTCGTGGGCACCTTGACCTTCACCCGCATCTATTCGGGCAAGCTGACCAAGGGGTCGGTGCTCAACTCGGTCAAGGACAAGAAGGAGAAGATCGGCCGCATGCTGCTGATGCACTCCAACAACCGGGAGGACATCGATGAGGCTTCGGCGGGAGACATCGTGGCGCTCGCCGGCCTGAAGGAGACCACCACGGGGGACACGCTGTGCGATCCGGCGAAGCCGATCGTGCTGGAGCGGATGGAGTTTCCGGAACCGGTCATCGAGCTGTCGGTGGAGCCCAAGACGAAGGCCGACCAGGAGAAGATGGGCGTCGCCCTCAACCGCCTTGCGGCCGAGGATCCGTCGTTCCGGGTGTCCACCGATCACGAGTCCGGGCAGACGATCATCAAGGGCATGGGCGAACTTCACCTCGACATCCTGGTTGACCGCATGAAGCGCGAGTTCAAGGTCGAGGCGAATGTCGGCGCGCCTCAGGTTGCCTACCGCGAATCCCTCGCCAAGCAGGTGGAAGTCGATTACACCCACAAGAAGCAGTCGGGCGGCTCCGGCCAGTTCGGCCGCGTCAAGGTTGTCGTCACGCCGGGCGAGCGCGGCCAAGGCGTGATCTTTGAAGACGAGATCAAGGGCGGCAACATTCCGCGCGAGTACATTCCGGCGATCGAAAAGGGCTTCCGCGAGCAGGCCAACAGCGGCCATCTCGTCGGCTTCCCGATCATCGACTTCACGGTCCGGCTGGTCGACGGCGCCTACCACGATGTCGACTCCAGCGCGATCGCGTTCGAGATCGCCGGACGGGGCGCCATGCGCGAAGTGGCGGCGAAGGCCGGCATTAAGCTGCTCGAGCCGATCATGAAGGTCGAGGTGGTGACGCCGGAGGACTATCTTGGCGACGTGATCGGGGATCTCAATTCCCGGCGCGGGCAGATCCAAGGGACGGACACGCGCGGCAACGCGCAGGCGGTGGAGGCGATGGTCCCGCTCGCCAACATGTTCGGCTACGTCAATGAACTGCGGTCCTTCACGCAGGGGCGGGCGCAGTACACCATGCAGTTCTCGCATTATGACGAGGTGCCGGCGAACGTCGCCCAGGAGGTCAAGGAGAAGCTTGCTTAACGCAGCCTTCCCCGCTAGGGGCGGCGCCTGATTGCGCAGGGCCGCCCTCTCGCATCAACAATCCTTTCAGCAGAGGTTAGGTTAATGGCAAAAGAGAAGTTTCAGCGGAACAAGCCGCACGTGAACGTCGGCACCATCGGGCACGTCGACCACGGGAAGACGACCCTGACGGCCGCGATCACGAAGGTTCTGGGCTCGCCCGTCGACTTCGCCAACATCGACAAGGCGCCCGAAGAGCGCGAGCGTGGGATCACCATCTCCACCGCCCACGTCGAGTACGAGACGGAAAATCGCCACTACGCGCACGTCGACTGCCCGGGCCACGCCGACTACGTGAAGAACATGATCACCGGCGCCGCGCAGATGGACGGCGCGATCCTGGTGGTGAACGCGGCGGATGGTCCGATGCCGCAGACGCGCGAGCACATCCTTCTTGCCCGCCAGGTCGGCGTGCCGGCGCTGGTCGTGTTCCTCAACAAGGTCGACCAGGTCGATGACGAGGAACTGCTTGAGCTGGTCGAGCTGGAAGTGCGCGAGCTGCTGTCCAAGTACGACTTCGACGGCGACAACATTCCGATCGTCAAGGGCTCGGCTCTGGCGGCGCTGGAAGGGCGCGATCCGGAAATCGGCGAGAAGAAGATCCTCGAGCTGATGGCCGCCGTCGACGAGCACATCCCGACCCCGGACCGCCCGGTCGACAAGTCGTTCCTCATGCCGATCGAGGACGTGTTCTCGATCTCGGGCCGCGGCACGGTCGTGACTGGTCGTGTGGAAACCGGCGTGGTCAATGTGGGCGACGAAGTCGAGATCGTCGGCATCCGCGACACGCGCAAGACCACCGTGACCGGCGTGGAAATGTTCCGCAAGCTGCTCGACCGCGGCGAGGCGGGTGACAACATCGGCGCGCTGATCCGCGGCGTTGGTCGCGAGGATGTGGAGCGCGGCCAGGTTCTGGCCAAGCCGGGCAGCGTGAACCCGCACACGGAGTTCAGCGCCGAGGTGTACGTCCTGTCGAAGGACGAGGGCGGTCGTCACACGCCGTTCTTCGCCAACTACCGTCCGCAGTTCTACTTCCGCACGACCGACGTGACGGGCGAGGTTATCCTGCCGGAAGGTACCGAGATGGTGATGCCGGGCGACAACGTGACCATCGGCGTCAAGCTGATCGCGCCGATCGCGATGGACGAAGGCCTGCGCTTCGCGATCCGCGAAGGTGGCCGGACTGTCGGGTCGGGGGTTGTCAGCTCGATCACCAAGTAATATAGGCGCTCCAGCCGGAGGGGATTCGTTCCCTCCGGCGCGGAATTCAGGAAGGGCCGCCCCTGTGCCGGATCGTCCGGACCAGAGCGGGGCGGTTCTTTCTTTTTGTCAGGGCGTTGCTGCCCGCGGCTCTTTCTTATCGGTAGTGGGACATGGAAGCTCAGAACATCCGCATCCGCCTCAAGGCGTTCGACCATCGCGTTCTCGACCAGGCCACTGGGGAGATTGCCGACACGGCGCGCCGGACCGGTGCGCTGATCCGTGGACCCATTCCGATGCCGACGCGGATCGAGAAGTTCACCGTGCTTCGCGGTCCGCACATCGACAAGAAGTCGCGCGAGCAGTTCGAGGTCCGCACATACAAGCGGCTGCTCGACATCGTGCAGCCCAACGCACAGACGGTCGACGCGCTGATGAAGCTCGACCTCGCGGCGGGTGTGAACGTGGAAATCAAGCTGGCCTGAGAGCCGGCGCCGCGGCGCAACAACGCCTGCGGCAATCATCGGGCGGTGTGCTCCAGCATAGCTGCCTTGCGGGATACCTCCGGCAGTGCCGGGACGAGTCCCCCGTCTTGATCCTCCCTTTCGGGAGGGTGCTGGCCCGGGCGGGGCGACTGCAACATTTTGGGCTGGAAGTTCGGCGGGCAGCTGCCGGACATCACGCACGTCGGGGTGGTCCCGGCGTGCCTCTGTTGAGGAGTTGACGATGCGCACTGGCGTTGTCGCTAAGAAGATCGGGATGACCCGCCTGTTCCAGGACGACGGGCGACATGTGCCGGTGACGGTTCTGTCGCTCGAGGACTGCCAGGTTGTGGCGCATCGCACGGCGGAGCGTGACGGTTACGTCGCGCTGCAGCTCGGTGCGGGCGCGGCCAAGCAGAAGAACGTGGCCAAGCCGCAGCGCGAGCATTTCGCCAAGGCCGAAGTCGGCCTGAAGCAGAAGGTTGCCGAATTCCGCGTGGCCGATGAGGATGCCCTTCTGCCGGTGGGGTCAACCCTGTCCGCGGATCACTTCATGCCGGGTCAGAAGGTGGACATCACCGGGTACACGCAGGGCAAGGGCTTTGCTGGCGCCATGAAGCGCTGGGGCTTTGGCGGTTTGCGCGCTTCGCACGGCGTGTCGCTCAGCCACCGCTCGCATGGTTCGACGGGGCAGCGCCAGGATCCGGGCAAGGTCTTCAAGGGCAAGAAGATGGCGGGTCACATGGGTGACCGGCAGCGGACGCAGCAGAACCTCGAGGTCGTTCGCACGGACGCCGAGCGGGGTCTCCTGTTCGTGAAAGGGTCCGTGCCCGGCGCCAAGAACGCCTGGCTGCTGGTGCGTGACGCGGTGAAGCTTGACCGGCATGAAAGCGTGCCATTCCCCGGCGCGGCGGTGGACCGCCGGAGCGGTGCCGCGCAGGCGCAGGCTATGGACGCGGCTGCCGCTCCCGAGAGTGTCGGCGGCGCAAGTGATGCAGGCGAGGAGGCCTGAGCGATGAAGATCGAGGTCAAGAACCTTGACGGCGAGCCGGCCGGCGAACTCGAGTTGAGCGACGCCGTGTTCGGGGTCGAGCCGCGGGCGGACATCCTGCACCGTGTGGTGTCGTGGCAGCTGTGGAACCGGCGCGCGACGGCCCGGCCGACCCGCGAGCGCTCGGACGTGGCCCGCACCGGCAAGAAGTTCGGCCGGCAGAAGGGATCGGGCGGCGCCCGCCATGGCGATCGCGCGGCGCCGATCTTCATCGGCGGCGGCAAGGCGCATGGTGCGCGCAAGCGTGACTTCCAGATCAGCCTGAACAAGAAGGTGCGGGCGCTGGGCTTGCGCATGGCTCTGTCGAGCAAGGCGCGGGACGGGCTGGTGGTCTTGGACACGCTCGACCTGCCGGAGGCGCGGACCCGCACCCTCTCCGACAAGCTCGGCGCAGCGGGGCTGAAGGGCAAGGTGCTGGTCATCGACGGTGACGCGGTGAACGACGGCTTCCGCCGCGCGGCCCGCAATCTGCCCGGCATCAATGTTCTCCCGGCGGTCGGGGCCAATGTTTACGACATTCTGAAGCACGACACGCTGGTCCTGACGCGGGACGCTGTCGCGAAGCTGGAGGCGCGGTGCAATGGCTGAAAAACGCGTAGGCAAGGCGCACCACTACGACGTGATCATCGCGCCGCACATCACCGAGAAGGCGACGATGCTGTCGGAGCACAACGCCGTCGTGTTCAAGGTCGCGGGCGACGCGACGAAGCCGCAGATCAAGGACGCGGTCGAGACGCTGTTCGGACGCAAGGTCGCCGGGGTGAACACCCTGGTTGTCAAGGGCAAGAGCAAGCGGTGGAAGGGCAAGCCCTATCGCCGCAGCGATGTGAAGAAGGCGATCGTGACCCTCGCTGACGGTCAGGATCCGATCGACATCACCGAAGGTGTGAGCTGATCCGATGGCGCTGAAGAACTACAATCCGACCAGCCCCGCGCGGCGTGGCCTGATCCTCGTCGACCGCTCGGCGCTGCACAAGGGCGGTCCCGTCAAGGCGCTGACCGAAGGCAAGCGCAAGACGGGCGGGCGCAACAACAAGGGCCATGTGACCTCGCGCGGCATGGGCGGAGGCCACAAGCAGCGGTACCGCATCGTCGACTTCAAGCGGCGCAAGTGGGACGTGCCGGCGACGGTCGAGCGTCTGGAGTATGACCCGAACCGCACGGCGTTCATTGCGCTGGTGAAGTACGAGGACGGCGAACTCGCCTACATCCTGGCGCCGCAGCGGCTGGCTGTCGGCGACCAGGTCATCGCCGGCGAGAAGGTCGACACCAAGCCTGGCAACGCGATGCTCCTTGGGCAGATGCCGGTCGGAACGATCATCCACAACCTCGAGATGAAGCCGGGCAAGGGCGGTCAGATCGCGCGCAGCGCAGGAGCCTATGCCCAGCTCGTCGGGCGCGACCGCGGAATGGTGATCGTGCGGCTCAACTCGGGCGAGCAGCGTTACCTCCCGGCGTCCTGCATGGGCACGGTGGGTGCGGTGTCGAACCCGGACAACCAGAACCAGAATCTGGGCAAGGCGGGACGGCGTCGCTGGATGGGGCGCAGGCCGCTGACCCGCGGTGTCGCGAAGAACCCGGTCGATCACCCGCATGGCGGCGGCGAGGGCAAGACCTCGGGTGGCCGGCACCCGGTGACGCCGTGGGGCAAGCCGACCAAGGGCGCGCGCACCCGGCACAACAAGCGGACGGACAAGTACATCATCCGCTCGCGCCATGCGAAGAAGAAGGGGTAAGGACAGATGGCTCGTTCCGTTTGGAAAGGTCCGTTTGTGGATCTCAGCCTTCTGAAGAAGGCGGAAGAGGCTCAGGACAAGAACAGCCGCGCGCCGATCAAAACCTGGTCGCGTCGTTCCACCATTCTTCCCCAGTTCGTCGGACTGACGTTCAACGTCTACAACGGCCGCAAGTTCATTCCCGTTTCGGTGAGCGAGGAGATGGTCGGGCACAAGCTGGGTGAATTCTCGCCCACGCGGACATTCCCCGGCCACGCGGCTGACAAGAAGGGCAAGCGATAATGGGCAAGCCGAAAGCACCGCGCCGTGTCGGTGAGAAGGAGGCGCTGGCGGTGGGGACCACCATCAGGGGCTCGGCGCAGAAGCTGAACCTCGTGGCCGCGCTGATCCGGGGCCGCAAGGCCGAAGAGGCGCTGAACATCCTCACGTTCTCGAAGCGCGGAATGGCGCGAGACGCACACAAGGTGCTCGCGTCGGCAATCGCCAACGCCGAGAACAACCACAATCTCGATGTCGACTCCCTGGTCGTGGCCGAGGCGTCGGTCGGGAAGGCGATGACGATGAAGCGGTTCCACACGCGCGGTCGCGGCAAGTCGACGCGCATCCTCAAGCCGTTCAGCCGGCTTCGGATCGTTGTGCGCGAGCAGGAGGAGGCCTGAGTCATGGGTCAGAAGAGCAATCCCGTCGGGCTACGCCTGCAGATCAACCGCACTTGGGACAGCCGCTGGTACGCGGAGGGGCGCAACTACGCCCAGCTTCTCAAGGAAGACATCGCCATCCGCAAATACATCATGGAATCGCTGCCGCAGGCGGCGATTTCCAAGGTCGTGATCGAACGTCCGGCCAAGCTGTGCCGGGTGTCGATCTATGCCGCGCGTCCGGGCGTCATCATCGGCAAGAAGGGCGCCGACATCGAGAAGCTGCGGCAGAAGCTGGCGACGATGACGGACAGCGACGTCAAGCTGAACATCGTCGAGATCCGCAAGCCCGAGATCGACGCGAAGCTGGTGGCGCAGGGCATCGCCGATCAGCTGATCCGGCGAGTGGCGTTCCGCCGGGCGATGAAGCGCGCCGTGCAGTCGGCGCTTCGTCTGGGGGCCGAAGGCATCCGCATCACCTGCGGCGGCCGGCTGGGCGGTGCGGAGATTGCGCGCGTCGAATGGTATCGCGAAGGACGCGTGCCGCTGCACACGCTGCGTGCCAATGTCGACTACGCGGAGGCCGAGGCGCTCACGGCCTATGGGATCATCGGCATCAAGGTGTGGATCTTCAAGGGCGAGATCCTCGCGCACGATCCCACCGCGCAGGACCGGCTCATGCTGGAGGCGCAGACCTCCGGCGTGCGCCCGGCGCGCTGAGCACAGGGTATAGGGCAGGGCCATGCTGCAACCAAAGAAAACGAAATTCCGCAAGGCGTTCAAGGGCCGGATCAAGGGTGACGCGAAGGGTGGCACCGATCTCAACTTCGGCTCCTACGGGCTGAAGGCGCTTGAGCCTGAGCGGATCACCGCTCGCCAGATCGAGGCCGCGCGTCGCGCGATCACCCGGCACATCAAGCGTCAGGGCCGGCTGTGGATCCGCGTGTTCCCCGACGTTCCGGTGTCGAAGAAGCCTGCAGAGGTTCGTCAGGGCAAGGGCAAGGGCTCGGTCGAATACTGGGCCGCGCGGGTGAAGCCCGGCCGGATCCTGTTCGAGCTGGACGGCGTTGGTGGGCCGCTGGCCGCCGAGGCGTTCGAGCGTGCGGCCATGAAGCTGCCGATCAAGACCAAGGTGGTTGCCCGCCTGGGCGACACGTCGCATCTGGGAGGTGAGTGATGGCGGCTGAGAAACTGGCGGACCTGCGGGTGCGGACCGACGACCAGCTGGCCGAGCAGCTCCTCGAGCTGAAGCGGGAGCAGCTCAACCTGCGCTTCCAGGCGGCGACCAACCAGCTCGAGGCGCCGGCGCGGGTGCGCGAGGTGCGCCGCACGATCGCGCGGATCAAGACGCTGCAGCAGGAACGCGTCGCGCAGAGCCAGAAGGTCTAAGGAACACAAGCATGCCCAAGCGTATTCTCATCGGGACTGTGACGTCGGACAAGACGGACAAGACGGTGACCGTGCTCGTCGAGCGCAAGGTCAAGCACCCGCTGTACGGCAAGATCATCCGGCGGTCCAAGAAGTACCATGCACATGACGCGGAAAACCAGTACCGCGTCGGCGACACGGTGAGGATCGAGGAAACCCGCCCGATCTCCAAGACGAAGACGTGGGCGGTGCTCGACCGTGTGCGTGCGAGCCGAGGCGAGGCACTCGATGCCGACATCGGCGTTGCGGGCCAGGCGGGCTGAAGCGAGGCGGCGCGGCGCCGACCTAGAAGAAATCGGAACTGCCGGACAGGATCCGGCAAGCCAAGGCAGAAGGAACTGAATCCGTGATTCAGATGCAGTCCAATCTCGACGTCGCCGACAACAGCGGCGCCAAGCGGGTCCAGTGCATCAAGGTGCTCGGCGGCTCGAAGCGGCGCACGGCGGGCGTCGGCGACGTGATCGTCGTCTCCGTGAAGGAGGCGCAGCCCCGCGCGCGCGTCAAGAAGGGCGACGTGCACCGCGCCGTGATCGTGCGCACCCGCAAGGACGTCCGGCGTCCGGACGGCACGGTGATCCGGTTCGACAGCAACGCTGCGGTGCTGGTCAACAAGAACGAGGAGCCGATCGGCACCCGTATCTTTGGCCCGGTCGTGCGCGAACTGCGCGGTCGCGGGTTCATGAAGATTATCAGTCTCGCCCCGGAGGTGCTGTGATGGCCGCGGCAAAGATCAAGAAGGGCGACAGCGTGGTCGTGCTGTCGGGCAAGGACAAGGGACGCACGGGCACTGTGCTGCGCGTGCAGCCCAAGGATGGCAAGGTGGTCGTGCAGGGGATCAACGTCGCCGCACGGCATCGCAAGCCGAGCCAGCAGAACCCGCAGGGCGGCATCGACCGCTTCGAGGCGCCGATGAGCATGTCGAAGGTCGCACTGGCCGATCCGCGCGACGGCAAGCCCACCCGCGTGCGCTTCGAGGAGCGTGACGGCAGGAAGGTTCGTGTCGCGGTCAAGTCCGGGGAGACAATCGATGGCTGAGTACACCCCGCGCCTCAAGCAGCGCTACGAGGCGGAAATCGTCAAGGCGATGACCGAGAAGTTCGGCTACACGAACGCCCTCGAAGTGCCGCGACTGCAGAAGATCACGCTCAACATGGGCGTTGGCGAGGCGAGCCAGGACAAGAAGAAGGTCCAGACCGCTGCCGAGGAAATGGCGCTGATCGCCGGGCAGAAGCCTGTCATCACCAAGGCCAAGAAGTCGATCGCCCAATTCAAGCTGCGCGAAGGCATGCCGATCGGGTGCAAGGTCACGCTTCGCCGGGACCGCATGTACGAGTTCCTCGACCGTCTGATCACCGTGGCCATGCCGCGCATCCGGGACTTCCGCGGCGTAAATCCGCGAAGCTTTGACGGCCGCGGCAACTACGCCCTGGGGCTCAAGGAGCAGATCATCTTTCCCGAGATCAGCTATGACCGGATCGAGAAGGTGCGGGGGATGGACGTGATCATCACCACCACCGCCAAGACCGACGAGGAAGCGCGCGAACTGCTGCGGCTGTTCGGCTTTCCTTTCCCTGCGGAGCAAGCTGCCCAGGGCGTCGAAGAGAAGGAGGCGGCCTGAGGCCGCCGATAGGAGAGCTTAAGTCCAATGGCGAAACTGAGTTCCATCAACAAGAACGAGCGGCGCAAGAAGCTCGTCAAGCGTTACGCGGCCAAGTACGAAGCGCTCAAGGCGCAGGCGGCCGACGAGTCGCTGGACGAGACCGAGCGGCTGCTGGCGCGGCTGCGCATGGCGGAGATTCCGCGCAACGCCAATCCGACGCGCATCCGCAACCGCTGCACCACCACCGGGCGGCCGCGCGGCTACTACCGCAAGTTCGGGCTGAACCGCATCGAATTGCGCGACCTGGCGAACAAGGGGTTGATCCCCGGCGTCACGAAGTCGAGCTGGTAAGGATCTGAGACATGGCTTTGACCGATCCTCTGGGTGACATGCTCACCCGCATCCGCAACGGACAGCGCGCCAAGATGGACAGCGTGGTGTCGCCGGCTTCCAAGCTGCGCGCCAGCGTGCTGGAGGTGCTCCAGCGCGAGGGCTACATCCGCGGCTATTCCGAGGATGCCTCGGGCAAGCACAAGGCGCTGCGCATCGAGCTGAAGTATTTCGAGGGCGAACCCGCGATCAAGCATGTGGCGCGGGTTTCCCGGCCGGGTCGGCGCGTATATTCGGGCAGCCGCGAGCTGCCCACGGTGCGCAACGGCCTTGGCATCACCATCGTGTCGACCCCGCGCGGCGTGCTTTCGGACGCCGAGGCGCGGATGCAGAATGTCGGCGGCGAAGTGCTGGCGGAGGTGTTCTGATGAGCCGCATCGGAAAACGGCCTGTCGTCGTCCCCGGTGGCGTGACCGCCACGATCGATGCCGGAACACTCGTGGTCAAGGGGCCGAAGGGCACGCTCTCGATGGGTCTGTCGGATGACATCGACTACCGGGTGGAGGATGGCAGCATCTCCGTGCAGCCGGCTAACGACAGCAAGCGGGCCCGCGCCTTCTGGGGGATGCAGCGGACCCTCGTGTCGAACCTCGTCGAAGGCGTGACGGAAGGGTTTACCAAGACGCTGGAGATCGCCGGCGTCGGCTACCGCGCACAGGCGCAGGGGCGCAAGCTGAAGCTGCAGCTTGGCTACAGCCATGACGTCGAACTCGACGTGCCCGAGGGCGTCGAGGTCAAGACCCCTGACCAGACGACCGTGGAGATCAGCGGCATCGACAAGCAGGCGGTGGGACAGTTCGCGGCGGAAGTGCGCGAATGGCGCAAGCCCGAGCCGTACAAGGGCAAGGGGATCAAGTACCGCGGCGAGTACATCTTCCGCAAGGAAGGGAAGAAGAAGTAAGATGGCCAAGCTTTCCACATTCGACCGCCGCCGGCGCCGGGTGCGCACTGCGCTCAGGCAGCGCGGCGGCGGCCGTCCGCGCCTTTCGGTGCACCGGACGAACAAGCATATCTATGCGCAGATCATCGACGACGCGAGCGGGCGCACGCTGGCTGCAGCATCCACGCTCGGAGGCGAGGTGTCCGGCGCCAATGTCGCGGCCGCCACGCAGGTCGGATCCGCGCTCGCGGCTGCGGCCAGCGAGGCGGGGGTGAAGACCGTGGTGTTCGACCGGGGCGGCTATCTTTATCACGGTCGCGTCAAGGCGCTGGCCGATGCTGCCCGCGAAGGCGGGCTGGAGTTCTGAACATGGCAGACAGCACCATCGAGAACAGCGAACGCGCAGGCGCTCCCGAAGGCGGCGCGGCAATCCCCCAGGCGGATCAGTCTCCAAGCGAAGCGGCGCAGGAGCAGTCCGCAGCGGCGGGCGATCCGAGTCAGCCGCGGGCCGGGCGTGGTGAGCGCCAGGGACGTGGCGGGGATCGCGGACGCGGCGGGAACCGCGGGCGTGGGCGCGACGACCGACGCGGGCGTCGCGAAGAGGAGGACGACGGCCTCATCGAGAAGCTCGTCCACATCAACCGCGTCTCCAAGACGGTGAAGGGCGGCAAGCGCTTTGGGTTCGCGGCGCTGGTCGTCGTGGGTGACGGCACCGGACGTGTCGGCTTTGGCCACGGCAAGGCTCGCGAAGTGCCCGAAGCCATCACCAAGGCGACGGCGGCGGCGAAGAAGAAGATGATCCGCGTGCCGCTTCGTGACGGCCGCACCCTGCATCATGACGGCAACGGCCGGTTCGGCGCCGGAAAGGTGACGGTGCGCTCGGCTCCGGCGGGAACCGGGATCATCGCCGGTGGTCCGATGCGCGCCGTGTTCGAGAGCCTCGGGGTGGCGGATGTCGTGACGAAGTCGGTGGGCACCTCCAACCCCTACAACATGATCCGGGCGACGTTCGACGCGCTTTCGGATCAGACCTCGCCCAAGAGCGTCGCCCAACGGCGGGGCAAGCGGATCGCCGACCTGATGGGCCGTTCGGGCGGAGGCACTGCTGCCGAAGCCGAGGCGGACGCCGCGGCGCTGACGGAGTGAAGGCAATGGCGACAATCAAGATCAAGCAGATCGGCAGCCCGATCCGCCGTCCAAGCGACCAGCGCAAGATTCTGCTGGGGCTGGGCCTTGGCAAGATGAACCGCGTCGTCGAAGTGCAGGACACGCCCGAGGTGCGCGGCGCCCTGGCCAAACTCCCGCACATGGTGGCCATCGTCGACTGAACGGATCACCGGATCCGCGCGCGAACATAGCGAAAGCGAGTGCAGAACATGAAACTGAATGACATCCGTGACAATGACGGCGCGCGCAAGGGCCGCCTTCGCGTGGGCCGCGGGATCGGGTCGGGCAAGGGCAAGACCGCCGGGCGCGGCCAGAAGGGCGCGAAGGCGCGGTCCGGCGTCTCGATCAACGGCTTCGAAGGCGGCCAGATGCCGCTGCACATGCGGCTTCCGAAGCGCGGCTTCAACAACATCTTCGCCAAGGACTACGCCGAGGTGAATGTCGGCATGCTCCAGAAGATGATCGACAGCGGCAAGCTGTCCGCGGACGGTGTGATCGATCATGCGGTGCTCAAGGGCGCCGGACTTGCCCGCGGCGGGCGCGACGGCGTTCGCTTGCTCGGCAAGGGAACGCTGACGTCGCGGCTGGAGCTGCGGGTCGCCGGTGCCTCGAAGGGCGCGGTCAAGGCGGTCGAGGACGCGGGTGGAACGGTGACCGTGACCGGGACGAAGACGGACGCCGCAGCGGCGGACAGCTGATCCGGGCCGCCGCGCGGCTGCCGGCTGAGCAGCGCGCAGGCCCGCGTGGCCGCCCGTGGTCGAACGGCGCTTCAGCGGCGCCGCGGATGTTGGCAAAGCTGTTCGACTTTTCCCGCGCCGCCCCTTATCTGTGCTGTGCACGCCGGGAGGGGCCGGCCTGAACGAAGGCAACCGGACTGACATGGCATCACGCGCCGACAACCTCGCCAGCAATCTCAGCTTCGCGAACTTCTCCAAGGCGACCGAGCTCAAGAAGCGGATCTGGTTCACGATCGGAGCGCTGATCGTGTTCCGGTTCCTGAGCTTCGTGCCGCTTCCGGGCGTCAATCCGCTGATCCTGAACCAGCTGTATGACCAGGCGCGGGGCGGGATCCTCGACCTGTTCAACACCTTCTCCGGCGGCAGTCTGGAGCGGATGAGCCTCATCGCGCTCGGGGTCATGCCCTACATCACCGCGTCCATCGTCGTTCAGCTGGCGGCGGCGCTGCACCCGACGCTGGCGGCGATGAAGAAGGAAGGTGCCAGCGGCCGGCAGAAGCTCAACCAGTACACGCGCTATGGAACGGTGTTCCTGTGCGCGATCCAGGGATGGTTTCTCGCGGCCGGTCTCGAGAGTTTCGCTGCCCAGAACGGCCTTGCGGCGGTCGTGCAGCCGGGGATCGGGTTCCGCGTCGGCGCCGTCATCAGCCTCGTCGGCGGCACCATGTTCCTGCTGTGGCTTGGCGAGCAGATCACCAGCCGCGGCATCGGCAACGGTGTGTCGCTGATCATCATGGCCGGCATCGTCGCCCAGTTCCCGAGCTTCGTCGGCAACTTCTTCGAGGGCGGTCGCACCGGATCCATCTCGCCGGGCCTCATCGTCGGCTTCACGCTGATGGTGGTGGCGCTCATCGTGTTCATCTGCTTCATGGAAAGCGCGCAGCGGCGGCTGCTGATCCAGTACCCGAAGCGGGCCACGGCGCGCGGCATGATGCAGGCAGACCGGTCGCACCTCCCGCTCAAGCTCAACACGGCTGGGGTCATTCCGCCGATCTTCGCGAGTTCGCTGCTGCTGCTGCCGCTGACGATCAGCCAGTTCGCGGGCAATTCGGTCGGGCCGCAGACAACTGCCGGAAGCATCATCCAGACACTCAACTTCTACCTCGGGCACGGGCAGCCCCTGTACATGGTGCTGTATGCGGCCGGGATCATCTTCTTCGCCTTCTTCTACACGGCGGTTGTCTTCAACCCCGAGGAAACGGCGGAAAACCTGAAGAAGAACGGCGGGTTCATTCCCGGGATCCGGCCCGGCAAGCGGACGGAGGAATACCTCGACTACGTCCTCACCCGCATCACCGTGGTGGGCGCGATCTACCTCACCCTGGTGTGCGTCATACCCGAATACCTGATCGCGCAGACGGGCATTCCGCTGTTCCTTGGAGGAACGAGCCTGCTCATCGTCGTGAACGTGACGGTTGACACGATCAGCCAGATTCAGTCGCATCTGCTCGCGCACCAGTATGGCGACCTGATCAAGAAGGCCAAGCTGAAGGGGCGGATGCGCTGAGCGTGGCGGCGCGGCCGGATAGGGGCAGGACATGAACATCATCCTTCTCGGTCCGCCGGGAGCCGGCAAGGGAACGCAGGCTCATCATCTTGTACACGCGCATGGCATGCGGCAGCTTTCCACGGGCGACATGCTGCGCGCGGCGGTGCAGGCCGGCACGCCCATCGGCGAGACGGTGCGCGGCATCATGGCGCGGGGCGAGCTCGTCTCCGACGAGATTGTCTCCGCGCTCATCGATGCGGAGCTTCTGGCTCTGCCTCCCGAAGCCGGCGCCATCTTCGACGGGTATCCGCGCACGGAGGGGCAGGCGCGAGAGCTTGATGCGATCCTTGCCCGTCATGGCCGCACACTGGATTACGTGATCGAGCTCGACGTCGACGAGGACGCGCTCGTCGAACGGATCACCGGGCGCTTCACCTGCGCCAATTGCGGCGAAGGGTACCATGACGTCCACCGGCTGCCGCGGGTGCCGGGCACCTGCGACGTGTGCGGTTCGCACGGCTTCAAGCGCCGCCCGGACGACAACGCCGACACGGTGCGCACCCGGATGGCGGAATACCGGGCCAAGACGGCCCCGATCCTCCCGCTGTACGAGCAGCGCGGGATCGTGCGGCGGATCGACGGCATGCGCCCGATCGCTGAAGTGACGGCGCAGATCGCCGCCATCCTCGGGTTCGCCGATGTCTCGCAGGCGAGCATGGAAGGAAGCGGGGAGCTGCCGGAGCGACCGTCCGGCAAGGCTGCCGCAGACGCCGCACACCAAACCCGTTGACATGCTTGACGCTCCTGCCGAATCGGCGTAAGCGGCGCCCATTCGCCAGTTCTGCCGGACAGGGACAGCGTATGCCGCACGGGCAGGGCGCGGTCCTTTCTTTTGCCGTTTCGGGGCAGCGTCTGGCGATAAACGCGATGAGATAGGAGCGGAGCCGAGGCGGGAAACCGCAGGGCGATCAGCCTCCTGTGGAGCATGGAGAACAGTGTGGCACGTATTGCCGGGGTGAACATCCCCACCAACAAGCGCGTGATCGTCGCGCTCACCTACATTCACGGCATTGGCCGGACGACGGCGGAACAGCTCGCCACCAAGCTCGGGATCGACCACTCCCGCCGTGTGCAGGACCTGTCGGACCAGGAGGTTCTTCAGATCCGCGAGGCGATTGATGCCGACCATGTCGTCGAAGGCGACCTGCGCCGCAACACGGCGATGAACATCAAGCGGCTGATGGACCTGCGCTCCTATCGCGGCCTGCGGCACCGCGCGGGGCTGCCGGTCCGGGGTCAGCGCACCCACACCAATGCCCGGACCCGCAAGGGCAAGGCGAAGCCGATCGCCGGCAAGAAGAAGTAGCGGCGCGCGAGGGGCGGTGGGCCGATGCGTTCGGCTCCTGCCCGGGTACATGGTTGCAACGCTGACGGCCCGCGTCATCGCCGGTCGTCACACCACCTTCAAGGACTCACGATATGGCACGCGAACCAGGCCGGATCCGGCGCAGCGAGCGCAAGAATATCTCCAGCGGCATCGCCCATGTGAATGCCAGCTTCAACAACACCATGGTTACGATCACCGACGCGCAGGGCAACGCGATCAGCTGGTCCAGCGCGGGGATGATGGGCTTCAAGGGAAGCCGCAAGTCGACCCCCTACGCGGCGCAGGTCGCGGCCGATGATGCCGGCAAGAAGGCGGCCGAGCATGGCGTGCGCACCCTCGAAGTCGAGGTGAAGGGGCCGGGCTCGGGCCGCGAGAGCGCGCTGCGGGCGCTGCAGGCCGTCGGCTTCACGATCACCTCCATCCGCGACGTGACGCCCATCCCGCACAACGGCGTTCGTCCGTCCAAGCGCCGCCGCGTCTGAGCGAGCCTGCCGGGTGCCGTCCGCGCCACGCGGACCGGCACCAAACCTGACGGAGCCTGGCGGCGAGCGCATCGGGAAGCCGCCACTCCGGAGCAAACCCTAGGGGAATTTCATGGCCGTCAACACCAAGAACTGGCAGGAACTGAAGAAGCCCAACCAGCTCGAGATCAAGGACAGCACGGACAGCCGGCGCCGGCTCACCTTCGTGGCGCAGCCGCTGGAGCGCGGCTTCGGCCTGACGCTCGGCAACGCGCTGCGCCGCACGCTCCTGTCGTCGTTGCAGGGGGCCGCCATCACCTCCATCAAGATCGAGGGCGTGTTGCACGAGTTCTCCTCGCTTGCCGGCGTGCGCGAGGATGTCACCGACATCGTCCTCAACGTGAAGCAGATCGCCCTCCGCATGGAAGGCGACGGTCCGAAGCGCCTGCAGCTGAGCGCCACCGGGCCGGGCGAGGTGACCGCGGGCGACATCGCCGTGAGCGGCGACATCGAGATCATGAACAAGAAGCTGGTCATCTGTCATCTCGACGAGGGGGCCACGCTGAACATGGAACTGACCGCAAACACCGGCAAGGGCTACGTGCCGGCGGTGCAGAACCGGCCGGTCGACGCGCCCATCGGTCTCATCCCCGTTGACGCGCTGTATTCGCCGGTGCGGCAGGTCAGCTACAAGGTCGAGAACGCCCGCGTCGGACAGGAACTCGACTACGACAAGCTGTCGCTGACCGTCGAGACGGACGGCACCGTCGCCCCGCACGACGCGGTCGGCTACGCGGCGCGCATCCTTCAGGATCAGCTGGCGCTGTTCGTCCACTTCGAGGATGGCGTCGCCCACAGCGGCGCCACCATGATCGGTCATGCCGCGGAGCCGCAGGAAACCGACACCAACCAGCTCAACCGCTATCTGCTCAAGAAGGTGGACGAGCTCGAACTTTCGGTCCGGTCGGCCAACTGCCTCAAGAACGACAACATCATCTACATCGGCGATCTCGTCCAGAAAAGCGAAGCCGAGATGCTGCGCACGCCCAATTTCGGTCGCAAGTCACTGAACGAGATCAAGGAAGTGCTGTCGAGCATGGGGCTGAGGCTTGGCATGGACATCCCTGGCTGGCCGCCCGAGAACATCGAGGACATGGCCAAGAAGCTCGAGCAGGAACTTCTCGGCTGAACCTTTGACGGGGACGGGCTGACCCCTGCCTCAGCCTGGCCCGGGTTGCCTTGCACGGACCCGGGACGAACGGAGATGACGAATGCGACACGGGATTTCTCAACGCAAGCTGGGGCGGAAGTCGGGGCACCGCACGGCGCTGCTGCGCAATCTGGCGGCGGCGCTCATCAAGCATGAGCAGATCACCACGACCTTGCCCAAGGCCAAGGAATTGCGGCCTTATGTCGAGAAGCTGATCACCCTTGCCAAGCGTGGCGGCCTGTCCAACCGCCGGCTGGCGATGAGCCGGCTGGGTGACGAGACGCAGCTGCGCAAGCTGTTCGACACGCTCGGGGAGCGGTATGCCGGGCGCGAAGGCGGCTACACGCGCATCATCAAGGCCGGGTACCGCGCCAGCGACGCGGCTCCGATGGCGGTCATCGAGCTGGTCGACCGCGACGTGGCGGCCAAGGGCCAGGACAGCGGTCCGGTTCTTCAGCCTGACGAGGCGCTGGAAGACGCCTGATCCCGGTCGCCGCCGGGTGCTGGACGAGGCCGCGGATGGTTCCGCGGCCTTTTCCTTGCGCCACCGCAAGCCGTTCAAGTTGCGCAAACATCCATGCGGGTATGGCATGCGGATGCGCTTGCGACGCGCCGCAAAGGCGGTAGGGTCGCGGCCGTCGTTTCTGCCAGAGGATCCTGCATGACCCGCATCGCCCTGCTTGCCACCGCCACCGCCTGCCTGTTTGCCGGGCCTCTCGCCGCACAGGGGATCCAAGTGCCTGCCTATCCTGAAACCGCCAGAGGCGAGGTCGTCGACACCCAATTCGGCGAGCGGATTGCCGATCCCTATCGCTGGCTCGAGGATGACGTGCGGACCAACCCGCAGGTTGCCACGTGGGTGGAGGCGCAGAACCGCGTAACGCAGCAGTATCTGGCCCAGTTGCCGGGCCGCGAGTGGTACGAACAGCGTCTCGCCGGACTGCTTGATTACGAGCGGTTCGGATTGCCGGTGAAGAAGGGCAACCGCTATTTCTACTCCTACAATCCGGGCCTGCTGAACCAGGCGCAGCTTTATGTCCGCGATGGCCTCGACGGCGAAGCGCGCCTGCTGATCGACCCGAACACTTGGGCGAGCGACGGGGCGACGGCGCTGGCGGACTGGGCTCCGTCGGAGAGCGGTCGCTACGTCGCCTACGCCGTGCAGGACGGCGGCAGCGACTGGCGCACCATCCGCGTGCTCGACACCCAGACGGGCGATCATGTCGGCGACGAGATTCGCTGGGCCAAGTTCACCGGGATCCAGTGGGACGGCGAAGACGGGTTCTTCTATTCGCGGTTTCCCGAGCCTGAGGCGGGGCAGGACTTCCAGGCCCGCAACTACAACCAGACGGTTTACTACCACCGCCTCGGCACGCCGCAGTCGGCCGACGAGGTGGTGTTCGCGACGCCCGACCATCCCGAGCGCGGGCACGGGATCAGCGTCAGCGACGATGGCCGCTGGGGCTTCATCATCAGTTCGCTGGGCACGGACAGCAAGTACGAAGTGCATGTGATCGACCTTGCCGCGCGCGGCTCGCAGGGGTGGCGGGCGCGGCCGCTCGTCACAGGCTTCGAGAACGCATGGACGCCCAACGGCACCGTGGGCAGCACGGCCTATTTCGTGACCGACAAGGACGCGCCGAAGTCCCGCATCGTCGCCACCGACCTTGCGGCCGCCACCCCGGTGTGGCGGGAAGTCGTGGCGCAGACGGATCAGCCGATCGCCGGCGCCTCCCACATCGGCGACAAGCTGATCGTGCAGTACCTTCGGGACGCGGCGTCGCGCGCGATCATCACCGACCTTGACGGGCGCCTGCTGCGCGAGATCGAAATGGCCGGTCTCGGCAGCGCGGGCGGCTTCATCGGCAAGGCGGGCGATCCCGAAACCTTCTACGCCTTCTCCAGCTTCAACCGGCCGGCGACCATCTACCGTCTCAACGTGGACACGGGAGAGACCCAGACCTTCGCGGCGCCGAAGCTGACCTTCGACCCGGACCGCTACATCGTCGAGCAGGTGTTCTACACCTCGAAGGACGGAACGCGGGTGCCGATGTTCATCGTGCGGCAGAAGGATGCGGCACAACGCAACCAGGCGGCTCCGACGCTGCTTTACGGGTATGGCGGCTTCGACATTTCGCTCACCCCGAGCTTTTCCGCCACCCGTATGGCGTGGCTGGAGGCTGGCGGCACCTATGCCCTCGCCAACATCCGCGGCGGGGGCGAATACGGCAAGGCGTGGCACGATGGCGGGCGGCTTGCCAACAAGCAGAACGTTTTCGACGACTTCATCGCCGCGGGCGAATTCCTGAAGGCCAACGGCTACACGACGCCCAACGGTCTGGCGATCCAGGGCGGATCGAATGGCGGGCTGCTGGTGGGCGCCGTCGTGAACCAGCGGCCCGACCTGATCGACGCCGCCAACGCCGCGGTCGGTGTCATGGACATGCTTCGCTTCGACCAGTTCACCGCAGGGCGGTACTGGGTCGACGATTACGGCTATCCCTCGCGCGAAAGCGACTGGCGCGTGCTGCGGGCTTACTCGCCGCTGCACAACATCCGCGCCGGTGTCGAGTATCCGGCGATGCTGGTGACAACCGCAGACACGGACGACCGCGTCGTGCCCGGCCACAGCTTCAAGTACACCGCGGCGCTGCAGGCCGCCGGGGTCGGCTCGCAGCCCCAGCTGATCCGCGTCGAGACCCGTGCCGGCCATGGTTCGGGCAAGCCGACGGACAAGCTGATCCAGGAATATGCGGACATCCTGACCTTCCTCGGGCACCACACGGGTCTGCGCGTGCCGCCTGCGGGGCAGTGACGTTCATTGTGGCGACCCTAAGGATGAACAAGGCCTGTCCTCAAGGTTCAGCCTTGGCCTAGAACGACTTTGCTATTCCCGCTCCGGGACGCAGCCCTGTCTGGGTTCCGGAGCAAGGAGGCAAAGACGATGAACGGCTTGAGCAAGAGGCTGAGTGCGGCGGTGGCGGCAGGATCGGTGATGCTGGCGGCGGCAGCGCCGGCTGCTGCGCAGGACCGTTGGCGCGACTACGAACACGAGCGCGCGCGCAACAGCATCAGCGCGGGCGAGATCATCGCCGGTGCGGTGGTGCTGGGCGGGCTGGCGGCGGTGATCTCGGCGGCGAGCCGCGACCGCTATGACCGGCGCTACGATGATCGCTACGGCTACCGGTTCGACAATCCCCGTCAGGCGGTGGAGCAATGCGTGCGCGCCGCGCAGATCGACGCGCGTCGGG
Organism: Qipengyuania thermophila; assembly: GCF_004153605.1. Classification (NCBI taxonomy): domain Bacteria; kingdom Pseudomonadati; phylum Pseudomonadota; class Alphaproteobacteria; order Sphingomonadales; family Erythrobacteraceae; genus Qipengyuania; species Qipengyuania thermophila. The sequence goes on along the minus strand of NZ_SDSI01000002.1, from coordinate 830,276 downwards.
CCGGCTACCGCTACGCCGAGGTCACGCACATCAACAACGTCAATCGCACCCGCCGCGGTCTGGAGGTGAACGGGCGCCTGCGGGTCGAGGACACCCGCGGCTACGGCTATGGACACGGGCGCGACGACTGGCGCGGATCGGACCGTCGCGGCTTCTCGGACAACGGGCGGTTCACCTGCCTCGTCGATGGTGGCCGGGTGCGGGGCATCAACTACCGGAGCATCCGCGGCCTCAGCTGAACAGGCGGTGCCGGACGCAGACCTGTTCCCGGCACGCGCTCTTTCAGGGTCTAGCCGATTCTGAACGAGCGCGGCGCCGGAACAGGAGCGCCGTTCCGACAAGGACGGCCACGAAGGCGAGGGCGGCGAAGACGATCAGAACCGGGTGGTGCGTGGCCTCGCGGCCTCGCAGGTCCATGATGTGCAGCCCCCACATGATATCGAAGACCCGCCAGAAGCGTGTGCGGATCGCCTCGATGGCACCTGTCTGCTCGCCCACATAGACGCGCGTGCCATCGCTGAACCTCACCTGCCACGCCGGCATGGGGCGGCGGAAATCGAGCGGCGCGGAGTCGGCCGGGAACAGGCGGGCGGACACGATCTCCCTGCCGCCCCTGATACCCTGCGCCGCGATGGCGCGCGCCGCCGCCTCATCAATGCCGGGAAGCGGCGCGCCGTCGAGGCGGTAACGCTGCGCCGGCCCGTGCGGCGGGCGGAGCAGCACCACCGTCTGCCCATGCTGAACGCGCACCGTCGCCTCCGCGACCGGTCCGGCCGCCGCCGGGACGACGAGCGTGAGCGGCTCGCCGGCCGGCAGAATCTCGCTCCGCCCCTCGGCCCGCAGGTGCTCTCCGCGCACCTCCTCGATCGGGCGCGACACCATGACCAGACCGCTCAGCGTCCACAGCAGCAGCGGCACCGCCACCAGCCACCCGAGCCAGATGTGCCAGCGGGCAAGACGGCGCACGGCGCGCGGGTCCTCAGGACTTGGCGAAAAGCTGCGCCGGATCCGCGAACGCCTTGATCTCGATCGCATTGCCGGATGGATCGCGGAAGAACATCGTCGCCTGCTCTCCCGTCTGACCGCGGAAGCGGATGTGCGGCTCGATCTCGAAGGCGATCCGGTGCGCTCTCAGCCGTTCCGCCAGCGCGTCCCATTCCTCCATGGCGAGCACCACGCCGAAATGCGGCACCGGCACGGCGTGTCCATCCACGGCGTTCGCCGCCACGTCGCCTCTCGGAGGCGAGAGGTGAGCGACGATCTGGTGCCCGTGAAAATCGAAGTCGATCCACTCGGCGCTCGACCGGCCTTCGGCGCAGCCCATCACGTCGCCCCAGAAACGCCGTGCCGCGGCAAGGTCATGCACCGGAAAGGCGAGGTGAAAGGGAGGCCGCTCCATCAGATGTGGATCGGCTTGCCCTGCACCGCCATCGCCGCCTCTTTCAGCGCTTCCGAGTGGGTCGGGTGGGCGTGGCAGGTGTAGGCGATGTCCTCGGACGTCGCGCCGAACTCCATGGCCTGCGCGGCCTGCGCGATCATCGTGCCGGCGAGCGAGTTGATGATCCACACGCCGAGCACACGGTCGCTGTCCGCCTCGGCAATGACCTTGACGAAGCCGTCCGTGTCGCGGTTCGCCTTGGCGCGGCTGTTGGCCATCATCGGGAACTTGCCCACCTTGACCGCGTGGCCGTTCGCCTTGGCCTCCTCCTCGGTCAGGCCGACACCGGCGATTTCGGGGCTTGTGTACACGACTGACGGGATAACCGCATGGTTCACGATGCCCGTCTGCCCGGCGATGTTTTCGGCCACGGCGATGCCTTCGTCTTCGGCCTTGTGCGCCAGCATGGGGCCGGGCACCACATCGCCGATCGCCCACACGCCGTCAACGGCGGTGCGGAAGTCGTGATCGGTCTCGATCTGGCCGCGGCTGTTCGTGGCAAGGCCGATCGAGTCGAGGTTCAGCCCCTCGGTGTGGGGGCGCCGCCCGATGGCGACGAGCACGTGGCTGGCCTCCAGCGTCTCCTGCGTCCCGCCCGCCGCAGGCTCAAGCGTCAGCGTGACTCCGTTCTCGCCTTCCCGTGCGCCCGTGACCTTGGTCGCGAGACGCAGTTCCATGCCCTGTTTCCTGAAGATCTTTGCCGCTTCCTTGCGGACATCGCCGTCCATGCCCGGCAGCAGCTGGTCGAGATACTCGACGACCGTGACCCGCGCGCCGAGCCGCCGCCACACGCTGCCGAGTTCGAGGCCGATCACCCCGCCGCCGATCACCACCAGATGATCAGGCACCTCGGGGAGAGCGAGCGCGCCCGTGCTGTCGACGATGCGCAGCTTCTCGTTGTCGACCGGAACGCCCGGCAGCGGCGTGACGCTGGAACCGGTGGCGATGACAATGTCGCGCGCGGACACCGTCTGATCGCCCACACGCACCGTGTGCGCGCCCTCGAACGCGGCATGGCCCTTGAGCCAGGTGACCTTGTTCTTCTTGAACAGGAACTCGATGCCGCCGGTCAGCTCGCCCACGGCCTTGCGCTTCTCGGCCTGCATCGCGTCGAGATCGAGTTCCACCTGCGCCTTGATGCCCCAGGTGGCAAAATGGCCGTGCGCCGCCTCCTCGAACAGCTCAGAGCCGTGCAGCAGCGCCTTGGACGGGATGCAGCCCACATTGAGGCAAGTGCCGCCGAGCGTGTCGCGGCTTTCGGCGCAGGCGGTCCGCAGGCCAAGCTGCGCAGCGCGGATGGCGGCCACATAGCCCCCCGGTCCGGCACCGATCACCAGCACGTCGTAGTCGAAATCCTGTTCAGCCATGCCTGTCACGCCGGCGGGCGCCGGCTTCTCCTTCACGTGTCCACGGAACGCGCGCGCCTGCGCGCCTGTGCGTGACCTAGGCGCTTAGAGATCGATCAGCAACCGGGTGGGATCCTCGATCGCGTCCTTGATGATCTTGAGCGCCGTGACCGCCTCCCGCCCGTCGATCAGGCGGTGGTCGTAGCTGAGGGCCAGATACATCATCGGCCGCACCACCACCTGGCCGTCGCGCACGACCGGACGGTCCTCGATCCGGTGGAGGCCGAGAACCGCGCTCTGCGGCGGGTTGATGATGGGCGTCGACATCAGCGAGCCGAACACCCCGCCATTGGAAATGGTGAAGGTGCCGCCGCGCATATCGTCCATGGTCAGCGCGCCGTTCTTCGCCCGCGCGCCGAAATCGGCGATGTCCTTCTCGATCTGGGCGAAGCTCTTGCGATCGGCGTCGCGCACCACCGGCACGACCAGCCCACCCGGTGCGCTGACCGCGACCGAGATGTCGACATAGTCGTGATAGACGATCTCCTCGCCATCGATGTAGGCATTGACCGCCGGCACGTCCTTGAGCGCCAGGCACGCCGCCTTGGCGAAGAAGCCCATGAAGCCCAGCCGCACCTCGTGCTTCTTGGCGAACAAATCCTTGTAGCGGTTGCGCGCGTCGATGACGGCGCTCATGTCGCAGTCGTTGAAGGTGGTGAGCAGGGCGGCCGTGTCCTGCGCCGACTTCAGCCGCCGGGCGATCGTCTGGCGCATGCGCGTCATGCGCACGCGTTCCTCGCGACGCTCGCCGGTCGCGGCGGATGGGGGAGAAGGCGCCTCGGCGGCTTCGCTCGCGCGCGCGGCGGCGGCGATGTCCTCCTTGGTCAGCCGGCCGCCACGACCCGTGCCCGCAACCGTCGCCGGATCGACGCCCGTTTCCTGCACGGCGCGGCGCACCGACGGGGACAGCACCGGAGCCGCATCGGCCGCCCGCGTTGCGGCCGAAGGCTGCGCCTTGCCGGCACCGGGTTCCGCCGCACGAGGCTTTTCTTCCGTCGCGCCTTCCGACGTGGCCGGCGCGCGTCCGGCCGGAGCGGCTCCTGCGCCGCCCTCGGCAACGGTCGCGATCACCGCGCCGACCTGAACGGTTTTGCCCACGCCGACCCGCTGCTCCTCCAGGACGCCGGCGACGGGGGAGGGCACCTCGACCGCGACCTTGTCCGTTTCGAGGCTGACGATCGGCTCGTCCACGGCCACGGCATCGCCGGGCTGCTTCAGCCATTCGGCGATGGTGCCTTCCGTCACCGATTCGCCCAGCGCGGGCACCTTGATCTCAGTCGACATGCAGCAGCCCCAGACTGTTCCGTTCCTTCACCGCGCCTCCTTAAGGCCCAGCGCCTCGGCGACAAGGGCTTCCTGCTGCGCCTGGTGGCGTTTGGCATAGCCGGTGGCGGGGGAGGCGGCCGCGTCCCGCCCGGCATAGACGGGGCGCAGGGCGGCGTGGCCCGCCGCGTGCGCGGCCTGCTCGATCAGGCGGTCGACGAAGGTCCACGCGCCGCCATTGGCCGGCTCCTCCTGGCACCAGACGATCTCCTGCAGCCCTGTCATCCGCGCCAGGCGCTTGGCGAGCGGTTCGCCGGGGAAGGGATAAAGCTGCTCGAGCCGGACGATGGACACGTCCCGCAGATCCTCCTCGTCGCGCCGCTGCATGAGATCGTAGGCGACCTTGCCCGAGCACAGCACGAGGCGGCGCACCTGCGCGTCGGGAATGTCGCGCACGTCGCTGACGATGCGGCGGAAGTGACTTTCGCCCAGGAATTCCTCCGCCGACGAGCGCGCCTGCGGCAGGCGCAGCAGGCTCTTGGGGGTCATGATGACGAGCGGCTTGCGGAACGGACGGAGCATCTGACGCCGCAGGACATGGAAGTAGTTCGACGGCACGGTGATGTTGCACACCTGCAGATTGTCCTCCGCGCACAGCTGCAGGAACCGTTCCAGCCGGGCGGAGGAGTGCTCCGGCCCCTGTCCCTCGTAGCCGTGGGGCAGCAGCATCACCAGACCGTTGGCGCGGAGCCACTTCGACTCGCCGCTGGCGACGAACTGGTCGATCATGATCTGCGCGCCGTTCGCGAAGTCGCCGAACTGCGCCTCCCACAGCACCAGCGTCTTGGGATCGGCCATGGCGAAGCCGTACTCGAACCCGAGCACGCCGTATTCGGACAGCGGGCTGTCATAGACCTCGAACCGGCCGCCCTCGATCGCCGCGAGCGGCACGAAGCGCGTCTCGTTGACTTGGTCGTGCCAGACCGCGTGCCGCTGCGAGAACGTCCCCCGGCCGGAATCCTGCCCTGACAGGCGCACGCCGTATCCTTCCGCGACGAGGCTGCCGAAGGCCAGCGCCTCCGCCGTCGCCCAGTCGATCCCTTCGCCGGTGGCGAACATCTCGCGCTTGGCGTCGATCACCCGGCCCAGCGTCCGGTGGATGTTCAGCCCTTCGGGCACGGTCGTCAGCACCCGGCCCAGCCGGTCGAACAGCTCGCGATCGATGGCGGTGTCGACATTGCGGCGGGCCGTTTCGGGGTCGGCCGGCTTGCTCAGTCCCGACCAGCGGCCGCCGAACCAGTCCGCCTCGTTGGCGCGGTAGTCGGCCGACGCGGCGAACTCCTCGTTCAGCCGCGCCGTGAACTCGTCGACGCAGGCCTGCGCGAAGCTCTCGTCGATGACACCCTCCGCGATCAGCCGCTGGCTGTAGAGCGCGCTGACCTTGGGATGGCGGCGGATGGCGTCGTACATCACCGGCTGGGTGAAGCCCGGCTCGTCGCCCTCGTTGTGACCGAAGCGGCGATAGCACCACATGTCGATCACGATGTCGCGCCCGAACTTCTGCCGGTATTCGACGGCCAGCTTGCAGGCGAAGGTGACGGCCTCGGGGTCGTCGCCGTTGACGTGCAGGATCGGCGCCTGAACGCCCTTCGCCACGTCGGACGGGTAGGGCGAGGAACGGGCGAACTGCGGCGAGGTGGTGAAGCCGATCTGGTTGTTGATGATGAAGTGGATGCAGCCGCCGGTGTTGTAGCCCTTCACGCCCGAAAAGCCGAGGCATTCCCACACGATGCCCTGTCCGGCGAACGCGGCGTCGCCATGGATCAGCACGGGCAGCACCTGGCTGTGGCGCGTCAGGTCGTCGCGGAACGCCTGCTCCGCCCGCGCCTTGCCCAGCACCACGGGATTGACCGCCTCGAGGTGCGAGGGATTGGGCACGAGGCTCATGTGCACCTCGATGCCCTCGAAGGCGCGGTCGGTGCTGGTGCCGAGGTGATACTTGACGTCCCCGGACCCGCCCACATCCTCGGGATTGGCGCTGCCGCCCTGGAATTCGTGGAAGATCACGCGGTAGGGCTTGGCCATGACATTGGCGAGGACGTTGAGCCGCCCGCGATGCGCCATGCCGTAGATGATCTCGCGCACGCCGGCCTGGCCGCCGTGCTTGATCACCGCCTCCAGCGCCGGGATCATGCTTTCCCCGCCATCGAGTCCGAAGCGCTTGGTGCCAACATATTTGCGGCCGAGGAAATTCTCGAATTCCTCCCCCCGGATCACGGCCGACAGGATCGCCCGCTTGCCTTCGGGGGTGAACTGGATCGTCTCCTCCGGGCTTTCGAAGCGGTCCTGGAGGAAGCGCCGCTCCTCCACATCCGCGATGTGCATGTATTCCAGCCCGACCTTGCCGCAGTAGTCCCGGCGCAGCAGGTCGCACAGCTCGCGCGGCGTGACCCAGTCGCGCCCGAGATTGCCGCCGACATAGACTTCCCGGTCGAGCGCGTCGGGGCCGAAATGCCATTCCAGCTTGAGATCGTCGGGCAGCTCGCGCCGGGCAAGACCGAGCGGATCGAGATCCGCCGCAAGGTGGCCGCGCACCCGATAGGTGCGGATCATCAGCATCGCGCGGATCGAGTCGTCCGCCGCCTGCACCAGCGCCTGCCGGTCGAGCGGCCTGCCGGAGGCGGCGGCGGCCTTCTCGACCGCCAGCGTCATCGCCGTCGGATCAAGCGCGCGCGCCAGATCGTCCGCGTCAGGTCCATCAAGCGGCCAACGCGGATTGGCCCAGGACGGCCCGCGCGGAGCCGCTTCCTGGTCGGTGAACTCAGGCAGAAAGCCGTGCGCCTCGTGTCCCATACAACTCCTCGCCGTCAGCGCGCGCGCATCCGCACCCCTGCGGTCACACCAGCTCTTTCAACAGAGCGTCCAGCGTGGTGCCCAGTTCCGAGGGCGACTGCGCGACGCGGATGCCGGCATCTTCCATCGCGGCGATCTTGTCCTCCGCGCCGCCCTGGCCGCCCGACACGATCGCGCCGGCGTGCCCCATGCGGCGTCCCGGAGGCGCGGTGCGGCCGGCGATGAAGCCGACCATCGGCTTGGAGCGGCCCTTGGCGCGCTGTTCCTTGATGAAGGCGGCCGCCTCCTCTTCCGCGGAGCCGCCGATCTCGCCGATCATGATGATCGACTTGGTCTCGTCGTCCGACAGGAACAGGTCGAGCACGTCGATGAAGTTGGTGCCGTTCACCGGGTCGCCGCCGATGCCGACGGCCGTGGACTGGCCGAGGCCGACGGCCGTGGTCTGGTGCACCGCCTCGTAAGTCAGCGTGCCCGAGCGCGAGACGACGCCCACGCTGCCTTTCTTGAAGATGGAGCCGGGCATGATGCCGATCTTGCACTCGCCCGGCGTCAGCACGCCGGGACAGTTCGGGCCGATCAGGCGCGACTTGGAGCCGGTCAGCGCCCGCTTCACCCGCACCATGTCGAGCACGGGGATGCCTTCGGTGATCGTCACGATCAGCGGAATCTCCGCATCGATCGCCTCGAGGATCGAGTCCGCGGCGAAGGGCGGCGGGACGTAGATCACGGATGCCGTCGCGCCGGTTTCCGCCTTTGCCTCGCGCACGGTGTTGAACACCGGCAGGCCGAGATGGGTGGTGCCCCCTTTGCCCGGCGTCACCCCCGCCACCATCTGCGTTCCGTAGTCGAGCGCCTGCTGAGTGTGGAAGGTGCCGGTTTCCCCGGTCATCCCCTGGGTGATGACCTTGGTGTTCTTGTCGACGAGGATGGACATTCAATGCTTCCTTCGATGATACTTGGCGATCCAGACAATCACGCAAACTCTTGGGGTCAGGAACAAGCGGAAGACGGCAAGAAGAGAAAGGGCGGCTTCATGCGTCGGCGTCGCGCATTTGCACCGTCGCTGCGCGAACCCGCTCCGATTTCGAAGACTCGAGCCGACACCTGTCCTCACGCCAGCGCGCTGTCCATCCCTCTGCAAGCCACCAGCAGTTCCTCGACCGCATCGGTCGAAACCTTGAGGTTCGCCTTCTCCTCGTCCGACAGGGCGATCTCGACCACCTCCTCGATGCCGTTTGCGCCGATCACCGCCGGGACGCCGACATAGAGGCCGTCGAGGCCATACTTGCCCTCGACATAGGCCGCCACGGGGAGGATGCGCTTCTGGTCGCCCAGATACGCTTCGGCCATGGCGATGGCGCTGGTGGCGGGGGCGTAATAGGCGCTGCCGGTCTTGAGCAGGCCGACGATCTCGCCGCCGCCGTTGCGGGTGCGCTTGACGATCTCGTCGAGCTTGGCCTGCGAGGAGCGGCCCTGCTTGACGAGGTCGCCCACCGGGATGCCGCTGATGGTGGAGTAGGACAGCACCGGCACCATCGTGTCGCCATGTCCGCCCAGCACGAAGGCGTTGACGTCCTTCACGCTGACCCCGAATTCCCAGGCGAGGAAGGTCGCAAACCGCGCGCTGTCGAGCACGCCGGCCATGCCGACCACCTTGTTGTGCGGCAGGCCGGAATATTCGCGGAGCGCCCAGACCATCGCGTCCAGCGGATTGGTGATGCAGATCACAAAGGCGTCGGGACAGTTGTCGCGGATGCCTTCGCCAACGGCCTTCATCACCTTGAGGTTGATGCCGAGCAGGTCGTCCCGGCTCATCCCCGGCTTGCGGGGGACCCCGGCAGTGACGATCACCACATCCGCCCCGGCAATGTCGGCGTAGTCGTTCGTGCCGGTGATCTTCGCGTCGAACCCTTCGACAGGGCCGCATTGCGCCAGGTCCAGCGCCTTGCCCTGAGGCACGCCTTCCGCGATGTCGAACAGGACGATGTCGCCCATTTCCTTCTTCGCGGCGAGATGGGCGAGGGTGCCGCCGATCATGCCGGCGCCGACCAGGGCGATCTTGCGGCGGCCGCGGGTGGTGCTCATGTGTCCGTGATCCTTTGCGTCAGTGGCGCCGATCCCGTGCGGCCGCGCTGCCGGTCGGAACTGCGCAAGCGGCACGGAGACGGCGCGCGATGATCGGTCGTCGTCCTGCGGGCGACTAGGCGGGGCAACAGGCGATTGCAACCTCCTTGCCGCCGCTTTGCGCCGACACCGTCGCCGGCGCAGCGGCCCCGTCATCCTCGCCCCGGCTCGCGCCCGAACAGCGAGACCGGCAGGCAAGGGCCGCGCGCCTGGTTGGCGGGACCGGAACCCGCGGGTCCGACCGCACCGGACGCAGGGCTGCCGCGGCCGGTCGGGCAGCGGCACGAGGCCGCGGCGGCCGGGAGACGCTGCGAAAGGCGAGCTTCGTCCTCGTCCCGCATCGGCAGCAGGAGCGCCGCACCCTCTGCGCCGTCGCCCCCGCCCGCGTCCGGCACGAGATCGAGGCCGAGCCGTGCGGCCGCGCTGGCCGCCTCCTGCGCGAGCCGTTGATGGAGCAGGGGCAGCAATCCGGCACTTTGCGCCGCGGCATGCAGCCCGGCCGGCGACGCGCTGCCGCCGGCGCCGAGCCAGTGCAGCCGGGCCGCGAATCGTGGCCGGCCCGCCACTCCTCGGGACGGAAGGGCCTGGATGAAGAGGGCCACGCCTCCCGCCGCCCCGGACAGGCTTTGCTCCAGCATTCGCGCCGTCTGCGCCCCGGCGCCGTCATTGCCGGGCAGGGACAGCGGCAGGGAATGGGTGCTCAGCGCGGCCGTGAGGCAGCCGCCGCGCAGCATCGAGCCGCCATAGGCCGCGCGAACCGGGCGGGTGCGCGCCTGCCCCGCGGTGTCCGCCTCCCCGGTCATGGCCGTCTCCTCCCGCCGCGTGTTTCCCTCTGAACGGCGTGCCGGGCGGCGCGCAGATCCGGATCATCACCTGCCTTGCCAGCAGCCAGTCGCATGCTTATGCACCGCCGCGTCGCAGGTGTCCGCCGCGAGGCGGGCGCAAGAGGGAAGCGGCGAGGGGCGCACCGCCCCGATGCCGCGCTGCCCCCGCAACTGAGACCGGCGAGCGCCGCCTCGATGGACCACTGTTCCCGCTTCGGCGGAACGGGAAGGTGAGGCGGAGGCGTTGACCCGGCGAGCCAGGAGACCTGCCTGCGACAGCTGTTCGGCCGCGGGCGGGGTGTACCGGGGCAAACGGGTCTGAAGCGTGTCCGGTCGTGTTCGGCCGCGGCAGGCTCACCGTCATGAGCGGCGCATTCGTTCGTGATGGAGAAGCCTGTGTCCAGATTCCCGCTTTTCGCCCTCCCGCTGGTGCTCGCGCCGGGCGCCGCCCTCGCGCAGCAGTCCGACGCGGGCGATGCCGCCCTAGAGGAGCTGCTGCGCCGCCAGGACGCGGCGGCCGAGACGCCGCCACCCGCGCCGCCGGCGTCCTTCCCGGCGTCCCGACAGGCCGCTGAAAGTCCGGTCATCACCGTCACCGCGCGGGGTCTGCCCTCGACCCTCGCCTCGAGCGGACAGGCCGTGACCGTGCTGGAGCGGGACGAGATCGACGCGGTTCAGGGCGCGGACATCGTGCGCGTGCTGCGCCGCGTTCCGGCCGTCACCGCCAGCCGCAGCGGCCCGGTCGGCGCCTTCACCAGTCTCAGCGTGCGCGGCGCGCCGGGCGATCAGCTGCTGGTGCTCGTCGACGGCGTGCCGGTGCGCGACGTGGCGGCGCCGGCGGGCGGATTCGACTTCGGCACCCTTGTTCCCGGAACGATCGGCCGGATCGAGCTGCTGCGGGGCGCCAACAGCGTCATCTGGGGTTCGAGCGCCATGGCCGGGGTAATGGAGATTACCACCCGCACCGGCCCCGGCCTGTCCGCGAGCGCCGAGTACGGCAGCCGCGACACTGCGCTGGTGCAGGCGCGCGCGGGCCTTCAGACCGGGTCCCTGTCGGCGGGCGTGGCGGGATCCTGGGCGCGAAGCGACGGCTTCTCCGCCGCGGCTGCGGGGACGGAGCCGGACGGCTTCTCCCAGCGCGCCGTGGCCGGCACCGCGACCCTCGAGCTGTCGCCCACGCTGGAGCTGTTTGCCCAGGGGCGGCTCGCCCGCGGGCGGCTCGGCATCGACGGCTTCCCCGCACCCGCCTTCACCCTTGCCGACACGGACGAGGTTCAGCGGACGACTCAGCGCTCGGGCACGATCGGGGCAAGCCATTACGGCACCGACCTCACCGTGCAGGTGAGCTACGCCGCCGCCCACACCGGCCGCGTCAACCGCGCCGGGCAGGCGGATTCCGCGACGCTGTTCGCCAGCACCGGCGAGAGCGACCGCCTGCTGCTGCGCGGCGAGTATCGGCTCATCGGCGGGCTGGGACTGGCGTTCGGCGCAGAGCGCGAGTGGTCGCGCTACCGGACGCAGTTCGATGCCGGCGCGCGCACGGCCATCACCGGCGCCTATGTGCAGGCGGGCTGGGTGCTGGGGGCGCTGGCGGCGCACGCCGGGGTGCGGCTGGACGACCACCGCCGCTTCGGCCGGGCATGGAGCTTCGGCGGCGATGTTGCCTACCGCCTGTCGCCGGACTGGCGCGTGCGGGCGAGCGCGGGCGAGGGGTTCAAGGCGCCGACGCTGTTCCAGCTGTTCTCCGCCTTCGGCAACCCGGCTCTCCTGCCCGAGCGTTCGACCAGCTACGACCTCGCGCTGGAACATGGCCGCGCGGACGGCCCGTTCTTCGCCTCCGCCGGCGTGTGGCGGCGTGACGCGGCCGATCTCATCACCTTCGCCTCGTGCACGAGCTTCGACCCGCCGCTGTGCGCCACCCGTCCGTTCGGCAGCTACCGCAACACCGCCCGCACCCGGGCGCAGGGTGTGGAGCTGCAGCTGCAGGCGCGCCCCGCAGCCGCGCTTTCTCTCGGCGCGGTCTATGCCTTCACCGATGCGGTGGAGCGGCCGGACGGGGCGCCGGACAGGACGCCGCGCCTCGCGCGCCAGCCCCGCCATGCGCTGACGGCCTTTGCCGACTGGACGGCGCCCGGCGGTCTTACCTTTAGCGGAGACGTCCGGCTGGTCGGGGACAGCTTCGACGATGCGCGCAACGCGGTCCGGCTCGACGGCTACGCGCTGGTGGACCTGCGCGCCAGCCTGCCGCTCACCGGCACGGTGGAGCTGTTCGGGCGGGTGGAGAACCTGTTCGATGCCGCCAATGTCACGGTGGCGGGCTACAACGGCACGCCGCGCGGCGTGTTCGCCGGAGTGCGGCTGCGCCGGTGAGCGGGCGGCGTCACCCCGGTGCGGCGTTGCTGGGGCCGGTTCTTGCCGCCGCCTGCGCGGTGACCGCCTGTGCCCCGCCCCTTGAGGTGCCGCCCTCCGGCACGGCGCAGCCCCCCGCGATCGTCAGCCTCAATCCGTGCCTCGACGCGATCGTGGTGGAGGTCGCGGCGCCGGCGCAGGTGCGGGCGCTGTCGCGCTGGAGCGCCGATCCGGCGACAAGCTCGCTCGCCCCGGACGCGGCGCGGCGCCATGTCTTCGTGTCGGGGTCGGCAGAGGAGGTGCTGGCGCTGCGGCCGCGCCTCGTCCTCGCCAGCACCTACACCGATCCCGCCACGGTGGACGCGCTGCGGCGGCTGGGCATCCGGGTGGAGACCTTCGGCATCGCCGGCAGCATCGACGAGAACATCGCGCAGGTGCGGCGCATCGCGGCGCTCGCCGGTCAGGTTCCTGCCGGTGAGCGGCTGGTGGCGCGGATGCACGCGGCGCTGGCCGCTGCGGCGCCGCCACCGGGAGCGCCGCCGCTCGACACCGTGCTGTGGCAGCCGGGCGGCATCGTGCCGGGGCGCGGCACGCTGATCGCCGACCTGCTGCGGCGCACCGGCCATGCCGACGGCGCGGCGGCGCGCGGCTACAGCCAGGGCGAGGCCCTGCCGCTCGAGGCGGTGGTGCGCGATCCGCCCCGGCTGCTGCTCGTGGCCGGCCGCGAGGCGGGGCAGCGGCATCCGGTGCTGGCGCGGGTGCCCGGGATGCGCGTCGCAGCGTTCGATCCGGCGCTGCTTCATTGCGGCGGCCCGACGGTGATCCGCGCCGCGGCCCGCCTCGGTGCCGAGCGGCGCCGTCTGCCCGGGGCGCGGCAATGACCCGCGCGGCGGCGGTGTTCGCGGCCGCGCTCGCGATCGCCCTGCCGCTGTCGCTGCTCGCCGGGCGCGGCGGACTGAGTGCGCCCGTGTCCGCGACGGAGCTGCTCATCCTCACCGAACTGCGGCTGCCGCGGGCGGTGCTGGCGGTTTTCGTGGGCGCCGGGCTGGGCATGGCAGGCGCGGCGATGCAGGGCTACCTGCGCAACCCGCTCGCCGATCCGGGGCTGTTCGGCATCGCTCCGGGTGCGGCGCTCGGGGCGGTGACGGCGCTGCTGGCCGGGGCGCCGTGGTGGGCGGTGCCGCCCGCCGCGCTCGCCGGGGCGGCGGCGGCGATGGCGCTGCTGGCGCTCGTCGCCGGCCGCACCCCGCCGGGGCTGGGGCGCGGCATCGCGCTCTTCACCCTGGCCGGGCTGATGATCTCCAGCCTCGCCGGCGCGCTGACCGCACTCGTCATCAGCCTTGCTCCCAACGCCTTCGTGCTGAGCGAGATCGTGATGTGGCTGAACGGCGCGCTCACCGACCGGAGCTGGCGCGAGGTGGCCATCGCCGCCCCGCTGATCCTGTCGGGGTGTGCGCTGCTGCTGCTCACCGCCCGCGCGCTCGACGCGCTGACGCTGGGCGAGGCCGTCGCCCGGTCGCTCGGCGTCGTGCCGGGCCGGCTGCTGTGGCTGCTGGTCGCGGGTGTCGGGCTGACCGTCGGGGCGGGCGTGGCGGTGGCCGGGATCATCGGCTTCGTCGGCCTCATCGTCCCCCATCTCGTCCGCCCGCTGACCGACCGGCGCCCCTCGGCGCTGCTGCTGCCCGCCGCCCTTGCCGGCGGGCTGCTGGTGCTGATCGCCGACACGGCGGTGCGGATCCTGCCGCTGATGGTGGAACTGCGCCTCGGCATCGTGCTCAGCTTCATCGGGGCGCCCTTCTTCCTGTGGCTGCTGCTGCGGCTGCGGAGGGGCTGGGCATGACGCTGGAGGCGCGCGAGCTGAGCGTGCCCGGACGGCTGGAGCGGGTGACGCTGCCGCTGCGCGGCGGGCGGGTGACGGCGATCTGCGGCCCGAACGGGGCAGGCAAGTCGACCCTCCTGCAGGCTCTGGCCGGGTTGCTGCCGCCTGCCGCGGGCACGGTCCTGCTGGACGGCGAGCCGCTCTGCGCCCTCGATCCGCGCCGCCGGGCGCAGGCGGTCGGCTATCTGCCGCAGGGCGCCGAGATCGCGTGGGACGTCACTGTGCGCAGCGTGGTCGCACTGGGCCGCATGCCGCACGGCGACCGGGCGGACGCGCCGGTCGCGGCGGCGCTTGCGGCCATGGACGCGGCGCATCTGGCGGAGCGGCGCGTGCTGACCCTGTCCGGGGGCGAGCGGGCGCGCGTGCTGCTCGCCCGCGTCCTTGCCGGCGAGCCGCGCTGGATCCTCGCGGACGAGCCGCTCGCGGCGCTGGACCTCGCGCACCGCGCCGCCCTGATGCGTCACCTGCGCGCCGCCGCGGAAGGCGGGGCAGGGGTGGTCGTGGTGCTGCACGACCTGGCCGCGGCCATGAACGAGGCCGACGAGGTGGTCGTGCTCGACCGCGGAAGGCTGGTCGTGTCCGGCACGCCGGAGGCCGTGCTCAGCCCGGGCCTCATCGCCCGCGTGTGGCACCATGATGCGGTGTGGATCGGAGAGGCGGGGCACCGGGCACTGGTGGGCCGCTGACGGGTTCTTCCGCCATGGACCGGAGCGCGCTTGAACAGCGGTGGTTCGCATTGACGCGCACGGTCATGCCCGCGCTCGCCGCCGGGCGCGGCTGGCCGGTGCGCTTCGACCATTGTTTCCAGCGCATCCTGCTCGACAATGCGGCAGGCGGGCCGTGGCGCGAGCAGGTGGCGCCGCCCGCCTGGCGCAATGCCAGCGACGCGCTGCTCGCCCGGGCCGTCGCGCTGGGCGAAGGGGCGGTGGCCGGCTCGGTCGATCTCGCCGCGCTCAACCAGGCCTCGCTGCGCTGGCGAGGCCGGCTCCGCCCCGTGCACCCGGCGCGGGGCGGCTGAGGCTCAGCGGGGAGCCTGCTCTCCGGTCAGCCCGCGCGCTTCCAGCAACGGCCGCACGTTCGGCTCGCGGCCGGTGAAGTTCCGGTACATCTCGAGGTAGTCCATCGTGCCGCCGCGGCTCAGCACGGTGTCGCGCCACCGCTGTCCGTTGGCCCGCGTCAGCCCGCCGTTCTGCCGCAGCCACTCGCGGCTGTCGTGGTCGAGCATCTGCGTCCAGAGGTAGGAGTAGTAGCCGGCGCTGTAGCCTTCCGGGCTGGAGAAGATGTGGTTGAAGTAGTTGGACCGGTAGCGCGGCGGCACCAGCTCCGTCTCCAGCCCCAGCTCGGCCAGCGCCTGCCGCTCGAAAGCGTCGACCTGCTCGGGCGTGGTGATCGCCGCCGCCTGCTCCGGCGACAGCGCGTGCCAGCGCATGTCGAGCAGCGCCGCGGCCACCACTTCGCCGAAGTCGTAGCCCTGGTTGAAGCGGCCGGCTTCCTCGATCCGCCGGATGAGATCGGCCGGGATCGGCTGGCCGGTCTGGTAGTGGCGGGCGTAGTTGGCGAGGATGGCCGGGTCGGTCGCCGGCATCTCGAACAGCTGGCTGGGGTATTCCACGAAGTCGCGCGCCGTCGCCGTGCCCGAGATGCTGGCGTAGCGCTGATCGGCGAAGAAGCCGTGGAGCGCGTGGCCGAACTCGTGGAACATGGTCACGACGTTGTCGAACGAGACGAGCTGCGGCTCTCCCTCGGGCGCCTTGGGGATGTTGAGGACGTTGTAGATGACCGGTTTCGTGCCGAGCAGATGGCTCTGGTCGACAAAGTTGCTCATCCACGCCCCGCCGCGCTTCGAGGGACGCTGATACGGGTCGAAGTAGAAGATGCCCAGCTCGCTGCCGTCCTGGTCGAAGACCGTGTAGGTCGACACGTCCGGATGATAGACGGGCAGGTCCGTGCGCTTGGCGAAGGTCAGCCCGAACATCTGGTTGGCGGCGTGAAAGACGCCGTTCTCCAGCACCGAGTTGATCTCGAAATAGGGGCGCACGGCGTTGTCGTCGATGCTGTACCGCTCGCGCCGGACCATCTCGGCATAGCGGTACCAGTCCCACGGCTGCACCGTGAAGTTGCCGCCGGTCTGGCGGATCTTCTCGTTGAGCACGCCGGCCTCGCGCCGCTGGGTCGCGGCGATTGCGGGCACCATCTGGTTCATGAACGCCAGCGCCGCCTGCGGCTCGCGCACCATGCGGTCGAACATGACGTAGCTGGCCCAGTCGCGCTCGCCGAACAGCGCCGCCTTCTGTGCCCGGAGCTGCGCGATGCGGGCAATCAGCGCGCGGGTGTCGTTCGGCCCGCCCTGATCGGCGCGGTTGACGCTCGCCCGGTGGACGCGTTCGCGCAGGGCGCGGTTCTCCAGATTGGGCAGGATGGGCTGCTGCGTCGTGTTCTGCAGCGCGAGCACATAGCGGCCTGCAAGACCGCGCTCCTGCGCCGCCGTCGCCGCGGCGGCGATCTCCGCCTCGGTGAGACCGGCAAGCTGCGCCCGATCCTCCACCACCACGGCCCGCTCCACCGTGGCCGCGCGCACGCGCTGCGAGAAGTCGGTGGTCAGCGTCGACAGCTCGGCGTTGATGGCGCGCACCTGCTCCTTCTGGGCGTCGGTCAGCTGCGCCCCGGCCTGGACCATGTTCTCGTAGGTGCGCTCGAGCAGACGCAGGCTTTCGCGGTCGAGGTTCAGCGCGGCACGATTGTCATAGACCGCCTTCACCCGCGCGAACAGCTTGGGATCGAGCTGAATCGCGTCGCTGTGGGCGGCGAGCCGCGGGCCGATCTCGGTGTTCACCGCGTCCAGCGTGTCGTTGGTGTGGGCGCCGGTCAGGGCGAAGAACACGGCGGCGACGCGGTTCAGCATCTGCCCGCTGGTCTCCAGCGCGACGATGGTGTTGTCGAAGGTCGGCGCGGCCGGATTGTCGCGGATGCGGGCAATCTCGACATTGTGGGCGCGCATGGCCGTGTCGAACGCGGGGAGGAACTCCTCGTCGCGGATCTGACGGAAGTCGGGCGCGCGCATGGGCAGGGTGCTGGGCCGGGCGAAGTAGCCGGTGGCGCCGACCACCTCCTCGGCCGGACGGGTGTCCGCGGCGGCGGCCGCGGAAGGGTCGGCGGGCCGGGCGATGGCGGTGGCGGTGGCGGTGGTGTCGGTCATGGTGGTGCATCCGGTCAGGGTCAGTCCGGCAAAGGCCAGAGCCGAGGTGCGCGAAAGCAGAAGGCGGGTGAGGGGCATGGGGTCTCCGATGACACGGGGGGCGACACGCCCCGCAGGCGGCGAACACTGTGTGACGCCTAGATGACAAACGCGGTGTGAATGCAAGCTGGCATTTGTGCCGGGCGAGGGCGCCTCAGCCCACGGGGTGCTGTCCGGCCGCAAGATGGCGGCGCAGGCGGACGCCGAGCAGCAGCATCAGCACGCCGCTGACAATCGCCCAGAAGCCGATCACCCACGCCACCGACAGCAGGGTCGCGGCCGGATTGCTCCACAGCAGCCACGTCAGCACGCCGGCAAGGCCGACCTGCAGCGCGCCGGCGGCGATCAGCAGCCACTCGTTGTCGATGCAGCGGCGCAGGCGCCAGGCGCCGGCGATCTGCAGGACACCCTGCACGGCCGCCCATCCGATCACCATGGCAAGGAACATCAGCGCATAGGCCACCGTCCCGAGCAGCGGGAACAGGAGAAAGGCGACGCCGATGAGGATCCCCAGCACGCCCGAAAGGGCCAGCGGCCACCAGCGCGGCTGGTCCGCGCGGGCCCGGCGGATGCCGCTGAGGAGGGTGAAGACCCCGTCCATGAAGCTGAAGGCCGCGAACATCACGGCAAAGGCGAACAGGGCCGGGCCGGGGAACAGCACGGCGAGCACGCCGACGAGCAGCATCAGCACGCCGCGCAGCACGAACCAGCCCCAGTTGCGGGCCGGAAGATCGTCGGGAAGCGGCATCAGGGGCGCGCCGCTGGCGGCACGCGGGATGTGCGCCGCGCTGGCGGGCGTATGGGAGTTGGGAGGAACTGCCTGCATCGCGCGAGGATCCCGCAAGGGCGGGAGAGCGGCGCTACCGCTCTCCCGCGATCAGGGCCGCTAGGCCGGCTCAGCCGCGCGACTCGCCGGCCTGCTCCATGCCGGGCGTGTGATGCTCGCCACCCTCGCCGCCCGGACCGCCCACGCGAGACGAATCCTGGTCGATCAGGGCGTTCTCCGCATCCGATCCGGCGGAGCCGGCGATGCTGCCGCCATCCTTCCCGGACTGCTGTCGGCTGCTGCCCAGCTTGATCTTGCGCCCGGTCTGACGCTCGGCCAGCGGCAGGGTGATGGTCAGCACGCCGTGCTCGAAGTCGGCTTCGATCTTGTCTTCGTCGATGGTGTTGGGCAGCGTGATCCGCCGCTCGAACCGGCCGTAGGACCGCTCGCGATAGCCGGTCTCGCTGTTTTCGCGCTGCGCCTTCTTTTCGCCGGTGAGGATCAGGACGCCGTCCTCGACATGGATGTCGATGTCCTCTTCCTTCACGCCGGGCAGCTCGGCGGTGATCTCCACCCGGCCGTTCTCCTGGTGCACGTCCATCAGCGGCTGGGCCATGGCGGATGCGCCGCCGCTCTGCCCGCCGTCGAGAAGGTTGTCGAACAGCTGGTTCATCTGCCGGTGCAGGTCGAAGATGGAGCCGCCGCCGGACCCAGTGAGGCCGCGCGAGGAGCCGGTGCCAAAGGGCGCTAGATAACGGAATGCCATGAACAGTCTCCCTTGTCTGAACGGGCGACCGCGGGCGGGGATATGCGACCGCGCCGAACGCTCGCCCTCCTTGCCCGTCCAATGCGTGACTGCGTGTCCGGTTCCTGCCGAAGAACTGTCTAAAAACAAGGACATGCGGACGAAAAAGCCCCTCGCAGGGGGCGACCCGCCTAGTTCAGGAGATCGGAGATGTCGTTGTCGCGCCACGGTTCCGGGAGGCTTGCCTGCGGGCAGAAGCGGGCGCTGTTGCTCCAGCCGGAATCCGACGTGCTGGTGAAGCGGTCGTTCGCGGGGATGTCGTAGGTTGTCGTCCTGACCTCGTCCTCGCAGCGTTCGCGCACCTCGAACCGGCGCGCGCCCGTGCGCGCGATGCGGAGCGTCTCGCAGGACGAGCGCGACGCGGACACGCCCTCGCGGGTGACGAGCATCAGCGTGGCGTTCGACGCCTGACCGCACGGCGTGTCGCTGGCGACATAGTAGCCGCGCCGCAGGGGCAGGCTGTCGACCGTCTCTCCCGCCGCGGCAGTTGTCGGGGCGGGCGTTTCGGCTTGCGCGGGCGGAGCCGGTTCTGCCACCGCCGCCGCGTCGGCCGGGGCGGCGGCGCTCACGCCGGACCCGGACGCGTTCGCCGCCCCCGCGAGGTCGACGGGTTCGGACAGCGCGCCGCGGCCGGTTTCGCTTTCGGCCGGCGCGGGTGACCCGCAGCCAGCGGCGAGCGACGCGCCGCTTGCAAGCACGGCGACAGTGAACAGGTGCGTTTTCATGGTGTTCCCCCGGTTGACGGGCGCCGAGCGCAAGACGAGTGCCGCCACCCCGTCAGGGTCATAGCACATCCGGTGCCTGCCCGCACGCCAGGGCCGCCGAGTTGCGGCAGTGACAAGGACGCCTACATCGGCAGGGCGGATGCCGGACGGGCCGCACCTTGACTCTCGCGAACATCACAGGAACACGCTCGCCTCATGGCCTTAACCACGATCTCGGTCCGCGGTGCGCGCGAGCACAATCTGAAGGGCATCGACATCGATCTGCCGCGCGACCGGCTGATCGTGATCACCGGCCTGTCCGGTTCGGGCAAGTCGAGCCTCGCCTTCGACACCATCTACGCCGAGGGGCAGCGGCGCTATGTGGAGTCGCTCAGCGCCTATGCGCGGCAGTTCCTCGAGATGATGCAGAAGCCGGATGTCGAACACATCGACGGCCTCTCGCCCGCCATCTCGATCGAGCAGAAGACGACCAGCCGCAATCCGCGCTCGACCGTCGCGACCGTCACCGAGATCTACGACTACATGCGGTTGCTGTGGGCGCGGGTCGGCACGCCCTATTCCCCGGCGACGGGCCTGCCGATCGAGGCGCAGACCGTCAGCACCATGGTCGACCGGGTGATGGCGCTGCCCGAAGGAACGCGCATCTACCTGCTCGCCCCCGTGGTGCGGGGCCGCAAGGGCGAATACCGGCGCGAGCTGGCCGAGTGGCAGAAAGCCGGCTTCACCCGCGTGCGTATCGACGGCGAGATGGTCGCCATCGAGGATGCGCCCGCGCTCGACAAGAAGTTCAAGCACGACATCGAGGTGGTGGTCGACCGTCTGGCGGTGAAGGCGGGAATCGAAACGCGGCTGGCGGACAGTTTCGAAACCGCGCTGAAGCTGGCCGAGGGCCTCGCCTATGTCGATCTGGCGGACACCACCGTTGCCGAGGCGCTGGCCGGGAGGCGGGACGTGCGGCCGGCGGGCATCGGACCGGACGCCGAGGCGGTGGAGGCGGCGGCGGAAAAGGGCGGGGCGATGAAGGGCGCCGGCCTGCCGCCCAACCGGATCGTCTTTTCCGAACGCTTTGCCTGTCCGGTGTCCGGCTTCACCATCGAGGAGGTGGAACCGCGCCTGTTCTCCTTCAACGCGCCGCAGGGGGCATGCCCCACCTGCGACGGCATCGGCGAGAAGATGCTGTTCGATCCGCAGCTGGTGGTGCCGAACGAACACCTGTCGCTGAAGAAGGGCGCGGTCGTGCCGTGGGCGAAATCCAACCCGCCCTCGCCCTACTACATGCAGGTGCTCGCCTCGCTGGCCAGGGAGTTCGGCTTTTCGCTCGACACGCCGTGGGACGGGCTGACGGCGGAGCAGCGGGAAATCGTGCTGCACGGCACCGGGGGGAAGGCAGTGCCGCTGACCTTCAAGGACGGGCGCAGGGAATACACCGTCAGGAAAGCGTTCGAGGGCGTCATCGGCAACCTCAACCGCCGCCTGCTCCAGACGGAAAGCGCCTGGATGCGCGAGGAGCTGGAGAAGTACCAGTCGGCGCAGCCATGCGAGAGTTGCGGCGGCAAGCGGCTGAACGACCGGGCGCTGGCGGTGAAGGTCGCGGGCGCCGACATCGCCACCCCCGTCCGGATGAGCGTCGCGGCGGCAAAGGCGTGGTTCCTCGCCCTCGAGGAGCAACTGGGCGACACGCAGCGGCAGATCGCCCGCCCCATCCTCAAGGAGATCAACGAGCGGCTGGGCTTCCTCGATAATGTGGGGCTCGATTACCTCAACCTCGACCGGACCAGCGGCACGCTGTCGGGCGGGGAGAGCCAGCGCATCCGCCTCGCCAGCCAGATCGGCAGCGGGCTGTCGGGCGTGCTCTATGTCCTCGACGAACCGTCGATCGGCCTGCACCAGAAGGACAATGACCGGCTGCTCGACACGCTGAAACGGCTGCGCGACCTGGGCAACACGGTGATCGTCGTCGAGCATGACGAGGACGCCATCCGCGCCGCCGACCACATCGTCGATCTCGGCCCGGGCGCCGGCGTGCGCGGGGGCGAGGTGGTGGCGCAGGGGACGCTGAGGCAGATCCTGAAGTCGAAGACGTCGCTCACCGCGCAATACCTCACCGGCGCGATGCGGATCGAGGTGCCCGCCACCCGCCGCAAGGGCAATGGCCGGAAGCTGACGGTGCACGGGGCGCGGGCCAACAACCTGCGCAATGTCACCGCCTCCATCCCGCTCGGCACCTTCACCTGCGTCACGGGCGTGTCAGGGTCGGGCAAGTCGTCCTTCACCATCGACACGCTCTACGCCGTCGCCGCCCGCCAGCTGAACGGGGCGCGGATCATCGCCGGGGCGCACGACAAGGTCACTGGCCTCGAACACTGTGACAAGGTGATCGAGATCGACCAGTCGCCCATCGGCCGCACCCCGCGGTCGAACCCCGCCACCTACACCGGCGCCTTCACCTGCATCCGCGACTGGTTCGCCGGCCTCCCCGAAAGCCTCGCGCGCGGGTACAAGCCGGGCCGCTTCTCCTTCAACGTCAAGGGCGGCCGGTGCGAGGCGTGCCAGGGCGACGGCCTCATCAAGATCGAAATGCACTTCCTCCCCGACGTCTATGTCACCTGCGAGGAATGCGGCGGCAAGCGCTACAACCGCGAAACGCTGGAGGTGCGGTTCAAGGGGATGAGCATCGCCGACGTGCTCGACATGACGGTGGAGGACGCGGTGGAGTTCTTCAAGGCCGTGCCCCCGATCCGCGACCGCATGGCGATGCTGAACGAGGTCGGCCTCGGCTATGTCAAGGTGGGGCAGCAGGCGACCACCCTGTCCGGCGGCGAGGCGCAGCGGGTGAAGCTCGCCAAGGAGCTCGCCCGCCGGTCGACCGGGCAGACGCTGTATATCCTCGACGAGCCGACCACCGGCCTGCACTTCGAGGATGTGCGCAAGCTGCTGGAAGTGCTGCACCGCCTGGTGGATCAGGGCAACAGCGTGGTCGTGATCGAGCACAATCTCGACGTCATCAAGACGGCCGACTGGATCGTCGATCTGGGCCCGGACGGCGGGGTGAGGGGCGGGGAGATTGTGGCGGAAGGGACGCCGGAGTTCGTCGCCGAGGCACCGCGCTCCCATACGGGCCACTACCTGCGCCCGCTGCTGGAGAGAGCGAGGGAAGTGGAGGCGGCGGAATGAGCTTGCGCGAAGACCTGCATCGCGCCCGCACCGAAGAAGACGTCAAGGATGCCTACATCAAGGCGTTGGGTCTCAAAGGCGTGTTCAAGGGTCTGGTCGATATCCAGACACCGGAAATCTGGTTCGAAGCCAAGGAAGCGCCCACACCGCCGCTGCTGATGTTCGCGCAACTGCTGGTTTACGTCCGTGCAGCACGCAAGCGGGGCGAAGCGATCCCCGGCTTCCTTTGTGTGGTTGACCGCGAAAAGGCGGCGTTGATGGCGACCGAACACGCCATGCCGCTGCTCGATGATAAGTCAATCGTCTGGCCCAAATCCGGCTCAGCCGCAGACAAGGCGCTTGCCGCGCAAATTGCGCCAACCATCGAAACGCATTTCATTCTCTACCGGATCGAGGATTACGAGGCAGAATTTATCAAGGCCACCAAGGATGCGGTGCGTGAAGGTCGGATCATCCGCACCCCAATCACTCCCGACAACCTCCGGCAGGTGTTCGACAAGTGGGTGGCGATGGTCGGCGCGGAACTCGGCGTGAAGCGCGAGGCCGATTACGCCGTGCTGTTCTTTGCCGACATCATGCACGATGGCCGCAACGAGACGATGCGCAACCTGCCAGCGCGCCTGCTGTTCAGCGGCGACAAGCCGGTGTTCATCATGGGGGCCGAGCAATACGAATTGGCCAGCGAGCGCGGCTATCGCAATTTTTGGAACATCTATCACCGTCCGCCCGAGCAGAACCATCGCCGCTATCTGCTTGAACGGCGTGACAGCCTGCTGCCCATGGACGAGCAGAAGTTCAAGGGCGCTTTCTACACCCCGCTGCATATCGTCGACAAAGCCTACGACCAGCTTGTCGCCACGCTTGGCGAGGACTGGCAGCAGAAATATATCGTCTGGGACATGTGTGCGGGCGTCGGCAATCTGGAGGCCAAGCATTCCAACCTGCGCAATGTTTTCATGTCCACGCTGGATCAGGAGGACGTGACGATCATGCGCAGCAACCCGGCCTTCGCCGGGGCGGAGATTTTTCAATACGACTACCTCAACGACGATGTGACCGATTTTGGCGAGATTGACTATGATCTGTCAGGCAAGGTGCCGATGGCGCTGCGTCAGGCGATTGCCGATGCACGCGAGGGCAAGAAGGGCGCGAAGCCGATCCTGGTGCTGATCAATCCGCCTTATGGTGAAAGCGGAAACTACGAAACGATCAGGGGAGAGGGCGACAATAAAAAGGGGGTGTCCAAGACCAAAATCAGCCACAGCATGGGGCATCTCGGTTACGCAGCGCGCGAGCTGTTTGTGCAGTTTGTGCATCGAATCTTGCTGGAATTGCCAACAACGAAATTAGCTATGTTCAGCACGCTGAAATATGTGAACGCGCCGAACTTTGCTCAGTTTCGACAGCTATGGACAGCGCGATACCTTGATGGGTTCGTGGTGCACAGCAAAGCATTCGATGGACTGAATGGCAATTTCCCGATTGGGTTTCTGATTTGGGATACTGGCTTAAATCAGCCCGCAGTATCCGTTAGCACAATTGCGCTCGATAAAGCGGGCAATGTCGTTGGAGAAAAGATCTTTTACCGTGCTTCGGAACGAGACTTGCTTTCAGACTGGATTATCCGTCCTCGCTCCAATAAGCAGGATGCGTTGCCACTGAAAAACGCGTTGTCGCCTCCAGGACCAACCAAAGATCTTCGAGGCGACAAGTGGGCCGACGGCGCAATTGGGAGCATGTTATCGAACAGCAATATGCCCCAGAAAACAGCAATAATGACCGCACTTTTCTCTTCCGGATACTGCAATGCGGGTGCGTTCTTCATAACTCCCGAAAACCTCTGGCAAGCCGCCATCGTCTTCTCCGTTCGCCGCCTGATAAAGCCGACATGGCTCAACGACCGCGACCAGTTTTTGCAGCCCTCGCAGCCGCTCACAGAAGAATTTAAATCCGACTGCCTCGTCTGGATGCTGTTCAACGGCAGCAACCTCACCGCCGGGGCGGATGGGCTGCGCTGGAATGATCGCGACTGGAGCCTCACCAATCATTTCATCCCCTTCACCGAAGCCGAAGTCGGGGCCAAGGCGCGGTTCGAAAGCGATTTCATGGTGCGCTACATGGCGGGCATGGCATTATCGCCCGAGGCTAGGTGCGTGCTCGATGAAGGGCGCAAGCTGTTCCAGCGCTTCCACGCCACCAGCTTCCCAAACAGGATCAGGCAGGAATACAAGCTGAACCGCGCCGATGCGGGATGGTATCAGGTGCGCCGCGCGCTCGAAGCCTATGGTGATACCGAACTCACCGACTTCGACCCGTTCAAGCAGGCCTACGCCGCGCTCACCGAAAAGCTGCGCCCGATGGTCTACGAACTGGGCTTCTTGCCTCGCTGACCTGCCTCCTATCCTACACACCCCCACCCATGCCATGCTCCCCGGTTCCCCTGCTCCCATGGAGAACCGCGCATGACCCTCCACACCGCCATCCTCTCGCCCGGTGCTGCGGCTGACACTCACGACCCTGTGGGTTCGACTTCCACCGTCTCCGCCCCGTCGCTCACCGCCCTCATCGACGAGCTTCCCGCCGACGACACGCGCGCAGCGCAGCATCAGTTCACCGCCGCGCGGCAGGCGGCGTTCCTGTCGCGGCTGGCGGAGTGCGGGTCGGCGCGGTCGGCCGCCAGGGCCGCCGGGGTCAGCCACCAGACCGCCTATCGCCAGCGGCGTGCCTGCGCGCAGTTCCGGCGGGCGTGGGACGCCGCGCTGCTGGTCGCGCGGACGCAGGCCGAGGAGGTGCTCGCCTGCCGCGCGCTCGACGGGGTGGAGGAGGAGGTGTGGTTCCGGGGCGAGGTCGTCGGCACCCGCCGCCGCTACGACGCGCGCCTGCTGCTCGCCCATCTGGCGCGGCTCGACCGGCTGGTGGAGGATGCCGACACGGCGGCGCTGGCGGAGGATTTCGACACGGTGCTGGCGACGGTGGAGTCCGGCGGCGCGCTGCCGCCGCCGCCCGATCCGGCGCCCGCTTGCGCTGGCTCAGGACGGTGTCACACACGGTCCATGTCGGCACCCGCGCCGGGCGGCTCCGGCGTCATGGCGCCGACGCTGGAGGAGCGCTGGGCGGCGATGGAGGCCGCGCGGCCACCGCGCGCGCCGCTGCCCGAGGAGCTGAGCGAGGATCCCGACCTTGCGCTGGCGCAGTTCGCCGCCTTCGAGGAGGGGCTGGAGGAGTGGTGGCTGATCGCCTCGTGGGAGGAGCTGGACGAGCGGCTCGACGCGCGCGCCGCCGGAGCGAAGACGGACGCGGACGAAGGGGCCGGCGACGAGGGTGGAGGGGACGGGGCGGACTAGCCCAGCAGCTCCAGCCGCACCGGGGCGGAGCCGGCGTTGATCATGGCCAGCCGCTCGGCCGCGGCGCGGCTGACATCGAGGATGCGGCTGTCGTGGAACGGGCCGCGATCGTTGATGGTGACGACGACGGAGCGGCCGTTGCGGGCGTTGGTGACGCGCACGCGGCTGCCGAAGGGCAGGGTGCGGTGCGCCGCGGTCAGGGCGTGCATGTCGAAGCGCGCCCCGCTGGCGGTGCGGCGGCCGTGAAACTCGGCGGCGTAGAAGGAGGCGCGGCCCGAACCGATCAGGCGTCCGTCCTCGCGCTTCTCGCGCGCGGCCGGCGTCGCCTCGGCCCAGCTGCGCGGCGCGGCGGCCGGCGCGGCCGGTGCTTCGGTCGCGGCGTCGGCTTCGGCGGCGACCGGCGGCTGCGTCGGCAGAGCCGTGTCGGCGTTGTCGCTGGCGGCGGCCGGCGTCGACATGGCGAGGGCGAACGCGCCCAGGCGGATCAAACGTCTGGTCATGGAACCTCCCGTTGGACTGCGCAGGCTTCTAGGCGCAGACCGCCGGGGAGTCGTTAAGCGGGCGGGCCGTCTGCCCCATTCGTGCCACAGTTCATCGACGAGTTGAGTGCAAAACTGTGGAACACGCGGCGGGCAGGGGCGTTATGCGCGGTCGCGCCGGGCGAGCAGCCTCAGGCGCAGGGCGTTCAGCTTGATGAACCCTTCGGCGTCCTGCTGGTCGTAGGCGCCGGCGTCGTCCTCGAAGGTGACGTGGCGTTCGGAATAGAGCGACTGCGGCGAGCGGCGCCCGGTGACCTGGACGTGGCCCTTGTAGAGCCTGAGGCGGACGGTGCCCTCGACCTTCGCCTGGCTGTGGTCGATGGCGGCCTGGAGCATCTCGCGCTCGGGCGAGAACCAGAAGCCGTTGTAGACGAGTTCGGCATAGCGCGGCATCAGTTCGTCCTTGAGATGCGCCGCGCCGCGGTCGAGGGTGAGCTGCTCGATCCCGCGATGCGCGGCGGCGTAGATGGTGCCACCGGGGGTTTCGTACATCCCGCGGCTCTTCATGCCGACGAAGCGGTTCTCGACGAGGTCGAGCCGGCCGATCCCGTGGCGGCGGCCCAGTTCGTTGAGCGCCGCGAGCAGGGTGGCGGGCGACATGGCCTCGCCGTTGAGCGCGACCCCGTCGCCGCTCACGAAGTCGACGGTGATCGTCTCGGCCGTGTCGGGCGCATCCTCGGGATCGACGGTCCGGGAGTAGACATAGGACGGCACTTCGTCCCACGGATCCTCCAGCACCTTGCCCTCGGACGAGGTGTGCAGGAGGTTGGCGTCGGTGGAGAACGGGCTTTCCCCGCGCTTGTCCCGAGGCACCTGGATCTGGTGATTCTCGGCCCAGTCGATGAGCGCGGTGCGGCTGGTCAGGTCCCATTCGCGCCACGGGGCGACGATGCGGATGTCGGGCGCGAGCGCGTAGGCGGACAGTTCGAAGCGGACCTGGTCGTTGCCCTTGCCGGTCGCACCATGGGCGATGGCGTCGGCGCCCACCTCGCGGGCGATCTCGACGAGGCGCTTGGAAATCAGCGGCCGGGCGATGGAGGTGCCGAGCAGATAGTCGCCTTCGTAACGGGCGTTGGCGCGCATCATGGGAAAGACGAAATCGCGCACGAATTCTTCGCGCAAGTCCTCGATGAAGATGCTGGCGTCGGGCAGCCCCATGGCGCGGGCCTTTTCCCGGGCCGGCTCCAGCTCCTCGCCCTGGCCGAGGTCCGCGGTGAAGGTCACCACCTCGCAGCCCCGTTCGACCTGCAGCCACTTCAGGATGACGCTGGTGTCGAGACCGCCGGAATAGGCGAGAACGACTTTCTTGATGGGCGGCATGGGCGGCTCCGGTTCAGACGTGGCGGCGGGCAGGTAACAGCCGAAGCCGCCGGGCACAATGATCCGCTAGCTGCCGAGGAGGGCGCGCTCGGCTTCGATCATGTAGTCGCGGGTCAGCGGCAGGGCGTCGCGCCGGCGAACGTACTGGATCTGGTAGTTGCACATGGCCCCACTCTCGAAGGCGGCGGTCGCCCCGGCAAGGTAGAAGGTCCACATGCGGAAGAACCGCTCGTCGAACAGCGCCGTGATCGCCTCGCGGTGCGTCTGGCAGTTCGCATACCATGCCCGCAGCGTGCGCGCGTAGTGGAGACGCCACGTCTCCACATCCGCCGCGATCAGGCGCACGTGTTCGCTGGCGACCACCGTCTCGGACAAGGCAGGGATGTAGCCGCCGGGGAAGATGTACTTGCGGGTGAAAGCATCGGTGGTGCCGGGCGAACCCATCCGGCCGATCGTGTGCAGCAGCATCACCCCGTCCTCCTCGAGCAACGATGCGCACGTGCGGAAGAACGTGGCGAACTGCGGACGGCCGACATGCTCGAACATGCCGACCGACACGATCCGGTCGTATCGGAACTGCCGGGCCGGCAAGTCGCGGTAGTCGATCAGCTCGAAGGTGATCCGGTCCGCGACGCCCGCTTCCTCCGCCCGCTCCCGCGCCAGCGCAAGCTGTTCGGCCGACAGGGTGATGCCGTGCACGCGCACGTCGAAATGGCGGGCGAGATAGATCGCCATGCCGCCCCATCCGCAGCCGATGTCGAGCACCATGTCGCCGGCGCGCAACGCCAGCTTGGCGGCGATGTGGGCCAACTTCGCCTCCTGCGCCTCGGCAAGGGTCATGTCCTCGCGAGGCCAGTAGGCGCAGCTGTACTGCATGTGCTCCGCATCGAGCATCAGCCGGTACAGCGCATTGCCGATGTCGTAGTGATGCGCGACATTGCTGCGCGCACCCATCTGCCGGTTGACCTGCTCCACCGTGAAGGCGGCGCGGTTGGCGAGGCGGCGGAGCGGGTGGGCGCGCGGCTTGCGGCCGCCTTCGTCCCAGCGGGCGTTCATCCGCAGCAGTTGCGCGAGCTCCATGACATCGCCGCGCTCGATCACGAGCCTGCCGTCCATGAAGGCCTCGGCGGCGCCAAGCGCAAGATCCATCAGGATATCGCGCGGAACGCGCGCATCGGTGAAGCGGACAGCCACGTCCGGACAGCCGGGCGCCGCCGTTCCGAAGCGGACGATCGTGCCGTCGGCATGGCGGATCTCGAGCCGGCCCCGGCGAACAGTGCGGCCGATGAGTGCGTCAAAAAGGGTCCTGCTCATGGACGTGCGCATAGAGCCGCGCGCGGCGGCTTTCCATCCTCAGCGCTTGTGCGCGGGACCAGCGTGCGAGCCGCGCGCCAGGTAGATCACGTCGCGCGGCTGCCGCAGCAGGTGCTGCCCGCTGTCGACGAAGATCGTCTCGCCACTCGCCACCAGTCCCTGCGCCAGGAACACGCACGCATCGCCCACTTCCGCGGCTCCCGTGCGGCGGCGCAGGAGGTTGAGCCGATGCGAGGTCTCGGCCTCGGCATCGGTCTGGTCATGGCTGGGCAGGATCGCGCCCGGAGCGACAGCATAGACTCGGTCCTCCCGCCGCGCCGCGCCCATCGCCAGCAACGGCACGGCCGCAGCCAGCGCCGCCTTGCTGAGCGTGTAGGAAAAGAAATCGGGGTTCGGATTGGCGAGCTTCTGATCGGTGATGGCGATGGCGCGCCGGCCAGGCGCCGCGCGGGCGTGGCGGAGATAGAGCTGCAACAGGCGCACGGCGCCCGCCGCGTTGACGTCCATGGCACGCGCGAACACCTGCGGATCGAACGCCTCGACGTCGTCCTCCTCGAACACGGAGGCCGACGCGACGCAGGCTCGCCAATCCTCGCATCCCTCGGCCACCCGGGCCACCATCCGTGCCACCGCCTCGGCGTCCGCAAGGTCGCACTCGACGGTCTCCGCCGAGGGCAGCCTTGCCGCCAGAGCGTCAGCCTGCGATCCAGACGTGCGGTGGTGGATCACCACGTGCCAGCCTGCGGCGGCGAACCGCTCCGCGATGGCCTTCCCGACCCGGCGGGCGGCGCCGGTGACGAGCACCGCAGGGCGGGTCACCATGCCCTCCCGATCACACGCCGCGTTCACGAGGGCGGCGCGGGGGTGCGCAGCGCGGCGACACGCTCAGGCAGCGGCAAGTGCGGCGCGGTCGCGTTCGGCGCGGCTGCGCTTTTCGGCGGCCGTGCGCAACTGGCCGCAGGCCGCGTCGATGTCGCGGCCCCTCGGCGTGCGCACCGGGGCGCTGATCCCGGCGGCGAACACGATTTCCGAAAACCGCTTCACCCGCTCGGGAGACGAGCACTCGTACGGCGCGCCGGGCCACGGGTTGAACGGGATGAGGTTGACCTTCGCCGGCAGCTTGTAGGCGCGCAGCAACCGCACCAGTTCGCGCGCGTCGTCGTCGCTGTCGTTCTTGTCCCGCAGCATCACGTATTCGAAGGTGATCCGCCGGGCGTTCGACGCGCCGGGATAGGCGGCGCAGGCGCGCAGGAGTTCGTCGATGCCGTACTTGCGGTTCAGCGGCACGATCTCGTCGCGCACCTCCTTGGTGACGGCGTGAAGCGACACTGCCAGATTGACGCCGATCTCCTCGCCGCAGCGCTGCATCATCGGCACGACGCCGCTCGTCGAGAGCGTGATCCGGCGCTTCGACAGCGCGAGCCCGTCGCCGTCCATGATCACGTTCAGGGCGTCGCGGACATTGTCGAAATTGTAGAGCGGTTCGCCCATGCCCATCATCACGATGTTGGTGAGCAGCCGGCCATCGGACGTGTAGTGCCCGGCGCTTTCGTCCGTATCGAGACCGGCCATGGTGCCGTTGCCGCGCGGCCACTCGCCCAGCGCATCGCGTGCCAGCATGACCTGGCCGACGATCTCGGCAGCGGTCAGATTGCGCACGAGCCGCATGGTTCCGGTGTGGCAGAACCGGCAGTTCAGCGTGCAGCCGACCTGACTGGACACGCACAAGGTGCCCCGGTCCGCGTCCGGGATGAACACCATTTCGAAATCGTGCCCGTCGGCTGTCTGCAGCAGCCACTTGCGGGTGCCGTCGCGCGAATGCTGCGACTCCACCACGTGCGGGCGTCCGACGACGAACCGTTCGGCGAGCCAGGGGCGCATGGCCTTGGCGATGTCGGTCATCGCCTCGAAATCCGTTTCGCCGCGATGGTAGATCCAGTGGAACACCTGGCGGGAACGAAGGCGTGCCTGGCGCGCATCAAGACCCGCTTCCGCAAACAGCGCCGCGATGTCCCCGCGGCTCCGGCCAAGCAGGTCGAGGCGCGCGGCCCCTTCATCCGCAGCAGGGCGCGGGACTGGGACCGGATCGATCAGTCCGGGGGGCGGCATCATCAGGCTGTGGGTCATGACAGGGTGCCTATAGTGGAAAATGCCTCGACGGGCAAAACGCGCATCGCGCGATCGCGTCGTTCTTCCGTGACAGTTTGAGTTGATGAACCACACATGA
Organism: Qipengyuania thermophila; assembly: GCF_004153605.1. Classification (NCBI taxonomy): domain Bacteria; kingdom Pseudomonadati; phylum Pseudomonadota; class Alphaproteobacteria; order Sphingomonadales; family Erythrobacteraceae; genus Qipengyuania; species Qipengyuania thermophila. Next base: position 798,691 of record NZ_SDSI01000002.1, on the reverse strand, counting down.
CCAAAACTGTAGCATTTCGACAACAGTTGGCCTGTTGTGTTGTGTTCATGAAACAGTTCAGGATGGCTTCCGTTTCCATCGTCCAAGCGGGTCGCACCGCGAAAATACATGGAGATGTTATGACCATTCGTATTGCTGCTCTCTCCGCTCTGACGGGATCGGCTGCCCTTTTCGCCCTTGCCGCACCTGCGGCGGCGCAGACACAGGTGAACCCCACCTTCACGGGTCCGCGCGTCGAGGCGCTCGTGGGCTACGACATCAACAAGGCCGGCAGCACCGTGAACACCGGCACGGCCGACGACCGCTCGTTCGAGGGCGTGATGTATGGTGGCGCCATCGGCTATGACCTTGGCATCGGCGGCGCCGTGATCGGTGCCGAGGCGGAACTGACCGGATCGACCGCGAAGTCCGAGCGGACCCTGACGGGCATCGAAAACGCCGGTCTTGGCGACGTCAACGCGAAGCGGGACCTGTATGTGGGCGCCCGTGTCGGTTTCCTGGCCCAGCCCGACCTGCTGGTCTACGCCAAGGGCGGCTACACCAACGCCCGCTATGACGTGAACGCCGGCCTCGGCGGCACGGCGCTGTCCTCTCGTCTGAACGCCGACGGCTACCGCATCGGGGGCGGCTTCGAATACGCGCTGAGCGGCAACAGCTTCGCCAAGCTGGAGTACCGGTACTCGAACTACTCGCGCGCCGAGGTCGACTTTGGGCGGAACACCGCCTCGGACCGGTTCGACATCGATCTCGACCGTCACCAGATCGTCGCGGGCTTCGGCATCCGCTTCTGATCCGCAAGGAGCGGGGCGCTCGCGTCCCGCTCCTTTCGCCTTGCCTTCAAGAGACGCGCTTGCCCATGCAGCCAAGCTGCGCCGCATCCATCGCGCTCGGCGCGCCATCAAGCGCGTAGCGTTCCGTGTAGAACCGCCCGTTCGTGTCGCGGTACGAGACGGTCATCGACCGCGCGCCGCGCAGAGCCGCGCGAAACGCGGGTTCCTCGTCAGGCCGGAGCAGCCAGGCATCGGCTCCGCGCAGCGCGAGAGCAAACCTGCGCGTGCCGATCTGGGCCGTGGCGTACGATCCCGGACGCGCCGTGCGCGCCAGCTGCCAGAACACTTGTCCCGAAATGCCCCGCTCCGGCCACACCGACACGGTGGCGTAAGGCTGCCGCTCGCGCGCACGCGGATCGGGACGCGCCATTGCGATCGCGTAGCAGGTGCCGGCGCGTGCATCCGCAAATGCACCCCATTCGCCGAAGGTGCCAAGGCTCTGCCTTGGCTGCGCGGCGGCTCCGCTCGCGGGGATGCAGGCGAGCAGAAGCGCAGGCCACAGCACTGCGCGTGCGGCAGGCGTCATCACGGACCGCGCCGCAGCGTCAGCGCAGGAAGCCGTCGAGCATGCGCGGACGTCCCGGCACTCTTGCCCGGTCGGGGTGCAGATGTTCGTAGACCACCGCATTCTCCAGCACCCGATGCACATAGGTTCGGGTTTCGGTGAAGGGAATCCGCTCGATCCAGTCGATCCAGTCGACGGCCCCGGTTCGCGGATCGCCGTTGGCGCGCAGCCAGCGGTTCACGTTGCCCGGACCCGCGTTGTATGCGGCCACGGCGAGGACGTACGAACCGCCGTAATTGGCGAGCATCCGCTGGAAATAGCCGTCGCCGAGCCGGATGTTGTAGTCAGGCGACCCGAGGAGGTCGGCTGCCAGATAGGTCATCCCGGTCCGCTCGGCCTGTTCCCGCGCCGTGCCCGGCATGAGCTGCATCAGGCCGCGCGCTCCGGCATGGCTGATGGCGTTCTGCGCGAACTGGCTTTCCTGGCGGGCGATGGCGTGGACCATGGTCCAGTACGTGCCGGCCGGAGTGGACAGTGTCGGGAAACCTTGCGCGACGAACTGGTCGAGACCCTTGGCGCCGGCTGCGTCGGCCAGGATGACCGCCAGGTCGCGCCGGCCGATCTCGCGCGCGAATTCGGCCACCAGCGCTTTGTCCTCCGCGGTGACGGCGCGCTCCGCCATGGCCCGGTAGAACTGGACGCCGACATTCCATGGCGCATCCCGCGCGACCTCGGCGACCGCCAGGGTCAGGGGCGCCTGCCTGAACGCCGCGCGCGCCGCGTCGCTTGGCTGCGGAGGGAGGGTACGGTCGAGCGGCGGCAGGCTTCGGCCGAGCCGCTGCAGCGACAGCTGGCCGTAGAAACGGTCGGGATGCGCGGCTGCGAGTTCGTAATGCCGCTGCGCTTCTGCCGACTGTCCGGCGCGTGCCGCAGCACGGCCAGCCCAGTAAAACCCCTTGGTGCGCGTCTGGGGCGTCTGCGCCGCCGCACCGTAGCGGTAGAACAGCGGCGCGGCAGCCGCCCCGTCGCCGAGGTTCCACAAGGCCTGCGTCCCGCCGAGCCACATCAGCGAGGTGTAATCGTCCCGCAGGCGGAACGACTGGCGGCTGATGTCCGTGCCTGGAGCGAACAGATCGTCCACGCGCCCGGCAATCTGCGCCGCCTGGCGGGCGCCGGCCGCGCGCGCGACACGCAGCATCTCGCCCACGAATGCCTCGGGATCGCGCGCGGGCGTTCTGAACGTGCCGCGACTGACGAGTGCCGCCGCCGCCTCAAACGGCCGGTTCGCCGCCCGGTGCGCCCGCACCAGATTGAAGACATAGCCCGGATCGATCATCGCCTCGGCAGGGACCATGATCCCCATGGCCGACGGGTCGCGCCCTTCGACGAGACTAAGCCGCGCGGCCAGCACTCCTCCGCCGGAAGCGGGAACGAGGACTGACTGCCGCCGGGCCGCAACGGGGTCGCCCTGCCAGAGCAGCGCATCAAGCCGCTCGGCATGGTCCTCGGGGCCGAAGCGCCCGCCGAACTGGGTGAGAATGGCCCCCTCGAGCGCGGGGTCCAGCGTTCCGGCGCGCCACGCCGCCCGCGCCGCGTCCACCGCGTCCGGCCTTCCCAGAGCCTGCAGCGCAAGCGCATGCCGCGCCCGTCCGTTGTTGGTCAGCGGCGGGTAGCGGTCGAAGAAGGACGCGACACTTGCCGGCGACGCCGCCTGGCGGGCGAGCGCATTCTCGGCCCGCGTGCGCATCCGCTGTTCCTGGGGAAAGCCCGGATAGGTGAGGATGAACCCGGCGTAATCATCGAAAGACAAGCCGTCCGTGCCGTTGAGCTGCTCCCAGCGGGTGATGGCGCCGCGCATGGGGCCGGACTGCCGCGCCACCATGTCGGCGCGCGCGCGGTCCCACTCCTGCGGACTGGCCGTGACTGCCGATCCGCTCATCTGGGCGGCGGAGCTGACAGGAATGCCGGCGAGCACGGTGGCGGCCAGCAGGGCTGCGCCCGAAAGGCGGCGCGAGGAAAGCTGATGGTGCATGCTGGACATCGTGCAGCCTTGCTCCTTATCACCCGCTGAATGGCACACCGCGAGGATGCACCCGCGCGGACCGCTTCGCAAGCAAGGATCACCCTTCATGTTCGGTGGCTCAATTCCCGCGCTCGTCACGCCTTTCCGCGACGGAGCTCTCGACGAGGCAGCGTTCCGGCGCATTGTCGACTGGCAGATCGAGCAAGGCTCGAGCGCGCTGGTCCCGTGCGGCACCACGGGCGAGGCATCGACGCTGTCGAATGCCGAACATCACCGCATCATCGAGCTGTGCATCGAGCAGGCGGCCGGTCGTGTGCCGGTCATCGCCGGCTGCGGATCCAACGACACGCGCAATGCGCTCCTTCACATGAACTTTTCCAAGAAGGCCGGGGCGGCGGCGGCGCTGTGCGTGGCACCCTATTACAACCGCCCGAGCCAGGCCGGTCTTCTGGCCCATTTCAGCTACCTGGCAGAGCACTGCGACCTGCCGATCGTGCTATACAACGTGCCGGGTCGCACCGTGACCGACATCGAGCCCGAGACGGTGTGCGAGCTTGCGCGGCGCTTTCCCGCGCAGATCATCGGCATCAAGGACGCCAGCGGCGACCTGTCGCGCGTCACGGATCACCGGATGGGCCTGTCGGACGCCTTCTGCCAGCTTTCCGGCGATGACGAGCTGGCGCTGCCGTTCAACGCGGCGGGGGGAGTGGGATGCATCTCGGTGACCGCAAACGTCGCTCCGGCGCTGTGCGCCGAATTTCAGCAGGCTTGTGCGGAAAACGACCTCGTGCGCGCGCGCGAGCTGAACGACCGGCTGTATCCGCTGCATTACGCGATGTTCGAGGACGCCAGTCCCGCACCGGTCAAATACGCGCTGACCCGCGTCCACTCATGGCTCTCGGACGAGGTGCGTCTGCCGCTCTGCCGGGCCAGCGACCGGGCGCGGCAGGCGGTCGACGCGGCGCTGGCGCATGCCGGACTGGCGTGATCAGGCGGCGCCTTGCTGGCGCGCCGAACTGGGCGTAGAGCGCGCCCCCTGATGGCCCGTCCCAAACCCGAAACGTTCGACAAGCAGAAGGTCGTGGCGGAAAACCGCCGCGCGCGGTTCGACTACGCCATCGAAGACCGCTTCGAGGCCGGGCTGGCGCTGCAGGGGACGGAAGTGAAGGCGCTGCGGGCGGGCGAGGCGTCGATCACCGAAAGCTTCGCCGAAGTGCGCGACGGGCAGGTGTTTCTCGTCAACGCCAACATCCCCGAGTTCAGCCACGGAAACCGCTTCAACCACGAGCCGCGGCGCCCGCGCAAGCTGCTGCTCAACGCGCGCGAGATCGACCGGCTGCTCGGCGCGACGGAGCGCAAGGGCATGACGCTCGTGCCGCTGTCCATCTACTTCAACCGGCGCGGGCGGGCCAAGGTGGAGCTTGCGCTGGCGAAGGGGCGGCAGTCACAGGACAAGCGCGAATACATCAAGGATCGCGAGTGGCAGCGCGACAAGGCGCGCATCATGCGCGAGAGGGGCTGAATTCACCTCCCGGTCATGCGCTGGCGCTAGCAAGGCGCGCGCCATGGACGGTTTGCCGCAGCTTCCGCCTTGCGACTTGAAATCGCGGTGCGCCGCACGCAAGGCAACGGGCTGAAGATGGCCGATCCGCGATCCAAGACCTTTCTGTCCGACTGGCTGCGCGAGAACATGCCCACGCGCGAGGAGATGGCGCGCAACCGCTGGCTGGCGCCTATCGCGCATCGCTTCCTCAGCCCCGAGCTGTGGCGCTTCACCCGGCGTTCCGTGCCGCGCGGCGTGGCACTGGGGCTGTTCACGGCGTTCATCATTCCGGTCGGGCAGATCTTCCTCGCCGCCTTTCTCGCGCTGCCGGTTCGCGCCAACGTGCCGCTGGCCGCCCTGACGACGTTCATCACCAATCCGTTCACCGTGCCGTTCTGGCTTTATGCGGCCAATCAGGTCGGCGCCTTCGTCCTGCGCATGGATCCGGCGAGCATGGAGGTGCTGCGCCATTTGGCGACGCTCAACGACTGGTCGGTGGCGTTCGAGGCCGCGTCGGTCGCCGGCGTCACGATCCTCGGGTTCATCATCCTCGCCTTCGGCAGTGCGGCCATCGGCTATTTCGTCTCCGGCTTCATCTGGCGGGTCATGGTCGGGCGCAAGCGGCAGCGCCAGCTGCGGCGGCTTGAGGCGGCGCTCGACCGCCGGCTCAGGGACCAGGGGGATGCGTGAGCCGGCGACGCTGACGGCGGACAGGCGGCGTTCCGTCGCAATTCCCACCGTGCCACTGCTGTTCGGGCTGCTGCTGGCGCTGGTGTGCAGCGTCGCCCTCGTGTGGCTGGTTGCCGGGTCGTCGCTCGTCGCCGCGGCGTTCGGCGGCGCCAGCCTCGTGGTCGTCATCATCGGTCTCATCATCGCGCGCTGGCAGGAGGAGGGTGAGGTTCCTGCGGTGGCGCCGCCGGACTGGGCCGTCACCGTCGCGGCGATTGAGGATCCGGGTCAGGCGGTGGCGATCATTGACCGGGCGAATCGCCTCACCTGCGCCAACCGGCGCTTCACCGACTGGTTCGGCGAGGACGCCACGCCGCCGCACCTCGGCCTCTCCGAGGAGGCGACAAAGGTGTTGTCCGGCATGCTCAGGCTGGCGTGGCGGGAGGGGCGCGGCGCGGCGCCGCGTCTCGCCAATGCGGCCGGGGACCGCTTCTGGGACGTGAGCGTCGAGCGGGTCGGGCGGAGCGAGGAGTATCTCGTCTGGCGCTTCGTCGAAGTGCTGCCCAAGCGCCTCGGCGACAACCTGGCAAGCGAGATCTCCGGGTCGTTCGGCACGGTGCTCTCCCGCGCCGGTGTCGAAATCGCGCTGGTGAGTGCCGACGGGATCGTCCTCGCCAGCACGCCCGGCCTGTCCGAGCGGGCGCTGGGCGATCGCAAGGCGCCCGCATCGGGGCAGGAGTTCGTCAGCCTGCTCCGCATGGACGAACGCGACCGCCTCTTCTTCGCACGCGAAGGACAGCAGGGATCGCCGCAGCAACTCGTTCACGTGCCGCTCGACGAGCCGCAGCCGGAGCACGCTGCGGGACACGAGCCCAGCCCCTCGCTCATGCTGCTGATCGACAGCGCCGTGGGGATCGGCGGCGGGCTCGAGCTGAATGCGCAGGCCGCGCTCCCGCAACTCGATGCCCTGCTGTCGGCGCTTTCGCTTGGTCTGGCAATGACGGATCGCGACGGCCGCTTCATCTTCGCCAACAAGGCCTTCATGCGGGCCACGGGGCGGTCAGGAGGAGATTTGCCGGCCTATCCTTCGGATCTCGTCATCAAGGAGGACAAGGGACCGCTTGCCGATGCGGTGCGCCGCTACGCGCGCGGCGCGGCCGCCAGCGGGGATCTCGCCGTGCGTCTGGCCAACGAGCCGGAGGAGCCGGTGTCCATCGGACTGGCCGGGCTGCGCGGGATCGGCGAGGCGGCCGTGCTGCTGTCGCTGAGCGACTCGACCGAGGAGAAGCGCCTTCGTCGCCAGGTGACGCAGGCGACAAAGATGCAGGCCGTGGGGCAGCTGGCGGGAGGTGTCGCTCACGACTTCAACAACGTGCTGACGGCGATCATCGGGTACTGCGACCTCATGCTGCTGCGCCACACCCCGGGCGACAGCGATTACGACGACATCCAGCAGATCAAGGCGAACTCGAACCGGGCCGCATCCCTGACCCGGCAACTGCTCGCATTCTCGCGCCAGCAGACGCTGCGGCCCGAGGTGCTGCAACTGCCCGACGTGGTCAGCGAGGTCAGCCAGTTGCTGAAACGGCTGATGGGCGACCGGATCGTCTTCAGCGTCAGTCATGACCGCAACCTCGGCGCCGTCCGCGCCGACCCCCAGCAACTCGAGCAGGTCATCATCAATCTGGTCGTGAACGCGCGCGACGCGATCCAGTCGCGCGGCGAGGGCAGCGGCAAGATCAGCCTGGCGACCCGCCGGGTGACGGCGGCGGACGTGCAGCGGATGGGCATCGACATGCTGCCGCGCCACGATTTCACCGCTCTCGTGGTGCGCGACACGGGCGGCGGCGTACCGCCACGCCATCTCAACAAGATCTTCGAGCCGTTCTTCACCACCAAGGAGCAGGGGAAGGGCACGGGTCTGGGGCTGTCCACCGTCTATGGCATCGTCAAGCAGTCGAACGGCTGGATCTTCTGCGAGAACATCACCGGTCCCGACGGCGAGCCGACCGGGGCCTGCTTCACCATCTACCTGCCTGTCTATGACGGGCCGGACGCGGTGCGGCCGCCCAAGGAGCGCGAAGGCGAAGAGGAGGCAAGCGCCTGGGCGGGCGGCGGGCGGCTGCTGCTCGTCGAGGACGAGGACATGGTCCGCGCCGTGGCCGAACGGGCGCTGACGCGGGCCGGATACATCGTGACGACCTGCAGCGACGGCGAGGAGGGGCTGGCCGCCGTGGCGAAGGGCGGCGAATTCGACCTGGTGCTGTCCGACGTCGTCATGCCCGGTCTCGACGGACCGGCCATGGCGCGAGCCATCCGCAAGGTGCGGCCGCACCTGCCCATCCTGTTCATGTCGGGCTACGCCGAGGAACAGCTGCGCCGCGACATCGACATCGAGGACATGCACTTCATCCCCAAGCCTTTCTCGGTCCAGCAGATCAGCACCAAGGTGGCGGCGGTGCTGAAGGCGCACCGCACTGTGGTGACTCACGAAGGTCACGAAGCGTAAAGCACGTCGGTAGAGCGGAATTTGACGATGTTCTCCTCTTGTTCTCGTGGCAGCGGTGCTTATAACGGGCGCGTCAGGAGCAGCTGCGCGATGCCGCTGTTCAAGCAACGGAGCGCATGGCAATGGCAGCGTCGGGTTTGAAGCTCGTGGACAGCAAGGAACAGGCATTGGATCGGCAGAAGGCATTGGACGCGGCGCTGGCGCAGATCGACCGCGCCTTCGGCAAAGGTTCGGCGATGAAGCTGGGCAGCCGGGAAACGATGCAGATCGAGGCGATCTCGACCGGCTCTCTTGGTCTCGACATCGCCCTTGGCATCGGCGGTCTGCCGCGCGGGCGGATCATCGAAATCTACGGTCCGGAAAGCTCCGGCAAGACCACGCTCGCGCTGCACGCCATCGCCGAGGCGCAGCGCAATGGTGGCACGGCGGCCTTCGTCGATGCCGAACATGCGCTTGACCCGGTCTACGCCAAGGCACTCGGCGTTGACATCGACGAGCTCATCGTCTCGCAGCCGGACACGGGTGAACAGGCGCTGGAGATCACCGACACGCTGGTGCGGTCCAATGCCATCGACGTGCTGGTCGTGGACTCGGTCGCCGCCTTGGTTCCACGGGCCGAGATCGAGGGCGAGATGGGCGACAGCCATGTGGGTCTGCAGGCGCGCCTTATGAGCCAGGCGCTGCGGAAGCTGACCGGCTCGATCAGCCGTTCGCGCACCATGGTCATCTTCATCAACCAGGTGCGGATGAAGATTGGCGTCATGTACGGCAATCCGGAAACGACCACCGGGGGCAACGCGCTCAAGTTCTACGCGTCGGTCCGGCTGGACATCCGCCGCACGGGACAGATCAAGGACCGCGACGAGATCGTCGGCAACACGACCCGGGTCAAGGTCGTGAAGAACAAGGTCGCTCCGCCCTTCAAGCAGGTCGAGTTCGACATCATGTACGGGGAAGGGATTTCCAAGCTCGGCGAGATACTCGACCTCGGGGTCAAGGCCGGAGTGGTCGAGAAGTCCGGCTCCTGGTTCAGCTACGACAGCACGCGCATCGGCCAGGGACGGGAAAATGCCAAGACCTTCCTGCGCGACAACCCCGAGATTGCCGCCCGGATCGAGGAAGCGATCCGCGGCAAGCGGCAAGAGGTTGCGGACGAGATGATGACGAGGCCCGGCGCCGACGACATCGACGAGGGTTAAGGCTGCTGGCGCGGCGCGGCGCCTCGGGTGCCCTGCCGCGCCGGCGGACCGGCCGAGGCGAGGCGTCACCTGCCGCCCTCCGCGGTTCTGACAAGATCCGAACATTCGAGCGCCTTGCCGCTGGCAAGGCAATTGCCTAGGTCCGGGCGATGACCTCGACCAATGACATCCGCCGATCGTTTCTCGACTACTTCGTGAGCGCGGGACATGCGGAGGTGGCCTCGGCTCCGCTCGTGCCTTTCAGCGACCCGACGCTGATGTTCGTCAATGCGGGAATGGTCCCGTTCAAGAACGCGTTCACCGGGCTTGAGACGCCGCCGGCACCCCGCATCGCCAGCAGCCAGAAATGCGTGCGGGCAGGGGGCAAGCACAACGACCTCGACAATGTCGGCTACACCGCCCGGCATCACACGTTCTTCGAGATGCTCGGCAATTTCAGCTTCGGTGACTATTTCAAGGAAGAGGCCATTCTCCACGCCTGGACCCTGCTCACGCGCGAGTGGGGTCTGCCGCCCGAACGACTAACGGCCACCGTCTTCCACACCGACGACGAGGCGTTCGATTTGTGGCGCAGGATCGCCGGCCTGCCCGAAAGCCGGATCGTCCGCATCGCCACCGCCGACAACTTCTGGTCCATGGGCGACACCGGTCCATGCGGTCCATGTTCGGAAATCTTCTACGATCACGGGGAACACATCGCCGGCGGTCCTCCGGGGAGCGCCGATGAGGACGGCGACCGGTTCGTCGAGATCTGGAACCTCGTGTTCATGCAGTTCGATCAGGCGCCGGACGGCAGCCGTGCGCCGCTGCCACGCCCCTCGATCGATACCGGCATGGGGCTGGAGCGGATCGCCGCCGTGATGCAGGGCGTCCATGACAATTACGACATCGACCTGTTCCGGGCGCTGACCGGCGCGTCGGCAGAGCTGACCGGCACCGATCCGGCCGGTGAGGGGCGGGCGAGCCACCGCATCATCGCCGATCACCTGCGATCCTGCACCTTTCTGCTCGCCGATGGCGTCATGCCGTCGAACGAGGGGCGTGGCTATGTGCTGCGCCGCATCATGCGCCGCGCGATCCGGCATGCGCATCTGCTCGGCACGCGCGAGCCGCTGCTCCACCGCCTCGTCCCCACGCTGGTGTCGGAAATGGGCGTCGCCTATCCCGAGCTTCAGCGGGCGCAGGCGCTCGCGACGGAGGTGCTCCAGCGCGAGGAGACCCAGTTCCGCCGCACGCTCGAAAAGGGGCTGAAGCTTCTTGCCGAGGCGTCGGAGACCCTCGTCAGCGGTGACGAACTGGCCGGCGAGACGGCCTTTCGCCTGCACGACACGTACGGATTTCCGCTCGATCTCACCGAGGATGCGCTGCGGGCCCGCGGTATCGGCGTCGATCACGCCGGATTCGCCGCGGCGATGGCGCGTCAGAAACAGGCTGCCCGCGCGGCGTGGAAGGGTTCGGGCGAAGAGGCGGAGTCCGGCATCTGGTTCGACATCGCCGAGCGTGTCGGCGCGACCGAGTTCACCGGCTACGCCAACCACACCGGAGAAGCTCAGGTCCAGGCACTCGTCAGAGATGGCGAGGAAGTCGGACGCGCCGGCGCGGGCGAGGAGGTTCTCGTCGTGGTCAACCAGACACCGTTCTACGCCGAGAGCGGAGGACAGGCCGGCGACCGGGGAACCATGCGCACCGTTGCGGGAGCGGCGCTGACGGTGCTCGACACGACCAAGGCGCTCGGCCGTCTCCACATCCACAAGTGCCGCGTCGATGCCGGTGTGATCGTCACCGGCGACTCCGTCTCGCTCCATGTCGATGACGAGCGCCGATCCCGCATCCGTGCGAACCACTCGGCCACCCACCTGCTGCACGCGGCGCTGCGCAAGCGGTTGGGAGAGCACGTGACGCAGAAAGGATCGCTGGTCGCGGACGACCGGCTGCGGTTCGATTTCGCCCATCCCCGTCCGCTGACGCCCGAAGACGTCGCGGCCATCGAACAGGACGTGAACGCCGAGATCCGCGCCAACGAGGTGGTGGACACGCGGCTGATGCGGCATGACGAGGCGCTTGCGGCAGGCGCCTTGGCGCTGTTCGGCGAGAAGTATGGTGACGAGGTGCGCGTCCTGTCGATGGGACGTGCCGCGGAGGGCGGGCGCTCCTATTCGGTCGAGCTGTGTGGAGGCACGCATGTCAGAGCCACCGGCGACATTGCCCTGTTCAAGATCATCTCCGAAGGCGCGGTCGCTGCCGGAGTCCGCCGGATCGAGGCGCTGACGGGCGAGGCTGCCCGCCAGTGGCTCGTCGATCGCGACAGCATCGCCCGCGCCATTGCAGGAATGGTTCGCACCACGCCTGAAGAGGCCGTCGACCGGGTCACGGCCTTGATCGAGGACAAGCGGCGCCTAGAGCGCGAGCTTGCGGCCGCGAAACGCGAGCTGGCCATGGCTGGCGGAGCGGCAAGAAACGGCGCAGCGGACGCGGCAGTTTCAGAGCCGGTGGCCGGCGTCCCGTTCCTCGGCCGGGTGCTGAACGGGCTGGACCCGCGTGAGCTGCGCCCGCTTCTTGAACAGGAGCGCAAGGCTGTGCCACAGGGCGTTGCCGCGCTCGTCACCGTGTTCGACGGGCGCGCAACCGTGGCTGTCGGGGTGGGAGAGACGCTCCTCCAGCAGGTCGACGCGGTCCATCTCGTCCGCGCGGCGGTGGAGGTGCTCGGCGGCACGGGCGGAGGCGGCCGCGGGGGCGTGGCGCAGGGCGGGGGCCCGGACGGCGCACGTGCCGGCGAGGCGCTCGAGGCGGTCCGAGCGGCGCTTGCGGAGCAGCTTGGCTGAGTCGGCGGCTGCGCGGGAACTGCGCCGCGGCCGCCCGACACCTCAACGATCGCCGGTGGATCGTCGCAGGTTGTCGCCGTGGCTCCCCTTGGCGACATTGATGCCCTTGGTGTCCGCGGGATGGCGGGTCTGATGATCGCCGCCATGCTGAGGCTCGGTGACGTTCTGCGGCTTGAACTTTTCGTCAGCGGGGTCGGGCTTGCCCTTGGAGGTGTCGGTCATGATGATCTCCTTGCGCCACCAACGATCCGCATACGGATTTTGTGCCGGCGACGCTGAACGACAGAACACATGGGCGGGGAGGGACAGAGCGTGCAAACCGGGACCATAGTGGCGCTGACCCTTTACACCGCGGTCATGCTGGCCATCGGGGTGTGGGCGAGCCGCACGGCGCAAACGGGCAGCGCCGGGTATCTTCTGGCGGGGCGCGGATTGCGCCCGTCGGTGGCGGCTCTGTCCGCCGGTGCGTCGGACATGTCAGGCTGGCTGCTGCTCGGCCTGCCGGGTGCTCTTTACGCCGCGGGTCTGGTCGAGGCGTGGATCGCCATCGGGCTTGTTGCCGGCGCTTATGTCAACTGGCTGGTGGTGGCCCCGCGTCTGCGGCAGCAGACGATCGCGCACGGCGACGCGCTCACCATCCCGCAGTTTCTCGGCAACCGCTTTCCCGAGCGGCAGACGGTGCTGCGCCTTGTCAGTGCCGCGGTGATCGTCGTGTTCTTCACGCTCTACACAGGCGCGGGCTTCGTGGGCGGCGGCAAGCTGTTCGAGACGAGCTTTGCCGCACCCGCGGCGGCTCTGGGGCTTCAGCCCTATGCGGCAGGCCTCGGCTTCGTCGCGCTGGTGGTCGTGGCGTATACGGTGGCGGGAGGGTTTCTGGCTGTCAGCGTCACCGATTTCGTGCAAGGCACGATCATGGTGCTGGCACTGGTTGCGATGCCGCTGGTTCTTCTGCTGGGTGACGACGCCCTGGCGCGAGACGGCTTGCGCGCGGTCGATCCCGGCTACCTCGACCTGACCGGCAATCTGACGGCGCTGGGTCTGATTTCGGCCGTAAGCTGGGGGCTGGGCTATTTCGGTCAGCCGCACATCATTGTGCGCTTCATGACCATCCGCTCGGCGGCGGAGGTGGCGACGGCGCGCCGCATTGGCATGGGCTGGATGCTGCTGTGCCTGCTGGGCGCCATCGGCGTCGGCATACTGGGCCGGGGGTTTGTCGAGGCGCGCGGGATGTCGCTGGCCGACCCGGAAACGATCTTCATCCATCTCGCGCAGAACCTGTTCAGCCCCTTCGTCGCCGGACTGCTGCTGGCGGCGTTGCTGGCGGCGATCATGAGCACGGTCAGCTCCCAGCTCCTCGTCGCAGCAAGTTCGCTCACGGAAGATTGCTACCGCCTTTTCCTGCGCCGGCCCGTGGCAGAGAGGGAGGCGGTGTTCGTAAGTCGCGTTGCCGTGGTGCTGGTGACGGTTGCGGCGCTGCTCGTCGCCGCCGATCCGAACAGCGCCGTGCTCACCATGGTCGCAAGCGCGTGGGCGGGCTTTGGCGCCAGCTTCGGGCCGGTCATCCTGCTGACCCTGACGTGGCGCGGCATGAATGGGGCGGGGGCGGTGGCGGGCCTGCTGGCCGGAGCGGGAACGGTCATCCTGTGGCTGGCGGCGGGCTGGAATCGAGCCATCGGAGACGGTCCCGGCCTGTACGAAATCGTGCCGGGGTTTGTCGCGGGACTTCTCGCAGCGATGGTTGTTAGCCGCCTCACGCGGACGACGGAGCCGCGTGTTCAGCCGCCACCGGGAGTGTGAGGGCCGCGCGGCTGGGCGGTCGGCTGCTTGTCCTCACCGCCCCCTGTCGCCTGACCCACGCGCCGGTCCCAGCGGATGCGATACAGATCGAACCGGCGGTCCGCGAGGTTCTGGACGGTGCCCTCCGCTCGCGCCCAGGCAAGGTCGGCGAGGTTCACGTCGCTGATGGTGAGCGTCTCGACATTTTCCGACGCCTCGGCGGCGATGCCGTCGCGCGCGAACGGGAAGTCGCAGGGCGTCAGGATGCAGCTCTGCGCATATTGGATGTCCATGTTGGCAACGCCAGGCAGGTTGCCGACATTGCCGGCCATGACCGTGAAGCACTGGTTCTCGATCGCGCGGGCCTGGGTGCAATAGCGAACCCGCATGTACCCTTGGCGGCTGTCGGTGCAGAAGGGAACGAAGATGATCCGCGCGCCTTCGTCCACGAGCCGTCGTGCTAGTTCGGGAAACTCGCTGTCGTAGCAGATGAGCACGCCGATCGGACCACAGTCGGTGGGGATGGCGTCGATCGAGTCCCCTCCCTTGATGTTCCACCAGTAGGCTTCGTTCGGGGTGGGGTGGATCTTCTCCTGCGCATGGATGGATCCGTCGCGCAGGCACACATAGGCGACATTGTGGATGTCGCCATCCTCCATCCGCGTGGGATGGGAGCCGCCGATGATGTTGATGTTGTAGCTCAACGCCATCTCGCTCAGCCGGCTGCGGATGCGCGGCGTGTACGCCGACAGCGTCTCGATGGCCTCCATCGGAGTGAGTTCCCGTTCCTCCGCCGACAGCAGCATCAGCGTGAAAAGTTCGGGAAAGACGATGAAGTCCGCTTCGTAGTCGCTGGCCACGTCGACGAAATACTCGATGTGGCGCATGAATTCGTCGAAGCCGCTGACAGCCCTTGCCTGCAGCTGGCAGGCGGCGATCCGAACGCTTTCGACATCGCGTGGAACACGATGTTTCTTCGGCTTGTCGGCCTCGACATACGGATTGCGCCAGACCATGCGAACAGCGAAAGCTTTGGATTGCCGGTCTTCCGGCAGGTAGTTGGCAATGATCCCGTCCGGTTCGAAGCCGTTGGCAAGCTGGAAGCGGAGGACCGGATCGTGCAGCTTGTTGTCGAGCACCTGCGCCAGGTAGTCCTCGGGGCTTTCCACCTTGCGCCAGTGCCGGCGCAGATTGGGCATGCGGCCGGCGAACACGATCCCTTCGAGGTCGAGCCGTTCGGCAAGCGCGCGGCGCTCCTCGTAGAGGCGGCGGCCGATCCGCGTACCCCGCACCTTGGGATCCACGCACATCTCGTAGCCGTAGAGCCACTCGCCGGTCGGATTGTGCCGGCTGCCGAACCCGTTGCCGGTGATCTCGTTCCAGCTCGCATCGGAAAAGGCGACCCGCCGCGTGAGGCGCATGGAGGCGCAATAGCCCACCACCCGGCCATCGAGTTTCGCGATGAAGCAGCCCTCGGGGTAGTTGTTCAGCTGCCCCCTCAGCTCGCCCAAGGTGTAGGCGGGCAGATCGACATAGACCCGGCGGACGAGATCGGCGATCTCGCGCGCGTCCTTGGCCCGCGCCTGACGCACTTCAAGCCGCGGCTGGGTACGCGTCTCAGCCATCAGCGCTGCGCCACGGCGAGGCTGCGCGCACATGCGCATGCACGAGGCGAGGCGCACCTTGCCACGGTGTCACCGGGGATCGGTCACGCCCACTGGGCCATCTCGGCCTCGAGCCCTTTGACGATGACCTCGAAGAACTGCTCGGTCGTGAGCCAGTTCTGATCCGGCCCGATCAGAAGAGCGAGATCCTTGGTCATGTGGCCCTGCTCCACCGAACGGATGCAAACCCGCTCCAGCGTCTCGGCGAACCGCACCACGTCGGGCGTGCCGTCGAACTTGCCCCGGTACATGAGGCCTCGTGTCCAGGCGAAGATGGAGGCGATCGGATTGGTCGAGGTCGACTTGCCCTGCTGATGCTGACGATAGTGGCGGGTGACGGTGCCATGGGCGGCCTCTGCCTCCACCGTCTTGCCGTCCGGCGTCATCAGGACGGACGTCATCAGCCCCAAACTGCCGAAGCCCTGCGCCACCATGTCCGACTGCACATCGCCGTCGTAGTTCTTGCATGCCCAGACGAACTTGCCGCTCCACTTGAGGGCGCTGGCGACCAGGTCATCGATGAGCCGGTGCTCGTAGACAATGCCGGCTTCGGTGAAGGCGTCCTTGAATTCGGCGTCGTAGACTTCTTGGAAGATGTCCTTGAACCGCCCGTCATAGGCTTTGAGGATGGTGTTTTTGGTCGACAGGTAGACGGGCCAGCCACGGTCCAGTCCGTAGTTCAGCGAGGCGCGGGCGAAGTCGCGGATGGACTCGTCGAGGTTGTACATGCCCATGGCCACGCCGGCGCTGGGGAAATCGAACACGTCGAGATCGAAGCTTTCGCCATTGGCGCCGTCGAAGACCAGGCGCAGCTTGCCCGGTCCTGGAACCAGCGTGTCCGTCGCCCGGTACTGGTCTCCGAAGGCATGGCGGCCGACCACGATCGGGTCGGTCCAGCCGGGCACGAGCCGGGGCACATTGTCGATCACGATCGGCTCGCGGAAGACGACTCCGCCAAGAATGTTGCGGATGGTGCCGTTGGGCGACTTCCACATCTTGCGCAGCTTGAATTCCTCGACGCGCGCCTCGTCGGGAGTGATCGTCGCGCATTTAACGCCGACGCCGTGTTCCTTGATCGCGTTTGCGGCATCGACGGTGATCTGATCGCCGGTTTCGTCGCGCTTCTCGATTGAAAGATCGAAGTAGCGCAGGTCGATGTCGAGATAGGGAAGGATCAGGCGCTCGCGGATCCACTGCCAGATGATCCGCGTCATCTCGTCGCCATCGAGTTCGACGACCGGATTGCTCACCTTGATCTTGCTCATCGACGCAGTGCTTCCCTTGATCTGACCTCTGCGCGTGGCCGCGCTTGCGGCGCGCCATAGCATCTGTGCCTCGACGTGCAAGGCGACGCTGGCAGCGGATCAGGGTTAAGGAAGCCTCGATTGACGAAGCAAGGCCGCGGTGGTGGGCGTAGGAAGGATTGAACTTCCGACCCCTGCGATGTCAACACAGTGCTCTACCACTGAGCTATACGCCCACACCGGGTCCGCTCGGGCGTCGAAGCCCGAATTGCGCGTTCTTTAAGCAGCGGTGCGCGGATGCGCAAGCTGCTTCATCGCATCGCTTGCAGAGGCGCCGCGCCCGCCCGCTCAGAGCGACATCTGCGCCTCGCCGCCGAGGGCCCGTTGCACTTCCAGCACGAGGTCGCGAAGATGGAACGGCTTTGACAGCACCTTGGCCTTCGGCTGCTCCCGGCTCGCCTTGAGCGTCACTGCGGCAAAGCCGGTGATGAACATGACCTTTGTGTCCGGGCTGATCTCGTTGCATTTCTGCGCGAGCTCGATGCCGTCCATCTCCGGCATGACGATGTCCGACAGCAGAAGGTCGAAGTGCTCCTGCTCCAGCAGCGGCACGGCGGCGGTTCCGCGATCGACGGATTGCACGGCGTAGCCGGCATTCTCAAGCGCGCGTTCGAGATAGGTGCGCATGGCTGCGTCATCCTCCGCCAGAAGGATGCGGAACGGTGTGGGTCGAGGCATGGGCGCGTCCTTAGCAGCAAAGCCTTGCCAATACCTATGCCGATCTCACCTGTTGTGCAGGAACAGGACGCGCTTGGCCAGACAACCGGGTTCGCCTAGGCTCTCGGTGATGGACCCAGCCTCGCCCGCGCGCAATCCCGAAGGATCGGAACCTGGCGGGGATATCCGCGCACTCACGGGCTTCGCCGCATGCGGCGGCGGCCGGATCGATGCGAGCAGCGCGCCAGCCTTCGTCATGCACCGGCCACTTGCCCCGCGCGTGCCCGTGCTCCTTTCGGTTCCTCACGCCGGTCGTGCCTATCCGCGCGCGGTGCTGGACGCCATGGGCGATCCGGCGGCCGTGAGCGCCGTCCTCGAAGACCGTCTGGCCGACCGGCTGGCGGAGCGCGTGGCCATCGCGACAGGCGCCGGCGTGATCATGGCGCGCGCACCGCGCGCCATGATCGACCTCAACCGCGATCCCGCCGATCTGGACTGGAGCCTTGTCGCTGACCCGTCGCCGGCGCGGTTCCATCCGGCCCCTGTATCCAGGCGCGCTCAGACCGGTCTTGGCGTCATTCCCAGCCGGGCGGCATCTGTCGGCAGCATCTGGCGGCGCACCCTTCCGATAAGCGAATACCACCGGCGTGTGGAAGACATTCACGCGCCATATCAGGCCGCTCTGTCGCAACACCTCGCGGCGCTTTGCGAACACTGGGGCTGCGCCCTGCTGATCGACCTCCACTCCATGCCGCCGCTGCGCCCGCAGGCCGGGCGCGGGAGCACGCCCCGCTTCGTCATCGGAGACCGGTTCGGCCGCAGCTGCGCCGCGCACCTTAGCGCAACCGCCTTGCGCGTCCTCGGCCGCCATCAGGCGGTCGCGCACAATTTGCCCTATGCCGGAGGATACATTCTCGACCGCCAGGCAGCGCCGCGGCATGGCATCCACGCCGTGCAGGTGGAGGTGTGCCGCAGCCTCTACCTCGATCAGTCGCTGCGCGAACTCGGCACGGGCGCCGACAGCGTCGTTCGAGCGCTCGAGCAACTTGTGCTTGGTCTCGCGTCCGCGTTGATCGCCAGCAAGGACGCCCCGCCTTCATGGACGCACGCGGCCGCAGCGGAGTAGGGCGCATAAAAATCCACCTCGTGCACGCGGCACGAGGTGGTCGAGGTTCAGGGAGGAGGTGCAAAGAATTGCACCAGCCAAGCGGGCCATGAGGGGGGGAAAGCGCCGCTTGGCATCCTCGAAATGGGGTGCGTTGGCCCGGTTTCAAGACCCGCTCTGGCCTCGTTTCGAGACCCGCATGGCGTCGGGCCGCACTCAGGCGTTCGACGTGTTCGCCTTCTGCTGCGGCACAAGGCCCTTCTCGGCCTGCTTGGCGAAAATCGTCCGCATGAGCTCGAGCGAGGCAATCTGGGCGAAGATCAGCGGCAGCATGCCGTTCTGGTTCCATGCGCGAAGCTGATCGCCGCGAAGCTCGCGCAGCTTGTCCTGGTCGATCATCTGGAAGCCGCGATAGACGAATGGCTGGTCACTGAGATCCGGCTGCGTGATCGTCACCTCGCCGTCCATCAGCAGACCATGCTTGTGCAGCTCGTCCATGAAGAACTTGGTTCTCTGCCCCGCCTGCTCGAACTGCTCGCAGAACTGAAGCACCCGTTGGGTCGTTTCGGACGGCTGTCCGTCAACGAACAGCGGTTCCCCATCGCCGTCTTCACCCAGCATGTCCGACGTGGGATCGAAGCACAGCGACAGGTCGTCGCTGTCCTGACGAAGCTTGACGAGCATGAACGGGTAGCGGCGCACATAGGCCGGCAGGTACACTGGCGCTTCGATCCGCCCTTCCTCGTCGACGAAGACATTGACGCCCTCGTTCAGACCCATGAGGGCCAGCGGCACCGGGTTCTCGCCGGCTGAGAACACGATCGGAAAATCGCGCTGGGCCTGCACCAGTTCGTCCGCCGTCACCGGCACCGCATGTTGCCCGACCAGCCACTTGGCCTTGTCCGACGGACGCATGCGCCATGAGGCATGGTCGTTGGAATTGAGCGGCATCAGGTCGTTGTAGAACAGGGGCAGGGGTGGTTGCGGCGCACTGGCCATCGCAGGTCTCCGGATCGCGGCTCGATTGTGCCCGGCATGCTGCGCGGGCGTCCGTCCCGCGGCGCCTTACGGGCGCGCCTGCTCCGGCGCAAGAGGCACCAGCTTGCCCGGATTGAGCAGCTCGTCAGGATCGAGAGCCTGCTTCACCGATCGCATCACGCCGAGCATCACAGGGTCTGCGGTTCTTGCCAGAAGCTCCCGCTTTTCCGCACCGATCCCGTGTTCGGCGGAGATGGTGCCGCCACGGGCGACAATCGCATCGTAGACGAACTGGCTGATCTTTCGGCCAACCCCCGACTGCCATCCGGGTCCGGCCTCGGGTGGAGGCACCACGTGAAGGTGGATGTTGCCATCGCCGAGATGGCCAAAGGCGCGGGTGCTGTAGCCGGGGAAGGCAGCCGGAACCTCTTTTGCCAGATCGCGGATCACCGCCGGCATCTGGTCCGGCTGGACAGCGATGTCGTGCTGCAATGCCGGACCCGCCGCCTTCTCCGCAGCCGACAGACTCTCGCGCAGCCGCCAGAAAGCGGCTGCCTGCGCACCGGACGCCGCGAGGACCGCGTCACGGATCATGCCGGTTTTGAGCAGCGCGCCGAGCGCCGCCTCCACTTCGTTCGCCAGCGCCTCGCCGGTGAGCAGCCGTCCTTCGTCAACCACTTCCACCAGGACGTGCCATGGATGATCGCCCTGCAAGGGCGGCTGACGCTCCGCCAGATATCGAACCACATTGCCGACACACACCTCCGGCATGAGTTCGAAAGCTTCCACCTGGTCGGGCAGACGCGCCTGCAGACGGGTCAGAACGCTCAACGCCTGCTCGGGCGAGTCCACGCCGAGCCAGGCCGTGTGGCGGGCAACCGCCGCCGGTCGAAGCACGAGACGCACGGCGGTGATGATGCCCAGCGTGCCTTCGGAGCCGATGAACAGCTGTTTGAGATCGAATCCGCGGTTGTCCTTGCGCAGCCCGGTGTCCGCGACGAGCAGGTTCCCGTCCGCCAGCACTGCATGGACGCCCGTCACAAGGCTGCGCATCGTTCCGTGTCGAAGCACTTGGGTTCCGCCCGCATTGGTGCTCGCAAGCCCCCCGATCGTCGCCGAACCCTTGCTCGCCAGCGAAAGCGGGAACCGGAGGCCTTCGCGCTCGGCGGCCGCGTGAACGGCTTCGAGAACGGCGCCCGCTCCGCACAGGAGGGTGCGAGTCTCATTGTCGACGCGGATCGTGTTGAGCCGCCGCAGGGAGAGGAGCAGCTGTGTTCCGCTGCCGTCGCAGATCGCCCCGCCGACAAGCCCCGTATTGCCCCCCTGCGTGACCACCGGAACGGCTGCGCTCGCGCAGCAGCGCATCACCTGCTGCACCTCGCCTTCATCTGCGGGCGCGACCATGGCCATGGGCACGCCGCTGTGACGGCCCCGCCAGTCGGTGCACCAGGGCGCGAGCGCCTCATCATCGGTCACGATCCAGCGAGTCCCGACAATGGTTTCCAGCTGCCGGAGCAGCGGAACGGCTGTGGCAGGTCGGTCACGCATGCGCCCCTCATAGCCTTTCGGCGGTGCGGGGTGGAGCCGAATTCACTTTCCATTCAACGCCGCGCGATCAAGCCTTGCCCGCAGCAGGACCGGCCGCCGGTGAACGCGGCCGGATAGCAGGTGCGCAGGATCCATGTTGGCATACCTCTTTCTCGGAACCCCTGTGCTCGCGGCGCTGGGAACGGGTGCGCCTGCCGAGACGGGCGCAGTTGCCGCAAGCGGGGGCAGCGAGGTTGTCCGGGCTGCACCGGCCCCTGCCATCCTCCCGCGGCCGGCGCGCTCGGCGCCGGCAGGAGCGCTGTTCGACTGGCACGGGTTGGATCGCCGCGCCCAGCAGGTGCGGATCGAACAGCGCGTCATCATCCGCGTGGTCCCTCTTGCCCCGCTGGCCGAGCAGCGGCGCCCGGCTTCGGCGCCGCTGCGGCTGGAAGAACGGCGGGCGAGGGGCTGCATTCCCATGGAGCAGATCGCCGGCGTGAGCGGATATGGCGACGACCGCATGCTCCTGTACCTGCGCGATCGGCGCATGTTCAGCGTGGCTTTTGACAGATCATGCCCGGTCAAGGCCTTCTATTCCGGCTTCTACGTCGAGCGGAATGGAGACGGGATGCTTTGTCCTGCCCGCGACGTCGTGCAGGCGCGCTCCGGTGTCCGCTGCACCGTGGGGCGTCTGCACCGGCTCGTCGTTCAGGATTAGGGTTGCCGCGTCCTTGACTCCGCGCGGCGTTGTGACAAGGTGAGCCGCAGGAACGCCGCCATTGCGGCGCAATCATTGTTGGGCGCTTCACTTCCAGATGAATTTTGCCGATCTCGGCTTGTCGCCGGAACTCCTTCAGGCGGTCGAAGCCGCCGGCTACACCGAGCCGACGCCCATCCAGGCGCAGGCGATTCCTGCCATGCTGATGATGAAGGACATCATCGGGATCGCGCAGACCGGCACCGGCAAGACGGCCAGCTTCGTCCTGCCGATGATCGACATCCTGCATCACGGCCGCAGGCGCGCCCGCATGCCGCGTTCCCTCATTCTTGAGCCGACCCGCGAACTCGCCGCACAGGTCGCGGACAATTTCGCCATCTATGGCCGCGGTCACGACCTCAAGATGGCGCTGCTCATCGGCGGCGTGCAGATGGGCGATCAGGTCAAGGCGCTGGACGAAGGGGTGGATGTCCTCATCGCGACGCCGGGCCGGCTCATGGACCTGTTCGAGCGCAGCAAGATCCTGCTGACCGGCTGCGAGATGCTCGTCATCGACGAGGCGGACCGCATGCTCGACATGGGCTTCATCCCGGACATCGAGTTCATTTGCGGCAAGCTTCCCGCCACGCGGCAGACGGTCCTATTCTCGGCGACGATGCCGCCGCCGATCGAAAAGCTCGGTAACAAGTTCCTCAACAATCCCAAGCGGATCGAGGTCAGCCGTGCGGCGTCAACCAACGAGAACATCGCCCAGCACAAGGTGACGGTCGCGCCCCGCGAGAAGCGCGAGACGCTGCGCTGGTTCCTCAGGAACGACGATGTGCAGACAGCCATCGTCTTCGCCAACCGCAAGACCACTGTGCGCGAGGTGAACCAGAGCCTGCGCCGCCACGGCTTTCGCAGCGGCGAAATCCACGGGGACATGGACCAGGCGAGCCGCAACCGGGAACTGGAGCGGTTCAAGTCCGGCGAGATCAACGTGCTGGTGGCGAGCGACGTCGCTGCCCGGGGTCTCGACATCAAGGGTGTCAGTCACGTCTTCAATTTCGACACGCCATGGCATCCTGACGACTACGTGCACCGCATCGGCCGGACGGGGCGGGCAGGCGCCAAGGGGCGCGCGTTCACCTTCGTGACCCCCGACGACGCCGAAGCGATGCAGAACGTCGAGACGCTGACCGGATTGATGGTTCCCGTTTTCGAGCTGCCCGACACGCGCAAGCGTGCTGCCGGTCGCGGCGACGCGCAACAAGGCGTCTCTGTGCCGGCCGGTCCGGACCGGAAGGGGAAGAGGCGCAAGGAGCCCGCAGAAGCGGCGGCCGCCCATGGACGCGATCCGCGCCATGAGTCGGGACGATCCCGCGAAGAGCGACGCGGCGGCCGGCAGGAGGCAGACGCCGAACCGGATGTTGTTGGCGAATGGAACGGGCCTCGCCCGTCATTCCTGGACGTGTCGGCGACGGCCGCTTCTTAACACTTGCACAACCCCGCGGCCGTATGCCGGGGCCATGGCGGTGCTGGCCCAGTCCCTCGTTGGTTTTCTGAAGCTTGTCGGCGGCATGGGCCTCGTGTTCGGCTGCCTCGCGCTGCTGACCAAAGGGCGCGGGCTGCTCGACGCCATGAAGCGCACAGGCTCCGAATTCGCCACCAATCTTGGCCTGGCGTTCCTGAACAGCGTGGTGCTGATGCCGCTGCTTGTGCTTCCCTCGACCTGGCTTCACGACCGCGTGCCGGCCTGGCCGTTTGCTGTCGAGCTGTGGGCGGTAGCGCCGGCGGCGATGACACTTGTCGCCGCAGTCCTCGTGTGGGACTTCGCGGTGTACTGGCGGCACCGGGCGGAGCATCTTCCCGCGCTGTGGCCGTTTCACGCGACGCACCACGCCGACACCCACTACCACTGGCTGACAGTGCTGCGGAAACACCCCGTCAGCAATCTCATCAGCCTGCTGGTCGACGTGCTCCTACTGCTGGTGCTGGGTTTTCCCCCTTGGGCTGTCGCGGCGGCAGGCGTGATCCGCGGGTTCTGGGGCTTCTTCATCCATGCGGACGTGCCCTGGACGCTCGGTCCGCTCGGGCTGGTTCTGATTTCGCCGGCGGCGCACCGTCTCCATCACATCCGTGACGAGGCGTTCATGGGAACGAATTTCGGCAACACCGTCACGCTGTGGGACCATGTGTTCGGCACCTACGCCGATCCTCGTGCGCATGTGGATTGCGAAACCGGCATCGCGGAAGGAACCCGCAATTTCTGGGGCGAGCTGCGCCGTCCATGGGAAATGCGTCGGAGATCCGGCGGTGTTGCTGCACCCGCTGCCGACGCCGCATCGGCCACCTGAGAAGGTCAGTGCGCCGCGGGTCTGACGAAACTGTCGATCACCCGCTTCGGACCGCTCGTTTCGAAATCGATTTCGAGCTTGTTGCCTTCCTGCCCCGTGACGGTGCCGTAACCGAACTTGTCGTGGAAGACGCGCGTGCCGGGCGCGATGTCCGAGCGGGGTCGCGCAGCAAAGCTCGCCGCGCTCCGCCGGCTTTCCGGCACGCTCAGCTGTTTCAGGTCGTAGCCCGTCGCCACCGCCCGCTGGAACCCGGGCCCGCGCCCGGCGGCGCGGTCGGGGCGCAGGGCCGCGACATGGGCGAACGGATCCTCCTGCTCGGACCAGTTGGCACGCCAGAGCGAGGCGCCGCCGGTCATGGTCGTGTGCTGCTCCACGTGATCGGCGGGAAGTTCGCCGATGAAGCGGCTGGGAATGGAGCTTGTCCAGCTGCCATAGATGCGGCGGTTGGCGGCATGCAGGATCGTGCAACGCCGGCGTGCGCGCGTGATGGCCACATAGGCGAGCCGGCGTTCTTCCTCGAGGCTCACCGTGCCGCCTTCGTCGAGCGCGCGCTGGGAGGGGAAGACGCCTTCCTCCCAGCCTGGCAGGAAGACGTGGTCGAATTCCAGCCCCTTGGCCGCGTGCATGGTCATGATCGTGACCTTGTCGCCATCGTCACGCGCGTCGTTGTCCATGACGAGGCTGACATGCTCGAGAAAATGCTCGAGCGACGGGTAGTCTTCCATCGCCCGCGCCAGTTCGGACAGGTTCTCCAGCCTTGCCGCGGCCTCCGTGCTGCGTTCCTTTTGCAGCATCTCCTCGTAGCCGCTTTCCGCGAGCACGAGGCGCAGGAGATCGGCGGGACGAAGATCGTGCGCCTGTTCGCGCCACCGCGCGAACAGGTTCAGCAGCCCGGCCAGCGTGTTGGCAGCGCGGCGCGGCAGTTCGTCGCTGTCGCACAGTTGCAGCGCGGCTGCCGCCAGTGGCATCCCGGTGCGGCGCGCGTGGCGGCGCATGGCGTCCAAGGCCTTGGCCCCGAGGCCGCGCTTGGGCTGGTTGTGAATGCGCTCGAACGCGAGATCGTCCGCCGGCTGGGCGATGACGCGCAGATACGCAAGCGCGTCGCGGACCTCGGCCCGCTCGTAGAAGCGGAAGCCGCCGATGATGCGGTAGGAGATGCCGGACTGGATGAACCGGTCCTCGAACTCGCGGGTCTGATACTGCGCCCGCACGAGAATGGCGGTCGCATCGAGCCTGGTTCCGCCGCGCATCAGTTCCTCAAGCTCGTCCGCAACGCGGCGGGCTTCTTCCGGTCCGTCCCAGACGCCGATCACCCGCACCCGTTCTCCTGCCGGCAGTTCCGTCCACAAGGTCTTGCCCAGCCGTTCGCGGTTCGCGCCGATCAGACCCGACGCGGCGGCCAGGATCTGCGGGGTCGAGCGGTAGTTCTGTTCCAGCCGGATCACCGCGGCACCGGGGAAATCCTTCTCGAAACGGAGGATGTTGGCCACCTCCGCGCCCCGCCACGAATAGATCGACTGATCGTCGTCTCCCACGACGCATACATTGCCGCGTCCCTGCGCCAGCAGCCGCAACCACAGGTACTGCACCTGATTGGTGTCCTGATACTCGTCCACCATGATATACCGGAAACGCTGCTGATACTGTTCGAGAATGCCGCGTTCGCGCCTGAAGATGTTGACCATGTGCAGGATCAGATCGCCGAAGTCGCAGGCGTTCAGTGCTTTCAGGCGCTGCTGGTAGAGATCGTAGAACTGCTGTCCACGCCCGTTGGCGAAGGCCTCGTTCTCGAATGCGTCAAGGTCCGAAGGGTTCAGGCCCCGGTTCTTCCACCTGTCGATCAGCTGTGCGAGCTGGCGCGCGGGCCAGCGCTTTTCGTCCACCTCGTTGTCGATGATGAGCTGCTTGAGCAGGCGCAGCTGGTCGTCAGTGTCGAGAATGGTGAAGTTGCTTTGCAGACCGACGCATTCGGCGTGCCGCCGCAGCATCCGGGCACACAAGGCGTGGAAGGTGCCGAGCCATGGCATCCCGTCCACATTGCCGCCGAGGTTCTGGGTGACCCTCTCGCGCATCTCGCGGGCGGCGCGATTGGTGAAGGTGACGCACAGGATTTCGCTTGGCCACGCGCGCCGCGTCAGGATGAGATAGGCAAGCCGGGCCGTGAGCGCCGCCGTCTTCCCCGTTCCGGCGCCCGCCAGCATGAGGACCGGCCCTTCGGTCGTCAGCACGGCTTCACGCTGAGGCGGGTTCAGCCGTCGGAGAAACTCCGGCACGTGGGCAGGGTGTTCCGCTGTGGTCTCGATGTCGTTCATGGCTCGTCGGAACAGCTAGAGAACGGCGGACGGCGCGACAAGGGCAGTTCGGCGCATTGCCGGAACGCAACCGCGTGCCTCTGCGTAGCATCGTGACGATGAACACCAAGGAGTAGCACCATGATCAAACATGTCTTCGCCGGCGTGGCCGGCGCCGCGCTGATGGCGGTTCCTGCCGTCGTCGTCGCCCAGAGCCAGACACAGCCTCAAACCCAGACCCAGACCCAGACCCGCACGCAGACGACCACCACCACCACGACCGGCACGAGCGGGACGCAAAGCCAGACCATGACCGCTACCCAGCGCGCCGCCTATGACCGGCTCACCCCGGAACGGCGTGGCACCTTTGACCGGATGAGCCCCCAGATGCAGTCCTACTACTGGACATTGAGCGAAAGCGATCGCGACGCCTGGTGGCTGCTGAACGACGAACAGCGCGGCCAGCTCTACAACCTTCCCGCTGAGCAGCGCACGGCGGCCTGGGCCTCCATCCGCCAGCAGATCGCGGCCGCCGGCGGTGCGACAGCCGCCCAGCAGAANCCTCCATCCGCCAGCAGATCGCGGCCGCCGGCGGTGCGACAGCCGCCCAGCAGAACGCCATGGCCCAGCAGCAGGGCACGATGCGGCAGCAGCAGGGCACCATGGGCCAGCAGCAGGGCACCATGGCTCAGCAGCAGGGCGCCATGGCCCAGCAGCAGGGCACGATGGCTCAGCAGCAGGGCGCGATGGGCCAGCAGGGGATGACCAGCGGCAACATCCGGTGGGTCAGCAATCCGCGCGTGCAGCCGCTTCCGGCCTCAAACGTGGACACGACGGCCGGCAACCTTCCGGTGTGCTCCGCGACGCGCCGTGACCATTGCATCAACCGGTCGGAAGCCCGCGGTCAGACCGCGCGCGCCCGGACCCGCTGACCTTTCGCTGTGCCTTGCGGTGTGGCGTCCTTCGCGGACGTCACACCGTCACGGCGTTTGGGTCGCGGCGCAGAAACGTAAGACCGGCCACGCCGACCCGCCGCGTCTTCACGACCTGAAGACCTGGGATCGACACCGTGCGACGGGCATCATGTTCAAGAACGGCGATGCTGGCCTCGCCCAGCCAGCCCATGCGCAGCAAGCGGTGAAGCGCCACGTCGCCCTGCGTGCTGTCGTAGGGCGGATCGAGCAGGATGAGGTCCAGCGCATCCGCGCGCCGGGAAAGCCGGGTGGCAGATTCCGTCAGCACGGTCGCGCGGCTGTCGGCGCCCAGGGCGGCGATGTTCGCCCGCAGACAGACAAGAGCCTTAGCCTCGTGCTCGACGAACACACAGGACGCAGCGCCGCGGGAGAGGCTTTCCAGCCCGAGCGCGCCCGACCCGGCAAACAGGTCCGCGACGCGCAGCTCCTCCAGCGAGCCCAGTTCGCTGTGCAGCATGCTGAACAGGGTTTCCCGCACGCGCGAGGCGGTGGGTCGGGTCAGTCCGGAGTCGGGAACCCGAAGTCGGCGCCCCCTCCATTCGCCGGCGATGATCCGCACGGCTCAGCCCCCCACTCGCAGCTGCCTCAGCAGCGCGGCGACGTCGCGGCCGGGCACCTCCGCCACCTGGCCCGGCGGCAGATGATCGAGCAGGAACGGCCCGTAGGCAGTGCGGATCAAGCGGCTCACGGCGACACCCAGATGCTCCAGCACCCGGCGCACCTCGCGGTTCTTGCCCTCGGTCAGGGATAGTTCGATCCACTGATTGCGGCCGGTGCGCCGTTCGAGATTGGCGTCGATCCGCCCGTAACGGACCCCGTCGATGGTGATGCCTTCGATTAGATCCTCGAGCGCGGCCTGAGTGATGGTGCCGTAGGTGCGGGCGCGGTAGGTTCGCGGCACACCGGACGACGGCAGTTCGAGCGCCCGTTTCAGCGCGCCGTCATTGGTGAGGAGCAGCAGACCTTCGGTGTTGAGGTCGAGCCGGCCGACCGGCATCACCCGCGGCGCTCCCGCCGGCAGCGCGTTGCGAAGTGCCGTGTAGATCGTCGGGCGACCGCGCGGATCTCGTTCCGCGGTGATCAGGCCCGGCGGCTTGTGAAACCGGAACAGCCGTGCACGCTCGGGCTGCGCCACGGGTTGGCCATCGACGGTCACGCCGCGCAGGTCGGTGATGAAGGTCGCCGGACCTTCCACCGTTTGCCCGTTCACGCTCACCCGGCCGTCCGCGATCATCCGTTCGACTTCCCGCCGGCTGGCCACGCCGGCGCGGGCAAGCAGTTTGGCAATGCGGTCGCCGCTCGGCCGGGGATCGGACATCATCCTTCGCGCCTACGGCGTCGCCGGACGGTGTGCAAGGCAGGGCCCTTGACGCGCGCATAACACTTGCGTTCATCAACGGGTGCTAGCAACCGGCTGAACGCTGAGCACAGCGGACCGGAACGAGGAGGGGAGCAGAACATGGTGGACACCAAACCGGCGCAGACGGCCGCGCAGCCGTCGCTGTTCGCTGCCGTTCTGCCGTACTTGGAGAAGGAGTCCGCGGCGGCGTTCCTTCTCGGCATTTCCTCCGGCTTCCCGTTCGCGCTTCTGGCGGCCACCCTGACGACGCGGCTCGCGCAGGAGGGGATCGACAAGTCGACCGTCACCGCCTTCACCCTCGCCTTCCTCGTCTACAACCTCAAGTTCCTGTGGGCGTGGATCGTCGACGGGGTGCGGATCCCGGTCCTGGGCCGTCTCGGCCAGAGGGTGTCGTGGATGCTGGTGGCCGGTGCTCTCGTGATCGCCGCCACCATCAACCTGGCGCTGGTGCAGCCCAGCGTCGACATCGTCTGGACCGCGACGTCGGCGGTGCTGCTCGGCATCGCGGGCGCGACCTTCGACATCGTCATCGACGCCTACCGCATCGAGACGCTCAAACCCTATCAGCTCGGCACCGGCTCGGGGATGAGTCAGTATGGCTGGCGCATCGGCGCCGCCGGTGCGGGCGCCCTGGCCCTCGTGGTGGCCGCCCGTTACGGATGGGAAGCGGCCTACATGGCGTGCGCGGTGTTCGCCCTGCCGGCGATGCTGACGGCGCTGGCGCTCGGCGAGCCTGCGCGCCGGCAGATCGTTGCAGCGAGGCAGGGGCTGGCCGAGACGTGGCGGGCCATCGTCGGGCCCTTCTCGGAATTCTTCAGGCGGCACGGCGCCTGGCTCGTCCTGCTGTTCATCCTCGTGCACAAGATCGGCGACACGCTGGCGAACCTCACCTTCCGCCTGCTGTTCAACGATCTCGGCTACACCAACGACGAGATCGCCATCTACGATGTCGGCGTCGGTTTCTGGGCGCTGATCGTCGGCGTGTTCGTCGGCGGGATCATCTACGCCCGCCTGGGGCTAAAGCGATCGGTGCTCATCGCCCTGGTCCTGATGGCGGTGTCAAACCTCAGCTTCGCCGCGCTGGCGGCGGCCGGCAAGAGCAACCTTGGCATGGCGGCCGCGATCGGCTTCGAGAACTTCGCCAGCGGGTATGGCGGGGTCGTGGTCGTCGCGTATTTCTCGGCCCTGTGCGACCTGCGTTTCACCGCCGCGCAATATGCCCTCATCAGCGCCGGGGCGAGCATTGTCGGGCGCGTGCTGACGGGCACGACCGCGGGCGCGCTGATCGACGCTGTCGGCTATGTCAACTTCTACCTGCTGACCACGGTGCTGGCGCTCCCGGGCATCGTGCTGTTCTGGTGGATGATGCGCACCGGATTGGTGGACGCGGCGATCGGCACCGCCGGTGAAGTCGGGCCGGGCAGCGCGCGCAGCGATCCCCCGCTCTAGCGCGGCAGGGCGCCGTTCTGCTTCAGCACGGCGCCGGCAAGATAGAGCGAGCCGGTGATGAGCACCGGCAGGCCATCGTCCGGCATGGCGCGAAGCGCGTCGGCCACCGTTTCGCGGAAGCAGGCAGGCGGCGGAAAGGCGGCGGCGTCGTGCCACCGGTGGCCCGGCACCGGAACGACGCCGAGACTGGCCACGCTGTTGCCGAAGGCGGCGACGAACGCGCCGGGATCCTTGCTCTCGATCATGCCCACGATCAGGTGGACTGGCCGCCCCGCAAGGTGCGCGGCCAGAGCCGCGGCGGCAGAGCCGTTGTGCCCGCCGTCGAGCCAGATCTCGCGCGGCGCCAGACCCGCGAGGAGCGGGCCGGGACCAAGCCGCTGGAGCCTTGCGGGCCATTCGGCCGTGGTCAGACCGCGGGCGATGGCTGCCTCGTTGACGACGATCTTCTCCTGATGGCGAAGCATGGCGATGGCTAGGCCGGCATTGGCGACCTGATGCGCGCCGGCAAGCGACGGCAGCGGAAGATGCAGGCCGCTTGTCTCCCCCCGGGTCTCGTCGCCGTAGTAAAGGCCGACAGCAAGGTCGCGGATGTCCCAATCCCGGTCCTGCGCGAACCAGGGCGCGCCCACGCGGGAGGCCGTGGCGGCGATCGCTTCCCTTTCCGGCTCGCCATAGGCGAGCGTCACCAGCGGCACGCCGGGCTTGGCGATGCCGGCCTTCTCGAAGGCGATGCGGGCCAGCGGGTGCGCCGGCGTGTTCTCCTCGGGCGCCAGCAGGAACCGCTCGTGATCGAGGCCGAGCGCCGCGATGCCGCAGGCGGCGGGCGCAGGGATCACGTTGGTCGCATCCAGCCGTCCGCCAAGTCCGACCTCGACGATGCACACGTCGGCCGGAACGCGCGCGAAGGCGAGAAAGGCGGCCGCGATGGTCGCCTCGAAGAAGGACGGGGCGAGGCCCTCGGC
This sequence comes from Qipengyuania thermophila, assembly GCF_004153605.1. Lineage (NCBI taxonomy): Bacteria > Pseudomonadati > Pseudomonadota > Alphaproteobacteria > Sphingomonadales > Erythrobacteraceae > Qipengyuania > Qipengyuania thermophila. Next base: position 767,490 of record NZ_SDSI01000002.1, on the reverse strand, counting down.
GGCGTCCAGCACCTCCTCGAGCAGCACGGCGAGCGGAGCATCCTCGATCAGCGCTCCGGCGAGGCGGATGCGCTCGTTGTAGCGGACCAGATGCGGGCTGATGGTGGCGTGGACCCGCAGCCCCTGCGCCTCGCAGATGGCGCGCAGGAAAGCGCAGGTCGATCCCTTGCCGTTCGTCCCGGCGACGTGGAACACCGGCGGCAGGCGATCCTGCGGGTCACCGAGCCGGGCGAGCAGTGCACGGATTGTCTCCAGTCCCAGCCGGCCTTCCGGCTGGCTGAGGCGGGCGAGCCGGTCCAGCTGCGCCTGCACCCGCGGGTCATCGGACCGGCCAACGTCGCGCACTCGTGTTCACCCCGTGTGCGGCGCGAGATAGTCGAGGATGCGCGCCAGCGTCGGGCGCAGCTCGCTCCGCTTCACCACCATGTCGATCATGCCGTGTTCGAGCAGGTATTCGGCGCGCTGGAAGTTCTCGGGCAGCTTCTCGCGGATCGTTTCCTGGATCACCCGCTGGCCGGCAAAGCCGATGAGGGCGCCCGGCTCGGCGATCTGCACGTCGCCCAGCATGGCATAGCTCGCGGTGACGCCGCCGGTGGTCGGGTCGGTCAGCACCACGATATAAGGCAACCCGGCCTCGCGCAGGCGCCGCACCATGACGGTCGTCTTGGGCATCTGCATCAGCGACAGGATGCCTTCCTGCATCCGGGCGCCGCCGGCGGCGGTGAACACGATGTAGGGCCGCCTGTTCCGCAGGGCATCGTCCGCCCCGGCACAGAACGCCGCGCCCACAGCCAGCCCCATGGACCCGCCCATGAAGCCGAAATCCTGCACCCCGACGGTGGCGGGACGCCCCTCGATCGCGCCGACGGCGACCACGAAGGCGTCGGCGTGGGCACTCTTCGCCCGCGCCTGTTTCAGCCGCTCGGTGTAGCGCTTCTGGTCGCGGAACTTCAGCGGATCCTCGCGCACGGCCGGGGTGGGGAGCAGGGCGAACCCCTCGTCCAGCACCTGCCGCAGCCGCTCGTCCGCGCCGATGCGGCCGTGATGGTCGCAGCGCGGGCAGACCGACAGGTTCTCGGCGTATTCGCGTGTGAACACCATCTCGTCGCAGCGCGGGCATTTGATCCACAGGTTCTCGGGCACCTCGCGCCGGGCGAGGAACGGGAGGGTGTTGCGGACGCGGTCGAGCCAGCTCATGCGGGCACCCTTTGCGCGCCGTGCACCGCCTGCGCAAGGCTGCGCGTGAGCGCCCGCAGGTGTTCCGTCGCCGCGCTGCCGTGGCGGCCGACCAGTTCGACCAGCGCCGATCCGACCACCACCCCGTCCGCGACCTCGGCAATTCCTGCCGCCTGCTCCGGCGTCCTTACGCCGAATCCGACGGCGACCGGGAGATCGGTGGACGCCTTGAGCCGCGCCACCGCCTCCGCGATCGATCCGGTCGTCGCCTGCTGGCTGCCCGTGATCCCGGCGACCGAGACGTAGTAGAGGAACCCCTGCGACCCCGCGAGCACCTGCGGCAGCCGTGCCGCGTCGGTGGTCGGCGTGGCGAGCCGGATGGGCGCAACGCCATGCGCGCGCAGGGCAGGGCCGAGCGCGCCGTCCTCCTCCGGCGGGATATCGACGCAGATCACACCATCTATGCCCGCATCAGCGGCGGCGGCCGCGAACCATTCCGCCCCGCGCCGGACCATCGGGTTGGCGTAGCCCATCAGCACCAGCGGCACTTGCGGGTGGCGGGCGCGGAAGGCGGCTGCGATGCGCAGCACCTCGGCCGTGGTGGTCCCGCGCCCGAGCGAGCGGATGTTCGCCTCCTGGATCGCCTTGCCGTCCGCCATCGGGTCCGTGAACGGCATCCCCAGCTCGATCACGTCCGCGCCGCTGTCGACCAGCGCGTCGAGATTGGCCGCGGTGTCGCCGTCGCCTGCGGTGATGAAGGTGACGAGGGCGGGATGCGGCTTGGCGAAGGCGGAGGCGAGGCGAGAGCCACGCAGTTCAACAGTCATGATCGCGCTCGTGTGACGGGAGACATGGACCGCATGTTACACGGTCCAGAAGCAGAAAACGCGGGCTGCAAGCGTCCCCGGATGCGGCGGCGGGAGTTTGTCAGCATGGATCGGCGCACAGCATGTCATGACCGATGGGATGCACGGTAGGACAGAGGCGTGATGAACCGCAGAGCCGGCGGCAATCGGAAACGCGAGGTGCCTGACAGCCAACGCTTTCCTCGCGCGCCGAGCGGCTCACATCTCCACTCCCAGCGCTTCGGCCACGGTGAAGATGTCCTTGTCCCCGCGTCCGCAAAGGTTTGCAAGGATGACGCTGTCCTTCGGCATCGCCTTCGCCCGCTGCGCCACGGCATGGATCGCGTGGCTCGGCTCCAGCGCAGGAAGGATCCCCTCCGTCCGGCAGAGCAGCTGAAACGCCTCCAGCGCCTCCTGGTCGGTGACGGCGGTGTATTCCACGCGGCCGGTGTCCTTCAGCCAGGCGTGTTCCGGGCCGATGCCGGGATAGTCCAGCCCGGCGCTGATCGAATGGCCCTCGGTGATCTGGCCATCTTCGTCCTGGAGCAGATAGGTCCTGTTGCCGTGGAGGATGCCGGGCGACCCGCCCAAAAGCGACGCCGCGTGCTCCTCGCCATGCAGGCCGCGCCCTGCCGCCTCGACGCCGAGCATCCTGACGTCCGGGTCGTCGAGGAACGGGTGGAACAGGCCGAGCGCGTTCGATCCGCCGCCGATCGCCGCGACCAGCAGGTCCGGCAGGCGGCCGATGCGGTCGAGCATCTGCGCCCGCGCCTCGCGCCCGATCACGGATTGAAAGTCGCGGACCATCTCGGGGTAAGGGTGCGGCCCGGCGGCGGTGCCGATGATGTAGAAGGTGTCGTGGACGTTGGCGACCCAGTCGCGCATCGCCTCGTTCATCGCGTCCTTGAGCGTGCCGCGCCCGCTCGTCACCGGGACGACCGTGGCGCCGAGCAGCTTCATCCGGAACACGTTGGGCTGCTGCCGGGCGACATCGGTGGCGCCCATGTAGACGACGCAGGGCAGGCCGAAGCGGGCGCACACGGTGGCGGTGGCGACCCCGTGCTGACCCGCGCCCGTCTCCGCGATGATGCGCGTCTTGCCCATGCGGCGCGCCAGCAGCACCTGACCGACACAGTTGTTGATCTTGTGCGCGCCGGTGTGGTTCAGCTCGTCCCGCTTGAACCACACCTGCGCCCCGCCCAGACTTTCGGTCAGGCGTTCCGCGAAGTAGAGCGGCGAGGGGCGGCCGACATAGTGGGTCAGCAGATGCTGGAACTCCGCCGCAAAGGACGGGTCCGCCTGCGCCGCCCGGTAGGCGCGCTCAAGCTCGAGGATCAGCGGCATCAGCGTTTCGGCCACGAACCGGCCGCCATAGGCACCGAAATGGCCGCGTTCGTCGGGCTGGTTGCGGTAGGTGTTGAGGGCGTTGCTCATCGCTTAGTCCCTTTGCGCGGGCGGACCCACCCTGTCCAGCGTGCGTCTGGCGCGGAAGGGCCGGGCGAGGCGAAGCGCTTCCGCGGCATCAGGCTGACAGCGCCGCCGCGCAGAAGGCGCGGACGAGGTCGCTGTCCTTGACGCCCGGCTCACGCTCCACCCCGCTCGAGACATCGACCAGTTCGGCCCCGGTGGCGCGGATCGCCTGGGTCACATTGTCCGGCGTCAGACCGCCGGCAAGGCCCCAGGGCACTTGGTGCCGGTGATCTTTCAGCAGGGACCAGTCGAACGTCTCGCCATTGCCGCCGGGCAGGGCGGCGGCGGGCGCGTCGAAGATCAGCCGATCGACGATGCCCGTCCATTTCGCCGCGCGTTCCAGCGTTCCGGCGTCGCGCATCCCCACGGCCTTCCACACCTCGAGCCGGGTGTTTTCCCGCACCAGCCCGACCCATTGCGGCGACTCGCGTCCGTGGAACTGGAGCACGTCCGGGCGGATCGCCTCGATGGCTCGTCCCAGGACCAGCGGCTCGGCCTCCGACGTCAGCAGCACGACGCGCGCGGTCGGCGGGATGCGCGCCCGCAACCGGGCCGCGTCGCCCGGTTCCAGATGGCGCGGCGAGGGCGGGTGGTGGACGAAGCCGATGTGCGTCGCCCCCGCATCAACCGCGGCGTCGACGGTCTCGGCGGTGGTCAGCCCGCAGATCTTGACCTGGACGCGGCCGCGCGCGGCGGATTCGCTCACCGCTCGAAGCTGCGGATGAGGTCGTCGAACAGGCGGACGCCGAACCCCGGCGGTCCTTCCGGCGAGGTCGGGGCGGCGCGCGGCTCGTCGACGCCGGCCATGTCGATGTGCGCCCACGGCGTCGGTTCGGGCGTCACGAAGCTGAGGAAATGCGCCGCCCGACCCGCGCCCGGACCCGCGGCGCGGGTGACGTTGGCGATGTCGGCGATCGGCGATTTCATGTCCTGGGCATAGCTGGGATGGATGGGCAGGCGCCAGACGTGGTCGCCCGACCGGCGCGCCGCGTCCTCGATCCGCCGCGCCAGCGCCTCGTCACGCGCAAACAGGCCGGCGTAGTCGTCGCCCAGCGCCGTCGTCACCGCCCCGGTGAGCGTGGCGAGATTGACGAGGGCGGCGGGGCGGTAGCGGTCGATGACGTACTGGTTGGCGTCGGCCATGACCATGCGGCCCTCGGCGTCGGTGTTGATCACCTCGATCGTCTGTCCGTTCATGGTCCGGACCACGTCTCCCGGCCGGGTGGCATTGTGGCCGGGCATGTTCTCGGCCAGCGCCGCGACCGCGACGACATTCGCCCGCGCCCCGCGCCGCGCCGCCGAGAGCACCGCGCCGATGACCCCGGCCGCGCCGGCCATGTCGCCCTTCATCGCTTCCATGCCCGCCCCCGGCTTGAGCGAGATGCCCCCTGTGTCGAAGGTGATCCCCTTGCCGACCAGCGCCAGCGGGGCCGCGTCGCCGCCGCCGCGGTATTCCACGATCATCATCCGCGCCGGCCGGGCCGACCCCTGCGACACGGACAGGATCGCCCCCATGTTGAGCCGCCGCATCTGCGCCTCGTCGAGCACGGTGATGCGGACGTTGGGAACGCCGTTGAACGCCTCGCGCGCCATGGCAACGAAGCTTTCCGGGTAGACCATGTTGGCCGGCATGAAGATGAGGTCGCGGGTCAGCCGCATCGCGTCCACCAGCCCGGCGTGCTCCCGGCGGTAGGCAGCCTCGGTTCCGGCGTCGCCGACGATCGTGATCGGCTGGTCGCCGCCCGTGCTGCGACCGACCGTGCGCAGCTGGTCGAAGCGGTACTGGCCCAGTCCCGCGCCCCTGGCGACGTGGGCCGCCGGCTGGTCGAGAGTGCCGGACAGGCCCGTGGCGATGATCGCCACCGGCGTGGTGGCGCCGCGGGTGGCCTGTGCCGCGCGGCCGCCGAGATTGGCCAGCGCCACGGCATCCGGCTCGCCCGTGCCCATGCCGATCAGCAGCACCCGCTGGTAACCGCCGGTCGCATACAGGTTCAGCGTTTCGTCCGCGTCCGCCTTGAACCCCGCGGCCGCAACGGCGTCCCGCACCGCCGGGACGAGCGCCGGTGGCACGCGGGACAGGTCCGCCGCGCCGGCCATGGGGATCACAAGCGTGCCCGAGGACGGCACGGCCACCGCGAACCGCAGCGGCCGTTCGGCCGTGTTGCCGAGGGTAACGGGCGAGACGCCGCTGCCGACGGGCACGCGCTCGGACTGCGCGGAGGCGGTGGCCGGCACAAGGGCCAGCGCCGCGGCGGAAGCAAGCAGGATCAGACGCATGGAACCAGAACTCCGTGGGAAAGTGCGTGCGGGAAGAAACCGGATTGCCGCTCCGGAGCAAACCGCACGCGTGTTTGTCAAGCGTGGCCGGGTGGCGCGGCTACAGCGTCGCTTCGATCGCGCGTGCCGCCGCCAGCGGGTCGGCCGCCCGGCTGATCGGACGGCCCACGACCAGCAGGCTGCCGCCGCGGTCGCGCGCCTGGCGCGGCGTGACGACCCGCTTCTGGTCGCCCGTGCCCGCGTCGTCCAGACGCAGCCCCGGAACCACGAAATAGCCTCCCGGCCAGGACGAGCGGACCGCTTCGACCTCGTGCCCGGAGCAGACGATCCCGTCGAGGCCGGCAAGCTGCGCCAGATCCGCCAGCCGCCGGACCTGATCGGCGATGGTGCCGGTCACGCCGCTGCGCTCCAGATCGCGCTGGTCGAGGCTCGTCAGGGCGGTCACCGCCACGACCTTGGTGTGCGGCGGGGCGGCCGCCTTGGCGTCCTCCATCATCGCCCGGCCGCCGGCGGCGTGCACGGTGACCACCGCTGGCTCGAGCATGCTGAGCGCCTGCATCGCGCGGGCCACCGTGTTGGGGATGTCGTGGAGCTTCAGGTCGAGGAACACCGGCAGGCCCAGATGCCCCATGTCGAGCACCCCGGCCCGGCCGTGGGCGCAGAAGAACTCCAGCCCGAGCTTCACCATGCCGATGTGCGTCGCCACCTGCGTCACCAGCGCCTTCGCGGCGTCGAGGCGCGGCAGATCGACGGCAAGGCAGATCGGGTTGGTCACGGCCGGCCGGCATCCGGGCTGCCGGGACGGTCCGGCCGCACCGGCTGGAGCCCATCCGCGGACGCGGCCGCACGCGCGTCGCCGGGTCGGTGAACGGCGGCGGGAGCCGGGTGAGCCCGTGCGTCCTCGGCGCTCTGCAGCCGGCGCTGGAGCCGCCACATCGCGCCGCGATGGATCAGCCACATCGGCACCAGCCCGGCGAGGAAGGCGACGATGACCAGGGCCGGCAGCCGCGTGTCCACCACCAGATTGGTCCAGATCCGCACTGAGATGCCCGGTTCCCAGTTGGCCCAGCTGAACAGGAGCAGGCCGAACAGGAGAGCGACCCAGACGATCGTGCGCACGAGATGCATGTGTCCTCCACCCCGCCGCGCGGCGGGCTTGCTCCCGCTGTGCTAGGCCGAACGCCCCTCTCCGTCCAGCGCCGCGGCGGGCGGCGAACCGGGGAAGACGCGCGCGAAGATCGTGTCCACGTGGCGGAAGTGGTGTTCGGGATCGAACAGCGCCGCCAGCGCGTCTTCATCGAGCAGCCGCGTCACCTCGGGATCGGCGGACAGCAGCGACAGCAGCGAAGTCTCGCCGTCGCTGCCCCACACCTCCATGGCGTGACGCTGCACCACGGCATAGGCGTCCTCGCGGCTCATGCCCTTCTGCGTCAGCGCCAGCAGGACACGCTGGGAATGGACCAGCCCGCCCATGCGGTCGAGGTTGCGCCGCATGCGTTCGGGATAGACGACCAGCTTGTCGACGACCCCGGTGAGCCGCGCGAGAGCGAAATCGAGGGTGATCGTCGCATCCGGGCCGATGAACCGTTCCACCGACGAGTGGGAGATGTCCCGCTCGTGCCACAGGGCGACGTTTTCCAGCGCCGGCAGGGCATAGGCGCGCACCATGCGGGCAAGGCCGGTGAGGTTTTCGGTCAGCACCGGGTTTCGCTTGTGCGGCATGGCCGAGGAGCCTTTCTGCCCCGGCGCGAAATACTCCTCCGCCTCCAGCACCTCGGTGCGCTGCAGGTGGCGGATCTCGACCGCCAGCCGCTCGATGGAGCCGGCGATCACGGCCAGCGTGGCGAAGAACATGGCGTGCCGGTCGCGGGGAATGATCTGGGTGGAGATCGGCTCCACGCTCAGCCCGAGCTGCCGTGCCACATGCGCCTCCACCTCGGGCGCGATGTTGGCGAACGTGCCCACGGCGCCGGAGATGGCGCAGGTGGCGATCTCCCGCCGGGCCGCCACGAGCCGCTCGCGGCAGCGGGCGAATTCTGCGTAGGCCTGCGCCAGCTTGAGCCCGAAGGTCGTCGGCTCGGCATGAATGCCGTGGCTGCGGCCGATGGTCGGCGTGTATCTGTGTTCCTGCGCCCGCCGCTCGAGCGCCGCGAGCAGGGCGTCCAGATCCTCCAGGAGAAGGTCCGCCGCCCGGCTGAGCTGCACCGCCAGCGTCGTGTCGAGCACATCGGAACTGGTCATGCCCTGATGCAGGAAGCGGGCGTCCTCGCCCACCTGTTCGGCCACCCAGGTGAGGAAGGCGATCACATCATGGCGCGTCACCGCCTCGATCGCGTCGATGGCGGCGACGTCGATCTGCGGCTGCGTGTCCCACCACCGCCACAGGGCATCCGCCGCGCGCGCGGGCACGACACCCAGATCGGCGAGCTTCTGGGTCGCGTGCGCCTCGATCTCGAACCAGATGCGATAGCGCGCCTCCGGCTCCCACAGGGCGATCATCGGCGGACGGGCGTAACGTGGAACCATGGCGATGTCTCCGGCTGGTGCTGCGCCGCCGCGCTAGGAAGCTGCGGCACGGCGTGCAAGGATGCGCTGGCGTTGCGGACGCCTCAGAGCAGCCCCCGCGCGCGCAGCGAGACGCAGCCTTCGCGTCCGACGATCACGTGATCGTGGACGGTTATCCCCAGCAGCCGGCCCGCTTCCGCGATGTGGCCGGTGATGGCGATGTCGGCCTTGCTCGGCTCGGCACGACCGCTCGGATGGTTGTGGACCAGGATCAGCGCCGCCGCACCCACGTCGAAGGCGCGGCGAATCACCTCGCGCGGGTGAATTGCGGCCTCGTCGATCGATCCCTCGGACACGAGGTGGTCGAGCACCAGCCGGTTCTGCGTGTCGAGGTAAAGCACCCGGACCCGCTCATGCGGCAGATGCGCCATGTCGATGGTGAGATAGTCCAGGAGCGCCGACCAGCTGCCCAGCAGCGGCTTCTCGGTGGCGGTGATCCGCGCCATCCGCCGGGCGGCGAGCGCCACCGCCTTCAGCGCCGCCACGCTGCTCGCGCCCATGCCGCGCACCTGTTGCAGCGCGGCGGGTTCGGCACTCAGCACGGCGGCCAGCGAGCCGAAATGGGCGATCAGCGCCTTGGCGAGCGGCTTGGTGTCGCCCTGCCTGATGCTGGCGAAGAGCAGGAATTCGAGCAGCTCGTAATCGGCCAGCGCCTCGTCGCCGCCCGCGAGCAGCCGCGCGCGCAGCCGCTCGCGGTGCCCTGTGCCGCTGTGGGCCATGGGGGGTGATCCGTGCCGCACCGTGCCTCCTCGACGTCCGCTGTGCCTGTTGCCGTGGGCGCGCCACGGGTTCAAGAGGCGGGCGCCGACGAGGGCGGGAGGGCGTCCGCCGGCTCCGGTTGACTTGCGCAAGCGGCGCACCTAAGGGGGCCTCGCCTCGTGCGGGCGGGTTGTTGCCTGTGGAGTGAACGTGTCCTAACGCGCGCTCCATGACCGACGATCCGAACGCACCGGGATCCCACGGCGAGGATGTCCGCATCGCGGCGCTCGAGGAGCGGCTCGAGGCGGCTCGCAGGCGCGAAGGCGGACGCACTCCGGCTCACGGGACGGCCACCGACGCGAGCTATCGCAGCGGCAGCCGGGTTCTGGCCGATCTGCTGGGGGGCATCGTCGGCGGTCTCGTCGTCGGCGGGACGGTTGATTACCTGGCGGGCACCGGTCCCTGGGGTCTGCTGATCGGGCTGTTCCTTGGCGTTGTGGTGGCCTTCAGGAACGTGATGCGGATGGCCGCGCGGCCTCCGGAGTGAAGTCAAGGCGAGGGCGTGCGGCACAGAGCGGCCGCACCCGATTCGAGCAAGGGCATGCATGTCGTGGTAGCTGCACCGGCCAAGGTCGATCCGATGTACCAGTTCACGATCGAGCCTCTCTGGGGCACGCAGGACTGGACGCTGGCCGGCTACAACATCGCCTTCACCAACAGCGCCCTGTGGATGATGGTCGCCGCCGTGCTCCTGTGGGTGTTCATGCTGGGCGGCATGAAGCGCCAGCTCGTGCCGGGCCGCTGGCAGATGGCGGTGGAGAGCTTCACTGGCTTCATCGACGGCATGCTTGAAGCGAACATCGGCAAGGGCGGCCGCAAGTACCTGCCCTACGTGTTCTCGCTGTTCATGTTCATCCTGTTCGCCAACCTGCTCGGGCTGATGCCGCTGGGCGTCGTCGGGGTGCATCCCTTCACCTTCACCAGCCATTTCACGGTCACGGGCGTGCTGGCGCTGATCAGCTTTTCCATCGTGCTGATCGTCGGCTTCGCCAAGCACGGGCTGAAGTTCTTTTCGCTCTTCGTGCCGCACGGCACGCCGTTGCCGATGGTCCCCATCATCTTCCCCATCGAGCTGATCAGCTTCCTCGTGCGGCCGTTCTCGCTGGCCTTGCGCCTCTTCGTGGCGATGATGGCCGGGCACCTGCTGCTCAAGGTGCTGTCGAGCTTCGTCATCGACGGCGGCAATGCCGGGCCGCTGTGGGGAGGGGTGGTCGCGCTGCCCGCCTTCGTCCTTATGGTCGGCATCAGCGCGCTCGAAATCCTCGTGGCGGGCATCCAGGCCTACGTCTTCGCCCTGCTCACGTCGCTCTACATCAGCGATGCGGAAAACCTTCACTGACCCCGCCTGCCGGGGTTCCCGAACACGCTTGAACTGAATCTAAGGAGTTATGAACATGGACGTTGAAGCTGCACGCATGCTCGGTGCCGGTCTTGCCGCGATCGGCGCCGGTCTGGCCGCTCTCGGGGTGGGCAATGTGTTCGCCAAGTATCTGGAAGGCGCGCTTCGCAATCCGGGTGCCGCCGATGGCCAGCAGGGCCGTCTCTTCATCGGCTTCGCCGCGGCGGAACTGCTCGGCCTGCTGGCCTTCGTCGTGGCGATGATCCTCGTCTTTGTTGCCTGAACGGCACCGGCGCGCGGGCGGGTCGGAGGTGATCCGCCTGCGGGCCTTGAACGCCTGCTGACCCCGTTCGGAACCGCTCCCGATGCCACAGATCGCGCAACTGTCCGAAACCTTCGCCAGCCAGGCCTTCTGGCTGCTGATCTTCTTCGGGCTGGTCTACCTCGTCGTGGGGCGTGGCATGCTGCCGCGCATTCTCGACACGGTGGATCAGCGTGACCAGCAGATCGCTGGCGATCTTCTCGCGGCGCACAATGCCCGCGAGGAGGCGCAGGCGCAGGAGCGCGACTGGCGGCAGCGGGAGGCGGCGGCGCGTGAACGGGCGCGCGACATTGTCGCCGCGGCCAAGGCGGACGGTGCGGCTCAGACGGCGGCACGGCTGGCGGAGGTGCAGGCGACACTCGACACCCGCCTCGACGAGGCGGAGCAGAGCATCGCCACCGCCCGGCAGCAGGCGCTGGGCGAACTCGAGCGCGTCGCGGCCGAGGCGTCGCGTGACATCGTGCGGCGGCTGACCGGCGCCGAGGTGGCGGAGGACGAGGCCCGGATGGCGGTGGAAAGGGTGATGCAGCGTGGTTGACGCTCCTCAGGTGTTCGCGACCAGTCCTGCCGAGGTGCAGGCGACGGTCGGGGCCGATGCCGGCAAGCATGTCGAGCCCGAGCTGCTCGGCCTGGCACCGTACCAGATCGTCTCGCTGGCGATGCTGGTGCTGCTGCTGGTGGTGTTCCTTGGCGCGAAGGTTCACCGCGCCATCGCCGCCAATCTCGACTCGCGCATCGCTGTCATCCGCTCCCAGCTCGAAGAAGCGAAGGTGCTGCGTGCGGAGGCCGAAGCCCTGCGCGACGAATATGCCGGCAAGCTGGCCGGCGCAGAGGCGGACGCGGCGGCGCTGATCGCGCGGGCGGAGCACGAGGCAGCGGTCATTCTCGACAAAGCGCGCGCCGACGGCGATGACATGGTCGCGCGGCGGCAGCGGCTTGCCGAAGAACGGATCGCGGGCGCCGAGCGCGAGGCGGTCGATGCGCTGCGGACACGGGCGGCGACCGCGGCGGCGGAGGCATCGCGCCTCCTGATCGCGTCTCGTCGGGACGAAACCACCGAGCGCAGGCTGGCCGACGACCTGATCGCCTCGCTCTGAGGAGACCGGCGTTCGCGCCGTGTGATCACGCGCGTCCTGTCGGCGGCGCGCGACGCCTCACCAAACAGCGGCCGGGCGCGCCTTTCAGAAGGCGTCCTTGGCGGCCCTGAGCGCCGCAAAGGTGCGCACCGGATCGCCCGCCGTTCCCCACCTCTCCTGCATTGCGGGATCGTCGCAGCGCAGGAACGGGTTGGTGGCGCGTTCCCTGTCGAGAGATGTCGGCACCGTGGGCTCGCCGCGGCGTCGCTTCTCCGCGATGTCTGCGCTGCGGGCGCGCAGCGCGGCGTTGTCCGGATCCACCGAGAGGGCGAAGCGGGCGTTGCTTTGCGCATATTCGTGCCCGCAATAGAGCTGCGTTGCCGGCGGCAGAGCCCGCAACCGTTCGAGGCTGGTCCAGAACTGGTCGGCCGTGCCTTCGAACATGCGCCCGCAGCCAAGCGGAAAGAGGCTGTCGCCCACGAACGCCATGGCGGCGGCTTCGATGTGGAACGCCACATGCTCGCGCGTGTGTCCGCCCACGTCCAGAACCTGCGCCGTCCAGCTGCCGAGGGCGAGAGTGTCGCCTGCCCGGATCACCCGGTCAACGGGCGCGACGCGGGTGATCTCGGGCGGACCGGCTACAGCTGCGCCCGTCGCGGCCGCGATGACGCCGTTGCCGCCGGTATGGTCAGGATGCCAGTGCGTGTTCCAGATCTGGGTGATCGTCCAGCGCATGGTTGACGCTTCGCGCAGGTAGGCCTCGCCATCGGGAGTGTCGATCGCGACCGTCCCTCCGCTGTCCGGGTCGTGCAGCAGGAACCCGTAATTGTCGCTCCGGCAGGGAAAGACGTGAACGCGCAGCATCGCGTCACTGTAGGCAGCCGGCCGGCCGGCACAAGCAGGAAGGCCCGCCCGCCCGGTGGAAGGGCAGGCGGGCCTCGCCGGATCCGCAGGGCGGCACCGGCGCTCCCCGCCGATGCCATGGCTGCGTCACTCGCTGCGCTGCTTGAGCGCCTCGCCAAGAATGTCGCCGAGCGACGCGCCCGAGTCGGACGAGCCGTACTGTTCGACCGCCTGCTTCTCTTCGGAGATCTGGCGCGCCTTGATGGAGAAGTTCGGCTTCTTCGAGCGGTCGAAGCCCACCACCATGGCATCGACCTTCTGGCCGACTTGGAAACGGTCAGGCCGCTGCTCGTCGCGGTCGCGGCCAAGATCCGACCGCTTGATGAAGCCGGTGGCGCCTTCGTCGCCGACCTGGACTTCCAGCCCGCCGTCCCGCACCTCGAGCACCGTCACGGTGACGATGTCGTTGCGCTTCAGCGAGCCGCTGCTGCCCGCCTCGCTCGGCGCACCCTTCTCGATCTGCTTCATGCCGAGCGAGATGCGTTCCTTCTCCACGTCGACGTCGAGAACGACGACCTCGACCTGCTCGCCCTTGCGGTGCAGGGCCAGCGCATCCTCGCCCGAGATGCCCCAGGCGATGTCCGACATGTGGACCATGCCGTCGACATCGCCTTCAAGGCCGATGAACAATCCGAACTCGGTGGCGTTCTTCACTTCGCCGGTGACCCGCGAGCCGACCGGATGCTTCTCGGCGAATTCTTCCCACGGATTGCCCTGCGCCTGCTTGAGGCCGAGCGAGATGCGCCGCTTCTCGGAGTCGACCTCCAGCACGACGACATCGACCTCCTGGCTCGTCGAGATGATCTTGCCGGGGTGCACGTTCTTCTTCGTCCAGCTCATCTCGGAGACATGGACGAGGCCCTCGATGCCCGACTCCAGTTCGACAAAGGCGCCGTATTCGGTGATGTTCGTCACCACGCCGCGCAGCTTGGCGCCGACCGGATACTTGGCCGCGACTCCTTCCCACGGGTCGCTCTCGAGCTGCTTCATGCCAAGGCTGATGCGCTGCGTCTCGGCGTTGATGCGGATGATCTGCACCGTCACGGTCTGACCGATCTCGATCAGCTCGGAGGGGTTGTTCACCCGCTTGTAGCTCATGTCGGTGACGTGCAGCAGGCCGTCGATGCCGCCAAGGTCGACGAACGCGCCGTAGTCGGTGATGTTCTTGACGACACCCTCGATGACCTGCCCTTCGGCCAGCTTGTCGATGAGCTCGGTGCGCTGCTCGGCACGGGTTTCCTCGAGCACGGCGCGGCGCGAGACGACGATGTTGCCGCGGGCGCGGTCCATCTTGAGCACCTGGAACGGCTGCGGCACGTCCATCAATGGCGTGATGTCGCGGACCGGGCGGATGTCCACCTGGCTGCCCGGAAGAAACGCCACGGCGCCGTCCAGGTCGACGGTGAAGCCGCCCTTGACGCGGCCGAAGATGCGGCCTTCCACCCGCTTGCCTTCGCCGAACTCGCTCTCGAGACGGTCCCACGCCGCCTCGCGCCGGGCCCGGTCGCGGCTGAGCATCGCTTCGCCCTCGGCATTCTCGACGCGGTCGACATAAACCTCGACCTCGTCGCCCACCTTCAGGCCGTGTTCGTCGCCCTCGCGGCTGAACTCGCGCAGCGGAACGCGTCCCTCGCTCTTGAGACCGACGTCGATCAGCGCGGAACCGGCTTCGATCGCGGTGATCGTGCCCTTGACCACGCGGCCTTCGAAGCCGCCGTCGGCCGCGCCGCCCAGTTGTTCGTCGAGGAGCCGCGCAAAGTCGTCGCGGGTGGGGTGTGCCGAGGTGGCCATGTGTCTGGTTGTTCCTGCTCGTATCGATTTACCGGCCAGGTGGTTGTCTCCACCGGTCTTTTGGCCGCCCATGCCGCCGGAGCCGGATGCTCTCGGCAGCGCCCGTGAGGGCGGGGTGTTCGCGGCACGGGTTCCGCATGGGAGCGGCGCCTTGCGCGCCCGACAGCCAGCCATGCAGGATACCGTGTCGCGAGCGCGTGCCCCGCTCGTCGGACGGCCCGGCGCCTAGCGTGAACGGCCCGCAAACGCAAGAGGTCTGCCGCCCTTTGGCGGATCCCGGTTCAGGAGCGGCGCGCCGCCTCGACAATGTCCAGCGCGGCCCGGATCGCGTCATCCCTGCCGAAAGGGGTGGTGTCGAGCACGAAGGCATCCGCGGCGGGTTTCAGCGGAGCGTCGGGCCGGCCGATGTCGCGGGCATCGCGCCGGGCGATGTCGCGCTCGACCTCCGCCAGCGTCGCCGCGACGCCGCGCCCCTTCAGTTCCATCCAGCGGCGCCGCGCCCGCTCTGACGCACTTGCCGTGACGAACAGCTTCACGGTCGCATCGGGAGCGATCACGGTGCCGATGTCGCGGCCGTCCAAGACAGCGCCCCCCGGCTGGGTGGCAAACGCCCGCTGGCGCGCGAACAGCGCGTCGCGCACCTCCGGGTGGACGGAGACACGGCTGGCCAGCGAGCCGGCGTCTTCGCCGCGCAGCCGCTCGTCGCTCAGCAGGGACGGGTCGAACGCGGTGGCGGCGGCGGCGTCCGCCGGATCGTCGGGGTCGCCGCCGTGTTCGCGCACCGTCCATCCGACCGCGCGGTAGAGCAGTCCGGTGTCGAGATGCGGAAGACCGAGATGACGCGCAATCGCCGCCGCGATCGTGCCCTTGCCGGACGCCGTCGGTCCGTCCACGGCCACGATCATTCCGGCACCTCGCGACTCTCGGGAACCGGAACCAGGTCGCCGGGACGTGTGCGTGCGCGCGCCGCCTTGACCAGTCCGGCAATGGCGATGGCGGCCCAGAACCCCTCCAGCACCAGGCTCGGCCAATTGGTGTGCACCAGCAGGGACATGGTCAGCAGCATGGCGCCGGCCAGGTTCGTCCCGTGCAGGACAAAGGGGTTGGGGGCCTTGCTGAGGGTGAGATATGCATAGGCGCCGATGATGCACGCGGTGCCGACAAAGCCGGCCGCCATCGCCCCGTCGATCGTGCCGGTGGCCAGCCCGCTCATGCCGCCTCCTCCAGCGTGCGAACGAAGTCCGGGAAGCTGGTCGCGATGGGCGCCGCATCGTCGATGCACACGCCTGCGCGGCTGGCAAGCCCGGCGACCGCCATGCTCATGGCGACGCGGTGGTCGAGCAGGGTCGCCACCGCGGTGCCGTCGGGCGTGCCGGGCAGCGGCTCCCCGCCCGTGCCGTCGATCACCAGCCCGTCGGCAGTCTCCTCCACCCGCGCGCCGGCCAGCGTCAGCGCGCGCGCCATGGCCGCGAGCCGGTCGCTTTCCTTGACACGCAGTTCGCCAAGCCCCGTCGCGACGGTGCGCCCGCGCGCGCAGGCGGCCGCGACAAAGAAGACGGGAAACTCGTCGATCATCGAAGGAACGAGGGCAGGATCGATCTCCACCCCGGTCAGGGCGGAGTGGCGCACATGGAGGTCGGCCACCGGCTCGCCCCCGACATGCCGGGCGTCGCGTTCCTCGATCCAGCCGCCCATGAGGCGAAGCACCGCGAACAGGCCCGTGCGGGTGGGGTTCATGCAGACGTTCCCGATCACCACGTCGCTCCCCTCGACCAGCAATGCGGCGACCACGAGGAACGCCGCCGAGGACGGGTCGCCCGGCACGTCCATCGCGGCGGCGTGGAGATCCGTGCGCCCGCGAACGCGGATGATCCGTTCGCCGCCTTCTTCGCTCACGGTGACGGCGGCGCCCATGGCCCGGAGCATGCGTTCCGTATGGTCGCGGGTCGGCACCGGCTCGATGATCTCCGACTCGCCGGGGGTGTTCAGCGCGGCAAGCAGAAGCGCGCTCTTGACCTGGGCCGAGGGAACGGGAAGCCGGTAGCGGATCGGCACTGCCGGGTCGCAGCCGGTCACCATCATCGGCAAGCGATCGACGGGCGAGGGCGCGAAGCTGGCGCCCATCAGCGACAGGGGCGTGATGATGCGCTCCATCGGCCGCCGCGACAGGCTGGCATCGCCGGTCAGGCAGGCGGTGATCCCGTGGCTGGCAATCAGGCCGGCGAGCAGCCGGGCTGAAGTGCCGGAATTGCCCATGGCCAGCGCCACCTCCGGCTGGAGCAGGCCGCCGACGCCCACCCCGTGAACATGCCAGGTTCCGTCGCGCTTCTCGATCACCGCGCCCATCACGCGCATCGCCTCGGCGGTGGCGAGCGTGTCCTCGGCTTCGAGCAGGCCGGTGATGCGGCTTTCGCCGGTCGCGAGCGTGGCGGTGATGAGGGCGCGGTGGCTGATCGACTTGTCGCCCGGCACCCTGAGGCGGCCCACGAGCGGAGGCGAAGGCAGGAATGTGTGCGGCACGCGGCGGGCGGATCCTCAGGCTGCGCCCGCTGCCGGGCGGCGCGAGGCAGGCGGCTTTTGACAGCGGTGCGCCCCTATGGCAAGGCGCCGCGGCAGGCGTCGCATGGCGGCGCGCCCGGCAATGCGCGTGCGGTTGCGGGATGCGGAACTTCTACGGGGAATGGCGATGGTGAAACCAGAATGGGGCGCAAAGCGCACCTGTCCGAAATGCGCGACGCGCTTCTACGATCTCGGCAAGAGCGAGCCGGTCACCTGCATCGAATGCGGCGAAAGCTGGCATCCCGAACCGGTGCTCAAGTCCAAGCAGCCGATCCCGTTCGAGGAGCTGGAGAAGAAGAAGGACCGTGAAGCCGACGCGGACCTGGCGGAGGACGATCTGGAGGACATCGACGACGGCGAGGACTCGCCGGACAACGAGGTCGACCTTGGCGGCGACGACGATCTGGGCGTGGCCGCGGGGCCCGAGGAGGACGAGGAAATCTGACCTCGCGGCAATCCCCGCCGGATCGCGTGCGGCGGTTGCAATGGCGAGGCCGAAAAAGGCTTGCATCGGCGCGGCGCGGGACCTAAAGCCCGCCCCCGCCGACAGGCAAAGCCACCAGCGGAGGGGAAAACCCCTTCGGTCCGGTGGACACGACAGGTCGGGGCCTTAGCTCAGTTGGTAGAGCGCTACAATGGCATTGTAGAGGTCAGCGGTTCGACCCCGCTAGGCTCCACCAGTCGCCGGACACCGCGTCCGGCACCCAGATTGCGGAGCGGCGACGCTCCACGCCGGCCGACGAGGTTTCGTCCGCCGGCGCTTTTTGCATTTGCCGGCGGGTGGCGCGGACCAGCTGCCTGAGGCGCGGGAGTACGGCCATGTTCGACACACTGTCAGAGCGGCTCGGCGGGGTCTTCGACCGGCTCAAGGGTCGCGGCGCGCTGCGCGAGCAGGACGTGCGGGACGCGATGCGCGAGGTGCGAATCGCGCTACTGGAGGCGGATGTCGCGCTGCCGGTGGTGCGACGCTTCATCGACGCCGTGACCGAGAAGGCGGTCGGACAGGACGTGCTGCGGTCGGTCACCCCCGGGCAGCAGGTGGTCAAGATCGTCCACGACGAGCTGGTCGCAATGCTTGGCGGAGAGGGAACGGCCGACCTGCTCCTCGACGCGCGTCCGCCGGTCATCATCATGATGGTCGGGCTGCAGGGGTCGGGCAAGACCACCACGACGGCCAAGCTCGCCCGCATGATCCGCGAGAAGCGGGGCAAGAAGCCGCTGATGGCGTCGCTCGACGTGCAGCGTCCGGCCGCGCAGGAGCAGCTGGCGGTGCTCGGCCGGCAGATCGATGTCGCCACCCTGCCGATCGTTCCCGGACAGCAGCCGGTGGACATCGCCCGCCGCGCGCTCGAGGCGGCGCGGATGCAGGCCTTCGACGTGCTGCTGCTCGACACCGCGGGGCGGCTGCATGTCGACGATGCGCTGATGGCCGAGATGCAGGCGGTGGCGCAGGTGGCGTCTCCGACCGAGGTGCTGCTGGTCGTCGACGCGCTGACCGGCCAGGACGCGGTCAACGTCGCCCAGTCGTTCAGCGGCGAGGTGCCGCTGACCGGCGTGGTGCTGACCCGGATGGACGGCGACGCGCGGGGCGGCGCCGCCCTGTCGATGCGGCACGTCACCGGCAAGCCGATCAAGTTCGCCGGCACCGGCGAGAAGCTCGACGCGCTCGAGCCTTTCAACGCCGAGCGGGTTGCCGGCCGCATCCTCGGCATGGGCGACGTGGTCAGCCTCGTCGAGCGGGCCGCGGCCACCATCGAGGCGGAGGACGCGGAAGCGCTGGCGCGCAAGTTCGCCGCCGGCAAGTTCGACCTCGACGATCTGCGGATGCAGCTGCGGCAGATGCAGAGGATGGGCGGTCTGGGCGCTCTGGCGGGCATGCTGCCGGGGATGAAGAAGGCCAAGGCGGCCATGGCGCCGGGCAATGTCGACGAGCGGCTGCTGGTGCGCATGGACGCGATCATCGGCTCCATGACGCCCAAGGAGCGCAGCCGGCCCGAACTGCTCAACGCCAAGCGCAAGCGGCGGGTGGCGGCCGGCTCGGGCACCGAGGTCCAGGACATCAACCGCCTGCTCAAGATGCATCAGGAAATGGAGCGGGCGATGAAGCAGATCCGCAAGATGGGCGGGCTGAAGGGGCTGGGCGCGCTGCTTGGCGGCGGCGGAGGGCTGGGCGGTCTGCTCGGCGGCAAGGGCGGCGCGATGGGCGGTGCCAATCCGCTGGCCGGGCTGCCGGGCCTTCCCGGCGGCGCCGGCGGTCTGCCCGATCCCGGCACGCTCCCTCCCGACCTTCAGAAGCTGCTCAAGAAATAGTCACTCAAACCTACCGGAAAGGCACACGACCATGGCAATCGCAATCCGTCTCTCGCGCGGCGGCGCCAAGAAGCGCCCCTATTACCGCATCGTGGTGGCGGACAGCCGCGCCCCGCGCGACGGCAAGTATCTGGAGCAGATCGGCACCTACAATCCGCTGCTGGCGAAGGACTCGCCCGAGCGGGTGAAGCTGAACGAGGATCGGGCGCGGCACTGGCTGGGCGTGGGGGCGCAGCCGTCCGACCGCGTGGCGCGGTTCCTCGACGCCGCCGGGATCAAGGAGCGCGCCGCGCGGTCCAACCCGAAGAAGGGCGAGCCGGGCGAGAAGGCCAAGGAGCGCGCGGAAGAGCGGGCCGCCAAGCAGGCCGAAGCCGAAGAAGCGGCCGCCGCCGCGGCGGGCGCCGGGTCGGACAACGCGGCTGAGGGCGACGCTGCCCCCGCGACCGGCGACGACGCCGCCACCGCTGTCAGCAGCGACGCTGCGGCGGAGGGGTGATGCCCGGCGCCTCCTCCCGCACGCCGGCCGACGCCGGGGAGGAGGCGCGCACCACCGTCACCCTTGCGGCGATCGCCGGGGCGCATGGAGTGACGGGCGAGGTTCGTCTCAAGCTCTTCGGTGAAGGGATTGATGCTCTCGCCGGACACGCCCTCTTCAACGACGGCGCACTGACCCTGCGCTCCGTCCGCAGCGACGGGCGGGGCGGGGCCATCGCGCGGTTTGCCGAGGTGACAGACCGGACGATGGCCGAACGGCTGCGCGGAACGCGGCTGACCGTGCCGCGTTCGGCCCTGCCGCCGCTCGGAGAGGGCGAGTTCTACCATGCCGACCTGCTCGGCCTCGCGGCGGTCGCGGAGGCGAGCGGCGCCGTGATCGGCACGGTGGTGGCGGTCGAGAACTTCGGCGCGACCGACATCGTCGAGATCGAGCGCCCTTCGGGGGCGCGCTTCATGGTCCCGCTCATCCCCGCCGCCGTTCCGGCATGGGATGCGGAACGGCTGGTGGTCAGCGACGACTTCGCCGACGCGGGCTAGAGCGCCTCAGCGCCACACCGCCCGCTCCTCGGCCAGCCGGTTGCGGATCCGGGTTGCCGCGACTCCGGCCTGTCCCATGGCGTTGCTGATCTGGTCCAGTCCTTCCACCACGTCGCCCGCGGCGAACAGGTTGCGCACGCTGGTCTCCAGATGGTCGCTGACCTCCAGCCGGCCATCCTCGTTGGCCCGCGCGCCCAGCGCGACGGCCAGTTCGGAGCGGATGTGCGAGCCGAGCGCCGGGTACACGCTGTCGAAGCTCATCCAGCCGCGCGCCGTCTCCACCGCCAGCCGGTCGCCCTCGAGACGGTAGCGGCCGCACGGCCCGTCGACGCGCGCGACGCCGGCCTCGTCGAGGCTGGTGATGCACTCGGCGTCGAGGTCGTGCTCGGCGTCGGGCGCGATCAGGGTGAGATCGCGGGTGAAGGTGCGGATGAACAGGGTTTCGGCGGTCCCGTGCTGCCGCGTGCCGATGACTCCCACGCGCTTGTCCGTCACCTCGTAACCGTCGCACACCGGGCAATAGCGCAGCGCCCCGCGCCGCAGCGCCTCGTCATGCAGCGCATCGTCCATGCCGGGCGGGTGGAGATTGAACACGCCCGTCGCCAGCAGGACCGAACGGGCGCGGAACACCTGTCCCTGCGCGTGGACGCGAAAGCCCTCTTCGTCCCGTTCCAGCTTCTCGACCCGCTTCTCCTCGCGCCGGGCGCCGTATTTCTCCGCCTGCCGCCGCATGCGCTCGACCAGCTCCGTGCCGGCGATGCCGTCGGGGTAGCCGGCGTGGTTGTGGGTGCACGGGATCAGCGCCGCCCGGCTCGTGCCGCAGTCGAACAGCCGGATGTCGAGATGATAGCGGGCGAGGTAGATCGCTGCCGTCAGGCCCGCCGGCCCGCCCCCGATGATGATGCAGTCTTCCACAGCGCTTGCCTCGTGCCTCCCGTCGATCCAAGGCGGGCGTCATGCCGTTCGCCGCTACCGTCCTAACGCTCTACCCGCAGATGTTTCC
The DNA here is from genome assembly GCF_004153605.1 of Qipengyuania thermophila. Taxonomy (NCBI): domain Bacteria; kingdom Pseudomonadati; phylum Pseudomonadota; class Alphaproteobacteria; order Sphingomonadales; family Erythrobacteraceae; genus Qipengyuania; species Qipengyuania thermophila. The sequence goes on along the minus strand of NZ_SDSI01000002.1, from coordinate 746,063 downwards.
CGGGCCGCTCGGAGAAAGCCTGGCCGGACGTGCGCTCGCCCAGGGCGAATGGTCGTGCGAGGCGGTGCAGATCCGCGACTTCGCGACGGACCGCCACCGCACGGTGGACGACACGCCTGCCGGGGGCGGCGCGGGCATGGTGCTGAAGGCGGATGTCCTTGCCCGGGCGGTTGACAGCGTGCGCGACGGGCGGCCCGTGCTCGCCATGACGCCGCGGGGAACACCCATCACCCAGACCCGCATCCGCCAGATCGCCGCCGGGTCCGGTGTCGTCCTGCTGTGCGGGCGCTTCGAAGGCTTCGACGAACGCCTGTTCGAGGCGCGCCCCTTCATCGAGCAGGTGTCCCTCGGCGACATCGTCCTGTCGGGCGGCGAGCCGGCCGCGCTGGCCATTCTCGACGCTTGCATTCGACTGTTGCCCGGCGTAATGGGCGCGCCCGAGAGCGGAACCGAGGAGAGCTTCGAAAGCGGCCTGCTCGAATATCCGCAATACACCCGACCTCAGGAGTGGGAAGGGCGCACGATCCCTGAAGTGCTGCGATCGGGGGATCATGCGAAGATCGCCGCATGGAGGCAATCCATGAGCGAACGCGACACACGGTCACGCAGGCCGGACCTCTGGGAGCGTTACTGTGACGCTCGGGTGCGACCTGCCTCTGGCGCGCGGCACACGGCAAGGGACCAGGACCAATGAACCTGATTCAGCAGATCGAGGCCGAGGAAATCGCCAAAGCGGCCAAGGACATCCCCGACTTCCGCGCGGGCGACACGCTGCGCGTCGGCGTCAAGGTGATCGAGGGCACGCGGGAGCGCGTGCAGAACTTCGAGGGCGTGGTGATTGCCCGCTCCAACCGGGGCATGGGCTCGAACTTCACCGTCCGCAAGATGAGCTTCGGCGAAGGGGTGGAGCGCGTGTTTCCGCTCTACTCGCCGATCATCGACAGCATCGAGGTGGTGCGCCGGGGTGTCGTCCGCCGCGCCAAACTCTATTACCTGCGCGGCCGCACCGGCAAGCGCGCCCGCATCGCCGAGCGGCGGGACAACGCGCCCAAGGCCTGAGCGCAGACGGCACGAAACGAAGAAGGGCGTCGCGGGCGGACCGCGGCGCCTTTCTTGTTCGTGCGCAGCAGGGCGGCTAGGGATCGGCCGAACAGTCACGGGACGACGCCTTGCCATGCGAACCTTCACCGCACTTGCCGCTGCCATCGCCCTTGCCACGCCGCTTGCCGCGGGGGCGCAGCCGGTGAGCGCCCCCCAGACGCAGGACGCCGCGCCGCCGCTCACCTTCGAGCGGGTGTTTGCCAGCCCCTCGCTCGACGGACCGGCACCCCGCGCCGCGCAGCTGTCACCCGACGGGCGGTATCTGACGCTCCTGCGCAACCGCGAGGATGACCGCGAGCGGTTCGACCTTTGGGGCTACGACCGCGAGACGGGCGAATGGGCGATGCTCGTCGACAGCCTGAAGCTTGGCACCGGCCGCGAGCTTTCGGAAGCCGAGAAGATGCAGCGCGAGCGCGCCCGCATCGGCAACCTGCGCGGGATTGTCAGCTACCAGTGGAATGCGGACGGGCAGAGCCTGCTGGTGCCCCTCGATGGCGACCTGTTCCTCGCCCGCCTCGGCGGCGAGATCACGCGCCTCACTGACACCCCCGAAAGCGAGCTGAACCCCAAGCTCAGCCCGTCGGGCGGCTTCGTCTCCTTTGCGCGCGAGGGCCGGCTGTGGGTCGGCGCGGTCGGCAGCGAGCCGCAGCCGGTGACGCCGCCCGACAGCAGCGACACGGTCCGCTGGGGCGAGGCCGAGTTCGTCGCGCAGGAGGAAATGAAGCGCCTCACCGGCTACTGGTGGGCACCGGGCGACCGCCGCATCGCGGTGCAGCGGTTCGACGAGAGCGGCGTCGGCATCGTCACCCGCGCCGCCATCGGAGCAACCGGCACCCGCGTGTTCGAGCAGCGCTATCCCGTCGCGGGCAGCCCGAACGCGCTGGTGCAGCTGTTCGTGATCGACCCGGATGGCGGCAACCGGGTCGAGGTCGACCTCGGGCCGAACAGCGACATCTACCTGGCCCGGGTCGACTGGGCGCCCGATGGCCAGACGCTTTACGTGCAGCGGCAGGACCGGGCGCAGACACGCCTCGACGTGCTGGCGGTCGACCCGGCCACGGGGTCAAGCCGCGTGCTGTTCACCGAGCGGGCGGCGTCGCGGCACTGGATCAACCTGTCGGACGACTACCGCTGGCTCGATGACGGCTCGCTCGTCTGGTGGTCCGAGCGCGACGGGTATGGGCATCTCTATCACCGCCGCGGGAGCGAATGGGTGCAGCTGACGCGCGGCGAGTGGGTCGTCACCAAGCTCGTCGGCGTCGACCAGCAGGCCGGCCGGGTGTTCTTCACCGGAACGCGCGACGACGTGCTGGCGCAGCAGCTCTACAGCGTCGATCTCACGCGGCCGGGCGAGGTGACGCTGCTGAGCGATCCCGCCTTCGCGCATGCAGCCAGCATGGACCAGCGCGGCCAGACGCTGTTCATCACCCGCTCGAACGACACGCAGCCGCCGCAATCCTACCTCGCCGACGCGGCCGGACAGCGCCTTGCCTGGATTGAGGAGAACGCGGTCAACGCCGCCCACCCCTACGCGCCGTACCTCTCCCGCCATCGCCCGGCGCAATACGGCACTCTCCAGGCCGAGGACGGGCAGACGCTCTATTGGGAGATGGTCACGCCGCAGCTGGAGCCGGGCAAGCGCTACCCGGTGTTCTTCTATCACTACGGAGGGCCGGGTGTTCAGGTCGTCGGCCGCGGCTGGGACAATCCGCTGCGGCAGGCGATCGTGCAGCGGGGCTACATCTGGTTCGCGCTCGACAACCGCGGGAGCGCCAATCGCGGCGTGGCGTTCGAGCAGCCGCTCTACCGGGCGCTCGGCACGGTGGAGGTGCGCGACCAGAAGCGCGGGGCCGAGTATCTCAAGACGCTGCCCTTCGTCGATCCCGACAAGATCGCGATCGATGGCTGGTCCTATGGCGGCTATCTGACGCTGTTGCAGCTGCAGGCCGATCCGGGCCTCTATGCCGCGGGCATTTCCGGGGCGCCGGTGACGAAGTGGGAACTGTACGACACCCACTACACCGAACGGTTCATGGGCACCCCCCAGTCCGATCCCGACGCCTATCGCATCGGCAGCGCCATCCCCCGCGCCGCGGCGGTGACGGATCCGCTGCTGCTGATCCACGGCATGGCCGACGACAACGTGGTGTTCGAACACGCGACCGAGATCATCGCGGTCATGCAGAACGCCAACGTGCCGTTCGACATGATGCTGTATCCCGGCCTGACCCACAGGGTCGCCGGCCCCACACTTTCGCCGCACCGCTACAACACGGTGTTCCGGTTCCTCGAAGCGAACGGCGTCACCCCGCCCGAGTGAGGGGCGGGCCTCGGCGCGCCGTTGCGATGCGGCCGCCGGCGTCTATCTGAACGGCTTGATCAGCGGAGAATGCGAATGGGTTATCGGGTGGCCGTTGTCGGCGCGACGGGAAATGTCGGGCGCGAGATGATGCAGATCCTCAGCGAGCGGGAGTTCCCTGCGGACGAGGTCGCGGCCGTCGCCTCCTCCCGGTCGGTCGGGTCGGAGGTGGAGTATGGCGACACCGGCCGGATGCTGCGCTGCCAGAACCTCGAGCATTTCGATTTCGCCGGGTGGGACATGGCCCTGTTCGCCGCCGGCAGCGCCGTGTCGCGGGACCATGTGCCGCGGGCGGCGGCGGCCGGCTGCGTGGTGATCGACAATTCCTCGCTCTACCGCATGGACCCGGACGTGCCGCTGATCGTGCCCGAGGTGAACCCCGAGGCGATCGACGGCTACACGGCGCGCCGCATCATCGCCAATCCGAACTGCTCGACCGCGCAGCTCGTCGTGGCGCTGAAGCCGCTGCACGATGCCGCCACCATCAGGCGGGTGGTGGTGAGCACCTACCAGTCGGTGTCCGGCGCGGGCAAGGCGGGCATGGACGAGCTGTTCGAGCAGAGCCGGGCGATCTTCGTCGGCGACCCGGTCGAACCGCGCACTTTCACGCGCCAGATCGCCTTCAACCTCATTCCGCACATCGACAGCTTCCTCGACGACGGCTCCACCAAGGAAGAGTGGAAGATGGTCGTCGAGACCAAGAAGATCCTCGACCCGCGCATCAAGCTGACGGCGACCTGCGTCCGCGTGCCGGTGTTCGTCGGCCATTCGGAGGCGGTGAACATCGAGTTCGAGCGCGAGCTTTCGGCCCGCGAGGCGCAGGACATCCTGCGCGAGGCGCCGGGCATCATGCTGATCGACAAGCGGGAGGACGGGGGATACGTCACTCCCGTCGAGGCCGCCGGCGACAGCGCCACCTACATCAGCCGCGTGCGCGACGATCCGACGGTGGAGCACGGCATCTCGCTGTGGTGCGTCAGCGACAACCTGCGCAAGGGCGCGGCGCTCAACGCCGTGCAGATCGCCGAGCTGCTGGGGCGGCGGCATCTCAAGAAGGGGTAGGGCAGATGGCAGAGGCGATGACCGGCGGGTGCCAGTGTGGAGCGGTGCGGTACACCGTCCGCGTTGCTGGACCGGACGCGGGCCTCTGCCATTGTTCCATGTGCAAACGCGCGAGTGGCGGATTTGCTGCCGCTCTTGTGCAAGTCGATCCCGCGGACGTCCGGTGGAGCGGAGAGCCGGCGCGCTACCGCTCTTCGCCGATTGCCGAGCGCCTGTTCTGCCGCACCTGCGGTTCGCCGCTGGCTTGGGCGGCACTCGCGGGCGATGACATGGATCTGATGCTGGGCAGCTTCGACGAGCCGTCGCGGTTCACACCGGTGGCGCATGGAGGAGCCGAGCGTATTCTCGAGCCGTGGCTCGACACCGCTGCACTGCCTCGTCACCGGACGCAGGACATTCCCGGCAGCGTCGCCCGCTGGCAGGCGGCGGGGCTGGAGGTGCCGGAATGAAGCCGCCGACGCGCGACGTCGTCCGCTCCTTCGACGGTGCTGAACTGGCTGTGCACCGGCTGGGTGAGGGGGAGCCTCTCCTGCTGCTTCACGGGCTGTTCTCCGACGCGCAGACCAACTGGATCAGGTTCGGCCACGCGGCCAGGCTGGCCGCGGCAGGGCGGGCGGTGTTCATGCCGGACCTGCGTGCCCACGGGCGCAGCGGCAAGCCACACGACGCGGCGGCCTACCCGCCAGACGTGCTGGCGCGCGATGTCGCGGCAATGGTGCGGCACTATGGCTGGGACAGGTTCGACCTTGCCGGCTTCTCGCTGGGCGCGCGGACAGCGGCGCGGTGTGTCATCAACGGCCTTCTGCCTCGGCGGCTGGCGCTTGTCGGCATGGGGCTGGAGGGGCTCACCGGGTGGGACCGGCGTGCGGCCTTCTTCCTCGATGCGATCGACCGCTTCGAGAACGTGCGGCAAGGCGACCCCGCATTCATGGCCGTCAGCTTCATGAAGACGATGAAGGTGGACCGGCTCGCGGCCCGTCTCCTGCTGCAGTCCGTGGCCGATGCCGAACCGGCGCAGCTCGCGGCCGCGCTGACCATGCCGGTGCTGGTGCTGTGCGGGAACGACGACCGCGACAACGGCTCGCCGGAACGTCTGGCCGCGCTCTTGCCCGATGCCCGGCTCCAGTTCATACCCGGCACACACATGTCGAGCGTCGCCCGGCCCGAAATGGGCGAGGAGCTGGCACGGTTTTTCGGCTGACGCCTGCGCGGCGGGGCAACCAAGGGGAGCGGGATGTTTGGCCTCAGGACCATGGGCGCAGGAATGCTGTCGCTGTGCCTCGTGCTCGCCTCCGGCTGTGCGGCGACTTCTGGCGGGGGGCCGGCGGGCGCGGGCGTGCCGTCCGGAGTCCTGTTCGTGGCCAACAAGCGCGGGAACAGCCTGTCCCGCATCGACCTTGCCACCGGGCAGGAGACGCGGCGCGTCGATGCCTGCGCCAACCCGCATGAGCTGGCGACGTCACCGGACGGACGTCATGTGGCGCTGGCCTGCTACGGCGGCACGCGTGTCGATGTTTTCCGCACCGGTGATCTCCACCGCGTGCGCAGCATCGATCTTGGTCCGGGCGCCCGTCCGCACGGCATTGTCTGGCATGCGGGCGGAGACCTGTTCGTCACGGCAGAGGGGCGTCGTTCCGTCTTCCGCATCGCCGACCCGCTGGGAACGGCCGCGCTGACCGAGTTCGCGACCGGCAAGGACGGCAGCCACATGCTGGCCGTGGCACCGGACGCACGGACGGCGTGGACGACCGATCTGGGCAGCCGGACGGTGACGCGGATCGACCTTGCCGGCGGACGCGCGCCGCTGTCGGCCGTCGTGGGCGAGGAGCCGGAGGGGATCGTGCTTGCGCCCGACGGGCAGACGCTGTGGGTGTCCGCCCGGAGGTCCGACCGGGCGTTCGCGCTTGATCCCGCCACACTGGACGTGCGGCACGAAGTGGCGACCGGGGCCTTTCCCCTGCGGATCGCTATCCGCCCTCAGGGCGACGTGGCGGTGACGTCCGACCTTGCCAGCGGCACCCTGACCGTGATCGACACGGCGAGAGCGCGGGCGGTGCGCACGATCACCGTGTCCGGCTCGCGCGAACCGTTTCAGGTCACGATCCTGTGGTCGCCCGACGGCCGCTTCGTTTACGTCGCGGAGACGAATGCGGATGCAGTGGCGGAAGTGGAGTTTGCCACCGGAGCCGTTCGGCGCCGCATCAGCGCCGGAGAAGGCGGAGACGGCCTGGCAATCATTGCAGACACCCGATCGCGATGAGCGTAATCGGGCAGGAGGGGGGACAGTGAAGATGCACATGTTGAAGGCGATGGCCCTGACTTTGGCCCTTGCGGGTGCGGCCTTCGGGTCTCCCGCGGCGGCGCAAAGCTCGCCGGCCCGGGTCAGTGCGGCCGATCCCGAAGGAATGGCGAGCGCCATGCGCTATGCCGGCTATCCGGTGGAGCTGGGCACCGACAACGTGGGCGATCCGATGATCCTGACCGAGTTCGGCGGTTACAAGGGCGGCGTCTACTTCTACGGCTGCGACCCCAAGACCCACACCCGGTGCCAGTCGGTGCAGCTTTCCGTCGGCTTCGACCGCCAGCAGCCCATGGATGCCAGCGCCGTCAACGCCCTGTCTTCCCGATACCGGTTCGCCGGCATCCACCTCGACGACGAGGGCGACCCGTTCGTGCAATTCGACATCGTGACGCTGGACGGAATCCCGGCTCCGGTGTTCCTGAAGGCGCTGGATCACTTTTCCTGGACCGTCGGAGAGATCGGCGACGCGGTTTTTGCGGGCGAATGACAAGGAGCGGCGGCTGAGCCAGCCACCGCCCCCTGTCTGGCCCGGACTCAGGCGCGGCGGCTGCGTGCCAGCGCGCCGATGAGGCCGGCGGCGGCGATGGTGCCCATGCCCGTGGCGATTGCCACCGCCGGATGCATCTGCGCCTCCAGCGCCAGGCTGCTCTTGCGCACGAAATTGTCCTGGTTCGAGCGGACGCGCCCATCCTTGCGCGGCTCGAACAGATTGTCCTCCGCTCCCGGCTCCGGCGGCGTGTCCGAGGACTGTCCGTCCTCCATCATGAAGTTCTGCATGATGAGGTCCGTCAGGCCCGGAAACAGGTTGCCAGCCTTGGTCAGCAGCAGCCCCTGACCCCCGACCAGCAGTTCGCGGCGGGGATGCTCGCAGGCGAAGCAGATCGCCTTGGCCGCAAGTTCAGGGTCATAGATCACCGGCGGAACGCTGGCCGGCCGGTCCATCTTGTTGCGCGCGTGCTCGGGATAGGGCGTGTCGATGCCGTTGGGCTTGATCAGCGTGACCGACACGCCGGCATCCTCCTCCTGCAGCTCGACGCGCAGGGCATCGGTGAACCCTTTCACCGCATGCTTCATCGCGCTGTACACGCCCTGCACGCCCACGGCGCGTTCCGACAGAACAGACCCGGTGTTGATGAGGGCGCCGCCGCTGCGCTCGCGCAGCCGCTTGGCCGCATAGAGCGATCCGGCCACCGTGCCGAAATAGCCGACGTCGAACACCCGGCGGTGCTCCTCCTCGGTGACTTCGTCCAACCGGGCGTAAAGCGATGCCGCGGCGTTATTGACCCAGCTGTCGAAGCCGCCGAAACGATCGTCGGCCACTTTGCCGACCTTTTCGGGCCAGGCGCTGTCGGCGATGTCGACGGCGCACCAGGCCGCCTGACCGCCTGCGGCTTCGATGTCTTCCGCAGCCTCGCGCAGCGCATCCTCGTTACGGGCAACGAGCACGACCTTGGCGCCCTCCCGCGCGGCGCGCCGGGCGGTGGCCAGCCCGATGCCGGACGATGCCCCTGTGATTACGACCGTCTGCTGGTTCAGCGGCTTCAACCTGTACGACATGACAAAACTCCTGCGTGTTCAGGAGTCCAACGTCGCAGGAGAGGCGTGGTGCCGCGGCGCTGAACCGGCAGAAGGAAAGGCTGCGGGCAAGTCCGCGGCACGGCGTCCCGCACGGCCGTCGAACCGTTCCCCGACCGGGACGAAGCGCACCCGCTTCGGCAATGGACGCGCCCGCCGCGCGAGAGCCGCATCAGCGGAACGGCGGCTCGTTGAACGCCCGCAGCTTGCGGCTGTGCAGCCGGGCGCCCTCGTCGCGCAGCCTGCGGCAGGCGGCGATGCCGATCTGGAGATGGGCGCGGATCGCTTCCTCGTAGAAGCGGTTGGCCTGGCCGGGCAGCTTGATCTCGCCGTGGAGCGGCTTGTCGCTGACGCACAGCAGCGTGCCGTAGGGGACGCGGAAGCGGTAGCCCTGCGCGGCGATGGTGGCGCTCTCCATGTCGATCGCCACGGCCCGGCTGAGCGAGAACCGCCGCGCGGACGCGGAGTAGCGCAATTCCCAGTTGCGGTCGTCCGTTGTCACGACGGTGCCCGTCCGCATCCGCTGCTTCAGGCTGAGGCCGTGAGCGCCCGACACCTCCTCCGCCGCGGCGGCGAGCGCCTGCTGCACCTCGGCGATCGCGGGCAGGGGGATCTCGGGCGGGAGCACGGGATCGAGCACGTGATCGTCGCGCAGATAGGCGTGGGCGAGCACGTAGTCGCCGATCCGCTGCGTCGGCCGCAGCCCGCCGCAATGCCCGATCATCAGCCACGCTTCCGGGCGCAGCACGGCCAGATGGTCGCAGATGGTCTTGGCGTTGGACGGCCCCACGCCGATGTTGACGAGGGTGATGCCGTCGCGGTTGTCGCCCAGAAGGTGATAGGCCGGCATCTGGTGCCGGCGCCATGCCGCGTCGGACAGCTTGGACCCAGCATCCTCCTCGCGCTCGGTGAGGTAAAGGCCGCCAGGCCCCGCCAGCGCGGCGCAGCCTTCGGTGCCGAGCTGCTGACCGGCCCAGCGCACGAATTCATCGACATAGCGGTGGTAGTTGGTGAACAGCACGAAGCGCTGGAAGTGCTCCGGCTGCGTGCCGGTGTAGTGCGCCAGGCGCGCAAGGCTGAAATCGGTGCGCAGGCCGTCGAACAGCGACAGCGGCAGGGGATCGTCGGGTCCGCCAATGTCGAAGCCGTCGGCCAGCTCGTCGCCGATGTCGGCAAGTTCGGTAGAAGGGAAGTGGCGGGCGATCGTCTGTGCCGCCACGCCGGCCATTTCGCTGCCCGCATCGCCGTCGAGGACGTAAGGGAAGGGGATTTCCTGCCGCGACCGGGCGACTTCGAACTCGACGTCGTAGCCGCCGGCGATCAGCAGCAACTGGTCGCGCAGGTAATCGGCGAACAGATGCGGCCGGGTGATGGTCGTGGCGTAGATGCCGGGGATGTTCAGCCGGCCGAAGGCCAGACCCTGACTGGCCGGCTGGCGTCCCCCACCGTAGCGGATGCGCAGCTCGGGATAGGCGTAGGAACCGTCCACCCGCCGTTCCGGCGGCGGCAGCGCGCCCGTGCGTGCAAACGCGAGCACGTCGTCGCGCAGGCACTTCGTCGCCGCGGCGTGCGTCGCGGCAAGGCGGTCGAGCACGTCGGCGACTTCGGCCTCGGCGGCATCGGGGCCGCGACCGGCTGTTTCGATCATGCGCAGCGACTCCTCATCAGGGCATCGATACGAAAAAGGCGCGACGATGACGCCGCGCCTTTCGCATGGGTCGGCAATGCGAACCGGCGGTCAGGCGTCGCTGTCCGCGTTGCGGTCTTCGAACAGTTCCTGCGGGATCTCGCCGGGTTCGAGGGTCGGGTCGACCGCTTCGGTGAACCCTGTCTGGTCCTGCCGTTCGTCCTCGAACATCCGGGCCATGACGTCGATGCCCTGCCGCTGAAGCTCGGCCTCGTCGTCGGAACGCGCGACGTTGGCCTTGATCGTCACCGACACTTCGGGGTGAAGGTCGACCCGCACGTCGTGCAAGCCGAGGCTCTTGATCGGCGTGCCCATGATGACCTGGCGCTTGTCGACGGCGTGCCCCTGCTCGCCCAGCGCCGCGACGATGTCGCGCACGTTGACCGAACCGTAGAGCTGGCCCGTGTTCGACGAGGCGCGGATCAGCACGATCTCGGCGCCGTCGATCGATTTGCCGCGGGCCTCGGCCTCGCTGCGGCGCTGGGCGTTTTCCTGCTCCAGCCGTTCGCGGTTCGCCTCGAAGACCCGCCGGTTCGCCTCGTTGGCGCGCAGCGCCTTCTTCTGCGGAAGGAGGAAATTGCGGGCATAGCCGTCCTTGACGGTGACGACATCGCCGATCGAGCCGAGCTTCTCGACCCGTTCCAGGAGAATGATCTGCATGGCCTCGCTCCTCCTACTTCACGAGATACGGCAGCAGGCCGATCTGGCGGGCGCGCTTGATCGCCTGCGACAGTTCACGCTGCTTCTTGGCCGAGACGGAGGTGATCCGGGCCGGCACGATCTTGCCGCGTTCGGACATGAAGCCCTGGAGCAGGCGGACGTCCTTGTAGTCAATGCGCGGCGCGTTCTTGCCGGAAAACGGGCAGGACTTGCGGCGGCGGAAAAACGGGCGGGCCATCAGTCGCGCTCCTCACGTTCGGGGCGGCGCTTGCGGTCGCGCTCGCGGTCGTTCTTGCGCATCATCACGCTGGGTCCGTTCTCGTGCTCGTCGACGCGCACGGTCAGATAGCGGATCACGTCCTCGTTGATGCGCGTCTGGCGCTCCAGCTCCGCGACTACTCCGCCGGGCGCGTCGAAAGCCAGCATGACATAGTGCGCCTTGCGGTTGCGGTCGATGCGGTAGGCGAGGTTCTTCAATCCCCACGTTTCAGTGCGGATGACCTTGCCCTCGTTCGACTCGATGATTTCGGTGGCCTGCTGGGCCAGCGCGTCGACCTGAGCCTGACTCAGGTCCTGACGCGCGAGAAAGACATGCTCGTAATGAGCCATGCGCTGCGTCCTTTGTGTCTGTGCCGATCGCTGGCCACCCCGCTCCGGGCCGCCCCTCCGGCTTTCTTCGCCAAGTCCGCACGGCCGGAACAGCCGGCGCGGGAGCGGCGCTCATAGCGGATCGTGCCACGGTTGCAAGGCTTGCATCTCGGGCAGGGGCGGGGCAGGACCGTCAGCTTCTGAGCAGAAGAAGGATCCTGCCCGTGCCGAGTGGTCTCGTGGCGCTGTTCGACGATATCGCGGTCATCGCCCGCGCCACGGCCGCGTCGGTCGACGATGTGGCGCTGGCGGCCGGGCGGGCCAGCACCAAGGCGGCGGGCGTGGTCATCGACGATGCCGCCGTCACGCCGTCCTATGTCACGGGGCTCAGCCCGGCGCGCGAGCTGCCGATCATCGGCAAGATCGCGGTGGGAAGCCTGCGCAACAAGCTGCTGATCCTGCTGCCGGCGGCCCTGCTGCTCAGCACCTTTCTGCCGCAGGCCATCATCTACCTGCTGATGCTGGGCGGAGCCTTCCTGTGCTACGAGGGCGCCGAGAAGGTGATGGAGAAGCTGGGCGGGGCGCGGCACGGCAAGACGCTGGAGGATCCGATCACCGACCCGGTCACCTTCGAGAAGGAACGCGTCGCGGGCGCCATCCGCACCGACATGATCCTGTCGGCCGAAATCATGGCCATCGTCCTCAACGAGGTGGCGGCGGAAACGGTCATGAACCGCGCGATCATCCTTGCGCTGGTCGGCATCGGCATCACCGTGCTCGTGTACGGGGCGGTCGCCCTGATCGTGAAGATGGACGATGCCGGCCTTCATCTGGCCCAGCGGGCCGACGGGTTTTCCCGCGTCGTCGGCCGGGGTCTGGTGGCGGCCATGCCGCGGGTGCTGACGGTCCTGTCGATCGTCGGCACGGTGGCAATGCTCTGGGTCGGTGGAGGGATCATCCTTCACGGCATGCACGAGCTGGGCATCGACGGGCTGTACAAGTACGCGCACGGGGTGGAGCACGCGGTGGAGACGGTCGGCGGCGGCGTTCTCGGCTGGGTAACCTTTGCCGCCGTGTCGGCGGTCTTCGGCCTCCTCGTCGGGGCGGCGATCGCCGTGCTGGTGCACAAGGTGCTGCGCCTCGGCCACGCCGACGCGGGCGGAGCCGAAGCGGCGCACTGACCCTGCGCGATCAGAGCCTGTTCAGCAGGTCGCGCGCGAACAGGGTCAGGGTGTCGTCGCGGGCGCCCATGATCACGATCCGGTCGCCGGGGCGGGCGTTCGCGACCAGCCAGTCACCGCATTCCTCGCGGGTCGGCAGATACTCGGCATCGCCGCCGGCCTCCTCCACCAGACGGGCAATGCGCTCGCTGCCCTCACTGCGGTCGACCGTGCCGCCAAAATAGACCGGATCGCACAGGATCACGACGTCTCCGGCGTCGAGCGCGCGCGCAAACACCGTCGCCAGTTCGGCGCCCATCTGCCGCAGCGGGCCGTAGCCATGCGGCTGGAAAAAGGCGAGCACCCGGCCCGGCCGCGCCTTCAGCGTCTGCAGGGTGGCGGCGCATTTTTCGGGGTTGTGGGCAAAATCGTCGATGACCGTGATGCCGCCCGCACTCGTGCCCAGCACGTCGAAGCGGCGCGCAATGCCGGCGAAGTCTGCCAGAGCGGCAACCGCCGCGTCGGTGTCGATCCCGCAGGCAGCGGCCGCAGCCACCGCGGCAACGGCATTGGCGAGGTTGTGCCGTCCCGCAAGACGCAGCGTCAGGGCGTGTCTGCTACCCGCCTCCCGGTCGAGCAGAACCGCCTCCTGTCCCTCGTCCGTCGCCCTCTCGCTGCCCGACTCGATCCCGAACTGGGCGAGGGGATGATCCAGTGCGAAGGTGACCACTTCGTTGGCCGAGGGCAGAAGGTCGCGAACCTCCGCATCGTCGGCGTTGACGACGGCGGTCCTGCTCTCCACCAGGAAGCCGCTGAACAGCTCCCGCAGCTCCTCGATCGCCATGTGGTCGAGACTGACATTGAGCAGCACGCCGACGGCCGGTCGGAACAGCGCGATGGAGCCGTCGGACTCGTCCACCTCGCTGACGAAGGCATCGCCGGCACCGGCGATGCTGCTGACGAACGGCGTCCGGGCGGAGGCGAAGTTCTTCATCACCGCCCCGTTGACGATCGTCGGCGCCTCGCCGGCGGTGTGCAGGATCCAGCCGATCATGCCGGTAACGGTCGATTTGCCGCTGGTGCCGGCGACCGCCACGCCACGGCCACTCGCGTTGAACAGGGAGGCGAGCAGCTCCGCGCGGCTCAGGCGCAGGCATCCCAGCGCCGCCGCGCGCCCGACTTCGGGAACCGTCTCCTCCACCGCCGCGGAGGCGACGAGGATCTGTTCCGCCGCGCGCACGCCGCTGCCGTCCTGCGGCCAGAGCGTGACGCCGCCCGCACGCAGGGCAGCGAATTTTTCCGGAGTGCGGCCCTGGTCATGCGCGCGATCCGACCCCTCAACCCGAGCGCCCATGGCCACGAGCAGCTGCGCCAGAGGCAGCATGCCCGACCCTCCGATCCCGCAGAAGAAGAACGGGCGTGTCCGGATCGCATCAGCGGGAAGGGGATCGCTCATCCGCCGCGAGGTATTCAGTTGAAGCGGCAGTGGCAAGCTGGCTAGACGCGCGCGATGACGATCAGGATCAGCGTGTGCGCGCCGGGCAAGCGGATGGAGCGGGAGCTGGCCGACAGGGTGCTCGATCTCGCGGCGCAGGAGCCGGACATCGAGGTCGCGTTCCACCGGCAGTGCTTTGCCCGCCACGGGCATTTCGCCGGCGATGACGACACCCGGCTCGAGGCGTTGCTCGACTGTGCCAACGATCCGCTGACCGACGCCGTGTGGTTCGCCCATGGCGGTTATGGCACGAACCGGATCGCGGCGGCCGCGCTGGCGCGCCTCGATGCGGTGGGCCGCGCCAAGACGTTTCTGGGCTATTCCGACGCGGGATACCTCCTTGCCGGGCTGTACCGGCACGGCATCGGCAGGCCGGTTCACGCACCCATGGCCGCCGACATCCGCCACGACGGCGGCGAGGCGGCAATCCGGCGGGTGTTCGACTTCCTGCGCGGCAGCACGGACGGGCTGGAACGCTCTCTCGGCGCGCAGCCCAGCGTCGCCTTCAACCTCATGACCCTCGCCATGCTGGTCGGCACGGAGCTGATGCCGGACCTGACCGGTCACGTGGTGCTGGTGGAGGAGGTGTCGGAGCATCTCTACGCCGTGGACCGGCTCTTCTTCCACGTGACGCAGAACCTGCGCGGCATTGCCGGGATCCGGCTCGGCCGGGTCTCGGACGTGCCCGAGAATGACCGCCCCTTCGGCGCCAGCGAGGAGGACATCGCCCGGTTCTGGTGCGAGCGGTCGGGCATCCCCTATCTCGGCTTTGCCGACATCGGGCATGACCCCGGCAACCGGATCGTGCCGTTCGGCCATCGCGGCTGAACCCGGACCGTGCCGCGGCACCGGCTTGCCGAAGCCCGGCGCGCTGCATAAGGCGTCGCCAGCACAGGGAGCAGAGGCGATGCGGGCGTTCATCTTTCCGGGGCAGGGCAGCCAGAAGGTCGGCATGGGCGCCGAGCTTGCGGCGGCCAGCGCGGCGGCGCGCGCCGTCTTTGAGGAAGTGGACGAGGCGCTGGGACAGCACCTGTCCCGGCTCATGCGCGAGGGACCCGAGGACGAACTGACGCTGACCGCCAACGCCCAACCGGCGATCATGGCGGCGGCCGCGGCGATGGTGGCGGCGCTGGCGCAGGACTTCGGCGTGCGGCTGACGGACCACGGCGGAGCGATGGCCGGGCACAGCCTCGGCGAGTACACCGCGCTTCATGCGGCCGGCGCGTTCAGCCTGGCGGATACGGCCCGTCTCCTGCGGCTGCGCGGCGAAGCGATGCAGGCGGCCGTGCCGGTCGGTGTCGGCGCCATGGCGGCGCTGCTGGGCGCCGATGTGGAGAAGGCTCAGGCGCTGTGCGACGCGTCCGCCCACGGGCAGGTCTGCGAGATCGCCAACGACAACGACCCCTCGCAGGTGGTCGTCTCCGGCCACGCCGACGCTGTCGCCCGGGTTCTGGAACAGGCGCGCGAACACGGCGTGCGCCGGGCGGTGAAGCTGCCAGTGTCGGCACCGTTCCACTGCTCGCTGATGGAGCCGGCCGCGAAGCGGATGGACGACGCGCTGGCCGAGATCGTGGCCGGATCCCTGAACGTGCCGGTTTACGCCAATGTGACCGCTCAGGCCAATGCGGCGGCCGAGGCGGTGCGCGGCCTCCTTGTCCGCCAGGTCACCGGCCGGGTCCGCTGGCGCGAGACGGTCCACGCGCTGCGGCGCGGCGGGGTGGAACAGGTCGTCGAGATCGGCAGCAAGGTGCTTGGCCCGATGGTCTCCCGCACGGAACCGGCCATGCAGGTGTCCAGCCTGACCACGATGGCGGATCTGGAATGTTTCGCCCGGTCGCTGGGCTGACGGCACCGGATCGGCAAAGAAGGAACGGAGAGCGGCGATGTTTTCACTGAACGGCATGACGGCGCTGGTCACAGGCGCCAGCGGAGGGATCGGATCGGCCATCGCCCGTTCGCTCGCCGCGCAGGGCGCCCGCCTCGCGCTGACCGGCAGCAACGCGGCCAAGCTGCGGGCGTTCAAGGATGAACTGCACGAGTCGTTCGGCGGCGAGCATGTCGAGATCACCTGCGACCTGTCGGATCCGGTGCAGGTCGAGGAACTCGTGCCGGCTGCGCTGGCGACGCTCGGGCAGCTCGACATTCTCGTCAACAACGCCGGCATCACCCGCGACAACCTCGCGCTCAGGATGAAGGACGAGGAGTGGGATCAGGTGATCCGCATCAACCTGGAAGCCGCGTTCCGGCTGATGCGCGCGGCCGTCAAGCCGATGATGAAGGCGCGGTTCGGCCGCATCGTTTCCATCACCAGCGTGGTGGGGCTGATGGGCAATCCCGGCCAGATGAACTACGCGGCCGCCAAGGCGGGGCTGACCGGCATGACCAAGGCGCTGGCCCAGGAGATCGCCACGAGGGGCATCACGGCGAACTGCGTCGCGCCCGGCTTCATCCGTTCAGCCATGACCGACACATTGCCCGAGGCGCAGAAGGCGGCGCTCAACGCGCGCATTCCGCTCGGGCGGATGGGCACCGGCGAGGAGGTCGGCGCGGCCGTGGCCTTTCTCGCCAGCCGCGAGGCGGGCTACATCACCGGCCAGACGCTGCATGTGAACGGCGGCATGGCGATGCTGTCCTGAACTGTTTTCCCCAGCGTCGTGCGGTGTCCGCCCGCGCCCGCTTGCCGCGGGCGGTGTGGCGGCTAAGGATGGTGTCAAGGCCACGCCGTTGCCTGCGGCGAGTCCGCGGCCATGCCCGCAAGCGATCTACAGGGGTAGGAACACGATGAAAGCCACTCTGGAACGTGCAACGCTGCTGCGCTGCCTGTCCCACGTCCAGTCCGTCGTCGAGCGGCGCAACACCATCCCCATCCTGTCGAACGTGCTGATCGAGGCCGAGGCCGGCGGGTCGCTGAAGGTCATGGCCACCGACCTCGACCTGCAGGTTGTCGAGCACATCCCCGCGGCCGGCGTCGACACGCCGGGCGCCATCACCGTTTCGGCCCACCTGCTGTTCGACATCGCGCGCAAGCTGCCCGACGGGAGCCAGGTGAGCCTCGAGGCGGCCGACAACCGCATGACGGTGAAGGCGGGACGGAGCCGGTTTCAGCTTCCCACCCTGCCGCGCGACGACTTCCCGACCATTGTCGAGGGTGACCTGCCGACCACATTCACCCTGCCGGGCCGGTTGCTGGCCGAGCTGATCGACCGCACGCGCTTTGCCATCTCCACCGAGGAGACCCGCTATTACCTGAACGGCATCTTCCTGCATGTGTCGGACGGGGAGAACGGGTCAGGTCCGGTGATGCGCGCGGCCGCGACGGACGGACACCGGCTGGCGCGGTTCACGCTTTCGCGACCGGAAGGCGCAGAGGGGATGCCGGACGTCATCATTCCGCGCAAAACGGTGGCCGAACTGCGCAAGCTGCTGGAGGAGGCGCTCGACGCCGAGGTGCGGGTCGATCTGTCCCCGTCGAAGGTGCGCTTCACCCTGGGCGGCGAGAACGGGGTGGTGCTCACCTCCAAGCTGATCGACGGAACCTTTCCCGATTACAGCCGGGTCATTCCGACCGCGAACGACAAGCTGCTCCGCCTCGATCCGCGCCTGTTCTACCAGGCCGTCGACCGGGTGGCGACGATCGCGACGGAAAAGACGCGGGCCGTCAAGATGGGACTCGACAATGACCGAGTGACCTTGTCCGTCACATCGCCCGACAACGGCACCGCCGCCGAGGAACTCGCCGCCGAATATGCGGCGGACGGGCTAGAGATCGGATTCAACGCCAATTATCTCAAGGACATCCTGAGCCAGATGGACTCCGACGTGGTCGAGGTGCACCTTGCCGATGCCGGAGCGCCGACACTGATCCGCAAGAATGACCAGGCATCCGCCCTGTATGTTCTCATGCCGATGAGGGTCTGATCCATGCGCTTGTTTCCTGTCGCCGCGGCGCTCCTGTGCCTTGCCCAGCCGCTATCGGCGCAGGATGCGCTCAGCCCTGACGAGGAGATGCGGTGCGCGCTGATGGCTTTAGCAGCCTCCGGGCAGGTTGAGGATGCACAGCAGAAGTCGGGACTGGCGGCTGTCGCGACATACTGGATGGGGCGCTACGAAGCGCGGAGTGGCGGAACGCTCGAGGCCTGGGGCACCCGGGAGGCGCTGCAGCAGACGATCGCGGGCGCCGCTGCGCTCGCTCCGCGGTGCGAAGCCGCCGCGCGCGTGATTGGCCAGCGAATCCAGGCCTTCGGCCGGCAGATTGCCGCTCTCGAGGAGGGCGACGCCCGCTAACCGCTCGCAAGGGGAGGTTGCCGCCGATGCCGATGCGGCCCGAGGTGCCCGACTTCCAGACGCTCATGCTCCCGCTCCTCGAGGAGGCTGCCGGCGGAACGACGCGGGTGCGTGACATGGTGGACCGGCTGGCCCTCCGCTTCGCGCTGACGCAGGAGCAGCAGGCGCAGCGGCTCCCCTCCGGGCGCCAGACGACGTTTGCAAACCGCGTGCACTGGGCCAAGACCTACCTCTGCAAGGCGGGACTGCTCGCGCCCATGAGCCGCGGCGTCTTCGCGATCACGCGCGAGGGCGAAGCCGCGCTCAGGGAAGCTCCCGGGCGCATCACCACCGCCTCTCTCAGGCGCTATGCGGCTTTCGAAGCGTTCGTCACATCGTCGACGAAACGGGAAGCGGATGCCACGTCACCCCCCGAAGCCGAGCAGGAGTTGCCCCCGAACGAACGCATGCTGCGCGCACGCGAGGAGCTGGAAAGCGCCCTTGCGGCGGACCTGCTCGCCCGGCTCGTCGCCGCGCCCCCGGCCTTCTTCGAGCAAGCCGTCGTCAGGCTGCTGATTGCCATGGGCTATGGCGGGTCACCCGACGAGATGGGCGAGGTTCTGGGCGGCAGCGGCGATGGCGGGGTTGATGGCGTCATCAATCAGGATGAACTCGGGCTGGAACAGGTCTATGTGCAGGCGAAGCGTTACGCACCCGGAACCGCCGTCGGTGCGGAGGCGATCCGCGGGTTCTTCGGCGCCCTTGACCAGCGCAAGGCGCGCAAGGGCCTGTTCGTGACGACCGCCCGTTTCTCGCATCAGGCACGCCAGACCGCCGACGGATTGAGCAAGCGCATCGTGCTGGTCGATGGCGAGACGCTGGGGCGGCTGATGGTTCGTCACTCGGTCGGCTGCCGGGTCGAGGAGCGCATCGCGATCAAGGCGGTGGACGAGGAGTTTTTTCCTTAAGCAGCGTGCGCGCCTGCAGCATGGCGGCGACGCTGACGAACTTCTCGCGCGGTGCGCCGGGCCGTGCGGCTGCGACCTCCGCGGCATCAATCCTCAGCCAGTCGTCGAAGGTCACCGCGTCGATACCCCGCGCGTCGACAAGGGCGTCCAGTCCTTCGCGGCCGCGGCGCGCACCGCCGGCGCGCCAGCCGTCGGTCTCGAGCCGTTCCACCACCTCCTCCCCGTCGGGCCGGTTGGTGCCGATGGTCCCGGTCGGGCCGCGCCGCGCCCAGCCCACGCAATAGAGTCCCGGAGCCACGCGTCCGCCCTCGTTGACGAAGCGGCCTGCCTGATGGTCGAAAGGCGCTCCTTCCAGAGCCGTGCTGCGATAGCCGGTGCAGGTGACGACGAGATCGGCGGGGACACGGTAGCGCGCGCCCGTGCCCACGGCCCGGTCGCCCTCCAGCCGGGTGCGTTCCACCTCCACCTGCCGCACCCGCGTGTCGCCCCTGAAGGCGACCGGCGCGGCGAACAGGTCGAAGGCGATGCGGACCGGCTTGCCCGGGCCATCCTCCCGCGCGAACTGCCGCAACAGGGCGACCGACTTGCGCCGACCCGGCTCCAGCGCGGCGTCGTCCTCTGCCGGCGGCAGGTCGGCGGCATCGACGTGCGGCGAGGCGCGGGCAAGGTGAAGCAGTTCGCCCAGCTCCTTGGGCGTCATGGCGATCTGGTGCGGTCCCCGCCGACCCAGAATGGTGATGCGCGAGATGGCGCTCGCGGAGAGGGTGTCGAGGGCGTGGGCGACGATGTCGGCTCCGGCGAACTCCTCGGGGGTCTTGGCGAGGACGCGGGCGACGTCGAGGGCGACATTGCCCATGCCGACCACAACCGCATGCCGGCCGGAGAGGTCGGGCTTCAGGGCGGCGTGGGCCGGATGCCCGTTGTACCACCCGACGAACGCGGCACTGCCGAACACGTTCGGCAGGTCCTCGCCCGGGAGCCCGAGCGGCCGGTCCTCCGGCGCGCCGGTCGCAAGGACGACCGCGTCGTAAAGCTCCAGCAGTTCGGCAAGCGTCACGTCCAGACCGACGCGGACATTCCCGACGAAGCGGACGGGGGGTGACGCGGCGGTCTGGGCATAGCGGCGGGCCACCGCTTTGATCGACTGGTGATCGGGCGCAACGCCGCTGCGGATGAGGCCGAAAGGGGCGGGAAGCGCGTCGATGATGTCGATCTGAACGGCATCGTTCCAGCGCCTCGCCGCCGCTTCCGCGGTGTAAAAGCCGGCCGGACCTGCCCCGACGATCGCAAGGTGGTGCATGGCGCCCCCCTTTTTCCGGCGGAACGCGGCGTTCCGCCCGGGACGCAGGGTGCACGCCGGTCCGGGTCTTGGCAAGCGGCCGCGGGGAGCGGGCAGGCGGTTCAGCGTGCCGAGAGCCGCACCAGTTCCCCGTCCGCATGTTCCGTCACCATCCAGATGCTGCCATCCGGGGCGACCTGCACGTCGCGGATGCGGCGGCCGACCGGAACCGTGTGCACCGCGGCGACCCGCTCTCCGTCGACGACCACCCGCACCAGCGCCTGATTGTAGAGCCCGCCGACGAGCATGTTCCCACGCCACGCGGGCAGCGCCGCCGCGTCGTAGAAGGCCGCGCCGGACGGCGCGATCGTCTCTGCGAACACGTGCAGTGGCGAAGTCATGCCGGGGTGGCTGAGCCCGACGCCGATCGGCGCATCGGAATAGTCCCTGCCGCCGGTGATGAACGGCCAGCCAAGGTTGGCGCCACTGCGCACGAGGTCGACGCGGTCGCCGCGCTGAGGTCCATGCTCGACGGACCACAGCCGTCCCCGCGAGTCGAGGGTGAGCGCCTGGCTGTTGCGGCTGCCCATGGCGAAGATGTAGTCGTTGATGTCGCCTTCGCCGCGGTGCGGATTGTCGGGGTGGACGTCGCCATCCAGCGTCATGCGCAGGATGGAGCCGGCCTGATCCTCGCCGTCCTGCGCGCGCGAGATGTTGCGGCGGTCGCCCACGGTCAGGAACAGCGCGTTGGTGGGCGCATGGATCGCCATCCGCCCACCGAAGTGCAGGCCGCTCGAGTCCTGATCGTCCTCCTGCAGCGAAAAGATGTCGGTCACGTCCTCCAGCCGGGCGCTGCCCCTCTCGTCGACGAGCCGCCCGCGGACGATCTTGAGCGTCGCACCCCGTTCGGTGGGCGCCGACAGGCTGAGATAGACGAGCCGGTTCTGCGCAAAGCCGGGATGCAGCTTGACGTCGAACAATCCCGCCTGGCTGCGACCCGTTTCACCCTTGAAGCGGAAGATCTGCGGCACGCCAGAGACGGCGCGTCGGCTGCCGTCGGCGGTGTTGACGACGAGCAGGCGCCCGGAATTGCGCTCCGTCACCAGCGCCTGCCGGTCGGGCAGCAGGGCCACGGCCCACGGATGCTCCAGCCCCCGTGCGATGACCTGCATCTGCAAGGTTCCGGCCTCCGTCCGGACCGTGCTGCGTTCCGGCAGCGGCTGGCTGGGCGGCGAATCGCTTTGCGCTGCCACCGGCACCGCGAGGAGCGCGGCCGCGGCGGTTACGAGAAGAGTTTTCATGCAAGCCTCCTGATCTGCAGACCGAACGGAGCCTGCGGGGGCGAGGTTCCGAGGAGTACCTGCACCTCAGGGGTGGATCGCGAAGCGCGCCTTTACCTCATGCTAACCACGCATCGACCAGAGTGCGCGGCGTGCGGAACGGTTGGATCGGGCAGTCGGCGGGTGCGGAATAATGGGTGAGATGCCGTTCCTAACGCGCATGCGCGGCCGTCGCTCCGGCCTGTCCGATCCTGCGTCTCCGCCCCCTTCCGCGAACGCCGCTCCGCTGTCGCGCGAGGACAAGCTGGCGATCATCGAGGATCTCGAGGAGCGGGGACTCGCCTGGTTCTGGGCCACGGACGCACAGGGGCACGTGACTTATCTCAGCCCGCGCATCGCCGCGAGTGCCGGTGTGGCGGTGGACGACCTCATCGGACGCCCGCTGACCGCCGTGCTGACGCCCGTGGGGCAGGGCGGGGAGGCGCCGTCGCTCGCGCTGAAGCTTGCCGCGCGCAAGTCCTTCGCCGGCTTCACGGTTCAGGTCGGGGAGGGCGGCCGGACGCTCGTGCTGCGGCTGTCCGGGCGACCGGTCAGCGACGCGGCGGGCGCGTTCCTCGGCTTCCGCGGGAGCGGGATCAACGTGACCGACGCGTTCCTCGGCGAACAGGAAGCCGCCCGCCAGGCGCGGTCGGACGCACTCACCGGCCTCGCCAACCGCTACCGCATGGAACAGGTCATCGACGCCACGCTGCTGGCCTTCGGAGCCTCGCGCCGGGCCTGTGCGCTGATGATGCTCGACCTCGACCGTTTCAAGCACGTCAACGACACGCTCGGCCATGCGGCCGGCGACAAGCTGCTGGTGGAGGTGGCACGCCGGATCGAGAGCGTCGTTGGCTCCCGCGGCGAGATCGGCCGTCTGGGGGGTGACGAGTTCCAGGTGCTGCTGCCCGATCTGGACGATCGCGGCCAGCTTGGCGACCTCGCGCGCAAGATCATCACCATGCTCTCGCAGCCCTTTGCCCTCGAAGAGGGTCGGTGCAGCATCGGCACCTCGGTCGGGATTGCCATCGCGCCCTATGACGGCGTGGGGCGGGACGAGCTGACGCGGGCCGCCGATCTGGCGCTGTATGCCGCCAAGCACAACGGCCGGGGTCAGTTCCGCTTCTATGCCGTCGATCTCGAGGCGGAGGACCGCCTGCGCCGGCAGATGGAAGAGGATCTCGCCGCAGCCATCGAGGCAGGCCACATCAGGGTCGAGTATCAGCCGGTGGTGGCGCTGGCGGACAACCGCGTCTGCGCCCTGCAGCTCCAGTATGTCTGGCACGATCCTGAGAGAGGCCGGGTTTCCGCCGACACCTTCATGCCCGTTGCGGAGGCAAGCCGCCTCGTCACCCGCATCGGACGCGACGGGCTGCGACAGGCATGTCGCGACGCCGCGCAGTGGCCGGCGGGGCTGCGGCTTGTCGTGCCGGTCTCGCCGGTCCAGTTCACCGACCGGCAGTTTCTCGACGACGTCGAAGCCGCGCTCGACGAGAGCGGTCTTGATCCGCAGCGGCTGCAGATCGAGGTCGGCGAAGACCTTTACCGCAACGACCACGACGAGGTCGAACGGATCGTCTCCGCCCTGTTCCGCCGCGGCGTCAGGCTCTCGCTCGACCAGTTCGGGTCGGGCTATGTCTCGCTGAGCTATCTGCGCCGCGCCCCGTTCTGCACCATCAAGCTGGGGCAGTCGTTCTTCGAAAGCACGATCACCGACACGCTCGGCGACCTTGAAATGGTGCAGGCGATCGTGGAGCTTGCCAAGGTGCTCCGGCTGGAGACGGTCGCGGCCGGCGTCGGTTCGATGGCGCTTCTCGAGGCGCTGCGGGGTCGTGGCATCACCCACGCGCAGGGCTTCGTCTTTTCGGAAGCGCTGGCCGCCGAAGAGGTCGCCGCGCAGCTTGCCGCGGACGACTGGCAGCTCGAACCGGTGCGCGACGGCGCGCAGCGGGCCGGGCGCCGCACGGTGTTCCGCCGCGTGGGCCTCATCCATCAGGACCATTACTACGAGGTCACGCTGCGCAACCTGTCCCGGACAGGCGCCATGATCGAGGGGCTGGAGGATGTTCCGGTCGGCACGCAGTTCGTCCTCGACTTCGGAGGTGGTCAACTGGCCGTGGCGACCGTGGTGCGGACCGACGGAGACACGCAGGGCCTCGAATTCGAGAGCGCGCTGGTCGATGACGGTGCCGGCGGTCTGTGCACGCGTCACCGGGTTTCCCCCTATGCGCTCGCCGTGGCCGGAGCACCCGTCGCCGCGCTCGGCGCCGGCCCGTCGCTGATCGCCGGGGGAGAGAAAGGCGGTGGCTCGCCCGCCTGCTTCACCCTGTCGGCGCGTGCCCCGCGTGCCGGCGACGCGCAGAGCTGACCACCCGTCCGTCCGACGCCGAAGCCGATTGTCGCTGACCCGCCGCACCGCTAAGGCCGGGCGGGTCATGACCGAGCTTTCGCTGATCCGCAACTTCTCCATCATCGCCCACATCGACCACGGCAAGTCCACGCTCGCCGACCGGCTCATCCAGGCGTGCGGGGGCCTCACCGATCGCGAGATGAGCGAGCAGGTGCTCGACAACATGGACATCGAGCGCGAGCGCGGGATCACCATCAAGGCCCAGACCGTGCGGCTGAACTACACCGCGCGCGACGGCAAGACCTATGCCCTGAACCTCATGGACACGCCCGGTCATGTGGACTTCGCCTACGAGGTCAGCCGCAGCCTCGCCGCCTGCGAGGGCGCGCTGCTGGTGGTCGACGCCGCGCAGGGGGTCGAGGCCCAGACCCTCGCCAATGTCTACCAGTCGATCGAGCACGACCACGAAATCGTGCCCGTCATCAACAAGATCGACCTGCCCGCCGCCGAGCCGGAAAAGGTCAAGGCGGAAATCGAGGACATCATCGGCATCGACGCCTCGGACGCGGTGCTGACCTCGGCCAAGTCGGGCATCGGCATCGAGGAGGTGCTGGAAGCGGTGGTCGCCCGCATCCCGCCGCCCAAGGGCGACCGCGACGCGCCGCTGCGCGGCATGCTGGTCGACAGCTGGTACGACCCGTATCTCGGCGTCGTCATTCTGGTGCGCGTCATCGACGGGGTGATCCGCAAGGGGCTGAACATCCGCTTCATGCAGGGTGGCACCGAGCATCTCGTCGACAGGGTGGGCGCCTTCACGCCCAAGCGCGTCGACCTGCCGGAAATCGGGCCGGGCGAGATCGGCTTCATCACCGCCCAGATCAAGGAGGTGGAACAGGCCCGGGTCGGGGACACCATCACCACCGTCAAGAACGGCGCGGCGCAGGCCCTGCCCGGCTACAAGGAGGTGCAGCCGGTCGTCTTCTGCGGCCTGTTCCCGGTCGACGCCGCCGATTTCGAGAAGCTGCGCGAGAGCATCGCCAAGCTGCGCCTGAACGATGCCTCCTTCTCCTACGAGATGGAGTCGTCGGCGGCGCTCGGCTTCGGCTTTCGCTGCGGCTTCCTTGGCCTGCTGCATCTCGAGATCATCCAGGAGCGGCTCAGCCGCGAATACGATCTCGACCTCATCACCACGGCGCCATCGGTCGTCTACCGCATCCAGCTCGCGGCCAGCCGGACGGAGGACGCGCGCGAACTGTATCTGCACAATCCCGCCGACTATCCCGACGTCAACCGCATCCTCTCCATCGAGGAGCCGTGGATCAAGGCGACGATCTACACGCCCGACGAATATCTCGGCTCGATCCTCAAGCTGTGCCAGGACCGCCGCGGCATCCAGACGGGCCTTACCTATGTCGGCGGGCGGGCGCAGGTCAGCTACGAGTTGCCGCTGAACGAGGTGGTGTTCGACTTCTACGACCGGCTCAAGTCGATCAGTCGCGGCTACGCCTCCTTCGACTACGAGCAGATCGGCCTGAGGGAAGGCGATCTCGTCAAGATGAACATCCTCGTCAACAATGAGCCGGTCGACGCCCTGTCCCTGATCGTCCACCGCTCGGTCGCGGAGGAACGCGGGCGCGGCATGTGCGAGCGGCTGAAGGACCTCATTCCCCGCCACCTGTTCAAGATCCCGATCCAGGCCGCGATCGGCGGCAAGGTCATCGCCCGCGAAACCATCGCCGCGTTGCGCAAGGACGTGACCGCCAAATGCTATGGCGGCGACATTACCCGCAAGAAGAAGCTGCTGGAGAAGCAGAAGAAGGGCAAAGCGCGGATGCGCGAATACGGCAACGTCTCGATCCCGCAGGAGGCCTTCATCGCCGCGCTGAGGATGGGGGAGCCGTAGCCTTGGCGGGCGTGCCTCTCGGACCTTTTCAGCTCCGCGCGGCGGCAAACCCCTGTCGCTCCACCGCGAGCCAGCCGGTTTCGCCCTTCCACCATGCCCGCACGCCCTTCAGACGGTACCAGGCGTTGAGCTGCCGGTAGCCGAAGTTCTCGAGAAAGCAGCAGGCGATCAGCACCGCGACATGGCCGATCCGCTCGTGCTGGCGCATCTGCAACTCCTCGAGCGCCACGGCGGCGAGGCTGACGCTCGTGCCGAACAGCAGGTGCAGGAACAGCATGCCCACCAGCAAGGCGCCTTCATCCGTTCCCGTCAGATAGAGCAGCGGCGCCAGCAGATAGCCCAGCAGTTCGGCGGCCGGCACCAGCGCCGTCTCCAGCAGCACCAGGGGCAGACCGACCAGGCCGATCCGTCCGTAGCGCGGGTTGAACAGCATGCTCCGATGCTTGGCCAGCACCTCAAGCCCACCCTGGCTCCAGCGCGTGCGCTGGTTGCGCAGTCCGGCGCGGTTGAACGGTGCTTCCGTCCAGCACACCGCATCGGGCACGAAGACGACCTTGGGCCTCTGCCCGCGCTCGCGGCCGATCCGGTGCAGCCGGACGCACAGTTCGAGATCCTCTCCGCGGCTGTCGTGATCGAAGCCGCCGGCTGCGAGCAGCGCGTCTCTCCGGAACAGCCCGAACGCGCCGGAGATCAGCATCAGCATGCCCCAGCGCGACGCGGAGACGCGCGCCACCATGAAGGCGCGCAGATATTCCAGCACCTGAAAGCGCGGGATCCAGCCGCGCGGCATGTTCACCGTCTGGAGCTGCCCCGCGACGATGCCGCAGCCATTGGTGAGGCGGACCGTGCCGCCCACGGCGACCACGGCGCCGCCGTCCGACAGGAACGGCTGCGACGCGCGCAGCAGCGCATCCTCGTCGATGAGGGAATCGGCATCGATGATGCAGACCAGAGGATTGACGGCCACGGCGATGCCGGCGTTGGCGGCGTCCGCCTTGCGCCCGTTCACCTTGTCGACCACCACCAGCGCCGGATGGCTGACGGAGCGGTAGACGCGCGTGATCGGCTGATGTGCCAGGAGCGCCTGAACCGGGCGGCGGCGCGGCACCATGTCGAAGGTCTGGATGAGCACCTCCAGCGTCCTGTCCCTGGAGCCGTCATTGACGATGATCACCTCGAAGTCGGGATAGTTCAGCGACAGCAGCGCGCGCACGCTGTCGACGATCGAAAGCTCCTCGTTGAAGGCGGGGGCGACGATGGACACCGGCGGCGACTGCCGCGATTGCAGCGCCCACAGGTCGCGCAGGGTGCCGACGCCGAGTGGCTCCGTCATCCGCTGGCGCACGGTGGCGACGAGCTGCGCCACATAGACGAGGTTCTGGATCGCCAGCACCGCGGCGACCGGGATCAGCAGGACAGTGAGTGCGAGGCTGGCTGTCATTGTCCGCGCCTCAGGCGGCCAGCCGCGGCCGTGGGAGCAGCGGCGGCGTGACCGGGGGCGCGGGCGCGGGCTGAGGCGCAGATCTTGGCCGCGGGGCGCGGGCCTCCTGCGCGGCAATCCGGGCCAGCCGTGCGACCTCAGGATCCGGATCATCGCCCAGCAGGTCTGCCACATGGTCAAGGCGGGACGGCGCGCCATGGAGCAGGCCGTCCACCGCAAGGACGCGCAGCCGCGCCTCGTCCTGACAGGTCGCAAGCGCGACGAGGGCGTCCGGACAGCGCGGCGCCAGGCTGCGGAACAGCAGCCGGTGGTTGGGCGTCAGCGGCTGTCCTTCCGGGAGAACATCGCGCACAAGCCGCCACAGGGGCGGCAGTGTCCCCCGCACCGAGATGGCGATGGCCGCTTCGAGCCGCACACGGACGGACGGATCGCGGCGAAGCGAGCCATGGAGCGCATCCTGCACCGCGGGCGTTCCGAACGGGGCCAGCCGGCGTGCGGCCGCGATGCGCCGGTGGGGGCTCCTGTGACGCAGCTGCCGCATCGCTTCCGCCAGAACACCATGGCCCTCGACGATCCGTTCCAGCCGGCCGCGTTCCCTGTCGGGCAGGAGCGCGAGAAGCTGGGCAGCGACGGCGAAGGCGGCGCGGCGATCGCGTGCCGACCAGCTTCTGCACACGAAGCCGTCATTGTCGCGGATGACGGCCTGGATGAGCTCGGCGCGCAGGATCCGCTGCCGCAGACGGTCACGGGCAGCGCGCTGCGCCACGAACCAGCGCCTCGTCACGATGATCAGCGCACCGCCAAGAAGGACGCACAGGCCCTGAAACAGGATGATCAGCAGGGCTTGCGCGGATGCGCTCACCTGCGTCCTCGCCACTCATGCACCATGCCCAGCGTGACGCCGTTGCGGGTGAACAGTCCTTCGTAGCGGTCGTTGGCGACACTTGCCGACAGCGTGACGGTTTCCGCCACCCGGACGGACGCGCCGGCATAGAGGGAGCGGACGGTGCGTGCGGTTCCCGCCTCGACTTCCGGATAGCGCGCATAACCGCCAAGCAGCCGCCACCGCTCGTCCGGCGCCGCCCGGACACGCAAGCCGAACCCGAGCCGGTGATCGGCCGGACCCGACAGGTTCCACAGGTTGATGGCTTCGGCGATCACCGTCACCCGCTCGCCGGTCGTGCTGACCGCGACGTAGGGCGTCGCCACGAGCTTCGTGCCGTCGCGGAACTCGCCGAGGCGGGTGCTGGCGCCGATCTCCAGATGCGGCCGCGGCGTGTGGGCGAAGCCGGCGCGCAGGCCGACCCGCTCGCGCAATTCGGCCTGCGGCGTCGCCACGCCGGCGAGAAACACCGAACTGCGCGTGCCCACAGCCCAGTCGCCCCTCACCTGAAGCTGCGTGTCGGACAGGCCGAAGCGGCGCGCGTGGCCGGCCTCGAGGCTGTATCCGCTCCGGCGGGTGGGCCGGTAGGCGAGCGTGAGAGTGGTGTCGCTCCACGCCGAATGCGCCACGTCCTCGGCCCAGCTGCGCCCATGAACGAGCGCGATGCTGGTGCGAGGCGACCATGGCTCGGCCCCGGATGCGGGTTCAGGCTGGGGCGGGACCGGCGGAGGAGCGGGTCGGGATCGCGCCGGCTCGTCCGTCTGCGCGCGCGCCTCCGCCGCCGACGCCGTGTGCTTCGCCGACCCGGTGGCTGAAACCGCAGCAGGCGCTGCCGCGGGCGCGGGGATCGTGGCCGCCGCCGCCGTGCCGGCTGCTGCCGTGGCCGCGAGAACGGCGGGTGTCATCACCGTTATCTTGAGCCGGCGGAGCGGCGTGGCGGCGGACCGGCGTGCCTGCACGGCCTCGGAGATGGCGCGGACAAGGCGCGCGCCGCAAACCGGTTTCCTCAGGATGTCCGTTGCGCCGAGCGACTTCAGCCGGCGCGCATCCTCGCCCGCGAGAGGCGGGGTCATCATGATGACCGGGATGTGCGACAGGCTGGGTGAGGCCCGCAGGCGGGCGAGCGTTTCCGCGCCTGACATCATCGGCATCATGCTGGCCAGCAGCACGAGATCCGTCGAATGCGTCTCGAGCCAGCGCAGCGCCTCGGCTCCGTCCGCGGCCGGATGGCTGCGGAAACCCGCGACATGCAGCCTGACGGTCAGCAGATCCCGCAGCAGTTCGTCGCTCTCGACGACGAGAACGTGTGCATCCACACTTGGCCCCCTCCAGTTCCCCGGAGCGCGCCTTACTTGCCTAAGGTTAAGGACGGGTGAAAGCTGGCCGCGGTTGCGGCGTTCCCGCGCGGCTTCACTTGGCGTTCAGTGACGAACCCCCTATACCGCGCGGATGCAACCGATCATTCGCACGCTGCCGAAGGCCGGCGTCCTGGCGCTGGCCGCCCTGAGTGTCACCGCCTGCGGCGGCGGACAGAACCGTCCTGCCGACACCGCCTATGTCGCGCGCGATGTCGAGACGCTCTACGCCGAGGCCAAGAACCGCCTCGATCGCGGCAATTACGTCCTCGCGGCCGGGCTGTTCGACGAGGTGGAGCGGCAGCATCCCTACAGCCCGTGGGCGCGCCGGGCGCAGCTGATGAGCGCGTTCAGCTATTACGCCGCCGCCGACTACGCCAAGGCCATCCAGTCGGCGCAGCGCTTCCTGACCATCCATCCCGGCAACAAGGATGCGCCCTACGCCTATTACCTCATCGCGCTGAGCTACTACGAGCAGATCAGCGACGTGCAGCGGGATCAGAAGAACACCGAACTCGCCCGCACGGCGCTCAACGAAGTCGTGCGCCGCTTTCCCACGTCCGAATACGCGGCCGACGCGCGGCTCAAGCTTGATCTCGTCGCCGACCATCTGGCCGGAAAGGAGATGGAAATCGGCCGCGGATACCAGCGTTCGGGCCGCTGGCTTGCCGCCAACATCCGCTTCCGCAACGTGGTGGAGCAGTATCAGACGACCAGCCACGCACCGGAGGCGCTGTTCCGACTGACGGAAAGCAGTCTGGCGCTGGGTCTGCCGGAAGAGGCGGTGAAGTTCGCGGCCGTGCTCGGCGCGAACTATCCCGGTTCGGACTGGTACCGCAAGGCGCACCGGCTGGTGCAGAACCACGCGCCCGGCGTCACGGCGAGCTGAATATCACCCGGCGCGGCGCTTCACCGGGTGACGCCGACGGGTGAATGGGATAGGCAGCGGCAGCGATGCTGACCCGCCTCTCCATCCGCAACGTCGTGTTGATCGAAGCGCTTGAGCTGGAGTTTGGCCCGGGCCTTGGTGTGCTGACCGGCGAAACCGGGGCCGGCAAGTCCATTCTTCTCGATGCCCTCGGGCTGGTGCTCGGCAACCGCGCCGAGACGGGGCTGGTGCGCGCCGGAGCCGAACGGGCGGTGGTGAGCGCGACCTTTCAGTTCGCGGCTCCGCCGCCCGCGCTGCACGCGCTCCTGGAAGACGCGGCCATCGAGGTCGAGCCGGGGGAGCCGCTGCTCCTGCGCCGGCAGCTCAAAGCGGATGGCGGCAGCAAGGCCTTCGTCAACGACCAGCCTGCCAGTGTCGCCCTGCTGCGGACGCTCGCGCCGCTGCTGGTCGAACTGCACGGTCAGCATGATGATCGCGGGTTGGTCAATCCGCGCGGCCACATGCACCTGCTCGACCGCTACGGCGGGCATGACACGGGCGAAGTGGCGCGTGCCTATCGCGAGTGGCAGTCCGCCGAAGCGAGCCTCACGCGCGTCAGGGAAGAGGCGGAACAGGCCGCAGCGGATCAGGATCTGCTGCTGGCGCATCTTGCCGAACTCGCGGAGCTTCAGCCGGTGGCCGGCGAAGAGGCGCGGCTGGCGGAGACCCGCGCCGCCATGCAGAAAGGGGAACGGCTGGCCGGAGAGCTGGAGGAGCTGCGCCGGCTGTGGGACGGTTCCGACTCGCCCTTGGCGGCGCTGCGCGTGGCGGGGCGGCGGCTCGACCGGCTGGCCGGAGAGCACAGGCTGCTCGCCGAGGCGCTGGAGGCGCTCGACCGCGCCATCATCGACGCCGGCGAAGCCGAGGACAAGCTGCGCGCCGCCGGCGAAGCGCTGCTGTTCGATCCGAAAGCGTTGGAGGATGCCGAAGCCCGCTTGTTCGCCCTGCGCGCGCTTGCCCGCAAGCACCGCTGCGAAGTGGATGCCCTGCCTGAGCGGATGCGGTCGCTGCGTGCCCAGCTCGACGCCATCGAGAGCAGCGAAGCGCGCCTCGACGCGCTCGCCATCGAGGCGGCGGGCGCGCGCCGGCGGTTCGAGACGCTCGCCGGCCATTTGCACGAGCAGCGCCTCGCCGCCGCCCGCCGGCTGGACGCGGCCGTGGCGGCGGAGCTGGTTCCCCTGCGGCTCGACGCCGCGCGCTTCGAGACCAGCGTCGCGCGGCAGCCGCCTGAGCGGTGGGGTCCGGCGGGAATGGACCAGGTGGAGTTCCTGATCTCGACCAATCCCGGGGCGCCGTTCGGCCCGCTGGCCCGGATCGCCAGCGGCGGCGAGCTGTCGCGCTTCATCCTGGCACTGAAGGTGGCGCTGGCGGAGGAGGGGGGCGCGGCCACGGTGATCTTCGACGAGATCGACCGGGGTGTCGGCGGCGCCGTCGCCAGCGCGATCGGCGAACGTCTGGCCCGTCTGGCCAGAGGCCGGGAAGAGGCAGGGCAGCTGCTGGCCGTCACGCACAGTCCGCAGGTCGCGGCGCGCGGCAGTCACCATTACCTCATCGCCAAGTCGAGCGAGGGCACGATCACGCGCACGTCGGTGACGCGGCTCGACGAGGTGCAGCGGCAGCGCGAGATCGCCCGGATGCTGTCGGGCGCGACCATCACCGAGGCCGCCATCGCGCAGGCGCGCGAGCTGCTGACCGATGGCTGACCACGGCGGCAGAAGCGCTCCGGCGCCGGACGACGGCGATCCTGCAGCTGAGATGGCGGCGCTCGCCTCGGCCATCGCCCGCCACAACCGGCTCTACCATCTGGAGGACGCGCCGGAAATCAGCGATGAGGCCTTTGATGCGCTGGTGCGGCGTCTCGCCGAGCTGGAAGCGCGCCATCCCGAGCTGGCCAGCCCGCACTCGCCGCTGCGCGCGGTCGGCCATGACGCAGCTGCGTCGCCGCTGGCGAAGGTGCCGCACGAGGTCCCCATGCTCAGCCTCGACAACGCGTTCAGCGACGAGGAGGTGGCGGACTTCGTCGCCCGGGTGCGGCGCTACCTGTCGCTGGACGGGACGGAGCCGCTGGCCTTCACGGCCGAAGACAAGATCGACGGACTGTCATGCGCCCTGCGCTACGAGCACGGCCGGTTGGTGCGCGCCGCGACGCGGGGCGACGGGCTGGTGGGCGAGGACGTGACCGCCAACGTCGCCACCATCGCCGACATTCCGCAAGAGCTTGAGCGCGCGTCCGGTCCGCTGCCGGAGGTGTTCGAGGTGCGCGGCGAAGTGTACATGGAAACAGCGGCCTTCACCGCTCTCAACGAGGCGCAGGCCGCAAAGGGCGGCAAGCTCTTCGCCAATCCGCGCAATGCCGCGGCCGGATCGCTGCGGCAGAAAGATGCCGGGGTGACGGCCACCCGGCCGCTGCGCTTCCTCGCGCATGGCTGGGGTGCTGCCTCGGTGGTGCCACGCGACAGCCAGTATGATATGATGCTGCTGCTTCGGGAGTGGCAGTTCCGCGTGTCGCCGCATCTTGCCCGGTGCGGCACGCTGGCGGACATGCTGGCGGCCTATGCCCGCATCGCGGCCGATCGCGCGCGGATGCTGTATCAGATCGACGGCGTCGTCTTCAAGGTGGACTCGCTTGCGCTGCAGCAGCGGCTCGGCTTCGTGGCCCGGGCGCCGCGCTGGGCACTGGCGCGCAAGTTTCCGGCGGAGCGGGCGGAGACGGTGCTGGAGGCGATCGACATCCAGGTCGGACGCACCGGCAAGCTGACGCCCGTCGGACGGCTGGCTCCGGTGCTGGTTGGAGGGGTGACCGTCACCAACGTGACGCTGCACAATTGCGACGAGATCGAGCGCCTCCACCTCAGGCCCGGAGATCGGGTGCTGATCCAGCGCGCGGGCGATGTCATTCCGCAGGTGGTGGACAATCTGGACCGCGGGATCGAGCGGCCGCCGTTCGTCTTTCCGGACAGGTGTCCCGCCTGCGGGAGCGAGGCGACAGCCGCTCCCGGTGAGGTCGACATCCGCTGCACCGGCGGGCTGATCTGTCCGGCACAGCGCAAGGAACGCCTGCGCCATTTCGTCTCGCGCCCGGCGCTGGACATCGAGGGGCTGGGCGAGCGGACGATCGCCCAGTTCTTCGAGCGGGACTGGATCCACAGTCCGGCCGACATCTTCCGTCTGCACGAGAAGCGCGACGCGCTGCTGGCGCTGGAAGGCTGGCAGGAGCGGTCGGTCGACAAGCTGCTCGCCGCGATCGAGGCCAAGCGGGCGCCGGATGCGGCCCGCCTGCTGTTCGGCCTCGGCATCCGGCATGTCGGCGCCGTGACGGCGCGCGACCTGTTGCGACGCTTCGGAGACCTCCAGACCTTGCGTCAGGTCGCCGAGCGGGCGCACGCGGGCGATGCGGAGGCGGCAGAGACGCTGCGCGCGATCGACGGGGTGGGCGATGTCGTCATCGGCGCGCTGGGCACGTTCTTCCACGAACCGCACAATGTCGAAGTCTGGGACGCCTTGCTGGCCGAGGTGACGCCGCCGGCCTATGTTGTGGAAACGCTCGCCAGTCCGGTCGCCGGTCAGACGGTGGTGTTCACCGGCAAGCTCGAGACGCTGAGCCGCGAGGAAGCCAAGGCGCAGGCGGAACGGCTTGGCGCAAGGGTCGCCGGCTCCGTCAGCGCCCGGACCGATCTGGTGGTGGCCGGACCCGGCGCCGGGAGCAAGCTGAAGAAGGCGGCCGAACTCGGCATCAGGGTCATCGACGAGGCGCAGTGGGCACAGCTCGCCCGGAGCGCGGGCTGACCCCGACGGACGGTTCGGCTCGCGGCACCCATTTCATCACGCCCCCCGCCAGCGGTGTCCACCATCCCGTACGCACGCCAGCGTCAGCGAGACGGTTGCCGATCCACGTGTTGCAGGTGTTGAAGATGGTGTAGCGGCCGAGACTCGCGTGATGCACCGCGCGGGTGTCGAAGCCGGGAAGGACGGGGCGTGTTTCTCCCGCAGGCAGCGGCGGAAGCTGCGCCATGATGCTGGCCGCCAGGGCGCGGTATTCGGCCGGCCGGAGGCGCAGGATGCGGTAATCATCGTCCGGCTGCGGATGGGCGTAGGCGTTGATGCGAATGACGGGCTGTCCGCCTGCGACAAGGATCCGCAAGGCGGTGCCGGGGCGCAGATCGCTCCACTCCGGCACGGTGAGCAGGACCTCGCGCTCGCCCCAGTCGATTGCGACATGGGTGGGCAAGTTTCCTGCGGGCGTCGGCCGTGCGGTCGAGGGAAACACCGCGCGCCAGTCGACCCCCTCGGCGGCGATCGGCATGATCACGACCGTGTGCAGTCCGTTGGTGCCGACAAGCAGATCGACACCGGCATCAGGCTCAACCCAGTCGCGGTTCCGGGGCAGGGACGATCCGGCCCAGGCGGCGAGGAAGTAGGCGGCGGCGACAAGGACAAGCGCGGCGGCGGCGCGCGTCACCGCCCGCCACACCCCGCGGCGGGTCAGGATCGCGTGCGTTCCAGCCAAAGGATCGACCAGTCGCCGTTCATGAGCCTCTCGCGCAAGGTCATCCCGGCGTCGGCGTAGGGCTGCAGCACCTCGTCCTGCTGCCGGGTGAGGAGACCCGCAAGGATGAGGTGGCCTGCCGGAGCCAAGGCTCTGGTCAGCTGCCCGGCTATCTCGATCAGCGGGCCGGCGAGGATGTTCGCGATCACGAGGTCGAACGCGCCGTCCCGCCGCAGGTCGGGATGGTCAAGGCCGGCTGCGGTGACGATCGCCACCTCGCCCGCGCCCGTGCCGAGCGCCACGCCGTTGCGTGCCGCATTGTCGCGCACGACGCCTGCGCACACCGGATCGACGTCGCTGGCGAAGATGGTGGCGCCGGGCCACAGCCGCGCGGCAGCAAAGGCGAGCACGCCCGTGCCGGTGCCGACATCGACGATCCGGCCCGGACGTTCGCCGCACCGCTCCAGCCGGTCGAGCATGGCGAGGCATCCGGCGGTGGTCTCGTGCTGCCCGGTGCCGAACGCCTGGCTGGCGGGAATGACGAGGTCGATGCGCGCGCCGTCCTGCGCGGTGGGATGATCGGGGGTGCGGACATGGAACCGGCCGGCGACCACCGGCTCCATTCCCTGCTGGCTCAGGGTGATCCAGTCCTGTTCCGTCAGCCGTTCCACCCGGAATGCGTCCGGTCCGACGGGCAGCAGCGCGGCGAAGCGGGCCAGATCGTCCTCGTCCGGCGCGTCGGAGAGCCACGCTTCGAGCACCCACTCCTCGCTGTCCTCGGCGACCTCTCGGCCCGACAGCACCATGCGGCCGTCCCCGTCCAGCGCGGCGAGGGCGGCTTCGACGTCGCCACGCAGGGCCACCGCGGTGATCTTCCAGGTGTCAGCGGACATAGCTGGCCCCGTTCGCATCGAGCGTCGCGCCGGTCATCGAGGCGGGTGCTTCGAGCGCGCAGAACGCGATGATGCGGGCGATCTCCTCCGGCTCCGCTACCCGGCCGAGCGGGATGTCCTGAAGGATGCCCTCGCCGCCGCGGCTGGCGAGGTAGTCGCCGGCCATGGCGGTGTCGACGAAGCCGGGGGCGACGGCGAAGCTGAGGATGCCGTGGCGGGCATAGCCGCGCGCGATGGTCTTGTGCAGCGCGAGCATCCCGCCCTTGGCCGCCGCGTAATGCCAGTGGTCGGGCGAGTCGCCGCGGTGCCCGGCGCGGCTCGCGACGAACACCAGCCGTCCTCCGGCGCCCTGACCAAGCCAGTGGGCGATGGCCAGCCGCGCCAGCTGGGCCGCGGACGAGAGGTTGATGGTCATCTGCCGCTCCCACTGCGCCGCCCAGTCGGCGCCGCCGCGGTCCAGCGGATTGCTTTCGAACACGCCGGCATTGGCGATGACCACATCCACCTGACCGCCAAGCCGGTCGAGCGCCGCGTGCCACAGCGCGTCGGCCGCTCCGGGCCGCGCGAAGTCGGCGGCGAGGCAGGTGTCCCCGTTGCCGGCGGTCGACTGGCCGACGACGCGGGCGCCAGCGTCGTGCAGCAGGGAGAGGGTGGCGGCCCCGATGCCGCGACTGGCGCCTGTCAGGAGGATTTTCTGCATCGCTGCGCTTATCGCCGCGCCACATGGCACTGTCGAGCCTTGACCAGCTTGCCTCCGGCGCCATCTGCGGTAAGGCAGATCGCCCGCGACACTGGAAAGGCACCGCATGGTTCAACGTCCGCTTTCCCCGCATCTGACGATCTGGCGGTGGGGGCCGCACATGCTCGTCTCCATCCTCCACCGCATCACCGGCAACGGCATGGCGGTGGTGGGGCTGGGCGTGCTGCTGTGGTGGCTGGGCGCGCTGGCCAGCGGGCCGGCCGCCTATGACAGCTTCTCGGCGGCCATGACGAGCCCGCTTGGCTATGTCGTGCTCGTCGGGCTGACCTGGGCGTTTTTCAACCACATGGCGAGCGGCATCCGCCACTGGTTCATGGACATCGGTGCGAACTACGAACTGCGCAGCAACAAGAACTCCGCCCGCGGCGTGGTGGTGGCCGGCATCGTGCTGACCGCGCTGTTCTGGGGCGCTCTCCTTCTCCTGTAGGATTTGGCATGGACAAGCGAACGACGCTCGGGCGTTACGGCTCGAAGGGAACGGCGATCGGCCAGGTGCGCGGCCTGGGCTCGGCGCACGAGGGCGTGCACCACTGGATCCAGCAGCGGCTGACCTCCATCGGCAATCTCGTGCTGGTGGGCTTCCTGCTGATCAGCCTCGTGCTGCTTCCTGATTTCAGCCACGCGACCGTGAGCGGCTGGCTCGGCTCGCCCGTGCCGGCGACGGCGATGGCGCTGCTGGTGATCAGCACGTTCTGGCATGCGCGGCTCGGCATGCAGGTGATGATCGAAGACTATGTCGATGCGCCCGGCAACAAGTTCGCGGCGCTGGCCATCCTCAACCTCGCCGCCGTGGCCGGGGCGGCGTTCGGACTGTTCTGTATCGCGCGGCTCGCGCTTGGAGGAGCTTCCTGATGTCCAATCCTGCGCCCAACACGCCGGACACCACGGCGCCCAAGAGCGCCGGCGGGCCGGGCGCGGCGTATCCGATCACCGACCACACCTACGACGTGGTCGTCGTCGGGGCGGGCGGCTCCGGGCTTCGCGCCACCATGGGGGCGGCCGAAGGCGGCCTGCGCACCGCCTGCATCACCAAGGTCTTTCCGACCCGCAGCCACACCGTCGCCGCCCAGGGCGGGATTGCGGCGTCGCTCGGCAACAACTCTCCCGACCACTGGTCGTGGCACATGTACGACACGGTCAAGGGATCCGACTGGCTCGGCGACCAGGACGCCATCGAGTACATGGTGCGCGAGGCGCCGCACGCCGTGTACGAGCTGGAACACGCCGGGGTGCCGTTCAGCCGCAATCCCGACGGCACCATCTACCAGCGCCCGTTCGGCGGACACATGCAGAACATGGGCGAAGGCCCGCCGGTGCAGCGGACGGCGGCGGCGGCCGACCGGACAGGCCATGCGATGCTGCACGCGCTTTATCAGCAGAGCCTCAAATACGACGCCGACTTCTTCATCGAATACTTCGCCATCGACCTCATCATGGAGAACGGGGCCTGCCGCGGGGTCATCGCCCTGTGCCTCGACGACGGGTCCATCCACCGCTTCCGCGCCCACGCGGTCGTGCTGGCGACAGGCGGGTATGGCCGCTGCTACTTCACCGCGACGAGCGCCCACACCTGCACCGGCGACGGCAACGCCATGGTGCTGCGCGCGGGGCTGCCGCTGCAGGACATGGAGTTCGTGCAGTTCCATCCCACCGGCATCTACGGCGCCGGCGTGCTCATCACCGAGGGGGCGCGGGGCGAAGGTGGCTACCTCACCAATTCCGAGGGGGAGCGGTTCATGGAGCGTTACGCCCCGTCCGCGAAGGATCTGGCGAGCCGCGACGTCGTGTCCCGCTCCATGGCGCTGGAGATGCGCGAGGGTCGGGGCGTCGGACCGGAGAAGGACCACATCCACCTTCACCTCGATCACATCGATCCGCGGGTGCTGGCGGAACGGCTTCCCGGCATCACCGAATCCGGCAAGATCTTCGCCGGCGTCGACCTGACCCGTGAGCCGCTGCCGGTGACGCCGACGGTGCACTACAACATGGGCGGCATCCCCTGCAATTATCACGGCGAGGTGGTGACGCTGAAGGACGGCAACCCGGACCACGTGGTGCCGGGCCTGTTCGCGGTCGGGGAGGCGGCCTGCGTGTCGGTCCACGGCGCCAACCGGCTGGGCTCCAACTCGCTGATCGATCTGGTGGTGTTCGGCCGGGCGACGGGGTTCCGTCTGCGCGAGGTGATCAAGCCGGGCACCGCCCATGCCGAGCTGCCCCGGGACAGCGCGGATCTGGCGCTCACCCGCCTCGATCACTTCCGCCATGCCAAGGGCGGCTCGCCCACGGCGGGCATTCGCGCCGACATGCAGAAGGTGATGCAGCGGCACGCCGCGGTGTTCCGCAACAGCGAGACGCTGAGCGAGGGATTGGCGCGGATGGCGGAACAGAACGCGCGGATGCAGGACATCCACGTGTCCGACCGGTCGCTGATCTGGAACACCGATCTCGTCGAGACGCTCGAGCTCGACAACATGATGGCGCAGGCCAGCGTCACCATGGCGTCGGCCGAGAACCGCAAGGAAAGCCGCGGCGCCCACGCCCACGAGGACTACCCGGAACGCGACGACGCGAACTGGATGAAGCACACCCTGGCGTGGTTCGACGGCTGGGGCGGAGGAGCGAAGGGCGCCGGCAAGGGCGATGTCCGCATCGACTACCGGCCGGTGCACGAATACACGCTGACCGACGACATCGCCTACATCAAGCCGAAGAAGCGCGTGTACTGAGGCCGAGGGGGCGCACGGGCGAGGCGCGGCGCCTCGCCCGCGCTCCTAGCCGAGCGCGGTGATCCGGTCGCACTGCCGGTCATCGCCGCCAAGGCCCAGCCGCAGTGCCTGCATCCGCTGCTGGCTGGTGCCGTGAGTGAAGGTTTCGGGATTGACGCGGCGTCCGGCCTGGCGCTGGAGCGTGTCGTCGCCGATCGCGCTCGCGGCCATCAGTCCTTCCTCGATGTCGCCCGGCTCCAGCAGGTTGCGGTTGCGGCCGGCCCAGACCCCGGCATAGCAGTCCGCCTGCAGCTCCATCAGCACCTGAAGCTCGTTGGCGCGCCGGGGATAGGCCTGCTGCGCGCTGCGGATCTGCTGCGCGATGCCGGTGATGGTCTGGATGTGGTGCCCGTATTCGTGCGCGATGACATAGTAGCGGGCGAAATCCCCCGCATTGCCCGCCATGCGCGCCAGCTCGTCATAGAAGGCGGTGTCGATGTAGATCGTCTCGTCGCCGGGGCAGTAGAACGGCCCCATGCCGGTCGAGGCCGGCCCGCAGGCGGTGTTGAACTGCTGTGCCGTGGCGAAGCGCAGGGTGGGCGGGCGGAAGGCGGCGTTCTGCTGCGCGAAGATGGGCGCCCATGTGTCATTCAGCGAGGACAGGGCGTTGCAGGTCTCGGTCGCGTACGGGTTGCTGGTGCAGATCGCCTGCACGTCCTCGTTCGCCGGCGCCGACGCAACCTGCCGGCTGCCCTGCACCCCCTCGATCGTGGCGGCGGTCTGCATCGGATCCAGTCCGAAGACGAAGTAGCCGAGCGCGGCGAGGATGATCGTCCCGCATCCCAGCCCGCCGGCGCGGCCCATGCCGCCGCCGCCGCCGGTGGTGCCGACATTGATGTTGCCCGGATTGAACGGATTGAGCCGCATCGTCGCTGGTCCCCCTTGCCTCCACGGCGCTTCGCCGGCCGCGTCCTGTTCTGTGCACAAGAACCTTCGCCCGTGAACCCGGTTCCGCTGCGGCGGCCGTCCGCGTGGCCGGACTTGCCACTAGCAGGGGACGGCGCTCCGCGTTACAGGCGGCAGCCACCCTCCTCCAACCGCGCAGGCGCCAACGTGGCTTCATCCGACATTCCGCTGGGACTGACCTTCGACGACGTGCTGCTGCGCCCCGCGCACAGCGACATCCTGCCGAGCATGGCCGACACCCGCACCCGGCTGACGCGCGGCATCGAACTCAACATTCCGGTCATCTCCGCGGCGATGGACACGGTGACGGAGGCGGACATGGCCATCGCCATGGCGCAGCTTGGCGGCATCGGCGTCCTGCACCGCAACCTGTCCATCGAGGAACAGTGCGCGGCCGTCCGCGCCGTCAAGCGTTTCGAGTCGGGCATGGTCGTCAACCCGATCACCATGCGGCCCGACGGCACGCTGGGCGAGGCGCGGGCGCTGATGGCGCAGCACCGGATCAGCGGCATCCCCGTCACCGACGAGAGCGGGCGGCTGGCGGGCATCCTCACCAACCGCGACGTGCGCTTTGCCGAGCATCCCGAACAGCCGGTGCGCGAGCTGATGACGACGCAGGATCTCGCCGTGGTGCCGCTCGGCACCGGCCAGGAGGAGGCGCGCCGCCTGCTGCATCAGCGGCGGATCGAGAAACTGCTGGTTGTTGACGACGACTACCGCTGCATCGGGCTGATCACGGTGAAGGACATCGAGAAGGCCGTCACCTATCCCGACGCCACGAAGGATGCCGCGGGCAGGCTGCGCGTCGCGGCGGCGACGACCGTGGGTGACAAGGGACTGGCGCGGAGCGAAGCGCTGATCGAGGCCGAGGTCGACGTCGTGGTCATCGACACCGCGCACGGACACAACAGCGAGGTTGCCCGCGCCGTGGAAGCGGTCAAGAGCCTGTCGAATTCGGTCGAGGTCATCGCCGGCAACGTTGCCACGCCGGAAGCGACCCGCGCGCTGATCGATGCGGGGGCGGACGCGGTGAAGGTCGGGATCGGGCCTGGCTCCATCTGCACGACGCGGGTGGTGGCCGGCGTCGGCGTGCCGCAGTTCACCGCGATCCTCGAATGCGCCGCCGCGGCCGCCGAAGCGGGCGTGCCGGTCATCGGCGACGGCGGCCTGCGGACCAGCGGCGACGCGGCGAAGGCGCTGGCCGCCGGCGCGTCGGCGGTGATGGTCGGCTCCATGCTGGCCGGCACGGCCGAAGCGCCCGGCGAAACATTCCTCTATCAGGGGCGGCGCTACAAGAGCTACCGCGGGATGGGCTCGGTCGGCGCCATGGCGCGGGGCAGCGCCGACCGCTATTTCCAGCAGGACGTGTCCCCGATGAAGCTCGTGCCCGAGGGGGTCGAGGGGCAGGTACCGTTCAAGGGTCC
The DNA here is from genome assembly GCF_004153605.1 of Qipengyuania thermophila. Lineage (NCBI taxonomy): Bacteria > Pseudomonadati > Pseudomonadota > Alphaproteobacteria > Sphingomonadales > Erythrobacteraceae > Qipengyuania > Qipengyuania thermophila. The sequence continues at coordinate 704,151 of NZ_SDSI01000002.1, read as the reverse complement.
GGCGGCGGACGTGGTGCATCAGCTCGTCGGCGGCATCAAGGCGGCCATGGGCTATCTGGGTGCGGACACCGTGCGCGCCTTGCAGGAACGCGCGCAGTTCGTGCGCATCACCAATGCAGGATTGTCCGAGAGCCATGTGCACGATGTGGCGATCACCCGCGAGGCGCCGAACTATCCCTCGCGCTGAACCATGACGCCCGCGGCGCGTGTCCAGGCCGCCATCGATCTGCTCGACCGGATCGTCGACGCCGCATCGACGCGCGGCGCCCCGGCCGACCGGCTGATCGCCGGCTACTTCCGCGAGCGGCGCTACGCCGGCGGCGGGGACCGGCGCGCCGTGCGCGAGCTCGTGTTCGCCGCCATCCGCGCCTGCGGTCCACGGCCGGAAAGCGGGCGGGCCGCGATGCTTCGCTTGGCGCAACTGCGCCCCGATTTGCTCGCCCTGTTCGACGGGTCTCCGCACGCGCCTGCCCCGCGGATGCCGGACGAGCCGGTCGCCGCCGGTGGAACTGCGCCGCCCTGGCTGGTCGAACGGCTGGCGCGATCCGGGGTGGGGGAGGCGGAGCAGGAGGCCCTGCTCGGCCGTGCGCCGCTCGACCTCCGGGTGAACACGCTGAAGTCGGACCGCGACGCGCTGCTGCCGCTTCTGCCGGTGCCGGTCGAGCTGCTGCCTCTGCCCCAGGCGCTGCGGGTGGAGAGCGGGATCAACGTGACGCAATGGGCCGCCTACCGCGACGGGCTGATCGAGGTGCAGGATCTTGGCAGCCAGATTGCCTGTCTCGCGGCCGCCGCGCGGCCCGGCATGACCGTGATCGACCTGTGCGCGGGCGCCGGAGGCAAGACGCTGGCGCTCGCCGCGGCGATGGAGAACACGGGATCGCTTGTCGCCAGCGACACGGACCGGCGCCGTCTGGGCGAGCTGCGCGCGCGGGCGGAACGGGCGGGGGTGAGCTGCGTCGCGCCGGTGCTGCTCGACCCCGGCCGCGAGGACGAGGCGCTCGCGCCCTGGCGCGGCCGCGCCGATCTGGTGCTGGTCGATGCACCGTGCTCGGGCACCGGAACGTGGCGCCGCAATCCCGAACTGCGTTGGCGGCTCACCCCGGCGGAGCTGTCGCGGCTGGCGGCCTTGCAGACGCGGCTGATCGGGCTTGGCGCCGAGTTGCTGCGGCCGGGCGGGCGGCTCGTGTTCGTCACTTGCTCGCTGTTCGACGAGGAGGGCGCGGATCAGGCGGCGAAAGCCGCCGATCGCCTTCCGCTGCACCCGGCCGCTCTTGCGCTGCCCTTTGGCCACGCCCGTGGACGCGGGGTGCGACTGTCGCCTCTGCGCGACGGCACCGACGGATTTTTCATCGCTGGTTTCGAAAAGCCGTGATAGCCTGAGAGTGATGTCGGTCCGGAACCACGTTGTCCGCTCTTCCGTTTGGGAACAGATCATGCGTTTTGCCCCTGCCGCCGCGGCTCTCTCCCTCGTTCTGGCCATGACCGGCAGCGTTCTGGTGGCGCAGCAGCCGGTCCCGCATCCGGCGGCGTCCGCGCTCATCGATACGGGCCGCGCCGCGCTTGCGGCCGGACAGACGCAGGAGGCCATCGACGCGTTCGAAGCGGCGCTGGTGATCGATCCGGCCTACACGCCCCTGTTCGTCGAAATGGCCGCCGCGGCCCGTCAGGCGGGCATGACCGGCAAGGCCGTCGGCCTCTACCGGCAGGCGCTGGCGCGCGATCCGGCCAATCTCGATGCGATCGCGGGGGAGGGTGCGGCGTTCGCGGAGCAGGGCGCGGTGGAACGCGCGCGGGGCAACCTGTCACGCCTGCGCTCGCTGTGCGGCAACGACTGCCCGCAGGTCGGCAGCCTGCAGGGGGCGATCGAACGCGGCCCCGTGCGTCCTGCCCTCGCGGCCGAGACCAAGGCCAACGGGATCGTGCCCAACTGAGACGCCCGGGTGCGGAGCAGCCTGGCTAGGCGCCGTTCCGCATGGCGTCGATCCGCGCTCCGAACTGGTCCACCAGCCGGGTGTAGACCGGCTTCTTGAACGGCACGATCAGCTCGGGAAGCAGCGCCGGCTCGACCCACTTCCAGTCGCAGAACTCCGGCGGTTCGTGAGCGTTGAGATCGATGTCCGCGTCGCTGCCGCCGAAGCGCGCGAGGAACCACCATTGCTCCTGCCCGCGAAAGCGCCCGCCCCACAGCCGCCCCATCAGCTCGGCCGGCAGGTCATAGCGCAGCGGCTCCGCGGCCCGGTCGATGATCTCGACCAGCCGCGCCGCGACGCCCGTCTCCTCCGCCAGCTCGCGCAGCGCCGCGCGGCGAAGATCCTCGCCCGCGTCAACGCCTCCCTGCGGCATCTGCCACCAGTCGCCTTCCTTGTTGTCGATGCGGCGGCCGACGAACACGTGACCGTGCGCGTTGACCAGCATGACCCCGACACAGGGGCGGTAGCCAAGCGTCTCCATGCCGGTCATCGCTTGTGACGCCCGGCCATCAGCTTCATCGCCGCGATCAGCGCGTCGAGATCGTCCTGCGCGCTGGGCAGGGCCTTGCGCAGGGTGGCGAAGCCGTGGATGGTCCCGGCGAATTCGAGATACACGACGTCCGTCCCCTGCTGGATCAGATGCGCGGCGTAGTTGCGGCCCGAATCCCGCAGCGGGTCGAGACCTGCCGTGCACAGCACCGTGGGCGGCGTGTTCGCACAGTCGGCGATCATCGGGGTGTGCCGTGCGTCCTCAGGGTCGCCGGCATACTGCTCCGTGAACCAGGCCATCGCCTTGCGGGTAAGGAGAAACCCTTCGGCGAAGTCGTGGAAGCTGCGGTGCCGGGTCACGTCGTCCGCGACCGGATAGATCGGCACCTGGAACAGCACCGGCACCTCGGCCGGGCGGGCGCACAGCTGGTTGGTGGTGACGATGGTGAGGTTGCCCCCCGCGCTGTCGCCCATCGGGATGAGGCCGGTGCAGGGCCGCTCAAGCGGCGCCGGGTTCGACGCGACCCACCGCGCGGCCGCCTCGCAGTCGTCGGGCGCCGCGGGGAAGGGCGCTTCGGGCGCCAGGCGGTAATCCACCGACACCAGCGGCAGGTCCATCTGCCAGGCGATCTCCGTGCACAGGCTGTGGTAGATGTCGAGGTCGCCGATGACGAACCCGCCGCCATGGAAGAACAGGATCACCGGTCCCGCGTCGCGGCTGTCGCGCCTGTCGTAGAGCCGCAGCGGAATGTCGCCCGCCGGACCGGGGCAGGTCAGGTCGCGCACCACCGCCAGCTCCTTGGGATCGGCCTCGGCCATCTGGCCCAGAACCGCCATCCCCTGCCGCCCTTCGGCGACCGGCAGCTCCTCCACGCCGGGGCGGCCAAGCTGCTCCAGCATCGCCAGAAACCCGCGCACGTCGTCGCGGACATAGTGTTCGGTGTCGGCCATCGTCTGCCCTCTCCTCCCGGTTCGCCGGCACAGGTGGTAAGGGCATGTCCGGCCGGTGACAATCGCCTGCGCGGAGGCGGACCAAGAAGGGCATTGCCGAGCCGCGGGGCAGGGCATAGGTGCGCTGCGAAGCCGTGGCGCTGCGCCCGGCGACAGGTTACAAGGATGGTCATGGCCACTCACGCCGCACCCACTCACCAGCCTGAGGTCGAACCCGCCGCGCCCGACATGGTGCCGGATGCCGTCGTGGTGCGGTTCGCCGGCGACAGCGGCGACGGCATGCAGCTGACCGGCGGCCAGTTCACCCTGTCGACCGCGCTGGCCGGGAACGACCTGGCCACGTTTCCCGACTTCCCGGCAGAGATCCGCGCGCCGCAGGGCACGCTGTTCGGTGTCTCCGCGTTCCAGATCAATTTCGGCAGCCGCCAGATCAACACGGCCGGGGATGCTCCCGACGTGCTGGTGGCGATGAACCCGGCGGCGTTGAAGGTGAACCTTCCGGCACTGAAGCCCGGCGGTCTCGTCATCATCGACACCGGCGAGTTCACCCGCCGCAATCTCGACAAGGCGAAATACGCCGCCAACCCGCTCGAGGACGGGTCGCTCGCCGCGTTCGACGTGCTGGCGTTCGACATCTCGGCGCAAACGGTCGAGGCGGTGAAGCCCTTCGGCCTTGGCAACAAGGACGCGCTGCGCTGCAAGAACATGTGGACGCTGGGCCTGGCGCTGTGGATGTTCGATCGCCCGCGCGAACCGCTGCAGGAATGGCTGCGGGAGAAGTTCCGCACCAAGCCCGACATCGCGGCGGCCAACATCGCCGCGCTCGATGCCGGTCACGCCTATGGCGAAACGGCCGAACTGTCCGGCCCGCTGCGTCAGCTTCATCTGCCGCCGGTGCCGGCCGAGCCGGGGCTGTACCGCACCGTGACCGGGGCAGAGGCGGTGTCGCTGGGCCTGGTGGCGGGCGCGCAGCTTGCCGGCCTGCCGATGTTCTTTGGCGGCTATCCAATCACGCCGGCCAGCGCGATCCTGCACCACCTTGCCCGGCTGAAGGAATTCGGCGTCACCACCTTCCAGGCGGAGGACGAGATCGCCGCCATCTGCGCCGCGCTGGGCGCGAGCTACGCCGGGTCTCTGGGCGTCACCTCGTCGAGCGGACCGGGCATCGCCCTCAAGGGCGAGGCGATGGGGCTGGCGATCATGACGGAACTGCCGCTGGTGATCGTCAACAGCCAGCGCGGCGGGCCGTCGACGGGTCTGCCGACCAAGACCGAACAGAGCGACCTCTACCAGGCTGTCTACGGCCGCAACGGCGATGCCGCCATGCCCGTGATCGCCGCCCGCAGTCCGTCCGACGCCTTTGCCTGCGCCATCGAGGCGTGCCGCATCGCGGTTGAGTACATGACGCCGGTCATGCTGCTGACCGACGGCTACATCGCCAACGCCGCCGAGCCGTGGCGCGTGCCCGACCCGTCGGCGTTCACTCCGTTCCCCGCGCGGCATCTGCGGGAGAAGAACGGCCGGGACGCGCAAGGTGCCGCAACGCTGCTCCCCTACCAGCGCGACGACAAGGGCGCGCGGCCGTGGATCAAACCGGGCACGCCGGGGCTCATGCACCGCATCGGCGGCATCGAGAAGCACGAGCTGACCGGCAACATCGACTATTCGCCCGCCAACCACCAGCGGATGACCGATGCCCGCAAGGCCAAGGTGGACGGGGTGGCGGTGCCCGATCAGGAGGTCTGCCTCGGCGCGGCGGGCGGTGCGCTCGCCGTCGTCGGCTGGGGCTCGACCTACGGCCCGATCCATCAGGCGGTGCGGCGATCCCGCGCGAAGGGGCTGGACGTCAGCCACATTCACGTCCGCCACATCTGGCCGCTCCCCGCCAATCTCGGCGAGCTGCTGCGCGGCTTCGACGCGGTGCTGGTTCCGGAAATGAACACCGGCCAGTTCAAGACGGTGCTGCGCGACCGGTATCTGGTGGACGCGCAGAGCCTCACCAAGACCAGCGGCCAGCCGTTCCAGATCGCCGAGCTGGAGGCGGCCATCGCCAAGTTCTTCGACGGCATTCCCGGCAACGAAGGGGGCGAGGTGCCGCCGAACCCCCAGCAGCTGCCCTCGTTCGCGCAGGGGCATGACGACGGGACGCTGAAGGACGCGGCTGCCGCGCAGCCTGGAACACCCGCAACGCAGGACCGGCCATGAACGCACCCGCCAGGATCGAAACGACGCTCAAGGACTGGGAGACCGACCAGGAGGTCCGCTGGTGTCCGGGGTGCGGGGATTACGCGATCCTCAAGGCGGTGCAGCGCACCCTGCCGCAGCTCGGCAGCGACCCGGCCAACACCGTCTTCATCAGCGGCATCGGCTGCTCCAGCCGGTTTCCCTATTACATCGAAAGCTACGGCTTCCACACCATTCACGGCCGCGCGCCGGCGGTGGCGACGGGGGTGAAGCTCGCCAACCCGGATCTCGACGTCTGGCTCATCACGGGCGACGGGGACGGACTGTCGATCGGCGGCAACCACATGCTGCATGTCCTCAGGCGCAACGTGAACATGCAGATCCTGCTGTTCAACAACGAGATCTATGGTCTCACCAAGGGGCAGTACTCGCCCACCAGCCGCGAAGGCACGCGTTCGCCGTCCTCGCCCATCGGCTCGGTCGATCACCCTGCCAATCCCTGCGCCTTCGCGCTGGGGGCGGGGGCGCGTTTCGTCGCCCGCGGGTTCGACGTCAGCAGGCATCTGCCCGACGTGCTGATGGCGGCCCACGCGCATCAGGGCGCGGCGTTCGTGGAAATCTTCCAGAACTGCGTCGTCTACAACAAGGACGTGTTCAACGACTTTGCCCAGCCCAAGGGCGCGGAAGACCGGCAGTTGTGGCTGACCGATGGGGAACCAATGCTGTTTGCCGGCGGCACGCGCGGGCTGGCGCTGGACACCGACACGCTGTCGCTGCGCGTTGTCGAGGTGAGCGGCGGCGACTGGCAGGCGGCGGGCGTCCTGGTCCACATCCCCCGCAACCGGATGCTGGCGCACCTGCTGGTGGAGATGCCGTTCGGGCCGTTTCCGATGGCGCTCGGCGTGATCTACGACGATCCGCGGCCCACCTTCGAGAGCGCCGTCGTGGCGGAGCGGACGAAGGCCAGCGAAGGCAAGACCGCGGATCTGGCCCGCCTGCTCGCCAAGGGGCAGACATGGACCGTGCCGGGCAGCGCGGCGGACCCCGTCGGGTCGAGCGTCGCCGGGCAGGGCGGACCGGACCTGTAGGCGGATCGTCACTCCCGCGCGGGCTGGAGCCACGGGGCAGGGGGATGCGTTGTCCTACGCGCGCGGGCTGCCCTATGCCGACCTCATGAACAGCGCCCAACCTGGACTGTCTCACCGCCTGACCCGTTTCCGTCCGCGGGTTGAGATCAATCGCTCTGGACCGTGTCACATGCGGTCCAGGTGTTCCTCACCAGCGGCGAACCGAGCGGCCCCGTGGACAATCTGACCCACTCCCTCGTCGGCGCCCTGATCGGGCAGGCGGGCCTGAAACGCCGCACGGGGCTTGCCATGCCGGCCCTGGTCGTCGGGGCGAATATCCCCGACTTCGATGCGGCCTGCTTCTTCTGGCTGGAGGGGACGGGGCATCTCGCCTTCCGCCGGGGGATCACGCACGGGCCGGTCGCCTGGGTGCTGCTGCCGCTGATCCTGGCCGGCTTGCTCTACGCCTTCGACTGCTGGCAGGCGCGGCGGGGCAGGCAGCCGGAGGGACGGCTCCCGGTCCGTTTCGGCTGGCTGTACGGGCTCAGCCTGCTCGGCACGCTGAGCCACCCGGCGCTCGACTGGCTGAACGTCTATGGCATCCGCCTGCTCGAGCCGTTCTCCAGCCGCTGGTTCTATGGCGACACGCTGTTCATCATCGATGTGTGGTTGTGGGCGCTGCTCGGCTTCGGCACCTGGCTGTCGCTCAGGCGGGAGAAGCGGAGCGGGAACTGGCGGCAGGTGGCGCGCGCCGTGCTCGCCGTGGGTGCGCTCTATGTCGGCGCGCAGGCCGCGATCTCGTGGTTCATGGCCTCGACCCGCCCGGCGGCGTTCGCCAGCCCCGTTCCGCTGGCAAGCTGGCAGAGGGAGGTGATCGCGCGGGAGAACGAGAACCTGTGGCGCGTGAACAGCGACCTTTACGGCCGGTGCGACCTGAGCGAGGCGCTGGCGGCCGCCGCCCGCCCGAACGCGGACCTCGACGCGTTCCTGTTCTGGTCGCGCGCCCCGTTCGCCGACGCGGCGGCGGATGGGTCGGTGATCCTTCGCGACGCGCGCTTTACCGATCCCCGCGCGCGCGACCGTTTCTCGGTCAGGCTGCCGGAGGTTCGCTGCGCGCCTGCCTTGCCGTGAGGAGCACCGCCCAGGCGAGCAGCGTCCAGCCGGCACCGCCAAGCCAGCCGGCGAGCACGTCCGAGGGGTAGTGCACGCCGAGCCACACCCGGCTCCACGCAATCGCCGGAGTGAGGAGCATGGCACCCCAGACCAGCGACACCCGCCCCAAGCGGGTCGCGGCCAGCGGAACGAAGGCGAGCGCGATCGCCAGCCAGACGACCGTGCCGTTGAAGGCGTGGCCGCTCGGGAAGCCGGGGCCGCCGGCCTCCATCAAAGGCGTGACCAGATCCGGCCTGTCGCGGCCGAAGAGCAGCTTCAGCCCGGTGTTGAAGGCCCATCCGCCACCCACGGTCAGCACGACGAAGGCGGCCGCCCGCCCGCGGCGCAGGTGAAGGAGAACGGCCGCGGCGACGAGCGCGGCGGCGTTGCGCAGGGTGACGCCGCCAAGGCCGGTCAGGTCGCGCACGCCCTCTTCCAGCCAGCCGGGTCCGCGCGGCATGCCGTCCGCGGTTCGCCAGAGCACCAGCCCGGCGGCGTCGAACGCCTCCGCCCCGCCGGAAAGAACGAGCGCCACGAGCAGGGCAAAGCCGAGCCAGCAGGCGCACGCGGCCAGAAGAACCGCGCGGCGGTCGGGAAGGGTATGGCGGAGCATCGCCAAGGAACCCGAGGCAGGGCGCTTGTGTTCCATGCGCCATGACGGCACCCCAGATTGTCTGGCTGCGGCGCGATCTGCGGCTTGCCGACCAAGCCGCCTTCCACCATGCGGCCGCGCGCGGCCCGGTCCTGCCGGTGTTCGTCCTCGACGACGTGCGGCCGGGCGACCGCCGGCCGGGCGGGGCGCACCGCTGGTGGCTGCATCATTCGCTTGCGGCGCTGGCGGACGATCTGCGGGCACGCGGCGTGCCGCTGGTCCTGCGCCAGGGGGACAGCGTGGCGCAGCTGCTCGACATCTCCCGCGCGAGCGGTGCCGGCGGCATCCACGCCATCCGCCACTACGAGCCGTGGTGGCGCAAGGCGGAAGGCGACCTGAAGGACGGACTTCCGGCCGGAGTGACGCTGCACCTTCACGACGGCAACTACCTGCTGCCGCCCGGCTGCCTCAGGACGGGCGGTGGCGGGCTATACAAGGTCTATTCGCCCTTCGCGCGCGCGGCGCTGGCTGTTCTCCCGCCGGCCGAGCCGTTGCCGGCGCCGGCCCTGCAAAGCGTCGCCGATCCGCCGCGGGGAGAGCATCTCGACGATCTTACCCTGCTCCCGACCCGCCCGGACTGGGCGGGCGGGCTTCGCGCCTGCTGGAACGGCGCGGTCGGCGAGGCTGCGGCTGTTCGCGCGCTGGAACGGTTCTCGGCAAGGCTCGCCGCCTATGCCGAGGCACGCAACCAGCCCGCTGCCGACGGCAGTTCCCGGCTTTCCCCGCACCTGCACTGGGGCGAAATCAGTCCGGCCCGGGTGTGGCACGCTCTCGCCGAGCAAGGCAGCGCGGGGTGGGACAAGTTCCGCGGCGAGCTGCTGTGGCGGGACTTCACTCAGAACCTGATCGTGCAGTTTCCCCGTTACGGCGAGGCGAACATCCGCCGCGATTTCGACCGTTTTCCGTGGCGCGACCCCACTGCCGATGACGAGGCCGCGGCAGGCCTTGCCGCCTGGCAGCAGGGGCGGACGGGCTACCCGATCGTCGATGCCGGAATGCGCCAGCTGTGGACCATCGGCTGGATGCACAACCGGGTCCGCATGCTGACGGCGAGCTTTCTCGTGAAGCATCTCCTGATCGACTGGCGGCACGGCGAGCGGTGGTTCTGGGACACGCTGGTCGACGCGGATTACGCCAACAACACGCACAATTGGCAGTGGGTGGCCGGCACGGGCGTCGACGCGCAGCAGTTCACGCGGATCATGGCGCCGCTGGCCCAGTCGGAGAAGTTCGACGCCGCGCAGTACATCCGCCGCTGGGTGCCGGAACTGGCCGATCTGGACGATGCGGCGATTCACGACCCCGGTGACGCGGTGCGGCCGCGCACCTATCCGCCGCGACGGGTGGAGCACGGCGAGGCGCGGGAGCGGGCGCTGGCCGCCTACCGGCGGATGAAGGCGGACGCGTAACCCGCCGAGCCGGCTTGCCTACCGGCTGGCGCCGACGCATAGGCCGGTGCCATGGACGTGGCGACCGGCGAGCGCGGACATCTGCTGCAGGCGGCGGGCGCACGCTTCTCGCGCGCTCCGGGTTTCCTCGCCGCTCCGGCCACGCGGCTGCTGGCGCGCAGCCGGGACCGGCTCCTCAGCCGCATCGATGCGGCGCTCGGCACCGGGGCCATTCACGCCGAACTTCCCGATGGCACCCGCTGCACCCTCGGGGGAAGACGGCCGGGTTTCGAATGCCACGTCTCCTTGCGGAGCTGGCGGGCACTGACACGCCTCGCCGCCAGCGGTTCGGTGGGCTGGTACGAAGCATGGGCGGCGGGCGAGTGGTCGAGTCCCGATCCGGTGCCGCTGTTCGCCCTGTTCATGCAGCATGCCGAGGCGTTGGGCGACACGGCGCGGCCCAAGGGGCTGCTGCGCCGCGCGCTCAGGCTGGTGCACGCGCGCAACCGCAACACACCCGCCGGCGCCGGCCGCAACATTGCGGCCCATTACGATCTCGGCAACGACTTCTACGCCGCCTGGCTCGACCGCACGATGAGCTACTCGAGCGCCTATGGCCTCACGCCAGCGATGTCGCTGGAGGAGGGGCAGGAGCGCAAGGTGGCCCGGCTGGCGGAACGTCTCGGCGCGCCGGCAACGCTGCTGGAGATCGGCTGCGGCTGGGGCGCGCTCGCGGACCGCTTCGCCCGCTCGGGTGCAGCCGTGACCGCGATCAGCCTTTCGCGCGCGCAACTCGACCATGCCCGCGCGCACAGGCTGCCGTCGATCGCGTTCGACCATCGCGATTATCGCGACATCGAGGGCCAGTACGACGCGATCGTCAGCGTGGAGATGGTCGAGGCGCTCGGGCGGGAATACTGGCCGGTGTTCCTCGACCGCCTCGCCCGCGCGCTCAAGCCCGGCGGGCGCGCGGCGTTGCAGTTCATCACCCTGCGCGACGAGCTGTTCGACGCCTATGCGCGGGGTGTGGATTTCATCCAGGCCTACATCTTTCCCGGCGGCCTCCTTGTCCGTCAGAGCGAGTTCCGCGCGCTGGCCGAGACGCGGGGGTTGCAGTGGACGGACGAGGAACGGTTCGGCGCGGACTACGCCGAAACCTTGCGTCGCTGGCGGGAGCGGTTCGACAGCGCGTGTTCTGCCGGTCGGCTGCCCGAAGGGTTCGACGCGCAGTTCCGCGACCTGTGGCGCTATTACCTGATGTATTGCGAAGGCGGGTTCCGGGGCGGCGGCATTGACGTGTGCCAAGTGACGCTGATCAAGAGGAGAGAAGCATGAAACGGATGGTGTCGATCGCCCTGTCGGGTCTGCTGCTCGCCTCCTGCGCAAGCGCGCCGGCGTCCGTGGCCACGGCGCCGTCGCCTGTGCGGGCGAGCGTTCCCGGCGAGCAACGCCCGCCGGCCGAACTCCAGGTCCTTTTCTGGGATCAGGCGACTCAGCGCGACCGCTTTGCCCGGATGGAGGACTACTTCGCCGGGCTGGAAGCCGCGCCTGCACCGACGCCGCGCCATCTTTCGGCGGGCCGTCCCTTCGCGCCCGATCTGCGCCGCGCGCTCGATGAGGCGTTCGACGCCAACCATGCGGTCGGCCTGATGGTGCTTCAGGATGGCCGCGTGCGGTATGCGCGCTATGCCAACGGCTTCTCGGCAGAGCGCCGGTGGACCAGCTTCTCGGTCGCCAAGAGCTTCACCTCCGCGCTGCTTGGTGCCGCGCTCAAGGATGGCGCAATCGCCAGCCTCGATGATCCGGCCACCCGTTACCTTCCGGCGCTGCGCGGAACGGCCTATGACGGGGTGACCGTCGGCCAGATCGCCGCCATGACCTCCGGCGTGGCCTGGAACGAGAACTATGCCGATCCGGCCAGCGATGTCGCCCGCATGCTGCTGGTGGAGCCGCAGGCCGGCGAGCCGCAGTCCGTGACCTATGCCCGCTCGCTGCGGCGCGCGGAGCCGCTGGGTCAGGGGCGCTGGCGCTACAACACCCTGGAGACGAACCTGCTCGGCGACATCGTCGAGGCCGCGACCGGGCGCCGGCTGGCGGATTACGCGCGGGAGAAGATCGTCGTGCCCGCCGGCTTCGCCGGACCGCTGTTCTGGATGACCGACCTCACCGGCCGCAACATCGGCGGATGCTGCCTGTCGCTGCGTTTGGCGGACTATGCCCGCTTCGGCCAATGGGTGCTCGAAGGTGGCCGCGGGACGGTTTCGGCCGACTGGATCGCGCGCAGCACCGCGCCGGCGACCCGGTTCGAGCAGCGGCCCGGCTTCGGCTATGGTCTCCAGTGGTGGACCTATCCGGAGGGTTTCGGCGCCCAGGGCATCTTCGGGCAGGGCATCACCATCGTGCCGGAAGCCGGGCTGGTCATCGCCATGGTGAGCAATCAGCCGCAGGCGTCGGGCGGGCCGGAGCGGGCGGCGTGGCAGCGGCTGACCGCGCAGCTGGCCGCCGCGCCGCGTCGCTGATCGGCTTTCAGAGGGTTGAGCGGTAAGGGGTGCCCGCGCTGTAGCGTTGCAGCAGATTGTCGTGGACGATCGGGCTGAGCAGCTTCGCGAACGCGCAGCCTGCCACGCAGTTTTCCCACCACACGACCTGTGCCTGGAGCGATTCGAGTCCGGGCAGGGTGAGCCAGCAGATCTGCCCCTCGTGCATCCGGTTGATCGCCGCGGCGGAGAAGCCGGAAATCGAAAGGTCCTGCACGACGGTCTGGAACGCGCGGCCGCCCGAAGCCCGCAACTGCGCGGGGATCGTGAGGCGCGTGCGCGGGGCGCAGCGGTCCTCCTGGGCGGCGATGTCATACCGGCTCTGGTTCAACAACGACATGGCACTTCCCCGAACAGGGTGGCGACAAGCAGGCGCATGCAGGGGAAGAGAGTGGTTCCCGGTCGCCGCTGCTCCACCTCGGCTGTACTCACGACCACGATGGCTTCGTTCTTGTGACGGAAGCTGCCTAGCGAATGATTAGCGGGAAAGGTTAAGAAGTGGTAAACGCCCGGCTCAGCGCGATCCGTCGACGCGGATGCGCAGCCGGTTCTCGAAGTCGTCGTCAAGCAGATCGGCAACGGCCGCACCCACCACCTCCGGCCTCTTCAGGGTTGCGGGATCTTCACCGGGAAAGGCGCGCGTGCGCATGGCCGTGGCGGTGGCACCGGGATCGACGATCGCCACCTTGATCGCGCTGAGCCTCTCCGTCTCGAGCGCATAGCAGTCGAGAAGCATTTCGAACGCCGCCTTGCTTGCCCCATACCCGCCCCAGAAGGCCCGCGGCACGCTCCCGACGCTGCTGGTCAGGCCGACGACCCGCCCGGCGGCCGCCTGCCTGAGCAGGGGATGGAAGGACGCCAGCAGTGCCTGGCTCGCCACGACATTGGTGGTCAGCGCCTTGGTGAATTCCTTCTGGTCGAGGTCGGCGACGGCGGTGAGCAGAGGCAGATAGGCCGCATTGATCACCAGCGTGTCGAGGCGCCGCCAACGCTCCGCCACCGCGGCGGCGAGGCGCGGCACGGCGTCGGCCTGCGCCAAATCGAGGGGCGCGATGGTCGCCGTGCCGCCGCTCTCATGGATGCTGTCCTCGACCGCCTCGAGCGCGGCGCTGTCGCGCGCCGTCAGGATGACGTGCGTTCCGCGCGCGGCGAGTGCCTGCGCGATCGCTGCGCCGATCCCGCGGCTGGCGCCGGTCACGAGCGCGACCGTCCCGGTCCGGTCCTGCTGCGCCGGCATGCTCAGGCCGCCTGTCCGACCGGCAGCGACAGCTGGGCGTCGCCCTGCGTCTGGCGGGCCAGATCGGTCAGCGTGGTGGGGTAGTCGCCGCTGAAACACGCGTCGCAGAAGCGCGGTGCGCCGGGCTCCCGGGGTAACCCGCTCACCGCGCGGTACAGCCCGTCGAGCGAGACAAAGGCGAGACTGTCGGCCTTGATGAAGGCGCGCATCGGTTCGAGCTGCATCTGCGCCGCCAGCAGTTTGGAGCGTTCCGGCGTGTCGACACCGTAGTAGCAGCTGTGCGCGGTCGGCGGGCTGGCCACCCGGAAGTGGATCTCCGTGGCGCCCGCGTCGCGCATCATCTCCACGATCTTGAGGCTCGTGGTGCCGCGCACGATGCTGTCATCGATCAGCACGATCCGCTTGCCCGCGACAAGGGCGCGGTTGGCGTTGTGCTTGCGGCGGACGCCCGAATGGCGGGCGCTTTCCGACGGCTGGATGAAGGTCCGGCCGACATAGTGCGAGCGGACGATGCCGAGTTCGAAAGGAATGCCGGAGGACTGTGCATAGCCGATCGCGGCGGGCACGCCGCTGTCGGGCACCGGCACGACGAGATCCGCGTCCACCGGCGCCTCCAGCGCCAGCTGCGCGCCGATGGCGCGGCGTGCTTCGTAGACGCTGCGGCCGGCAAAGACGGAGTCGGGGCGGCTGAAATAGACATGCTCGAAGATGCAGGGGCGGGGGCGCTGGCGCTGGAACGGGCGCAGCGACTGACGTTCCCCGTTCGCGTCGACGACGATCAGCTCACCCGGCTCGACCTCGCGCTCGAAGCTGCCCCCCACGACGTCGAAGGCGACGCTCTCGCTGGCAAACACCGTCGCCTCGCCCAGCCGGCCCATGACGAGGGGGCGGATGCCGAGCGGATCGCGGCAGGCGATCATGTGGTCCTTGGTCATCACCACGAGCGAGAACGCCCCCTCGATCATGCGCAGCGCGTCGATCAGCCGGTCGACGGGCGTGGGGTAGCGGCTGGTGGCGACGAGGTGGATGATGACTTCGGTGTCCGAGGTCGACTGGAAGATGGATCCGCGCGCGACAAGTTCCGCTCTCAGCGCGGCCGCGTTCGAAATGTTGCCGTTGTGCGCGACGGAAAAGCCGCCGCTGGCGAGATCGGCAAACAGCGGCTGGACGTTGCGCAGTCCTGCGCCGCCCGTGGTCGAGTAGCGCACATGGCCGTTGGCCATGAAGCCGGGCAGGCCGGCAAGCGTCTCCCGCGAGGAGAAGTTCTCGGCGACGTGGCCAAGCCCCCGGTGGGCGTAGAATTCCGCGCCGTCAAAGCTGACAATGCCTGCGGCTTCCTGCCCGCGATGCTGGAGCGCATGCAGACCGAGCGCCGTCACGGCCGCCGCATCGGGGGTGCCGATGACGCCGAACACGCCGCATTCCTCGCGCAGCGTGTCGCCGGACAGATCGCAGAAGGGGTGCGTCGAGATCATGCGGGCTCGCCTTGGCGGACACCGCCGCGCCGCGGTTCCGTTTCCTGCACCGGCAATGGCGTCAACGGGCCGCGATTACAAGTGGCTCCGGGCCGACCGGCTTGCGTCCGCAGTGCCCCCACCCTAAGGAAGCGGCACCGCCGTATGCTGATCGGGCCGTTTCCTTCGTGATCCTCTCCACCTTTGAACGCACCATCGCGCGGCGTTACCTGCTGCCCGGACGAAACGAGGCGTTCATCGCGCTGGTGGCGGGCATCAGCGTGGGCGTGGTGATGCTGTCTGTCGCCATGCTGGTGATCGTCATGAGCGTCATGAACGGCTTCCGCGCCGAACTGCTCGAGAAGATCACGGGGCTGAACGGCCATGCCATTGTGCAGGCCTTCGGCGGCCGCATGGATGACTGGGAGGACATCCTCGCCAGAGTGCGCGCGACGCCGGGCGTGACCCGCGCCAGCCCGCTCATCGAACAGCCGCTGCTGGCGACGTTCAACGGGCGCGCCGAGGCGATCTTCGCGCGCGGCAACACCGCGGAGGATCTGGCGCGGCTGCGCGAGCAGGTCATTGCCGGCAATCTGGCCACGGTCCAGCCCGGATCGGGCAACGTCGCGATCGGCTCGCGGCTGGCGCAGAATCTCGGCGCCAGGGTGGGAGACACGATCACCATCATCAATCCGCAGGGACGCTCGTCGCCGTTCGGCACCGTGCCGCGGCAGATCGGCTACCAGATCACCGCCATCTTCGAGGTGGGCATCTACGACTATGACCAGCGTTACGTGGTCATGCCGCTCTCCGATGCGCAGACGCTGCTCCTGATCGGCGATGCGGTGACGATGATCGAGTTGTCGGTCGACAATCCCGACCAGGTCGACCGCATTCTGGCGCCCTTGCAGAACGAGCTGGCAGGCCGCGCCATCGTGTCGGACTGGCAGACCATCAATTCCAGCCTGTTCGAGGCTCTCCAGGTCGAACGGGTGGCCATGGGATTTGCCCTGTCGTTCATGGTCCTGGTGGCCGCCTTCAACATCCTTTCGAGCCTCGTGATGCTTGTCCGGGCGAAGACGCGGGACATCGCCATCATGCGCACCATGGGCGCCTCCCGCCGGAGCCTGCTCAAGATCTTCGTCACGACCGGCTTCACCGTGGGGGCCATCGGGACGGTCGCGGGGCTCGTCCTGGGCTTCGTCGTCCTGTACTTCCGCCAGTCGATCGTCTCCGTCATCGGCGCGGTGACGGGGCAGAACCTCTGGGATCCGCAGGTGCGCTTCCTGTCCACCCTGCCGTCGCGCACGGACCCCGTGGAAATTGCGCTGATCGTCCTGCTGGCTCTTGGGCTCAGCTTCCTTGCGACGCTTTATCCCTCCTTCAAGGCGGCCTCGACGGACCCGGTGCAGGTGCTGCGCTATGAATAGGGCGCGCGGCGAAGCCGTCGTCGAACTCAGGGCGCTGACGCGGAGCTTCGAGCAGGGCGGGCAGCGCCTCGATGTGCTCCGCGGCGTCGACCTTGCGATTCCGGCCGGGGAGATTGTCGCCCTGCTCGGACCGTCCGGGTCGGGCAAGTCGACCTTGCTGCAGGCGGTCGGTCTGCTCGAGGGCGGTTTTGGCGGCCAGATCATCATTGCCGGCAGCGATGCCTCGGCCATGAGCGGTGATGCCCGTACGCAGCTGCGTCGCGATCATCTCGGCTTCGTGTACCAGTTCCATCACCTTCTTCCGGATTTCACGGCGCTGGAAAACGTCATCCTGCCGCAGCTGATCGCCGGCCGGTCCCGCAGCGAGGCCGAGGTCCGGGGCCGCGAGCTGCTGACGTCGCTCGGGCTGGAGCAGCGGCTTGGTCACCGGCCGAGCCAGCTGTCGGGTGGGGAGCAGCAGCGGGTGGCGGTCGCGCGCGGCCTTGCAAACCGGCCGGCGCTGGTGCTGGCCGACGAGCCGACCGGCAATCTCGATGAGGCCACCGCCGACCGCGTGCTTGCCCAGTTCCTGCAACTGGTGCGCGGCGAGGGGAGCGCCGCTCTGGTCGCCACGCACAACGAGCGACTGGCCCTGCGCATGGACAGGGTCGTGCGACTGCACAACGGGCTGCTCGAGCAGGGATAAACTGCGCACACAGCGCGTTGGGACAACCGGAGACTCTCATGCCAGACACCAAGCCCCCGAGCCACGACGCGTTGCATGCCGACCAGATCGAATGGGATGACCGTGCGTCGCTGCATCTTGCGGAAGGGTCGAAAGGCCTTCTCACTGACCTGACGGCGGTGCGTCGCGGCACGTTTGCCGAACTCGTCGCGCAGGTCATGGTGCTCCCGCCGGAGGAGCAGAAACGCTACGCGATCCTGAAATCCGGGGATCAGCGGTTCGATGCGGAGCAGATCGCGGCGGTCTCGCGTCGGCCGGACTTCCCCTCCCGGCTGTAGCTGGGGCGTCGGGTCGGGCAGACGCGACGGCGGTCGACGGCCGCTGTCCAGCCGGCCGCAGGCGCTGCGTGGCGACGGTTCTTGGCAGGTGAGGCCGCGGCGCGCATAACGTCTCGATGCCTTACGCGCCGTTCGTTCCCCTGCGGATCCAGTCGTCCTACTCGATGCTCGAAAGTGCCATCGAGCCAAAGCAGATCGCCCGCACGGCGCGCGAAAGGGGGTTCCCGGCGGCCGCTGTGTGCGACCGCAACGGCCTGTACGCCGCCATCCCGTTCGCCAAGGCCTGCATGGCCGAGGGTGTGCAGCCGCTCGTGGGTGCGTTGCTGGGCGTGGCGCGGCGGGGCGATGCAGCACGCAGCGGCCCGGTGATCGACTACCTGCCCCTGCTGGTGCAGGATGAGCAGGGGTATCTGAACCTCAGCGAACTCGTGAGCCGGGCCCATCTCGAGCGGCCGCTCGAGCATGAGCCGCATGTCACCCACGCGGATCTGGAAGGGCGCAGCGCGGGGTTGATCGCGCTGACCGGCGCGCACGAGGGAGCTGTCAGCCGCCTCCTCGCCGAAGGTCAGGATGCGGAGGCGGAGCGCGTTCTGCTCGAGCTTGCCGCCCTGTTCCCGGGGCGCCTGTATGTCGAGCTGTGCCGCATGAACGATCCTGTCGATGCGGCGGCGGAGGACATGCTGCTGACATTGGCGGACCGTCACGCGCTCCCGCTGGTGGCGACCAACCCGGCCAGCTTCGCCGAGCCGCATCTTCACGGCGCGCACGATGCCATGCTCTGCATCGCCGCCTCGACCCATCTCGACGTCGAGGACCGGCGGCAGTCCAACCGCGAGGCGTGGCTCAAGTCGGCGCCGATGATGCAGGATTTGTTTGCCGACATTCCCGAGGCGCTCGGCAACACGCTCGTCGTGGCCCAGCGTTGCGCCTTCGTCCCGCCCAGCCGCGCTCCCATTCTGCCAAGCCTTGCCGGCGATCAGCAGGGCGAAGCGCAGATGCTCGCCCGGGATGCCCGCGCCGGGCTGGAGCGGCGGCTCGCCGACGCCGGGATCAGCGACGCGCAGGAGCGGCAGACGTATCACGACAGGCTCGACTTCGAGATCGACGTGATCGTGCGGATGGGGTTCGCCGGCTACTTCCTCATCGTGGCCGACTTCATCAAGTGGGCCAAGGACCAGTCCATCCCCGTTGGACCCGGACGCGGCTCGGGCGCGGGCAGTCTGGTTGCCTGGGCGCTGACGATCACGGACCTCGACCCGATCCGCCTCGGCCTGCTGTTCGAGAGGTTTCTCAACCCCGAACGCGTGTCGATGCCCGACTTCGACATCGACTTCTGCGAAACCCGGCGCGGCGAGGTGATCCGTTACGTGCAGGAGCGCTACGGCCACGACCACGTGGCGCAGATCATCACCTTTGGCAAGCTCAAGGCGCGCGCGGTGCTGCGCGACTGCGGCCGGATCCTGCAGATGAGCTACGGACAGGTGGACCGGCTGTGCAAGCTGGTGCCCAACCATCCCACCGACCCGTGGACACTGAAGCGGACGCTGAATGGCGTGGCCGACTTCCGCCGCGCCTATGACAATGACAACGATGTCAGGCGGCTGGTGGATCTCGCGCTTCAGCTCGAAGGCTTCCCGCGAAACGCATCCACTCACGCGGCGGGCGTGGTGATCGGCGACCGACCGCTGGCTCGCCTCGTCCCGCTCTACCGCGATCCGCGTTCGGACATGCCGGTGACCCAGTTCGACATGAAGCATGTCGAGAGCAGCGGGCTCGTGAAGTTCGACTTCCTCGGGCTGAAGACGCTGTCCGTGCTGCGCAAGGCGCAGGATCTGCTGCAACGACGGGGGATCGACGTCAGCCTCGACGGGCTGCCGCTCGACGATCCGGCGGTGTTCGACCTGCTCAAGAGCGGCAACACGGTGGGCGTCTTCCAGCTTGAATC
Organism: Qipengyuania thermophila; assembly: GCF_004153605.1. Classification (NCBI taxonomy): domain Bacteria; kingdom Pseudomonadati; phylum Pseudomonadota; class Alphaproteobacteria; order Sphingomonadales; family Erythrobacteraceae; genus Qipengyuania; species Qipengyuania thermophila. Next base: position 684,693 of record NZ_SDSI01000002.1, on the reverse strand, counting down.
GGAAGGCATGCGGCGGACCCTGACCGCGGTGAAACCGACCAAGTTCGAGGACATCATCGCGCTCGTGTCGCTCTATCGTCCCGGTCCGATGGACAACATCCCCCTGTTCGGCCGGCGCAAGGCCGGCGAGGTGCCGATCGAGTATCCGCATCCCAAGCTGGAGGCGATCCTGTCCGAGACCTACGGCATCTTCGTGTACCAGGAACAGGTGATGCAGGCCGCCCAGTTGCTCGCCGGGTACTCACTGGGTGACGCGGACCTGCTGCGACGCGCGATGGGCAAGAAGATCCAGGCGGAGATGGATGCGCAGCGACAGCGCTTCGTCGACGGGTGCCGCGCGGTTTCCGGCATCGAGATGGCCGAGGCCAACCGCCTGTTCGACCTCATCGACAAGTTCGCCGGCTACGGCTTCAACAAGAGCCATGCCGCCGCCTATGCGCTGCTTGCCTATCAGACGGCCTGGCTGAAGGCGCATTATCCCGAGGAGTTCTTTGCCGCCTCCATGTGCTTTGACATGCACCAGAGCGAGAAGCTCGCCGTGTTCGTCGACGATGCGCGGCGTCTGGGCATCCGGCTCCACGGACCGGACATCAACCGTTCGGAAGCCGAATTCACGGTGGAAGGCACCGAGGAAGGGTTCGCCGTCCGTTATGCGCTGGCAGGACTGAGGAATGTCGGCGAGAAGGCGATGGACGCCATCGTGGCGGAGCGCACCGCAGCGGGGCCGTTCCGTGATCTTGCCGACTTCTTCCGCCGCCTGCCCCGCGGCAGTCTGAACGCGCGTCAGCTCGAGGCGCTGATCTGCGCCGGAGCCTTCGACAGCATCGAGGGTGACCGGGCGCTGCTGCTGCGCAACGCCGATCAGCTGCTCTCCTATGCCGACGCGGCCTTCCGCGAGCGCGAGAGCGGGCAGGCCGGGCTGTTCGCGGCCGAGCCGCATCAGGCCGCGCAGCTGCGCCTGCAGGGCAGCGATGGCTGGAGCCGGACCGAGCGGATGAACCGCGAACGGGAGACCTTCGGCTTCTTCTTCTCGGGCCATCCCGTGGACGCATTCCGCGACGTCGCCCGTGCGCAGGGTGCGCAGTCGAGCGCGGCGGTCCTGAGCGGCGGCCAGTCGGGCACGGTGCTGATGGCAGCGATGATCGAGGGAGTGCGGCGCGGTCGCACCAAGCGCGGGGCCGAGTTCGTCCGCTGCGACCTTTCGGATGCCAGCGGCCAGTTCAGCGCAGCGTGTTTCGAAGAGACGCTTGTCGATCCGCTCACGCAGTGGAGCGCTGACGGGACCTGTCTCCTGCTGACCGTGGAACTGGACAGCGCCGGACCGGACGAGCCGCCCCGCTGCACCATCAGGGGCGCGCGCCCGCTGGCCGAGGTTTCCGGCCGCACCCCCATGCGTCTCACCCTGTCGGTCGCGTCCGAGGCGGCCCTGCACGGCCTTGCCGCCATTCTCCGGCAGGAGAGTGCGGGGCAGGGTGAGGTGCTTGCCGAGTTGCAGACCGCCTCGGGGCGGTGCGTCACCGTGCGGCTCGGCTCCGGCTTCGCGCTCGACAGCGATGTCCTCGACCAGGTGCGCGGGTTGCAGGATGTGAAAGACGTGCGGCTTGCCCCGCGCCGCGGCGGTGCGAAGCTGCGTCTAGTCGCTTGAAGAACGCTGAGGCTTGCCCGGTCCCGATCGGCGCGCCAGACTGCGACGGAAAACATGAGGAGAGTTGAATGCTTGGCGGCATGCAGGACTGGACCTTTTCCGTTACCCACCTGATCGACCATGCGGCACGCGAGCACGGCAACCGGGAGATCGTCACCCGCTGGGCCGACGGGCGGATCACCCGCACGGACTGGCAATCCACCAGGACCGATGCGCGCAAGATGGTGCGGGCCTTGAAGCGTGCGGGAGTTGCAAGGGGAGACCGCGTCGCCACGCTGGCCATGAACCACGCCAACCACCTTGTGTGCTGGTATGGGGTCACGGGGGTTGGCGCCATCCTCCACACCATCAATCCGCGGCTGTTCGAGGATCAGCTCGAATACATCGCCAACCACGCGGAGGATCGTATCCTCCTGTACGATGCCGCCTTCGCGCCTCTGGTGGAAAAGATGAAGCCGCGCTGGACCAGCATCGAGCGCTACATCTGCCTCGACGACGGCGAGTTCGACCAATGGATTGCGGACGAGGAGGAAGGCGCATGGGTGCCGGTCGACGAGCGCGACCCGTGCATGCTGTGCTACACCAGCGGCACGACCGGACACCCCAAAGGCGTTCTGTACGAGCACCGCTCGACGGTCATCCATGCTCTTGTCGCGCTTCAGCCGGCGATCTTCGACGCCGACCCGCAGTCGGTGATGCTTCCGGTGGTGCCGATGTTCCACGCGGCGAGCTGGGGCCTACCCTGGGCCGGTGCGGCGGCGGGGATCAAGTTCGTGTTCTCGGCCGTCAATGAGCCCAAGGTGCTGTGCGACCTGATGCGGGAGGAAAGGGTCACGCACTCCGCCGGCGTACCGACCGTGTGGCTCGGCATGTTCCAGCACATGGATGCAACCGGCGCCACGCTGCCGGATTTACGTCACGCGATCATCGGCGGTTCCGCCGCGCCGCGGTTCATGATCGAGCGGCTGATGCGGCAGGGTGTCAACGTTGCCCATGCTTGGGGCATGACGGAAACGAGCCCGATCGGCACCACCGGAGCGAAGACGCCGGACTGGGACTCGCTGACCTTTGATCAGCAGGTCGGCATCAAGCAGATGCAGGGGCGCGCGCCCTTCGGCGTCGAACTGCGCACGGTGGATCTTGGCGACATGCGGACGGTGCTGCCGCGCGACGGCCAGACCGCCGGTGCGCTGCAGATCCGCGGTCCGTGGGTGATCAGGCGTTACTTCAAGGCAGAGGAGGACGCGTTGACGCCCGATGGATGGTTCGACACCGGCGATGTCGGCATCCTTCATCCGGATGGCACGCTTCAGCTCACCGACAGGACCAAGGACGTGATCAAGTCCGGCGGGGAATGGATCAGCTCGGTCGAGCTGGAGAATGCCGCGGTCGGCCATCCGAAGGTGGCGGAGGCGGCGGCCATCGGCGTGCCGCATCCCAAATGGGACGAGCGGCCGGTCCTGTTCGTCGTGCCAAAGGATGGCGAAACCGTTCAGCCGGACGAGATCCTGGCCTATCTCGATGGCAAGGTCGCCAAATGGTGGCTTCCCGATGCGATCGAGATGGTCGACGACATCCCGCACACCGCCACCGGCAAGATCAGCAAGAAGGATCTGCGGGCGCGTTACGCTGACTACAGGTTGCCCGCATGAGGTCGCTGTCTGCCATTGCTGCGCTCGCCGTGCTGTCCGCCTGCGCCACCGTGCCACGCTCGGGTCTGACCGAGGTGGTTCAGGGTGAAACCACAATCTGCCTCGATCGCAGCTCCTTCGTTCTCCCGTCGCAAGGCATGATTGTCGACGCCGATCAGGGGCGTCTGGGCGTCAATCTGACGGGCATGATCGGGCCGCACGCCTTCGAAGTCACCGAGAGCGCCAGTTTCGCTCCGCTTGGAGAGACGGGGCGGGTGGCGTTCACCGGACCCGATTTCCACGTGATGGAGGTCGGCTCGGGAGCGGGATCATGGGCGGTGATCGAAGGAACGATGCCGAGCGCGGCACCGCGCCCGGTGATCCGGATCGAGCACGTCTTCGGAACAGAGTCCGTGGAGCTGGCACGCTTCTTCCAGGGATTTCGCCTGAACCGCGGGGCGCAGGAATCCTGCGGACGCCAGTTCGGGCGCCGCTAATTCGCAGGCCGCGGGGTCACGTCTCCTGACGGGCGGCAGGGCCGGCCGCGCGGGCCTGTTCAAGCCGTTCGGCGGCGACGGCAATCTCGCGGTCGAGCTGCGCCACCCGATCGCGGGCTTTCTCGCCGCTCACCATCATCAGCGTTTCGCGGCTGTCGACAAGGCGGCGATGCGCCTCGAGCAGCGCGGCCAGCTCGTACTGATGCCGGGCGTCAGGATCGAGGCGGTCCGGATTCACCACCTCGGGCACGGCATTGAGCCGTTCCTCCCGCAGACGGGTCAGCCGGATCGCTTCGCCCACCGTGGTCGGCTGGCGTCCCTGCTCATCGAGGAGCACCTCGCCGCAGAACGCTTTGGAGGTGGCGAGGTGATGCACGACAAAGGTCGAGAACGCGCCACGGTCATCGGCGGGGAGGTCACTGAGCACATCCTCGACGACGCGCGGATCGGACAGATTAAGATCCGCAAGCGCGCGTGTTCGTGCCTCGGGAGCGCAACCCGCCGCGGCGATCGCAACGAGCACCAGCGCAAGCTTCACCCGCATCCGTTGTTCTTCCCCGTCACGCAGGCAGGATCTGCGCACGCCATGCTTTCGATCAGATTAACACCGAGCCTGTTCAGAGCAGTTGAAGCTGATCCGTGTCCGGCGGGCGGCGGAATGCGTTCGTGTCGAGAGTGATGCGCTGCCTGCCAAGATTGGCGCGACGGCAGGCGACGGCGAACCGCGCCTGCAGGAGTTCGGCCCACGGTCCCGAGCCCCTGAAGCGTTCGAAGAAGCGCGGATCATTCTCCTGTCCGTTCCGCATCGAGCGGACGATCCCCATGACCTTGCTGGCCCGGTCGGGATAGAAAGTGTCGAGCCACTCCTTGAACAAGGGGGCGACCTCCAGCGGCAATCGCAGCGGGATCCACCCTGCCGACACCACGCCTGCCCGTGCGGCCTCCGCGACAATGGCCTCGAGGTGCATGTCCGTCAGAGCGGGGATGACCGGCGAGACGGCGCAGTGGACCGGAATGCCGGCAGCGGCGAGTTCCCGCATCGCGGCGATGCGCCTTGCCGGCGACGCAGCGCGCGGCTCCAGCCTCCGCGACAAGGCCGGATCAAGCGAGGTGACCGAGACGGCGACGCTGACCAGCCGCTGCGCCGCCAGCCGGGCAAGCAGGTCAAGATCTTTCAGCACCCGGTCGGACTTCGTCGTGACGGTCACCGGATGACGGCATTCGAGACACAGCTCCAGGATTGCGCGGGTCACGCGCCATGTCGCTTCGACCGGCTGGTAGCCGTCGGTGCTCGTCCCCAAGGCGAGCGGCGCCGGACGGTAGGACGGGCTGGCAAAGGTCTGCCGCAGGACAGTGGCGGCATTGCTCTTGACGGTAATCCGCCGCTCGAAGTCGAGGCCGGGAGACAGCCCCAGATAGGCGTGGGTCGGGCGGGCGTAGCAGTAGATGCACCCGTGCTCGCAGCCGCGATACGGATTGACCGAGCGGTCGAAGCCGATGTCGGGCGAGGCGTTGCGGGTCAGGACCGCGCGCGCATGTTCGACCTCGACCTGGGTGCGCCGGTCCTGTTCTGCCGGCGAGGCATGGGACCCCTCGCAGACCTCGTCCGCGACGCGCTGGAGCTCGGCGAACCGGGTCGAGAGGCCCCCCGATTGCGCGCCGCGTCCCTTGATGCGGTGAACGGATCGTTCCATGCACGGAACATAGCAGGAACATGGAAGGCGTCCAGTGGGCTGGATCCGCCGTTGCAATCGGCAACGAGGCGCACGCGATGCGCTAACGCGGGAACATGGGCCATTCGTTCTGGGCAAGGGCCAGGCGGCTCGGCGCGCTCTGGTCGCGTTGCCGCAGATACATCCAGTAATTGCGCAAAACGACGGCGACATAGCCGCGCGTTTCCCAGAACGGGATCGACTCCATCCACAGCAGCGGATCGCCGCCGGCCATGATCTCCGCGTTCCAGCGCGTCACCGGGCTGAGCCCGGCATTGTAAGCCGCCATCACCTTGAGCAGCGTGCCCTGCGTGGCGCTTGCCTCGCTCAGCTTTTCGAGGTTCCGCTGACCGAAAGTCAGGTTGGTGGCGGGATCCCGGAGATCGGCATGACGCGCGTCGAGATTGGTGCGGCCTGCGACATCGCGGGCGGCAATCGGCCGCACCTGCATCAATCCGATGGCGTTGGCCGAACTGACCGCGCCGGCGACGAAATCGGATTCCTGCAGGGCGTGGGCGAAGGCAAGCGCCGGATCGACCCGCCAACCTTCCGTGGGTTGCCAGGTCACGGTGGGATAACGCAGCGCCGGGTCCGAGACGGCTCCGCGCGGAACGTTCATGCTCATCCACACCTGTGTGCGGGGGAGATTGAGTTCGCGGGCGAGGCGCGCGTAGGTGCCGAAATGGCGCGGTTCGCCGGTCAGCACCTCGTGCTGCAACGCCCGGCTTGCCCACGCGTCCCTGCCACGTTCCGCCAGCTGGGTCGCGAGCTGCGCATTGCGCGAGCGGGCGATGATCCGCCGGTCCTCCGCGCTGAGCGGGTGAACGGTATGCGCAGGCAGAGGCTGCCCGAGCCGTTCGCGCGCCAGCATGCCGTAGAGCGTTTCGTCGTTTCGCGCGGCGAGACGCAGATGGTGCTGGGCACGTTCAGGCTGCCGGCAGCGCGCGGCCGCTCGTGCAGCCCAGAAGTGCGCCGCATCGGCAAGTTCCGTGTCACCGGTCAGGCCTGCCGCGCGGGCAAAGCCGTCGAACGCGGTGGCACAGTCGCCAAGCCGCCACGCCGCAAGCCCGACGGTCCATTCTCCTTCCGCGAGCCAAGGGCCTCGCCCGTCGCGGACCGTCTGCGCCATGGTCAGTGCGGCGCTGTCGCGGTTTTCGATGTAGTAGGACCACGCGACCCGCTGCCGCCACTCGGCACGCGCCTCGGGACTCAGCGTTGCATCCACCCCGTCGAGCAGCAGCCGCGCGCCATCCGGATCGTCGGTGCGGATGCGCTCCTGAATGGCATCGGCCACCGCCTGCGGCATGGTTCCGTCGCCCGTGGTGCGCGGCCGCACGCGCTTGCTGATCGGCGCGCCGCGGCTCGTCGGGTTGGCGCCCGGCAGGGTGACCGGCATGGTCAGCCCGCGTCGCTGTCCCAGCCGCAGCATCTGCTCCGCCTGCGGCAGGTCGGGATAGCGTTGCAGCCACGCGGCGATCTCGTGCGCCTCGGTGCGGGGACTGCCCGCCGCAAGGTGCATCTCCGCCATGATGAAGCCCTTCAGCGCGGTGTCGGCTTGACCGGCAAGGGCCGCCGACACGGCCGGCCAATCGGCGCGGTCGAAGGCGCGCAGGGCCGCGTCGATTGCCTCCCGCTCGCTCAGGACCGGAGCGGCCGGCGGCGGACGCAGCTGCGACAGATCGACCTCCTGCGCCACGGCTGCGACCGGCAGGACGGACATGGAGCAGGCGCACAGGACCGCCCCCAGCAACCGTTCGACCCGCATCCTATCCCTCCGTCTCTTCAAGCCACCTCGCCCAGAAGCGGCGCCGGCGCAGCGCGGAACGGCGCAGCTCCTCGAGGCCGGGCCCGCAAAACACCGCCGGATCGTCCACCAGCAGCGGATGAAGCGACCGGCCAAGGACAAGCACCTGCCGGGGGCTTGCCAGCGTGATGTGCAGGCGCAGGATATCGCCCAGTCCCTCCTTGGCAAGAGCGGCGAAGTCGGCCAGCGGGGTGTGCCGCGGCAGGGCGCTGGCCAGATAGGCCGAGGCGGGATCAATCTGCATCGCGCGAAGCATGTGGCGGCACGTCTGGCCCAGCGGGCCGGACAGCAGGGCGTCGCGATCCTCCGCCTCCGGCTCGGGAACAACGATCATGAGCTGCGCGCCGCGTTCTCCTGCCGGCGGAATGCGCGGATAGGCGCCGCGCTCCCCGAGCAGCGGTTCGTCGAGCCACCACTGGCGAAACGCCGCAAGGTTCCGCGGCCAGCTGGCTTCCTCGCCGCCGAAGCGTGCAGCAGGGCCGCTCGCCGACACAGGCTGATGGTTCTCCGCGTGAGCTGCGGACGTGGCGCTCGCGCCGCCAGACCCGTCTTCCGCCGGGTCGCGGGGAGGGGCGGCGAGCGGCGCCGGTTCGTCGGCGTAGAGTTGATCGACTCCGGCAAGGCGCCACCAGTCATGGATGCCCTCGGCAATCCGGCTCGGAGCGCCTCGCTGCGGTTCCGTGCCGCTCACGCGCGCACCCCTTGACCTGTCATCGGGCAGTGACCAATGCAGAGGGCGGACGGTGATGGCAGGAAAGCGCAAGACGAATGGCTGAACGGGAATCCATGGACTGCGACGTCGTCATCGTCGGCGGCAGTGTGGCTGGCCTCGCCGCGGCGATCAAGCTCAAGCAGATCAACGACGCGCTGGAAGTGGTGGTCCTTGAGAAGGGTTCCGAGATCGGCGCGCATGTGCTGTCCGGGGCGGTTGTCGATCCCAAGGCGCTCGACGAGCTGTTTCCCGACTGGCGCGACATGGACTGTCCCATGGCGCAAACACCCGTCACCGACAACTGGCATTGGGTGCTCACGCGCCGCAAGCAGTACAGCCTTCCGCATCTGCTCATGCCACCATTCATGTCGAACAAGGGCAATTACACCGGCTCGCTCGCCAACCTTGCCCGCTGGCTCGGCGAGCGGGCGGAAGAAGCAGGGGTGATGGTGTTCCCCGGCTTCCCCGCCGCCGAGATCCTGTTCAACGATGACGGTTCGGTGGGCGGAGTCGTCACGCAGGACATGGGCGTCGCGGCGGACGGTTCGCACAAGCCGGACTATCAGCCCGGCATGGAAATCCGCGCCAAATACACCCTGTTCGCCGAAGGTGTGCGCGGCAATCTGACCAAGACGCTGAAGAAGCGGTTCGATCTGGAGGCCAACTGCCAGCCGCAGATCTACGGATTGGGCATCAAGGAAATCTGGGACATCGATCCGGCAAAGCATGTTCCGGGCCGTGTCATCCACACGCAGGGCTGGCCGTTGTCGGAAAGTGAGAGCTGGGGCGGCGGCTTCCTATACCATCAGGCCAACAACCAGATCGCCATCGGCTTCGTCACCGCGCTCGACTACAAGAACCCGTACCTGTCCCCGTTCCAGGAGTTCCAGCGCTTCAAGCATCATCCCGCAATCGCGGCCTACCTCGAGGGCGGCAAGCGGGTCGCCTATGGCGCGCGGGCGATCAACGAAGGCGGATGGCAGTCGGTGCCCAAGCTGGCCTTTCCGGGCGGCGCGCTGATCGGGTGCGCGGCCGGCTTCGTCAACGTGCCGCGCATTAAGGGCAGCCACACCGCGATGAAGAGCGGCATGCTCGCTGCGGAAAGCGTCGCCGCGGCCATCGCCAAAGGGCGGGCGCATGCCCAGCTGGACGAGTACGACGAGGCGGTCCGTTCGAGCTGGATCGCCCGCGAGCTGAAGGCGGTGCAGAACGCGCAGCCGGCGGTGTCGAAGTTCGGCGCGGATCTGGGGACCATCATCGCCGGCGCCGACATGTGGATGCGCACCCTGCGCATCGGCGTGCCCTATGCGATGAAGCACCGGCCGGACCATACCCATCTCCAGCGGGCCGACCTTCATCGCCCGATCAACTATCCCAAGCCCGACAACGTCATCAGCTTCGACCGGCTGTCCTCCGTGTTCCTGTCCAACACCAATCACGAGGAGGATCAGCCGTGTCACCTGAAGCTGCGCGACCCGGAGCTTCAGCGCACGAGCGAGCTTGAGGTCTATGCCGGACCATCCACGCGTTATTGCCCCGCCGCCGTGTACGAGTGGGTCGGTGTTGAAGAGGGGGATCCGCGCTTCGTCATCAACGCGCAGAACTGCGTGCATTGCAAGACCTGCGACATCAAGGATCCCAACCAGAACATCGAGTGGACCACGCCCGAGGGCGGCGGCGGTCCAAACTACCCCAACATGTGACCACGCGCCGCCGGCCATGCGGCAGACCGCCTACGCGAAGATAAACCTTGCCCTGCACATCCGGCGGCGGCGCGCCGACGGGTATCACGAGATCGAGACGCTGTTCGCCTTCGTCGATCAGGGTGACGAGCTTGTCTTCACCCCGGCGGAGGAGGACACGCTGCGCATCGGCGGCGAGTTCGCCAGTGCCCTGACGGGGCATCCGGGCAACATCGTGTCGCGCGCGCTGAGCGTCTTGCCGCGGGCTGGCCGGTTTTCGGTCTTGCTCGACAAGCGGCTCCCGGTCGCGGCCGGCCTTGGCGGCGGCTCGGCAGATGCGGGAGCCGTCTTCCGCGCCGTGGAGGACGCGGGCGGATTGCCCGGCGACTGGCATCGCCGCGCGGTCGGACTTGGCGCGGACGTGCCGGCATGCGTGCGAAGCGAGCCCTGTCTGGCCACAGGGATCGGCGACGTCCTTCAGCCCGTGAGGAACACGATGGCCGGCACGCCCGTGCTGCTGGTCAATCCGCGGCTGCCACTGCCAACGGCCAGCGTTTTTGCCGCCTGGGACGGGCAGGACCGGGGGCCGTTGCCGGCTGGCGACATGGAGACGGTCGCGCGGGGCGGACGCAATGATCTGGAAAATCCGGCCACGGGTCTGTGTCCCGCCATTGCCGACGTGCGTGCAGCGCTGGAGGGCACGGACCCGTGGCTGGTGCGGATGAGCGGCTCGGGAGCGACCTGCTTTGCGCTCTATCGCAGCCCTGCCGCCCGCGACGCCGCGCACGAGCGTCTGACGCGCCTGCACCCCGGCTGGTGGCAGCTTGCAGGACAGCTCCGGTGACAGCCCCCCTGTCCGATGCAGACCAAACGGAAGCAGCCGTACTCACGGCCGATGCGGTCCGCGCGGCCGAAGCGGCGCTGGTCTCGTCGGGGATCGATGAATGGTCGCTGATGCAGAGGGCGGCGGAAGGCTGCACCGAGTGGATCTGGCGCCTCGCGGCAGGACGGGGGGTGACGGTGCTGTGCGGCCCTGGTCGCAACGGAGGCGATGGCTATCTCGTCGCCGAAAGGCTGCGCCGGCGCGGTGTTGCGGTGGAGGTCGTCAGTCCGATCCCGCCGCGGGACGCGCTGGCCGTGCGGGCGCGGCATCTCTTCAACGGTTCGGTCGTCGGCGCGGCCGAAGCGACCGCTCCGCTGCTGATCGACGCGCTTTTCGGAACGGGACTTGCCCGACCGCCGGAGGGCGAGGCCAGAGCCGAGCTGATGACGCTTTATGCCCGTCACCCGCTGCGGGTGGCGATAGACGTGCCGAGCATGATCGCCGCCGACACCGGTGCCGTGCTGCTCGACGGCCTGCCGGGTGCCACGCACACGCTGGCGCTCGGCGCGTGGAAGCCCGCGCACTGGCTGATGCCGGCGCGGGCGCGGATGGGCATGACGCGGTTGATCCCGATCGGGCTCCAGGCCGCATCACCTGATCGGGTGGCGCCGCGGCCGCGGCTCGCCGCACCACCCGCCGAGGCGCACAAATACACGCGCGGGCTGGTGGCCGTGCTGGGTGGCGCCATGCCGGGTGCGGCCATCCTCGCCTGCGAGAGCGCCGCCCGTGCCGGGGCCGGTTACGTCAAGCTGCTCACGCGGAGTCGTCCGGAAGGTGTGCCGCCGCACATCGTCACCGCCGCGATTGCGGACGCGGAGGATGGCCTTGACCCCCGAACGCAGGTGGTCGTGGCCGGGCCGGGTCTGGGCCGCGACAGCGGCGCGCGCGAGCTTCTGGACCGCGTTCTTGCTTCCACCGTCCGGCTGGTGCTCGACGCGGATGCGCTGCTGCTGCTGCGGGTGGACGACCGCGACCGGCTCGGCGTGCGTGCGGTCCTGACCCCCCATGCGGGTGAGCTCGCGGCGCTGTGCGACGTGTTCGGCGTCCCCGCCGGCGAGCGCCTGTGCCGGGTGCGCGCTCTTGCCGGCACCTTGGGGTGCTGCGTCGTGGCGAAGGGGCCGGATACGCTCGTCGCGGCACCGGACGGCGTGCGGTTCTTTCCCCCCGCGCCGAGTTGGCTGGCGACAGCCGGCAGCGGGGACGTGCTGGCCGGCATCGTGGCCGGGCGGGCTGCGGCTGGCGGGTCGCTGCCGGAGGCGGCTGTCGAAGCGGTGTGGCTGCACGGGGAGGCCGCACGGCTGTGCGGTCTCGCGTTCACCGCCTCGCAACTCGCCCACGGCATCTCGGCCGCCTGGCGCGCGTTCACGTGACCGGAGAGGTCACCGTGCTGGTCGTCCGGCTCGCCTCGCGCGGTGACGGCATCACGGCAGACGGACGCCATGTCTCCGGTGCCGCGCCTGGCGACCGCGTGGCTCCCGACGGTGCGGTGCTGCCCGGTCCGCACCGCGCCGTCCCACCGTGCAGGCATTTCGGCCGTTGCGGCGCGTGTCAGCTTCAGCACTGCGACGAGGACGCGCTGGCGGCCTTCGTCACCGATCGCGTGAAGAGTGCAGCGGAGAGAGCGAGCCTCGCGGTTCCGCCGCTCCTGCCGACCCATCTGTCGCCGCCGCGCTCGCGGCGTGTGGCCACCGTGCATGCGCAAGGTGGCCGGCACCTCTTGCTCGGGTTCAAGGAGAACCGGTCGCATGCGGTCGTCGACCTGCGCGAGTGTCACGTGCTGCGCCCCGACCTGTTCGCCCTGCTCGATCCGTTGCGCGCGCTCCTGCGCAGGACGGCGCCAAGGGGCGCCTGCTCGGTCCGGCTCACGGCAACGGATGGCGGCGTGGACGTTCTGATCAGCGGTGGCGTCAGCGACCATGCCGAGGCGCGGTCCGGGCTCCTCGACTTCGCACGCACCCACGCGCTTGCCCGGCTGAGCGTCGACCGTGGATTGGGCGCGGAGGTCGCTTGGCAGCCGCACCCGGTCTCCGTGACCCTTGCCGGCGTGCGTGTCACCCTGCCACCGGGAGCCTTTCTCCAGCCGACGACGGACGGCGAGCGCATTCTTCAGGACGACGTGCGCCAAGCCGCCGGCGGCGCCCGGCGCGCCGTGGATTTGTTCAGCGGCCTCGGGACACTCGGTCTGCCGCTGACGGGCAGCGGGATCCGGGTGCATGCGTTCGAGGGGGATCGGGCGGCCTGGCAGGCCGGTCGCGAGGCGCTTCACGCGGCGGCGAACGGGTCCACCGCCAGCCACCGCGACCTATTCCGTTCGCCCGTCAGTGCGGCAGAGCTGGCCGGCGTCGACTTCGCCGTGCTCGATCCGCCCCGCGCCGGAGCCCGGCAGCAGGTCGAACAGCTTGCCGCCAGTGCGGTGCCGAAGATTGCCTATGTCAGCTGCAACCCGGCAAGCTGGGCCGCCGATGCCGCGCGGCTGGCCACGGGCGGATACCGGCTGGCGGCGCTGCGGGCCGTGGGACAGTTCCGCTGGTCAACGCATGTGGAACTGTTCAGCCTGTTCACCCGCTAGCGGCTGCTCGCCTTCTCCTCGACGAAACGGAGCAGAGCGCCATAGGTCGCGAGCAGGTCGGCGCTCACATCCTCGTCGTCGACCACGATGTCGAAGGTGTCCTCGATGGCGGTGAACAGGGTCGCGACCGCCATGGAGTCCAGTTCCGGAAGCGCGCCAAACAGTTCGGTCTCCTCCCCGAAGTCGGCGGTCGACCCGGGCCGAAGGTGCAGGGCCTCTTCCAGGACGATCCGCAACCGGGCATCGATCCCGCGTCCCTTCAGGGCGGCATCCTCGGGCAGTGCGCGCAGATCGGCCGCTGTGCTGGTGCTGTGGGAGCGCATGGTGAGATCGAGCCTTTGCGTCAATCGGTTGGCAGCGGCGCCTTACCTGCCGCGTGGTGTCGAAGCAAGGAGGCTCCCCGGACGATCTCGACCTCATCACAGGTGCGCGCTACGGGTCGGGCGATGACGCCGCCGCCTGTCTCAGACGTTCTCCCGCTCGACCATGTCCATCTGCGCGGCGCGGGCGAGGCCTGCGCGCTGGAGATCGGTGGAGAGGCGCTGACCTATTCCGCGATGGAGCGGGAGGTGGCTCTGCTCGCCGGCTGGCTTGTCGGCCGGGTGGAGCAGGGCGCGCGGGTGGCGAGCTGGGCGGCCAAGTCGCGGCTGACCTGCCTCCTGCCGCTGGCCGCGGCGCGCGCGGGTGTCGTTCACGTCCCGCTGAACCCGATGCTCCGGCGGGCTCAGGTGGCGCATGTGCTGGCCGACTGCGACACAAGTCTGCTTGTCGCCGGTGGACAGCGTGGAAGCCAGCTCGAGCCGGGGGATGTGCCTGCCGCCTGCACGGTGCTGTCCGATCATGAGGTGCTGCCGCTTGCGTGCGCCGCCGGCGCGCCGCTGCCCCCCTCGGATCACGACCCGGACGCGCTTGTGTGCTTGCTCTACACCAGCGGCAGCACCGGCCGGCCGAAGGGCGTCATGCTGTCCCACCGCAATCTCTGGCTCGGAGCGGCCAGCGTCGCGGACTATCTGGAGCTTGCGGAGGACGACGTGACGCTCGCCGTGCTGCCGCTGTCGTTCGACTACGGGCAGAACCAGCTGCTCAGCACGTGGTATGCCGGCGGACGGGTCGTGCCGCTCGACTACCTTGTGGCGCAGGATGTCGGCAAAGCCTGCGAGCGGCACCGGGTGACGACGCTCGCCGCGGTGCCGCCGCTGTGGACGCAGCTGCTTGAAGCGCCCTGGCCGCCGGCCGCTCGTATGCGCATGCGCCGCGTGACCAACAGCGGCGGCGCCTTATCCGCCCGCCTTGTCGAGACCCTCACCGCCACCTTTCCCGACGCCGCCGTCTTCGCCATGTACGGGCTGACGGAGGCGTTCCGGTCGCTGTATCTGCCGCCCGCCCTCCTGCCTCGGCACCCCGGTTCCGTCGGCGGCGCGGTGCCGTATGCCGAAGTGCTGCTGGTGGGCGCGGACGGAGAACCGGCGCCCGCGGGTGAGCCGGGCGAACTGGTGCATTGCGGGCCTCTCGTGGCGCAAGGGTACTGGGGCGACGCGGCGCGCACGCGGGAGGTGTTCCGTCCCGCGCCGCCATGGTCGCGCAGTGGCGGTGTCGCCGTGTGGTCCGGCGATCTGATGCGCCGGGACGAAAACGGTCTGCACTATTTCGTCGGGCGCCGGGACTCGCTCATCAAGAGCCGCGGTCACCGGGTCAGCGCGGAGGAGATCGAAGATGCCGCCGTTCGCAGCGGCATGATCCGCGAGGCCGTTGCCGTCGGCGTTGCCGATGAACGGATCGGGGACGCCATCCACCTGTTCATCCGTCCCCCGCCGGAGGTAGGTGCGGACCTCGAGCGAAAGCTGGCTGCCTGGCTGGCGGCCGAGTTGCCGGGCTTCATGCACCCGGCGCAGATCCACCGCGCGGACAGCCTGCCCCGCACGGCGAACGGAAAATATGATCGCGACGCGCTGCGGCGCCTCGCCGCAGCGGCGGTGCAGGATGGCTGACGCCCCGCAGGCCAAACCGCTCGGACCGATCCCGCCGGGCTTCGGCACCGAAGCCGGAGCGTTGACGATCGGCGGCTGGCACGTGAACGCGCTCATCGACCGGGCGGGACGCACGCCGCTGTTCGTCTACAGCGCCGAAGCGCTGCGGGAACGGGTGGCTTATCTGCGTGACACCATGCCTGCGCCGCTCCGCGTGCGCTACGCGATGAAGGCCAACCCGTTCCCGCCCCTGCTCCGGCTCATGGCCGGGCTGGTGGACGGCATTGATGTCGCGTCGGGAGGCGAACTGCGTCTGGCGCTTGGTGCAGGCATGGCGCCGGCGCGGATCAGCTTTGCCGGTCCTGGCAAGGATGACGACGAACTCGCGCTGGCAGTGTCGAATGGTGTCACCATCAATGTCGAGTCCGAGGGCGAGCTTGCCCGCGCCCTGGCCTGCGGGCGGACGCTCGGGAGGCAGCCGCGGCTTGCCATCCGCGTCAATCCGTCCTTCGACCTTCGCGGGTCGGGGATGAAGATGGGCGGCGGGCCGAAGCCCTTCGGCATCGATGCCGAGCGTGTTCCCGCCGCCATCCGCACGGTCGTATCGGAGGGCGCCGAATTTCGCGGGCTGCACATCTACACCGGCAGCCAGTCGCTCGACGGCACTGCGCTGGCGGCGATGCAGGCCGGCGTGCTGCGCCTGGCGGCTGCTCTGGGCGACGCAGCGGATACGGACGTGCCGGAACTGACCATCGGCGGCGGGTTCGGCATTCCCTATTTCCATGGCGACCGGCCGCTCGATCTCCGACCATTGGGCACCGCGCTCGAGAACGAGCTTGCCAAGGTTCCGCCGCGCCTGCGCGGAACCGTGTTCTCCATCGAACTCGGCCGTTATCTCGTCGGGGAGGCCGGCGTGTATCTCGCGCGGATCGTCGACCGCAAGACAAGCCACGGACAGATCTTCCTCGTCACGGACGGCGGACTTCATCACCAGCTCGCCGCATCAGGCAATTTCGGCACGGTGGTGCGGCGCAACTATCCCGTGGCGATCGCCAGCCGCTTCGACACCCCGGCGAGCGAGGTCGTCTCGGTCGTGGGCCGTCTGTGCACGCCGCTCGACCGGCTGGCGGATTCCGCGTGGCTTCCGCGGGCGGAGGTCGGTGACATCGTGGCGGTGTTCTGCGCCGGAGCCTATGGCGCGACGGCGTCCCCTTCGGCGTTTCTCGGCCATGGGCCGGCCGCCGAGCTGCTGGTGTGAACGGGTTGCGTCATCCGCTTCCGTGACCGAGGGCGAGGTAGGCGTCGCTGCGCATCTCGTGCAGCCGACTGACCGTACGGGCGAACTCGAAGGTGCCGTCGCCGGACGGATAGAGGTCATCCGGTTCCGCCGCGGCAGTCGCGAACAGCTTCACCCGGTACTCGTAGAGCGCGTCAACGAGCGCGGTGAAGCGTGCGGCCTCGTTGCGCATGTCCGGAGTCAGGTGCGGAATGCCCACCACGATGACCGTGTGGAACGTGCGGGCGACCGCGAGATAGTCCGGGGCGCCGCGTGGCTCCCCGCACAACCGGCGGAAGCTGAAGACGGCGACGCCCTTCAGGCTCTTCGGCACATGCAGGCTGCGGCCACCGCCCACCGGCAAATCCTCTGACGGGACATGCGCCGCGTCCTCCGGAGCGAAGTCCGTCAGGCGGAAGAACGCCTCACGCACGCGCTGCGTGGCCGCGTCGCCAAGCGGCGTGTGCCAGACGGTCAGGCCGGCCATGCGGGCGAGGCGGTAATCCACCTGCCCGTTCAGTTCCACGATCGCGAGACGCTGCTCGAGCAGATCGATGAACGGCAGGAAATGCTCGCGGTTCAGCCCGTCCTTGTAGAGGTCGCCGGGCGCCCGATTGCTGGTGGTGACGACCGTCACCTGCTCCTCGACCATCAGGGCCCGGAACAGCCGCGACATGATCATCGCATCGGCAGAATTGGTGACGATCATCTCGTCGAAGGCAAGGCTGTGCAGCCCGTCCGCGATGCGGCGGGCAACCGCGGGGATCGGGTCGCCCGCCGCCTTGGCACGCTCCTGCCGCAGGAGGGCATGGACCTCCTGCATGAAGGCGTGGAAGTGGACGCGGCGCTTGCCAGCCAGCGGCAGCGTCTGATGGTAGAGATCCATCAGCATCGACTTGCCGCGGCCCACGCCGCCCCAGAGATAGGCGCCGCCGGCGTGCTCCCGGCGACGGCGCCGGGCCGGCCAGCGCCAGCGCGGCAGCACCTGCGCGACGAGGCGATCCTGGATGTCCTGGAGGATGCGTGCCGCATCCGTCTGGGCAGGGTCGGGGCGAAGCTCGCCTCCGGCGATCAGCGCCTCGTAGCGCGCCAGCAATGTGCTCAAGAGGGCTGTGCCTTGCGGATCATGCCGGAAAACGAGGCGACGAGATGGTCGCGCTGAACGACTTGCCCGCGCAGGAACACGAACTGCCGGGTTTCGCGCAGAAGCTCGGTCACGGCGTCGAGCGGTTCGTCCGGCTTTCCGGCACCGATGAACTGGCTCGACAGCTCAAGCGTCACCGCGCGCCCGGGATCGTTGTCGCTCAGCGTCCGCAGGGCCGCGAACAGAGCGATGTCGATCAGCCCGAGCGTGACCGCCCCGTGCACCATGTTCTGCAGGTTGGTGTGCCGCCGCTCGGGAAACATGCGCAGCCGGCAATGATCGCCTTCCCGCCGGACCAGCAGCTTGCCCATCACGGCGCCGTTGAAGCGGGTCTCGTCCTTGAGATCCCAGGTGTGCCAGCCCGGATGGTCGGGATCAGGCTGATGATCGAAGAAGACCGCCAGGCTCCGCATCGCTTGTCAAAGCTGCCGCTCGACCAGCATCTTCTTCGTCTCGGCAATGGCCTTGGCCGGGGACAGGCCCTTGGGACAGACGTTGGCGCAGTTCATGATCGTGTGGCAGCGGTAGAGCCGGTACGGGTCCTCGAGCTGGTCGAGCCGCTCGCCCGTCATCTCGTCCCGGCTGTCGGCCAGCCAGCGATAGGCCTGCAGCAGGATGGCCGGACCGAGGAACTTGTCCGAATTCCACCAGTACGACGGACAGGCCGTCGAGCAGCATGCGCACAGGATGCATTCATACAGCCCGTCGAGCTTTTCCCGCTGCTCCGGCGTTTGCAGCCGCTCCTTGCCGCTGGGCGTCGTCGTGACCGTCTGCAGCCACGGGCGGATCGAGGCGTATTGCGCGTAGAAGTGGGAGAAGTCGGGCACCAGATCCTTCACGACTTCCATGTGGGGAAGGGGCGTGATCCTGATCTCGCCCTTCAGGTCGGCGATCGCCGTGGTGCAGGCCAGCCCGTTGCGCCCGTTCATGTTCATGGAGCACGAACCGCAAATGCCCTCTCGGCAGGAGCGGCGGAAGGCGAGGGTCGGGTCGATCTCGTTCTTGATCTTGAACAGGGCGTCCAGCACCATCGGCCCGCATTCGTCCAGGTTGATGGCGAACCGGTCGTAGCGGGGGTTTTCGCCGCTGTCCGGGTCGTAGCGGTAGATCTTGAACGTCTTGATCCGTCCACCCGTGCCGACCGCCGGATGATTGCGGCCCTGACGCGAAATGCGCGAGTTCTTGGGAAGGGTGAAGGTCGCCATCGTTGGTGCAGTTCCTGCTGTTTCCTGCCCTATCTAATGCCCGCGCCGCACCGGACAAGCACAAAGCGGCTCCGGCGCAGCGGATCCCTCACACCCGCTCAACCGCGGCGATGACGCCCTGGCGCAGCATGGAATGGGCAACGATCGTCTCGACCAGCTCGGCGTGGCTCACGCCCAGCAAGCGCGCGGCACCCGAGACCGTCTTCTTCGACCACAGATTGCACGACAGGTTCACTTCCATGAACCGCAAAGTGCCCGACTGCGCGTCGTGGCGGAATTCGAAGCGGCCATAGTCGAACGGCCATAGTTCGGGGAGCAGGCGCATCACGTCCGCCCGCATCCGATCGACGAG
Organism: Qipengyuania thermophila; assembly: GCF_004153605.1. Taxonomy (NCBI): domain Bacteria; kingdom Pseudomonadati; phylum Pseudomonadota; class Alphaproteobacteria; order Sphingomonadales; family Erythrobacteraceae; genus Qipengyuania; species Qipengyuania thermophila. The sequence continues at coordinate 665,614 of NZ_SDSI01000002.1, read as the reverse complement.
GAGCTCGTCGGTGATCGCCTCCAGCCTTTCGCGCGGCGCATCGACGAGCGCCCGCTTCTCCTCGTAGGAGCGGAAATTGTCGCCGGCGCCCGGCATGGCGAAGCGCATCGCCGGCAACAGCACGGGACCATCCCCGCCGACCACCGGAAGCACGACGTCGCCGGTGCCGAAGAACGGCTCGGCGATGGCGTCGTGCCCTTGGGCGTGCAGATCCGCGATGTGGGCGGCGGCGGTGTCCCACTGGTCGAAGATGCCGACGCCCCACGAGGCGGAACTGGCGTTGGGCTTCACCACCAGCCGCTCCCACGCGAAATGCGGCTCCGCCGGCGGGCTAAGCGCGCCGCGCCGGTGCACATTCCACTCGGTCACCGCCACACCGCGCTGACGGGCGACGGTCTTCATCAGGTGCTTGTCATCGCCGAGGCCGCGGATGATGGGCGAGGCGCCGAGGAAGGGCGTTCCCTCCCGCGTCAGCAGCAGCGGTGCCAGCATCTCGCTGTTCAGGAAACCGGCCCGGTTCAGCAGGGTGACGACGAAATCCGCCCCTGTCGGGGTGAACAGCGCGTCGAAATCATTGCGCGCCTCGACGTGCAACCCGATCCCGCGCAGCGTCTCCCGCATCTCCACGTGATAAACGGCATGGTTGCCGTCCTGAGGATCCGGTGTCCCGTCCGCCAGCGCGTGCTTGGCGAGGAACATGACCTTGAGGCGCCGCTTGTCCTCCGGCAGGATCTTGAGAAGCCGCATGGCATCACCTTGTGCTGGCGGCGCGCCGATGCGGCGCGCCTGCGTTCGCACGGCGCAGTAGATGGTGACGCAGCAGTTCGCCATAGCGTCCAGCGCCGATGCCGCGCCGCGCGGCGCGCTGGGGCATCAGCACGCCGGGTTTTCCGTTTCCCTCGATCAGCAGCGGACCGTCCGGCGTCAGCGCGACGTCCCAGCCCACGATAACGTAGTCGCCGAAGGCCCGGTCGTGTGCCTTCTTCACGAGGGCCGTCGCCGCGTTCCAGTGCGGGAGCACGCGTCCTTCGATGGCGCCGCCGGTCACGGGATGAGTCCGGTGATCGCCTCCTCCGTAGCCGGTGCATGCAAGGCCCAGGACCCCGGTGGCAAGCTCCACCGGTGCCATCAGTCCGCCGGCCTTCATGTTGTCGACGACCGCCGCCGGATCGCTGGCGCAGCGGAAGGTTGCGCTGACCAGTTCGGCGGCGCCCTGTTCATCGAGGATCGTCACCATCCTGACGGTCGGCAGGGCAGTCAGTGCAATGTCGCGAAGGTCCGGGTCCGGCCGCACGCGTTCTTCGACCAGCCAGCGGCCCCTGCGCAGGCTTGGCAGTCCGGCCAGCCGCGCATGCAGCTCTGCGGCAGAGGCAACGCGTTCCAGCGGGATCACCCCGCCGCCACCTTCGCCCCTGGCGGGTTTCAGGATCAGGTCGCGGCCCGCCGGCTCTTCCATCACGATCGCATGCCCGTTGTCGGCTCGCGCAATCAGCATGGCCGTCGGCAGACCAGCGCCATTCGCGCGGTCGTGGAAGCGCAGCTTGTCGGCGAGAGCACAGGCGTCGCTCCAGCCAAGCGGGTTGAGCATCTTGTTGATCCCGGCATCCTCGAAGCGGCGCAGGAACAGGTCCAGCTCCTCGGCACGGGTGATGCGGAACAGCGCCAGATCGTTGGGATCGGCAAAACGCTGCCAGGCGATGCGCGTCGCCTCGCGCGCCCAGCCGCGCCCGAGCCGGTGGCGGCGGGCCACGGCCGCGGCGCGCAGCGGCACCCAGAGCAGGAAGGCGCAGCCGATCGCCGCGTCGAGGACCGTCCGGGTGACGGAACGGCGACGGCGGCGCGTCGCGTAGTGCTCTTCAAGGAAGCGTGCCGAGCGTGGCGCGAGAATGCCGGGATAGAGGCTGAACGCCTTCTTGGCGAAGTAGAGTGGGGTGTAGCCGCCTGCCATGGACCGCAATCGCGCGGATCAGGTGGCGCGGATGCGCCGGGCGAGCAGCTCTTCGCACACGGCAAAGGTCCGTTCGTTGTCGACGTCGATCGCCAGCGCCCCGTCGCGGAAGACGGTTGGCGTGATCGTTACCCCGAAGCGGCGGCTGAGGCGCCGCGCCGCGCTCTTCAGGTCCAGCAGTCCGAGTGCGAGCAGGGCGATGTTCAGCAGGCCGAAGGCATCGACCATCCGCTTGCGGCTCTTCATGAACTGCCCGCCGCCGCGGAACGCCTCTGCCGCGCGCAACGCATGCGGGCCGGCCAGTCCGTAGATGTTGCAGTTGGCATACTCGCCATCACGGAAGCGGTAGAAGTTGCGCTGTCCGTCGGGATGGGCGGCGAGGACCGCCTCCCGGCGGGCAAGCGCGAAAACGGCCTCGCCGTGCGCCAGTGCGCCGTGGACCTGCGCCACCGCCTCCGGTGTCAGCAGCACGTTGTCGGCAGTCGTCACGATCACCGGCCCGGCCAGATCGGCAGTCGCCGCGAGAACGCTGTCGAGGAGACTGGTGGCTCCGGGCACGAACCGGACGCGGGCTGCGGACGCGCCCAGCCGCGGCAGCTGCGCGGACACCTGAGCAATGCCGTCCTCCTCCAGCACCAGCCTGATCTCTGCCTCGGCGTCGGCATCCAGCAGCGCCTCGACCACCCACCAGACAAGCGCCTTGCCGCAGATCGGCACGAGGCACTTGTGAGACACACCGGCCCGAGCCGCCAGGGGATTGACGACACCGGCGCGCTGGCCGGCCAGCACCACGAAGGTGGTCGGACCGCCGGCAGCGCCGGACACCGCCGCACCGCGCACCGCCGGGTCAGTCACCGAAGGTGCGCTGCCACCATCCCCGGCGCGCCGGCGGCGATGCGACCGGCTCCACGTCGTTGGCGACGGCGCCGGCGATGTCGCCGGCACCTGCCGGACGATCGCTGCTGTTTGCCGGATCCTCCATTGTCTGTTCGGCGGCCGACGGCGCGTCGTCCGCCTCCGGGGAGAGCAGCGCCGCCGCCGACGAGTCTGCTTCGTCGCCGGCCGTCATCGGCGATGCCGGCAAGGCCGCATCGTCGCCTCGATCCTCGCGGAGCTTCGTGCCGGCACGGCGCACGCGGCGCCGCGGCTTGCGCGGCTCCGGAGCTGCGGCGCCTTCACCCGCAGAGCCGGTGTCCGTCGCGGGTTCGGCCGCGGCGGCTTCGGCGGCGTGGGGCACATCTTCGGGTCCGGCCACCACGGCAAGGCTCTCGTCGAGAGCAGGGAGAGCCTCGGCAAGGGCGGGCGCGGCGTCCGCGAGGTCGGACTCCGAACCTGCGCTGCCATCGCCATCCTCATCGCGCCCGTCGGCGGAGAGGCCGGACGCCTCGCCGTCGCGGCCGCGCCGTCCGCGCCCGCCGCGCCGCCGCCGGCGCGCTGGCCGCGCCTCGCCTTCACCGTTCATGCCGTCGCCGGGCTGCGCCGCGGCAGCAGTCTCGGCCGCGTCGCCTTCCTCATCCGCGCTCCGGTCAGAAGATGCCTCACCCGTAAGTGCCGTCATGCCGTTATCGGCGCCGTTCGCGTCCGCCTCGTCGTGCCGTGCCCGGTTGCGGTTGCGGCCGCCGCGCCGCCGGCGCTTGCGCGGACGGCGTTCGTCCTCGCTGCTGCTTGCCCCGGCCCCGCTCGCTTCGTCCTGCGAAGCGGACGTGTCGTCTTCGTCGTCCGCATCAAGGTCGATGTCGTCGAGATCGACCGTCGGTGCGGCCAGCGGCTGCGGCGGCCGCGACGGCTTCGGCCCCTTGCTCGCGACGCTCATCTTCGCGCCCTCGTTCTCGCCTTCGGGCAGAACTTCGACCGTGACGCCGTAACGCTGCTCGATTTCCTGAAGATCGGCGCGCTTGCTGTTGAGCAGATAGATGGCAGCCTCCGTGCTGGCCGACAGCACGATCTGGCTGCCCCGGCCGCGTGCCGCTTCTTCCTCCAGCAGCCGCAGCCCGGTCAGACCAGCAGAGGAGGCGGTTCTCACCAGTCCCGTGCCGTCGCAGTGCGGACACTCGCGCGTGGTCGCTTCCAGCACCCCGGTGCGCAGCCGCTGGCGGCTCATCTCCAGCAGGCCGAAGCTCGAGATGCGGCCGATCTGGATGCGCGCGCGATCGTTCTTGAGCGCTTCCTTCAGCGCCCGCTCGACCTTGCGCACATTTCCGGACCGCTCCATGTCGATGAAGTCGATCACCACAAGGCCCGCCATGTCGCGCAGCCGCAGCTGGCGGGCGATTTCCTCCGCCGCCTCGAGATTGGTCGCGACGGCGGTCTGTTCGATCCCGTGTTCGCGGGTCGAGCGGCCGGAGTTGATGTCGATCGACACCAGCGCCTCGGTCGGATTGATGACGAGATATCCGCCCGATTTCAGCTGCACCACCGGCTCGTACATCGCCCGCAGCTGGTCCTCGGCTCCGTGCCGCTGGAACAGCGGAACGGGATCAGTGTAGGGCTTCACCCGCCGCGCGTGGCTCGGCATGAGCAGCTTCATGAACTGGCGCGCCGAACGGAACCCTTCCGCGCCTTCGACGACAACCTCTTCGATGTCGCGATGGTACAGGTCGCGGATGGCGCGCTTGATGAGGTCGCTGTCCGAGTGGATCAGCGTCGGCGCCGTTGACTTGAGCGTTTTTTCCCGCACCTCGTCCCAGAGGCGGGCGAGGTAGTCGAAGTCGCGCTTGATCTCGGGCTTGGTTCGCGACAGGCCCGCCGTCCGCACGATCAGCCCCATGGACCGGGGCAGTTCCAGATCCGCGACGATCTGCTTGAGACGCTTGCGGTCGCCGGCCGAGCTGATCTTGCGGCTGATGCCGCCACCATGCGCCGAATTGGGCATGAGCACCGTGTAACGTCCGGCAAGGCTGAGATAGGTGGTGAGGGCGGCGCCCTTGTTGCCGCGCTCCTCCTTCACCACCTGGACGAGGAGCACCTGGCGCCGCTGGATGACATCCTGGATGCGGTAGCGGCGGCGCAGGGCAAGGCGCCGCTCCCGGGCCTCGTCGATCGCCTTAGGCTGCGCCTTGCGGTTGCGTCCGCGCCCGCGGCGGTTCTCGCCCTCCTCGCCGTTCTCTTCCGCCTCCTCGTCACCCGTGGCCGCGCGATCGCCGGCAATGACGCCTTCCTCGATGGTGGCCACGTCGTCCTTGTCGGAGGTGTCGACCTCCTCGACGCCGTCTTCCGCGAATTCCTCCACCAGCTGCTCGCCGGTGTCGTCGGCGGCGTCATACTCCTCGCCGGGCAGGTTGCCGCGTTCCTCGTCCTCGGCCCGCAGCCGCTCTTCCTCCTCGGCGGCGCGCGCCTCCTCTTCGAGCAGGGCAATCCTGTCCGCGTGGGGGATCTGGTAATAGTCCGGGTGGATCTCGCTGAAGGCGAGGAAGCCGTGCCGGTTGCCGCCGAAGTCGACGAATGCCGCCTGCAGGCTCGGCTCGACGCGGGTTACCTTGGCGAGATAGATGTTGCCCTTGATCTGCTTGTGTTCGGCAGATTCGAAATCAAATTCCTCGATCCGCTGTCCGTCAAGAACGGCCACCCGAGTTTCTTCGGCGTGGCGCGCATCGATCAGCATGCGCTTGGTCATGTGCGTGTCTCCATCCGCGAAGGCGCGGCGCCGGGGCGCGCGCGGGTTCGCGTCGTGTTGTGAAGGGTTCCGGTCGCACAGCGACGGAACGTGTGAAGCGTGGCCGCCGCGGCGCCTTGAGCGGAGCGCGGAGCGTCCGGCCGGATGTGTCTGCACGCGATGACCGGCGCCGCGATCCGTCGGGCGCCGCAGGCGAAGGCAGGGCAGCGGCACGCGCGTCCCTGCGTTCAGCCATGAAGGAAATCATCATCGGTGTGCATCAACCTGCTAGCAATCGGAGCCTGCGAAGAAAGCGTCGACAAGGGACGCCCGCCCACACTCCGGCCGGCGGCACCGTGACCCGAAGGCGGTTCATGCCGGCATCGGCAGGCTAGCACCCCTGCGGCGCAACAGCAACTATATTGCTTTTTGCATGGACGCGGGCCACCCCGGCAGCAGGATGCGAGGGTCGCAAACCGGAAGCGCGCGCGGGCGCTGGTGGCTTGCTGCGGGACTGGCCGCCCTGCTGGCTGTGGTGGCGGTGTTCACCATGGCCGGCGCGGGGCAGGGGGCGCCGGTGCAGCGGGTTCTGCTTCAGCGCGGCCTGTCGGCAGAGACGACGACCGTCTTTGGACCTCCTGACCCCTCGCTGCCGCTGGTCGTCATCGATCCGGGTCACGGAGGGTTCGACCCCGGCGCCTCGGCTCCCGACGGGCGCAGCGAAAAGGATGCGGTGCTGGCGATCGCCCTCGCGCTGCGCGACGAACTCGTCGCGCGGGGCGGCATCCGCGTCGCTCTCACACGGACGGACGACCGGTTCATCTCCCTGAGGGAGCGGCCGGCGCTGGCGCGGCGGCTGGGCGCCGACCTGTTCCTGTCCCTTCACGCCGACTCCGGCGGAGCGGAAGCCAACGCTCTGGGTGCCAGCGTCTACACCTTCGCTCCGCGCGCCTCGAGCAGCGAAGCGGCCCGTTTCGGGGAGCGGGAGAACAATTCGGGCCTGCCGGGGGACAACGGCGCCGGGGATGCGGCTCCGGCCGTTCAGGACATCCTTGCCGACCTGACCCGTCGCGGCACGCGCGCCGATGCCGCCGAATTCAAGCGCCTGCTCGTGCGCGAGAGTGCAGGGGAACTGACCTTCCGGCAGCCTCCGACCCGGTCGGCAGCCCTCATCGTGCTGGCAGCCCCGGATGTCCCCTCCGCCCTGTTCGAGGTGGGCTTCATCACCAATGCGGGAGAAGCGGCGCGTCTCCATTCACCCGAAGGACAGGCGCAGATCGCCAGGGTCACGGCGTCGGCCATCCGCGCCTATCTCGCCCGGCGCGACCGGAGCTGAAGCCGCACCGGGGTCCAGCCTGCGTTTCGTTCTGGCAGCGGCAAGAGACCTCATGCTAAGGCAGCGCGGATCCCATGAACATGACCCGTCCGATGAGCTCCGCGCTGCGCACCACCCAGGCCTCGTTCACAGCCGCAGCGGGCTGGATCGCCGCCCGCTGGCGGAACAGCCGCCCGTTCCGGTGGGCGACGGTGCTGCTTGCCTCGGCGTTCCTCCTCTTCTCGGTCGGCTGGGCCGTGCTTGCGCGCGATCTGCCCGATGCGCGCATGCTGCTGAGCTATCAGCCGGCGCTGCCGACGGTCGTGCGGGGCATCGACGGCGAGATCGTGCACCGCTTCGAACGCGAGCGGCGGGTGCAGCTGCGCTATGACGATCTGCCGCCAGAGCTGATCGAGGCGTTCCTTGCCGCCGAAGACCGGACATTCTTTTCGCATGGCGGCATCGACCTGGCCGGGCTCACGAAAGCCGTGATCGACTACACCAGCAAACTCGGCTCGGGCGAACGGGCGGTCGGCGGTTCGACGATCACGCAGCAGGTGGCCAAGAACATTCTGCTGTCGAACGAGTACAGCGTCACCCGCAAGCTGAAGGAGATGATCCTCGCCCGACGCATCGAAAGCGTGCTGACGAAGGAGCAGATCCTCGAACTTTATCTCAACGAGATCGCTCTGGGCCGCCGCGCCTTCGGTGTCCAGGCGGCAGCGCGCGCCTATTTCGACAAGGACGTCGACGAGCTTGATCTGCCGCAGATGGCCTTCCTCGCCATCCTGCCCAAGGCGCCGGAAACCTACAGCCGCGAGCGGTATTCCGACCGCGCGCTCGCGCGCCGCAACGCCGTACTCGGCCTCATGGCCAGCAACGGATTCGTCACCGAGGCCGAGGCGCGGGCGGCTCAGGCGCGCCCGCTGGGCCTCATCCAGGAGCGGCCGCGCGAACGATCGGCCGATGCCGGCTATTTCTTCGAGGAGGTGCGGCGGGAACTGATAGGACGGTTCGGCGAGGTCGCGGAGGACGGGCCGAACTCTGTCTATGCCGGCGGTCTCTGGGTGCGCACCTCGCTCGACACCGAACTTCAGGACGCGGCCCGCGACGCTCTGCGGGCCGGTCTCCTGCGCTATCACGGCGGGCGCGGCTATGCCGGACCGGTGTCGACGCTCGATCCGGCCAATGGCGATCTCGTCGCGCAGCTCGCCTCGGCCAATCTTGGCATCAGCTACCGCGACTGGCGTGTCGCCGTCGTCACCCAGGCGGGACCGACGCCGGCCATCGCCTTCGCCAACGGCCGCACCGGCGCGCTTGCTGCCGGACAGGCCGCGGTGCGCGCTGGCGACGTGGTGGTCGTGTCGCCGCAAGGAGCGGGCTTCCGCCTGCAGGGTGTGCCGGAGGTGTCGGGCGGCTTCCTCGCCGAGCAGCCATACTATGGTCGTGTTCTGGCCATGCAGGGCGGCTTCGACAGCCGACTTGGCGATTTCAACCGGGCCACCCAGGCGGCGCGGCAGCCTGGCTCCACCATCAAGCCGTTCGTCTACGCGACCGGCCTCGATCACGGCTTCACGCCTGCTTCCGAAGTCCCGGACCAGACGTTCTGCTTCTATCAGGGCGCGGGGCTTGGCGAGAAATGCTTCCGCAACTTCGGCGGCGAGGGCGGCGGCGTGCACACCATGCGCTGGGGCCTGGAACAGTCCCGCAACCTCATGACCGTCCACATCGCCAACGACGCCGGCATGCAGAACGTGGTGGGCACGATCCGCAATCTCGGCATCGGCGACTACCAGCCCTATCCGGCCTTCGCGCTTGGCGCCGGGGACACCACCGTGCTGCGGATGGTGAACGCCTATGCGGCGCTGGTGAACCACGGGCGGCTGAACCCGCCGACCGTCATCGATTTCGTGCAGGACCGCAACGGCAAGGTGATCTGGCGCAGCGACTCACGCGAGTGCCGGGGCTGCAACATGGCGCAGTGGGACGGAAAGCCGATGCCGCGCTTCGGCCTGCGCGGACGGCAGGTGCTTGACGCGCGCACGGCCTATCAGGTCGTGCACATGCTCGAAGGCGTCATCGAACGCGGCACGGCGACGGTGCTGCGCGACCTCGACCTCCCGCTGTTCGGCAAGACCGGCACCACCAACGGCCCGACCAACGTCTGGTTCGTGGGCGGCAACAAGGACATCGTCGCCGGGGTGTATCTCGGTTTCGATCAGCCGCGGAACATGGGTGGCTGGGTGCAGGGCGGCCGCGTTGCCGCGCCCATCTTCAAGGAGTTCGTGCAGAAGACGCGCGACCACTGGACGCGCGAGCCCATCGTCGCGCCGCCCGGCGTGCAGATGGTGCGGATTGACCGCCGGTCGGGGAGACGGGTGTTCGATGCCTGGCCGACGGACGAGCCGCAGGCGGCGGTGATCTGGGAAGCATTCAAGCCGGATACCGAACCGCCGGTCGCTACACGGCAGAGCCAGGTTGCCGCCCGGCGGGAGGAGCTTCTCTCGCTGATCCGCCTCGCGCATTCCGGCGGCTCGGCGGCCGCGCCGCGCGTCCCCGCCGGACGTGAGACGGCGGACACCGAAGACTTCGTGCAGGAGCAGGGCGGCCTGTACTGAACAGGCTCCTCCCTGTCACCGGGGATCGGATGCGCGGCTGTTCTGCGACATTGCCACTCTTGCCGTGCTCGGATAGGCGCGTTGCCGAAACGGACGGAGTTGAAGACCGATGCGGGCCGAGGGCCAGGCACATGTTGAGCGGATCGAGGCGGCGCTGGCGCTCGTGCGCCGATCGCTCGATTGGGAGCAGGCGCTGCGGCGCCTCGACGAACTCGATGCGCGGGTGCAGGATCCCGACCTCTGGAACGACCCGCGGCAGGCGCAGGCGCTGACGCAGGAACACAAGCGGCTGCAGACCGCCGTCGCCACGGTCCGGCAGATCGAGGCCGAGCAGGCCGACGCGGTCGAGTACATCGAGATGGGCGAGGCCGAGGGGGATGATGCGGCCGTGAGCGAGGGGCTCGCCACGCTGGCGCAGCTCGCCGACCGGGCCGACGCCGACAAGGTGCAGGCGCTGTTGTCGGGAGAGGCGGACGCGAACGACAGCTATCTGGAAATTCATGCCGGTGCCGGCGGCACGGAAAGCCAGGACTGGGCCGAAATGCTGATGCGCATGTATGTGCGCTGGGCCGAGCGGCGCGGCTTCAAGGTCGAGACGGTGGAATACCAGGCGGGCGAACAGGCCGGCATCAAGTCGGCGACCCTGCTCCTCAAGGGAGAGAACGCCTATGGATACGCCAAGACCGAGAGCGGGGTGCACCGGCTGGTGCGGATCAGCCCGTACGACAGTGCCGCCCGCCGCCACACGTCGTTCAGCTCTGTCTGGGTGTATCCGGTGATCGACGACAGCATCGAGATCGAGATCAACCCGGCCGACCTGAAGATCGACACCTACCGCGCGTCCGGCGCCGGAGGGCAGCACGTCAACACCACCGACAGCGCAGTGCGGATCACCCACGTGCCCACCGGGATCGTCGTCGCCAGCCAGAACGACCGGAGCCAGCACAAGAACCGCGCCACCGCCATGGGCATGCTCAAGGCGCGGCTCTACGAGCGTGAAATGGCCGCCCGCGAGGAGGCGGCGTCCGGCGAGTACCAGGAGAAAAGCGAGATCGGCTGGGGCCGCCAGATCCGCTCCTATGTCCTGCAACCCTACCAAATGGTCAAGGATCTGCGGACCGGCGTCACCTCCACCGCGCCCGACGCGGTGCTCGACGGCGCGCTCGAGCCGTTCATCTCGGCGGCGCTCGCGCAGCGGGTCACCGGGGACAAGGCGCAGGTTGAAGACGTTGAATGATCCGGACGGTGTTCCTGCTGGCTTTGGCGGCCGCATCGTCGACCCTGGCGGCATGCGACGGGCGGGCGAGTGACCGTCCCGAGACGGCGCGCGAGTTCCCGCGGGCTGACCGGCCGGTATCGAATCTCGGCGCCAACCGCTTTTCGACGGAAACGGCCCGCGACAGCGTGAACGAGGCGCAGGTGGTGATGGACCTTGCCAACATCCGCCCCGGCATGACCGTCGCCGACATCGGCGCGGGCGAAGGCTACTACACGGTCCGTCTAGCCGAACGCGTGGGACCGGAAGGCCGGGTTCTGGCGCAGGACATCGACGCCGACGCCCTGCGCAGGCTTGGTGAGCGGGTCAGCCGGGAGCGGCTCGACAACGTCTCGATCAAGCTTGGCGCTCCGGACGATCCGCGCCTGCCCCCGGGGAGTTTCGACCGCATCTTTCTCGTCCACATGTACCACGAAGTCGCTGAACCCTATGCCTTCCTGTGGAGGTTGTGGGGCGCGCTCAAGCCGGGCGGCGAGGTGATCGTGGTCGACACTGACCGGCCGACCGACGAGCACGGCATCGATCCGCTGCTTCTTCAATGCGAGTTCCGCGCCGTGGGGTTCGAACTCGTGCAGTTCAGCGACAAGCCGAAACTGGCGGGCTTCTTCGCCAAGTTCCGCCCCGCCGCGTCGCGGCCCGAACCGCGGGCCATCCGCCCCTGCCGCCTCGACACGAGGCGCGCTTCGGCGGCAAAGCCTGCGGCACAGCGAGTGAGTATGAACAATGGCATTTAAGGGTTTGAAGCCGATCCTTTATGGCGGCCGCGAGGTGTGGCCGCTGATTGAGGGTGGCAAGGGCGTATCCGCGACCAACCACGCATCTTCCGGAGCGTGGGCTGCGGCGGGCGGCATCGGCACCATCAGTGCCGTCAACGCCGACAGCTATGATGCCGAAGGCCGGATCGTGCCGCAGGTCTATGATGCCATGACCCGCCTCGAGCGGCATCGGCAGCTGATCGGCTATGCCATTGACGGCGCCGTCGAACAGGTCCGCCGCGCGCACGAGATCGCCGGCGGGCGCGGCGCCATCAACATCAACGTGCTGTGGGAGATGGGGGGCGCGCAGGAGGTGCTCGAAGGCGTGCTGGAACGCACCCGCGGCATGGTGGCCGGGGTCACCTGCGGCGCCGGCATGCCGTACCGGCTCGCGGAAATCGCGCAGCGTCACGGGGTTCACTACCTGCCGATCGTCAGCTCGGCGCGGGCATTCCGGGCCCTGTGGAAGCGGTCGTACCACAAGGTTCCCGACCTCATGGCCGCGGTCGTCTACGAGGATCCCTGGCTTGCGGGGGGACACAACGGACTGTCCAACGCGGAGGATCCGCTGAAGCCGGAAGATCCTTATCCCCGCGTGGCGGCACTGCGCGCAACGATGCGGGCCGAAGGGGTGGCGGAGACTGTGCCCATCGTCATGGCCGGTGGCGTGTGGTTCCTGCGCGAATGGAACGACTGGATCGACAATCCCGAGCTGGGCGAGATCGCCTTCCAGTTCGGAACCCGTCCGCTGCTGACCGAGGAAAGCCCGATCCCGCAAGGCTGGAAGGATGCCCTGCGCCACATCGCCCCGGGTGACGTGCTGTTGCACAAGTTCTCGCCGACAGGCTTCTATTCGAGCGCGGTCAAGAACCCGTTTCTGCTCGATCTGATCCACCGCTCGGAGCGGCAGATCCCCTACAGCAAGGTGCCTGCCGGCGAACACACGATGCAGCTCGACGTCGGCGTGCGCGGCAGGAACTTCTGGGTCGCGCCGCGCGACTACAGCCGCGCGCAGGCCTGGTTTGCGCAAGGCTACACCGAGGCGCTCAAGACGCCGGACGACACCATCGTCTATGTGACACCGGAAAGCCGCGACATGATCCGCCAGGACCAGAAGGACTGCATGGGCTGTCTGTCGCATTGCCAGTTTTCCTCCTGGAAGGATCATGACGACTACACGACCGGCCGGCTGGCCGATCCGCGCAGCTTCTGCATCCAGAAGACGCTTCAGGACATCGCCCATGGCGGACCGGTGGAACAGAACCTCATGTTCGCCGGACATGCCGCCTATCGGTTCCGTGACGATCCCTTCTACTCCAACAACTTCACCCCGACTGTTCAGCAGCTGGTGGAACGCATCCTGACCGGCGACTGAGCCGCCGCCGGCCAGCCTGTGCGGCTGTCCGGCTGCCTAGGGGCGCCAGACGAAGGGATGTCTCTAAGGAAAGGGACTGCGACGCGCCGCGGGGGCACGGCGGATGCGTCGTCCGCCTTCTGTCCGTGTGCATCATGCGGTGCGATCAGCCGGCGCGGACCCTTTGCGGCCGGACTGCATTTCCCTGCCATGACCGGCCCACACCCGCACGCAAACCAGACGGGCATCGCCGCCAGCCACTTGCCCGTAGAGCGGCCGCAGGGATCGTGGACGCGTCTGCCAAACGGGGAGGCGGGGAGCGGGCATGAGTGATCAGCGGCAGCCCCTGCGGCTCGGCTTTCCGGTCAAAGTGATGGGGCGGGCGGGGCTCAGGACGCAGGACACCCGGCGCTGGCAGAAGAACCCGCATCTCAAATGCTCGCTCGATCTGCTTCACCCCGTTCTCGACTATCTCGATGAAGAGGACATCCGCATGTACCGGCTTTCCTCGGACATCGCGCCGTACGCCACCCATCCGGAACTTCCGCAGTTCCACAATCAGGTGGCGGACAGCGACGCGGAGCTGAGGGCATTCGGACGCAGGGCGAGGGAGCTTGGCATCCGTCTGTCCTTCCACCCTTCGCAGTATGTGCTGCTGAATTCGCCCGACGACGCGTTGACCGCCAAGAGCATCTGGGATCTGTCGAGCCAGGCGGACATGCTCGACCGCATGGAGCTTGATGACGAGGCGGTGCTCGTCACGCACGTGGGCGGCGTTTACGGCGATCACGAAGCCAGCCGGGCGCGGTGGATTTCCGGGTTCGAGAGGTGTCCCGAACATGTTCGTCGGCGCCTGGTGCTGGAGAATGACGACATCCGCTTTTCTGCCGCGGACGTTCTGTGGATCCACGAGCGCACGGGTGTGCGGCTGGTGTTCGATTACCAGCATTTCTGGTGCCTCAACCCCGAGCGGGTGGACATGCGGAGCACGCTTGAGCGGTTCCTCGCCACGTGGCCGGACGGATGCCGCCCGAAGATCCACTTTTCCTCCCCGCGTACGGAACTGCGCGAGGTCAAGGTGAAACTCACCGCCAGGCAGCGGGACGCGGCGAGAAGCGGAACGCCTTCAGCCCCGAAGGGCGAGATGCTGAAAACACCCGTCAAGGCAGGCGCGCGTATCAAGACGGTGCTGAGGGCGCCGGTCTGGACCGGCCATTCCGACTTCACCAATCCGTTCGAGTTCGCCACCTTCATGCGGATGGCTCAAGGGTTGATCTTCGACGTCATGCTGGAAGGCAAGGCAAAGGACATCAGCCTGCTGCGCCTGAGGCCGGACTTGCTGCGCTTCGCGCCGGATGTCGCCGCCCGCTTCGGAATCACCGAAGACGATGCGGCCCGGCTTGCTGCCGACGAGGTGCGGCTGGAGGCCGGCGCTGCCCGGGATGAGAGCGCCGACGTCGACGAAGGGCTGCAGGACGCGGCTGCATAGGCGCCGCCGCCGCAGGGCCAGGGGGACGCTCCGCTGCCTGTGCGCCTTGCTGAACCTCTCTTGCGAGGCACGCGCCAACCGTCTTACTGCTCGCGCATGCGGTCACTTGCTTGTGTGCTTCTCCTCCTCGCGGCGTTCGCCTTTCCTGAACGGCTCGAGGCGCAGCAGAGAACGGTTCCCTACTGGGCCTCGACCCGGGTGAACGAAGTGAACATGCGCGTGGGGCCCAGTCCGGAGTTCCGGATCGCCTGGATCTACAAGCGCGTCGGCGTGCCACTGCGGGTCGTGCGCGTGCGCGAGGGGTGGCGCCTCGTCGAGGACAAGGACGGCGCGCGCGGCTGGGTGGCGGCGCGGCTGCTGACGGAGGAGCGTACCGTGATGGTCGTGCAGCCTGGCCTGACGCCGATGCGCGAAGAGCCGGACGCGGGTGCCCGTCTGCTGTGGCGGCTCGAACGCGACGTCATCGCGCGGCTCGAAACCTGCGCGGAGGGCTGGTGCCGCATCGCGATCGGCAAGCGCCGCGGCTGGGCTCCTGCCAATCACCTCTGGGGCATCTGACTTCAGCGCGCAGGGCCGCGCGCCATGGGCGCGCGGATCCGCAGCGGCTCCGACAATGCTAGCCTGCGGTTCGCCGCACGCTCGCCCCGTTCAGCGCCCCGCCGCTGCCCTGCATCACGAACGCGCCTGACGCGTCCGGCTGCGAACCGGTGTAGCAGGTTTCGCTTCCGCCCTGCGGAGTGAGGCACAATTGCTGTCCCGACTCCCGCCAGCGGCCACTCTCGGTCTGCGTGCCGTCGCGCGAGATTAGATACGAACCGTCAGCGTTCAGGCGCTTGGTCAGGCGCTGGTTGTCCGTGGTTGTCACCTCGTACACGCCGGCGCTGGCGGACGGAGCAGCGGGCGCCATCGCGCCGGTGGCCGGTGTGGTCGGTTGCGCCTGCTGCTCCTGTGCCGTGCGGTTGTTCTGCCCACAGGCCGCAAGAGCCAGAGTCATGCAGGCGAGCGCGGTTCGCTTCATCTCGGAATCTCCACGAATAAAGCTTCCAAGCGCCCCGCGCGGTGCGATGTTCCTGAAGGGCGCGTTCTTTTCCGCCTGTCAGCAGATCTCGATGGCGAGGGCCGTTGCCTCGCCGCCGCCGATGCACAGGCTGGCCACGCCGCGGCGCTTGTTCTGCTGTTTCAGGGCGTTGAGCAGAGTGACGACGATGCGGGTTCCGCTCGCGCCGATCGGGTGACCGAGCGCGGTCCCGCCGCCATTCACGTTCAGCCGGTCGTGCGGGATCGACAGGTCGCGCATGGCGAACATCGCGACGCAGGCGAACGCTTCATTGATTTCCCACAGATCGACATCGGCCACCTGCCACCCGGCGCGGTCCAGCACCTTGCGGATCGCCCCGATGGGCGCCGTGGTGAAGCGGGCTGGCTCCTGTGCATGCGCGGCCGTGGCCACGATGCGGGCAACCGGCGCCAGCCCCCTGGCACGGGCGACGCTCTCGCGGGTGAGAACGACGGCTGCCGCGCCGTCGGAAATCGACGAGGAGGTGGCGGCGGTGATCGTGCCGTCCTTGGCGAAGGCCGGCTTCAGCGACGGGATCTTGTCGGGCTTTCCGCGGCCCGGCTGCTCGTCGGTGGTGACGCGCGTCTCGCCGCCGCGGCCGGAGACGACCACCGGCACCACTTCGTCATCGAAGCGGCCCGTTTCTATTGCCGCGTTGGCACGGCGCAGCGACTCCACCGCATAGGCGTCCATGTCCTCGCGGCTCATCTGGTACTCGTTGGCCGTGTCCTGCGCGAATGTGCCCATGGCCCGGCCGGCCTCGTAGGCGTCCTCCAGCCCGTCGAGGAACATGTGGTCATAGGCGGTGTCGTGTCCGATGCGGGCGCCGGAGCGGTGCTTCTTCAGAAGGTAGGGCGCGTTGGTCATGCTCTCCATGCCACCGGCGACGATGACGTCCGCGCTGCCGGTGGCGAGCGCCTCGGCGCCCATGATGATGGTCTGCATGCCCGAACCGCACACCTTGTTGACGGTGCTGGCCTGGACGGAAACGGGCAGCCCCGCCTTGATCGCCGCCTGCCTTGCCGGCGCCTGTCCCAGGCCGGCCGGCAGGACGCAGCCCATGTAGATCCGGTCGATCGTGTCTCCGGCCACGCCCGCCCGGTCCACGGCCGCGCGCACGGCGGTTGCGCCGAGATCCGTGGCGGACGCATCGGCCAGCACGCCCTGCATCCCGCCCATCGGCGTGCGCGCATAGGACAGGAGAACCACAGGATCGGACGGACTGAAGGACGGCATGAACGGGAACCTTTCGGTGGCAGCGGAGGCTGGTAAATCAGTGGCGGGTAGCTAATGTCCCCGGCAGATGTTGACAATGCGGAGGTGCAGCGGATGAGCGGAGAGGCGGCGAGAATGCAGCATGTGCTTGAGCGGCAGCGCGGCGCTTTCGTGGCCTCGCGCCCCGAACGGCTCGCCGTGCGGCGCAACCGCATCGAGCGGGCCGTGCGGCTGCTGAAGGACCATGCCGAGGCGCTCTGCGCGGCCATGGCCGAGGACTTCGGCAGCCGGTCGCAGCGTCAGTCCATGATGACGGACATCGCCGGCACGGTGCGGTTCGGCAAGTATTGTCTGAAGCATCTGGAGGGCTGGGCCAAGCCGAGCCGGCGCAGCCTCGACTTCCCCCTGCCGCTTCTCGGTGCCCGTGCCGAGGTGCGCTACGAACCCAAGGGGGTGGTGGGCATTCTGAGCCCCTGGAACTTTCCGGTGAACCTGTCCTTCGGTCCGCTCATGCAGGTTCTTGCCGCGGGCAACCGGGCGATGCTCAAGCCGTCGGAGTTCACCGAGCGGACATCCGAACTGCTCAGGCAGCTTGTCGAGCGCACCTTTGCCGAGGAGGAAGTGGCGGTCATCACCGGCGGCCCAGACGTCGCGCAGGCGTTCTCGGAACTGCCGTTCGACCATCTGGTGTTCACCGGCTCGACCCAGACCGGACGCAAGGTGATGGAGGCAGCCGCCCGCAATCTCGTCCCCGTGACGCTGGAACTCGGCGGCAAGTCGCCGGTCGTCGTCGGCCGTTCCGCCGACCTTGCCAAGGCGGGCGAGCGCATCGCGCTGGGCAAGATGATGAACGCGGGGCAGATCTGCCTGGCACCCGACTATCTGCTGGTGCACGAGAGCCAGGAGGACGCGATGGTCGCCGCCGTCGAGCTTGGTGCCCGCACGCTTTACCCGACGGTGCTCGCCAATGATGATTATGCGAGCATCGTCACCGACCGGCATCATCAGCGTCTGCAGGACCTGGTGGAAGACGCCCGCGACAAGGGAGCGGAGGTAGTCGTCGTCAACCCTGCCGACGAGGACTTTGCCAACAGCAACGCGCGCAAGATGCCGCTCACAATCCTGCGCAAGGTCACCGATGACATGCGCGCCATGCAGGAGGAGATCTTCGGTCCGGTGCTGCCGGTGAAAACCTATTCCCGGACCGAAGAGGCGATCGACCACATCAACGCCAACGACCGGCCGCTTGGGCTGTACTATTTCGGCAACGACCGCGCCGAGCAGGAGGTGGTGCTGGGCCGCACCGCATCGGGCGGCGTCACCACCAACGACGTGCTGTTCCACGTGTCGATGGACGATCTTCCGTTCGGCGGCACGGGCGCGTCGGGGATCGGATCCTATCATGGGCCGGAAGGGTTCCGCGAGTTCAGTCACGCCCGCAGCATCTATCATCAGGCGCGGGTGGACGTGGCCAAGCTGGCCGGGTTCAAGCCGCCGTACGGTCCGGCGACCGACCGGACGGTGCGCATGACGATGAAGTAGGGGTTCGGCCGGGACAAAGGGGGAACGGGCGGCGCTGGCAGCGGCCTTGCGCTCCGTCGGTCTGCGGCGTAGATGCCAGCAGCACATCCAGCCGAACCGGAATCGCTCGTGGTCGACCTGTCGCAGTATCTGCCCATTCTGATCTTCCTGGTGATCGCGCTGGGCCTTTCCACGCTGTTCGTCTTTCTGCCGATGGCGACGGCGAGGCTGACGGGGGTGTACAATCCCACCGCCGAGAAGCTGAGCGAGTATGAATGCGGCTTCCCCGCGTTCGAGGATGCGCGCAGCCAGTTCGACGTCAAGTTCTATCTCGTGGCGATCAGCTTCATCATCTTTGACCTCGAGGCGGCATTCCTGTTTCCCTGGGCGGTCAGCCTCGGCGTGACTGGGTGGGTCGGCTGGACCGGCATGATGATCTTCCTCGGCATCCTCGCCATCGGGCTCGCTTACGAGTGGAAGATCGGCGCACTGGACTGGGACTGACATGGACACGACATCGACAATCAGTCCGGCTGGCCGCGACGGCCGGGTCAGCCCTGAACGCCTGCCGACCGCGCAGGGCGGGGAGGTCCGCCTGCCGGATCAGGACTACTTCAACGCGCTCGCCACGGAAGTCGACAACAAGGGATTCCTCGTCACCTCGACGGAGGACCTGTTCCAGTGGGCCCGGACCGGGAGCCTGTGGTGGATGACTTTCGGCCTCGCCTGCTGCGCCGTGGAGATGATCCACGTCAACATGCCGCGCTACGACATGGAGCGGTTCGGCGTCGCGCCGCGCGCGTCTCCGCGGCAGTCGGACGTGATCATCGTCGCCGGCACGCTGTGCAACAAGATGGCTCCGGCGTTTCGGCGCGTCTATGACCAGATGTCGGATCCCAAGTACGTGATCTCGATGGGCAGCTGCGCGAACGGCGGCGGCTACTACCACTACAGCTATTCGGTGGTGCGCGGCTGCGACAGGATCGTGCCTGTCGACATCTATGTCCCCGGCTGCCCGCCGAGTGCGGAAGCGTTGCTGTACGGCGTCATGCAGCTGCAGCGGAAGATCCGGCGCGCAGGAACGATCGAGCGATGAGCGCGGTGCTGCATTCCGCCCCCCGGGTCCGGACTTCGGCCGAGGCTCTGGCCGAACTTGCCGACAGCGTGGCGGCGCACGTGCTCTCGACCCGGTTCGCGCATGGCGAGATGGTGCTGGAGGTGCGGCGCGAGAGCATCGCCGACGTGCTGAGGGTGCTGCGCGACCGGCACGAGTTCCAGCAGCTCATGGAGATCGCCGGAGTCGACTTCCCCTCGCGCCGCGAACGGTTCGAGGTCGTCTACATGCTCCTCTCCGTCACGCGCAACCAGCGGGTGCTGGTGAAGCTGCGCACGGACGAGGTCACGCCGGTTCCCACCGTCACGACCCTGTGGCCGAATGCCGGCTGGCTCGAGCGCGAGGTCTTCGACCTTTTCGGGGTCGTGTTCGCCGGCAATCCGGATCTTCGCCGCATCCTGACCGACTACGGCTTCGAAGGGCATCCGTTTCGCAAGGATTTCCCGCTGACCGGCTACATCGAGCTGCGCTACTCCGAGGACGAGAAGCGGGTTGTCTATGAGCCTGTCCGCCTGACTCAGGACCTGCGCACGTTCGACTTCCTGTCGCCGTGGGAAGGCGCGGACTATCCGCTGCCCGGTGACGAGAAGGCGACCCACCCGCCGGTCGCAGAGCCCAAGACCACCGAACAGGCCGGACAGACCGGCGCCGGCCGTCAGGCCGACAGCAAGGCCGCC
This sequence comes from Qipengyuania thermophila, assembly GCF_004153605.1. Classification (NCBI taxonomy): domain Bacteria; kingdom Pseudomonadati; phylum Pseudomonadota; class Alphaproteobacteria; order Sphingomonadales; family Erythrobacteraceae; genus Qipengyuania; species Qipengyuania thermophila. The sequence continues at coordinate 645,683 of NZ_SDSI01000002.1, read as the reverse complement.
GAGCCGGTCGCACCCGCAGGGTTCGCACCTTCGAGCAGCACGCTGGGGAGCGGGCAGCCCGTTCCCACTGAAACCAAGGTCGACGAGCCGTCGTCGCCCGATCCGACCGAAGACAGGCCGTCGCGTCCCGCTCGCGCGGGCAGCACCGCCGGAACCGCTCCGGCCACGAAGCCGGATGTGTCGGGAGCGCACGGCAAGGAACAGGGCGAGGGCGCGTAGATGAGCGGGCTGCAGGCGGAGCAGTCGCCCACGACGGGCGATGGCGTCATCAACAACTACACCATCAATTTCGGGCCGCAGCACCCCGCAGCCCATGGCGTGCTGCGGCTGGTGATGGAGCTGGATGGCGAAGTGATCGAACGTGTCGATCCGCATGTCGGCCTGCTCCATCGAGGAACCGAAAAGCTCATCGAGACGAAGACCTATCTGCAGGCGCTGCCCTATTTCGACCGTCTCGACTACTGCAGCCCGATGTGCATGGAGCACAGCTGGGTGCTGGCCATCGAGAAGCTGCTGAACATCGAAGTGCCGCTCCGCGCACAGTATCTGCGGGTGCTGTTCGCCGAACTGACGCGCATCATGAACCACATGCTCAACATCGGCAGTCACGTCATGGACGTCGGGGCGATGACGCCGAACCTGTGGGTGTTCGAGCTGCGCGAAGACACCATGAACTTCTACGAGCGCGCCAGCGGAGCGCGGATGCACGCGGCCTATTTCCGGCCGGGCGGCGTGCATCAGGACGTGCCGGAAAAGCTGCTCGTCGACATCGGGGAGTGGGTCGAGACGCGGCTGCCGCAGCTGTTCGGGGATGCGATGAGTCTCGTCATGGACAACCGCATCTTCAAGCAGCGCAATGTCGACATCGCGAAGGTCAGCAAGGACGATGCGCTCGCCTGGGGCTTTTCCGGGCCGATGATCCGGGCCGCGGGCATTCCGTGGGATCTGCGCAAGAGCCAGCCCTACGACGTGTATGACCGGATGGAGTTCGACGTGCCGGTCGGCACCAACTCGGACTGCTACGACCGCTTCATGGTGCGGGTGAAGGAAGTGTACGAGAGTGCGCGCATCATCAAGCAGTGTCTGGCGGAAATGCCGGCGGGACCGGTTGCCAGCGAAGACCGCAAGGTGGTGCCGCCCCGGCGCGGCGAGATGAAGCAGTCGATGGAGGCGCTGATCCACCACTTCAAGCTCTACACCGAAGGGTTCCATGTGCCAGCCGGCGAAGTCTACGTCGCGACGGAAAGTCCCAAGGGCGAGTTCGGCGTCTATCTCGTGAGTGACGGGAGCAACAAGCCGTATCGCTGCAAGATCAGGCCGACCGCCTTCAGCCATCTTCAGGCGATGGACTTCATGTGCCGCGGGCACATGCTGGCCGATGCCACGGCGATCCTCGGGGCGATCGACGTGGTGTTCGGGGAGTGCGACCGGTGATCCTGAGAGAGGGTTTGATCGTGCTCGGCGCCTTTGCGCTGTTTGCGTCCGGCATCGCCGCCTATCTGGCCGTGTTCCATGGCGAGGCCACGGTGAAGGACGTCCTGTCCACTGCTGTTGCGGCGCTGCTCGGCTTCTACGCGGGACGCCATCTTGAGCGGAGGCTCGCGCGTGGCTGATCGTTCCCCGGCACCCGACACTCCCGAACTGCGCCAGCGCTGGGGCGGGTTCGCGTTCACGCCTGCCAACAAGGCCGAAGCCGACCGCGCCATCGCCCGCTATCCGCAAGGGCGGCAGCGGTCGGCCATCATGCCGCTGCTCTTCATCGCCCAGCGTCAGGTCGGGGAGGAACTGGGCACAGCCGGCTGGCTCCCGTTGCCGGTGATCGAATACGTGGCCCGCTATCTCGACATGCCGGTGGTGCGCGCGCTCGAGGTCGCGACCTTCTATTTCATGTACAACCTTCAGCCCATGGGGCGCCATCACGTCCAGGTGTGCGGCACGACGCCGTGCATGCTGCGCGGCTCGGACGCCCTGTTCGAGACCTGCTACAGGCGCGGGATGAAGAAAGGGCAGGTGTCCGCGGACGGGCTCTGGTCGCTCACCGAGGTCGAGTGCATGGGCAACTGCGCCACCGCACCCATGGCGCAGATCGATGACGACAACTACGAGGATCTGACTCCAGAGCGGCTCGACGCCATCCTTGACGCGCTTGCCGCCGGACAGAGGCCGAAAACCGGCACGCAGGAACCCGGACGTCACACCAGCGAGCCAGCTGGCGGTCCCACGACGCTGACTGCGATGGTCGATGCCAACCACGACTACCGGAGCGAGTGGTGATGGACGCATCCGTCCTCCTGCTCGTGGTGGCGCTGATCGCGGTGGTGATCGCGTGGAAGCTGTTCAAGGGCGTTGCAAAGACGGTCGCTCTCGTCGCGATCCTGGCTCTGGCCGCCCTTGTCGTGTTCGGAAGGATGCTGTGATGCTCCACGACAAGGACCGCATCTTCACCAATCTCTACGGCTACCAGGACTGGCGCCTTCCCGCCGCGAGGATGCGGGGCGACTGGGACGACACCAAGGCGCTGCTCGCCCGCGGGCCGGACGCGATCATCGACGAGATCAAGGCCAGCGGTCTGCGGGGGCGGGGCGGGGCCGGGTTTCCGACCGGGATGAAGTGGTCGTTTATGCCCAAGGAGTCGAAAGACGGGCGGCCCAGCTTTCTCGTCGTCAACGCCGACGAGTCCGAGCCGGGAAGTTGCAAGGACCGGGAGATCATCCGGCACGACCCGCACAAGCTGCTGGAAGGCGCGCTTGTCGCCGGCTTCGCCATGCGTGCGCGAGCAGCCTACATCTACATCCGCGGCGAGTACATCCGGGAAGCCGAAACCCTGCAGGCCGCCATCGACGAGGCCTACGCCGCCGGGCTGATCGGCAAGGATGCCTGCGGATCGGACTACGCCTTCGACATCTTCATGCACCGCGGCGGGGGCGCCTACATCTGCGGCGAAGAAACCGCCATGATCGAAAGCCTTGAGGGGAAGAAGGGCCAGCCGCGCCTCAAGCCGCCTTTCCCGGCCGGCGCCGGGCTTTATGGTTGCCCCACGACCGTCAACAACGTGGAAAGCATCGCGGTCGCCCCGACCATCCTGCGGCGCGGCGCGGCTTGGTTCGCCTCGTTCGGGCGCGATAACAATAAGGGCACGAAGCTGTTCCAGATCAGCGGCCATGTCGAGCGGCCCTGCGTCGTGGAGGAGGCGATGAGCATCCCGTTCCGCGAGCTGATCGAGAAGCATTGCGGCGGCATCCGCGGCGGCTGGAACAATCTGCTGGCGGTGATCCCCGGCGGGTCGTCGGTCCCACTGGTGCCCGCCGAGCAGATCATCGACGCGCCGATGGACTTCGACGGCATGAAGGAGCTTGGCTCCGGGCTGGGCACGGCCGGCATCATCGTCATGGACAAGTCGACCGACATCGTGCGCGCAATCGCCCGCCTGTCCTATTTCTACAAGCACGAGTCCTGCGGCCAGTGCACCCCCTGCCGCGAAGGCACCGGGTGGATGTGGCGGGTGATGGAGCGGCTGCGCGAAGGCGATGCGGCCATCGACGAGATCGACATGCTGCAACAGGTCACGAAGCAGGTCGAAGGCCACACGATCTGCGCGCTGGGCGATGCGGCCGCATGGCCGATCCAGGGGCTGATCCGCCACTTCCGCCCGGAACTCGAGCGGCGTATCGTCGAGCGGCAACGCACCTATGCGGAGGCGGCGGAATGAGATTTGCAATTTGCCTGGCGCTGTCGGTACTGGCGGCGAGTGGACTGTCCGCTCAGATGCCCCGAAAGGAATTGGATGTCGCGAAACAGCGCGCCGCGATCGAGGCATGGACCGCCTGCATTGCCGACGAGAACCGGGAGAGCGTAGCCCGGACACTGGCGCGGGATTTCACGTCGGCCGAATATCAACGCGAAATGACGAAGTTGGCCCAAACCCGCGGGTCCGGGCGTTGCTTCAACGCCATGCCAGCGAAATATCGCCGCATTGAGCTTGGCGGACTGCCCTTCGCCGGTGGCCTGGCCGAGCGTCTGCTGGAGACGCATCCCGATCCGCTGGTGCTGCGGCTGTCGCGCGCCGTCGCCGGCAAGGCGCCCGCAACCTATTCGTACACCGATGCCGTCGCCATGTGCGCCGTACGGGGCGCTCCGCACGTCGTCGCCGCGCTCTTTGAAACGCCGATCAACTCACCGGAAGAAGTCCATGCGCTTGCCGACGTGAAGCCGGTTTTCGACATCTGCGCGCGCCAAGGTGGGCGGCCCGTGGAGGCGTCGGCTATGGGCATGCGCTCGATGCTCGCAACCGCGTCTTTCCGCCTTCTGCAGGCGCAGGAAAGCTGACATGCCAACAGTCACCGTAGACGGCCAGCAGGTCGACGTGCCCGATGGCGCCACCGTGCTGCAAGCGTGTGAACTTGCCGGCAAGGAGATCCCCCGCTTTTGCTATCACGAGCGGCTGAGCATCGCGGGCAATTGCCGGATGTGCCTCGTCGAGGTGAAGCCGGGTCCGCCCAAGCCGCAGGCCAGCTGCGCTCTGCCTGCGACCGAGGGGCAGGAGATCCGCACCGACAGCCTGATGGTGAAGACCGCGCGCGAAGGGGTGATGGAGTTCCTGCTCATCAACCATCCGCTCGACTGCCCGATCTGCGATCAGGGAGGCGAGTGCGATCTTCAGGACCAGGCCATGTTCTATGGTCGCGGCGCATCGCGGTACCATGAGAACAAGCGGGCGGTGTCCGAGAAGTACATGGGTCCGCTGATCAAGACGGTCATGACCCGCTGCATCCACTGCACACGGTGCGTGCGGTTCTCCGAAGAGATCGCGGGCGTGGACGAAATCGGCGCGGTGGGCCGGGGCGAGAGCATGGAGATCACCACCTATCTCGAACAGGCGGTCCGGCACGAGATGTCGGCCAATGTCATCGACCTGTGTCCCGTCGGCGCCCTGACCAGCCGGCCCTACGCTTTCGAGGCGCGGCCCTGGGAGCTGCGCAAGACGCTGTCCATCGACGTGTCGGATGCCGTGGGCGCGAACATCCGCCTCGACAGCCGCGGGCGCGAGGTCATGCGGGCGCTGCCGCGCGTGAACGACGAGGTCAACGAGGAGTGGCTGTCGGACAAGGGGCGTTATCAGGTCGATGGGCTGATGCACCGCCGCCTCGACCGGGTGTGGGTGCGCAAGGAAGGACGGCTTCAGCCCGCAAGCTGGGAGCAGGCGTTCGCCGCCATCGCGGCGGCCGATCCGCGTGGCAGCATCGCCGCCGTTGCGGGCGATCTGGTCGACTGCGAGACGATGTTTGCGGCGCGCCGTCTCCTACGGGCTCTGGGGTCGGACTTGCTGGAAGGGCGGCAGACCGGCCTTGTCTACGACACGTCCAGCCTTGCCGCAGTCGCGTTCAACTCGAGCCTTTCCGGAATCGAGCACGCCGACGCCATTCTCATCGTCGGCAGTCACGTGCGCTGGGAGGCGCCGCTGGTCCAGAGCCGTCTGCGCAAGGCCTGGAAGCGCGGGGCGCGCATCTTCATCATCGGGCCACACTGGGATACGACCTACCCGGCCGAGTTTCTCGGAGAGGACGCGGCCGTTCTGCACGATCTGCCGGACGCGGTGGGCGATGTCTTCACCGCGGCGCAGCGGCCGGCAATCATCGTCGGGGCAGCCGGGCTGGCGAAGGGAGCTCTGCACCCGGCTCTGGCGCTGGCACAGGACTGGACCCTCGTGCGGGACGGCTGGAACGGCTTCAACGTCCTGCACATGGCCGCGAGCCGGATGGGCGGACTGCTGCTCGGCTTCGCGCAGGCCGGGGGGATCCGCGCCGTGGCCGAGGAACGGCCGCGGGTGCTGCTTTCGCTTGGCGCCGACGAGATGGATTACAAGCCCTTTGCCGGGAGCCTCAAGGTGTATGTCGGCCATCACGGAGATCGGGGCGCGCACGCCGCCGACATCATCCTTCCGGCGGCCTCCTATGCGGAGAAGGACGGCACGTTCGTCAACACGGAAGGGCGGGTGCAGACTGCCGAGGCGGCCGTGTTCCCTCCCGGTGACGCACGTGCCGACTGGACGATAATGCGCGCGCTTGCGGATGTGCTTGGCGTCGACGTCGGCTTCGACAGCTTTGCCGAACTGAGGGAGGCGATGATTGCCGAAGTGCCGGCTCTGTCGTCGCCCGGTCTGATCGATCTGGGCGAACTGCCGCGCGGGGACGGCAGCGCGCGCGCAGCCGGCGTCATCTCCTATCCCATCGCCGATTTCTACCTCACCAACGCGATCTGCCGTGCCAGCCCGACGATGCAGCGGTGCTCGGCGGAATTGCTCGGCAACGCAGACATGCTGGAGGCTGCCGAGTGAGCGGAGAGCGGCAGGGTTTCGGCCTCGCGTTCACGGAGCGCGGGCGCGTCAGCCGTGGGCGCGGCATAATGAAGGCGGGTGATCGTGACTGAGTTCTTCGTCAGTTTGGGCATGGCCTACGGTGCCGCGTGGTTCCTGGCGACCGTTCTGGGTATTCTGCTGATCGCCCTTCCGCTCATGCTGGCGGTGGCGATGGTCATCTATGTCGACCGCAAGGTCTGGGCGGCCGTCGCGCTGCGGCGCGGACCGAATGTGGTGGGGCCGTTCGGGCTGCTGCAGAGCTTTGCCGACGGGCTCAAGGTTTTCCTTCAGGAGACCATCGTCCCCAGCGCCGCCAACCGCGGCCTATTTCTCATCGCCCCGATCATCACCTTCACCGTCGCGTTGCTCGGCTGGGCGGTGGTGCCGTTCGGACCCGAGGCGGTTCTGGCCGACATCAATGTCGGTCTGCTCTACATCCTCGCGGTGTCGTCGCTCGGCGTCTACGGCGTGGTGATCGCGGGCTGGGCGTCGAACTCAAAATACCCGTTCTTCTCGGCTCTGCGGGCCGCCGCGCAGATGATCAGCTACGAGGTGTCGATCGGCTTCATCATCGTGTGCGTCATCCTGTGGGCAGGGACGTTCAACATGAACGGCATCATCGCCGCGCAGCAGGGGCACGGCCTTGGCGTCATCAACGCCTTTGTCGTCAATCCGCTGCTGTTTCCCCTCTTTGTGATGTTCCTGATCTCCGCTCTGGCGGAAACGGCGCGGGCGCCTTTCGACCTCACGGAAGCGGAGAGCGAATTGGTCGCCGGCTACCAGACCGAATACAGCTCCATGAGCTTCGCCCTGTTCTGGCTGGGCGAGTATGCCAACGTGCTCCTCATGTGCGCGTTGCTGGCGATCCTGTTCTTCGGCGGGTGGCTGCCGCCGGTGGACTGGGCGCCGCTCTACCTCGTCCCCGGATGGATCTGGCTGTTCGCCAAGATCTTTTTCTTCTTCTTCGTCTTCAGCCTCATCAAGGCCACGGTTCCGCGGTTCCGCTACGACCAGCTGATGCGTCTGGGCTGGAAGGTGTTCCTGCCTCTGTCGCTGTTCTTCATCGTTATCAACTCCGGCTGGCTCATGGCGACCGGACATTTCGGAGCGGGTTCATGAACGCGGCTCAGCTGATCAAGTCGTTCACGCTGTGGGAATTCCTCAAGGCCCACGCGCTGACGCTGCGCTACCTGTTCAAGCCGAAGGCGACGATCAACTATCCTTACGAGAAGAACCCGATCTCGCCCCGTTTCCGCGGCGAGCATGCGCTGCGGCGCTATCCCAATGGCGAGGAGCGCTGCATTGCCTGCAAGCTCTGCGAGGCGGTGTGTCCGGCCCAGGCGATCACCATCGAGAGCGAGCCCCGCGCGGACGGCAGCCGGCGCACGACGCGCTACGACATCGACATGACCAAGTGCATCTATTGCGGGTTCTGTCAGGAGGCCTGCCCGGTCGACGCGATCGTGGAGGGGCCGAATTATGAATACGCGACGGAGACGCGCGAGGAGCTGCTTTACGACAAGGCCAAGCTGCTGGCGAACGGGGACAAGTGGGAACGCGCGCTCGCGGCCAACCTTGAAGCCGACGCCGGCTATCGCTAGGGGCGGCAGCAACACGACCGCGCACGAGTCACGAGCGGAGCGCCGGTGCGATCCGCCGGTGTCCAAACGGCCACGGGACTGTCTTAGGGGAGCAAAGCCCGGCCACGGCATGGGGCGACGAACAGCATGATCCAGCTCTTTGCCTTCTACATGTTCGCGACCATCGTCATCCTCGCTGCGGTGATGGTGATCCTCGCGCGCAACCCCGTTCATTCCGTCCTCTGGCTGATCCTCGCCTTCTTCAACGCAGCCGGTCTGATGGTGTTGGTCGGTGCCGAATTCGTCGCCGTGCTGCTCGTCATCGTCTATGTCGGCGCCGTTGCGGTGCTGTTCCTGTTCGTCGTCATGATGCTGGACATCGATGTGGCGAGCATGCGGGCCGGGTTCGTGCGCAACGCCCCGCTGGGTTTCGCCGTCGCGCTGGTGCTGCTGGCCGAAATGGTGCTCGGCTTCGGCGCCTACCGTGCAGGAGGGTTGGCGCTCGGCACGCCGGCCGCGCCCTCGCAGGCGCTGCCGGGGCTCAGCAACATCCAGAACGTGGGGGCGCTGCTCTACACGCGGTATGTGTTCCTGTTCGAGATGGCCGGTCTCATCCTTCTCGTGGCAATGATCGGGGCGATCGTGCTGACGCACCGCGACCGCCGCGGATCGGCTGCGCGGCAGGACATCGCGCGGCAGATCGGGCGCAAGCCGGTCGATGCCACAGTGATGACCAGGCCCAAGGTGGGAGAGGGGGTCGAGCTGTGATCGGACCTCGTTCGAAGACGGATTTTCTCCGCTGGGCGAGGAGATGCGTGTCGTGATCGGCATCGAACACTACGTCGTGGTCAGCGCCATCCTGTTCGTCCTCGGCGTCCTCGGCATCTTCCTGAACCGCAAGAACGTCATCGTCATCCTGATGGCGATCGAGCTCATCCTGCTCGCCGTGAACATCAATCTGGTCGGCTTCAGCGCGTTTCTCGGCGATCTCACCGGGCAGATCTTCGCCATGTTCGTGCTGACCGTGGCGGCAGCGGAAGCGGCGATCGGGCTGGCGATCCTCGTGATCTACTATCGCGGTCGCGGGACGATCGCGATCGACGATGTCGACAGGCTGAAGGACTGAGGCCGCGGTGCAACCCATCACCATCATCGTGTTCCTGCCGTTGCTGGCGGCGCTGGCGGCCGGCATCGTCAACAAGGCGGCGCCGCCGGTCTTTGCCAAGGCGGTGACGACCGGCGCTCTGCTCGTTGCGTGTGCCCTGTCCTGGCCGATCTTCCTCGGCTTCCTGACGGGCGAGGCGTCTCCGGCTCTCGTGCCGGTCGCGCCCTGGGTCCAGTCGGGGACGCTGGTGTTCGACTGGGCGTTGCGGGTGGACACGCTGACGGCGGTCATGCTGGTCGTCATCACGAGCGTGTCTGCGCTCGTGCACATTTATTCCTGGGGCTACATGGCCGAGGATCCGGACCAGCCGCGCTTCTTCGCCTACCTCAGCCTGTTCACCTTCGCCATGCTCATGCTGGTGACGGCGGACAACCTCGTGCAGATGTTCTTCGGCTGGGAGGGGGTGGGGCTGGCCTCTTACCTGCTCATCGGTTTCTGGTACCGCAAGCCGAGCGCGAATGCGGCGGCGATCAAGGCGTTCGTGGTCAATCGCGTCGGCGATCTCGGGTTCATGCTGGGGATCTTCGGCACGTTTCTGGTGTTCGGCACCACCTCCATCGGCCAGATCCTCGACGCCGCGCCGGCGATGAGCGGGGCGACCATCACCTTCCTCGGCATGCGTCTGCAGACGATGGACGTCTTGTGCATCCTGCTGTTCATCGGCGCGATGGGCAAGTCGGCGCAGCTGGGGCTGCACACCTGGTTGCCCGACGCGATGGAAGGCCCGACGCCGGTGTCGGCGCTGATCCATGCCGCCACCATGGTGACGGCCGGGGTGTTCATGGTGTGCCGCCTGTCGCCCATGTTCGAGACGGCACCGGTCGCGCTTGCGCTCGTCACCTTCATCGGTGCCGCCACTTGTCTCTTCGCCGCTACGGTCGGTACGACCCAGTGGGACATCAAGCGGGTGATTGCCTATTCGACCTGTTCCCAGCTCGGTTACATGTTCTTTGCCGCTGGCGTCGGCGCCTACGGGGCGGCCATGTTCCACCTGTTCACCCATGCCTTCTTCAAGGCCCTGCTGTTTCTCGGCGCGGGCAGCGTCATCCACGCGATGCATCACGAGCAGGACATGCGCTATTACGGCGCCCTCCGGCGCGATATTCCGGTCACGTTCTGGGCGATGCTGATCGGCACGCTGGCGATCACAGGCGTCGGCATCTACGGCATCGGCGGCTTTGCGGGCTTCCATTCCAAGGACGCGATCCTCGAGGTGGCGTTTGCCCGCGGCAGCGAGATGGGGCGTTTCGCGTTCTGGGTCGGTGCGTTCGCGGCCTTCCTCACAAGCTTCTACAGCTGGCGCCTGATGTTCCTGACGTTCTTCGGGCGGCCGCGGTGGGCCGACAGCCCGCACATCGCTCACGCGGCGCATGACGATGCTCACCATGGTGGTGCCGACAATCCGCCGAGCCAGGAAGACGCGCAGCCCAAGGGGCCGCATGCCGTCCCTTCACCCAATTACGAGGCCGGCACCGGCGGCTACCATCCGCACGAAAGCCCGGCCTCGATGCTCCTTCCTCTGGGGGTGCTGATGGTCGGCGCGGTGGCGGCGGGGTTCGTCTTCTCCGGCGCCTTCCTCGACCGCGAGGAGTTCTGGGGCGGCTCCATCTTCTACAACGCGCCGCTCATGCATGCGATGCACGAGGTGCCCCTGCTGGTGAAGCTGGCGGCGACGATCGCCATGCTGGCGGGGCTGGCACTGGCCTGGCAGGCATACCTCCGGGATACGCGCCTGCCCGGACAGGCGGCCGAGCAGCTCGGCCCGATCTACCGCTTCGTGTACCGCAAATGGTACTTCGACGAAATTTACAACGCCGTGTTCGTGCGCCCGGCCTTCTGGCTCGGCCGGCTGTTCTGGCGGCGCGGGGATGTCGGCCTGGTCGACCGCTTCGGGCCTGATGGCGCGGCTTGGGTGGTGCGGCGCGGAAGCCGCGCGGTCCGTCACCTGCAGAACGGCCAGCTGGCAAACTACGCCTTTGTCATGCTGCTCGGCGTGGTCGCGGCGGTGAGCTGGGTGCTTGTGCGATGACCGGTTATCCCTTGCTCTCGCTCCTCATGCTCGTGCCGCTGGTCGCAGGGCTGGCGTGCCTGTTCCTGCAGGCTGCGGCGGCTCGCCAGCTGGCGCTGGGGGCGACGCTGGTGAACCTTGCCGGCGGCGTGCTCCTGTGGAGGCTTTACGAGGTCGGCGGGCCGCAGTGGCAGTTCCAGGAATACGCGCCGCTGTTCTCCGGTTTTGCCTGGGCGCTCGGGATCGACGGCATCGCGCTCATGCTGATCCTTCTCAGCGTCTTCCTCATGCCGCTGTGCATTCTGGCGAGCTGGCGCGCGATCGACACGCGCGTGGGCGAGTATATGGCCGCCTTCCTGTTCATGGAAACGCTCATGATCGGGGTGTTCGCGGCACAGGACCTGATCCTGTTCTACGTGTTCTTCGAAGCCGGGCTGATTCCGATGTATCTGATCATCGGGATCTGGGGCGGCGACAACCGCATCTACGCAAGCTACAAGTTCTTCCTCTACACGCTGCTCGGATCCGTCCTGATGCTCATCGCCATGCTGTGGATGATCACCACGGCCGGCACGTCCTACATCCCGGACCTGATGCAGACGGACTTCCCTGCCGGCGCGCAGACATGGCTGTGGCTGGCGTTCTTCGCCAGCTTCGCCGTCAAGATGCCGATGTGGCCAGTTCACACCTGGCTGCCCGACGCGCACGTGCAGGCGCCGACTGCGGGATCGGTGATCCTTGCAGGCGTTCTGCTCAAGATGGGCGGGTACGGCTTCATCCGCTTCAGCCTGCCGATGTTCCCAGAGGCGAGCGCGCAGTTCACCTGGCTGATCCTCGGCCTGTCAATGGCGGCGGTCGTCATCACCAGCTTGATCGCGCTGGTCCAGGAGGACATGAAGAAGCTGATCGCCTACTCCTCGGTCGCGCACATGGCGATCGTCACGGCCGGACTGTTCGCCTTCAACGTCCAGGGACTCGAGGGCGCCATGATCATGATGCTCTCGCATGGTCTGGTGTCGGGCGCGCTGTTCCTGTGCGTGGGCGTGATCTATGACCGTCTGCATACGCGGGAAATCGCGCGCTATGGCGGCCTTGCCGACACAATGCCGCGCTACGCCGTGTTCTTCCTGTTCTTCACCATGGCGGCGATCGGGCTGCCCGGCACAAGCGGTTTCGTGGCCGAATTCCTGAGCCTGGCGGGGGTGTACCAGATTTCCAGCTGGGCTGCCCTTGTCCTGACGACGGGCATCATTCTTGGTGCGGGCTACATGCTCTACCTCTACGCCCGCATTGCCTATGGCGGTCACAGGACGCCGGAAGCCGCACGTATGCCCGATCTGACGGCGCGCGAGTGGACGCTTCTCACACCGATTGCGGCAGCCGTGCTGTGGATGGGCGTCTATCCCGAACCCTTTCTCGCCCCGATGCGCAACGACATCGCCGCTCTCGAGGCAAGACTTGCCCGTGCGGCACCTGCCGGAGATGCCCTACCGGTGATCGGAGAGCCGCGCGAGCTTCCGGCGAACGCGATTGCTCACCGTGCGGCGACCGGTGAAGGGCACCACTGATGAACTTTGCAACCTCGTTGATGCTGATCGGCGCCGAACTCGGCCTGTGTCTGGTCGCTCTCGTGCTGCTGCTGCTCTCGGCATGGTTGCCGCGAGCGGCCGCACGTGTGCTCACGATTGCGGCGGCGTCCGCGCTTGCCGGTGCGTCGATCTACACCCTCGCGCTGCTGCTGAACGGCACGGCGGGTCCGGACGCGAATGCTTTCGGCGCGCTGCTGCGGCTCGACGCCTTCTCCGCCGTCGCCAAGCTGCTGATCTACCTGAGCACCTTCGCCTGCCTCGTCGTCACGCCGAGCTTCTTCGAGCGGCGCGGACAGTATCGTGGCGAGTATCCCGTCCTGCTGCTGTTCAACGCCGTGGGCATGAGCCTGCTGGTTTCGGCCACGGACCTCATGACGCTATACATCGGGCTCGAGCTGTCCAGCCTTTCGTCCTACATCCTCGCAAGCTTCGCCCGCAGTGACATGCGGTCTGCCGAAGCGGGCCTGAAGTACTTCATCCTCGGCGGCCTTGCGAGCGGCATTCTGCTTTACGGGATGAGCCTCGTGTACGGATTCGCCGGCAGCACGAACTTTGATGCAATCCGCACTGCCCTAGCCGGCGAGCTTGGCACCGGCGCGCTCTTCGGGATCGTGCTCGTCTTTGCCGGGCTGGCGTTCAAGATCTCGGCCGTCCCATTCCACATGTGGACGCCCGACGTGTATGACGGCGCGCCGACGCCGGTGACGACCTTCTTCGCCGGTGCGCCGAAGATCGCCGCTGTCGCCATCCTGACGCGGCTGTCCTTCAGCGCCTTCGGGGAGCAGTTCGCCGCCTGGCAGCAGATTGTCGCCTTTGTCGCGCTGGCCTCCATCGTCGTCGGCGCCCTGGGCGCGATCGGGCAGGAAAACCTCAAGCGGGTGCTCGCCTACAGCTCGATCAACAATGTCGGCTTTCTGCTGATCGGGCTGGCGACAGGAACGGCCGCCGGGGTCAGCGCCATGCTCATCTACCTGGCGATCTATGCGGTCATGACCCTGGGCAGCTTCGTCGCGCTGCTCATGCTGCACGACGCTGACGGGGTGCCGATGGAGACGTTCGGCAGCATCGCCGGCCTCGCCCAGCGCAAGCCGGCGCTCGCCTGGGCGTTGCTGGTGCTGATGTTCAGCCTGGCCGGCATCCCGCCGCTGTTCGGGTTCTACGCCAAGCTGGTCGTGTTCCAGGCGGCGGTCGACGCCGGGCTGATCGCGCTGGCAACTGTGGGCATTGCTGCGAGCGTGATCGGTGCCTTCTACTACATCAAGTTCGTCAAGGTCATGTTCTTCGACGCCCGCCCGTCATCCGACGCGCGTGCGGAAGTGGCCCGCAACCCGGCCGGCCACTGGTCGGTGCTCGCGGCATCGACGGTGCTCCTCTCGCCGCTCGGATTCCTGCTCACTCCGGCGATGGAGCGCTGGGCGGCGGCGGCGGCGAGCGCGCTGTTCCTGACGGCATGAGCGGGAGGGTTGGACCTTCCATCTCGCTGCGCACCGTCCGCGAAACCGGTTCCACGAATTCGGACCTGCTCGCCCGCATCGCTGCCGGTGATCCGCCTGCGGAGGGGGAGTGGCTGATCGCGGACCGGCAGTCGGACGGTCGCGGGCGTCTCGGGCGGCACTGGCATGACGGCAGCGGCAATTTCATGGGGTCGACGGCCGTGCGCGTCACGGCTACCGACCCCGCGCCGGCCAGCCTTTCGCTTGCAGCGGGTCTCGCCCTGTTCGAAGCCGTGCGCCCGTGTCTCGCCCCCGAACTACCGCTGATGCTCAAGTGGCCGAACGACCTGCTGATCGGCAAGGCCAAGGCGGCGGGAATACTCCTCGAACGGCAGCAGCAATGGGTGGTCGTCGGCATCGGCGTGAACCTTGCCTCGGCGCCGGCCCTGCCTGACCGCCCCACGGTTGCTCTGGCGCAATTTGGACCTTCACCGGATCGCGACACGTTTGCCGCCGCGCTTGCCGAGCACATGGCCGAGTGCGTCGCGCGCTGGCGGTCGCACGGACTGGGGCCGATCATCCGCGACTGGCTGGACAGGGCGCATCCGGCCGGAACGCCGCTCAGTTTCCGCGCCGGTGCCAGCGAGGAGACCGGCCGTTTTCAGTCGCTGACAGCCGATGGCGCGCTTCTCGTCAGGACAGCGGATGGGACCGTGCGCCAGATCACCGCTGGCGACGTTTCGCTCGTGACGGAGGTGTGAACCGTGCTTCTCGCCGTTGATGTCGGCAACACGAACGTGGTGTTTGCCCTGATCGCCGCCGAAGGGGGCGCCGCGCCCCGCATCTGCGCACGCTGGCGCATCGCCACCGACCCGCGCCGCACTGCGGACGAGTACGCGGTCTGGCTTCTGCAACTGCTCGCCATCGAGGGGCACGCGCGGACCGAAATCAATGCGTGCATCATCGGCACCGTCGTGCCCCGCGCACGGCACAACCTTGCGCAGCTAGCCAGCCGCTATTTCGGTGTCACCGCCGAGTTTGCAGGCGAGGGGGAGACGGGATGGCCGATGCGGATAGATTTGCCCGATCCTGCCTCCTTGGGCGCGGACCGGGCGCTGAACGCGGTGGCGGCGCACGCCGAGCATCCGGGCGACCTCATCGTCGTCGATTTTGGCACGGCCACCACCTTTGATCACGTGGCCGCCGACGGAGCATACAAGGGCGGGATCATCGCGCCCGGCATCAATCTCTCGCTTGAAGCGCTGGTTGCCAACACGGCCAAACTGCCGCGGGTGCCGGTGTCACCACCCGCCGGAGCACAGATCGTCGCCCGCACGACGGAGGAGCAGATGCGCGTCGGCCTGTTCTGGGGCTATGTCGCCATGATCGAGGGGCTGGTGACGCGCATGCGGAACGAGATCGGCCGCCCCTGCACCGTCATCGCAACAGGCGGCCTTGCGGTGCTGTTTCAGGAACACACGCGTTTGTTCGACGTGGTGGATGGAGACCTCACCTTGAAAGGGCTCGCCCTGATGGCAAGACGGAACCGGCGATGAAGAACGGCACACCCGAGAACGAGCTTCTTTTCCTGGCGCTGGGCGGCTCCGGCGAGGTGGGGATGAACGTCACCCTCTACGGCTGCGACGGCAAGTGGCTGATGGTCGACCTCGGGATGACGTTCTCCGGCGGACGCTATCCGGGCGTGGATCTGGTGTTCCCCGATCTGGAGTTCGTGGAGGAGCGCCTGTCCGAGGTGGTCGGCCTCGTGATCACGCACGGTCACGAGGACCACATCGGCGCCATCCCTTATCTGGCGGACGAACTCCACCTGCCGATCTACGCCATGCCGTTCGCCGCCGAGCTGATCGCGCGCAAGCTCGCCGAGGCGGGTCTGAGCGACCGGGTGGAGGTTCACGTCATCGACGCCCTCCGCGAGCCGTTCCGGCTCGGGCCGTTCACGCTCACCTTCCTGCCCATGGCGCATTCCATTGCCGAGGCGAATGCGCTGCTCATCGACACGGCCCACGGGCGGGTGTTCCACTCCGGCGACTGGAAATTCGACGCCGAGCCGATCATCGATGAACCGGCTGATCTCGACGAGCTGCGTGCGCTTGGCGACGAAGGTGTGCTTGCGCTGGTCAGCGACTCCACGAACGTCTTCAAGCCAACCCCGAGCGGGTCCGAGGGTGCCGTGTACAAGGGCCTGCTCGAGGAGGTGCGTCGTCATCCGGACAGCAGGATCGTGGTCACCACCTTCGCTTCGAACGTGGCGCGGCTTCAGTCGCTCGGCGAGGTGGCGCGCGAAACGGGGCGGCAGATCTGTGTCGCGGGACGGTCGATCGACCGCATCATCGAGGTGGCGCAGCAACGCGGCTATCTCGTCGGGTTTCCCCGCCCCATCAGCGCCGAGGAAGCCATGCAGCTGCCGCGGGGGCAGGTCATGGTGCTGGCGACCGGCGGGCAGGGGGAGCCGCGGGCGGCCCTCGCGAGAATGGCCGAAGGAACGCATCCGGTCGAGCTGGCAGAAGGCGACGTCGTGCTCTTCTCCAGTCGCCAGATCCCCGGCAACGAAGTCGCCGTCGGTCAGGTCCAGAACGCCTTGGCGGGCCGCGGCATCCGCATGGTCATGGACGATCAGCGCCGCATCCATGTTTCCGGCCACCCCGGACAGCCGGAGTTGAACACCCTCATCGACTGCTTGCGGCCAGACATCCTCGTGCCGGTCCACGGGGAGCTGCGTCACCTCGTCGAGCACGCACGCCTTGGAAAGGCGCGCGGCGTGCCGCACAGTCTCCTTCAGAAGAACGGCGACATTGTGCGGCTTGCGCCCGGCACGCCGGAGGTGATCGCGCGGGTGCGGACCGGCCGTCTGGTGCTCGATGGCGACCTCATCATCCCTGCCGATGGCGATGCCGTCACGGCGCGGCGGCGGCTGGCCGCGAACGGCCTCGTGGTCGTCGTCGCGCAGGAGGATGCGATCCTCGCCGTGCACAGCTTCGGCCTGCCGCTCGACGAAGATCACGAGCAGTTCGTCGAGGAGGCGGTGGCTGACGCCGGCAAGGCGGCGCGTCGACGCGACATCAGGCGCAGCGATGCAGCGGCGCTGCAGGAGGCGATGCGGGTTGCCGTCCGGCAGGCCGCCCGTCGGTGGAGCGGCAAGAACCCGCAGGTGCATGTGATCCAGATCTGAGGCGGCGTCGCTGATGCAGTGGACCTCCATCGTCGCGATTTACATTCTGGTGTGGACGGCCTGTGCCTTCCTCATGCTCCCCTTCGGGGTGCGCACCCATGACGAGCTAAACTTGCGCAAGACCCCCGGCCAGGCCGACAGTGCGCCGGCCAATTTCCGCCCCGGACGTCTGGTCCTGCGGGCAACGCTGCTCGCGGCGGTGCTGACCGGGCTTTATGTCGCCAACTACGTCAACGGCTGGATCGTGGCCGAGGACCTCAACCTGTACAATCCGCCTGCCCTCGACTGAGCGCGAAGCGAACGAGCCGGTCAGCGCGATCAGCGCCGCAGGCGCTCGATCGCCTGAGCCAGCGCGACGTAAAGCTTGCCGATGTCCGAACTGAGCATGGTGACGCCCACATTGTGCCCTTCGCGGGTCGACAGCAGAAGCCGCAGCATGCTCTCGAAGTCGTGGATGTAGCGGTTCACCGTCTCGCGGAAATCCGCATCCTGATGGTAAAGGTCGGCGATTTCCCGCGCCTCCTTTTGCGCCAGCAGCCGCACGGCCTTGCGGCTGAAAATGCCGCGGTCCCCTTTCAGGTAGGCCTGCCATTCAAGGTCGCTCACCTCCGTGGCGAGGAACTTCTCCACGTCGATCGAGGCGGATTGCAGCTGTTCGGTCAGCGCGCTGACCCGGCGCGCAAAGCCGCTGTCCTGTTCCTCCTCGGCCTGCTCGCGCGCCCGGCTCACGCGCGCTTCGAGATTCGCCGTCAGCTCGTTCAGGCGCGCCAGCTGGTCGCGAAGGGCGCTCAACGCATCGTGGCTCCGCGCCGCCGCCTGCGCCAGCGTCGTCTCGATGTGCCGGGCCGCATCCTCGCCCGCGTCGGCGAGCGTACCGGAGAGGTCCTCCTGTGCCCGGCGCGCCAGATCGGCGAACGCGGCGGCGATCCCACCCGAGCGGGCGTCAAGCTCCTGTTTCAGCCGCTCGTCGAACCGCCGGACCAGCTGCTCCGCTTCGGCGTCCACCTCGGCAAGACGCAGTTGCGCGGAGTCATTCAGGGTTGCGCGGAGCTGGTGCAGATGATGGTCGAGGTGTTCACGCGCCTGCGCATGCTGCTCCAGAAGCGCAGCGAGTTCTCCGCTCGCCGCCTTCAGACCGGTTCCGGTCGCGCCGGACACAGAGTGAACGGCCGCGAGCTGCTCCTGCAGCCGGCCTGCCACGTCGGCACTGGTGTCGAGGCGGCGGGCCACGTCATCGGCAACCTGCCTGAGGGACGTGGCAACCTCGAGGCTTTGCGGCGCAAGGCTGCCGACCTGCTCGCCGAGAACGGTGGCGGTGCTGCGGGCCAGATCGAGAGTCTCCTGCCCGGTCCGGGCGGTCACCGACAGAGCGGCGTCAGCCTCCTCGACCAGCTCGCGCAGGGCACCGAGCCTTTCGATGAGTTCCTGCACCGACAGGTCCATGCTGTGACGGGCGGCGCCTGCCTCCTGCGTGACATGATGCAGCGTCTGCTCGGTGCGCTCGGCCGCGTGCAGGACCCGCTCGGCTTCGCGGGTGAGCCCGGCCAGACCTTGCTCCCAGCGTGCCTGGCGGGCGCCGAGGTCGTGGTCGAGCGTGGCGGCCTGTTCACGCAGCGCATCGCTCCAGAGCCCCTGCTGTTCGGCGAGACGGGCGGCGAAACTTTCGGCCTGCTCCTGCACACGCTGTTCGCGCAGCTTCAAGGCGCTGTCGCAGTCCGCCACGGCCTGCCGCAAGCGGCTCATCCGCTGAGCGCTCTCGGCACCGGCCTGCCGCTCCAGCTCCGCCAGCTCGGCCAGCAGCCCGGTCGTCGAGTCCCTGAGCTGATCGAGACGTTGCTGCGCGTGCTGCTCGGCGCGTTCCGCTTCCTCGCTCAGCGCACGGTTGAGCGCCCCGATCTGCTCCCGCGTCGCGTCCATCCGTTCGGCAAGCCGGGCACTGTGCGCGTTCTCGTCTTCGATCAGGCGTTCGTGGTGGCGCACCAGCTCGTCGGTGAGCCGGCCCGTGCGCAGCGTCAGGGCCGCGATCGCCTCGTCCTCGTGAGCCGCCATCGAACGGTGAAGGGCCGATGCCTCGGCCTCGATCGTCCGGAGCCGTTGTTCGGCCAGCGAGGCCAGCTCCCCGACCTGCTCGCGCGCGTCAGAGAAGAGGCGGGCGGCGTGCGACTGCACCTCGTCGAAACGCGCCGCCGCGGCTGATCCCGCCTCCTGAAGGGTTTCTAGTTCCCGCCCGAGATGGTCGATTTGCTCGCTCGCGCTGCGGCCCACATTGCCGATCTGGTTGCTCATGTCGCGGGCGGCGGCGGCGATGACAGGCAGATCCTGTCGCAGCCGGTTCATGTTTTCGAGCGCGGCCGCGCCGACAGTGGCGATGGTGTCGACATGCGCGGCGTTGAACGCCACGGCCTCCTGCAAGGCCCCGGCATGCGACGTGACACGCTCCACCGCGCTACGCCCGATGAAATCGAGTTCGCGCGTCTCGTGACTGAGGAAGTCACGGGCAAGGCTCAGCTCGCGGTTGATGGAGGCGAGACGCTGTTCAAGGAGCACGGCCTGAGTGTCCAGGCTCAGCGAGATGTTCCGGAAGCGGCTCGCCTCGCGAGTGCTGGTGCGCATCAGCAGAAGCCAGCACACCAGCACCAGCATGGGCGGGACAGCCCAGTCGCGCAGCAGGGCCGTCACTTGCGGAGCGGTGATGCCTCCCGCAAGCACCTCGCGCTGAAGGTAGGCGAACAGCGCGGTCCAGAGGAGGATGCCCAACGCGCCGACAACGGCAACCCGCCGGCGGGCGGCGCGGACCGACGGTGTGTCGTCGTGATCAGGCGCCTGCCAGTGCGTGTCGTCGGACGGAACCTCGGACGCAAGCGGAAGCGCATTCCCGTCGCCGCCGGCGGCATCCGGTGCCGGTTCGGCCGCGGAGTCGTCATAGGAGGTGACGGTGCGAAAAGGGCCGCTGCTGCTCATGAGCCGACGCTATCACGGATGCGGGGCCGATAAACCTGTTTTAACCATTCGCCGTTAAGCGGCGTCCTCATGCGCATGCTGCCACGATCGCTGGACACGGCCTTGGCCACCGCCGTTGGCCCTGATCCGGCCCTTCATCGGGAGCTTCGCGACGCCCTGCTCGAAAGCGTCGAGCGGCAGGTGGACCTGCTCAGGCAGGCGCGAGGCGATGCGCACTGGTACACGGTGTCTGCCCGGATCCGGGGTCTTGCGGTGAGCTTCATGGACGAGGATCTGACGACCGTGGCGGATGCGGCTCTGCTCTCCGCACCGGGCGAGCCGGTGGTCATCGACGAATTGACGCGCTGGATCGAGCAGACCCGCGAGGAACCGATCCCCGGTTGACGCCAAGGCATTGGCCGCAATACACCTCGGGCATGATCCGGCAACGCCGCGGACCGCCTGCATGCTGATCGCGCTCCTGTCGCCGAACCGCTCGCTCCATGCGCCGGCGGCGCAGGAAGACGCCTCCACCCTGCTGCTGCTGCGTCAGGCGGCGTGTGCTGCGGCGAGCGGATGCGGCAGGGTGCTGCTGGTCAACGGCACGCCAGGGCAGGCCCGCCTGATCCGTGAACGCACCGGCCTCACCTGCCTCTCCGTCGCCGGAGCGCACGCGATCGCCGACATGGTGACGGCGGACCAGCGGCTGATGGTCTTTGCTTCCGACCTGTGGATCGCCGACGAGCTGCTTGCCAGGGTGGACGCCAGGCACAACCAGATCCTGACCGCGAACGCTGCTGCCGCTATTCCCTTGGGGTTCGAGCGCATCGACGCGCGCCGTGCGTGGGCCGGGATCATGACCGTGCCGGGCACATGCGTGGCAGGTCTCGCAGCGCTCCCGCCCGACAGCGACGCAGCGTCGGCATTGCTGCGCCTCGCCCTGATTGGCGGAACTCCTGATGCGCCGGTCGACCCGTGGCTGGAACTTGGCCAGCTGCACATGCCGCGCAACGCGGGAGAGGTGGCGGCTCTCGCGGAGGCACGGCTGCAACGGTTGAGCCATGACGGCGGCCATACGGCCCCGCTGCAGCGAATGCTCAGAGCCTTGATGCTCCGCGCCATGCTGTCCGGCTGGCACGGGGCGCAGGCGGCGCAGCACCTCACCGTCGCGCTCGTCGTTGCCGGTGTCGGCAGCCTCGCCGCCGTTGCGGTCGGCTCGCCATTTGCCGCTCTGCTTCTTTGCACGATCGCCTTTGCCTTGGCGACATTGCGGAGTTTGGCGCGCGCGTCCGTGCGCAAATCCGGGGAGACGGTTCCTGCACAAGCGGCGTTGTTTGACACACTCGTGCTCGATCTTGTGTTCGCCACTGGTCTTGCAGGGGCGCTGCTTCCCGACGCGGGCGGCGTTCTTGCGGCCTATCTCGCCATCAGCACAGTGGTGCTGATTCATCTCGCCACCGCGCTCGCCTCCCTTCCGCCGGCGGTGCGCGTGGTGCAGGATCGGGTGCTGCTCGGCCTGCTGGCCAGTGGAGCCTATCTCACCGGTCTGCTCGCGCCCGCCGTGGCCCTGCTCGGATCGGCTTTGCTGATCGCCATGTACGCTTACAGGACAGGTGCGCATGAAATGACGACGGGCACCCGGTCGCATGCTAACGGTCCGCATCATGGCCGTGTTCACAGGATCTTCCTCGGCTGGCGCTGAGGACGTCGGCGCATCGGATCGCCAGCATCCGCAAGGTCGCGGCTTCGCTCCTGCCGGTGCCCTGCGTCCGCCCATGGGGGCGCCACCTGTGCCGGAGCAGATCGCCGCACATGTTCTGGCCCTGATCAGCGACCTCGCGACACAGATGATCGACGCCGCAGAGGACGCACGGGGCGGAGGGCTACGTGGCGACAAGTTGGATGCGATGACGTCCGGGCTTCTCTCATGTGAACCTCTCGTCACCCACTGTTTCGGCCTGACCGTTGAGTACCTGGGCAGCGTGCGTCTGAGCGAGGCCGGACACGTCGATGCGCTGATGCCGCCGCTGATCTGCACTGCGCTGGGCACGGAGGAGCGCGACGTCGCCCGCCTTGCCGCGCAATTTGTCCAGGCACAGGCGGAGTTTCTTGGGAACATGCGTCGCATGCGCTTGCCATTTCCACAGCTGCCGGAGCCGCTGCTCGCCCTTCTCATGAACACTGTGCGCGATGTGGCCGGATGCGACGGCACCGCCGACGCGGTGGAACGTCACTGCCGCGCCCGCCACGACGGGAACAGCACGCGCCTTGCCCTCCTTGACCGGCTTGAGCCCGTGTGCGGGACTGCTTCGGCGAAGCAGCGCCTGGAACTTGCCGGCGCCCCATGCTTCGTCGCCCACCTTGCCGCCCTCCGCCGCATTCCGCACGCCGAAGCCGCACCTCTCCTGATGGAAGAGCATGCGGACGATCTGCTTGCCGCGATGCAGGCTGCGGGAGCAGCCGACGAGACGCAGATCAGGACGATGCTCCTTCTGCATGGGCGCTGGCCGCTGGCCTTGCGGGCGGCGTAGCGTCATGACCACCGCAGCAACACGCCGGGTGCCGCTTGCCGAAGGCCTGCGCGACCGCGGCGGTCTGCTGCTCAGCGCCGATCCGCTGATCGCCTCGCTTCAGCGGGACCATGGCGGCGTGATCCCCGGCGCAATCGCGGTGCCCGATCTGGCGGCGCTTGCCGATCAGGCGGTCGATTTGGGCGTGCGTCTCAGCCGCACGGTCCGGGCCTATGCCGGGGACCGCTGCATCAAGCTGTGGGCAGAGTGCGAACCGCTCGCCGACGGCAACGGGTGCAAGATCCGCGTGTACTCGGTCTCGCACGGCGCTCGGCACTTCGATGAGACTGCGCACGCCGACGCCGTGCGGCGCCGGGTCGACATGACGCTCGCGGAAGTGTCCGCGAGGCTGGATCCGCAGCAGAACCTGTGCGCAGTGACCGCACGGGGCAGGGACACGCGCGCCGTCGCCGCGGCGATGCGCGGCGGAATCGGGCAGCCCTGGTTCCGGTTCGTGCGCCTCGTTCACGGACAGGATCCTCTCCTCACGCCGTGGCAGGTTCTTGACGGCGCCGAATGCGAGATCCCGGGCTCGGAGCGTCGCTGGACGATCCGGCTCGATGAAATCACGATTGCCGGGGTCGCAAAGGGTTTCGACCTGCACCTTGTGCCGCAGACGGCGCTCGTCGACGAGAGCGACACGGAGGACGGGTTCGATCGGGAGGCGATTGGATCCCTGCTCGTCCCCGCGTTGGCGACGCCGGTGGATCGCATTGCGGCCAATGCCGCTCTCACCGCGCGGCGCCTGCGCGGCCCCCTGCCGGACACCTACAGCCAGTATGCGGCCAACATCGTGGAGGCGGTGCAGCATCTGCGCTCCATGCTCGCCGCATTGGATCTGCCGGATGAGGTCGACAGCGGGGAATTGCCGCAGGGCGCCACGGTGGATCTCTTCGCCGTGTGCCAAAGCGCGGCGCAGATGCTCGCTGGAGAAGCAGACCGCCGCGGCATCAGGCTGGCGGTGGCCGCTTCATCCCCTTCGCTCGTGGCACAAGGCGATGAGCGGCGCGTGAGGCAGATCGTCCTCAACCTGCTCGCCAACGCGATCAAGTATGGTCCCGCCCGGTCGACTGTGCAGATTTCGGTCGCACGGGCCGCCGGTGTCGCCAAGGTCAGCGTGACGGACGAGGGGGCGGAACTCGCCGCGAGCGCGAAGGAACGTCTTTTCCGCCCCGGAGAGCGCCTCGGTCGGCAGGATCAGCCGGGCAGCGGGCTGGGGCTGTTCGCGTCACGCCGCCAGGCCGAAGAGATGGGCGGCAGACTGGCCATCGACGAGACGGGCGGAAACGGCACACGTTTCACCCTGACGCTGCCGCTCCCGCACGCCGGCTGACAGTCGCCAGCCGGCGGCCGTGCGGCGTCAGCGCGAGCCGATCGGCACGTAGTCCCGCTCCGTCGGGCCGGTGTACAGCTGACGCGGACGGCCGATGACCTGGTCCGGGTCGGAAATCATCTCATTCCACTGCGCCACCCAGCCCACCGTGCGGGCAAGCGCGAAGAGCGCCGTGAACATGGTGGTCGGGAAGCCGATGGCCGACAGGATGATGCCGGAGTAGAAGTCCACATTGGGGAAGAGCTTCTTTTCGCGGAAATAGTCGTCGTTCAACGCGATTTCCTCAAGCCGCAGCGCCGTTTCGAACACGGGATCGTCGACCTTCAGCGCGTCGAAGACCTCGCGCACCGTCTTCTGCATCACTGTCGCGCGGGGGTCATAATTCTTGTACACGCGATGGCCAAATCCCATCAGGCGGAACGGATCGTTCTTGTCCTTGGCGCGGTCGATGTAGTGCTGGATACGGTCGGGGGTGCCGATCTCGCGCAGCATGTTGAGTGCGGCCTCGTTTGCGCCGCCATGCGCCGGACCCCACAGGCAGGCGATGCCCGCCGCGATGCAGGCGAAGGGATTGGCGCCGGAGGAACCGGCCAGCCGCACCGTCGATGTCGAGGCGTTCTGTTCGTGGTCGGCGTGCAGGATGAAGATGCGGTCCACCGCCTTCTCCACCGCCGGGTGCAGGTCGTACTCCTCTGCGGGCACGCCGAACGTCATCCGGAGGAAGTTGCCGGTGTAGCTCAGCGAGTTGTCGGGATAGAGGAACGGCTGTCCGATCGAGTACTTGTACGCCATCGCGGCGATGGTCGGCATCTTGGCGATCAGCCGGTGCGAACTGATGATCCGGTGCTCGGGATCGGAGATGTCGGTGCTGTCGTGGTAGAAGGCGCTCAGCGCGCCGACAACCCCGCACATGATCGCCATCGGGTGCGCGTCGCGGCGGAAACCCCGGTAGAAGGTCGCCAGCTGCTCGTGCAGCATGGTGTGGCGGGTGATGGTCCAGGTGAACTCGTCCAGCTCCTGCTGCGACGGCAGTTCGCCGTTCAGCAGCAGATAGGCGACTTCCATGAAGGAGGAATGCTCGGCCAACTGGCCGATGGGATAACCGCGATGCAGCAGCACCCCCTGCTCGCCGTCGATGTAGGTGAGGGCGCTTTCACAGCTCGCCGTCGACTTGTAGCCGGGATCGTAGGTGAAGCAGCCCGTGTCGCCGTACAGTTTTCGGATGTCGATCACGTCGGGGCCGCAACTGCCCGACAGAACGTCGTATGTGCGTTCCTTGCCGCCGACAGTCAGCGTGGCCTTGTTCTCAGACACGAGCATCTCCTCCATCCGTTGCGAGGTGGTTCTGTGGGGCGCCCGGCGCAAGATGCGCGCGGATGCGGCGCATCGACTCCTCGCGGCCCAGCAGGACGAGGACATCGAAGATGCCGGGCGAGGACGTCGTGCCGGTCAGCGCCGCGCGCAGCGGCTGCGCCAGCTGGCCGAGCTTGAGGCCGGCTCCGGCGGCCGCCGCGACGAGCGCCGCCTCGAGCGAAGCGCCGTCCCAGTGCGTGCTGGCGAGCGCCTCCGCGGCGATGCCGAGATGCCGCCGACCGTCGCCCGAGAGCAGCGCCTCAGCCTTGTCGGTCAGGTCGCGCGGCTCGCCGGCTGCAAGGAAGCGGGCGCCTTCGGCGAGTTCGTTGAGGTTCCTAGCGCGCACCTTGATGAACGGCATGGCCTGCACCAGCAGGTCACGGGCCACCGGCAGCTCGAGCCGCTCTGCCACGAGCGCGGCTAGCCGGGCATCGTCGGCCTCGCGCAGGTAATGCCCGTTGAGATGTTCGAGCTTGCGCAGGTCGAAGCGTGACGGGCTGCGGCCGACACCCGAGAGATCAAACAGGCGGATCGCGTCCTCGCGGCTGATCTCCTCGGTGTCGCCATGCCCCCAGCCAAGTCGCAGAAGGTAGTTGAAGAGCGCCTCCGGAAGGATGCCGAACTCGTCGCGATAGGCTTCGACACTCAGGGCGCCATGACGCTTCGACAGCTTGGCACCGTCACTGCCGTGGATCAGCGGGATGTGGGCGAAGACCGGATCGGGCCAGCCGCCCTCGACCGCGTCCATGGCCCTGAACAGCGGCAGCTGGCGGAACGCGTTGTTGAGGTGGTCGTCGCCGCGGATGACGTGGGTCACGCCCATGTCGTGATCATCGACCACGACGGCCAGCATGTAGGTCGCCGTCCCGTCCGCGCGGAGCAGCACGAAGTCGTCCAGTTCGCTGTTGGCGACCGTGACCTCGCCCTGCACGGCGTCGGCGATGGTGGTGCAGCCCGAGCGCGGCATCCTGATCCGCACGGTGAACGGGGTGTCCGGGGCGACATGCGCGCTGTCGGCGTCGCGCCAGCGGCCGTCATAACGGATCGGTTGCCGGGCCGCGCGCTGCTGCTCGCGCATTTCGGCCAGCTCCTCGGGCGTGGCATAGCAGCGGTAGGCGTGACCATGCTCCAGCAGCTTCAGCGCCACCTCCCGGTGCCGCTCGCTGCGCGTCGACTGGAACACGACCGGCCCGTCGTGGTCGAGGCCGAGCCATGCCAGACCGTTGATGATGGCGTCGACCGCCTCGGGCGTCGAACGCTTCTGATCGGTGTCCTCGATCCTCAACAGCGCCGTGCCCGCGTGATGGCGCGCAAAGAGCCAGTTGAAGAGCGCCGTCCGCGCGCCGCCGATGTGGAGAAAGCCGGTGGGTGACGGGGCAAACCGCGTCACCACCCTGCGGGACGAGAGTGTCACGATGGGCGCCAATCTTTACCGTCTGTTCGTCCGCGACAGTTCAGAACCCCGGTCATGGTCATGATCCAATCGGCGGAAGCGGGGCATCATGCTGCATTGCAGCGCTCTTGGCCGACGCCGGACTCTTTGTCCAGATGCGCCGACGCGGTCGACGACTTCCTCCTCAGGCAGGACACGGCGCGGGGACCATGGCTGGTGCTGATGGTGGCGGCGGGCATCGCCGCGTGGTTTCTCCTGCCGGACCGCGCCGCGTGGCTGCTGTGGTGTGCGGCCCTTGCAGGGGGTGCAGGTGCGGCGTGGCTGCACTGGCGCGGGCGCGAGAACCGCCGCGCGCTGCTGCTCGCCGGGGTCAGCGCGCCGCTTCTCTGTGCCGCGGGAACGGGTCTCATGTGGCTGCGTTCGGAGGTGGTCGGCGCCGCACCTATCGGGGCTCCGCAGGTGGGCATCTATGCGGCCAGCGTCCTGACCCGCGAAGAGCAGCCGGCGCAGCAACGCGTCCGGCTGACCCTGGCGACGAGAGACGCACGCGACGGGCGGCTGATCAAGGTCCGGCTGAATGTTCCGGAGGCGATGGATCAGCCACTCCTGCGCGAAGGCGCGCGCGTCACTGTCCGGGCGCGCCTCATGCCGCCCGCCGAGCCGATGCTCCCCGGTGCGTACGACTTCGCCCGCGCGGCGTGGTTTGCGGGGCTGGCCGCAACCGGCACCGCGCTGGAGATCATGGAGGTGCAGCCGCCCCCAGTCCGACAGGCGAGGAGACTGGCGGAAACGCAGCGCGCCCTGTCGGCCCATGTGCGAAGCCGGGTCGAGGGTTCGTCCGGCGCGATCGCCGCCGCCTTCGCCAGCGGGGACCGCGGCAGCATCGCCGCTGCCGATGACGAGGCCATGCGCGACGCCGGCCTGACGCATCTGCTCTCGATCAGCGGCCTTCACGTCAGCGCCACCATCGCGGCCGCCTACTTCGTGATCGCGCGTGTCCTGGCGGCGGTGCCGCCGCTTGCGCTGCGCATCAGGGTTCCGCTTGTGGCGGCGTTCGGGGGCGCGGTGAGCGGCGTGGGATACACCCTGCTCACCGGAGCCGAGGTGCCCACGGTGCGCAGCTGCCTTGCCGCCCTGCTGGTGCTGGTCGCGCTGATCCTGGGGCGGCAGGCGCTGTCGATGCGCATGGTGGCCATGGCCGCCGCCGTCGTCATGGTGCTGTGGCCCGAACAGGTGGTCACGCCGAGCTTCCAGATGAGCTTTGCCGCGGTGATTGCGATCGTCGCCCTGCACGGATCCGCTCCCGCCCGGGCATGGCTCGCGCCGCGGGCCGAGCCGCTGCATCATCGGGCGGGGCGCAACATGGTCGCGCTGTTCACCACCGGCCTCGTGATCGAACTGGCACTAATGCCGATCGTGCTGTTCCATTTCCAGCGCGCCGGCCTTTACGGCGCGCTGGCAAACGTCGTGGCGATCCCGCTGGTGACATTCTGCGCCATGCCGTTCATCGCGCTCTCGCTGCTGCTCGACGTCGCGGGGCTGGGCGGGGTGACATGGCCGCTCGTGCAGTGGTCGCTCGACACGCTGCTCGGACTCGCGCATTTCACCGCCGCGCAGCCTGGCGCCGCCCGCCTGCACCCGCACATGGGCGTTGGTGTGGCCCTGACCTTCGCGGCAGGGCTGGCGTGGCTTGCCCTGTGGCAGGGGAAGGTCCGGCTGTTCGGTCTGCTGCCGGTGGCGCTGGCTGCCACAGCGACCGTGATGATGTCGCCGCCCGACCTGGTGGTCACGGGCGATGGCCGCCACGTCGCGGTGCGGAGCGACACAGGGGAACTCCTTACGCTGCGGAACACGCGGTCCGACTACGTTGCCGAGCATCTGACCCGTCTCGCGGCTGTGGACGGCACGATGTCGTCCCTGACGCAGTGGCCGGGCGCGCGGTGCAATGCGGATTTCTGTGCCGCCGAGCTGCGCCGCGACGGACGCGTGTGGACGATGCTGCTCGCCCGCTCGGACCACCGCGTCGACGCCGACGCGCTTGCCGCCGCCTGCGGCGCAGCGGACATCGTTGTCGCGCCCCGACGCCTGCCGCGCTCCTGCCAGGCCCGCTGGCTGACGATCGACCGGCGCATGCTTGAGCGCACCGGCGGCGTGGCCGTGCACCTCGCGCAGAAGCGGATCGTTCAGGTCCGCACGCCCGGCGCCGCTCACGGATGGAGTGCGCCCCCAAGCGCACAAGGTCAATTGTAGCGCCGCAGCAACCCTGCCAGCCGTCCCTGCACCTTCACCTGATGCGGTTCGTAGACCTGCGGAGAATAGCTGGCGTTGGCGGGATCAAGCCGGATCCGGCCCCGTTCGCGGCGAAGATACTTCAACGTCGCTTCCTCGTCGTTCACCAGCGCCACAACGATTTCACCGTCGCGCGCGGTGTCGGTGCGCCGGATGAGAGCATAGTCACCGTCGAGAATGCCGGCCTCGACCATGGAATCTCCGGCGACTTCAAGGGCGAAATGCTCGCCGGGGCCGAGCAGCGCTGCCGGAACGCTCAGACTCTGGCGGTCCTCGATCGCCTCGATCGGCACGCCGGCCGCGATCCGCCCGTGCAGCGGCAGTTCGATGGTGTCGTTCGCCGGCTCGTGGCGGATGTCCCTTGCACCCTTCAGCACGGCCGCAGGGGTGGCCGCTCCGGCGCGGGACATCTCCGGCATCCTGAGCACCTCGAGCGCGCGCGCCCGGTTCGGCAACCGTCTGATGAATCCGCGCTCCACCAAGGCGGTGATGAGGCGGTGAACTCCCGACTTGCTCTTGAGGTCGAGCGCCTCCTTCATCTCCTCGAACGACGGCGACACGCCGGTCGCGTCTAGGCGACGCTGGATGAAGAGGAGAAGTTGGTGCTGTTTGGCGGTCAACATCAGTCGTGATCTCCAGTCGTCCGGCCAGGACTGTGCGCCCACACGCACCATCATGCGAACGAATGAAGAACAACTAAGCAACCATCGGCGTGAGGTCAAGACAAAGCAACGAAACGGGGCCGGACTGCCGCAGCCAAAGATCGGCTGCATTGGCCTCGCGTGCTGCCGTGCGTCCTTAGCCGCGCAGCAGGCGGGTGGTTGCGGCTGCCAAATCCGCTTGGCGCATCAGCGCTTCCCCGACGAGGAAGGTGCGGACACCCGCATTTTCCAGGCGTTTGAGGTCGGTGTGCGCGTCGATGCCGCTCTCCGCGACCACAGTGCGGGTGGATGGAACCAGAGGCGCCAGCCGCTCCGTCACGCAGAGATCCGTCTTGAACGTGCGCAGGTCGCGGTTGTTGACGCCGATCAGCGGGCTGCGCAGATCAAGCGCGCGGGCAAGCTCGTCCGCATCGTGCACCTCGACAAGCACGTCCATCCCATGCTCTTCCGCCGCATCTTCGATCTCGTGCATGGTCGTCTGGTCGAGAGCGGCGACGATGATGAGGACCGCGTCCGCGCCGAGGGCGCGGCTTTGCGCCACCTGCCACGGATCGACGAGGAAGTCCTTCCGCAGAACCGGCAGACCGCATGCCGCCCGCGCCCCGCGCAGGTGGTCGTCCGCGCCCCCGAAGTAGGAACGGTCGGTCAGCACCGAAAGGCAGGCCGCTCCGCCCCGTTCATACTCCCTTGCATGCGCTGCGGGGTCGAAACGCTCGCGGATTACGCCCTTCGAAGGGCTCTTGTGCTTGATCTCGGCAATGAGGCCGTAGCCGTCCTGCGCAGCCGCCCGGAGCCTCCTGGCAAACCCCCGCGGCGGATCGGCGTCCGCACACCGCCGAGCGAGTTCGCCGTATGGCTGCCGCGCTCTGGCTTGCACAACCTCCTCGCGCTTGGTCGCACAGATTTCGCGCAGCATGTTCATGGCGCGACATCCCGCGCCAGATCGATCCACTGGTCAAGCAGCCGGGCGGCTCTTCCGCTGTCGAGAGCGTCCTCGATCATGCTGCGCCGCTCGGTCCAGCCGTCTCCGCGTCCGGCGACGGCGAGGGCGGCCGCGCCGTTGAAGACGATGGCGTCGCGAAAGGCATCCTTCGTTCCGGCCAGAACCGCGCGCAGCCGCTCGGCGTTGTGACGTGGATCGCCGCCCCTGATGGCCGTGACCGGCGTTCGGGGCAGGCCGACGACGCCGGCGTCGAGGCGTCGCATCTCGAACGAGGAGCCGCGGACCTCGGCAACCTCGTTGCCACCGGCAAGGCTCAATTCGTCCAGCCCCTCGTCGCCCGACACGATCATGGTGAAGGCGCTGTTCAGTTGCGCCTGCGCTTCGGCGTAGATGGGCACATAGGCCGGGCGCGCGATGCCGATCAGCTGCCGCTCGACCCCGGCCGGGTTGGACAAGGGACCCATGAGATTGAAGATCGTCCTGCGGCCCAGCCGGCGGCGGATCGGCTGGATGCGGCGCATCGCGGGGTGATGGTTGGCGGCGAACAGGAAGCAGATGCCGAGGCTGGCCAGCGACTGTTCGGCAGAGCGACCGGCGGCATCCATGTCCAGACCAAGCTGCTCGAGAGTGTCCGCCGCGCCCGATCGCGACGAGGCAGCCCGGTTGCCGTGCTTGGCCACCGGCACGCCCGCCGCCGCCACGGCGAGACTCACCCCGGTCGACACGTTCAGGGTGTGGTGTCCGTCGCCACCCGTCCCGCAGACATCGATGGTCCCGCTCGGCGCAGCGATGCGGATCATGCGTGCCCGCAGCGCCCGGGCTGCGCCGGCGATCTCGGCGGCGGTCTCGCTTCGCTCGGTCAGACCGATCAGAAAGGCGCCGATCTCGTCCTCGGGGATCGACTCGTCGTCCAGCAGGCGGCCGAAGACATCCTCCGCCTGCTCCACGTCCAAGTGCTCGCCAGGATCGGGGAGACTGCTCACCCCGAGACGCCACAAGGCTGCTCGCCGCACAGGGCGAGGAAGTTGGCGAGCAGCTGATGGCCGTGCTCGGAGGCAATGCTTTCCGGGTGGAACTGCACCCCGTGGATCGGCAGGGTGCGGTGACGAAGCCCCATTACGGCTTCGCCGGGAAGGCCGGGCGTGGTGCTCGTCGCGTTGACCACCAGCTCGTCGGGAACGGCATCGACGACAAGCGAGTGGTAGCGCGTTGCGGTGAAGCCGTTCGGCAGCCCTGCAAAAAGACCGGTCCCGTCATGGGCGATGGCGCTTGTCTTGCCGTGCATGAGCGCCCCGCGCACGACGGTGCCGCCGAACGCCTGGCCGATGGCCTGATGCCCGAGGCACACGCCCAGGAGCGGGCGGGACTCCTGGGCGCAGGCGGCCACGACATCCAGCGTGATGCCGGCATCGTCGGGTGTACCGGGCCCAGGAGAGATGAGGATGCCCGCAGCCCCGCTGCCCAGCGCCTGCGCCGCGGTGAGCGCGTCGTTGCGCGCGACCTCGACGGCCGCGCCCAGTTCCTGAAGGTAGTGGATGAGGTTGAAGGTGAAGCTGTCGTAATTGTCGATGACCAGGATCATTCGCCGCTTTCCTGCCGGCGCTCGACCACGATCATGGGGCCGAGCGGCGCGCCGGCGTCGAGACGCCCGTTGGCGGGGCTCCACAAGGCCGAAACCGGGCCGTCGAGATGGAGAGCATCGCTCACCGCGAGCTTGTCGCGGTAAAGACGGGCAAGCTTGCCGAAGCTGACCGGAGCGTTGCTGATGACGAAATGCGCGCGTCCGTCCTTGTCCGTGCCCACCGCGCTGCGCACGAGGCGGTCGGGGCCGTCCGCCGCCATGCGCGGGTGCAGGCGGCCGGCGATGACGAGCATCGGTCCTGACTGGGTGCCGAACTCGGGCCTTTGCGACACGTTGGCGAGGAAATCGGTCGTCGTGCGCACCTCCCACTTCTCGCCGGACCCGAAGAACACCCCGTTGGGCGTCATGAAAAAGTCGCCTTCTCCCGTTTCGGTGTTGAGCGGCTGGAGTCGCTGCGAGGCTTCGACGAAGTAGCCGACGGGGACGCCCTGGTCGTCGAAACTGCCGCCGTTGATGGCAAAGGCGACCGGCGGCGCGTCCGGCGCGCGGCTCGCCGCCAGCGCCTCGAACCCGCGCAACGGGCCGGCAGGGCCGTTGAGGGCGGTGGTGATGCGATGCCGGTCCGGCACCGCCAGACAATGGGTGAACGGCGTGTTTTCGAAGATGATCGGCCGGCACGAGGATTCGACCTGCGCGTTGAGGGGGGGCGGCACGTCGTTCGCCGGCTCGCTCGACGAAACGGCGCCTTCCGCGTCGGCGCGGATCGTGGTCCTCACCAGCGGGTCGCCGGCCGGCTGCTGCTCGCAGGCAGAGACAGCGCACAATGCCGCAAGAAGGAGTGTTCGACGGCCGACGGGTCCGATCACCATGGTGTCGCGTCTCGGGTCAGAAAAGGGTGGTCTCTTCGCAGGCGACGCGTGCGGCCGCGAACAGGGCGTCGGCCTTGGCCTCGCACTCCCGCTGTTCGGCGTCAGGATCACTGTCGGCCACAACCCCCGCTCCCGCCGTGACGTGCATCATGCCGTCCTTTACCACCGCCGTTCTCAACACGATACAGCTATCCATCGCTCCGTCCGGACCGAAGTAGCCGACTGCGCCTCCGTATGGCCCCCGCGCCTCGGGTTCAAGCGCGGCAATGATCTGGCAGGCGCGGATCTTGGGCGCTCCGCTGACCGTGCCGGCCGGAAAGCCGGCAAGCAGCGCGCGCAAGGCCCTCAGACCGTCCGCGGCGCGGCCGGACACATTGCTGACGATGTGCATGACGTGGCTGTAGCGCTCGACGACGAAGCTTTCCGTCACCTCCACGCTGCCGGGTGCCGCGATGCGGGTCAGGTCATTGCGTCCCAGGTCGAGCAGCATGAGGTGCTCGGCACGTTCCTTCGGATCGGCCAGCAGGGCGCGTTCCGCCGCGATGTCCGCGTCCGGATCGCGGCCGCGCGGCCGGGTGCCGGCGATGGGGCGGATCGTCACCCTCCCGTCACGCAGGCGCACGAGAATCTCCGGGCTCGAACCCGCAAGGGCAAAGCCGGGACAGTCGAGGAAGAACAGGAATGGCGAGGGATTGACGCGCCGCAAGGCGCGGTAGAGCGCGAAGGCCGAACAGGACAGGGCCGCCACGAAACGCTGGGCGAGCACGACTTGGAAGATGTCGCCGGCGGCGATCATCGCCTGCGCGCGCCGCACGAGAGACTGGTAGTGGTCAGGCTCCATGACCGCCTGCTTCACGAGCGGAGCGGCGCCGGCCGTGTTTGTGATCGCGTGTGGGACGGGCGCCGCTCGCAGGGCCTCCACACAGGCGCGCAGGCGAGCCTCCGCGGCCGCAAGGGCGGCCTCGCTGCTCCCGAAGTCGCCGAGCCGGTCCTGCCAGACAGGCGCCACGAGAAACAGATCGTCGCGCAGATGATCGAAGATCAGCACGACCGAAGGGCGGAAGAACAGCACGTCGGGAAGGCCGAGCGGATCCGGTCCCGAAGAAGGAATGCGCTCGACGAGCCTTATGGTTTCAAACCCGAAATACCCGACCAGCGTGGCCAGCGCCGCGGGCAATTCCTCCGGCCGGGCAAAGCGGCACTGGGCCTGAAGCCGTTCAAAGGCGGCAAGGACCGGCGCGTTGCACTCCTCGAAGGCCGCGTCATCGACCTGCCAGCGGGAGTTGATCTGCGCCCGGTCGCCCTTGGCGCGGAAGCACAGGTCCGGATCGAGACCCAGCACAGAGTAACGACCCCGCTGCTCGCCGCCGACCACAGATTCGAGCAGGAAATCGCCCCTGTTCGGCCGCAGCAGACGTTGCGCGGCGGCCACCGGGGTCAGCGTGTCGGCCACGATCTGGAGCCAGACGCAGCTTGACCGTCCGCCGGCGAGTTCGGACGCGGCGTGTGCAGCCCCCTGAAGGTCCATTGCCTTGCCGGATCGACTCAGTTGTCGCCGGCTAGCTGTCGCCGCACGGCGGCGATGGCCGCCTCGTTGCGCGACGTGCCGACTGCCGCACGCATGGCCGTGACGAGCTGCTGGGCGTATTCCTCGCCGGCGACCGGCGCCAGGGCGGTGCGCGCCTGCGCGAGCAGCGGGTCGTTCGCCTCGACCGTTCCGGCCTCGATCCGCTGAAGATCGACGATGTAGAAACCGAGCCGGCGCTCCGCCTCAAGCTTCTTGGCGGTGCCCTGCGCCATGCTGAACAGCAGCGCCAGGGGCGGCGGAACTCGCTGTCCCGCGGTCTGGGCAAGCTGCTCGCGCGTCAGGTCGATCGTCTCGATCTGCACGTTCGCCACGCCTGCGAGACGGACCGCCTCGCGAAGGTCACGTCCGCCACGCGCCTGTGCGGCGATGGCGTCGGCGGCACGCGAGGCCGCAGCCAGCCCCTGTGCCAGCCGCCACGCCGCCACGACGTCATCCCGCACCTCCGCCAGCGGCGCGGCAGCGCTTTCCTCGATCCGGGCGACATCGAAGATCAGGAACGTCCGTCCTGCCTCGATCTCGGCCAGTTGCGGCGCGCTTTCGTCCATCTGGAACGCGGTCGGCAGGGCAGGCCGGAGGCGGGCGTCGACCTCTCCTCCGGCGCCGCCGTAGATCCGCCCGTCGGTCGTCAGCGGCGGCGTGGTCTGCACCTGGACGCCGAGTGTCTGCGCCACCTGTGCCAGCGAGCCGCCATCGTTCAGCGTGTCGTCGACCTCCTGGCTAAGCGTTTCGAGCGCCCGTGCGCGGTTCTGTTCGCGAAGCGCGGTGACGATCTCGGGCCGGGCCTGCTCCAGCGAGCGGCCAGGGGTGCGTTCGATTGCAGTCACCTGTGCCACGTGCCAGCCCAGCACACCGCGCGCCGGTCTGCTCACCTGACCCTGCTGGGTGGCGAAGACCGCATCCGCGACTGCGGCCGAGGTCTGGCTGGCAAGCTCGTCCCGGGTCAGCCGGGTCAGCGCGCTGGTGCGCAGTCCGCTCGCTCCCGCAGCAGCCTGGAGCGTCTGTCCACCCGCCACCGCACGGGCGACGGCTTCGGCCTGTTGCTGGGTCGGGACGATCAACTGGTTCAGCGATCGACGTTCGACGGGGCCGAAGCGGGCAGAATTGTCGCGGTAGAAGGCGGCTACGGCTTCGGCAGTGGGTTCCACCTGCGCGGCGACGGCGCCCTCGTCGAAGAAGGCGTAGCGGATCACCCGCCGCTCGGGCCGGATGAACTGCGCGCGGTTGGCCTGGTAGAAGGCGGCAAGCTGATCCTCGGACGGCTGTCCTGCCGGCGCCAGCGCAGCGCTGGGCACGAAGGCGATGGCCCCTTGGCGGCGTTCCTTGAACAGGCCGGCATACCGCCGTGCGAGCGCCTCGGGAGTGGTCACACCGAAGGTTGCCGGGATCAGCAGCTGCCGGGCCAGCAGTCCCGTGCGCAGATCCTCGCGGACCGTGGCGTCCGACAGCCCCTGAGCGGCGAGCGCCTGCCGATAAACCGACTCGCTGAACTGTCCGTCCGGACCCCGAAAGGCGCCGATCTGCCTGATCTCGCTGTTGACGAGGTTGTCGCCAGCCCTGAGCCCCAGCCTGCGCGCATACTCGCCGATGGCGGCGCGGCTGAGCAGCTGCTCCAGCACCTGCTCAAGGCCGCCGCGCTCGATGAAGGCGGGCATCGACGCGGTGGGCTCCTCCTGTCGCCGCTGCTGCAAGGCGTCATTGGCTGCGCGCGTGAGATCGCTGGTGCTGATGCGACGGTCCCCGACCACCGCCACGCGGTCTCCGCCGGCAACGCCGCCGAAGAACGAGGTGTTGGCCACATCGCTGGTGGTGAAGGCGAACGCGATGAGCGCGAGAAATCCCAGCGTGATGCCCAGCCCGACCTTGGATTTGAAGAAGGTTCTGAAAAACTTCATGTCCGGGGCCACTGTCCTGCTGCGCTGCGCCTGTCGGTGCGGTCCCGCACGGGCCGCTGTCCCGGCAACAGCAGGGCAGAGCGCGGCGGGAGGGTCGGCGGCGGCATAACCAGCCTGCCCCAAATCGGCAACCTCGCCACATCAACTTTTGACGCTCGGGCAAAGCTTCGCTAGCGGAGCGCCCCTGACGCGGCGGGCACCGCCGCGGCTGTCACCATGCAGGATCGATCATGTCATTGCGGCCCCTGATTGTCGGTAACTGGAAGATGAACGGCACCCGCGCCTCGCTTTCGGAGGCGCGCGCCATCGACCGCGCGGCGCAGCGCCTCGCGTGGGCGGACGTGGCCCTCGCGCCTCCCTTCACCCTGCTGTACCCCGTCCACGCCGAGGTGGAGCACATCCGGGTGGGCGCCCAGGATCTCAGCACGGAGGAATGCGGCGCCTTCACCGGCGAAGTGTCGGCGTCGATGCTGGCGGACGCCGGAGCGCAGTTCGTCATCATCGGCCACAGCGAACGGCGCAGCCGCCATGGCGAAGACGATGCGGCGCTCGTCGCGAAGTGCGGGCGCGCCGTTGATGCCGGGCTGTCGGTGATCCTGTGCGTGGGCGAGCCGCTCGACGTGCGCGATGCCGCCGAAGCCGAACCCTATGTTCTCGCCCAGCTCGACGCCGTGCTTCCCGACATGGCGGCAACTGGTCCGGAAATTGGCGAGGTGGTGACCGTGGCGTACGAGCCGGTGTGGGCGATCGGCACCGGCCGGTCGGCGAGCGCGCCGGAGATCAGCGCCATGCACCGGGTGATCCGCGACTTGCTGGTCCGGCGCTACGGAGAGGCGGGCGGCCGTTCCGTGCGGATCCTGTACGGCGGATCGGTCAACGGCACGAATGCGCGGGAGATCCTCGCGCTGCCGGAGGTCAACGGCGCGCTGGTCGGCGGAGCGAGCCTGACCTCGCAAAGCTTCATGAGCATCGTGCTGGCGGCCGGTGCAGACGACGCGGGATGACGGTGGCGTCCGAGGCACTGATCCCGGGCAGAGCGCGCGTGCCAGCGCTTGCGGGACGCGCGGCGCACCGCTAAGGGGCTGGGCTGTTCTGCCCTCGCTGCACCGGACCGTTCCATGTTCTTCTTCCTGACCGTCGTCCAGGCCATCGTCGCCGCCGCGCTTGTCGGTGTCATTCTCATGCAGCGGTCCGAAGGCGGGGGACTGGGCATCGGCGGCAGCCCGACGGGCATGCTGAGCGCCCGGGGTGCGGCCGATTTCCTGACCCGCACGACCCGGATCCTGGCCATTCTGTTCGTTGGTCTGTCGATTGTCCTGGCGGGACTGGCGGTCAACGTGACGGGAGATCAGGCGATCGACACGACGCTGGACCGGAACGTGGCGCCGGCGGGTGCCCCGGCCGATCCGCTGGCGGCGCCGGCCGCCACAGCTCCTGCACCTGCGTCGCCGAGCAATGCCGCCGCGGATCCGCTCGCAGACGGCGCCGCTCCGCAGCGCTAAGCGGCAAGGGTCGCGGCCTCCCGCCAGAGATTAGCGCTTGCTCCGAATCCCGCCGGTTCTTTAAGGGCCGGCTCCCATGGCGCGGTTCATCTTCATCACCGGCGGCGTGGTCTCATCCCTTGGCAAAGGCCTGATGGCCGCCAGTCTGGGCGCGCTTCTTCAGTCACGCGGCTACACCGTCAGGATCCGCAAGTTCGACCCCTACCTCAACGTCGATCCGGGCACGATGAGCCCGTATCAGCACGGCGAGGTGTTCGTCACCGACGACGGCGCCGAGACGGACCTCGACCTCGGGCATTACGAACGGTTCACGGGCGTCAGCGCGCAGCAGTCCGACAACATCACCTCGGGGCGCATCTACCAGCAGATCATCGCGCGCGAGCGGCGGGGAGAGTATCTCGGCGCGACGGTCCAGGTCATCCCGCATGTGACCGACGCCATCAAGCAGTTCGCCCGGGTCGGAGAGGATGAGCACGATTTCATTCTGTGCGAGATCGGCGGAACGGTGGGGGACATCGAGTCGCTGCCCTTCATGGAAGCCATCCGCCAGATGCGCAACGAGATGGACCCGGGACAAACCCTCAGCGTTCATGTCACTCTGGTGCCCTACATCGCGGCGGCCGGTGAGCTGAAGACCAAGCCGACGCAGCATTCGGTCCGCGAGCTGGCGTCCTTGGGAATCCAGCCGGACATCCTGCTCTGCCGGTGCGAGCACCCGCTGCCCGCAAGCGACCGGCGCAAGATCGCCCAGTTCTGCAATGTGCGGGAGAGCGCGGTCATCCAGGCACTCGACGCGCCAAGCATTTACAGCGTCCCTCTCCAGTACCATGCCGAGGGGCTCGATCGCGAGGTCCTGCGCGGCTTCGGCATCGACGAGCCGCCGGCGCCCGTGCTCGATGCGTGGCGGGATGTGACCCAGCGCTACTTCAACCCGGAAGGCGAGGTGACGATCGGTGTCGTGGGCAAGTATGTGGGTCTGCAGGACGCCTACAAGTCGCTGAACGAGGCGCTGGTCCACGGAGGCCTCGCCAACCGGGTGCGGGTGAATGTCCGCTGGATCGACGCCGAAATGTTCGAGCAGCCGCACGGCGACATCGTGGCAGAGCTGGAGCCGCTCCACGGCATTCTCGTGCCTGGCGGCTTCGGCGAGCGCGGATCGGAAGGCAAGATCGCCAGCATCCGCTTCGCGCGCGAGCGTTCGATCCCCTTCTTTGGCATCTGTCTCGGCATGCAGATGGCCTGCATCGAAGGCGCCCGCGCCGCCGGGCTGGTTCACGCATCGTCATCCGAGTTCGGCGACACCCCTGAACCCGTCGTGGGCCTCATCACCGAATGGCTGGGGCGGGAAGGGCTGGAGACGCGCGCCGCGGCGGGCGATCTTGGCGGGACCATGCGTCTCGGCGCCTACGAGGCGCAGCTACTCGGCAACAGCCACGCGGCCGCGATCTACGGCACGACCCGCATCTCGGAGCGGCACCGTCATCGTTACGAGGTCAATGTCGCCTATCGCGAGCGGCTGGAGAGCGCGGGGCTGATCTTTTCCGGATTGTCCCCCGATGGCCTGCTGCCGGAAATCGTCGAGCGTCCGGACCATCCCTGGTTCGTCGGCGTGCAGTTCCATCCTGAACTCAAGTCGCGTCCCTTCGCCCCGCATCCCCTGTTCGCCGGGTTCATCGGCGCGGCGCTCGAGCAGGCGCGGCTCGTTTAGCATCGCCGCTCCGCGCGTCCCGCGCTGACACATGCGCCAGAGCGCCATGGCTGCGCGTTCACCTCTGCGATAGCGCTTGCCGCCTCAGCTTCCGCCTTTTCCGGAACACCGGCGAAGGTGGCCCGGCTGATCCGGCAGGCGGCGATCCACTGCGACCCTGGTCGTCGTTTCCGGATTGGCGATGCTTCGGCGTCGCGGGGACAGGCCAGCGATGGCCTGTCCCCTTTTTTGCCGGGAAAGCGCCGCAACCTCTGGCGGGGTGAGGTGCGTGCTGTCTACACACGCACGCGAGAGCGGGCTTTTATCCGCTGCTTCCGGGAGTAGTCGCATGCAAGAGGTCGTCATCTACACGAAAATGGGCTGCGGGTACTGCGTGCGCGCCAAGCGTCTGCTCGAGCAGAAGGGCGTTCCCTTCGTGGAGCACGACGTGACGTTCGGCGGCGAACGGCGCGACGAGATGCTCAGCCGTGCGCCCGGCGCGCGCACGGTTCCCCAGATCTTCATCGGCGATCGGCACGTGGGCGGTTCGGACGACCTTGCTGCTCTTGAACGTTCAGGCCGGTTGGACGCCTTGCTCGAAGGCTGATCGCGTGGTCGCGGTGGCCATGCTGCAGATGACCTCCGGGGTCGATCCGGAGGCGAACTGCGGCATCATCGAGCGCGCCATCATGGACGCGTCGGCGCAAGGTGCGCGCCTGCTGTTCACGCCGGAAATGGCGTTGATGCTCGACCGCGATCGTTCCCGCGCGGCGTCAGCGCTCGAGCAGGCGAAGGACCGGCGATACGAGAGACGTCTGCGCGAATGCGCCGCGCGGCACGGCATCTGGCTTGCTCTCGGATCGGCTGCGGTGCAACGGCCGGACGGGCGGCTTGCGAACCGGTCTTTCCTGTTCGCTCCGGACCGTCGGCCTCCAGTGACATACGACAAGATGCACATGTTCGACGTCGAGCTGTCGTCGGCGGAAACCTGGCAGGAGTCCGCGGCCTTCACACCCGGCGACGCGGTCGTGCACGCCGATGACACGCCGGTCGGCCGCCTCGGTCTGACCATCTGCTACGACGTCCGTTTCCCCGCGCTGTTCGAGGCGCTGGGACGACGTGCATGCGATGCTCTGGCGATACCGTCCGCCTTCACCTTGGAGACCGGTGCGGCTCACTGGCACCTGCTGCTGCGGGCGCGGGCAGTCGAGGCGACCGCTTTCGTGTTCGCCGCGGCGCAAGTCGGCACTCATGAAGATGGTCGCCGGACCTATGGACATTCGCTGGTGGTGGACCCGTGGGGCGAGGTCCTGCTCGACATGGGCGGGGAGGAGGCGCGGCTTGCCGTCATCGACATCGATCTCGGGCGGGTCGCGGCTGTCAGGCGCCGCCTGCCGAGCCTTGCCAACCGGCGAACAATCCCGACATAGACGCGCCATGATCGTGTATGCCCTTCACTGCGAGCGCGCGCATCCCTTCGACGGGTGGTTCGCGTCCGCCGCTTCCTTCGACACGCAGCAGCAGGAGGGGCTGCTCGTCTGTCCGGTGTGCAACTCCCGCAACATCGCCAAGGCGCCGATGGCACCCGCGGTAAGAACCCGGTCTTCACAGCCGTCTCACGCCGAGGCGAGGCCAGCGTCGGCGGAAGGTGGCCGGAGGAGACGCGAAGCGACCGAGGTGCGGGCAGCGGCGGAGGCGTGGCAGCGCCTTGTCGCGGCACAACAGGCGCTGCTGGCGCAAAGCCGCTGGGTCGGCACGGCGTTTTCCGAAACGGCGCGGCAGATGCACTATGGCGAGACCGAAGCGGAACCGATCCACGGCACGGCGAGCCTCGACGACGCGCGCGCCCTGCACGAGGAGGGGATTGCCGTGTTGCCGCTTCCTTGCCCCGTCGCTCCCCCGGACGAACTTCAGTAGCGAAGGCGGTGTCGGGCACATTGTCTTGCGCGTGACCGCGCTCTAAGGATGCCGCAGGCGCCCGTAGCTCAGCAGGATAGAGCACCAGATTCCTAATCTGGGGGCCACAGGTTCGAATCCTGTCGGGCGCACGTCCTTTTCTCCACGCCGTCCGCTCAGCCGGCGGGCTCGGCGGCGTCCGGTTCCGTGTCCTCGCCCGGGATTTCGGTTTCCTCGTTCAGCGTTTCACGCACGTAAAGCTGCTTGACGAACACGAAAAGCAGCACGGTCAGCGGCACCGCCAGCAGCAGCCCGGCCACGCCGAAGATGCCGCCAAAAGCGACCAGCGAGAACAGGGTGAGCGCCGGCGGCAGCTCCACGGCCCATTTCTGGATCAAGGGCATGATGACGTTGCCTTCCAGCTGCTGGATGACGACGTAGAGGCCGAGCGTCCACAGCAAGGTGTCCCACCCTTGCGTCGAGGCGATCAGCAGTCCCGGAATGGCGGCAAGGATGGGGCCGGCATAGGGAACGAACTCGAGCACCCCCGCCAGCAGACCGAGGACCAGGGCGCCCGGCACGCCGAGCAGCCACAGGCCAAGGCCGGTCAGAACCCCGACGATCACCATGACGCCGAGCTGCGCCAGCAGCCACAGCTTGAGCGCATTGCCGGCGTTCTCAACCGCGTCCCCCGCCAGTTCGCGCTGCGGTCGCGGGACGAGCTTGAGCATGCCCGCGCGGTACATCCGGGGCTGAAGGGCAAGAAAGATGCCGCCGACGAGGACGAGGAGCAGCGTCGACAGGGCGCCGACGACCTGTGCCACGATGCTGCTGAAGGTGTTGAATATGGCCGAGCCGGAGGGAAGCGCATCCTCGATCTGGGCGAGGAGCTGTTCACCGAAACTGTAGTCGCCGATGAGGTTTTCGATCGTCCGCCACGCGAGGGGAAGGCTGAACTCGATCTCGCGCACCTGCCGGCTGACCTCGCTCCCGAACAGGAAGCCGAACAGCCCGATGACGCCAAGAAACAGCACGATGACGATGCTGACGCCCGCCTTGTACGGCATTCCCGTCGCCCGGCACAGCGACGAGCCTCCCGCGCGGAACAGCAGCGCGAACAGGATCGACGCGAACACCAGCAGAAGCACGTGACGGATCTGCCAGACGAGCAGGACGAAGATGACGAGGCCGATCCAGATCGCTGCGTTGCGCAGGACGATGCTGGCGGGAAGCGGTTGCGGACGCGGCGGGATCATCCTGCCAAAATGTCCGAGGCGTGCTTTGGTTCAGCCCCGCTGGCCTGTGCGGCGGTGTGCGGGGAACGCGTCTGCTTCCGGCCCGCAGCCGCGCGCAGGTCGCGCTCGAGCTCGGCGGCGCGGTGCTTCGCCGTGTGACCTCTCAGCACGACCTTTCGTCCGCCCTTGCCGATCGAGCTCAGGTCATCCCCAAGCGCGCGCATCACGTCGTCGCGCGTGCGGGCGATCACGATTTCCCGGCCGGGCGCGAACAGCTCGTCAAGACCCGGCCAGTGATCCGAGATGATGGGCGTGCCGCAGGCCGCCGCCTCGAACAGGCGCACCGACGGGGACCAGCCCGCCCGGATCATGTCGGCGCGCGTGACATTGAGGGTCGCCCGCGACGCGGCGTAGAAGGCGGGATGGTCGGCGGGCGGAAGATGCTCGATCCGCTCCACATTCGCGGGCCAGTCGATCCCGGCCGGGTATTGCGGCCCGGCCACCGCGAACCGCAGGTGGGGGCGCGCACGGGCCGGCTTGATCAGGAGTTCCTGAACCGTTGGCTGGCGATCGTCGCTGTAGGTGCCGAGATAGGTGAGATCCCAGCGCTTGGGCACGTCCAGCGGCTGATAATGCGACGCATCGACCGAGCAGTAGAGTGGCAGGGCGGAGGCCGCGCCGTAGTCCCGCTCGAGCTGGCGGAGCGTCGGTCCCCCGGTGAACGAGAAATAGAGGTCGAACAGCGGGATCGTGGCGGGCGACAGATATTCGTGGTCCCCCTGTGCCAGCTTGGCGAGGGTGACAGGCGTGTCGATGTCGTAGAATGCGGTCACGCCGCGGGCATGGCGATGCACCCATTCAGCGACCGCCACACCGCCCGCGACATAGGAGCCGACGATCACCGCATCGGCGGCGGCGACCTCGTCCCGCCAGGCGTCGAGCGACGGCACGTCCGGGTAAAGATGCAGGGCGCAGAAATCGGGGACGGCGAGGTCGCGGTTCGCGGCGTACCAGGGCTGGTCGCGTTCGAGGAACACGATGTCGTGACCCCGCGCCGCGAAGGCCGACAGCAGGGCGCGGTAAGTGGTCGCGTGGCCATTGCCCCATGAGGACGACAGGCTGAGGCCAAGGACGACGAGCCTCATGCCGTCACCGTGCCCTTCTGCCGGTGCTCGTTGAGCACCTGCATGACCGTCTCGGCGCGCAGGTCATAGGTGTGCTCGGCCAGCACGCGCCGCCGTGCCGCCT
Source organism: Qipengyuania thermophila (assembly GCF_004153605.1). Taxonomy (NCBI): domain Bacteria; kingdom Pseudomonadati; phylum Pseudomonadota; class Alphaproteobacteria; order Sphingomonadales; family Erythrobacteraceae; genus Qipengyuania; species Qipengyuania thermophila. The sequence continues at coordinate 601,381 of NZ_SDSI01000002.1, read as the reverse complement.
CGCCGATGCGGCGCGCCCGATCGGGCGTGAGGGAGCGGAGGATTTCGGCGACATCCTGCCCGTCGCGGGCAACCAGAACCTCCTCGTCCGGACGCAGGAACAGCTCGATCCCTTCCCACGCGTCGGTCACCAGACAGGCTGCGGCTCCGGCCGCCTCGAACACGCGCGTCGCGGGCGAGAAGCCGACCTTCGCCATGGAGTCGCGCGCCACATTGAGCACCGCCAGCGGCGAACAGTTGAAGGCGTTGTGATGCTCGGTCGCGACATGGCCGATGGCGCGCACGTTCTCCGGCAGATCGGCGCCGGGCCAGCCGTTTCCGCCGAGCAGGAAGCTCCTCTGCGAGAGCATGGCCGCCGGGCGCAGGAAGAACTCGGCGATCCTCTCCTCCCGGTCGGGCAGACGATTGGCGAGCAGCGCGAGGTCAGCGGCAAAGGCGTCCTCCCGCGGCACTGGATGGTGGGTTGACGGATCGAGGGCGTTGTAGATCGGCACGCAGCGACGCGCCCCCAGCGCCTCGTAGGCCCTTACCACCGGTTCGCCGCCGCCGTAGGTGAACACCAGATCGTAACGGGGGATCGCCGCGCGCATCGGGTGCTCGGCGTGGTCGTCGACTTCGTCCAGCGTTGCGGCGGCATCGACATCCCAGAAGATGCGCAGCGCACCCGGTCGGGCATGGCGGAGCAGGCCTTCGAGCAGCGCATGGTCGAACACGCCGACCCCGCTCGCCTTGACGACGACATCGGCTTCGCCCGCTCCGGCAAGGGCCTCGCGCAGGCCGGCCTCGGTGGCGGGATAGACCACGCTCCTGGCCCAGGATGGCGGTTCGATGTCGCGGTGGCTCTGCCGGTCGAAGGCGTCCGGCTCGTAAAAGGTGACGGTGCAGCCCCGCGCGGCAAGGGCACGGATGATCCCGCGGTAATAGGTGGCCGCGCCGTTCCAGTAGGCGGACAGGAGGCTCGATCCGTAAAAGGCGATCTTCACGCGGTTTCCTTCATCGTTCGGGACGTGCCGAGCTGCGCGGCGATCTGCAACAGCTGGCCAGCACGATGCTCGCAGGTGTGGCTCCGCCGGATCGTTTCGAGGCCGTGGGCGACCAGCGCGTCGCGGAGGCCGGCGTCCTCGCGGATGGCGGCGAGGTGTTGCCGCATGGCGTCGCCCGTCTCCGCCATGAGGAAATCGGTGCCCACGCGGAACAGTCCCTCCGTGTCGCTCCAGGGCGCGGAAACAAGCGGGATCCCGCAGGCCAGCGCCTCGAACACGCGGATGGTCGGAATTCCGGGCAGCACCGTCGTGTAGAACCGCCGCGGCACGTGAACGGTGGCAAGATGCCGGGCGAAGATTCCCGGCGCTTCGACATTGGGCACCCAGCCGGCGTAGCGCGCGCCGTAACGCTCCAGCAGCGCCTGCGCCCGTGCCGGATAGCGGACGCCATGGATGGTCAATGGCAGACCCGTCGCCTGTGCCGGCGCAAGCAGGAAGGCTTCGAGTTCCGCGCTGCGCTCGTCCTCGCCCCAGTTGCCGATCCACACCAGGCCGTGCCTCTGCTGAGGCGCGGACGGTGGGCGGAAATGGGACACGTCAGCGGCTTCGTGGAACGTCCACACGCGGCCGTTCCAGCCCCAGCCACGATACACCTCGGCCAGCGTCTCGCCGAAGGCCAGAATGCCGTCATAGCCGTCAAGATCGAAGGCGCGCATCTCTTCGGGCGCGCTCACCGCCCGGTGATGCGTGTCATGGAACAGCAGGGTGAAGCCCGCTCCCGCGCGCCTCGCGGCACCCACGGCGGCGACCAGAGCCGGCTCGTTCCATTCGTGCACGATGACGAGATCGGCGCCATCGAGCAGCGCCTCGCGGTCCTGCGGGCTGTCGCTGTGGGCGATGCGCAGGTCGGTGTGTTGGGCAAAAGAGGCCGCAGCGCCCGTCGCGCCGTGATCGGCGACGAGGTTCGTATAGGACCAAGGCGCCCGCGGCTCGGCCGCGACAACCTCGTGGCCGCGTCTCTGCAACACCCGCAGCAGACCACGCAGGAAATGGGCGTTGCCGTGGTTCCAGCACGAGCGCAGCGAATGGGTGAAGTAGACGATCTTCATGCCGCCGCCCTTGAAGCCACCGCCCGCCCGATGACGGCTTGCATGCCCGACGCGCAGCGTTCCGGAGTGTAGCGCCCGCTGCGTTCGGCGGCGGCCTCACCCCAGTGCCGGCGCAGGTCTGGTCGCCCCGCAAGAAGGTCGATCGCCCTTGCGAAGCCAGCCGCGTCGTCGCTGGCGACGAACAGCGCGGCTTCGTCCCACAATTCGCGGAATGTGGGAATGTCGGACAGGATGAGCGGACACCCCGCCATGGCCGCTTCGAGGACAGCCAGCCCGAACGGCTCGAACGATGCGGCCGAGACGAACACGGGCCGGGCGCGCAGCCGAGCCTGCACCTCGGTGTTGGAGAGAACGCCGGCGGGCCGGAGGTGGCGGGGGCGAAAATGCTCGCCGCCCGGTCCGTCGAGGGCGCCGATCGCCGTGAGGCGAGCGCCCGCCTCGCCCGCGGCCCGGTCGAGCACCGCGGCTCCTTTGGCCTCGTCCCAAAGCCGGCCGATGGTCACGACCTGCACGCCTGACGCCTCGACATCGCGCGTGCGCGCGCCTGCCAGTCCGTTGTGCACGACCTGCGGCAAGGCGGGGAGGGCATAGGCCGCCTGCAGGGCGAGGGCAAAGGCGTGCGAGGGCGCGACGACTGCATCCGCCTGCAGGAGGCCGCGCCGCATCTGGCGGTGGTGCCACTGCCATTCCGGCGGCAGCGGCTGCTGGCGAACGGCCGCCCACCATGTCGTGACACAGCCATGGGCAACGGCAATGACCGGAGCGGGCCAGCGCGCACAACCTGCAAGGGCAGGGCTGTTGCACAGGATTGCGTCCGCGCCGCAGTCGGCAGCCAGACTGGCGAGCGCCGTCGCCGTGTGTGTCACCTCGTCCGACGTGCGCGCCAGCCAGTCGAGCGGGCGGTCAGTCAGGCGAAGGTCGATGCCGGCGAATGCCGCAGCCGCCTCCGCCGCCGCGGAGTCCGGCACCGGGCCGATGATTGCAAGCACCGTGTGCCAGCCAAGCGGCTTCATCGCCGTGGCGAGCTCCAGAGCGTAGCGCCAGACGCCGCCGACGGCGTCCGCCGTCATGAACAGAACTCGTGGCGGACCGCTGCTCAAGCGGCGGCCGTGGATCGCGGCAGAGCCTCGCTGGCGCCTTCACCGACCTCCTCGGTCAGCCACCGGTGCAACTGCTTGAGGCCTTCGCGCCATGACGTGCGCGGTGCCAGACCCAGAGCGGCATCCGCCCGCCGCGTGTCGGCGACGAACCACCGCTGGTCACCCGGCCGCCAGTCGGCAAACTCGACCTGAGGAGGAACACCCGTCAGGCGGCCGATCTCCTCCACCACCTCGAGCAGGCTCACCGCGTTAGCCGGACCGCCGCCCCAGTTGAAGGCCTGACCGCTGAGGGTGCCGATCCGGTCGTGCAGCGCGAGGTAGGCATCGCAGGTGTCGGTCACGAGACAGACGTCGCGGACCTGGCGCCCGTCTCCGAACAGGGTGATCGGCTCCTTGCGCAAGGCGCGGATGAGAAAATGGGCGACCCAGCCCTGATCCTCCGATCCGCACTGGCGCTGACCGTAGATGCAGCTCATGCGCATCACCGCCGCCTTGAGGCCGAAGCTGCGGGCGTAGTCGAGCACATACTGATCCGCCGCCCCCTTGGAGCAGCCGTAGGGTGTGTGGAAGTCGAGCGGCCTTGCCTCGCTGATTCCGTGCCGGGCGAGCGCCGCATCCGCCGGCGCATAGCGACCGTCGCTGAGCGGCATCTCGAGGTCGAGAAGATCGCCGTACACCTTGTTCGTCGAGGCAAAGAGCAGGGCCGCGGCGGGGTTGTGCTTGCGGATCGTCTCGAGCAGCCCGAACGTGGCGTGCAGATTGATGCCAAAATCGTCGCCCGGCGAGTCGAGACTGGTGGTGACGGCCACCTGTGCCGCGAAGTGGAACACCGCTGCCGCACCCTGAACGGCTGTGCTGAGCGTCGCGGCATCGCGGATGTCCGCGATGATCGGTTGGATGCGTTCGCCATGACGGGCGAGAAGCCAGCGAAGATTGGCGTCGACGCCCGGCCGCTTCAGCCAGTCGAACACCCGCACCGTGCAGCCAAGGGTGGCGAGGCGGTCGGCAAGGTTGCTGCCGACGAAGCCCGCTCCCCCGGTGACGAGAACGTGATCACCCGCACCCAGCGTCATGCCACCAGCCCCCGCTGTTCCAGTTCGCGGCGGGCGGTCTCGACCCGGTCGTCGGCCGTCTGCGTCGCCACCCATTCGGCAAGCTCCTGCAGGCGCTCGGCGAAATTCTCCGTGGCGGTGAAGCCAAGCTGCTCGCGGGCCAGTCGGGGGTCGCAGAAGCAGTGGCGGATGTCGCCCGTGCGCGCCTTGCCGACGATCTGCGCGTCCAGCCCCTCGCATCCCATCGCCCGGGCGAGTTCCCGCGCCACCTCCGACACGGATCGGTCCTGTCCGGAGCCGACGTTGAAGGTCTGACCGGCGGCCTGCGGCAGGAACAGCGCCGCCACGAAGGCACGCGCCACATCATCCACATGGACGAAGTCGCGCCGCTGCTGACCGTCCTCGAAGATGAGGGGCGGTTGCTTGTTGAGGAGGCGGGAGGCGAAGATGGCCAGCACGCCCGTATAGGGGTTCGACAGCGCCTGGCCGGGTCCGAACACGTTGAACAGCCGCAGGCAGACGGACTCGATGCCGTACGGGGCGCCCATGATGTGTGTCGTGCGCTCCTGCACGTACTTGTTGAGGGCGTAGATGGACGAGAGCGAAGGCCGCTTCCATTCGGGCGTAGCCACCGGCTCCAGCGCGCGTCCCTGCGCGTCTGTCGGCTCCCACTGCGCCTGCCCGTCGCGCAGCGGGGCCCGGGCGGCATCTTGGACCAGTTCGCCGTCGGCGTTCCGGTACAGCCCTTCGCCATAGATGCTCATCGACGATGCGGTCACCACGCGGCGCACCGGATGGTCGATCAGCCGTTCGAAGAGAACGGCGGTGCCGACGTCGTTGACGGAGGTGTAGCGTTCCACCTCGTACATCGACTGTCCGACACCGACCTCGGCGGCAAGGTGGACCACGCTGTCGACCTGACGCAGCGCATCCGCAACTGCGTCGCCGTCGCGAATGTCGGCGCGGACCAGGTCGACGTCCGCGGGCAGGTCCGCGGGGCGGCTGCCGTCGCCGTGCACCTGAGGGATCAGGGCGTCGAGCACCCGCACCCGATGACCCCGATCAAGCAGTTCGCGGCAGACGCGCCGGCCGATGAACCCGGCTCCGCCGGTGACCAAAACGGTTTCTGACAATGGCTTCCCCCCAAGCAGATGGTCGTCGTCTTGCCGCAGAAGGCAAGTAGATGAAGATGAACGCTCTTTCAACGAAAGGTTTCCCGCAGCTCTTGAAGGCTTGCACAGGGTCGTGATCCCTCTCGACAGCAAGCAGTTGAACGGCTTGTCGCGCGCAGGGCACGCTTGGCCGACCGTTCCGGGGTTGTTCCTTGCTTCTACATAGCTTATGCGCCGAGCGATGGCCGATGAGCATCACCCTTCTGCTGATCCGGCACGCGCGCCATGCGGATTACGGCCGCGTGCTGACGGGGCGAAGCGACAGTGCCGACCTTTCCGCGGAGGGAACGCGCGAGGCGCAGGCGTTGGCGAAGTGCGTGGCCCGGCTGGAACCTCGTCGCGTGCTCGCCAGCCCATCGCTTCGCACGCGGCGGACCGCAGCCGCCATCGCCGAGGCCGCATCGTGCACGGTCGATGTGGTGGAAGCTCTGGATGAGGTGGACTTCGGCGCGTGGCGCGGCAGGTCTTTCGCGGAGCTCGATCATGAGCCGGACTGGCGCGCCTGGAACGAGCGCCGCGCGACCGCGCGGCCTCCGGGCGGCGAAAGCATGACGGAGGTTCAGGGTCGCGCCTGGCGGGCGGTCGAAGCCGCCGCGACCGTCCATGATGGCGGGTTGGCGGTGATGGTCAGCCATTGCGACGTCATCCGGGCAGTCGTCGCCAAGGCGCTCGGGCTCTCGCTCGACCATCTTCTCCGGTTCGATATCGATCCTGCGTCCATCAGCCGCCTCGCCGTCGGGACTTGGGGAGCAAGAGTGATCAGCCTGAACGAGACTCCGGCATGAAACCCGCATCAGGAACCGTGACCGATCTCGAGGAACGGGTGCGGGAACTCGCACCATGGTTTCAGAACATCGACCTTGGCGGCGGCATCCGGACCGCGCCCGAACATTTCCTCGGCGATTATCCGGCGTTCAAGTTCGCCCGCTTCGCCGGCAGCCTTCCGGCTGATCTGGAGGGCCGGTCGGTTCTCGACATCGGCTGCAACGCCGGCTTTTACGCGCTCGAGATGAAGGCGAGAGGTGCGGGGCGCGTGCTCGGGATCGACACCGACGACCGCTATCTGGCGCAGGCGCGGCTCGCGGCGGATGCGCGCGGGGTCGGCGACGTCGAGTTTCGCAACTTGTCGGTCTACGACGTCGCGGCTCTTCGCGAGACGTTCGACTGGGTCATCTTCATGGGAGTGCTCTATCACCTGCGCCACCCGCTGCTGGCGCTTGACCTCATTCGCGAACATGTGGCCGGGGACTGGCTGCTGTTCCAGACGATGCAGCGCGGCAGCGAGCACGTCTTCGATCCGCCGCGTAATCATCCGTTTCACAAGCCGGGCACCTTCGACCCGCCGGACTATTTCGACGAACCGGGCTACCCCAAGATGCATTTCATCGAGCATGAATACGCCGACGACTGGACGAACTGGTGGGCACCCAACAGCGCCTGCAGCCAGGCAATGCTGCGCGCCGCCGGGTTCCGCGTGGAGGCGCAGATCGAAGCGGAAGTCTACCTGTGCCGGACCGCGCCGGTCCCGTTTGCGGACATGGGGCCGATGGCGGTCTATCCCGCGAAAGAGGGGGCGGCATGATCGAAGCGGTGATGCTCTGGAACGAGCCGAACAACAAGTCGCACTGGAACCCCGAACTTGATCCAGAATGGGCGGGCTATGCCGACACCGTGATCCGGGCGGGTGCCGCCGTTCAGTCCGTGCGGCCCGGCTTGACCCGCGTCCTTGGCGGGATGTCGCCCATCGATCCGCACTGGGTGAGCCGGATGCGCGACCAGGGGGCGCTGGAAGCCGTCGACGTGGTCGCGGTGCACGGGTTTCCGCTCGACTGGAACCTGTGGCCGATCCACTCCTGGCCCGACCGTATCGCCGAGATCGAAGCCGTTGTCCCTGACAAGCCCGTCTGGGCGACCGAGGTCGGTGTCGGCTCGTTCGGCGCCGAGGAGGTGCAGGTATTCGGGCTGAACCGGACGGCCGAGTTGCTCATCGGGCGCGTGCCGCAGGTGTACTGGTATTCCCTCTTCGACCTGCCGCAGAGCTGGGGCGCTGAAACACGGCACCGCGAGGCGGAGGGATCCAGCTATTACCGGCATTTCTACATGGGACTGATCCGCGAGGACGGCACGCCCAAGCTCGCGCTCGAACACTATCGCCGGCATGCGGCCCAAATGGGCATCATGCAATGGTTCCATTTCGAGGATCCGCGCCTGGACGATGCCGTGCGGTGGATGAAGGATCTGGGCGTGCGCAAGCTGCGCACCGGGCTGAGCTGGGCGGACAGCTTCCGCGAGGGCGCGCTCGACTGGTTCGACCGGCAGATGGAGGCGTTGCAGGATTTCGAACTGCTGGTGACGTATTGCTTCACGCCCGAACATCTCGGCCTCGAAGCGCATCATACCAGCCTTGCCAGGGAGCCTCAGGCCTTTGCCGACTTCTGCGCCTGGATGACGGACCGCTACGCTCCGCCCAGTGCTCAGGTCCGGACTGCCGCGCGAGGGGTGCAGTGATGGGCGGAAGCGCCGCACGCGAAATCAGGGTGGGCCTTGTCGGCGTGGGCAACTGCGCAAGCTCGCTTGTTCAGGGCCTGTCGCTCTACGGGCGGGGGTCGAACGATCACACGGGCCTGATGCACGCAGACATCGGCGGCTACGCTCCCGGCGACATCCGGGTGGTTGCCGCGTGGGACGTGGACAAGCGCAAGCTGGACACGGATGTCAGCGAGGCCATCTTCGCCAGCCCGAACTGCACGACCCGCTTCTGCGATGCGGTCAAGCCGACGGGAGCCAGGGTGCGCATGGGCCGCGTGCTCGACGGCGTCGCCGAACACATGCGCGCCCATCCGCCCGAGCGGAGCTTCGTCGTCGCGGAGGCGGCCGAGCCGTCGATGGACGAGGTGGTGGAGCATCTGCGCGAGGCCCGTGTCGAGGTGCTGGTCAACTATCTCCCGGTCGGCTCGCAGGCCGCGACGGAGTTCTATGCGGAATGCGCATTAAGGGCCGGTGCTGCGTTCGTGAACGCGATCCCGGTGTTCATCGCCAGCGATCCGGCGTGGGCGAGCCGCTTCGAGGAGGCCGGCGTGCCGATCATCGGCGATGACATCAAGGCGCAGCTTGGGGCGACGATCGTTCACCGCGTGCTGACGGACCTGTTTGCCAAGCGCGGCGTGCGCCTTGAACGTACCTACCAGCTGAACACGGGCGGCAACACCGACTTCCTCAACATGCTTGAACGGACCCGGCTGGCGTCCAAGAAGCGATCCAAGACCGAAGCGGTGCAGTCGGTGGCGGCGCGGCGGCTCGAAAGCGAGAACATCCATGTCGGGCCTTCCGACTATGTGGCCTGGCAGAACGACAACAAGGTGTGCTTCCTGCGCATGGAGGGGCAGCTGTTCGGGGGCGTGCCGATGAACCTCGAACTCCGCCTCTCGGTCGAGGACAGCCCGAACTCGGCCGGGGTGGCGATCGACATGATCCGCTGCGCCAAGCTGGCGCTCGACAGGAAGATCGGGGGGGTGATCAACCCGGCCTCGGCCTACTTCTGCAAGCATCCGCCGCGGCAGGTGAGCGACGACTACGCGCACGCGGAACTTCAGAGGTTTATAGGCGCGGCATGACGGTTGCTCACGGTGCCATGCGCGCGGCGGTTCTGACCGGCCCGCGCCGCTTCGCGGTCACATCGGTTGCCGTTCCCGAGCCGGGCGAGGGCGAGGTGCGGGTCCGTCTCGAGGGCTGCGGCGTTTGCGCCTCGAACATCGAGCCTTGGGAAGGACCGGAATGGATGCGCTTCCCCACGGCTCCGGGCGGTCTGGGGCATGAAGGCTGGGGCGTGGTCGATGCGGTCGGAGCCGGCGTTGCTGCGCCAGCGGCCGGAAACCGCGTTGCCTTTCTCGGCGCGCAGTCGTTCGCCGAGTACGAGGTTGTTCCTGCCGCCGCCACCGCGGTGCTGCCGCCCGCGCTGGCGGGCACGCCCTTTCCGGGCGAACCGCTGGGTTGTGCCTTTAACATCTTCCGGCGCAGCCGCATCGAAGCGGGGCAGACGGTGGCGATCATCGGCATCGGCTTCCTTGGCGCAGTGCTGTGCCGTCTGGCCAGCGAGGCGGGCGCGCGGGTCATCGCCATCTCGCGCCGGGAGGAATCGCTCGCCCTGGCGCGCCGGTTCGGGGCGACGCACACCATCGCCATGCACGACCACCACGCCATCATCGCACAGGTGAGCGGACCGACCGACGGCGCCATGTGCGAACGGGTTATCGAGTGTGTCGGCAAGCAGTGGCCGCTGGACCTCGCCGGCGAACTCGTCGGCACGGGCGGGGTGCTGGCGGTCGCCGGCTATCATCAGGATGGCCCCCGACAGGTCAACATGCAGGGTTGGAACTGGAAGGGCATCGACGTGGTCAACGCGCACGAGCGCGATCCTGCCGTCCAGATGCGTGGCCTGCGCGAGGCAATCGATGCCGTGGCCAGCGGGCGACTGGATCCCTCACCCCTCTTTTCAGCCACCTATCCGCTGGAACAGCTGGACGAGGCGCTGATTGCCACGCGGGACAAGCCCGGCGGCTTCGTCAAGGCGCTGGTCGCGTTCTCGTGACTCGTCCCCGGCTCGGCTTCCTCGGCACCGGCTGGATTGGCCGGCACCGCATGGAGGCCATGCTCGCCACGCGAGTGGTCGAGGCGGCGGCGGTGTGCGACCCGGACGATGCCAGTGCCCGCGAAGCGCTGCTCCTGGCGCCGCAGGCGGCGCGCGTGGACGGCTTGGGCGCCATGCTCGCCATGGGTCTGGACGGAATCGTTGTTGCCACCCCGAGCGCGCACCACGCCGCGCAGACGATCGCGGCGCTGGATCAAGGCGCTGCGGTGTTCTGCCAGAAGCCGCTCGGACGAAACGCGGACGAGGCGCAAGCCGCGATTGCCGCCGCCCGGCGGGCTGACCGGCTGCTGGCCGTCGACTTCTCGTACCGCCGCACCCGGGCGGTGGAGGCGATCGGTGATGCGATCCGCAAGGGCAGCCTCGGCACCGTCTTCGCTGTCGATCTCGTCTTCCACAATGCCTACGGGCCGGGGCGGGAGTGGTTCTTCGACCGGGCACAGTCCGGCGGCGGCTGCGTCATGGATCTTGGCGTGCACCTCGTCGACCTTGCGCTTTTCCTGCTCGAGCAGCTCGAGGTTCGGCAAGTGAGCGCGCGGCTCTTCGCCGGTGGCCAGCCGCTGGCCAGAGACGATGTGCGGGTCGAGGATTATGCGGTTGCCCGCATCGATCTCGACTCCGGAGCGGCATTGAACCTGGCCTGTTCCTGGAACCTCAACGCCGGCGCCGATGCGGTCATTTCGGCAACCTTCTACGGCACAGAGGCCAGCGCCGGTTTTCGTAACGTGGGCGGCAGCTTCTACGACTTCGAAGCCTTCGTTGACCGCGGCACATCGCGCGAGATTATCGCCTCGGCGCCCGATGCGTGGGGAGGACGGGTTGCTGCGGACTGGGCGCTGCGCCTCGCGCAGGACAATCGCTTCGATCCCGCCGTGGATGGCGTCGGGACCGTCGCGCACGTCCTCGACAGGATCTACGCCGCCGCCTGAGACGCGCCTGTCGGCAGCGGATCAGGCTCGGTCTGCACGCGCAGGGTCGCCACCGCCGCGAGGATCAGCGCGCCGGCGGCAAATGCCATCGTCCAGATCGGCTCCGTCGGGAACAGGGACACCATGATCGTGCCCATGACTGTCGCGACCAGCAGCTGCGGCACCACGATGAACACGTTGAACAGGCCCATGTACACGCCAAGCTTGCCGGCCGGCAGGCTGGAGGCGAGAATGGCATACGGCATCGCCAGGATGGACGCCCAGGCGATTCCCACGCCGATCTCGCTGGCAATGAGCCAATGCGGGTCGCGGTGCACGAAGAAGCCGGCGAACCCTGCGGCTCCGCACAGCAGACAGGCGGCATGCGTTGCCGCCTTGCCGATCCGCCGCGCCAGCCATGGCAGAAGTGTCAGCGCAGCGACCGCGGCGACACCGTTGTAGATGGCGAAGAGGATGCCGACCCAGTTGGCGCCATTCTGGTAGGCGGCGCTGGCGGGATCGTCCGAACCGAAGAAGTACTGGCTCACGACCGGCGTGGTGTGGATCCACATGATGAAGAGGGCGGCCCAGCTGAGGAACTGCACCAGCGCCAGCCGCTTCATCACCTCCGGCATGGCTGAGAAGTCGCCAATGATGCTGCCCAGCATGCCCGGCGCAGCCCCTCCGCGGGCGCGGCCAATGACATAGGCGCTCAGAAGCCCGTAGGTCATCATCAGCGCGCCGAGCAGCAGCACTTCCTGCTTGAAGGCGAACACCCGCACCGCGAGCATCACGGTCACGCCCGCAACCAGCCAGACGATTGGCGCCGTGAAGGGACGGCTTGCCAGTGCACGCGTCAAACCTGCCGGGTCCGGCTGGGCGGTATCGCTGTGGAACCGCGCCATCTGTTCGGGAGAATATTCCCGCGTCGTCAGCACCGTCCACAGAACCGCCGCGAACAGCGCCGCCGCCCCGGCCCAGAAGCTGAATCGCACCGTGTCGGGAATGCCGCCATCGGGCGCGACATTGGCGACCCCGAAATGGTCCAGCAGCCACGGAAAGATGGAGCCGACGACTGCGCCGCTGCCGATGAAGGCGGTCTGCACGGCATAGCCGGCCGTGTGCTGAGACTTGGGCAGCATGTCGCCGACAAAGGCGCGGAACGGCTCCATGCTGATGTTCAGCGAGGCGTCCAGCACCCACAGCAGCATCGCCGCCATCCCAGTCGGCCGAGCCACGTCCGGTCGGACAGGTGGCCGACAATGGGCTGGACGAGAAGGCCGGTGAGCGGGGCGGCGATCCACAGCACCGGCAGATCATCGATGGCACTGCCGAGCGACTGGAAGACGCGGCTCATGTTGGCGTTCTGCAGGGCAAAGCCGATCTGGATACCGAAAAAGCCGAAGCTGATATTCCACAGCCCGGCCGCACTCTGCCGCGGTTTGTCCATCCCTGCTCCCTGCCGAATGCGGTCGCCGCCTGCATCCGGCTTGTCGTTGTGCCTGCGGAGTGCCACCCCGGGACCGCTGCGCGCAAGCTGCATACGAATGCGGCCGACGGTCAGCGGGCGCAGCTCAACCCGCTGCTGCGGGCGAGCTTTGGCGGATCACCAGGCGAGGGGGCAGAACGGCGTTCTCAACTTTCTCTCCCTCGATCTGCCGCACCAGAAGATCGACGAGGAGCACGGCGGCTGCTTCCGTGTCCTGCGCCACGGTGGTCAGCGCCGGAGACGTGAGTGCCGCCGCCGGAATGTCGTCGAACCCGACAACATGGACATCCTCCGGAACTCTCAAACCGGCCGCCTTGAGGCGACGAAGAACGCCGATCGCGATGAGGTCGCTGCCGGCGAACACGGCATCGAAGCTGGCTCCCGCCGACAGCAGCTGATCGATGGCCTTCTCGCCGTCCGCCTCGCTGCTCAGCGCGTCAATCGTGCGGACGGGCACGCCTCCGGGCGGAGAGACGAAGCCGCGGATCAGCCCCCGGCAGCGGTCGCTGAACTCCGGGTAGCCGGAGTCCGCGCATCCGCAGAACACCACGGAGCGGCGTCCGGCGGCGGCCAGATGCCGCCCGACGAGAAACCCGGCATGCTCGTTGTCCGAGCCGACCACCGCGCCGGCCACGGTGTCGCCAATCGGGCCCCAGCGCACGAAGTGGCTCTGCTGCCGCGCAAGGTGCTCGAGACAGCGGGCATAGGTGCGGTTGTCGCCATATCCGAGCAGGATGAGCCCGTCGGCGCGGTGGCTGTCCTCGTAGCGGCTGAGCCAGTCGTCGTCGGGGCGTTGGAAGGACACCAGCAGGTCGAAGCCGCGGGCACCGGACGCCTGGGTGATCGCGGCGAGCATGGTGAGGAAGAACGGGTTGATGCGGCTGCCGGCCGTGGCCGCCTCGTCGAAGAACAGCAGAGCCAGGGTGTTGGCGCGCTGGCTGCGGAGCGCAGAGGCGTTCTTGTCGACGGTGTAGTTCAGCTCGCGCGCAATCTGCTGGATGCGTTCGCGGGTTTCGCGGCTCACGGCCCGGTCGCCGCGCAGGGCGCGGCTGACCGTGGGCTGCGACACGCCGGCGCGGTACGCGATGTCGAAGCTTGTCACCTTGTCCGGCGGTCGTGAAGGCATAGCGCGGCACTGCCCAGAGGTTGCGTCCCGCCTGCCTAACGCATCGCTGCGCATCCGTCATCGCCGGTGATCGCCTCAGGCGGATTCCGGGCGAGGCTGTTCCCAGGCAGCCGGGCATACGTATGCGAACTGGGCGGGTGAATTGTTTCAGTTCATTGTCAGGCGATGAAAACGGCACGCCCGGATTGCCGGCGTGCGAGGGGGAGATGACCATGATCAAGCGCACCCGCGGCGCAGCGCTGTTCGCCGGCTCCGCGATGGCGTTGGCACTGATGCCGGCCGCCGCTTTCGCCCAGCAGGGCGCCACGCCGCAGCCCCCGGCTGCAACCCCGCCCGCTGGTGAAGCGGACGCGGCGCAGCCGGTGGAAGAGGGGGCGGAGGCGATCGTCGTGACGGGCTTCCGCGCCAGCCTGCAAAGCGCGGTGGCGGAGAAGCGCACCCAGAACCTCATCGTCGAGTCGGTGACTGCGGAAGACATCGGACGTCTTCCTGACAACTCGATCGGCGAGGCGATCGCGCGCCTGCCGGGCCTGACGGCGCAGCGCCTGAACGGCCGTGCGAACGTGGTGTCGATCCGCGGCTTTGGCCCCGACTTCTCGCAGACGCTGCTGAACGGACGCGAGCAGACGTCGCTCGGAGACAACCGCGCGGTCGAGTTCGACCAATATCCCGGCGAGCTGGTGAACCAGGTTGTCGTGTACAAATCTCCCAGCGCCGAGCTGGTCGGACAGGGGCTGGTCGGAACCATTGACATCCGCACCATCCGGCCGCTCGACTACGGCCGGCGCGTCTTGGCGATTGGCGGGCGCGGCTCCTACACGGATCTCGGTCGGCTGAACGCGGGTTCCGAGGAATTCGGCTACCGCGCCAGCGCCACCTTCGTCGACCAGTTCGCCGACGACACGATCGGGATTTCGCTGGCGGCTTCCTATGTCGACGAGCCGTACCAGGTCCAGGAGTTCAACGCGTGGGGCTATGCCGACGTGGGCGGCAATGCGGTCATCGGCGGCAACAAGAGCTTCGTGCAGTCGACCAACCTGAAGCGGCTGGGTCTTGCCGGAACGGTGCAGTGGGAGCCGACGCCCGGTCTCACACTTACGGTCGACGGGTTCTACTCCGACTTCGACGATGACCAGCTGCGGCGCGGGATCGAGCTTCCGCTCGGCTTTGGCGGGGGCTTTGGCGTTGCCTTCAATCCCGCCGGTGCGACGGTGGAGAACGGCGTGATTACCGCCGGACAGTTCACCAATGTGCGCGGCGTGGTGCGCAACGATGTGTTCCAGCGGCAGGCCGAACTCGTCGCCGGAGGGTTCAACGCGAAGTGGGACGGCGCCGACGGGTGGAAGGCCTATTTCGATTTCGGCTACTCGCGCACCGACCGCAACGAACTCAATCTCGAAAGCTATGCCGGCACGGGCTACAACGGTGACGACACCGGCATCGGTGCCGCCGCCACCATCGGCTTCCGAACCGGCGAGCGCGGCACGGTGTTCAGCCCGTCGCTGAACTACAGCGACCCGTCACTGGTGCTGCTCACCGATCCGCTCGGCTGGGGCGGCGACAGCGTTCAGGCCGGTTACTACAACAACCGCATCATCGATGACGAGCTGATGCAGTACCGGGTGCATGTCGAGCGGGAGATCGATTCGTTCATTTCGGCCGTCAAGTTCGGCATGAACTACACCAACCGGGACAAGTCGCTCACGCCGAACGAGGCGTTCGTGCGGCTGCCCGGCGGAGCCAGAACCGCGCGCGTGCCTTCGGAACTTCTGCTCGCGCCCACGAACCTCGCCTATCTGGGGCTCGGACCGATCGTCAGCTACGATCCTCGGCAATTGATCGATGCCGGCGCGCTGGTGCTTCAGTTCCGCGACGGCACGGGGGGCGGCGACCAGGACGTGCTCGCCAAGCAGTTCTCGGTGCGCGAAGACCTGATGACGCTCTATCTTCAGGCCGACATCGAGCAGCGGCTTGGTGGGGGCGTCCTGACCGGCAACATCGGCGTGCAGGCCGTGAGCACCGACCAGGAATCGACCGGTTTCGCCTTCACGCCCACCGGTCCGCAGGTGATCACGCGGGGCGCGTCCTATTGGGATGTGCTGCCGAGCCTGAACCTGTCGATGCGCTTCGACAGTGACCTGGTGCTGCGGTTCGCGGCGTCGCGACAGATCATGCGCCCGCGTCTTGACGACATGCGCATCGCGCTCGGCTACGGCATCAACAACAACCCGGCCGAAAGTCCGACGGGTCAGGCGCCCTTCATCAGCGGCGGGGGCGGCAACCCGTTCCTTCGCCCGTACCGGGCCAACGCCGTCGATTTCAACATCGAGAAGTATTTCGGCAATGCCGGCGTGCTGGCGCTCCAGCTGTTCTACAAGGACATCAAGAGCTTCATCTTCGGCGGTCGCTTCGTCTTCGACTATGCGGGCCTGCCCCTGCCGCCCGGACCGGCGCCGGTCACCACGATCGGCAATCTCGATGCGCCGGTGAACACCGGCGGCGGCGACCTTTACGGTGCGGAACTCGCCGCCACCTTGCCCTTCGACACCATCTCGAGCCTGTTGAGCGGGTTCGGGATCACGGGCGGGGTGAGCTATACCGAAACCTCCGTCACCGACGCGTCGGGCAACGAGACACGCATTCCCGGCTACTCGAAGTGGGTTGCCAACGGCACCCTGTTCTACGAAGCGTTCGGTCTGAACGCCCGCGCCAGCGTGCGTCACAGGTCCAGTTTCCTTGGCGACTTCACCGGGTTCGGGGGATCGCCCACCCGGCGCGTGGCGCGCGGGGAGACGATCGTCGACGCGCAGATCGGCTATGAATTCCCCCAGGGAACGGCGTTGCAGGGTTTGAACATTTACGTTCAGGGGCAGAACCTGACCAATGAACCGTTCGTGTCGATCGCGGGGGAGGGTCTCACCCGGCAGGTGCTCGACTATCAGACATTCGGACGCCGGTTTCTTGCAGGGTTCACCTATCGTTTCTGAGGTCTGGCGGGCATGGCGCCGTCCCGCAACGTGCGGGCCGGCGTCGCCGCGTCTCCCCGGTGCAATCACGGTAGCTGGGTGCGAAGGGGTGCGGGGGTGAGCGAGCGCGGCTTGCGACATGTCGTGATTGCCGGTGGTGGCACCGCCGGATGGATGGCTGCGGCCGCGCTCGGCGTGCTCTCCGATCTTGAAGTCACCCTGATCGAGAGCGAGGAGATCGGCACCGTCGGGGTGGGTGAGGCGACGATCCCGCAGATCCGCCTGTTCAACGCCGCGGTGGGCCTTGACGAAGGCGAGTTCTTCCGCGCGACGCGAGGGAGCTACAAGCTCGGCATCATGTTCGAGGGCTGGAGCGGCGAGGGGTCACGCTACATGCATGCCTTCGGCCCCACCGGCGCGGCGCATGGCGTCCTGCCGTTTCACCACCACTGGCTCCACGCCCGCTCCGCCGGCCTTGCGCGGGATTTCGGCGCCTACTCGCTCAATCGGGTTGCCGCTACCGCAGGGCGCGTGCCGTCTCCACTTGGCAGGGGTGACGAGCCGCAAAGCCCCTATGCCTACCATTTCGATGCCGCACTCTACGCCAAGCTGCTGCGCGCCCATGCCGAGGCTGCCGGGGTGCGCCGGGTCGAGGGGCGGATCGTCGATGTGGTTCTCTCCTCCGACGGCGAGGCGGTCGAGGCTCTTGTCCTGGCATCCGGTAGCCGCATCCCAGCGGATTTCTTCGTCGACTGCACCGGGTTCAGGGCCGTGCTGCTGGAGGCACTCGCACCCCGCGAGTTCGACAACTGGTCGCACTGGCTGCCGTGCGACCGGGCATGGGCGGTGCCGTGTGCGGCTGCCGGCGACTTCACGCCCTATACCCGCGCCACGGCGCGGCAGGCCGGATGGCAGTGGCGCATCCCGCTGCAGCACCGCATCGGCAACGGTTACGTCTTCTGCAGCCGCTTCTGCGACGAGGAGGACGCGCGTCGCGTGCTGCTCGCCAACCTTGATGGCGAGCCGGAGTCGGACCCCAGACTGCTCTCGTTCACCACCGGCACGCGCCGCCGCCACTGGGTCGGCAACTGCGTCGCGCTCGGGCTGGCGGCCGGTTTCATGGAGCCGCTCGAATCCACCAGCATCCATCTGGTGCAATCCTCAATCGCGCGGTTGCTCCAACTGCTGCCCTCGGACCCGCGCGCGACCTGCTGTGCGGTTGAGTTCAATCGGCAGGCGCAGTCGGAGTGGTGCCGGATCCGCGACTTCCTGATCCTCCACTACCATGCCAACGGGCGGCAGGGAGAACCGTTCTGGGATGAACGGCGCGCAGCGGCACTGCCCGACACGCTGGTGGAGCAACTCGAACTCTGGCGTCACACCGCGACTGTCTCGCGCCGCGACGAGGATCTCTTCACGCTGGAAGGGTGGTCGCAGGTGCTGATCGGCCAGAACATCCTGCCCGCGTGCGTGCATCCGCTCGCCGCCGGGGCGGAACCGGAGGCCTTGCGCGCCCGGCTCGACGCCATTCTCGCCCGCCATGCCGCCGCGGTTGAACGCATGCCGACCCATGCGGCCGCTCTTCGCCAAGCGATGATGACTGAACCGCAGAGGAAACGCGCATGACCAGTGGAGTATTCGCCGCACTCCTCACCGCCGGAATGATGCTGGCGGCGACGCCGACATGGGCGGCCGGGGAGGAACGTCTGTCTGGGGCGCAGGCGCCGGCAACCTCCGTGACAAGGGCAATGCGCGAACGCCTGCCGCAGGACGAGATCATCTACTTCGTCCTTCCCGACCGGTTCGAGAACGGAGACCCGACCAACGATCGCGGCGGTCTGACGGGCGATCGCGAGGTGACCGGCTTCGATCCCACAAGCCAGGCGTTCTTCCAGGGCGGTGACCTCAAGGGTCTGACCCAGCGGCTCGATTACATCCAGGGACTGGGCGTCACCGCCATCTGGTTCGCGCCGATCTTCAAGAACAAGCCGGTCCAGGGGCCGCCGGACAACCGCAGCGCAGGCTATCACGGCTACTGGGTCACAGACTTCACCCAGGTCGACCCGCATTTCGGCACGAACGAAGAGTTCCGCGCCTTCGTCGACGCGGCGCACGCGCGGGGGATGAAGGTCTACATGGACATCATCACCAATCACACCGCCGACGTGATCCGCTACGCCGAGGGCGATGCGAACGGCTATGCCTATCGCAGCAAGGCCGACTACCCGTACACCCGCCGGGGCGGAGTGGAAGGTCCGCCGATCAACGTGGGCTTCGCAGGTGACGAGGACGAGAGCCCGGAGAACTTCGCCCGCCTCAACGATCCGCGCTGGGCCTACACGCCGGTGGTGCCGGAGGACGAGCGCGGCGTGAAGGTCCCGGCGTGGCTGAACGACCCGATCTACTACCACAATCGCGGGGACACCTACTGGGTCGGGGAAAGCTCCCGCCATGGCGATTTCGTCGGGCTGGACGATCTTTTCACGGAGCATCCGCGGGTGCTTGAAGGGATGATCGAGATCTACGGCGGCTGGATCGACCGTTTTGGCATCGACGGGTTCCGGATCGACACCGCCAAGCACGTCAATTCGAGCTTCTGGCAACGTTTCGTCCCGGCCATGCAGGCCCGGGCACAGGCCCGGGGCATCCCCAACTTCCACATTTTCGGCGAGATCGCCTTCGACGAGCCGTCCGCTACGCTGGCCGCGCAGATCATGTGGGAGAGCGGGCTGCCGTCGGCCCTCGACATGGGGTTTGCAAGCGCCGCGCAGCGGGTCGTCGGAGGGCGCGCGTCGCCACGCACGCTTGCCGATCTGCTCGAGCAGGACGTGATCTACCCCGGCGGTGCACAGGCGGCGTTGAGCCTGCCGACATTTCTCGGCAATCACGACTTCGGCCGCTTCAGCATGTTCGTCCGGCGCGCCAATCCCGAAGCCGGCGCCGACGAACTGCTGGCCCGCACCATGCTGGGCCATGCCATGATGCTGACGCTGCGGGGAGTGCCCACCATCTATTACGGTGACGAACAGGGGTTCGTGTCGGACGGCCACGACCAGCTTGCCCGCGAACCGATGTTTCCGAGCCGGACGGCGGTTTACAACGATAACGAGCTGCTGGGCACGACCGCCACGCCCGCGGATTCGAACTTCGACATCAACCACCCGCTCTATCGCGCAATCGGCGACCTGGCGCAGATCCGGCGCGCGCATCCCGCTTTGAGGCGGGGGCTGAGCACCGTGCGTGCGGCCGACCACGAGGGCCAGGGGCTGCTCGCCGTGGAGCGTTTCGACGCCGAAAGCGGTCAGCGGGTGCTCGTCGCCTTCAACACCTCTGCGCAGCCGATCACGCGCACCGTCGCCGTTCACGGGCTGGCGAGCCGGCTCCGCCCCATTGCCGGCGCCTGTCCACCCGCTGTGGCGGCACCTGGCAGCGTGCGTGTGACCATCGCGCCGTTCGGGCATCTGGTCTGCGAACTCCAGGGATGACCAACGCCGCCTTGCCGGTCCGCGAAAACCCGGTGTCAGAAGAGCGCGCGGAGGCGCAGCCATGGTGGCGCGGCGCGGCCATCTACCAGGTCTATCCGCGCAGTTTCCGCGACACCAACGGAGACGGAATTGGCGATCTGCCCGGCATTACCCGTGGTTTGCCGCACATCGCCTCACTGGGCGTGGATGCGATCTGGATCAGCCCGTTCTACCGCTCTCCCCAAGCCGATTTCGGCTACGACGTCAGCGACTACACCGATGTCGACCCGATCTTCGGAACGCTTTCCGACTTCGACACGTTGGTGGCCCGCGCGCACGAGCTGGGCCTGCGGGTGCTGATCGATCAGATCTACTCGCACTGCTCGGATCAGCACCCGTGGTTCACCCAAAGCCGGGCGGACCGGACAAACCCGAAAGCGGACTGGTTCGTCTGGGCCGACGCGAAGGCGGACGGGTCGCCGCCAAGCAACTGGCAATCCGTTTTCGGCGGGCCGGCATGGACCTGGGACGCGCGCCGCGGCCAGTATTATCTGCACAACTTCCTGCCTCAGCAACCGCAGCTGAACGGGCACAACCCGCAGGTGCAGGACGCGCTGCTCTCGGTCGCGCAGTTCTGGCTTGATCGCGGCGTCGACGGCTTCCGCATCGACGCGCTGAACTTCGCCATGCACGATCCGCGCCTGCGCGACAATCCGCCCGCGCCCGACGACGGACGCCCGCGAACCCGGCCGTTCGACTTTCAGCAGCACCTCTTCAACCAGTCGCATCCGGGCATCATCGCCTTCATCGAACGGATCCGCGCGCTGACCGACCGCTATGGCGCGATTTTCACTGTGGCGGAGGTGGGGGGAGACAACGCTCTTGCCGAAATGCGCGCGTTCACAGCCGGTCCCCGGCGTCTGGACTCAGCCTACGGGTTCGACTTCCTATATGCGCGGAACCTCACGCCCGCGCTCGTCTGCGATGCCCTTTCCGCATGGAGCGGGGAGGGTGACGAAGGATGGCCCAGCTGGGCATTCGAGAACCATGACGCCCCCCGCGCCGCTTCGCGCTGGTGGGACGAGCAGCATCACGAAGCGGGAGTGCGGCTGAAGCTGCTGCTGCTCACAGCGCTGCGCGGCAACATCATCCTGTTCCAGGGTGAGGAACTCGGACTGCATCAGGACGAGATCGCCTTCGAGGATCTGCGCGATCCGGAGGCGATCGCCAACTGGCCCCTGACGCTGTCACGGGACGGGGTGCGGACGCCGCTCCCATGGCGGGCCGACAAGCCGCAGGCCGGGTTCACCACCGGCACGCCGTGGCTGCCGCTCGGCGCGGGCAACCGTGTCCGCGCCATCGACAGACAGGAGCAGGACGAGGGGTCGGTGCTGAATCTCGTCCGCGCGCTCCTTCGCCTCCGCCGCTCGCATCCGGCGCTTCGCCTTGGCGCCTTCGAAGGGTGCAGCGGCGACGACGACCTGCTCAGTTTCGACCGATTGTGGAAAGACGCGAGGATCCGATGCCTGTTCAACCTGTCGCTTCATCACACCCGTGGCCTCGCGTCTCTCCCGCCGGAGGCACGCGTTCTGATGGCGGTCAACGGCGCCTCGCCCGAGGGGCTGCCTCCGCTTGGCGGCCTGCTCGTGCAGCTCTGAGGGCGCTTCTCCTTGTCGCGCTGTCAGGCGCGGCGCCTGCAGCATTGCTGGCTCAGGAGCGGGTCTCGTCGCCGGACGGCCGGATCACGGTGACGGCCAACACCGATGGCGAGGGGGTTCCCTACTACGAGATCAGCCGCGACGGGCAGGTTCTCATCGCGCCCAGCCAGCTTGGCTTCCTGTTCACCGACGCCGATCCCATGCGCCGCAACTTCGCCCTTTCCGGCGTTGAGCGTGGCAGCGCCGATGCGCGCTGGGAACAGCCCTGGGGCGAACGCCGGTTTGTAACCGATCGCCACAACGCGATGACAGTGACGTTCCGGGAGAAGGGCGGGGCACAGCGCAGCCTGGCGGTGCAGTTCCGCGTGTTCGACGATGGGGTCGGCTTCCGCTACGACTTTCCCGAGAACACGAATGGCGGCCTCGTCAACATCGCCGAGGAACTGACCGAATTCGTGGTCGCGCCGAAGGGAACCGCCTGGTGGATCCAGGGTGGCGACTGGAACCGATACGAATACCTGTATCAGAAGACCGACATCGGGAGCGTCAGCACGGCCCACACCCCGATCACCATGCGCCTCGACGACGGGACGCACCTGTCGTTCCATGAGGCGGCGCTGGTGGACTATGCCGGCTACTGGTTCAAGCGGTTCGATGGACAGCGCTTCCGCACCCATCTGTCTCCTTCAAGCCGCGGACCCAAGGTCGTGCGGCGCGGCGGCTTCGTGACGCCGTGGCGGGCGATCCGCATCGCCGACAGTGCGGCGGGGCTGGTCGAAAGCGATCTCGAACTGAACCTCAACGAGCCGAACCGGCTCGGTGACATCTCAAGCTGGTTCCGGCCGCAGAAGTACATCGGCATCTGGTGGGGCATGATCCGCGGCGACTGGACCTGGGCCCAGGGTCCGCGGCATGGCGCCACGACCGCACGCGCCAAGCAGTACATCGATTTCGCGGCGCGGCACGGCTTTGCCGGCGTCCTGATCGAGGGATGGAACATCGGCTGGGACGGCAACTGGTTCGGCAACGGCCGGGAATACAGCTTCACGCAGCCTTATCCGGATTTCGATCTCGAGCAGGTTGCCGCCTATGCCCGCAGCCGGGGCGTGCAGCTCGTCGGCCATCACGAGACCGGCGGCAACATCGCCAACTACGAAAAACAGCTCGATGACGCTCTGGCGCTGTACGACCGGCTGAACGTCCGCGTGGTCAAGACGGGCTATGTGGCGGACGCCGGCGGGATCATCGCCTGCAATGCCGATGCGGCCGATCCGTGCCGGGGAGAGGTGTTCGAGTGGCACGACGGCCAACGGCAGGTCCAGCACCATCTGCGCGTTGTCGAGGCTGCCGCCCGGCACCGGATCGCGATCAACCCCCATGAGCCTGTCAAGGACACCGGCCTGCGGCGGACCTATCCGAGCTGGGTGGCGCGCGAGGGCGCCCGGGGTCAAGAGTACAACGCCTGGTCGCGCTTCGGCAACGGCCCCGATCACGATCCGACGCTTGTCTACACCCGCATGCTGGCCGGGCCGATGGACTATACGCCGGGCGTGCTGAGCCTGGTGGGAGACCGCGGCATGCCGTTCTCCTCGACCCTCGCCAAGCAGCTGGGGCTGTACCTCGCCATCTACTCGCCCATCCAGATGGCGGCCGACTTCATCGAGAACCTTGAGGCGCATCCGCGCGAACTCGCCTTCATCAAGCAGGTGCCGGCGGACTGGGAGGACAGCCGGCTTGTTGCCGGAGAAGTGGGCGACTACGCGATCTTCGCCCGCAAGGACCGCAACAGCGCGGACTGGTATGTCGGCGGGGTCAACGACGCCACCCGGCGCGACGTTACGGTCCAGTTCGCGTTCCTCGACCCGCGCCGGACATACGAAGCCACCGTCTTCAAGGATGCGCCGGGCGCGACCTACGAGAACGAGAGCCGCCACACCATCGCCTACGAGACGATCACCCTGCGCGCGGGCGACACCCGGACGTTCGAGCTTGCGCCGGGGGGCGGGCTGGCAATCCGGCTGACACCGGAGCGCAGATGACTGACGGAGTGCGCGCGCCGGACTGCGTGGTCCTCGGCGGAGGGAGCGCCGGATGGATCGCCGCCTGTCTGCTGCACCAAGCCTTCGCCGGGCGCGGCGCCACGGTCACGCTCGTCGAGAACCCTGAGATCGGGATCATCGGCGTCGGCGAAGGCTCCACGCCGCAGCTCAAGGCGTTCTTCGATCGTCTCGGCGTGGACGAGGCGGAGTGGATGGCCGCGTGCGATGCCACCTTCAAGCTGGGCATTCGCTTCCACGGGTGGAGCAAGCGGCCGGGCTTTTCGCACTACATCCACCCCTTCCCGTCGCCGGTCGATCTCCACACCGAGCCGCCGTACACCCGCGTCTGCGCCGCTGCCCGCCGCGGCGCTGCGGTCGACTTCGCCCATCCTGACGACTGGTTTCTGGCCTCCCGTCTCGCGCTCGCGGGGCTATCGCCGCACGCGGCCGATTCCTTTCCCTTCGCACCGTCCCATGGCTATCACTTCGATGCGTACAAGCTGGGCGCCTATCTGCGCGGCTGGGCGACGTCTCGGGGGGTTCGCCATGTCCGCGCCGAAGTGGCGGCGGTGGAGTGCGCGGGAGACGAGCGGATCGGCGCGCTCGTGTGTGCCGATGGCACGCGGCTGACCGCCGACATGTTCGTGGATTGTTCGGGCTTCCGCTCGGAGCTGATGCAGAAGACGCTCGGCGAACCCTTCATCGCCTTTGACGACAACCTGTTCGTCGATCGGGCGGTGGTGATGGCGACACCGCCGCCGGGGCAGGCAACGCCGCTGACCGAGGCGATTGCCATGCGGGCCGGCTGGCGCTGGCGCATCCCGCTCCAGTCGCGGTGCGGCAACGGCTACGTCTACTCCTCCGCATTCGTGTCGGATGACGAGGCCGAGCACGAATTGAGGCAGGCCTTGGGCATGCTCTCCGCTGGCGAGACGCGCCGCCTGAGGATGAAGGTCGGACGCGTTCGCCAGAGCTGGCGCGGCAATTGTCTCGCCGTCGGACTCGCGCAAGGGTTCATCGAACCGCTCGAGGCTACGGCGCTGCACATCGTCATCCACACTGTCGAACGCTTCATCGCCGCCTGGGCGCCCGATGCCGGACCGGATCGCCTCCGGGCCTTCAACGAAGCCGTTGCCACCCGCTATGACGGCATCCGGGACTACATCGTCGCGCATTACCGGCTCAATCAGCGGGAAGGCAACTTCTGGCGTGCCAACGCCAGCAACCATTCGCTGTCCGAACCGCTGAAGCAGGTCATCACGGCTTGGTTCACCCACGCCGATCTCCGGCAGCGGCTGGCCGAGATCTACGGGCCACATTCCGCCTACAGCAGCGCCAGCTGGCATTGTCTGTTCGCGGGCTATGGCACCTTTCCGACGCGACCCCAGCCGGTGCCGCACGACATGACCATGGCGGGCGAGGCGCTGGCGACGGTTCAAACCATGCTCGCCGCCTGCGCCCGCAACTTCGGCCCTCTTGAGGCGTCTTGACGCAGGGGGTCTCCGAGGAGGTCTAAAGGTGGCTGGGGCGGCAGGATTCGAACCTGCGCATGGCGGTACCAAAAACCGCTGCCTTACCGCTTGGCTACGCCCCAAGGCCTGCAGGCGCTATAGCGCCCGGCGCCTGTTTGCCAAGTGGCGAGCACGGCGCGCCGCCGCTGCCTGCTGTCAGACGTCCTTGCCGGCGAAATCGGCCGCGCAGTGGCGCGTCTCCAGCCGCGTCTCGGGCGGGCCGGAAGTCTTGTTCACGATGCGGCCGCGGCGCACGGCCGGGCGGGCGGCAATCTCCGCCACCCAGCGGGCCACGTGGCCGTATTCTGCGATCGAGAGAAATTCGCGTGCCGAGCCGTAGATCGACCCTTCCACGAACGGTGCCAGCCACGGGAAGGCGGCGATGTCGGCAATCGTGTATTCGTCGCCGGCGAGATAGCGCGTCTGGCCAAGGCGTTGGTCGGCCACGTCAAACAGCCGCTTCGTTTCCATGGCGTAGCGGTCGATGGCGTATTTGATCTTGACCGGAGCGTACGCATAGAAATGTCCGAACCCGCCGCCGATGAACGGGGCGCTGCCCACCTGCCAGAACAGCCAGTTCAGAGTCTCCGTCCGCGCCGATCCGCGCGCCGGGAGGAAACGGCCGAACCGCTCCGCCAGATGCAGAAGGATCGACCCGCTCTCGAAGACCCGAAGCGGCGTTCCTTCCGACCAGTCGACGAGCGCAGGGATCTTCGAATTTGGATTGATGTCGACGAAGCCGCTGCCGAATTGCTCGCCCGCAGAAATGTCGATCGGCCAGGCGTCGTATTCGGCGTCGCCGTGTCCGGCCTCAAGGAGTTCCTCGAGCATGATCGTCGCCTTGACCCCGTTGGGCGTTGCGAGCGAATACAGTTGCAGCGCGTGCTCGCCGCGGGGCAGCGGGGTCGTCGTTCGCGCCCCGGCCGTGGGCCGGTTAATGGCTGAGAATCGGCCGCCATGCCCGTCGTCGAAGGCCCAGACCTCAGGCGGCTGGTAATCGTCGCTCACATCCGTGCCTTTCGTGCTCGATTTGCGCCACCCTTCCGCCGGACCCACATCCGATGGACGAGAGCAGGAACAACAAGGGCGGGCGCGAGGTTCCTCACACCATGGACGTCGACAAGGCACCGCTGATCTTCGTGGATGACGAGCTTCCGGGGATCACGAGACGCCGATCCGGCAAGGGTTGGGCCTATTTTGACGCCGAGGGCCGGCTCATCTCCGACCGCCGCGAGCGCGAGCGGCTGAACCGGATTGCGCTGCCGCCGGCCTATCGCGACGCGTGGTTCTGTCCGGCGCCCAACGGGCATATCCTCGCCACCGGGATCGACGCGAAAGGGCGCAAGCAGTACCGCTACCACCCCGAGTTTCGCGCTCACCGCGAGAGCGTCAAGTATGACGGGTGCGCGACCTTCGGCAAGCTTCTGCCGCTCGTGCGCATGCGCGTCGAAAAGGATCTGGCCCAGCGACGGATCACGCGCGAGCGGGCGATCGCGGGGGTGGTCCGGCTTCTGGACCTTGGCGCGCTGCGCGTCGGGAACGAATGCTATGCGCAAAGCAACAAGAGCTTCGGCGCCACGACGCTGAGGGGCCGGCACGCGAAGGTGGTGGGCGATACGCTTCGCATCCGCTTCAAGGGCAAGCATGGCGTGCTGCGCGACCTGCAGCTGACGGACCGTCGGCTGGCGAAGGTGGTGCGCGGCCTGCAGGATCTGCCGGGCCAGCGTCTGTTCCGCTACCTCGACGAGGAGCAGAACTGCCACGACGTGGATTCCTCGGACGTCAACGAGTACCTGCGCGAAACGATGGGAGAAGGCTTCACCGCCAAGATGTTCCGCACGTGGCACGGAAGTGTGATTGGCTTCGAGACGCTGGCCTCGTCGACCCGCGTCCTGACCATCAAGGAACTCACGCAGAGCGTCGCGGACCGGCTGGGCAACACGCCCGCCGTGACCCGGCGCAGCTACATCCATCCGGCCGTTTTCAGCGTGGTCGAGCAGCAGGAGGAGTGGCGCGCGCAGCTCAGGCTTCCGCGCGCGACGCGCTGGCTCAGTCGCCACGAGCGGGGATTGATCGCGTTGCTCGAAGAGTCACCGGATGCCATGGAACTGCTGAGCGCCGCGTAGGAGAAGACACGCAATGCAAGGGAATGTCGGACATGGCTGAGGTGCTCGACGCGGTTCTCGAGCCCGGCGCGCGTGAACAGGCGCAACGCGTGATTGAGCGCGTGCGTGATGCGGAGCTTCGCCTCGCGACGGCGGAAAGCTGCACCGCCGGGTTGCTCGCGGCCGTGCTTACCGATGTGGAGGGGTGCGGCCATGTCTTCGATCGCGGGTTCGTCACCTACGAGCTGACGGCAAAGTGCGACATGCTCGACCTTCCCGAGGAGATCGTGCAGCACAACGCCGCCGTGAACGAGGCGGTCGCCCGGCTGATGGCGGAAAGGACTCTTGCCAGGTCGGAGGCGCACATCGCGATCGGCATCACCGGATTCGCTGGGCCGTGCGAGGAGGATCAGGAGGAAGGTCTGGTCTTCATTGGCTGTGCCGCGCAGGATCGCGAGACGCAGGTTCGCGAAGAGCATTTCGGAGAGATTGGCCGCGCCGCGGTCCGGGCCAAGGCCCTGGCAGCCGCTTTCGAGATGATCGCGGAGGCGACCGCTGCATTGCAGCAGCGGCGAGCCTGAGCAGGGGATGAGCAGTCACCCGTTCTATGCGCTTCACACGCATGGCTTCGTGCGCTGTGCGGCCGCTACGCCGCAGGTGCGGACAGCGGACGTCTCCTTCAACGCCGAGGCCATTCTCGCCGACGCGCATCGGGCGCATGAGCAGGCAGTCGACCTGGTCGTCTTTCCCGAGCTGTGTCTTTCCGCCTATGCCATCGACGATCTTCATCTGCAGGCGGCGCTTCTCGACGCGGTCGAGGCGGCGGCGGGACAACTGATTGAGCAGAGCGCCGGGCTGAGGCCGCTGTTGCTGGTGGGCGCACCGCTGCGGTGTCAGGGGAGGGTGTACAACTGCGCGCTGGCCATCAAGGGCGGCCAGCTTCTTGGTGTCGTGCCCAAGAGCTTCCTGCCCAATTACCGTGAGTTCTACGAGAAGCGGTGGTTCGCCCACGGGCGGAGCCGCCGGGGTGGACGCATCACTGTTGCGGGGCACGACGTCCCGTTCGGCGTTGACCTCATCTTTGCCGCCCGCACCCATCGCGGCTTCAAGGTCTTCGTCGAGATCTGCGAGGATTTCTGGGCACCGGTGCCGCCGTCGACCTATGGCGCTCTGGCAGGAGCGACCATCCTGGCGAACCTCTCGGCCTCGAACATCACCATCGGCAAGGCCGACGAGCGGCATCTGCTGTGCCGGTCGCAAAGCGCCCGCGCCGCGGCCGCCTACGTGTATTCGGCCAGCGGCCATGGCGAGAGCACAACCGACGTGGCCTGGGACGGGCAGGGGATGATCTACGAGCTTGGCGACCTGCTCGTGGAGAGCGAGCGGTTCACCCTGACCCCGAGCCTGTGTGTGGCGGATGTCGACGCCGAACGGGTGCTGCTCGACCGGATGCGGATGCAGACCTTTGCCGACGCGGCGGAGGCGGCCGGAAATCCCGCCGACACCCACCGCACCGTGTTGTTCGACCACGAGCCTTCCGGCGACGTCGGCCTGCGGCGGCCGCTGCGCCGCTTTCCCTTCGTGCCGGACCGTCCAGACCGGCTGGACGACGACTGCTACGAAGCGTTCAACATCCAGGTCGACGGGCTTCTGCGCCGGTTTCAGGCCACAAGCGGCGACAGCATGGTGATCGGCGTGTCTGGCGGGATCGATTCCACCCATGCTCTGATCGTGGCGGCCAAGGTGTGCGACCGGCTGGATCTGCCGCGGACAACCATCCGCGGCTACACCATGCCGGGCTTCGGCACTTCCGAAGGCACGAAGAGCAACGCGTGGGAGCTGATGCGCGCGCTCGGCATCACTGCGGAGGAAATCGACATTCGGCCTGCCGCGCGGCAGATGCTGGCCGATATCGATCATCCGTTTGCGCGCGGCGAACCGGTGCACGATGTCACGTTCGAGAACGTGCAGGCGGGCCTTCGCACCGATTACCTGTTCCGGCTCGCCGGGCATCATCGCGGCTTCGTGATCGGGACGGGCGATCTGAGCGAACTGGCGCTCGGCTGGTGCACCTACGGTGTGGGCGATCAGATGAGCCACTACGCCGTCAATGCCGGCGTGCCCAAGACGCTGATCCAGCATCTCATCCGCTGGGCCACCCGCACCGATCTCTTCGATCCGCAGACGGACGCGGTTCTCGAAGCGATCCTCGAGACGGAAATCAGTCCCGAGCTCGTGCCCGCAGACGCGGACGGGGGGATGCAGAGCACGCAGGACATCATCGGCCCTTTCGCGCTCAACGACTTCTTCCTTCACCACATCGTCCGGTTCGGCCATTCTCCCGCCAAGGTCGCCTTCCTGTGCTGGCATGCCTGGCGCGATGCGGCGGCAGGCCGCTGGCCGGACACCATTCCGCAGGCCGCGCGGGTCGCCTACGATCTGCCCACCATCGCCGGCTGGCTCGAGAAGTTCCTCGTGCGCTTCTTCGAAACGAGCCAGTTCAAGCGCTCGGCATTGCCGAACGGGCCGAAAGTTTCGGCCGGCGGCGCACTCAGTCCGCGCGGCGACTGGCGGGCGCCATCCGATGCCGTGGCGGCGGTGTGGGTGGACAACCTGCGCTCCAGCCTGCCCGATCTGTGATCCCCGCGCCCATGCGCTGTCGCATTGGCGCGCGGCATGGTGCATGAAAGGCCGATGAGCATGGCCATCATCACGGGTCTGGCTGGCGCCGTTCCCGCGCTGGACTTCGAGGCCGACTACCGGCGCTGGGCTTGCGCGCGTCTGGCGCCGTCTGGCCGAGCGGGCCTTTACGCCCGCATGGCGGAACGGTCGGGCATCGAGCATCGATGGTCCGTCCTCGAAGCCGAAGACGCGCGGCTCGACCAAGGGCAGGGCTTCTACGGCGGCGACACGCCGCCGTCCACCTCCGCACGGATGCGCATCTATGCCCGCGAAGCGCCGGAACTCGCGCTGCAGGCGATCCGCAAGCTCGGCCCCCTGCCACCGGTCACGCATCTTGTCGTCGCCAGCTGCACCGGATTCGTCGCACCCGGCATCGATCAGATCATCGCCCGCAGGCTCGGGCTGGACGGCGCGGTGGAGCGCGTGCTGATCGGGTTCATGGGCTGTTACGCAGCGGTCACGGCCCTGCGCACCGCGCGGCACATCGTGCGTTCCGATCCAGGCGCGCGCGTGCTCGTGGTCACGGTGGAGCTCTCGACCCTGCATCATCAGGACGAGCCGGAGATCGAGCCGATGCTCGCCGGCGCCCAGTTCGGTGACGGCGCCGCCGCGGCACTGGTCGAAGGCTGCGGCCGTGGCTTGGAAATCGGGGCCGGCCTGTCGGCGACGCTGGACGGAAGCGACGACCTGATCACCTGGGAGATCGCCGACACGGGCTTTCGCATGCACCTGTCGGGCGCCGTCCCCGCGCGCATCGCCGCCGCGCTTGGCGAAGGCGGACTGGGCGCACGGATCGCGGCGCTTGTCGGCACCGACCAACCCGTTAGCTACGCCGTCCATGCCGGCGGGCGCTCCATCCTCGATGCCGTCGAGCGGGGCCTCCACCTGCCGCCCGGCGCCCTTGCTGCGTCGCGCGCGGTCCTGCGCGAGTGCGGGAACATCAGTTCCTCGACCCTGATGTTCGTGCTCGAACGGCTGATGCAGGACAAGCCGACGCGCGGGATTGCGCTGGCATTCGGCCCCGGCCTGGCCGTCGAGGGGTTCGTCTTCGGCTGGCACGACGCGTAACCCCATGCTTCAGGATCGCGCCTTCGCCGATGAGCTGATGGACGATCCGGATCTGCCGGCTGAAACCTATGAAGCCGTGCTGGCGGATCTCGCACGGGTGAACCGGGCCACGTGGGCTTATCGGCCCACCCTGCAGTTCCTGAAACGTGCCGTGGGTCGCCGACGTGCTTTTTCCGTTCTGGACGTGGGGTTCGGGCAGGGAGACATGCTGCGAAGGATCGCCGCCTTCGCGCGCGCGCGGGGTCAAGCCGTTCGACTGGTCGGCGTCGATCTCAACCGCAACAGCATCGCCGCGGCGCGGGCGGCGACCCCGCTGCACACCGCCATCGACTTTCGCCATGGTGACTACGCCGATCTGGCGGGCGAGGGGTGGGACTGCATCATCTCCAGCCTCGTTGCACACCACATGAACCCGGCGCAGCTGAGCGCGTTCCTGCGCTTCATGGATGCCGAGGCGCAGGCGGGCTGGTTCGTCAACGACCTTCATCGCCACAACTTCGCCTACCGTGCCTATCCGTGGCTCGCGCGCCTCCTGAGAGTCCACCCGATCGTCCGGCATGACGGGCATGTGTCGATCGCGCGCGCGTTCCGCCGGTCCGACTGGGCGGCTCAGCTGGACACGGCCGGCGTCGCCGGGGCGCGTGTGCGGCGCATCTTCCCGTTCCGCCTGTGCGTGGAGAAGGTGGTGTGAGGCCCCTCGTGCTTGGTGCCGGGCCGGCCGGCTGCGCCGCCGCCATCGTCCTTGCGCGCGGAGGGGCAGCGCCGGTGCTCATGGACCGCTCCCGAACGCCCGGCGATGCGCTGTGCGGCGGCTTTCTGAGCTGGCGGACGGTGCGCAATCTTCAGGCGCTGGGGGTCGACGCCGAAGGGGCGGGGGCCGTCCGCGTCACGCGCCTGCGCTATTTCGGACACGGCGAGCCGATCGAGGCCGCCTTGCCGGAACCGGGCCTGGGCCTGTCCCGCCACGCGCTCGACAGCGCGCTGCGGCGGGCCGCGATCGCTGCGGGCGCGCAGGAGAGGATCGACCACGCGCTCGACGTGGCGCCGGGGCGGGTTCGCACCCGTGCCGGCGAGCACACGCCCGGGGCCATCTTCCTTGCGTCCGGCAAGCACGATGTGCGCGGGCAGCCGAGGCCGCGCCTAGCCGACGATCCGGTGCTGGGATGCCGGGTCAGGCTGTGCGGCGACCCCGAATTGCAGCGCGTGATCGGGGATGCCGTCGAGCTGCACTGCTTTGCCGGCGGCTATGCCGGAATTGTCAGGCAGGAAAATGGCACCGTGAACATCTGCATGGCGGTCCACAAATCGAGGCTGGCGGGAGCGGGCGGCGACCTGCACCGCCTGTTTGCCCAGCTCGCAGTCCAGAACCCGCAACTCGGCCGTCGCCTCGACCATGTTCCGGCGCACGAGGCAATCCAGTCCATCGGCGCCGTACCCTACGGCTTCATCGCGCGCGAGACATCCTGCGGCCTTTTCCGCCTCGGGGACCAGGCCGCCGTGATCCCTTCGCTCGCCGGCGAAGGGGTGTCCATCGCCCTGACCAGCGGCATCGCCGCGGCGTCCGCCTACCTGCGCGGTGGCCCCGAAGCCGCGCCCGCCTTTCAGCGGCGTTTCGCCCGTCTTGTCCGTCGGCCAGTCGGGGCAGCCGCCCTGCTCTGGCGGGTAAGCGAGCTGCGTGAACACGGCGTCGTTGCCGAAAGGGTCGCGCGCCTGTTTCCCTGGCTCCTGCCGATGGCGATGAACGCCAGCCGCGTGTCTCAGCCGAGCTGGGTGACCCAGCCGTAAGGGTCCGGTGCGCTGCCCGACTGGATGCGGGTCAGCCGCTCGCGGAGCCGCTTCGTCAGCGGGCCGGGCGCACCATCGCCGATGGTGAAGCGTTGCTCGCCATCCAGCACCGACCCGACCGGCGTGACCACGGCTGCGGTGCCGCACGCGAAACACTCTGACAGGACGCCGCTCCCGGCGTCGGCACGCCAGCGGTCGATCGAATACGGCTCTTCGGCAACGGCCACTCCCTCGTCGCGCAGCAGGGTGATGAGGCTGTCGCGGGTGATCCCCGGCAGGATCGTGCCTGTGAGGGGCGGCGTTATGACCCGGCCATCCGCCAGCACGAAGAACAGGTTCATGCCGCCAAGCTCCTCCACCCATGTCCGCTCCACGGCATCGAGGAAGACGACCTGGTCACAGCCGTGCTCGGTCGCCTCGGCGATGGGAATGAGGCTCGCCGCATAGTTGCCGCCCGTCTTGGCCGCGCCGGTTCCGCCGGGTGCGGCGCGCACATGCTGGCGGCTGACCCACAGGCTGACGGCCGGTGCGTCCGACTTGAAGTAGCCTCCGACGGGCGAGGCGATCACGATGAACTTGTACTGGCGCGCGGGCCGGACGCCGAGAAACGCTTCCGTCGCGATCATGAACGGCCGAAGGTAGATCGAGCCGCCGGACACGGCGGGGAACCAGTGTCCGTCGACCTCCATCAATTCGCCCAAGGCCTGGAGGAACAGGTGTTCGGGCAGGGTGGGCATCGCCATGCGGCGGGCGCTCGCATTCAGCCGCGCGGCGTTCGCCTCCGGGCGGAACAGGGCCAGCCTGCCGCTGTCGTGGCGATAGACCTTCAGTCCCTCGAAGATCTCCTGAGCGTAGTGGAGCACGGCCGCTGCCGGGTCGAGCCGCAGTGGCCCACGCGGACAGAGGCGTGCGGTGTGCCAGCCCCCGCGCGCCTCGTCAAAATCGATGACGATCATGTGATCGGTGAACACCTTGCCGAAGCCGGGAGAGGCCAGCGCGGCTTCGCGCTGTTCCGTAGGCAAGGGATCTGGGTTGAGCTCGCGCGTGAACGACAGGGGTGCGGTGATGGTCAAAGCCTGCTCCTTCGCTCCGAGCCGTTATGGCGCATCGGGCGCGAGGGCAAGTTTGCGCCGATCGGAGGCGATCTGGATATGAGAAAGGCGGCCCCGGCTGTTGCCGGAAACCGCCTTTCGCATGGTCAGCGGCCGGAAGTGCCGCTTACGAAGCCTCTACGGACTGTCTGGAACCTACCCGTAATGCCTCGCGCGGAAACTCGCCGACCCCTCTGCTGAACCATGAGACATCGGATCACCTCCTTTCGCGCTCGTGAGCCAAGACCCGCACCGATTCACCGGGGGTCAAGGACAGCGTTCACCGCTGACCTCGTCCCGCAATCTGCGGTGTGGGCGCGGGGTTTGCAAGATGGCGGCGCGGTTTTCCCCGGATGCGCGATCATCCGCGGCACGCTTCGATAACGCGCGTGATCTCGGGCCAGGAGGGAAGATACAGCGGAGCCGCCCCGCGCGCCTCGACGGCGAACCGGCCTCGGCTGAACGCCATGGCATCGAGCAGCGGGTCCCTCGCGCTCACCTGTGCGGCGAGGGTGCTGCGTGCCGCCGCAACGTCCTGCGTCGCGAGGGTGCGGTCCTGCGTGCCGGTGCGGATGACCAGCGGACCGGCGCCGGCGGGTGTCGCCGCGCGCTCAAGCGCCATCTGCCGCGAGGCGGGGTCGCAGCGCATCGTGAACAGCGCCGCGCCCGAAGAGTCGGCGAACACCGCCGTCGGCACGGGCCGGGCGCTGTAGGTCCAGTCGCCGGCGGTGGCGGGGTTGTCGATCCAGTTGGTCGCAGGGGGCGGAGCCTGTGGCGGGGCCGGCGCCGCGACCGGCGGCGGCGGAGCGGGCGGCGCAGGTGGCGGCGGCGCTGTCCGCGGAACGCAGGCGGCAATGGAGAAGCTCAGGGCAATGGCAGCGCAGGCGCGCAGGCAAATCGGTTTCATGGCCTCACCATGCGCGCTAAACCGGCCTCATGTCCACGGCTTCGAAGCAGCGCGTCGATCACCTGCTGGTCACACGCGGTCTGGTGGAAAGCCGCACCCGCGCGCAGGCGCTGGTCATGGCGGGGCTCGTGCATTCTGCCGGACAAAGGATCGCCAAGCCGGGACAGCTCCTGCCGCGAGACGCGCCGCTCGAGGTGCGAGGACGGGAACATCCGTGGGTCAGTCGTGGCGGGGTGAAGCTTGCGCATGCGCTCGACCACTTCGCGCTCGACCCTTCGGGGGCGACCGCCATGGACATCGGCAGTTCGACCGGCGGCTTCACTGACGTTCTGCTGACGCGCGGGGCGGCGCACGTCTTCGCCGTCGACAGCGGAACGAACCAGCTGGCTTGGAAGCTGCGGCAGGATCCGCGCGTCACCGTGCTGGAGCAGACCAGCGCGCGCGTGCTGACGCCTGAACAGATCGATCGGCCGTGCGACTGGATCGTGTGCGATGCCAGCTTCATCGCGCTTGCCAAGGTGCTGGAGAGGCCGTTGCAGCTGGCCGCCGCCCGCTGCCGCCTGGTGGCGTTGATCAAGCCGCAGTTCGAGGTAGGACGGGACGAAGTGGGCAAGGGCGGCGTCGTGCGCGACCCTGCGCTCCATCGGCGGGTGTGCGAGGAAGTCTGCGCGTGGGTGGAGCAGGCGGGGCTGGCTGTTCAGGGCGTGATCGAAAGTCCGATCACCGGGCCGGAAGGCAACCGCGAATTCCTGCTCTCGGCGCTGCGCGATTGACGCCGCGGCGGTGCGGCGCGTAACCGCCCGCAAACACATGAGGGAGAGCGGGATGTCCGCGAACATCGCCGAAATGGAACGCCGCCGCGCCGCTGCCGAACTGGGCGGCGGCACGCAGCGGATCGCGGCCCAGCATGCCAAAGGCAAGCTGACGGCCCGCGAGCGGCTGGACGTGCTGCTCGATCCGGGTTCGTTTGAGGAACTCGACCGCTATGTCGAGCACGACTGCATCGATTTCGGCATGGACGCGCAGAAGATCCCGGGCGACGGCGTCGTCACCGGCTCGGGCACGATTAACGGCCGGCTGGTGTTCGTCTTTTCGCAGGATTTCACCGTCTTCGGCGGCTCCTTGTCGAAACGCCACGCGGAGAAGATCTGCAAGGTGATGGACATGGCGATGAAGGTCGGCGCGCCGGTCATCGGCCTCAACGACTCCGGCGGCGCGCGCATCCAGGAAGGCGTGGCCTCCTTGGGCGGCTATGCCGAGGTGTTCCAGCGCAACGTGCTGGCCAGCGGGGTGGTGCCGCAGATCAGCCTGATCATGGGGCCGTGCGCGGGCGGCGCGGTCTATTCCCCGGCGATGACCGACTTCATCTTCATGGTGAAGGACAGCTCCTACATGTTCGTCACCGGCCCAGACGTGGTGAAAACCGTCACCAACGAGGTGGTGACGCAAGAGGAACTAGGCGGGGCGGTGACGCACACCACCAAGACCAGCGTCGCCGATGTCGCGTTCGAAAACGACATCGAGACTCTGCTCGCCACCCGCGACTTCTTCGACTTCCTGCCGCTGTCCAACCGGGAAGGCGTGCCGGAGCGGCCGACCGCCGATCCGTGGGACCGGGAGGAGCCGTCGCTCGACACGCTGATCCCGGACAACGCCAATCAGCCCTACGACATGCACGAAGTCATTCGGAAGACGCTGGACGAAGGCGACTTCTTCGAAGTGCAGCCCAAGCACGCCGCCAACATCATCTGCGGTTTTGGCCGGGTGGAGGGGCGCACGGTCGGAGTCGTCGCGAACCAGCCGATGGTGCTGGCGGGCGTCCTCGACATCAATTCGTCGAAGAAGGCAGCGCGGTTCGTGCGCTTCTGCGACGCGTTCGAGATCCCGATCATCACCTTCGTCGACGTGCCCGGCTTCCTTCCCGGCACCGCGCAGGAGCTCGGCGGCATCATCAAGCACGGCGCCAAGCTGCTGTTCGCCTATGCCGAGGCGACCGCGCCCAAGATCACCGTCATCACCCGCAAGGCCTATGGCGGCGCCTACGACGTCATGGCGTCCAAGCACCTGCGTGGTGACCTCAACTACGCTTGGCCCACCGCTGAGATCGCCGTGATGGGCGCGAAGGGGGCGGTGGAGATCATCTTCCGCTCCGACCGGGGCGATCCGGACAAGATCGCGGAAAAGACGCGGGAGTACGAGGAACGGTTCGCCAACCCCTTCGTGGCCGCCAGTCGAGGATACATCGACGAGGTGATCTATCCTCACTCCACCCGGCGGCGGATTGCTCTGGGATTGCGGAAGCTACGGGGCAAGGTGCTGGAGAACCCTTGGAAGAAGCATGACAATATCCCGCTATGAGTGTCATTCGAGTACAACGAGCGCTCGAGGTGCGAGCTGTTGAAGCTGCAGAAGCGTCTGCCCTTCAGGCCAAACGGGCAGTCGATGCATCTATTATTTCGATAGGGTTAAGCGTACTTGCCTTGTTCGCTCTATTGGCCACTATTTTACAAGGGCGAATGGCTTTGAAGAGAGCCACGCTTGCGAATAAAATTGCTTCTGATTCCGCTGAGAAGCAACTCAGAGCATACCTGTCGGTCGAACCGATGGGAGTTACCGTTCCGGAGAAAAATCGTATTACATTTCCTTTGAATGTAATAAATCATGGTGCAACCCCCGCCTCGGCTATTGAGTTCGTCAGCGATTTTCTAGTCGTGGAAGGTGAACCGCGTGAATTTGATCCTAAGCAATATGGGCGGAGCGAAGATCACTCCTTACCTTCGGAAACAATGATCGGCCCCGGAATCAATCAATTTGTTTACGCAACCTACTCAGATGATTGTTTGCGTGAACATAGAACTGCTATTGGTAGTAGAAAAGCCGCTATTGTTCATTATGGCATGATAAGATACGACGATGTATTTGGTAAGAGCCACGTTACAAATTTTTCTTTTTATCACTGGGGCGAAGAACTCAGTGCTGAAGAAAGCAAGAGATGCCGCTTTGGCAACAGTGTGACTTAGGAACGAAGCCTATGAAACTCGGTCGGCTCAATCACATCGGCGTTGCGACGCCCTCCATCGCGGACAGCATCGCCTACTACCGCGATATCATGGGTGCCACTACAGTCGGCGAGCCGTTTGATCTGCCGGAGCAGGGGGTGAAG
Source organism: Qipengyuania thermophila (assembly GCF_004153605.1). Taxonomy (NCBI): domain Bacteria; kingdom Pseudomonadati; phylum Pseudomonadota; class Alphaproteobacteria; order Sphingomonadales; family Erythrobacteraceae; genus Qipengyuania; species Qipengyuania thermophila. The sequence continues at coordinate 563,359 of NZ_SDSI01000002.1, read as the reverse complement.
GTGTGCTTCATCGACACGCCGGGTCAGAGCGGCACCGAAGGAACGCAGATCGAGCTGATTGAGCCTCTGGGGCCGGAAAGCACGCTGAGCGGCTTTCTCGCCAGGAACCCGCTCGGGGGGCAGCATCATGTCTGCTACGAGGTGACCGACATCAACGAGGCGCGCGCATGGTTCGAGGGGCTCGGCAAGCACATTCTCGGCCCGACCCGCATCGGGGCGCACGGGACGCCGATCTTCTTCCTGCATCCTAAGGACATGATGGGCGTGCTGACCGAAATCATGGAAACTCCGCGCGAAGGATCGGACTGGTCGAACTGACCGTGCAAACTTCGTTATCCTGAACTTGTTTCAGGATCCAATTCGCCGCAGGAACCTGCGTCTCCGCATGAACGGATGCCGAAACGAGTTCAGCATGACGGTAGTGGGATAGCATGACCGACAAACCGACCCCCGCCGACTGGCAAACCGCCGCCGCAAAGGAAGTGAAAGGCCGCGACCTCACCTGGCACACACCGGAGGGGATCGCCGTCAAGCCGCTCTACACAGCCGAGGATGTCGCCGACCTCGACCCCGGCCTGCCGGGCTTCGCGCCGTTCACGCGCGGACCTTATGCCTCGATGTACACCGGGCGGCCGTGGACGATCCGGCAGTACGCCGGCTTCTCCACCGCCGAGGAGTCCAACGCCTTCTACCGCCGCAACCTTGCAGCCGGGCAGAAGGGGCTGTCCGTCGCCTTCGACCTCGCCACCCATCGCGGCTATGACTCCGATCATCCGCGCGTCGTGGGCGACGTCGGCAAGGCAGGGGTCGCCATCGACACGGTGCGCGACATGGAGATCCTGTTCGACCAGATCCCGCTCGACCAGATGAGCGTCAGCATGACGATGAACGGCGCGGTGCTGCCGGTGCTGGCCTTCTTCATCGTCGCGGCGGAACGGCAGGGAGTGTCTCAGGACAGGCTGTCGGGAACCATTCAGAACGACATTCTGAAGGAGTTCATGGTCCGCAACACCTACATCTACCCGCCCGAACCCAGCATGCGGATCGTGTCGGACATCATCGCCTACACCTCCGCGCACATGCCCAGGTTCAACAGCATCTCCATCTCCGGCTACCACATGCACGAGGCCGGAGCGACCGCGGTGCAGGAACTCGCCTTCACCATTGCCGACGGGAAGGAATACGCGAAGCGCGCCATGGCCGCCGGGCTGGCGCTCGACGATTTCGCGCCGCGCCTGTCCTTCTTCTGGGGCATCGGCATGAACTTCTTCATGGAGATCGCCAAGATGCGCGCGTCGCGCCAGATCTGGCACGATGTAATGACGGACCTTGGCGCGCAGAACCCCAAGTCCAAGATGCTGCGCACCCACTGCCAGACCAGCGGCGTGTCCTTGCAGGAACAGGACCCCTACAACAACGTCATCCGCACCACGGTGGAGGCGATGGCGGCGGTGCTGGGCGGTACGCAGAGCCTGCACACCAACGCGCTGGACGAGGCGATCGCGCTGCCCACCGACTTCTCCGCCCGCATCGCCCGCAACACGCAGCTGGTTTTGCAGCAGGAGACCGGCATCACCCGCGTGGCCGATCCGCTGGGCGGGTCTTACTATGTCGAAGCCCTGACCGCCGCGCTGGTGGAACAGGCCGAGGCGCTGATCGCCGAGGTGGATGCGGCAGGCGGGATGACGTCTTACGTCGCCAGCGGCGCTCCCAAGGCCGCGATCGAGCGTGCGGCGGCGGCCAAGCAGGCGAGCGTCGACAGGGGCGATACGGTGGTGGTCGGGGTCAACAAGTACCGCCTGCCCGAAGAAGCGCGGATCGACACGCTCGACATTGACAATCACGCCGTGCGGCAAAGCCAGATCGCGCGGCTGGAGCAGGTGCGCGCCGGGCGGGACGAGGCGGGCTGCCGGGCTGCGCTGGACGCCTTGCGCGAAGGCGCGCGGAGCGGCGGCAACCTCCTCGCCCTGTCCGTCGAGGCAGCCCGCCGCGACGCGACCTTGGGCGAGATCAGCAGCGCGCTGGAGGACGTGTTCGGCCGCTACGACACGCTGCCCCGGCCCGTACGCGGCATCTATGCCGAGGCGTATGCGACCGACGCCCGCTATGCCCAGGTGGTTGAGGGCGTGCAGGCGGTCGAGCGCCGGCTGGGCCGCAAGCCGAAGATCATGGTCGCCAAGATGGGACAGGACGGACACGACCGGGGTGCCAACGTCATCGCCTCCGCTTTTGCCGACATGGGCTTCGATGTGCTGTCAGGCCCGCTGTTCCAGACACCGGCCGAAACTTGCGACATGGCGCTGGCGAACGGTGTGGACGCCGTCGGCGCGAGCAGCCTGGCGGCGGGGCACAAGACGCTGATCCCCGAACTGATCCAGCGCTTGCGCGACGCGGGGCGGGCCGACATCAAGGTGGTCGCGGGCGGAGTCATTCCGCCGCAGGACTACGACTTCCTGCGCGAGGCTGGGGTGCAGGGAATTTACGGACCGGGTTCCAACGTGGTGGAATGCGCGGCGGACATGCTGCGCCTGCTGGGTCACAACATGCCGCCTGCGGGTGAGACGATGGGGGAGGCGGCGGAGTGACCGCCGACATCCACCATCGTCACCCTGAACGTGTTTCAGGGTCCATGTTACGGCCGAGAACGAGGGTTGAGGGGATACATGGATGCTGAAACAAGTTCAGCATGACGCGGTGCGCACCGACTGGACACGCGAGGAGATCGCCGCGCTCTTCGACCTCCCGTTCACCGAACTGCTGTTCCAGGCCGCCACTGTTCACCGCGCGAACCATCCGCCAGACCAGGTTCAGCTCTGCACACTGCTGTCCATCAAAACGGGCGGCTGTCCGGAGGATTGCGGCTATTGCTCGCAGTCGGTGAAGGCCGACAGCGGGGTTCAGGCGACCAAGCTGATGGAGGTGCAGCAGGTGCTGCAACGCGCGGCGCAGGCGAAGGACGCGGGATCACAGCGTTTCTGCATGGGCGCCGCCTGGCGCAACCCCAAGGACCGCGACATGCCTGCGATCATCGAAATCGTGAAAGGCGTCCGCGCGATGGGGCTGGAAACCTGCATGACGCTGGGTATGCTGACGCCGCGCCAGGCGGATATGCTGGCCGAGGCGGGGCTGGACTACTACAACCACAACATCGACACCGGGCCTGAGTATTACGAGCGGGTCATCACCACCCGCCGTTACGAGGACCGGCTGGACACGCTGGCCAACGTCCGTGCGGCGGGGATCAACGTGTGCAGCGGCGGCATCGTCGGGATGGGCGAGACGCGGGACGACCGCGTCGGCTTCATTCACACCCTCGCCACTCTGCCGCGCCATCCCGAAAGCGTGCCGGTCAACGCGCTGGTGCCGGTCAGGGGCACGGTGCTGGGCGACATGCTGGCCGACACCCCGCTCGCCAAGATCGACGACATCGAGTTCGTCCGCACCGTGGCGGCGGCGCGGATCACCATGCCGATGAGCATGGTGCGCCTGTCGGCCGGACGTGAGAGCATGAGCGAGGCGACGCAGGCGCTGTGCTTCCTGGCCGGGGCGAACTCGATCTTCACCGGCGACAAGCTGCTGACGGCGCCGAACGCGGGTGACGACAGCGATGCGGCGCTGTTCGCAAAGTTGGGGCTGACGGCGCTTAAGGGCGAGGAGCCGATGCATGCTGGTAGAACTTCTAGCGAGGCTCTTTAGCTATGTACAAAACGACCTCTCGAAATATGAATAAAGGCTTAGGGTTCGATGTCACGCCGCGCGTGAAGTTTAAGCGGCGCAAGTTGAAGATTGACAAAGGGAAGGTAAGGTCTTTCTGGGCACCGAAGATTCAAGAATCGGTCCGCTCAACTTTGATGCTTCCTCCCGGTACACCACAATGGATAGAGCTAGAGATCAAAAAAGTGGGTACTAAGGCGTGGTTAGATCGATACTTGAAGAAAAGCCTTAGATTACCTGCGGTGCGCCGTCCCCATGTGATCACGGCACCCGACGCCTGCTCGAGTGGAATTCCGTCTTGAAAGGCTAAAATGTTCTCCAAAATCCTCATCGCCAATCGCGGCGAGATCGCCTGCCGCATCATCCGTACCGCGCGCCGCATGGGTATCCGGACGGTCGCCGTCTATTCCGACGCCGACGCCCGCGCGCCTTTCGTGCGGATGGCGGATGAGGCGGTGCATATCGGGCCTTCCCCCGCCGCTGAAAGCTACCTGATCGCGGACAAGATCATCGCCGCTTGCAAGCAGACCGGGGCCGAGGCCGTGCATCCGGGCTACGGCTTCCTCTCCGAACGCACCAGCTTCGCCGAGGCGCTGGAGCGCGAGGGCATCGCCTTCATCGGCCCGCCGGTCGGCGCGATCGCGGCGATGGGCGACAAGATCGAATCCAAGAAGCTCGCCAAGCAGGCGGGCGTCAACGTCGTCCCCGGCTTCGTCGGCGAGATCGAGGATACCGAACACGCCGTCCGCATCGCCTCCGAGATCGGCTACCCCGTGATGATGAAGGCGTCGGCGGGGGGCGGGGGCAAGGGGATGCGGCTCGCCTACACCGAGCAGGACGTGCGCGAAGGGTTCGAGGCGGTAAAGCGCGAAGGGCTGAACTCCTTCGGCGATGACCGCGTGTTCATCGAGAAGTTCATCCTGAACCCACGTCACATCGAGATCCAGATCCTCGGTGATCGACACGGCAATATCCTCTATCTCAATGAGCGCGAATGTTCGATCCAGCGCCGGCACCAGAAGGTGGTGGAGGAAGCGCCGTCGCCCTTCGTGACGCCCAAGATGCGGCAGGCGATGGGCGAGCAGTGTGTCGCGCTGGCGAATGCGGTCGGGTACTACAGCGCCGGCACGGTGGAACTGATCGTCAGCGGCGCGGATCCCACCGGCGAAAGCTTCTACTTCCTGGAGATGAACACCCGGCTGCAGGTGGAGCATCCGGTGACGGAATGCATCACCGGCGTTGACCTCGTCGAACAGATGATCCGCGTGGCGGCTGGCGAGGAGCTCTCGTTCAAGCAGGACGACATCGGCATCAACGGCTGGTCCATCGAAAACCGCGTCTATGCCGAGGATCCCTATCGCGGCTTCCTGCCCAGCACGGGGCGGCTGGTCCATTATCAGCCGCCGCCGGCCCTCACGCATCAGGAGCCGCTGCTGTCCACGCCCGACGAGGCCTATGTGCGCCTCGACGACGGGGTTGCCGAAGGCGGCGAGGTGTCGATGTTCTACGACCCGATGATCGCCAAGCTGATCACCTGGGCGCCGACCCGCGGTGAAGCGGCCGCGTTGCAAGTGCAGGCGCTGGACCAGTTCCGGATCGCGGGACTTGGGCACAATGTCGACTTCCTCAGCGCGATCATGCAGCATCCCCGCTTCCTCGCCGGTGATCTGACGACGGGGTTCATTGCCGAAGAATACCCCGAAGGTTTCGCGGGTGCGCCGGTTGACGCCGGACTGACACGGGCGCTCGCCGCGGTGGCGGCGGTGATCGCCACGGCGGACGCGGACAGGGCACGGAGGATCGACCAGCAGCTGGGCAGCCCGACTCTGCCCAATGGTGACTGGGTGGTGCGGCTTGGCGAGACGGATCATGCCGTCAGTCTGGAAGAGGAGGCCGTCTGCGTCGACGGCGATCCGGTGGACATCAGCTTCGCCTACACTCCGGGTGACCGGATGGTCGCCGTGGAGTGGGGCGATGAACAAATGACGCTTCAGCTGGAGCGGAGCCACACCGGATATGCGCTGACCACACGCGGCGCGCGGCACACGGCGCGTGTCCTGCCGGCGCATGTGGCCTCCTTGGCGCAGCACATGATCGAGAAGGCGCCGCCCGACACGTCCAAGTTGCTGATCTGCCCCATGCCCGGCCTGCTGGTGAAGCTGCACGTGTCCGAAGGCGAGGACGTTCAGCCGGGCCAGCCGCTTGCCACGGTGGAGGCGATGAAGATGGAGAACATCCTTCGCGCCGAGAAAAGCGGCACCGTGGCGCGGATCAACGCCGGCGAGGGCGAGAGCCTGGCGGTGGACACGGTCATTCTGGAGCTTGCATGAGCCTCGGCGAGCTTCTCGCGTCAGCCCGTCGGGGACATGATGGCGCTCTTGATGTGACGGTGCCGGAGACCTGGCTGCAGGGACGCACCGCCTATGGCGGCCTGTCCGCGGCCTTGGCGCTCGAGGCGGCGCGTTGTCTCCTGCCTCAGGTCGCGCCGCTGCGCTCGGCGCAGATCGCCTTTGTCGGACCGGTCACAGGCGCCGTCACGGCAAAGCCGCGGATCCTGCGGCAAGGGCGCAACGCACTCTGGATCGGCGTCCAAATCACCAGCGCGGAGCGGGTCGTTCTTGCCGCGACGTTCGTGTTCATGCAGCCTCTGGACAGCGCCGCCGTCATTGCCAGTCCGCGCCCGCCTGCAGACCTCGTCGACCCGGCCGAAGCGGCGGTGGCAGACAGCGATCAGCGTCCCGCCTTTCTTCGCCACCACTTCGAGACCCGATACGCGCTCCCCAAAGCTCCCTCGCCGCAGCCCGACATCTGCCTTTGGGTGCGGCTGCTGGACCGTGGCGGCCTCCATCCGGAGACGGAATTGCTGCTGATCGGAGATGCGCTGCCACCGGCGGTGCTTCCGGTGATGCCGGTGCGCGGGCCGGTCAGTTCAATGACCTGGCAGATCAACCTTTTTGCCGGCGCCGCCGCGGCCGAGGGCGAGGGGTGGTGGCTCCTCCGCTCCTCCGCCGATGAAGCCGCGCGGGGCACGTCAAGCCAGCACATGATGATCTGGGACGCCCAAGGCCGCCCCGGAGCGTCTGGCACACAGACGGTGGCCGTGTTCGCCTGACACCGTCGCGCCTGCTCTTCTCGGGCGGTCTGGGTGGCAGGGACGCATCACCTTCCCGGTAGGCGCGGTGCACGCGCGGGGGATCCGCGGAGGTTCAGCGACCGCGTTCCTCGTCGAGGAAGCAAGCAACGTCCTCCAGCGCCACGTCCCGTACGACGCAGGCGCGGCCGATGTCCTCCAGCAGGATGAAGGGCAGGGCCGCGCCGTCCATCTTCTTGTCGTGCTTCATGTGCGCGACGAGCGTGTCGCCCGTGCAGGTCAGGCCCGCCTGCCGCAAGGATGCGGGCAGCTGCGCCGCTGCCACCGCGCTTTCGACGCGGCTGGCCGCACCGGGCGCAAGCGTGCCGCGGCGAACAGAGTAGCGGGCTGCCAGAACCAGACCAACCGCGACCGCCTCCCCATGCAGCAGGCGATCCGAGAAGCCGGTCTCAGCCTCCAGCGCATGGCCGAAGGTGTGGCCAAGGTTGAGCAGCGCGCGCAGGTCCGCCGTCTCGCGCTCGTCGGCGGCGACGATTTCGGCCTTGATGCCGATGCTGGCGGCAATGGCATGGCTGAGCGGCTCCGCCTCGCGCGCCATGATCGCCGCGGCGTTCTTCTCCAGCCAGCGGAACAATCCCGCATCGGCAAGGAGGGCGCATTTGATCACCTCGGCCAGCCCTGCGCGCATCTCGCGATCCGGCAGCGTGGCCAGCAGCGCGGTGTCCGCCAGCACCAGCGCGGGTTGATGGAAGGCGCCCACGAGGTTCTTGCCGGCACGCGCGTTGATGGCCGTCTTGCCGCCGACCGACGAGTCGACTTGGGCAAGCAGGGTGGTCGGGATCTGGATCACCCCGCAACCGCGTTTCATGATCGCAGCCGCGAAGCCGGCAAGATCGCCGACCACGCCCCCCCCGAAGGCAAGCACCGCGTCCGTTCTGGTGAGGCCGAGTTCCAGCATCCACTCGACCAGCCCCTCGAGATGCGGCCAGCTCTTGGACCGCTCTCTGGGCGGGAGGATATGCCACGCGACAGAATGTCCAGCGCCGGTGAGCAGACGTTCGAGAGATGCACCGTGCAAGGCGAAGACGTGGGCATCGGTGACGACAGGCACGGTCCTGCCTTCGCGCAGCAGGCCCGCAAGAGGTTCCGGCAGATGATCGCCGGTCAGGAGCCCCGCACCCACGAGAACGTCGTAGCACCCGTCCCTGTGCGGGACCATTATCCGGCGCACGGGTTCAGCGCCTTCAGAATGGCATCGACGGTGCGCCGATGCGGCTGAACCCCCGCTTTCACATGGAGATGCGCCTGCGCGTAGAACTCGCGGCGCTCGGCAAGGAGGCGGGTGAGCACCTCGCGCCGGTCCACCCCTTCCAGCAGCGGCCGATTGCGACGGCGGCCCGTGCGCTCGACCAGCACCTCGATATCGCAGTCGAGCCACACCACGGTGGCATTGTCGAGCATCAGCGCCCGCGTTCGCGGATCGCAGAACGCGCCTCCGCCGGTGGCGATGACGTCATAGCCTTCGCGCAGCAGTCTGGCGATCACCCGCCGTTCCCCGTCGCGAAAGCCTGGTTCGCCGAACGCGGCGAAAATTTCCGAAATCGACAGGCGTGCGGCCTGTTCGATGGCCGCGTCGGCATCCACGAACCGCCTGCCCAGCCGGTTCGCGAGCCGCCGGCCGATTGTCGTCTTGCCCGCTCCCATCATCCCGACCAGGCAGACCGGCCGCCGCAGGGCCACAGCGGGCGAGGCCTCAGGCGAGCGTTTGTGGCCGCTGGTAAGCTCTGCCATCATTGGCTAGAGCGATAGTGACAGGCGGTCGTCGCCGCAAGTTCAGCGGGAACACGTGTTTGCAGGGTCGGGGAAAGAAGCGCGGACTTGTCCTTGCCGCGACAGGACTGACGCTGGCGGTGCTCCTCGCGGCGGCGTACGCGTCCGGCGGCCCGGAGCCGCTGACGCCGCTTGAACAAGAGGTCGCGGTGCCGTCATCGTACAGCACGACGGCGCCATGAACGGGACGAAGTCGAGGCGGCGGGGTCGTAACGCATGAGGATGTACTGGTTCGCTGGAGCGGCCCTGGTGCTCGGATCAGGGCTGGCGGTTGCGCAGGAGGCGCCCCGCTCCATCCTTCCTCCGGTTTTCCAGCAGCCGGCCCCGACGAGCACGCCGCCGCGCGAGGCGGAACCGGCGCCGCCACCGGCGGGCGCCGCAAGTCCTGCGCCGACGGTGCGGAACCCGCCGCGCGAGATCGTGCAGCCGCTGCCGGCGGAGCCGGTCGAGAGCAGCGCGCCGACATCGTCGGCGCCGCCGCCCGTCAGTGTGCCGGCTCAGGCGCTTGAAGGCCTGCCGAGCCTGCGGCAGATCGAAAGCCTGTCGCCCAGCGAACTGGACCGGTTGCTGGGGCTGCGACCACGCTTCGACATTCCTCCGGGTCTTCAGCGCAGCCCCGAGCGGGCCGGCGTGCTGTCGCTTGCGGAAAGCGCCGTGCCCAGCGAAGCACTCGCGCGGCAGCCCGCGTCACTGGTGCGCGCGGCGATTGCCGGGACGGAAGGGCCGCTGGTCGCCCGGTGGGGTCAGATCATGCTCCGGCGCGTCCTCATGAGCAGGCTGGCGGCGCCGGAAGGGATGGCGCCGGCAGAGTTCGTCGCCTTGCGGACCGCACTGCTGAACAGGCTGGGGGAACATCAGGCTGCGCGCGCGCTGGCGCAGACGGTCGACGTCGCGCAGTGGGACGATGCCCTCACGGCCGCCGCCGTCGAGGCGTATCTGGGCAGCGGCGACGTTCTCGGCATCTGTCCCGCCACGATCCAGCGCGGCAGCGGTGGAGGCAATCCGCAGTGGCAGATGCTCTCGGCGATCTGCTCCGCCTTTGCCGGGGAAAGCACGCGTGCCCAGACCGATCTGGAACGCATGCGCCGGCAAGGTGTCCAGCCGAGGGTCGACGTCCTTCTCGCCCAGCGCTTCGCGGCCGCAGCGGGGAGCCGCCGCGGCTACACCGTCGAATGGGCGATCGATGATGCGCTGACGCCCTGGCGCTATGCCCTGGCCACGAGCCTCAGCGAGCCGATTCCCGACCGGCTGACGGCGGATCTTCCCTTCTACTACCGGCGCATCGCGGCGGTGATGCCCATGCTTCCTGCCGCCGCGCGCGCCGAAGCGGCATACACCGCCGCGGCGGCAGGGGTGTTGTCCTCGGCAGCGATGGTCGACCTCTTCGGCCAGATCTACGCCGGCGGCGAGGATCGCAACGCCGGAGCGGGACGGATCAGCGCCCTGCTGCGCACCGCTTACGTCGCCAATGATCCGGCTGTGCGGCTGCAGGCGCTGGAGGCGATCTGGACCGACAGCGAAGGGGAGGACTACGGCAGCCGGGTTCTCACCGCCTACGCGGCGGCGCGGGTACCGCCGGAGGAACGCTTCGCTGACGAGGCGGGACCGCTCATCGCGTCGATGCTCACCGCCGGCCTGGACCGCAGCGCGGCACGCTGGCTTGACGTCGTGCCGGAGGGGAGTGAGGGCTGGGCCCTTGCGGCTCTTGGTGCGCCCGGCGATCTCCGGGTGTCGAGCGGTGCGGTGTCCCGCTTCATCGACGCGGATGCGAGCACGGGGCGGCGCCGGTCGCAATTCCTTGTCGCGGGACTGGCCGGTCTTGGCCGGCTGCATGACGGCGCTGCTGCCGACCTTGCCCGCGATCTCGGAGCAGACCTGACGCCCCGCACTCGCTGGGCGTTGACGATCGAGCGGGCGGCGCAGGCCGACAACCGTGTTCTCGTCGCCCTGCTCGCGGGACTGGGCATGCAGGGCGAAAGTTGGGAGCGGATGACGGCGCGGCAGCTGTTCCAGATCGTGTCGACCCTGCGGCGCGTGGGGATGGAGGCCGAAGCGCGGATGATCGCTGCCGAGGCGGTGGCCCGCGTCTGACGCGTCGAACCATGACCGTCCGTGCCCTTGCCGACGAGTTTGTGGCGGCGCTGGCGGCCGAGCGGGGAGCAGCCCGCAACACGCAGCTTGCCTACCGCCGTGACCTTGATCAGGCCATGGCAGAATGCCCGGATCTGCACACGGCCACGACAGAGCGCCTTGAACAATTGGTCGCGGGGTGGGCCAGAATGTCGCCCGCCACCGTCGCGCGGCGCCTGTCCACCCTGCGGCAGTTCTTCGCCTATCTGCACCAGGAGGGCCATCGCGCCGACAACCCCGCCGTCGCGCTCGCCGCCCCGCGACGCCATCGCCCCCTGCCAAAAGTCCTTTCAGTCTCCGAGGTCGAACGGCTGCTTGCCTGCGCGCACCGGGAGGCAGAGAGCGGACAGCCGCGACCGGTTCGGCTGCTGGCGCTCATCGAGCTGCTGTACGGCTCGGGCCTGCGCGCCAGCGAACTCGTGTCGCTGCCGATGGAGGCGGTGGCAGGCGATGGCCGCATCCTCCAAATCACGGGGAAGGGGGGACACGCGCGCATCGTGCCGGTGAGCACCCCGGCAAAGGCGGCGCTCGAGCGCTGGCTCGCGCTGACATCCGCCAATGCCCGCTACGTCTTCCCCTCGCGGGACAGCCATCTCACCCGGGTGCGGCTGTTCCAGCTGCTCAAGGGTCTCGCTCACAGGTCGGGCCTCCCCCCTGACCGGGTTGGGCCGCACGTCCTCCGGCATGCCTTTGCCACGCATCTCCTCGCCGGGGGTGCGGACCTCAGGGTGCTCCAGATGCTGCTCGGCCATGCGGACATCGGAACCACGCAGATCTACACCCATGTGAACGCCGCGCATCTCGTGAAGCTGGTCAACGAGCGGCATCCTCTTGCCGGCACGCCCACGCTGGCCTAGCGGCTGAGCCGATGCAGTCCTTCCTGGAATTCGAGAAGCCCGTCGCGCAGTTGCAGGCGCGGATCGAGGAGCTGCGCGCCGCCGGCGGCGCGTGCAGCGCCGACATCGAGGATGAGGTGTCGCAGCTCGAGGCGAAGAGTCACGAGCTGCTGGTGCGCACCTATGCCAACCTGACACCCTGGCAGAAAACGCAGGTCGCCCGGCATCCGCGACGGCCTCATTTCGCGGACCTTGTGGCACACGGGTTCGAGGATTTCGTGCCGCTCGCCGGAGACCGGGCCTTTGCCGACGATCAGGCAATCCTCGGCGGGTTTGCGCGCCTCCAGGGGCGTCGGATCATGCTCATCGGGCACGAGAAGGGGCACGACACCCAGTCCCGGGTGCGCCACAATTTCGGCATGGCCAAGCCGGAAGGATACCGCAAGGCAATCCGGCTGATGGATCTCGCCGGACGCTTCGGCCTGCCGGTGGTCACACTGGTCGACACGTCCGGTGCCTTCCCCGGCGTCGAGGCGGAGGAGCGCGGCCAGGCCGAGGCGATCGCCCGCTGCACCGAGGCGTGCCTGGCGCTCCCGGTGCCGCTGGTGGCGGCGGTCGTCGGCGAGGGCGGATCGGGAGGAGCCGTGGCGCTGGCCAGCGCCGACCGGGTGCTGATGTTCGAGCATGCGGTGTATTCCGTCATCTCTCCCGAAGGCTGCGCCTCGATTCTCTGGCGCACGGCCGAGAAGGCGCCGGACGCTGCCGAGGCCATGAAGGTGGGGGCGAAAGACCTCCTGCAGGCAGGCGTTATCGACCGGATCGTCGACGAGCCGCTCGGCGGCGCACACCGTGATCCGGTTGCGGCGGCCGTTTCGATGGCATCGGCCATCGCCGAGGAACTGGGCGCCCTTGTGGGGCTTGCGCCGTCCACGCTCCGCCGCAACCGCGAGGATCGCTTCCTGCGCATCGGCGGGTGACCCCGGCGCGCGAAGGGAACCAAGACCCGGAGCGGCCGGTTTGTGGCGCAGAACAACAGCTGCGCGGCAGGTGGGTGCACGCGCGGCACGACAAAGGATGAACGTTATGCCGCTCTCGAGGATGCTTGCCTCCGTTGCCGCCCTGTCGCTTGCCGGGTGCGCGACCGCCGCCAACATTCCCGGACCCACCACCCCGATCACCCAGACAGAGGCGCAGCAGGGTGCACAGTTGCACCCGCAGCTGCTGGCAGAGTTCGGTGGGGCGATGACCGGCCCGCAGGCCCAGTATGTCGAGCAGGTCGGACAGCGGATTGCGGTGCAGTCCGGGCTTGGCAACGCGCAGAGCGCCTTCACCGTCTCGCTCCTTAACAGCCCGGTCAACAACGCCTTCGCCATTCCAGGCGGCTACATCTACACGACGCGGCAGCTCGTGGCGTTGATGAACAACGAGGCGGAACTCGCCGGCGTCCTCGGGCACGAAGTGGCGCACGTTGCCGCCCGGCATCAGCAGCGCCGCGCCGCCAATGCGCAGCGCAACACGCTGCTCGGCGTGGGCGGGGCGATCCTCTCCGGCATTCTGCTCGGAAACACCGGGATCGGACAGCAGCTGGGGCAGGCGGCGCTGCAAGGCTCGCAGCTGCTGACGCTCAGCTTTTCGCGGGCGCAGGAGATCGAGGCGGACCAGCTCGGCATCCGCTATCTCAGCCAGGCGGGGTATGACCCGCGCGCCATGGCGACCGTGCTCGCGAGCCTTGCGGCGCAGAACCAGCTCGACGCGCAGCTCCAGGGTCGGCGCGGCGCCTCCATCCCCGAATGGGCCTCGACCCACCCGGATCCGGCGAGCCGCGTGCGCGGCGCGCTCGCGACGGCGCAGGGCCTGCCCGGAACCGCCACCAACCGCGACACCTTCCTGACCCGCATCAACGGTCTTCGCTACGGGGACGATCCGGCGCAGGGGCTGATCGAGGGCAACGACTTCATCCACCCGGAACTGCGGCTCGCCTTCACCGTGCCTCAGGGCTACACCATGATCAACAGCACGCGCGCGGTGACGGTGCAGGGTCAGGGCGGGCAGGCGCAGTTCTCCTTTGCCGCCTACAACGGCAATCTCGATAGCTATGTGCAGAGCGTCTTCCAGGCGCTTGGCGGTCAGCAGCAGCGACTCGCCCCGCAGACGATCCAGCGGACCACGGTCAACGGCATCCCAGCGGCGGTGGGCACGGCACGGGTGAACAGCGGCAACCAGCAGGTCGATGTGGTGGTGTTCGCCTATGAGTTCGCCCGCGACCGCGCTTACCACTTCGCCGCCATCACTCCGGCGGGCCGCGCGGCGGTGTTCAACCCGATGTTCCAGTCGGTGCGGCGGATCACGGCTCAGCAGGCGGCTCAGGTGGTCCCGCGGCGGCTGGAAGTGGTGCAGGTGAGGGCCGGCGATACGGTGCAGTCGCTCAGCCGGCGCATGGCGTTCGACAACGCGCAGGAGGTACGCTTCCGCGTGCTGAACGGGTTGACCTCCACCGATCAGCTGCAGGTCGGACAGCGGGTGAAGATCGTCGTTCGCGGCACGTGAGGGCATCACGAACGACGGGCAAAGAAGAAGGCGGCGGGATCGCTCCCGCCGCCTTCCGTTTTGCGCGAAGGCGCTCAGGCGTTCGCGGTGTTGAGCTGGTTGCCCACGCCGGTGAACGTGCGCGACAGGCTGCCACCGAGCGAGCTGAGCGCCGCGATGAGGCCCACGGCGATCAGCGCCGCGATCAGGCCGTATTCGATGGCCGTGGCGCCGTCTTCGTCACGGATGAGCTTGTTGATGGTGGTCATGGTCGTTCTCCTCGTTGATCCTGATGTCCCCGCCGTCCCGCTGTTGTCGCTTCTGGCAAGAGTGCTGCTAACCTGTATGAGTTGATAAATGTTTAAGCCGTTCAGATGCCGATGGTGGCGGTGATGGTGGTGCTGATGTGCAGCCACATGGCGTTGACTGCGCCGCCGAACGCGGTGATGGACCCGATGATCGCGATGCACAGCAGCGCGATGATCAGCCCGTATTCGATGGCGGTGGCGCCGGAATCGTCCTTGCCGAGTTGCTTCGAAATCTGCGACATGGGCCGCTCCTGCCAACCGGCATCCGCGCGCCGGCAGCCGCCTTATGGCGCCAAATCGTTAACGTCCGGTGTGACGGGAGTCTTGCCGGACAGGCAACCATGATGCTGGTCGTGGCTGCCGATCTGGTCGGCGCGGACGGTCGGCATCTTCTCCACCGCCGACCGCGCCACAAGCATCATGGCGGCCTGTGGGAGTTTCCGGGCGGCAAGGTCGAGCCAGGCGAAACTCCGCAGGATGCCCTGTCGCGTGAGCTGGCGGAGGAATTGGGAGTTGCGGCGGCACCCGCGTCGCTTCAGCCGCTGTCCTTTGCCACGAGCAGCGTGAGCGACGCGGGCGGAGCGATCCTGCTCCTGCTGTATCGCTGCACCGTGTGGTCGGGCACGCCGGCCGCGCTGGAGGGCGGGGCGGTGGACTGGTTCACCCTTGACGCCATGCTGACGTGCGCCATGCCGCCGCTCGACCGGGACCTGCGAGGCCGCCTGGTCGGGTTGCCTGCGCTTTAGGGATTGCCAAGCCGCTGGCCCACTCCTAAGGACGCCCACACCAAGCGCGCCCGTAGCTCAGCTGGATAGAGTACCCGGCTACGAACCGGGCGGTCGGAGGTTCGAATCCTTCCGGGCGCGCCATTCTCCTCCGCCGGACTTAGTCCTTTTCGCCAGTGCGGACCTGCACCTGCACGGGTTCGCGGAAGCTGTGGGTCATCTGCGGATACGGGATCTCGATGCGCGCATCGGCGAGTGCGCGGCGCACGGCACGGACAACGCGGTCGCGGCTCTCGAATCCTGCCCTAGGTGTTGAACCGGCCCACCAGCGCACCAGAAAGTCGATCGCGCTGGGGCCGAAGGTGGTGGCGTAGATCTCCACACCCCGCGCCTGATCGACGGACGCCACCTTTTCCACCGCCCTGCGCAGCACCTCGGCGGTGCGATCGAGATCCGCGTCGTAGGAGACTCCGACCACCAGTTCATAACGCCGCCGCTCCTCGTCGGTGACAATCCGCACCGGGTTCTTGAACAGCACCGCGTTCGGCACGATCGTCAGCTCGTTCGACAGCGCCCGCACATGCGTCTCGCGCAGCGTGATGTGTTCGACGCGCCCGGTGATGCCTTCGCATTCGACGAGATCGCCGATCTGCATCTTGCGACGCGCCATGATGAGCACGCCCGCAAGAAAGTTCTCGAAGATGTCCTGAAAGGCAAAGCCGATCGCCACGGCCCCGATCCCGAGCCCTGCCAGTAGGCTCGCAGGGGTGAGGCCCGGCATGACCAGCATTGCCGCGAACAGAAGTCCGGCCGTCCAGATCGCCACCCGCACCAGAGTGTCGAGCAGTTCCTTGAGACTCGGCCGCAGATCGGTCCGAGCGACGAGCAGGTCGGCGATCCTGACAGCGAACCGCGCCGCAATCCACGTGACAAGGATCGCGATGAGGGCAAAAGCCAGGTTCGGGAGCTGAGCGACGAAGCCGAGCGCCATCGCATGCAGCTGCGCCTGCAGGGTGGCGACATAGTCCATGCCAGGCATTGTCAGGCCGCCTGACGCGCTACGCCGCGTCGGGATATCCGCTCAACGGGCGGCCTCGTGCAGCCACGCGGCGTGCCGAGGCGCCCGTTTGGTCCGGCTCCACTCCTCGAGCATGGGTTCGGCGACGCGGCGCAGTTCGGCCAGCTGATCGTCCGTGGCGATGTCGGCAGCGAGTTCGACCCGATGCCCGTTCGGATCGAAGAAATAGATCGACTTGAAGATGCCGTGATGGGTGGGGCCGAGAACTTCGATGCCGAGACTCTCGACATGGTCCTTGGCCCGCATCAATTCATCTTCGGAGCCGAGCTTGAAGGCGAGATGCTGCACCCATGTGGGCGTGTTCTCGTCCCGCCCCATGTCCGGCTGGTTCGGCAGTTCGAAGAAGGCGAGAATGTTGCCGTTCCCGGCATCCAGAAAGACATGCATGTACGGATCATAAGCGCCCGTGGACGGCACGTGATCCTCCGCGAAAGCGGTCGTGTATTCCATGCCCAGAACCTTGCCGTACCACGCCACCGTCTCGGCAGCATCGCGGCAGCGGTAGGCGGCATGGTGGATCCCGCGGAGGCGGATCGGCGATCCCGACGGTCCGGCGGCAGCGTCGCTCCCGCTCATTGCGCCACCTCTGCGTGCTGGGCGGACCGCTCGTCCACTTGCAGCGCGCCGCGGCGGATCTGGTCACGCTCCATGGACTCAAACAGCGCCTTGAAGTTTCCTTCGCCGAAGCCCTCGTCCCCCTTGCGCTGGATGAACTCGAAGAACACCGGCCCGACCTGCGCTTCGGCAAAGATCTGCAGCAGGAGGCGCGGCTGTCCGTCAGACACGCTGCCGTCAAGCAGGATGCCGCGCGCGCGCAGGTCATCGACGCGCTCGCCATGTCCGGGGAGCCGCTCGTCGAGCATCTCGTAATAGGTCGCCGGCGGCGCGGTCATGAACGGCACACCGAGCTGCTTGAGCCGATCCCACGCCGCGACGAGATCGTCGCAGATGAGAGCGATGTGCTGGATCCCCTCGCCGTTAAAGGCCCGCAGGAACTCCTCGATCTGGCCCTTGCCGCTCTCGCCCTCCTCGTTGAGCGGGATGCGGATCTTCCCGTCCGGTGCGGTCAGCGCCTTGGACGTGAGGCCGGTATATTCGCCCTTGATGTCGAAGAAGCGGATTTCGCGGAAGTTGAACAGGCGTTCGTACCAGTCCGCCCAGTAGGCCATTCGCCCCTTGTGGACGTTGTGGGTGAGGTGATCGATGCGCTGGAAACCCGCGCCAACCGGATGGGGGTCGACGCCGTTCAGGTAGCGGAAGTCGACGTCGTAGATGGTCAGATCGCCCTTGGCCGATCCCTCGTAGCGGTCGACAAGGTAGATGTTGGCGCCGCCGATCCCTTTGATCGCGGGGATGTTCAGCTCCATCGGCCCGGCTTCGGTCGGCGCCGGCTGGGCCCCGGCTTCGAGAAGATGATCCCACGCATCGGCAGCGTCGCGGACCCGGAACCCCATGCCGCACGCGCTCGGCCCGTGTTCCCGGGCAAAGTACCAGGCCGCGCTGTGCGGTTCGTAATTGGTCAGGAGGTTGATCCCGCCCTGGCGCCACAGATGCACATCCTTCGACCGGTGCGACGCCACATGCGTGAAGCCCATGGTGCGGAAAACCGGCTCCAGAACCTCCTTCTCCGGCGCGCAGAATTCGACGAACTCGAAGCCGTCCAGACCAGCGGGATTGGGAAACAGGTCAGCCACGTCGCTCTCACTCTAAGGTCATGTTCTGCACCGAAGCGGTATCATGTCCGGTCCGCCGCTGTCAAAGCGGTGCGTCGCCGGCCGACAAAGGGGACTTGATCGCCGGCGGCTGGTGTGTTCTGTCACAAGCCATGATAGCGTTGCGCCGGACGAAGCTGGAGAAGGAGCGGGTCTTGTCCGTCGCTTCGCTCGTGACGGCGAGCGTTCTGCTCGGCCTCATCGTGGCGGGGCCGTCAGGTCTCATCGCCTGGAGCGAATATGCTCAGCTCAAGGAGAAGCGCGAGGCGGAACTCGCCGCCCTGATCGAACGCCGCGACCGGCTGCGCCAGCGTGTCATCCTGCTGAACCCGGACAATGCCGATCCGGATCTCGTGGGCGAACTGATCCGCCGCAATCTCAATGTCGTCCACCCCGACGAGATGATCCTGAGCCTGGACGAGGAGCAGCGTTGAGGGTGCGGACCGGGCAGATGCCGGCGGGCCGGTTGCCTTGCGCCGGTGCTCGCTCCTATAGGCGGTGAATCGAACCCGCCGGTCCGCGCGAGCAAGGATTGCACACCGCCATGTCCAAGCCACACGACAGTGCCCCTGATGCGCAGGTGCCGTCCCTGCGTTCGCTTCAGGACCAGTTCGCGAGCAACACCCGCTACCCCGCGAGCGCGGACGAGAAGCTCGCCTTCTACCGCCAGATGCTGCTCATCCGCCGCTTCGAGGAAAAGGCCGGGCAACTCTACGGGCTGGGCCTCATCGGCGGCTTCTGCCACCTCTACATCGGGCAGGAAGCCGTCGCGATCGGGCTCCAAAGCGCGCTCAATCCGGAAGTCGACAGCGTCATCACCGGCTACCGGGATCACGGCCACATGCTCGCCTACGGCATCGATCCCAAGATCATCATGGCCGAGCTGACGGGGCGCCATTCGGGCATTTCGCGCGGCAAGGGCGGTTCGATGCACATGTTCTCGACCGCGCACAAGTTCTACGGCGGCCACGGCATCGTGGGCGCGCAGGTTGCGCTGGGCGGCGGGCTGGCCCTTGCCCACCAGTACAACGAGGATGGCGGCCTGTGCCTCGCCTATTTTGGCGATGGTGCGGCCAATCAGGGACAGGTCTACGAGACCTTCAACATGGCTGCCTTGTGGAAGCTGCCGATCGTGTTCGTTGTGGAGAACAACCGCTACGCCATGGGCACGGCGGTGGAGCGGTCCTCGGCCGAAACGGAGTTTCACAGGCGCGGCGCGGCGTTCCGCATTCCCGGCATGCATGTGGACGGGATGGATGTGCTGCAGGTGCGTCAGGCGGCGGAGGTCGCCTTCGCCTATGTCCGGGACGGGAACGGCCCGGTGCTGATGGAGTGCAGCACCTACCGCTACCGCGGCCACTCCATGTCCGATCCGGCGAAGTACCGCACCCGCGAGGAGGTTCAGGAATTTAAGGAGCAGCGCGACCCGATCGAGGCGATCAAGCGGCTCCTCGTGGAGGACGGCACGGCCGAGGACGATCTGCGCGCCATCGACAAGGAGATCCGGGCCATCGTTGCTGCCGCAGCCGACTTCGCCGAAACGTCGCCCGAGCCTGAGCCGGAGGAGCTGTACACCGACGTCTTGGTGGACAGCTATTCGGGCAGCGCGCCGGCGATCCCCGCAGCCGAACACGCCCGGTGAGTTGCTGATGCCTGTCGAACTGAAAATGCCCGCGCTCTCCCCCACCATGGAAGAGGGCACGCTTGCCCGGTGGCTGAAACGCGAGGGCGATTCCGTGGCACCCGGCGACATCCTTGCCGAAATCGAGACGGACAAGGCGACCATGGAGTTCGAAGCCGTCGATGAAGGCGTGCTCGAACGCATCGCCGTTCTGGAGGGCACGGAGAACGTCAAGGTCGGCACCGTCATCGCCTTCCTCCGGGGAGCAGATGAGGGCGAGGCGTCGTCCACACCCTCGCCGGTTCGGGAAGAGGCTGCTGCCGCATCAGACGGCGGTGCCAGCGGCGACCCGGAGAAATCGACGGCCGACGCTGCCACGTTGGTCCCGGCGCCGGCACACGCATCCCACCCGGCCGGCTCGCACCGCACCGCAAGCGGACGCACAGTCACCGTGCGCGAGGCGTTGCGCGATGCCATGGCCGAGGAGATGCGCCGCGATCCGCGCGTGTTCGTGATGGGCGAGGAGGTCGCCCAGTATCAGGGCGCGTACAAGGTGACGCAGGGGCTGCTCGACGAATTCGGCAAGAAGCGCGTCATCGACACGCCGATCACCGAATACGGTTTCGCCGGCATCGGCACCGGCGCGGCGATGGCCGGGCTGAGGCCGATCGTCGAATTCATGACCTTCAACTTCGCCATGCAGGCGATCGATCACATCGTCAATTCGGCCGCCAAGACGAACTACATGTCAGGTGGGCAGATGCGGTGTCCGGTCGTCTTCCGCGGCCCGAATGGCGCGGCGAGCCGTGTCGCGGCGCAGCACAGCCAGAACTTCGCGCCCTGGTATGCCAGCGTGCCGGGACTCGTCGTGATCGCGCCCTATGACGCAGCCGATGCCAAGGGACTGCTGAAGGCCGCCATCCGCTCGGAGGATCCTGTCGTGTTCCTTGAGAACGAACTGCTCTACGGACGCAGCTTCGCACTCGACGAGGACGAGGAGCAGGTGCTGCCCATCGGCAAGGCGAAGATCGTGCGTGAAGGGCGGGATGTAACCCTCGTCAGCTATTCGATCGGCGTGGGATTCGCGCTCGAGGCTGCGGAGACGCTGGCCGCCGAGGGCATCGAGGCCGAGGTGCTCGATCTCAGAACGATCCGGCCGCTCGACCGGCAGGCGATCCTCGACAGCCTCGCACGGACCAACCGGCTGATCGTGGCAGAAGAGGGGTGGCCGACATGCTCGGTCGCGTCCGAGGTCATGGCGCTGTGCATGGAGGAGGGCTTCGATGACCTTGATGCGCCGGTGCTGCGCGTCTGCAACGAGGACGTGCCGCTGCCCTATGCTGCCAATCTGGAGCAGCTCGCGCTGATCAATGCGGACAAGATCGTGGCCGCCGCGCGGCGCATCTGTCCAAAATAGTCAGCCAGGCAACGGTCAGAACGTCGTGTCGAACTTGTTGCAGGACGACACGGACGCCAGCGGTGCATCGTTGTAGACACGCGTCAGGTCGCGGTCGTCGCGCACGAAGAAGGCGGCTTCGCGCCGGATCTGCTTGGGACCGATCACCCATTCGCTGAACAGGGGCCGATAGGTGTAGGCAACTTCGGCGAAGATGATGGCGCTGTTCGGTTCGGCCTGGACGCGATTGGCGCCGGTTCCCATCCCCTGGAACCCGCTCGTGCCGCTGTTCGGCTGAGTGGCGCCTTCGAGGCCGTAACGCGACTGCACGTTCAGCATACCCTTGCACCGTTGCCAGGCAATCCACTGTCG
Source organism: Qipengyuania thermophila (assembly GCF_004153605.1). Taxonomy (NCBI): domain Bacteria; kingdom Pseudomonadati; phylum Pseudomonadota; class Alphaproteobacteria; order Sphingomonadales; family Erythrobacteraceae; genus Qipengyuania; species Qipengyuania thermophila. Next base: position 542,020 of record NZ_SDSI01000002.1, on the reverse strand, counting down.
CCCGGTGGCATTCTGCTGGAGGCTGGAGACGATGATCCGGCCTTCCTCGAAGATCTTCAGGCTCTCGCCGCCCTGCACCATGGCGCCGAGCAGGTTGTCGTTGATGTCGACCTCGCGCAGTCGGGGCAGGGCGAGGGGCACTGTCTGCTTCGCGCGCGAGATGTTGTCCGCCACGGTCATGGTGATCTGGCTGACGCGCATGTTGGCGATGGCGAAATGCGCGAGTTCCACTCCCGTGATGCCGAGCAGCATGAAGATCGGCAGTGTGTAGGCGAATTCGATCACGACGACGCCGCGGTCCTCGCGGCGCAGGCGCCTGCACCATTTTCGGCGGCGCGCTGGGGTCTTCAGGGGCATATCCGCACTCCGACGCGCGATGCCTGTCCCGAGAACGGCTGGTTGCGCAGGTAGGTGCTCGCCACCAGCGTCATTGTCTGCGGCTGACCGAGCATGTTCCAGAGCGGCATCGCCCGCCGGAACTCGAGCTGGGCCCGGATCGCCACGACATCCTGCGCGCCGCCTCGTCCCTGGATGCCGACATCCTCGTCATAGGAGCGGTTGCCGTTGCGGTCGACGAAGCACTCGTTGGGATCCCAGCGGCCATTGGCGTTGAGGTCCGTGAAGTCCTCCGGAATGACGACGTCGGCATAGTTCTGGTAGTAGAACGGATCGATCTCGAACGAGATGTCGGTCTCCGGGTTGGCGGCCGGGATGACGGCGCGGACCTGGTTGTTCACCCGTTGTTTGATCACCTCCCACTGGGTGTTCTCCAGCGAGGCCGTGCGGGCACCCTCCTCGACCGCGCCCTGAAGCACGGCCCGGGTGTAGATGGAGAAGCCGGTGTCGAACACCGCCATCAGCAGCATGATGAAGATCGGCCCGACGAAGCCGAACTCGACCGCCGAGACACCGCTCTCGCACCGGCGGAGTCTACGCACCAGCGCGCAGGGCCGAGAACGCCTCCGCGCGCTCATTGGACCAGCCTCAGATCGGCGACTTCCTTGGCGATGCGCCGGAAGGCCTCGCTCAGTTCCGCGGCGTTGTTCGCCTCATAGGCGCGGCCCGGATCGGCGCAATCGCGCAGGGTAGGGCCAAGCGGCTCTCCGAACGCGATCGCCCAGATGCTGATCAGGCCCCGCTGGCTGTCGCACAGAGCCTTGAAGCGGGCGTTGTGGCGATCGACGAGGGAGGGGCCGCCGCCTCCGCGGATGCGCTGCGAGGTCTGCTCGTAGCCGTAGGAGGAGTAGGTCTGCTCGTGTGGCTCCATCTTGCCGTCGGTGAGGAAGATGATGTGCCGGCTGATCTGCCCGCCGTTCGGACCGATCAGATTGCGGCTGGCGAACATGCCCGTGGGTGAAATCATCCGCAGGCCCCACACCAGACCAATGTCGTGATAGGTGCCGCCGGCGGCCGCCAGCCCGTCGATATACGCGTCGTACTCTGCCCGGCTCATCGTGTTCAGGTTGCGCATGAACGACTGCGGGCAGCTGTGGTTCTGGTTGATGAAGGAGGTTGTCTGCGAGGGCGTGCCGCGATTCCAGCTGAGGTTGGGCAGGACGGGGCGCCAGCGCATGCTGTCGTTTGTGCCGCCGTTGAAGATGTCGAGGTCCTTGGCGCCGCTCGGGATCGGAGCGAAATTGGTCGCGGGCACCGTGTCGCGTTCCTCGAGACAGCCGTTCCACGTCATCGAGGCAGCCGTCAGCCCCCCCTGCCGCGGCAGCTGGCGGAGGGCAACAGGATCGTACATCCCCGGTTCGGTGACGAGATAGTTCGCATTCACCGCCGAGACGAAGGGGATTGCCGAACCGGCCTTGTAGGTGCGCGTGTCATAGTCGACGGGCCGATAGATCCAGTTGGTGAACCGGAACCCGCGGTGGAAGGTCGTGCGGGTGACCCGGCGCACGCAATTCTGATAGGCGGAGTGCGTCGCGCCGTTGTTGTCTTCCCAGGTGCTTGACACGCGGCTGAAGCTGATCCGCACGTAGCGGTTGCCATGATTGGGCGGCGTGGTCGTCCAGGTGTTGGAGCCTTCCGCCTGGAACAGTTCGGAAGCACCCCGGCCGCTCCCGCTCCAGCTGGTCTGCGGGAACAGGTGGACGTTGCGGTTGATGCTGTTGATGGAGAAGGACAGGTTGGCGCTGTAAGCGTCGCAGTCGCTGTTGGAGATGCGCGTCGCCTGCGAACTCGTCGCCTGAAAGGGTTCATGGCTCATCGTGCGGTCGACGCCGAAGGTCTGGTTGAAGCTGGTGGGGCTGGTCCATGGATCCTGGGTCCAGTCCTGCCAGGTGCTGAAATTGGCCACGCGCGACTCGGCCGTCACCGTGTCCGCGAGGTGCGACAGGTGCAGTTCTCCGCGCGAGAGGTCGGGATTGGCCTTGAACAGGTCGCGGCCGTTGACCGTCTGGCTGTACGGCACGAAGCCATAACGCACCTGCGACCGGGTGTTGCCGATCAGCGCGGCGTCCATGACGTCGGCGAAGTCCTTCGCGGCCTGCTTCAATGCCGAGAGGCGCGTTCCCGATCCCATGGCTCCGTTCATCGACCCGGTGACGTCGAGGACGAACACGATGTCGATGTTGGGCACCTGGATGTCCGCGCTGCACGTGACCTCGAGCGGCTGCGCCTCGAAGCCGAACATCTTCATCAGCGTCATCGGCACATTTGTTGACGCGGTGCCGTCGAGCCGCCCGTCGGCGTTGGCAGCGGATAGGAAGCGCGTGCCGGTGGTCCCGTAGTCCGCGTCCTGGAAGTTGAAGGCGAACATGCTGTTCGCCCGGTTGCGCGCCGAGGCGGTGTAGAGGTTGGTCGTCATCGCCTTGCGCCCGGCGAGGACGGCGGAGTCGCACGCGGCTTGCAGGCGGCTTTTGGTCAGATAGAGCCGGCTGGTGTCGATGGCGCCCCCCACGACACCGATCATGGGAATGATCGCCGCCGCAGTGATGGCCACCACGTTGCCGGACCGGTCTGCCGCAAGCCGCCGGAGGAAAGACGAGCCCGTGACTTGCGACTCTTGCTTCCCCATCTGCCGATCTCCGCTCCCTGATCGAACACCGGCCACTAAGCGGAAAGGGTCAACATTGTGTTAGCGCAGATGGTGAACGCCGCATGGAGGATCTGAGTCCCGTCGTTCCGGTGGCGCTTGCAGGAGATCCCGGCCGGCCGGAGGTGAAGGTGACGCTCCCCGAGGGGGCGGCGCTTCACTATGCGCCGTCCGAGACACACGGGCGGTATCTTGCTCTCTTTGCGCTGAACACTCGGCTCATCCGACTGGGCAGAACCGGCCGCGAACCGTTGCTGACCCAGATGAAGCTTGCCTGGTGGCGTGAGCAGGTGGGTGATCCGGCGCGGCTGCAGACGGCCGCCGACCCGCTGCTCGGCCTGATTGGCCGTCACTGGGTGGCAGACCGCCAATGTCTTGTTGCGCTGATCGACGCGCACGAGGAACACTGGCTCGCCGAGCCGATGCACTCCGAGGCCGAGCAGGTCCGATCCGCTCTCGGTGCGTGCTTCGCCACGTTCGCGACCAGCGGCCGCAGCGACGCCCAGCGGATCGGAGCAGCGCAGGCGGGCGGCCTGTGGGCGCTGGCGTTGCTGCGGCGTTCCGGCGGATCCCGCGCCGATGCGCAGGTGCTGCGGGAGAACCTTGCCGCGATGCCGCGGCTGAGCCGTGCGCTCCGTCCCGCCGCCGTGTTGAGGCGAATCGCGCTCAGAGCCTTGCGTCACGAGCGCGCACCGTTGTGGGCCGGACGCGCCAGCGCGCTGGACGCGCTGCGCGCAGGGCTCACGGGGCGCTAGCGCGGCTACAGCTTGGTAACGGTTCGCCGCCTAGGAGGCGGGAATGAGCCGCATTCTTCTGGGCGCGTTGGGCGTGCTCGTCATCTTCGGCGTCGGGTTGTTCTGGCTTCAGGGCCGGGCGCAGGTGGAGGCCGCAGGCGTCCCGCCGCCCGCGGCTGCACCTGCTGCGCAGTCAGAAATTGCCCTGCCGCTCGCGACCGCCGCCGACCTCGCAGCACGCGGTCCGGCGCTCCCGTCCGCGACGGAACTGAGCAAGGAGCAACAGCGCTTCTTCCGGTATGACCGCAACCGCGACTGGCGGATCAGCCGGAACGAGATGCTTTCCACCCGCGCGGCAGCGTTCCGCAAGCTGGACGTCGACGGGAACAATCTCCTCACCTTCGAGGAATGGGCGGTGGCGACCGTGAAGCGGTTCGAAGCGGCGGATGCGAACCGCGACGCGGAACTGACGCTGCCGGAATTTTCGGCAGGGATGCCGGCCGCGAAGCCGAAGCCAAAGCCGCGATGCGCGTGCTGACCGGCTAGGCGGACACAGCCGCTGCCCGCAGCCACGAGCCGAGATCGGCCTTGGCACGGCTGGTGTAAGCCTCCTTGCGCGCCTTCTTGTGGATCTCGTGCAGGGGCGGAAAGAGACCGAAGTTGATGTTCATCGGCTGATAGGTCGCCGCCGCGGCTCCGCCCGTAATGTGGCTCAGCAGACTGCCCAGAGCCGTCGTGGCGGGCAGGGGCTCCCAAGGCAGGCCGCGCAGCTCGGCCAGCGTCATCAGCCCCGCCGCCAACCCCACCGCAGCGCTTTCGACATACCCTTCGCAGCCCGTGATCTGCCCTGCGAAGCGCAGATGCGGGGCCCTGCGCAAGCGGAGCTGATCGTCGAGCAGACGCGGCGCGTTCAGGAAGGTGTTGCGGTGGAGGCCGCCTAGGCGCGCGAACTCGGCCTTCTGAAGGCCGGGGATGGTGCGGAACAGCTCCACCTGCTCGCTGTGCTTGAGCTTGGTCTGGAACCCGACCATGTTCCACAGCGTGCCAAGCCGGTTGTCTTGGCGAAGCTGAACCACGGCATAGGGCCAGCGCCCGGTGCGAGGGTCGTCGAGGCCGACCGGCTTCATCGGTCCGAACCGCAGCGTGTCCACCCCGCGCGCGGCCATGACCTCGATGGGCATGCACCCTTCGAAGTAGGGGGTGTCGGTCTCCCATTCGCGGAACGACACGGTGTCCCGCGCCAGGAGCTGTGCGTGAAAGGCGAGGTACTGCTCCTTGTCGAGAGGGCAGTTGATGTAGTCGCCGTCCTCGCCCGACAGATGCGTGCGCTTGTTCCACCGCGACTGGACCCAGCAGATGTCCATGTCGATCGTGTCGCGGTGAACGATCGGCGCAATGGCGTCGAAGAAGGCGAGATGCTCGGCACCGGTGAGACGGGCGATGTCTTCGGCCAGCGCGGTGGCCGTGAGCGGTCCTGTCGCCACGATTGTGAGACCCGCCCGGGGAAGTGTGTCAACCCGCTCGCGCACTATGGTCACGTTCGGATGCTGTTCCAGGCGTTCCTGCACGGCGTGCGCGAAGGCGGTGCGGTCGACGGCCATGGCGCTCCCGGCGGGAACGCGGGTGTCCTCGCCGGCCGCCATGACGATGCTGTCGAGCCTTCGCATCTCGTCGTGGAGGAGTCCGACCGCGTTGAGGCGGTCATCGTCCGAGCGGAACGAGTTGGAGCAGACCAGCTCGGCCAGCAGTGCGGTCTCGTGGGCCGGCGTGGTCGCCCCGCCGCCGCGCATCTCCGTCAGCCGCACGCGCGCCCCGCGCTGTGCCAGCTGCCAAGCCGCCTCGCTCCCGGCCAGCCCGCCGCCGATCACGTGCACGTCACAGGGAGACGAGGGCATTTTTACGGCTATGGTTCGAGCGGCGACGGCGTGTCGCGATCGGCCGGCGTGTCCGGCGCCGTCTCGACACTGCTGCGGGTGGCGATCTCCTCGACGATCGCGAGTTCGGCTTCGTTCTCAGGCTCGGCGATGTCGTCGATCCGCGCCGCTCCCACGACGTGCTCTCCGGGCGATACGTCGAACAGGCGCACCCCGGCGCTGCCGCGGCCGATCACGCGCAGCGAGGCAAGGCTGATGCGGATGAGCTTCGCTTGGTCCGTCACCAGCATCAGCTGATCACGCGGCGTCGCGGTGAAACTTGCCACCACCGGACCGTTGCGGGCGATGTTGTCGATGTTGACGATCCCCTGACCGCCGCGGCCGGTGCGCCGGTACTCGTAGGCGGAACTGAGCTTGCCGTAGCCATTGGCGCAGACGGTGAGGATGAACTGCTCCTCGTCCGCCATGTTCTGATGTTCAGGCGACAGGTTCTGGCTACCCGATGCCTTCCACGCTGCCTGGCGGAGATAGGCGTCGCGCTGTTCGGACGACCATGCGCCGCCGCGCAGGATGGCGAGCGAGATCACGGCGTCATCGGGACGCAGCGTCATGCCGCGCACGCCGGTGGAGGTGCGGCTGGCGAACTCGCGCACATCCTCCGCGGCAAAGCGGATCGCCTTGCCCTGGCGGCTGGCCAGGAGGACATCGTCACCCGGCTCGACCAGGGCCACGCCAACCAGCCGGTCGTCCGATCCGTCCTCGAAACGGATCGCGAGCTTGCCGCTCGACGGCACGTTGGCGAAAGCGTCCATCGCGTTGCGCCGGATGTTGCCGCGCGCGGTGGCGAAGACCACGTGCAGGGCGCTCCAGGCGTTCTCGTCCTCGGGGAGGGGAAGCACGGCAGCGATCGTCTCTCCCTCCTCCAGTGCGGGCAGGAGGTTGACGATCGGCCGCCCGCGCGTGGCCGGTCCGCCTTCAGGCAGACGCCAGACCTTGAGGCGGTAGACCTTGCCGGCGGTGGAAAAGAACAGGACCGGATTGTGCGTGCTGGTGATGAACAGGTCGCTGACCGCGTCCTGCTCCTTGGTGTTCATGCCCGCGCGGCCCTTCCCGCCGCGGTTCTGGGCGCGGAAGGCGGACAGCGACGTGCGCTTGATGTATCCGTCCATGGTGACGGTCACCACCATCTCGTCGCGGGCGATGAGATCCTCGTCGTCAATCCCGTCCCACGCCGGAGCGATGGTGCAGAGGCGCGGAGTCGCGAAGTTCGCGCGCACCTCGAGCAGTTCTTCCCGCATCACTCCGAACAGAACCGAACGGTCTGCAAGGATCCGCAGGAACCCGGCGATCTGGTCGGCCAGCTCCTGAAGCTCGTCACCGATCTCGTCGCGCCCCAGCGCCGTGAGCCGGTGCAGGCGGAGGTCGAGAATGGCTTTCACCTGCCGCGCCGACAGGCGGTAAACGCCGGCCTCCTGTTCGACCTCGGCTTCGATCGCCTCGACGAGCGCGATGTAGCGGCCGATGTCGCCGATCGGCCACTCACGCGCGAGCAGGGCCGCACGCGCATCCGCGGGACTTGCCGCCGCACGGATGATGCGCACGACCTCGTCGAGATTGGAGACGGCGATGACCAGACCCAGCAGGATGTGGGCCCGTTCACGGGCGCGGTTCAGCTCGAACTTGGTGCGGCGGGTGATCACCTCCTCGCGGAAGGCGATGAAAGCCTGGATGATCTCCCTGAGCGTGAGGATCTCCGGACGACCGCCGCGGATGGCGAGCATGTTGGCGGGAAACGACGCCTGGGCCGGGGTGTGCCGCCAGATCTGGTTGAGCGTCACTTCGGCCGACGCTTCGCGCTTCAGATCGATGACGACGCGGATCCCCTCGCGGTTGGACTCGTCCCGGATGTCCGCGATGCCTTCGACCCGCTTGTCCCGCGCGGCTTCGGCGATCTTCTCCACCAGGCTGGCCTTGCCGACCTGGTAAGGAAGGGATTTGAGCACGATGGACTGCCGGTCGCCGCGCCGGTCCTCGATTTCGTGCTGACAGCGCATGAGAATGGAGCCGCGGCCCGTCAGATAGGCGGCCCGGCTGCCCGCCTGGCCGAGGATCAGCGGCGCGGTCGGAAAGTCCGGCCCTGGGACGATCGCGATCAGTTCCTCGGCCGTGATGCCGGGATTGTCGATCATCGCCACGCAGGCGTCGATCACCTCGCCCAGATTGTGCGGCGGGATGTTCGTCGCCATGCCGACCGCGATGCCGCCGGCGCCGTTGACCAGCAGATTGGGGAAGCGTGCCGGCAGAACCGTCGGTTCCTTGCGCGAGCCGTCATAGTTGTCGGCAAAGTCGACCGTGTCCTTGTCGAGATCTTCCAGCAACGCATTGGCCACGCGGGCAAGCCGGGCCTCGGTGTAGCGCATGGAGGCGGGCGGATCGGGATCGACGCTGCCGAAGTTTCCCTGGCCGTCGACCAGCGGCACGCGCATCGACCAGTCCTGCGTCATGCGCGCCAGAGCGTCGTAGATGGCGCTGTCGCCGTGAGGGTGGAAGTTGCCCATCACGTCGCCGACGATCTTGGCGCTCTTGCGATAGGGCCGACCGGCCACGAAGCCGGCCTCGTGACTTGCATAGAGGATGCGCCGGTGGACCGGCTTCAAACCGTCGCGGACATCGGGAAGAGCGCGGCTGATGATCACGCTCATCGCGTAATCCAGGTAGCTGCTCTTCATCTCGTCGACGATGTCGATGCGCTCGTATCCGCCGTGCTGTGGGTCGGAGGGGCCGATGGGGCTGATATCGTTCAAGAGTTCACTTCCAACGCTGCTGACAGGGGAGAAGGCTTCACGGTCTTACAGGAAACAGGAGACCCCGTGGGAACCGCTTGGCCCGCCGGCTCGCTTTATCCACAGACCGCATGACGCATCCCCGCGCCGCCGGGGATGAACGGCAGGAGAGCTTTGACATTCAATCATGATTAAGGCCGAGGTCCATAGCGACATCGCGTGGCTTGCGCATGAACCGGGCGGGACACCCTCGCGGTTCAGACAAGGCGCGACGATTTGGTTTCGACACGGCGGGCCGGAGTGCGGCACGTCCTGAAAGAGCGGGGTATAGACGTATGATGATTTCGGGCAAGCGGGGAGCGCGAGGCGGGGAAGGCAGATCCGTCCGAAGGTTCGGTGTGGCCATGGCCGCGGTCGTGGCGCTGACTGCAGGATCGTTCGCGGATCCGGCCGCAGCCCAGCAGCGCGGCAACCGGGAACGCGGACAGCAGGCGCCGCAGGCGACCTACTCGGAAGCCTTCCGCGCGGCGTTCGCGCCGGCGCAGGCGCTGTTCAACGCGCAGCCCCGTGATCCGCAGGCGATGCGGGCAGCCGTGCCGGCGATTGCCGCGGCGGTTTCGACGCCGGACGACAAGTTCGCCGGCGGTCAGTTCATCTACGCGGCAGGCACGGCGGCGAGCGATCCCGCGCTGCAGCTTCAGGGGCTTGGCCTGATGCTCGAAAGCGGCAAGGTCGCCGCGGAGAATTTGGGCCAGTACAACTTCATCGCCGGCCAGATCGCCTATCAGGCCCGGGATTTCGCCCGGTCGCGGACCTACCTCCAGGCGGCGGTCGCCGCGGGCTACAACGAGACCGATCCGCACGTGCTCATCACCGACACCTTCGTCCAGCAGAACGACCATGCCGGCGGGCTGTCCTATATCGGCGGGATCGTCGATCAGCAGGTCGCGGCCGGCCAGGTGCCGTCGCGCGATCATCTGCGCAAGGCGCTGGCCGTCGCCTATACCGGCCGGCTCGGTGATGCGGCCGTCCGCTACGGCACCCTCTTTGCGCGCCACTACCCGGCGAGCGACAGCTGGGGCGATGCCATCGTCGTCACCCGCACCTCCGCGCAGCTGAACGACGACGACGTGCTCGACCTGCTGCGGCTGCAGCAGGCGACCCGCACCTTCCGGGACGGACAGGAATATCTGGCGTTCATCGAAATGGCCGACCCGCGGCGTCTGCCCAACGAGGTGGTTCAGGTCGTCAACGAAGGGTACGCCTCCGGCCTGCTGTCGCGCGAGAACTCGTTTGCCTCCGACGCGCTGGCGACGGCGCGTTCGCGGCAGTCGATCGTGCAGGGGGAACTCGCCGGGCTGGAGCGCGATGCCAATGCCGCTTCGGCCCGTCTGCAGACCGTGGTGGCGGCTGGCAACATCTTCCTTGATGCAGGCCAGCCGCAGAAGGCCGAGCAGTTCTACCGCAAGGCTCTGACCATGCCCGGCGCCGACACCGTGACCCTGCAGAACCGGATCGGGATCGCGCAGGTCCGCCAGGGCAACTATGCCGCCGCGGCCGAAACCTTCGGCCGCGTCGAGGGCAACCGCTCGGCGGTGTCGCAGCTGTGGGCGGCCTATGCGGAGCAGCGGGCGCAGGGACGGACGACCGGCTGAACGCGTCCCGGACTCGACCGCGGCAGCGGCGGAAGGCTGGAAGGGCGGCGGGGTGAACCCGCCGCCCTTTCTTGCAGTGACCTGTCTGCCAGCCTAGATGGCGGCCATGAACGATCTCTCCTCCGCGATGGCGCTCTCGGGTGACCGTCCACCCCGGCAGCGCAAGCCCGACTGGATCCGCGTCCGCGCTCCGGTTGGTCAAGGCTACCAGTCGACGCGGGCCCTGATGCGGGAGCTGTCGCTGAACACCGTGTGCGAGGAAGCTGCGTGTCCCAACATCGGTGAATGTTGGGAGAAAAAACACGCAACCGTAATGATCCTCGGCGACGTGTGCACCCGCGCCTGCGCCTTCTGCAACGTGAAGACCGGCATGCCGCGGCCCGTCGATCCGCTCGAACCCGAGCATGTCGCGGCCGCGGCCGCCCGGCTGGGGTTGCAGCACATCGTCGTGACCAGCGTGGACCGCGACGATCTTCCTGATGGCGGTGCCGGCCAGTTCGTCAGGGTCATCAAGGCGCTGCGGCGCAGCACGCCCGCCACGACGATCGAGATCCTCACGCCTGACTTCCGCAACAAGATGCGCGCGGCCGTGGAGATGATCTGCCAGGCCGGCCCGGATGTGTACAATCACAACCTCGAGACGGTTCCCCGGCTCTACCCGACCATCCGGCCGGGCGCGCGCTACTACGCTTCCCTCCGCCTGCTCGAAGAGGTCAAGGCGCACGATCCGCTGATCTTCACCAAATCGGGCATCATGCTGGGTCTGGGCGAAGAGCGCCTGGAGGTGCATCAGGTCATGGACGACATGCGCTGCGCCGATGTCGATTTCATCACCATGGGCCAGTACCTGCAACCGACGCCGAAGCATGCGCGGGTGGCGGACTTCGTCACGCCGGCAGCCTTCGACGCCTATGCCTCGATCGCGCGGGCCAAAGGGTTCCTGCAGGTTGCCGCCAGTCCTCTGACCCGGTCGAGCTACCATGCCGGGGCCGACTTCGAGGTGATGCGGCAGCGGCGCGCGCAGGCTCTCGACCGCGCCGCAAAGGTCATTGCCTGATGCCGCGGATCCATGAAGTCCGGCAGCTGCCATACGCGGCGGAACAGATGTTCGACCTTGTGGCCGACGTGCGCGAATATCCGTCCTTTCTCCCGTGGGTGACGGCAGTCCGCGTCCGGTCGGACGATGGCGTCGTGCTGACGGCAGACATGCTCGTGGGGTTCAAGGCGCTCAAGGAGCGGTTCACCTCGCGCGTGACCCGGGACCGTCCCCGGTCTATCCGTGTTCACTATGTCGACGGGCCGCTCAGCGATCTCGACAACCGCTGGGATTTCCGTCCGCTCGGACCGGACCGGTGCGAGATCGAGTTCTGCGTCGAATTCGCGTTCAAGAGCCGCATCTTCGAAAGCCTCGCGGGGCGCTACATCGACCGGGCATTCCGCAAGATGGTGGCGGCGTTCGAGGCGCGTGCGGCCGAGCTTTACGGGTCCGGCGCCAAGGCCGCGTGACCTTTTCTCCGCCGGATCAGGGCAGGAGCAGTTCAAGCGCGCAGATCGTCGCGGCCTGGCGAATGCCCGCCCGTCCGTCGGTGTCCGGAAACGCCCGCGTTTCGGCGACGTCCTGATCGCCATGGCCGCGAACAGCGCGGGCGAAGACGACGGTCCCGACCGGCTTCAGCTCCGAACCGCCGCCGGGGCCGGCGATGCCGCTGATCGCCACGGCTACATCGGCGGACGACCGGGCCAACGCTCCGCGCGCCATCGCCCACACGCAGGCGACCGAAACCGCGCCGAAGGTCTCCAGAATGTCGAGCGACACGCCGAGCGCCTCCATCTTGGCCTCGTTCGAGTAGGTGACGAAGCTCCGGTCGAAGACCGCCGATGACCCGGCCACCTCGGTCAGAGCCGCCGCGACAAGACCGCCGGTGCAGCTCTCCGCGAGCACGATCCGTCGCGCCGCGGCTGCGTTGGCGGCGACCACCTGCTCGGCCAGTGTGATGATCTCCGGTGGAAGGACACGCTCCATCGGCACCTCCGTCAGGCCCCGGCGGCGCGCACAAGGCAGACGCTTGCCTGCGCCGCAATTCCTTCAGCCCGGCCGGTGAAGCCGAGCTTCTCGGTTGTCGTCGCCTTGATGCTCACCACATCCGGGGCGAGGCGCAGGATCTCTGCGAGGCGACTGCGCATCCGGTCCCGGTGCGGACCGATCCGCGGGGATTCGCAGATGATCGTCAGGTCCACATTGCCGATCCCGTATCCCGCCTCGGCGACGAGAGCGTCCGCGTGGCGCAGGAAGAGGTCCGAACTTGCCCCCTGCCAGCGCATGTCCGAAGGCGGGAAGTGGGTGCCGATGTCGCCGGCACCGATCGCGCCAAGCAGCGCGTCAGTGAGGGCGTGGAGCGCCACGTCGGCATCGGAATGCCCCGCCAGGCCCACAGGCGACTCGATCTGCACGCCGCACAGCCACAAATCCTTCCCCGCCTCCAGCCGATGAACGTCGTAGCCCGCTCCAATCCTGACCGGGAGTTGATCCGATCCGAAATCGGCGTTGTAGGTCAGTTTCGCCAACCGTTCATCTCCTGCCACCGTGGTGAGACGAAAGCCCGCCGCGGAGAGCACCTGCGCGTCGTCTGTCGCCGTCAAGGAGCCTGTCCAGCCCCAGTGCGCCGTTCTGATTGCGTCGAGCCGGAACGCCTGGGGAGTCTGGACGCGCATCATGTCGCGCCGGTCGATTGCGCGAGGAGCAGCGCCGGGTGGAACGCGCACGAGGCTGTCCGTCACCGGGAGGACCGGGATCGCACCGTCTGCCATGTCCAAAGCCGCCAGCAGACGTTTAATGACCGCGATCGGAAGATCCGGCCGCGCCGCATCGTGGATCAGCACGATGCCGGGCGCATCCGCGGGCAGGGCCGACAGCCCGGCGGCCACGGAGCCTTGCCGGGTGGCCGCGCCGGCGACGAGGCTGACCCGCGCGCGCGCGCCGACAAGTGCCTCGGTTTCGTTGCGCCGGTCTGCGGGGTGCGCGACCACCACATGCGCGGCGCCGGCCTCGAGCAGGGCGTCGAGCGAGTGCAGCAGCACCGGGCGACCCTTCCACGAGCGAAACTGCTTCGGCACCGCGCCGGGCGCGCGCTCCCCCGTACCGGCGGCAACCACGATGGCGGCGAAGGCGGGCTGGGGAGTGGCATCGGGCATCGCTGCGTCCGCTATCCTGTTGCCGGTGCGGCCGCAATCCGGTAACGGCGTGTGCCAGTCCTGCCCATGCTTGCGCCCCTGACACCTCCCGCGCTCCGGCCGATCCGGATCGGCGCCGTCACGATCGACGTGCCGGTCATCCTCGCGCCCATGACGGGGGTCACGGACATGCCGTTCCGCCGCCTTGTGCGCCGCTACGGCTCCGGCCTGAACGTCACGGAGATGATCGCGTCGCCGGCGATGATCCGCGAAACGCGTCAAAGCCTGCAGAAGGCGGCCTGGCACGCCAGCGAGGAACCCATTTCGCTGCAGCTGGCGGGGTGTTCTCCGGCGGAGATGGCGGAAGCGGCAAAGCTCAACGCCGACCGGGGTGTTGCTCTCATCGACATCAACATGGGTTGCCCGGTCAAGAAGGTCGTCAATGGCGATGCCGGGAGCGCCCTGATGCGTGACCTCAAGCTTGCCGCCGCGATCATCGACGCCACCGTGAAGGCGGTCAGCATTCCGGTCACGGTCAAGATGCGGATGGGCTGGGATCACGACAGCCTGAACGCGCCAGAGCTTGCCCGCATCGCCGAGGATCTGGGTGCAAGGATGATCACCGTCCACGGCCGCACCCGGAACCAGATGTACAAGGGATCGGCCGACTGGGGGTTCGTCCGGCGCGTCAAGCAGGCGGTCGGCATTCCCGTCATTGTGAACGGCGACATCTGCTCGGTCGCCGATGCGGCCGCGGCCCTCGAACAGTCCGGCGCGGATGGCGTGATGATCGGTCGGGGCGCGTATGGGCGTCCATGGCTGCTCGGTCAGGTGATGGAGTGGTGGCGGAGCGGCACCCTTCTGGCCGAGCCGGGCGGGTCGGAACTTCTGGCTCTTGTCACCGAACACTACGCTGCCATGCGGGAGCATTACGGGGACGCGGTTGCTGTGCGCATGGCCCGCAAGCATCTTGGCTGGTACACCAAGGGCCTCCCCGGCTCGGCGGAGTTCAGGAACACGGTCAATTTCATCGACCGTCCGGCTGACGTCATGGACGAGGTGGAGCGGTTTTTCGCCCCGTTCTGCACCTGATCGGCAGCAAGTGGTGCACCGGCGCCTTGAAAGCGTTCATTGTGCACGCCTGCGGTTTTTCGCCGCTCCGCAATGCTGAGGCGAGTTGGTCCTTGCCAAACCGCCACACAGGCGTTGTAACCATGTCACGATGACGCGAAGCGACACTCTGCCGAGACGGTCGGGATTGCGGTCGCGGCGCGTTGCACGGGCGCTGCGCCGGCTGCCCATCTTCGCCATGCTCGAACTGGCCTGCGCGCTGGCGCTGGGCGCGATGATCTGGGCGGCGTATGACGCCTTCACCTCCGCGCCCCAGGGCGTGCTGCTGCTTCCTTCTGCGCAGGTTACGATGCTGCTCGTCGGGGCGCTGGTTCCGGCAATGGGCCTTCTCGTCCTGCTGGGGCGGCGACTCGCCCTGCGGCGCGCGGCGGGCAGCACTGCCCGGCTTCATGTCCGACTTGTGTTCCTGTTCTCGGTGCTGGCGGCGGTGCCGACGCTCCTGTTCGCGGCCTTCGCAGCCGTGTTGTTCAAATTCGGCGTCGACTTCTTCTTCTCCGACGCCTCGCGGGGCCTGATGGAGAACGCCAATCAGCTGGCGCAAGGCTATTACGAAAACAACCAGCTCGACGTCGGCCGAGAGACTGTGGCCATGGCAGGCGACATGCGCGCCTATCTGGAAAACGGCAGCATCCTCGATTCCGCCTTCCCGACCTATTACGGCTTTCAGGCACAAAGCCGCGACATCAGCGAATCCGTGATCCTGCAGGACACCGGCGGCGGATCGACGCGCATCGCCGCCTTGCTGAACCTGCGCGACGACAACCAGCCGACCGCGTTCGTCGACCGCCACATTCCGGCCTTGAAAGCCGGAGAGATCGTCCACGTGGAGGGCGGTCCGAACCGGATCGAGGCGGTTGCCGCGATCGACAGCGCGTCCGGCATCTACCTCTACACCTCGCGCAACAGCGAAGCGGAAAGCTTTGCCTACTGGCAGAAAGCGGCCGCGATCGCGGGCGACTACCGGCTGCTGACGGAGCGGGCCCGTGCCCTGCAGGTGCGATTCGTGCTGGCGCTGTTCTTCGGCAGCCTCGCTCTTGTGGGCGCGGCGGTATGGTTCGCCCTTCGCTTCGCGGACCGGCAGGTTCAGCCGCTGACCGAACTCGTGGCTGCGGCGCGCCGGGTCGGCGCGGGCAACTTCGCCATGCGCGTGCAGGGGCGCACCAGCGGCGACGAGATCGGCCTGCTCAACCGCGCCTTCAATCGCATGACCGCTCAGCTCGAACAGCAGACGGCGGCCCTCATCGCCGCCAACAGCCAGTTGCAGGAGAGGCGGCGCTTCATCGAAGCCGTGCTGGAGTCGGTCAGCGCCGGGATCGTCTCGGTCGACGCCGCGGGCAGGATCCTGCTGATCAACCGCTCGGCCCAGGACGTGCTGTTCGACACCGGGACACGGTCTGCCATCGGCATCGACCTCGAGACCGTGGTGCCCGGCATTGCAGACATGATCAGGGAGGGGCGACGTCAGGCGCTTGTCAGCTTCGACCGTGCCGGCGACCACATCACGCTGGCGGTGACCGTCAGCCCGCTGCGCGAAGGGCATGTGGTCACCTTCGACGACATCACGCGGCAACTGCTCGATCAGCGGCAGGCGGCCTGGTCGGACGTGGCGCGCCGGATTGCGCACGAGATCAAGAACCCGCTGACACCCATCCAGCTGGCGACGGAGCGGCTGAAGCGTCGCTACCGGCGCCAGATCGAAACGGATGGCGAGTTGTTCGACGACCTCACCAGCACGGTCATCCGGCAGGTCAGCGACCTGCGCAAGATGGTGGACGAGTTCTCCTCCTTCGCCCGTCTGCCCAAGCCGGTGTTCCGGCAGGAGGACGCTCTCGACCTCGTCCGGCAGGCGGTGTTCCTGCAGGAGGTGGCGAACGGCCACATCACCTACCGCTTCTCGGCTCCTGATGACGAGCGGATCCTGATGCTGTGCGACCGGCACCAGTTCGGGCAGGCCCTCACGAACGTGCTCAAGAACGCCGCCGAAGCCATCGAGGCGCGGATCGGACAGGATCATGCCGAGAACGCGGCAGCGGGCGTCATTGACGTGGCGTTGTCCGTCGAGGAGGAGCACATCGTCGTCGCCGTGACCGACAACGGGATCGGCCTGCCGAAGGATCACGAGCGCCTGATCGAACCCTATGTTACCACGCGCGCCAAGGGGACGGGCCTTGGTCTGGCCATCGTCAGCAAGATCGTCGAGGAACATGAAGGCGACCTCAGCTTCCGCAGCGGGCGGGAAGGGGGCACGACCGTCACCCTGAAGTTCGCCAGGAACCCTGGCCGTTTCATCGAAACCGCGGCCGAGTAGCCAGTCTGGAGCAGCACGTGACACTCGACATACTTGTGGTTGATGACGAGCAGGACATCCGCGAGTTGGTGGCCGGCGTTCTGTCGGACGAGGGATATCACTGCCGGACCGCGGCCGACAGCACCGCAGCCTTGGCGGCAGTGGATGCGCGGCGGCCCAATCTCGTCCTTCTCGACGTCTGGTTGCATGGCAGTCCGATGGATGGTCTGGAGGTGCTCGACGCCATCAAGCAGAGAGAGCCGGAACTGCCGGTAATCATCTTCTCAGGCCATGGCAACATCGACACCGCCGTGGCCGCCGTGTCGCGCGGAGCCATGGATTTCCTCGAAAAGCCCTTCGAGACCGAACGTCTGCTGCTGCTCGTGGAGCGGGCTACAACCGCCGAAAAGCTGCGCCGCAATGTCGCCGGCCTGAAGCAGAACCTCCCGGCAGAGCAAGGGTTTACGGGCACTTCCTCGCTCATCAACCAAGTTCGCGCAACCTTGAAGCGGGTCGCCGGCACCGGCAGCCGCGTCTTGATCAGCGGACCTGCCGGATCGGGCAAGGAGGTGGCTGCACGGCTGCTGCACAGCTGGAGCAACCGCGCGGACCACGCCTTCGTGGTCGTCAACTCGGCCCGGATCACGCCCGAGCGCTTCGAACATGAATTGTTTGGAGAAGAGGTGGACGGGAATCTCGTCCGCCAAGGGCTGCTCGAGCTTGCCGACGGCGGAACGCTGTATCTGGACGAGGTGGCGGACATGCCTCTGTCGACGCAGGCGCGCATCCTGAGAGTGCTGACGGACCAGAGCTTCGTTCGCGTCGGCGGACATCGCCAGATCGGCGTCGACGTCCGGGTGGTCACGTCCACGACGCGCGACCTGACCGTCGAAATCGCGGAAGGCCGGTTTCGTGAGGATCTGTTCTACCGGCTCAACGTGGTGCCGGTGTCCATTCCGCCGCTGAAGGACCGGCGGGAGGACATCCCGCTGCTGGCGGAGGAATTCTTCGGCCGACTGGCTATCGAGCAGGGGTTACCGCCGCCGGCGATCACGCCCGAAACGCTTGCTGTCCTGCAGTCGCACGACTGGCCGGGAAACGTTCGCGAACTGCGCAATGTCGTCGAGCGCACCATCATTCTCTCGCCCCGCGACAACCTTGCCTGTGTGGAACCTTCCATGCTGCCTGCGGAGATCGTCGGCGGAACCGATGCAAGCGCGAACAGCATGTCGATCATGATGAGTGCCCCGCTGCGCGAAGCCCGCGAAACCTTCGAGCGCGAATATCTCGCCATCCAGATCCGGCGCTTCTCCGGCAACATCTCGCGCACGGCGTCCTTTATTGGCATGGAGCGCAGCGCTCTGCATCGCAAGCTCAAGCTGCTGGGGCTGGGAGATCGCCGTTCAGAAGGATCGGACGCCTAGCCCGTCCACAAGCAGGAAACCGGAGCTAGGCTCGCTCATTGTGTGAGCGCAGGCCCTTGCGGCGGGGAGGCCCGGACCGTCGCGGCACAAGATGTGGCGAAACGTTGCCATCATCAGCCGGAGAGGCTGGATGCGAAGATGAATATGAGGAGGATCGTGTAAATGGCTGGAAATGCTACGCTCAGTGTGCGCAAGCCAGCCAAGGCGGAAGCAGCCGAGGGGCAGGGAGGCGGCAAGCGCGTCAAGCCTGCGAGCCTGCAGGACACGTTCCTCAATCTGATGCGGAAGAACAAGACGCCGCTCACCGTGTTCCTCGTGAAGGGTGTCAAGCTTCAGGGGATCGTCACCTGGTTCGACAATTTCTCCATCCTGCTGCGCCGTGATGGCGCCACCCAGCTGGTCTACAAGCACGCCATCTCCACCATCATGCCGGCGCACGCCATGGACGCGGAAACTTCTTTTCCCTCGGTGGGGACTGCTTCCGGACGGCTGTTGCAGGATGTCTTTCTTACCAAGGTGGCCGAGGCGCGCGTCGGGGTGACGATGTTCCTCGTCAACGGGGTGATGCTTCAGGGTCGCATCGCATCTTTCGACCCGTTCTGTGTTCTGCTCGAGCGGGACTCGTTCGTCCAGTTGGCTTACAAGCATGCCATCTCCACAATCCAGCCCAACGATCACGTGGACCTGACCACGGCAGAGGACGACCCGGCCTGACTGCGCATGAGGTCTCGTCCGGCGCGGCCACAGGGGCGCGGGCCGTCCTCGTCTGCCCGGACGTGCGGGGTCGCCTTTACGATCGCCCCGCGCCTGCGCGCCTGTCCGAGCTGAGGGGGCTTGCCGCCGCGATCGGAATTGCTCCGGTCGCCGAGGAGATCCTTACGGTGCGCGCGGTGCGTCCGGCGTCGCTGTTCGGCACCGGACAGATCTCCGCCATTGGCGACGCCGTCGTCCTTCACGATGCGTCTCTCGTGATCGTCGACGGGGCGTTGTCTCCTCTTCAGCAGCGCAATCTCGAGCGGGCCTGGGCTTGCAAGGTGATCGACCGCACGGGCCTCATCCTGGAGATTTTTGGGGAGCGCGCCGCGACGGCAGAAGGGCGGCTACAGGTGGAGCTGGCGCACCTCGAGTATCAGCAAAGCCGCCTTGTCCGCAGCTGGACCCATCTGGAGCGGCAACGCGGCGGGTTCGGCTTCCTAGGCGGTCCGGGCGAGACGCAGATCGAGGCCGACCGGCGCATGATCCGCCAGCGGATCGGCCGCCTGCGCCGCGAGCTAGATCAGGTCCGGCGGACCCGGACGTTGCATCGTGAACGGCGCTGGAAGGCGCCATGGCCGGTGATCGCGCTGGTGGGCTATACCAATGCAGGCAAATCCACCTTGTTCAACCGGCTCACAGGCGCCGGCGTCAAGGCCGAGGACATGCTGTTCGCCACGCTCGACCCCACCATGCGCTCCCTGTCGCTGCCGGGATTTCCCAAGGCAATCCTGTCAGACACGGTGGGGTTCATCTCGGATCTGCCGACCCAGCTTGTCGCGGCTTTTCGGGCGACGCTCGAGGAAGTGGCGGAAGCGGACCTCATCTGTCACGTGCGCGACATCCACGCTGAAGAAAGCAGGGCCGAACGCGATCAGGTCTACGCCGTTCTGCGTGACCTCGGCATTGACCCGGAAGAAGGCTCAGTGCCCATCGTGGAGGCGTGGAACAAGGTGGACCTGCTGGACTCATCCGAGCGCGCGGCGCTCGAGGACGGGTCACGGGTTGAAGAAAACGTCGTGCTGATCTCGGCGGAGACGGGAGAGGGCACGGACGAGCTTGTCGGCAAATTTGCCGACCTCCTTTCCGCCGGGGAACGTGTGTACGCAGTCGCACTCGCTCTGGACGATGGCCGGCGCCGCGCTTTCCTTCACGAGCACGGGCAGGTGATCAGTGAAACCGTGGATGAGGAACAGCGGCACATGCAGGTTCGCATGAGCGGCAAAGCCTATGGGCGGTTCACGCAACTGTGATCAGGACGCCGCCGCCTCCCCCTCCCGTTTCACGGCATTCCAGAGGGCTTCGAGTTCATCGGGAGGCATGTCGCGCAAGGGACGGTCCGCGTTTGCTTCGACAGCGCGAAAGCGCCGTTCGAACTTCGCATTCGCATGCCGCAGAGCTGCTTCGGGCTCGACCCCGTGAGCGCGAAGGACGTTCACCACGGAAAACAGCACGTCGCCCGCTTCCTCCTGACGCTCGGCGTCCGATCCGGCGGCGGCGAACTCCGCAAGTTCCTCCTCGATCTTCGCCTTCGCGCCATCCGGAGAGGGCCAGTCGAAGCCGCAGCGCGCAGCGCGGGTCTGAAGCTTGAACGCGCGCAAGAGGGCGGGAAGTGCCAAGGCCACGCCATCCATGGCGCTGGTCTGGCCCGTGTCGGTGCGCTCATCGTCCTTGATGGCCTCCCAGTCCGGGGCTTCGGCGCCTGGTTCGCTCCCGAACACATGGGGATGGCGGCGGATCATCTTGTGGCAGATGTCCGTTGCAACATCGTCGAAGGTGAAGGCTCCGCGCTCCTGCGCCATCTGCGCATGATAGATGACCTGCAGGAGCAGATCGCCGAGTTCGCCGCGCAGGTCCGCGACATCATCGCGCGCGATGGCGTCTGCGACCTCGTAGGCTTCTTCAATGGTATAAGGAGCAATCGACGCGAAGGTCTGCTGCTGATCCCAGGGGCAACCATGCACGGGATCGCGCAGGCGGGCCATGATGGAGCGGAGTTGCGCTACGGGGTCAGACATCATCCCGTGTCCGATAATACATATTATGTAAAATTACCGTGAGAACAGCGTCGTGGCGAGCAGCGCAACGACGATGAAGATGACCACCCAGACGGCTGCCATTCCGGCCAGTCTTGCGCCGGACGCTCCGTGCCGACGCAGACCGCTCGCCACGAAGATGAGCATCGCTGTCAGCGCGACCAGCGAGACGATCTGAACCTCGTTCAAATCACGATCTCCAGACCATCGAAGCCGACCCGGACGTGCTTCGGCAATTCGGCGGACAGCGTCGCATAGTCCATGGTGTTGTCCAGATGCGTCAGCACGACCCTGCTGGCACTCACCCTATCAGCAAAGTCCAGCGCCATGGCCAGATGGGCATGCGTCGGGTGCGGTTGCCGCCGCAGACAGTCCGACACCAGCAGGTCGACGCCCATGAACAGCGACACCATGTCCGGAGTAATTTCCTGGAAATCAACGGCATAACCGATGGACTTGTTGTCACATTCGAACCGCAGTCCGGTGCTGGTCATGCCGCCATGCGGCATCTCGCAGTGGCGAACCGAACACCCCACCACGAGATGCAGCTTGTTGAGCGGCGCCAGGCGGGCAATCGTCGCGTAGCCGTCCTTCCCGGCGAAGACATAGCCAAAGCGGCTGCGGAGTCTTCTCACGGTTTCTTCCCCCGCAAAAGCGGGCAGCGGGTTCGTGCGCGATGAGCGCATCAATCGCAAATCGTCGATGCCGTGCGTGTGATCGGCGTGGTCATGGGTCCAGATCACCGCGTCGACGCGGTCAATGTCTTCGCGCAGCAACTGCTCGCGAAGATCGGTGGAGGTGTCGACCAAAATGCGGTCGCCACGTTCCGTCTCGATGACGACCGACGGCCGCGTGCGCCGGTTCTTCGGCTCGTCCGGATCGCATGCGCCCCAGTCATTGCCGATGCGCGGCACTCCTGTCGACGTTCCGCACCCGAGCATCCGCAGTTTCAAGCCAGCACCGCTTTTTTGAACAGGTTGAAGAAGTTGGCGCTTGTGCGGTTTTCCAGCACTTCGGCGTCCACCCCACGCAGTGCGGCGATCCGCTCGAGCGTATCGCGGACATACGCAGGCTCACACGTCTTGCCGCGGTGCGGGACCGGCGCGAGAAAGGGACTGTCCGTTTCCACGAGCAGCCGTTCCTCCGGAACGAGGCGCGCAACGGCTTGCAATTCCCTGGCATTGCGGAAGGTCACGATCCCCGACAGCGAGATCGACAGGCCGCGCTCCAGAACGGCCTCGGCAAAGCGGATCGATCCGGTGAAGCAATGGATCAGCGCCGCAAACGGACCGTCCTGCGCCGCTTCATCGAGCATCGCCACGGTGTCGTCTTCCGCGTCGCGGGTGTGGATGATGAGCGGCAGGTCAAGCTCCCGCGCGACGGTGATGTGCCTTCTGAACAGGGACTGCTGCGCTGCAGGTGAGCTGTGGCTGTAGTGATAGTCGAGGCCGGTCTCGCCGATCGCCACCACCCGATCTTGCGATGCGGCATTTCTGAGGAGGTCGACATCGACATGCAGGTGGTCTTCCGCGGCATGTGGGTGCACGCCGATGCTCGCCCACACATCGGGATGGTGCCGCGCAAGGCCGACGACATCGTCCCATTCGCTGTGCTTGGTGGAGATGTTCAGCATGCCGCCCACCCCTCTCGCGCGGGCGCGCTCGAGCACGGCGTCCACGTCCTCCACGAGACCGGGATAGTTGAGGTGGCAGTGGCTGTCGATCAGCACCCTTCAGGCTCCGCCGTCGGATCGGCCAGGCGCGGGAACAGCGGCTGCACGTCCCGTACGGTGTAGCGCAGCGCAGCGCCGCGCTTCGCGCTCTTCGTGCCAAGATCGCCGTGGTCCGGCTCGAGCATGTGCAGCACCTTCCGGGCGCTCGCCGGAATGACCGGCTGGATGGCCGATGTGAGCATCTCGATCACGTTGCACAGCACCGCCAGCACGGTCGCCATGCGCTCGGGATCCGTCTTTCGCAGCGCCCAGGGCGCCTGCTCGTCCACATAGGCATTGGCAGCGTAGACCGCCTTCATCCACGCGTCGAGGCCGGCGTTGAGGGCAAGGCGATTCCATTGCTCCGGCAGCTCGGCAAGGCAAGCCGACCGCACCCGATTCAGAAGGGCCGCGTCAGCCTCCTGCAGTTCCGTCACACGGGCGACCGTGCCGTCCAGGTTCCGCGCGATGAAGCCAAGAACACGTTGCACAAGATTGCCGTAACTGTTTGACAGTTCCGCATTTGCCCGGGTGACGATCGCCTGGTGGGACCAGCTGCCATCCTGACCGAACGGAATTTCACGCATCAGGAAGTATCGCAGTGCATCCACCCCGTAGCGTTCCGCCAGATCAAGCGGATCGGTCACGTTCCCGAGGCTCTTCGACTCCTTCTCGCCCTGGTTGAGAACGAAGCCGTGGCCAAAGACCTTGCGCGGCAGCGGGAGCTTCGCGCTCATCAGAAAGGCCGGCCAGTAAACCGCATGGAAGCGAACGATGTCCTTGCCGATGAGATGCAGATCGGCTGGCCAGAAGTCCCGCATCTCCTCGGTGGGCTCAGGGTAGCCGAGGCCCGTGATATAATTGGTCAGCGCATCGACCCAGACATACATCACATGATCCGGCGCACCCGGCACCTTCACGCCCCAGTCGAAGCTTGTGCGGCTGACCGACAGATCGCGCAGCCCCTGACGAACGAAGGCGACCATTTCGTTCCGCCGTGCCGCCGGTTCGATGAAATCGGGCCGCTCTTCGTAGAGCTTCAGCAAAGGCTCGGCGAACCGCGACAGGCGAAAGAACCAGCTCTCCTCGACCGTCCATTCGACCGGTGTGCCGAGTGGCGACAGCCGCCCGCCGTCGGGGCTCTCGCGCAGTTCCGTCTCGTCGTAGAACGCCTCGTCCCGGACGGAATACCACCCTTCGTAACGGCCGAGATACAGGTCTCCGCTCGCTTTCATCGCCTCCCACAGCGCGGCGCTGGCGGCGTGGTGGGCTGGCTCGACAGTGCGGATGAAACGGTCGTAGGAGATGTGGAGCGCATCCGCCATGTGGCGAAAGTGCGACGACATCTCGTCCGCAAGGGCGGCGGGCGTGACTCCCTGCTCGCGCGCCTTGCGCATCATCTTGAGGCCGTGTTCGTCGGTGCCGGTCTGGAACCGCACCCGGCGGCCCTGTGCCCGCTGGAAGCGGGCGATCACGTCGGCGCAGATCGCCTCGTAGGCATGCCCGATATGAGGCCGCCCGTTAGGGTAGTTGATCGCGGTGGTGATGTAGAACGGCGTCGTCATTGCCACCGCCCCTAGGGAGCGGCGCGCCGGCGAGCAAGCCGGCGATGCGCGCGCGCAGCAGATCGGGATCGTAGTTGAAGCTCGCCACCTCGTTCTCGATCCTTGCCAGTTCGGCATAGCTCCGGTCGAGGGCGGCAAAGTGTTCCGCCGTGCGAGGGGGAAGCTGGCGGGCAAGCTCCTGCCGGGCCGCCGCAACCGCCTCCCGTCCCTGCCCGCGCGTCGCCGCGTTGCCGGTCGCTGCGGCGCCGTCAGGTTCCGTTCGCGTATCGGCGGCGTTGTGCGGAATCGAGAAGCGGAGCACCTGGCACCGCGAGCGGATGGTGGGCAGAAGCTGCGCCGGACGATCGGCGACCAGCAGGAACACCGTGCGCCGTGGTGGCTCCTCCAGGCTCTTGAGCAAGGCGTTCGCCGCACCGGCTTCGAGATCGTCGGCGGCATCGATGAGGATCACGCGCCACTGTCCGGCGCCGACGAGCCCGATGGTGAGGCGCTGCTGCATGGCGCGGATCTGTGCGATGGTGATGTTCCTGCGGCGCTCGAACGGCTTGCCGTCCTCGGCCTTCCTCGCTTCGGCGCCGTCCCGCGGCTCGCGCGTGATGAGGAGCAGATCGGGATGCACCGCGCCCTTGGAGACGGGCTGGCCGAGCAGGTGAGCGGCCGCCTGAACGGCAAAGGCGCGCTTGCCGGACCCGGCCGGCCCGCTCAGCAGCCAGGCGTGGTGGAGCCGGTCGGCCGCGACGAGGGTTTGCCATGTGCCGAAAGCCGTCTGTGGACAGAAACTGCTGTGGCTCCCGCTCATCGCGCTGCGCCTTCAAGCAGCGGCGCCACTGCATCCCGCACGAGCGCGTGGACGGCGTCCGCATCCCCGCTGGCATCCACTTCCCTGATCCGCTGGGGATGAGCAGCGACGAGCTGGAGGAAGGCGGCATCGACGTCGCTGTGGTAAGCTTCTCCGCGGCCGCCGATGGCGTCCCGGCAGCTCCCGTCGCGGGCTGTCACCCGCGCAGCCGCCGTTGCCGCCGGCGCGCGCAGCACGAGCGTCAGGTCCGGCCAGACGCCCCCGGTGCCGATCGTGTGCAGGGCCGTGACCTTCTCCACACCCAGCCCTCCGGCGAAACCTTGGTAGGCCAGGCTGGAGTCGATGAACCGGTCGCTGATCACCCATTCCCCCCGCGCAAGCGCCGGGTTGATCAACCGCTCCACATGGTCGGAGCGCGCGGCAGCGAACAGCAGCGCCTCGGCACGCGGCAGCCATTCGGCGCCCGGCGGGCACAGCAGCAGCGCGCGGATCGCCTCGGCGCCCGGCGTCCCGCCCGGCTCGCGCGTGAGCACGGTCGGGCGTCCCTGCTGCGTGAGCCAGTCGGCAAGCAGGCGCGCTTGCGTCGACTTGCCCGCCCCTTCCCCGCCTTCAAAGGTGATGAACCGCCCCTTCACCGCAGCCATCGCGCGAATCCGTTGAGGATCCGGTCCAAGGGACCCGCCACGCCGACATCCTGCGCCGCGAGGAGCGGCACCGTATAAGGGGGCAGCCCGTCGATCCGGACATGCAGGTCGGCGACGTGATCGCCCTGCGCAATCGGGGCGGCAAGCGGGCCTTCATACCGGACTTTCATCGTGACGGCCGGCCGCGTGCCGCGCGGGACGGAGATGCCGAGCGGGCGCTCGGCAACCAGCCCCACCGTGCGGCGCGTCCCGCCCTGCACCTGCGCCTGCGCCAGCGCCGCGCCACCGGCGAACAGCCGATGGTGGTCGAACGCCTGAAAACCCCACTCCATCAGCGCACGCGCGGCACGGTCGCGCTGACGCGCCGTGTCGCTGGCGGCAATCACCATGACGAGCCGGCGTCCGTCGCGCTCCGCCGAGCCGAGAAAGGTGTACCCTGCCTCGTCGGTGTAGCCGGTCTTGAGCCCGTCCGCGCCGGCGATCACCCCGGAAATGGGATCGTGGTTGCGCTGCGTAATGCCGTTGAAGGTGTAGCCGGGCCGACCGAAGAAATGGCGATAGAGCCGCGGATGCTCGTCGATCAGCGCGGATGCGAGCCGCACCAGATCGCGGGCGGAGGTGTAGGTGCCGCCACCATCGGGGAACCCGTTCACGCTGCCGAACCGGCTGTCGCGCATGCCGAGCCGGCGCGCATCGGCGTTCATCCACCCGAGCCAGGCGTCGGTGGATCCGGCCGCGCCTTCGGCCAGCACGACCGCGCCGTCGTTGGCCGACACGGCGGCAATGCCCAGCAGCAGCTGCTCCACCGTCGGGCGTGCGTCTGCGGCAAGGTACATCGTCGAGCCGCGCCGGCGCCACGCGGAAAAGGCGGCGGGGCTGACGGCATAGCGGTCATCCAGCTTCATCTGCCCCTTGGCGATGCGGCTGAGGGCGGAATAGATCGTCATCACCTTTGTGACGGAAGCCGGGGCGAACCGCCGTTCTTCCTCGCGGGCAAACAGCGTCTGTCCCGAGGCGAGGTCGACGAGCAACGCGATCGGAGCCTCGTCGACCGTGGGTGTTCGCCACTCCGCCGGCGGCATGGGCTGGATGGGTGCCGGGCTGGCGCCCGCTGCCGCCGGACAGCACGCGAGAAGCACGGCACCCGCCGTCTTGCGCAGCCCCGAACGCGCCGCGGAGCGCGTCCTGCTCCATCCGCTGCTCAATCTCCTGCTCCCGGTCCGTGGATCAGGCTCAGCCGGAGACCGCATCGGCGAGCAGCCCGACACTCATCGCGTAATAGTTGGAGCAATTGTACTCCAGGATCGCCCGGTAATTGTTGGTCAGGAGATAGGCCGGCGTGCCCGCACCATCGGGCTGGAACAGGAAGGCGTGCACATCGTCGCGAATGGCGCCCGTCGGCCGCACGCCGAGTGCCCGCCATTCGGCCACGGTCATCCAGGTGCTGTGGCGATCGTGGACGCGCGGGCACACCGGCGCGTTGAGACGCGTGCCCAGCCTGCTCCAGTCGAAGCCTGTCGGCACGGTGGCGCCGACGCCCCACGGTTCGTTCCGTCGCCACCCCGCGTCGCGCAGATAGTTCGCGATCGAGGCGAGCGTGTCCGCGCGGCTGGAAAACAGGTCGGCCCGCCCGTCGCCGTCGCCGTCGACGGCGAGGCGCAGATACACGCTGGGAAGGAACTGCGGGTTGCCGAACGCGCCGGCCCAGCTTCCCCGCAGCTGCTCGCGCGTGTACCGGTTGCGGTCGGCGATGCGCATCAGGGCGACATACTCCGCCGCGAAGAGGTCACGCCGCCGCCCCTCCCACGCAAGGGTTGCCAGCGAGCGGGCGAGATCGAAATTGCCGAGCACCTGACCGTAGGCGGTCTCATGGCCGAAAATCGCCACCAGAATGGGCAACGGCACTCCGAAATGCTGCTCCAGCGTCCGTTCGAGGTGGCGCGTTTCGGCATACACCCGCCGCCCGCCGCCGATCCGGGCCGCATCCACGTGCCGGCTGATATAGGCGCTGACCGGCGGGAAGGCGCCGCCGGCGTTCGGGGAGCCGGGTTGCGCCCGGTCGAGGGAGATGACCCGGCTGTCCGGCTGCATCCCTGCGCTCATCCGGACGAGCGTCGCCTCGCTCACCCCGGCGCGGCGGGCCTGCTCGTTGAGCTGGGCCAGATAGCCGTCAAACGACAAGTCCGTCTGCGCGGCGGCCGGGACGGAGCAGAATGCGGCGAGCGGAGCGACAAGCGACAGGAAGGTTCGGCGAAGCGTCATGGCGCCACTGTGCGCACCCTCACAGCAGACTGCAAGCCATGACGCGCGCCGCCGACCCCGAAACCCCGCGCCCCCTTGACAGGCGGCGAGAGGAGAGGAACTGGCGGACCCGGCCAATGCGCCGGACAGGTGGCAGAGCGGTTGAATGCAGCGGTCTTGAAAACCGCCGAGGGTGCAAGCCCTCCGTGGGTTCGAATCCCACCCTGTCCGCCACAAACCCTACGCAAATCCGCTGTTCTCCCGTAAAATGGCGGTTTTGCTTGACTGTCAACCTTACCCAGATTCTACTGGCTTCCACTGTTTTACACCCCTTTCCAGCCCCCAGGGTAAGGCAGAGGGATGAACCTGAGACTGGCGGAAAAGATGGCTTTTATGGCGGGTATTGAGCAACTCACTAACACGAAAATTCGCAGCCTTACCCCGGAGGGCAATGGCTTCCATGCTGACGGGGGTCACGTCACTGGCTAGACCAAGTGCCTAGCTCAACTTGACGGCTCCGCTAGCCGGCTGGCATCAACCCCACATGAGCGAACTCGAAAAGAAAACCTTCAGCACGCAAGAGGGTCCAAACCGAGGCCGGAATAAACCCGGCACTGACCGGGAAAAACCGGCTGACCCGCCCAAGCCCAAGCCTGATCCCGGCAAGAGCGGCAAATAAGCTGATGCCCTTAATGGCGGGTAAGGCTGGCGCAAAAGCCTAGTCGCGGCGTTTCTTGGTTAAGGCTGAGGGTTGAACGGACAGAGCGACCTACAATGAAATAAATTACTTAGGGCCTATTTTGGCTCCCACCCTGTCCGCCAGTCCGTCCCGCGTCAGCCGGGCTGCTTGCCCGCGCCGATCGCCTGCTGGTCGCGGTACTCCTTGGTGTAGTCCTGCGGCGTCACCGTGGATTGGTTCTGCAGCGAGGAGTGGTTGTCGGCCACCCCGCCGTCGCGTTCGGCCTCGGGCCGCTCAGGCAGGCCCTGCGGCTCGTCCTTGATCTCGTATTCCATCGACGTTCTCCTTCACCAAGGAAAACGTTGAGGAGCCTCCCTTTATCCCGATACCCGCACTCGGCCCGGCTCAAATATGCAGCGCCCGGCCATAGGCGGCGAGCACGCTCTCGTGCATGGATTCCGAAATGGTCGGGTGGGGGAAGATCGCCTGCATCAGTTCCGTTTCGGTGGTTTCCAGCTGCCGCCCGACGACGAAGCCCTGGATCATCTCCGTCACCTCTGCGCCGATCATGTGCGCCCCGAGCAGCTCGCCGTTGGCTGCGTCGAAGATCGTCTTGACGAACCCCTGCGGCTCGCCAAGCGCGATGGCCTTGCCATTGCCGATGAAGGGAAACTTGCCGACGCGGATTTCGCGACCGCTCTCCCGCGCGGCCCGCTCGGTCATGCCGACTGCGGCGATCTGCGGGTGGCAGTAGGTGCAGCCCGGAATGTTGGAGCGGTCCAGCGGATGGGGGTCCGCCCCCGACCTGCCCAGCTCCTGCGCGATGGCCTCGGCGGCGGTGACGCCCTCGTGACTGGCCTTGTGGGCCAGCCAGGGACCGGGTGTGCAGTCGCCGATCGCCCACAGGCCGGGCGTACGGGTGCGGCCATAGGGGTCGATCGCGATGCAGCCGCCGTCGAAGTCGACGAGATCGTCGATGCCGATGCCCTGCGTGTTGGCCACGATGCCGATGGCCGTGATGACGTGGCTACACTCGCTCGTCCGGGCGTCGCCGGCACTGTCGCGGATGGTGGCGCTGACGCCGTCGCCGCGCACATCGATCGCCTCGACCTTCGCGCCGGCCTCGATCACGATGCCCTGCCGGGTCAGCGCCTGGGCTAGGAAGTCGGAGATGTCGTCGTCCTCGACCGGGGCGATGCGGTCGAGCATTTCGACGATCGTCACCTCTGCTCCCATGTCGTTGTAGAAGCTGGCGAACTCCACCCCGATCGCGCCCGAGCCGATCACCAGCAGCCGCGAAGGCATCTCCGGCGGGGTCATGGCGTGGCGGTAGTTCCAGATCCGCTGGCCGTCGGGCGGCGCGGCAGGCAGATCGCGCGGGCGGGCGCCGGTGGCGACGATCACGTGAGCGGCGTTGAGGACGCTGTCCTCGCCCTTGGCCGTCACCCTGACGGTGCCCGGCCCCTCGAGACGTCCCTCGCCCATGAATACGGCAATGCCGTTCTTCTTCATCAGGTGCCCGACGCCCTGGTTGAGCTGTTTCGCGACGCCGCGGCTGCGCTTCACCACCGCCTCGAGATCAGCTTCGATCGCGCCGGCGACCGACAGGCCGAAGTCCTTGGCGTGGCGCATCAGGTTCAGCACCTCAGCCGACCGGAGCAGCGCCTTGGTCGGAATGCAGCCCCAGTTGAGACACACGCCTCCAAGTAGCTCGCGCTCGACGATGGCGGTCTTGAGGCCCAGCTGTGCCGCGCGGATCGCCGCGACGTAGCCGCCGGGGCCGGAGCCGAGGACGATGACATCGAAGGGTTCAGCCATGAGAAGTTCCTGCGTGTTCAGCCAATGGCGGGAGACTTGGACCGGATGTGACACGGTCCTGGGCAAAAGATGGCATGACGGCTTCGGGGGCGGGTCGAAGCGGGGAACAGAGGCGCGGCGGGGCGTTCGTCATCGTCCCCGCCTGCCATGGAATGCGCCGTGTAGGACAGCATCAGCCGCCCTCGTTCGCCGTCTCCGGCGCATGCCCGAACGACACAGGGACGGCACGCGGCCGGTCCTCCTCGTCGAGCAGCACGAACTTGAAGACGCCGCTCGCCACCCGTGTCGTCGCTTCCCCATGCCGTTCGCGGGCGATCGCCTCGGCGGCAATGGTGAGGGAGGTTGTACCGGTCGCCACGATGTCGCAATAGACGCTCAGCTCGTCCCCGACCTTCATCGCTCCGGGGAAGGCGAAGTCGGTGGCGGAGACGACCACCGCCTTGCCACGCCCCACCCGGCTCGCCAGCGCCCCCGCGCCGAGCGCCATCTGGCTCATCAACCACCCGCCGAACACGCCGCCATAGGGGTTGGTGTCCGCCGGCATGGCGGTGACGCGGATGAGGAGATCGCGAAGTGTCATGTCGCAGCGGTCTCGCGATGCGTGTGTGTCGCCGTCAAACCACCAACCCCATCGGCTGCTCGACCAGCTGCCGGAACGCCTGAAGCAGCTGCGCTCCGTCGGCGCCGTCGATCGCGCGGTGGTCGAAGCTGCCCGTCACGCTCATCACCGTGGCCACGCCGAGCGCGCCGTCGATGACCCACGGGCGCTGCTCGCCCGCGCCGACGGCGAGGATCATGGCCTGGGGCGGGTTGATGACCGCGTCGAACTGCTTGGTGCCGAACATGCCGAGGTTCGAGAGCGAGGCGGTGCCGCCCTGATATTCGTGCGGCTGCAGCTTGCCGTCCTTCGCCCTGGCGGCGAGTTCCTTCATCTCGGTCGAGATCTGCGCCAGCCCCTTGCGACCCGCATCGACGATGATCGGGGTGATGAGGCCGGATGGCGCGGCGACCGCGACCGAGATGTCCTGCCGGCTGTAGCGGTGCAGCGCGTCGCCCTGGAAGCTGACATTGCAGGCGGGCACGCGGGCGAGCGCGCGGGCGAGCGCCTTGATCAGCAGGTCGTTCACCGACAGCTTGACGCCATCCGCCTCGAGCGACGCGTTGAGCTGCGCGCGCAGATCGAGCAACGCGTCGAGCCGCACGTCCACCGTCAGGTAGATGTGCGGGATCGTCTGCTTCGCCTCGGTCAGCCGCCGGGCGATGACCTTGCGCACGTTGTTGAGCTTGACCGTCTCGAACGGCGCCTCCCCGCCTCGCGCGTCGGCATCCGGGGCGGCGGCGGGCGACCTTGCGGTCGCCGGTTCGGGCGGCGGTGGCGTTGCGGGCTGCGCCGGCGCAGGCGTCACCGCCGCGTCGCCTTGCGCGGCCTCGACATCGGCCTTGACGATGCGGCCGCCCGGCCCCGTGCCCTTCACCTGCGCGAGGTCGACCCCCTGCTGCTCGGCGATGCGGCGAGCGAGCGGCGAGGCGATGATCCGCGACCGCTGCGCCGATGACGCCGGCGACGCCGGAGGTGAGACTGCCGTCGCCGCGTCGCCCGTCGGCTCTGCGGCGCGAGGCAAACCGCCGCCCCGATCCGCCGCATCGGTCGGGGCGCCCTCGGCGGGCTGCGTCCCGGATGCCTCGGCAGTCAGGGCGCGTTCGGCCTCTGCCGGATCCTCACCCTCCGCGGCGAGCACGGCGATGACCGTCCCCACCTTCACGCCCTCGGTTCCGGCGGGAACCAGCAGGCTGGCCACCACGCCCTCGTCCACCGCTTCGAACTCCATTGTCGCCTTGTCGGTTTCGATCTCCGCCATGACGTCACCGGCGGCAACGGTCTGCCCTGGCTCGATCAGCCAGCGGGCGAGCGTGCCCTCCTCCATCGTCGGCGACAGGGCAGGCATCTTGATGGCTATGGGCATGGCGACCGGCGCATCCTCGGCTGGGTGAAGGAACGCATGCTCTGTGACCAATATCCGCGTCACCGGCAAGTGCTTGCACATGACGGTCGGCGGGCGGTAAGCAGATGCGTTCGGGGGGCTGATCGATGCGCGTGTATCTGGTGGTGATGGACGAGACGGCCGAAGCGCGCCGGGCGCTGCGCTTTGCCGCCCGCAGGGCTGCGCGCACCCAGTCGCTCGTCCACATCCTCGCCCTTGCGCCGCCGCAGGGCTTCAACGCCTTCGGCGCGGTGCAGGCGACCATCGAGCAGGAAGCGCGCGAGCGGGCCGAGGTCCTGGCGGCGAGCGAGGCGGGCAACATCTTCGCCGAGACCGGTCGCCGCCCGGTCATCGCGGTCCGCCAGGGCGAGCCGCAGGCGATCATCCGAGAGTATCTGGACGAGTACCCGAACGTTGCCGCGCTGGTGCTGGCCGCCTCCGCGACCGGAGGGCCGGGTCCGCTGGTGACGCACTTCTCGGCCGTGGCCGGCACGCTGCCCTGCCCCCTCTACATCGTCCCCGGCGGGATGACGGACGAGGCGCTCGACGAGATCGCCTGAGCGGGCGCCGCTTCGGCTAGCGGCGGCGGCCCTGGTGGCGGATGTTGCCGGGCCGCCCGCGTCGTGGCCGTTCGGGCCGCGCGCCTCTGCGCGCCTGTCCCGATCGAGCCGCTGCCAGCGGCGCATCCGCGTCCGCGGTCTCCGCATCCGGCAAGGCGAAGCGCAGCCCCCCGGTCAGCGGATTGCTTTCGACGAGGCGCAGGCGGAGGCGGTCGCCCACGGTGAAGCGCCGTCCGCTGTCCGCGCCGACGAGCGCCTGCGCCGCCTCGTCGAAGCGGTAGAACTCGTCCCCGAGGGTGGACACCGGGACCAGCCCGTCCCCGCCGACGCCGGTGATGGTGGCGAAGAAGCCGAAGAACTGCACGCCGGTGATGCGGGTGTCGAACTCCTCCCCCACCCGGCCCGCGAGCCACGCGGCGACGTAACGGTCGATGGTGTCGCGTTCCGCCTCCATGGCCCGGCGCTCGGTTGCGCTGATCGCCTCGGACACCGAGGCAAGGCTCGCCCGGTCGCGCGCCGACAGCCCCGTCTCCTGCGGCACGCCGGCGACGGCGCCACTCTGCTCGAGACCGTAGGCATCCACCAGCGCCCGGTGCACCAGCAGGTCGGCATAGCGGCGGATAGGCGAGGTGAAATGCGCGTAGGAAGCCAGCGACAGGCCGAAATGGCCCGCATTGGCGGGGCCGTAATAGGCCTGCGTCTGGCTTCTGAGCACGGCCTGCATGACCAGCGCCCGTTCGGTGTCGTCCGCGATGTCCTTGAGCATGCGGTTGAACAGCGCCGGCGTGACCACCTGCCCGAGCGCCAGCGACCGGCCCTGCGTCGCCAGGAACTCGCGCAGCGCCAGCAGCTTCTCCCGGCTCGGCGGCTCGTGCACGCGGTAAACCACCGGCGAGGTCTTCGCCTCAAGCGCCCGCGCGGCGGCGACATTGGCGGCGATCATGAAATCCTCGACCACCTGATGCGCGTCGAGCCGCTCCCGCGTGACGATGTCCGCGATGCCGCCGCCCTCGTCGAGCACGACCCGGCGCTCGGGAAGGTCGAGCTCGAGCGGACCTCTTGCCACCCGCGCGGCGTGCAGCAGCCGCCAGCACGCCCACAGGGCGCGCAGCTCCGCGCCCGCGGCGCCCGCATCAATGGCGGCCTGCGCATCCTCGTAGGCGATGTTCGCCGCCAGCCGCGCTAGCCCGCGGGAGAAGCGCCACGCGGCGATCCGTCCCTCGGCGGTGATGTCGAGATGGCAGGCCATGACCGCCCGGTCCTCGCCCTCGACAAGCGAACACACGTCCGCCGACAGCACCTCGGGCAGCATCGGCACGACGCGGTCGGGAAAATAGACGCTGTTGCCCCGGCGCCGCGCTTCCCGGTCGAGCGCGCCGCCGGGGCGGACATAGTAGGACACGTCGGCAATCGCCACCACGGCGCGAAAGCCGCCATCCTCCTTGGCCTCGGCCCAGATCGCGTCGTCATGGTCGCGCGCGTCGCGCGGGTCGATGGCGACCAGCGGCAGATGGCGCAGGTCCTCTCTCTCGTCCGCGCACAGCGGAAGAACGGTGGCGGCCTCGGCCTCGGCCAGTGCCGCCGGGGGAAAGCTGTGCGGGATGTCGTGCTCGGCGATGGCGATGAGCGAAAAGCTGTTCGGCGCGAGCGGATCGCCGACCACCTCGACGACCCGAGCGGCTCCCCGGGCGGAACGTCCCGTGCGCTCCGCCAGCACCAGCTCGCCCACGCGCGCCCCGCCTGCATCGCCGATCGGCACCGAGTCACGCACCCGCTTGCTGACCGGAGCCAGCACCAGCCGCCCGGCGCTGTCGGTCTCCACCACGCCGATCAGCCCTTCTGCGCGCGGCGGCAGACGCTTCATCACCCGGGCGGTGACCGTGTTGCCGCTCTGCTCCGTGTGGGCAAGCACCCGGTCGCCCCGTTTCAGGGGCGGGGTCGATGCCCGTTTCCTGCCGCTGTCCGTGCCACGCTCCGCGATGCGGATTCGGGGAGGATCCCCGTCATGGGTGCTCTCCCATGTGTCCGGCACGGCCACCCAGCCCTCTTCGTCGGTGTCGACGATCCTGAGCACGGTGACGCGCGGCACCCCGCCCGCCCGCCGGAACGCGGTGCGGTTGCCATCGATCAGCCCCTCCTCCGCCATGTCCCTGAGCAGCCGCTTGAGCTGCAGCTTGTCGTCGCCCTTCAGCCCGAAGGCCTTGGCGATCTCGCGCTTGCCCGCCGGATGTGGCGAGGTCCGGAGGAACTCGAGGATCTGCTCGCGCGAAGGCAAGCCGGCGGGTCGGTGGCGCGGCATGGTGCCGCTATGGCCCCTCGGCCGCCGATGCTCAACCTCGCATCAGGCGTAGGCGATCAGGCGACCGAGGATCAGCACCGCAATCCAGAGGGCCAGCGACGCAAGGGCGAGCAGGCGTGCTGAGGCCGGCGGCTCCTCGCGGGCGACGACCTCTCCGCGCGTGCGTGAAGCGTGTGCGAGACTGCGCCAGCGCCACCGGAACAGTGCCGCGTTGAGCAGCGCCGCGGCCATCAGCGCCAGCTTGGCATGGAACACGCCGGATGCCGCCAGCGCCTGACCGTCCGCCGCGAACAGCACCAGACCCGAGGCGGCCTGCACCGCCACTCCCGTGGCCGCAAGGGGCGTCAGCGCCGCCGAAAGCGCCTCAAGCGGCAGGCGCCGCCACGCGCCGGCAATGCGCAGGTCGAGAATGCCGATGGCTCCAACCAGCAGCGCCACGCCCAGGACATGAAGGACATTGGCCCACGGATAGATGTGGGGGCTGCTGCGCACCCATGCGTTCAGTCCCGTCTGCCCGAGCCAGGCATCGAGCGCCAGCAGCCCCTCCTGCACGCGTCAGCGCAGCTCGACGACCCGGTCGCCGACCCGCACGCGCTCGAGCCGCATTTCCGGCGTGCCGTCGCGGCGCACATAGCCGGTGATGGTGATCGTCTGGCGGTTGTTGATGTCCTGCAGCGCCAGCCCCCGCGCGGTCATGCGCGAGACGGGCGCGAGGATCACGTCCCACTGCCGCCCCTGCCACACCATCGTCGCCGTGGCGTGCGGATTGCTCCATTCGACGCTGGTCAGATGACCCGTCAGCGTGACCGGCTGCGTCTCGTCATAGGAGATCCAGCCGTGATGCGCCGCCGCGCTCACCGGAAGGGCGGCCGCGGCCGCCGCGAGAAGCCAGGATCTTGCCGTCATCATGTCACTGCTCTCCTGCTCTTGGCTGCCCGGGCGCTTCTGCCGGGCGGAACGCCCCTGCGGGCACGGCACTGGCCACCGGACTGCACTGGCCCGCCGCGTCGCACGCGCTGACGCCGAACAGCCAGTCGTCCCCGCGCACCCCGTCGAGACGGAGCTGCGTCGCGGTCAGTCCCGCCCGCACCGGTTGCCGGGGCCAGTTCGGCTCGTCAGTGCGCCGCTGCCAGACGGTGTAGCTGCGCGCCCCCGGCACCGGCTGCCAGGACAGCGCGGTGAAGGTCTGCACCGCCGCCGTGGCCGTCGGCGCTGGCGGTGCCGGTGTCCGAGCGAGCGCGTCGAGCGCCCGGACATTGAGCCGCGTCACCCGCGCAAGGTAGGCGAAGTCCATCGCCTCGACCGTGTCGCCGAAGCGGATGCCCTCTTCGACGCGCAGATCCTGATGCTGGTGGTTGTAGTCCTCCACCGCGACGGAGAAGCGGATGGCCGGGATGCCGCGCTCCTGAAACGGGATCTGGTCGCCGCCCCGACCCATCCGGTCGGTGCGCCAGATCTGCCGGACGGCAAGACCGCTTGCATCCTCTGCCGCAAGCTCCGCCAGCCAGCGGGAGAGGTTGCGCGACGGGCTGTCGTTCTCGCCTCCGTCGCGTCTTTGCGCGGCTCTCAGCGCCGGGCTGAGATCGGCGCGCTGGCCTTCGGAAAACACCCGCACATGCGCCGCATCGCACAGCCCGTCCGATCCGCAGCTGTTCCCGACGATGTCGTTGTTGAGCACCGCCTTGACCTGCCATCCCCGGCTCGCGGCGGTGTCGGCGAGCACCCGCCCGCCGTACAGCCCCTGTTCCTCGCCCGACAGCAGGGCGTAGACGATGGTGACCGGGTAGCGCCGTTGCGACAGCACCCGCGCCGCCTCCAGAACCAGCGCGCTGCCCGACGCATTGTCGTTCGCGCCCGGCGCATCCGCGTCGGCGTTCATCACGTCCGACACCCGGCTGTCGATGTGCGCCTGCACGATGACCACCTCGTCGGGCCGCTCGAAGCCGCGCTGGATCGCGACGGCGTTGCGGATGCGCGTCGGCCCGGGCAGGCGCGCGCCCTCGAGCGTCTGCTCGGGCGCCACGATCTCCAGGCACCCGCCGCAGGCGGCGGCGATGCGGCGCATCTCCGCCAGCGACCAGTCGACCGCGGCGCCGATGCCCCGGCGCGGGTCGTCCTGCGAGGACAGGGTGTGACGGGTGCCGAACGCGACCAGCGTTTCGACATCCCCGCGCAGGCGGTCCTCCGCCACCGGGAACGCGGTGTCCGTCTCCTGCGCGAAGGCGGCGGAGGTCGTCAGCAGCAAGGCGAGAGCGAAAGGCGTTTTCATGCAGGTCTTGTCCCGCACATCGCTCCTCAAGGCAAGGCGTTGCCGGTCAGTAGGCCTTGGCGACGAGGATCCGCTCGACCGCTGGGGCACCGGTGAACAGGCACACGCCATCCGCCGGTGCCGCCGTCATGTCCACGTTGCGGAAGGTCAGGCGCATCGCCTTGAGCCGCTCGACCACGCCCGCAAGCTCGTCACCCGTCGGGCGCGCCCACTGCACCTCGGCCCAGCCTGCCACCGCATCGTCACCGGCGAAGGCCTGCGCAAGCGCGTCGAAGGTAGCGATGTCGCGGCGGATGTGGCTGTCCCGCCGCTGCCGCGCATCCGCGAACAGGCCTTGCTGGATCTCATCGAGCAGGAGAGGCAGCTTGTCGCCGGCCCCGTCGAGAGGCAGCACCGCCGTCTCCAGCTTGCCGGTGCCGGCGTCCCACAGCCTGTCCCGGCGGATCAGGGTGACGACACCGCTCTCGCGGTCGCGCTGTCCCACCTCGAGAATGACCGGCGCGCCTTTGCGCACCCAGTCCCAGCGCTTGGCCGCAGCCTTGCCGGGCTTCGCGTCCAGCAGCACGCGCAGCGGCTCGCCCAGCGCGCAGGCGCCCGCAAGGCTTTGCCGCAGGGTTTCGCAGTACCGGAGCAGCGCGTCGTCGTCCTCGCGTTCGCGCAGCATCGGCAGGATCACGACCTGCCATGGTGCGATGCGGGGCGGCACGCGCAGGCCGTCATCGTCGCCATGCGTCATGATGATCCCGCCGATCATGCGGGTGGACACGCCCCAGCTGGTCGTGTGGCACAGCGCCTGCTGTCCCTCGCGGTTCTGGAAGCGGATCCCCGCCGCCTCGGCGAAATTGGTGCCGAGATAGTGCGAGGTGCCGGCCTGCAACGCCTTGCCGTCCTGCATCATGGCTTCGATCGACCACGTCTCGACAGCGCCGGGGAACCGCTCGTTCTCCGGCTTCTGACCGGCGATGACCGGCAAGGCGAGATCGTCCTCGGCACAGGCGCGGTAGACCTCCAGCATGCGCAGCGTGTGCGCCTTTGCCTCCGCCGCGTCGGCATGGGCGGTGTGACCTTCCTGCCAGAGGAACTCGGACGTGCGCAGGAACATGCGTGTGCGCATCTCCCATCGCACCACGTTGGCCCACTGGTTCAGCTTGAGCGGCAGGTCGCGCCAGCTCTGCACCCACCGCGCCATGGCGTCGCCGATGATCGTCTCGGATGTGGGCCGCACCACCAGCGGCTCCTCGAGACGCGCGTCCGGGTCGGGGATGAGCCGTCCGCTGCCGTCGGCGATCAGGCGGTGGTGGGTGACGACGGCCATTTCCTTGGCGAACCCGTCGACATGCTCGGCCTCGCGCTCGAAATTGGACAGGGGGATGAACAAGGGGAAATAGGCGTTGTCATGCCCTTCGGCCCGGATGCGGCGGTCCAGCAGCTGCTGAATCCGCTCCCAGATGCCGTAGCCCCACGGCTTGATGACCATGCATCCCCGCACGCCGGAATCCTCGGCGAGGTCCGCGGCGGAGATGACCTCCTGATACCACTGGGCGAAGTTGTCGGCGCGCTTGATGCCTAGCGCATGTCGGATCTGAGCCACGCGAAATCCTGGAAAGAGGGAAAAGCCGGTAAGCCGCTCACCGGTCCAGTTCGTCAAGCCGCTTCTGCATGCTCGCCAGCTGCGCCTTGAGCGCGGCGAGATCGTCGTCCCGCGAGGGCGGCTCCGCTTTCGGGGACGCCGGCGCCTTGCCGGCGCCGGTGCTGCCGGCGGCACCCCCGAGCGGCGGCATGAAGGCGCGGCCTGCGGCGCGCATCATGGCGAGGTTCGTTTCGGTCATCTTGGCCAGGGCGGCCGCTCCCTGTCCCATGCCGAACGCCTCGCCGAGCTTCTCCTGGTTCTCGCGGAACTGCTGCATCATGGTGGTCAGATAGGCCGGCATGAGCGCCTGCACCGAGTGGCCATACATCGCGATGAGTTCACGCAGGAACGGCACGGACAGCATCGGCTCGCCCTGACCGGCCTCCTTTTCCATGATGATCTGCGTCAGGATGGCGTGGGTCAGATCGTCGCCGGTCTTCGCGTCGACCACTTTGAAGTCGACATTCTGCCGGACCATCGTGGCCAGATCGTCGAGCGTGATGTAGGTGGAAGACCCGGTGTTGTAGAGGCGCCGGTTGGCGTATTTCTTGATGATGACCGGGCCGTCGCCCGCCTGACGCTTCGCCACCGCAGCATCCTTCCTTCGCGCTTATTGCTGCGCAGCATTAGCACCGGCCGGTCCCGCGGTGCAACCGGACCCCCGCACCGTGCGCCGCGGCATGCGCCGGCCCAGTGTCGTGAGCACCTCGTACTGCGAAAGACCGGTCGCGTGTGCGGCCGCGGGAACGTCGTGAGCCAGCGTGAGAAGATCCCCTTCGCGCGCATCGGGCGCGCAGGTCAGGTCGACGGCCAGCATGTCCATCGAGATCCGGCCGACCATGGCCAGTTCCCGCCCGTCGAAGTGCAATGCCCCGCTCCCACCCCAGACACGCAAAAGGCCATCGGCATAGCCGAGGGAGACGATGCCGATGTCCATGTCACGGGGTGCGGCAAAGGTGCCGTTGTAGCCGACCCCCTCGCCCTGCCGCACCCGGCGCCGCTGGACGAGCGGGGCGGCGAGCGTCGCCACCGGCGCAATCCGCCCCGCCAGTTCCCGGCGCGGCACGCCGCCGTAAAGCGCCAGCCCCGGACGCACCACGTCCAGGTGGTAGGAGGCGCCCAGAGCGACGCCGGCCGAATTGGCCAGGCTGGCACGGCGGTGCGCCACCGCGCTGAGAAGCGCCGTGAACAGCGACTGCTGCTGCGCGTTGCGGGGGCTGTCCTCGTCGGCGCAGGCGAGATGCGACAT
Source organism: Qipengyuania thermophila (assembly GCF_004153605.1). NCBI lineage: Bacteria > Pseudomonadati > Pseudomonadota > Alphaproteobacteria > Sphingomonadales > Erythrobacteraceae > Qipengyuania > Qipengyuania thermophila. The sequence continues at coordinate 501,686 of NZ_SDSI01000002.1, read as the reverse complement.
CAGCACCTCGATGTCGAGCTGCCCGACAACCGGATCGCGCACCTCGTCAGGCCGCAGTCCGAGGCGGTTGATCCCCGTGTCGATCATGAGGTCGCAGGGACCGCCGCCCGCCTGCACCCAGCGCTGCGCCTGGGCCAGAGAATTGATAACCGGCCGCGCTCCCGTCCGCCGGGCTATCGCCACGTCGGCCGCACAGACGGGGCCGTGCAGCACGCTGATCCGCGCCGGCGGCACATGACGGGCCACGTCCTCCACCTCCAACCAGTGCGCCACCAGGAAGTGCCGGGCTCCGGCCGCGACGAGGTGCGGCACGCATGCATCGACCCCGAGACCGTAGCAATCCGCCTTGACCGCCGCGGCCACCTCGGCCGACGGAGCCATGCGCGCCATGGTGCGCCAGTTCGCTGCCAGCGCCTGCGCATCGATCAGCAGTGTGGGATGCCCCCCTTCGAGCGGCATCAGGACCGGGCTGCCCGACGGGCGGTGGCGCCCTGCTCCACAAGCGCGAGGGCGGCATCCCAGGGGAGCAGCACCGCCGCGTGCCTGCCGGCGTGTCTGGAGACGGCCGCCAGCAGATCCATGCCCGGCCAGCCGGCATTGCCCGCGGTCCCGGACAGGAACTGCGTCAGCGCCTCGCGCGCCTTGGCGAGATCGCCAGCATCACACCCGGTCACCGACCTGACGAGGAGCGCGGTTGCAGCCTGACCGACGGCGCAGGCCGAGACAGCGACGCCGACGTCCGCAATGCGAAGGTCGCTGTCGAGCGTCCCGGTCATCACGATCCTGCTGCCGCAGACCCTCGAGCGCACGTCCACCCTGAGAGGGTGATCGGCCTGCGGCGGAAAACGCGAAAGCTCGGCCGCAAGCGCCAGCACGGCGGGCGTGTAGAGGGTCGTCGCGCCGCCGCGTACAGCACCGCCCACGTTGTCAGGCGGCATCAGTGGTGGCAGGCTGATCCTGCTGCCCCTGGAGGTATTCGTCACGACGCTCGGCAATCATCTCCACGAAGGCGCGCGATCCGGCGTCGATGAAACTGTAGGTGCGCGCCTGAACCATCCATGCCGGTCGTCCCCCGACGCCCCAGATGGTGTCATAGGCAAGCACGAGCATGGAGAAGCCCACGATCACGACGACCACGCCCTTGACCATGCCGAACCCGAAGCCGAGCGCCCGGTCGACCGGGCCGAGCACCGACCGACGCGACGCGCTGCCGACCCTGCGCGCGAGCAGCTGGATGAGGGCATACGGCACCAGCAGCAGAAGGACGAACGCCAGCACCTCGGTGCTCGTGCCCTCGCCGATGCGCTCCGCCAGCCATTGCGCCAGCGCGGTGTGGAAAAGCCGGATGGCCATGATGCCCGCGACCCAGGCCAGCAGGGACAGCACCTCCTGCACGAAGCCACGCATGAAGCCGCCGATCGCCGCCACGCCGACGACGAGCAACACGATGTAGTCGAACCCTGTCATACGCCTGCCTGCGCGGACCTAGACCCCGCCGATGACCCGGTCAACGAGATTGCCGAGGCGCTCCATCGGATGATAGGCGAGCCCTTGCGGCGGGCCGAGGCCGGCCGGGCCGGCAGCGACGGTGAAGCCGAGCTTGGCCGCTTCCTTGAGGCGCAGCGGACCGTGCGCCACCGGCCTGATCTCGCCGGCCAGCGACACTTCGCCCAGCCACACATGCTTGGGATCCATCTCCCGGTCGGCGAGCGCGGACACAAGAGCCGCGGCAACAGCGAGATCCGCCCCCGGGTCGTTCAGCCGGTACCCTCCGGCGACGTTCAGATACACCTCGGCGCTCGAGAAGCTCAGCCCGCAGCGGGACTCCAGCACCGCCAGCAGCATCGCCAGCCGGCCGCCATCCCATCCGACCACGGCCCGGCGAGGGGTCGCGCCGGACTGAAGACGGACGATCAGCGCCTGGATTTCGACCAGCACCGGGCGGGTGCCTTCGAGCGCGGGAAACACCACCGACCCGGCCAGCGGCTGATCGCGCCCGCTCAGGAACAGGGTGGACGGGTTCGGCACCTCTTCCAGACCCGCCCCGGCCATGGCGAAGACGCCGATCTCGTCCACCGCGCCGAACCGGTTCTTGAGCGCGCGCAGGATGCGGAACTGGTGGCTTCGCTCGCCCTCGAAGCTCATCACCACATCCACCATGTGCTCGAGCACGCGCGGCCCGGCGATTGCTCCGTCCTTCGTGACGTGCCCGACCAGAACGAGGACGCAGCCGCGCTCCTTGGCGAAGCGGATCAGCTCAAAGGCGCACCCCCGCACCTGGCTGACCGTGCCGGGCGCTCCCTCGATCAAGTCAGAATGCATGGTCTGGATCGAATCGATCACCAGCAGGTCGGGTGCCGGCCCTTCCGCCAGCGTCGTGAGGATGTCGCGCACGCTCGTCGCGGAAGCCAGCCCCACGGGTGCGGCGGATAGGCCGAGACGTGCCGCCCGCAGCCGGACCTGCGCCGCCGCCTCCTCCCCGCTGACATAGGCGACGCTGCGCCCTGCCTGCGCCATTCTGCCCGCCGCCTGCAGCAGCAGGGTGGACTTGCCCACGCCCGGATCGCCGCCCATGAGGATCGCCGAGCCGGGCACGAGGCCGCCCCCTGTCGCCCGGTCGAACTCGGCGAGGCCAGTTGCGATGCGCTGCAACGGCGCGCTTGGCGCATCGAGCGACGAAAACGCGATCTTCCGCCCGCCGCCCGACAGGTCGTGCTTCTGCGCGAACGCCGTCACCGGCGCATCCTCGACCAGCGTGTTCCATTCCGCGCAGTCGGCGCACTGTCCCTGCCACCGCGACGCCGCGGCGCCGCAGGCCTGACACACATACCGCTTCTTCGCCTTGCCCATGCCGCGATCTATCCGGAACATTTGCGGAACGCAATTGCGCTTCGCGCGAAAGCTGGTCTAACCGGCGCATGCGGCAAAAGGATCTCCGGGTGGCGCTGGTCTGCTACGGCGGGATCAGTCTTGCCGTCTACATGCATGGCGTGACCAAGGAGCTGTGGCATCTCGCCCGCGCCAGCCGCGACCGGGCGCGTCACGCCGCCTCGCCACGAGGCACATGCGCGGTCTACGCCGAGATCCTGCGCCTGCTGGAGGAGCGTGCCGGCCTGCGGTTGCGCGTTCTGCCCGACATTCTCACCGGGGCGAGCGCGGGCGGCATCAACGCGGTGTTTCTGGCCCAGGCGGTCTACAGCGGGCAATCGCTCGAGCCGCTGACCGACATGTGGCTGGACGTCGCCGACAGCGAGCGGCTGACCGACCCCGACGCACGTCCCTTGTGGCGGTACGGCAAGCTGTGGGCGCAGCCGCTGGTGTGGTGGCTGATGCGGCGTCCGGGCGGGGCCGTGTCTGCCTCTGTCGCCCCGGAGATGCGCAGCGAGGTCGCCGGCAAGATCTCCCGCCTGGTGCGAGGCCGATGGTTCCAGCCGCCATTTTCCGGCGCCGCTTTCTCCGGATTTCTCCTCGACGCCCTTGCCGCCATGCGGGCGAACGCGCCGGAAAATCCGCTGCTGCCCCCCGGCTATCCGCTCGACCTGCTGGTCACCGCCACGGACTTCCATGGCCACCATGTGCCGATCCGGCTGCACAGTCCGGCGCAGGTGGAGGAGCGGGAGCACCGGGTGCCGATCGCCTTTCGCGCGGTGGTGGGCGCGTCGGCTGGCGGAACGCTGGCGGATCTCCCCGCCCTCGCCTTCGCCGCGCGCGCGACCGCAAGCTTTCCCGGCGCGTTTCCGGTGTTCCGCCCGGGCGAACTCGACCAGGTGCTTGCCGGCAGAGACATCGCCTGGCCGGGACGCGCCGGGTTCCTGGACGCGCTCCTGCCCGACGGGGCGGCGAGAGCGGACAGCAACACGCTTGCCCTGATCGACGGTTCGGTGCTGATCAACGCCCCGTTCCGGCAGGCGATGGGGCGCCTCACCGGCCGCCCGGCCCCGCGCGAGGTGGACCGCCGGTTCGTCTACATCGACCCGCGGCCCGACCGCATCGGCCCCGTGCAGGCGCGCGCCCGCGCAAGCGGACCCAACTTCTTCAGCGCCATCTTCGGGTCGCTGTCCACCATTCCGCGCGAACAGCCCATCCGGGACGACCTTGCCGCCATCGCCGACCAGTCGCGCCGGGCCGAGGCGCTGCTGCGCACCCTGCGAACGCTCACCCCGCAGGTGGAGCAGACCGTCGATGCGCTGTTCGGGCGAACCCTGTTCCTCGATCGTCCCACGCCGCGGCGTCTGGCCGCCTGGCGCCGCAAGGCACAGGAAGCCGCCGTCGCTCAGGCGGGGTTCGCGTTCCGCTCCTACGCGCTCGCCAAGGCCGACGCGATCGCCCGGCGCCTGGCAGAGCTTGTGACGGCGGCAGCGCCCCCGCCCGCGGGAGCGGATCTCCCGCAGGTGGAAGACGCGCTGCGCGCCGCGATCGAGCGGGAGATCGGCGGCGGCGTCCTGCCGGCGGATTACGGCGGGCCGGCGGGCATCCAGTTCTTTCGCGTGCACGACCTCGGCTTCCGGCTGCGGCGCATGCGGATGCTCGCCCGCCGGCTGTCGCGCGAGTGGGAACCGCAGCTCGCGCTGGGAGAGGAAGCCGCAAGGGCGCATGCCGAGATCTACCGGATCATCGCCCACTACGAAGATCGCGCCACGCCCGAGGTGCTCGGGCAGGAATTTCCGGTGCTGGCCGCTGAGGTGATCCGCGATCCCGACGCGGTGCTGCGCCATTTTGCGGCGCACCGGCTGCTGCCGGAAACCGACGCGGCGGCCGAGCAGATGTTTTCCGCCCTGCTGGAGACGCTGTCCAAACCGCTGCGCCGCCGGATGCTGCTGACCTATCTCGGCTTTCCGTTCTACGATGCGGCGACGTTCACCGTCATGCGCAGCGACCTCTATTGGGAATTCGACCCGATCCGCATCGACCGGATCTCGCCCGAGGACGCGTTGTCGATCCGCGCGGGCGGCACCCCGGCAACGCTGCGGGGCATCGAGTTCTACAATTTCGGAGCCTTCTTCAGCCGCGCCTACCGGGAGAACGACTATCTGTGGGGCCGGCTGCACGGGGCCGAACGGATGGTCGATCTGCTCGCCTCGACCGCCGATCCGCCCCTGCCGGCCGACCGACTGCGGGCTTTGAAGCAGGCTGCGTTCCTCGCCATTCTCGACGAGGAGCAGGGCCGGCTCACCGCCGATGCCCATCTGCTGCCGACGCTCCATGCGGAAGTCGCCGCACTTTCGGCCCCTTCGGCGGACGTGCCGGATCAGGTGCCCAGCATCGCCTTGAGCCGATCCACGAACCCGCGCGACTGAGGACACTCTTCGCCGGTCTCAAGCTCGCGGAACCGTTCCAGCAACTCGCGCTGCTCGCGGGTGAGCCGGGAGGGGGTTTCCACCACAACCTCAACGACAAGGTCGCCGCGCCCGCGCCCCTGCAGCACCGGCATGCCCTCGCCGCGCCGGCGAAGCTGCCGCCCCGACTGGATGCCGGCCGGAATGTCGAGCGTGATCGTCTCGCCATCCATGCCAGGCAATTCCACAGCGCCGCCCAAGGCAGCGGTGGTGAAGCTGATCGGAACCTGGGTGTGCAGGTTGGTGCCCGCCCGCTCGAACACCGGATGGGGTTTCACATGCAGGAAGATGTAGAGGTCGCCGGCTGGCGCGCCGTTGGCTCCCGCCTCGCCCCGACCGCTGAGCCGGATCCTGGTGCCGGTGTCGACGCCGGGGGGGATGTCAACCGAAAGCGCCTGCCGCCGGTCGACCCGTCCCTCGCCGCCACAGGCGCGGCACGGCTTTTCGATGAGTTCGCCCCGCCCGTGACACGTCGGACATGGCCGCTCGACGACGAAGAAGCCCTGTTTTGCCCGCACCTTGCCGAAACCCGAGCACAGCTGGCAACGGCGCGTGCCTGTTCCCGGCGTTGCTCCTGAACCGCCGCACGGATCGCAGGCCACCGAAGCCTCGATCGTGATCTCGGTCGTCTTGCCGGTGAATGCGTCCTCGAGCGTGATCTCGAGGTCGTAACGCAGGTCCGCCCCCCGCCGCGAATGGCCCGCTCCGCCGGCGCCGCCAAAGGCGTTGCCGAAGATCGTCTCGAAGATGTCGCCGAGATCGGCGAAATCATGCCCGCCGGCGGGTCCGCCCTGCTGGAAGGCGGCGTGGCCGTAGCGATCGTAGGCCGCCCGTTTCTGCGGGTCTTTCAGGATTTCGTAGGCGCCGCTTATCTGCTTGAACCGTGCCTCGGCGGCGGCATCGCCCGGGTTGCGGTCGGGATGGAACCGCATGGCGAGCTTGCGGTACGCCGCCTTGATTGCGGCCGCATCCGCCCGGCGGTCGACTTCCAGCAATTCATACAGGTCGATATCGGTCACAGCCATGGAGCGCCTGTTGTCTCAGAACGGCTGCCGCTGGCACTCACGCGCCAGCGGCGTCCGCACAGGAGAGGTTCCTGCTCAGTTCTTCTTGTCGTCGTCGACTTCGGAGAACTCGGCGTCCACGACACCATCGTCATGGCTGGCCGATCCCGAGCCGGAAGCCGCGCCGTCTCCGCCGGCGGCCGATGCCGAAGCAGCGGACTGCTCCTGCTCGTAGATCTGCTGCCCCATGCGCATGGCGACCTGCGTCAGTTCCTGCGCCTTGGCGTCGATCGCCGCAGCGTCGTCGCCTTCCAGCGCCGTCTTCACGTCGGCAATCTTGGCCTCGACCTCTGCCTTGAGACCGGCATCGATCTTGGCGCCATGCTCCTCAAGCTGCTTCTCGGTGGCGTGCACCAGGCTGTCGGCCTGATTGCGGCTTTCCGCCGCGGCGCGCCGCTTCTTGTCCTCTTCGGCGAACCGCTCCGCATCGCGGACCATCTGCTCAATGTCGGCATCCGACAGACCGCCGGACGCCTGAATCTTGATGGTCTGCTCCTTGCCGGTCCCCTTGTCCTTCGCCGACACGCTGACGATGCCGTTCGCGTCGATGTCGAACGTCACCTCAATCTGCGGCACTCCGCGCGGCGCCGGCGGAATGCCGATGAGGTCGAAATTGCCCAGCAGCTTGTTGTCGGCCGCCATTTCGCGCTCGCCCTGATAGACCTTGATGGTCACGGCGTTCTGGTTGTCTTCTGCGGTGGAGTAGACCTGGGTCTTCTTGGTCGGGATCGTCGTGTTGCGGTCGATCATCCGCGTGAACACGCCGCCGAGCGTCTCGATGCCGAGGGAGAGCGGCGTCACGTCGAGCAGCAGCACGTCCTTGACGTCACCCTGAAGCACGCCGGCCTGGATGGCAGCACCCATCGCCACGACCTCGTCAGGGTTCACGCCGGTGTGCGGCTTCTTGCCGAAGAACTGCTCCACGACCTCGCGCACCCGCGGCATGCGGGTCATGCCGCCGACCAGCACCACCTCGTCGATGGCGGCCTTGTCGATGCCGGCGTCGGCCAGCGCCTTGCGGCAGGGTTCCAGCGTGCGCTGGATCAACCCGTCGACGAGCTTTTCGAGCTGCGAGCGGGTGATCGTCTCCACCAGATGCAGCGGCGTGGAGGAGCCGCCCTCCATCCGTGCCGTGATGAACGGCAGGTTGATCTCGGTCTGCTGTGAACTGGACAGCTCGATCTTGGCCTTTTCCGCCGCTTCCTTGAGCCGCTGGAGCGCAAGACGGTCCTTGCGCAGGTCCATGTTCTCCTTCTTCTGGAACTGGTCGGCCAAATGCTCGACCAGCACGCTGTCGAAGTCCTCGCCGCCAAGGAAGGTGTCGCCGTTGGTCGACTTCACCTCGAACACGCCGTCACCGATCTCGAGGATCGAGACATCGAACGTGCCGCCGCCGAGGTCGTAGACCGCGATCGTCTTGCCGTCCTCCTTGTCGAGACCGTAGGCGAGCGCCGCCGCCGTCGGCTCGTTGATGATCCGCAGCACCTCGAGGCCGGCGATCTGCCCCGCGTCCTTGGTCGCCTGCCGCTGCGCGTCGTTGAAGTAGGCGGGAACCGTGATGACCGCTTGCGTCACCGACTCCCCGAGATAGGCCTCGGCCGTTTCCTTCATCTTCTGAAGGATGAAGGCCGAGATCTGGCTGGGCGAGTATTCTTCCCCGCCGGCCTTGACCCAGGCATCGCCGTTCTTGCCGCGCACGATCTGATACGGGACGAGTTCAGTGTCCTTCTTGGTCACCGGGTCGTCGAACCGCCGGCCGATCAGACGCTTCACCGCGAAGATGGTATTGTCCGGGTTCGTGACTGCCTGCCGCTTCGCCGGCTGGCCGATCAGACGCTCTCCGTCCTTGGTGAAAGCGACGATCGACGGAGTCGTGCGCGCGCCTTCGGAATTTTCCACGACCTTGGGCTTGCCGCCGTCCATGACTGCAACGCAGCTGTTGGTGGTCCCGAGGTCGATGCCGATTACCTTAGCCATCTAGTCCCCACTTGATCTTGTGATAGACGCGCCCCGCGTGCTGGATAACGGGTCCCCGTCCCGGTGCAGAACACGTGTCGGGGGGCGATATAAGCGGCGAATTTCGTGGCACAAGAGAGGCGCCCGGACTAGGAAGGCGCCTCGCGTGTCCAAGGAGGTGGTCGATGTTCCCCAAAGCAAGTTTGGCGACGCTGTTCCTGCTCGCGGCGTCCGTGCCGCTCGTCTCGTGCAACGAGGCTCAGCCGGCTGGCGAGGTGGCGAATGCGGGGCTCGAGATCACCAACGCCCGGCTGGTGCTGAACGCCGTGCAGGGCAATCCGGCCGCGGTCTACTTCGATGCCGTCAACCGCGACAGCCGGGCGGTGACGATCCGCGGCGCAAGCGTCGCCGGCGCCCAGTCGGCACAGCTGCACGAATATCAGGAATGGGATGGCCGCATGGTCATGGGCGAAATGGCGCCGCTGTCGCTCCAGCCGGGTGAAACCGTGTCGTTTGCACCGGGAGGGCGGCACGTCATGGTCTTTGGCCCTCCCGCCGATCTTCAACCCGGCGGAGAGGCTGACGTCACCCTGACGCTGCTCGGCAATCGCGCCGCGACCTTCAGAGCGGCCGTGCTCCCACCGGGCGGCGGAGATCACGCCGGTCACTGACATCGGCGTGGCTGAGCGGGTGGACGAGGCCGTGCCCTGTCCGGCCGGCGGCATGCGCGGCCTGACCGCCGGCGAGCGCGCGCTCGTGCGGCAGGTGTTCGGCGCAGCCATCGATGCGGACCAGGTCACCATCCGCCGGCGCAAATGGTTTCCCCTCCAGCCCGCCAATGTCACGATGGCGCCGTGCGGGCATCTGCACTTCCATCCCCGGTCGCGCGCGTATTGCGACGATTTCGGCACCGCGCCGCTCGCGCTTCAGGGGCATTTCATCCATGAACTCACCCATGTCTGGCAGGCGCAGACACGCGGCCGATGGTATCTGCCATTGCGCCGGATGCCGTGGGCGCCCTATTCCTACAGCCTGCGCCCCGGCTGGCCCCTCGAGCGTTACGGCATCGAGCAGCAGGCCGAGATCGTGCGCCACGCCTTCCTGCTGCGGCGTGGCAGCCGCCTGGCCGGCGTCGGCGAAGCGGCTGCCTATGATCAACTGGTGCGGTTCCCCGGCGCGACGCTGTGACCTCTTCGCGTCCGACCCGGAACGTCGGCGTCAGCGGCGCGGGTCGACCGGATAGCCGGCGGTGCCGAAGCAGTCGGCATCGAGATACCCGCGACTGTCATATCCGTCGCAGCGCCCGTTCTTGTCGACGAAATACCCGGCCAGGCCGCCCGCTGCGGCGCCGGCGAGCGCGTAGGACACGACGTTGCCACCCGTGACCGCCGCGATCCCCGCGCCGGCCGCGGCGCCAAGCCCCGCTCCTTCGACCGCGTAGTTCTGTGCACAGCCGCCAAGGCTGATGGTGGACAGCGCCAGTGCCGGCGCGAGCAGGATCTTGCTTGCCATGTTCTGTCTCCTCGTTCCCTGTCGCAACGAGGACGAGCTTGAACTCACTTGGTTCCTTCAGCCAGGCGCGGCGTCCGGCTCAGGGCTTGCGCGCCACCCCGACCATCGCCGGACGCAGCAACCGGTCCTTGATCATGAAGCCAGGCTGAAGCTCCCGCACAATGGTGCCCGGCTCGGCCTCCTCGTCATCGATCTCCAGCATGGCCTGGTGCTGGTTCGGGTCGAGGGGCAGGCCGACCGCGGCAATGCGGGTGATGCCGTGAAGCGCGAACACCTTGTCGAGCTCGCGCTGCGTCGCCTCGATGCCGGTCAGCAGGCTGGCGAGGCGCGCATCGGCGCGCAGCTCCTCGGGCACGGCGTCCAGCGCCCGGTTGAGATTGTCCGACACCGACAGGACGTCGCGGGCGAACGCGGTTGCGGCATAGGCTCGGGCGTCGCTGACATCCTTTTCCATGCGGCGGCGCAGGTTCTGCGTCTCGGCCCGCGCATAGAGAACGTCCTGGCGCGCCTGCTCGAGTTCGGCCTGCATGGCGGCGAGAGGATCGTCGTCGGGCGATCCTTCGTCCTGCGGGAGGTCGTTCGCGGGACGCCGGCTGTCTCCGGCAGGATCCAGGGTGGCATCCTCGGCGGGACGCCCATTCGCATCATCGGTCATCACGTGAATTTCACCCAATTCTTCTGCCCAGAGAGCGGGCGGTGAAGTCCACCATGGGCACAAGGCGACCGTAATTCAACCGGGTCGGACCGACCACTCCGAGCACGCCGATGATGCGGCCCTCGCGGTCGCGGTACGGAGACGCGATGACGGCCGAGCCGGTGAGCGCGAACAGCCGGTTTTCGGCGCCGATGAAGATTCGGGTCGCTTCGGCCTCGCGTGCCTGGTCGAGGAGGTCGGCGATGGCCTGCTTGTTCTCGAGATCGTCGAGCAGCTGCCGGACGCGGTCAAGGTCGGACAGCGCCGTCTCGTCGAGAAGCCGGGCCTGTCCGCGCACGATCAGCACCGGACGCGAGGCCGCATCATGGCTCCACTGCGCCAAGCCGCGCTCCACCAGATCGCGGGCGGCTTCGTCGAGCGCCGTGCGTCGGTCGCGCAGTTCCTCTTCCACAAGGCGCGCGGCAGCGCCCAGCGTGCGGCCGACGAGCCGCGCATTGATGTAGTTCGCCGCCTGTTCGAGGGCGGCGGGAGCCGCGGACGCCGGCAGGTCCAGCATGCGGTTCTCGATCTGCCCGTCCTCCCCGACCATGATGGCGAGCGCCCGCCCGCCGGAGAGCGGCACGAGGCTGAACTGGGCCAGCACCGTCTCGCGCCGCGGCACCATGACCATGCCCGCCGCCCCCGAAAGGTCGGAGAGGATCGCGCTGGCTTCCTCAAGCGCCTCGTCCACCTGCCGTGATTCCGACAGCCGCTCCTCGATCACCGCCTGCTCTCCGGGCGAGGGCATGCCCACGTTGAGCATGGCATCGACGAACAGGCGCAACCCGGCGGTCGTCGGCATGCGCCCGGCGCTCACATGCGGTGCGGCAAGCAGCCCCATCGCCTCGAGGTCGGCCAGCACCGAGCGGATCGAGGCCGGCGACAGGTTGATCCCGCCCTGGTCGGCCAGCAGGCGCGAGCCGACGGGATGCCCGCTGGCGAGGTAGGTTTCGACCACCTGACGGAAGATCGTCTGCGCTCGTTCGGTGAGGTCTGCAAGAGGGTGCGGCGCCATGGCATGCAATCTTAGTCTGCCGGGGCACCGGCGCAATCCGGCCCGGCGCGGGGACGGATCCGTGCACGAGACGCGCCTTGCGCTGCCCCCTCCCCATGCTCTAGCCGCAAATGGTGGGCTGCCGGCCGGACGTTTTCCTGCTTCGCACGGCCTGCCGCTTTCAAAGGAGATGACAATGCGGCCTTCCGGGCGCAGCTTCGACGAGATCCGGCCCATCGCCGTCGAAACCGGCTACACCATTCACGCGGAGGGTTCGTGCCTTTTCAGCATCGGCAACACGCGCGTTCTGTGCACCGCCAGCGTGGAGGAGCGCCTGCCGCCATGGCTGCGCGGCAGGAACCAGGGCTGGGTGACGGCCGAATACGCGATGCTGCCGCGCGCCACCCACACGCGTGGCCAGCGCGAAGCGGTCAAGGGCAAGCAGTCCGGCCGGACGCAGGAGATCCAGCGCCTGATCGGCCGGTCGCTGCGCGCGGTGGTTGATCTGGCCAAGCTCGGCGAGCGTCAGATCACGCTCGACTGCGATGTGCTGCAGGCGGATGGCGGGACGCGCACCGCAGCCATCAACGGGGCATGGATCGCGATGAGGATCGCCGTGGACGCGCTTCTTGCCCGCAAGGCGCTGGCCGAGGATCCGATCATCGGCCGGGTCGCGGCCGTGTCGGCAGGGATCGTGGGCGCGCACCCCGTGCTCGACCTGGACTACGAGGAGGATGCCACGGCCGACGCCGACGCCAATTTCGTGCTGATCGAAGGGGGAAAGATCGCCGAAGTGCAGGCGACGGCCGAAGGGGCGTGCTATGACGAGGAGGCGTTGCTACGCATGCTCCGCCTCGCCCGCATCGGCTGCGAGGAGATCTTCGTGCGGCAGCAGCAGGCGGTGCGGGGATGACGCCGCGCCTCGCCGCCGGTTCGCTGGTCATCGCGACGCACAACCGCGGCAAGCTGGCCGAAATCGACGCGCTGCTGCGGCCGTTCGGGATGCGTTGTCTGGCGGCGGGAGCCCTGGGGCTGCCCGAGCCTGAGGAGACGGGCACGACGTTCGTCCACAATGCGCTCATCAAGGCGCGGGCCGCGGCTCAAGCTGCGGGATTGCCGGCGCTCGCCGACGACAGCGGGCTGTGCGTCGACGCGCTGGACGGCCGGCCCGGCGTCTACACGGCCGACTGGGCGCAGCGTCAGTGGTTCGAAGGCCCGCCCGGGCGCGACTGGAACCTCGCGATGGGCAAGGTCGAGGGGCTGCTGCAGGGACTTGGCGCCGGCGCGTCGCGACGCGCGAGCTTCCGTTGCGTGCTCGCGATTGCGTGGCCCGACGGCTCGGACGTCGCCTATGAGGGGCGGGTCGACGGCGATCTCGTCTGGCCGCCGCGGGGACAGAACGGGTTCGGCTACGATCCGATGTTCGTGCCGGCCGGCCATGAGCAGACCTTCGGCGAAATGGCGCCGGACGCCAAACACTCCATGTCGCACCGCGCAGACGCGTTCGCGAAACTGTCGCGCGAGCAGTTCGGTCGCTAGGCGGGTTCCTCCATGGCGCAGGCGCTCTACATCCACTGGCCCTTCTGCCTCAGCAAATGCCCTTACTGTGACTTCAACAGCCACGTGCGGGACCGGGTCGACCAGGCCGCCTGGGCCGAGGCGCTGCTGACCGATCTGCGGCATGAACACGCCGTCGGCGGACAGGGGCCGCTGCGCAGCGTGTTCTTCGGCGGAGGCACGCCGAGCCTCATGCCGCCCAGTACGGTGGCGGCTCTGCTGAGCGAAGCCGAACGGCTGTGGGGCTTTGCGGAGAGAGTGGAGATCACGCTGGAGGCGAACCCGTCCAGCGTGGAGACGCGCGCCTTTGCGGAGCTTGAAGCGGCGGGGATCAACCGGCTGTCGGCCGGCATCCAGGCTCTTGACGAGGCCGCCCTCCGGCTGCTCGGGCGCGCGCACGGGCTTGCGGAAGCGCGGGCGGCTCTCGACGCCGCGTGCGCCCGGTTCGAGCGCGTGAGCTTTGACCTCATCTATGGCCGCCCGGGCCAGACCCTCGATGACTGGGCGGCCGAGCTGTCTGCGGCGTTTGCCTACGGGACCGAGCATCTCTCGCTCTACCAGCTGACCATCGAGCCGGGCACGCGGTTCGCCACGGATGCGAGGCGGGGCGTGCTCGTCATGCCCGACCCTGATCTTCAGGCCGATTTCTTCGCCCTGACCCGCCAGCTTGCGGCGGACGCCGGGCTGCGTCCTTACGAGATCAGCAACCATGCCCGCGCCGGATGCGAGAGCCGTCACAACCTCACCTACTGGCGCTACGAGGATTACCACGGCGTCGGACCCGGCGCGCACGGCCGCCGCGGCGGCGTGGCGACCGCGCGCCACCGGAAGCCCGAGAACTACCTCGCCGCGATCCGCAACAGCGGCCACGGCATCCAGGAAGAACGCCGGCTAATCATCGACGAGTGCGTAACCGAGGCGCTGCTCATGGGGCTCCGGCTGACCGAGGGTGTCGATTTGGGCCGCCTGCGCCGCCGCTTCGGAGCGGCTGTCGACGGTGCGCTCGACCACAGGCGGATGGCGCATCTGCAGACGCTCGGCCTTCTTCGGCACACCTGCGATCGCCTTTGGCTCACCGAGCAGGGGATGCCGCTGCTGGATGCGGTGCTTGGCGAGATCGTCCGGTGCGAGCCACAACGGACCGTGACTGCATGAACGCACAGCAGGCGGCGTTGCTGGAAAGATGGCGGCGGCATCTCGGCTCCGTTCTGCGCCGCTCGCCCCACACGGTGCGCGCCTATGCCGGCGTGGCAGAACGGCTGCTAGCCGGCTGCGGCGCAAGCGATGCCGCGGCGATCGCTGCACTCGGCGCCTCCGATCTCAGGATGCACCTTGCCCGGCGCCGGGAGGACGGGATCGGAAACGCCTCGGCCGCCCGCGAACTGTCGGCGATCCGGGCGTTCCTTGCCTTCTGCCGAAAGGAAGCCGGGCTTCCGCCCGCAAGCGAGACCCGCCTGCGTGCGCCGCGCGCCGCGCGCCGGCTCCCGCGCCCTCTGCCGGCAGAGGCGATGCCCGGACTTCTCGAGGCAGTGGACGCGGGCGCCAGCGCACCCTGGATCGCGGCGAGGGACCGGGCGGTTCTGCTTTTGCTCTACGGTGCTGGCCTGCGCGTGGCGGAAGCTCTGTCGCTGCGCGGCGCGGATGCGGCGGCGGGCGAAACCCTCATCCTGACCGGCAAGGGTGGGCGGCAGCGCGTCGTGCCGCTCCTGCCGGTCGTGCGCGAGGCGCTGGCCACGTACGCGCGGCTCTGCCCGTTCCCCCTGCCCCCTCACGCCCCTCTGTTCCGCGGCGCACAAGGCGGTCCACTTGACCCGCGGATCGTGCGACGTGTGCTGGCGGCGGCGAGGCCGGTGCTCGGCCTGCCGTCCAGTGCGACACCGCACGCGCTGCGCCACAGCTTTGCCTCGCATCTGCTCTCAAGGGGCGCGGACCTGCGCAGCCTTCAGGAACTGCTCGGTCACGCCTCGCTGTCCTCGACACAGATCTACACCGGAGTCGACGCCGAGCTGATGCTGAAGACCTACACAGCCGCGCATCCGCGCGAACGGCGCCGTTAGGGGCGCTGCGAACGGGGCTTCCAGGTGGCGAGGCGATAGAGATAGCCCGCCACGGCCAGCACGGCGATGGCGACGATCAGCCAGCCGATCAGATCCTCCGACCCCGGAAAATGACGCACGATCCAGCGGGTGCCGCCGATGAGCAGCGCATTCCACGTCGCCGCGCCGATGCTCGTGAAGATTACGAACTTGGTCACCGACATGTGCGACAGCCCGGCGGGAAGCGAGATCAGGGTGCGCATGACCGGGGTGGTGCGCAGGACCAGCACCAGCCAGTGACCCCACCGGCGGAAGAAGGCGCTCGCCTTTTCCACGTCCTCCCACTCCACGGTGAGCCACCTGCCGAAGCGGTTGATGAACGGCTCGAGCCGCTCGTACCCGTAGCGGTGCCCGACCCAGAACCAGAAGAAATTCCCCGCCAGCGTGCCGATGGTGCCCGCCGCGAGCACCGGCCAGAACTGCATCCGCCCTTCTTCGATGGCAAGCGCGGCGCTGCCCATGACCGCTTCCGAAGGCAGAGGCGGGATGATGTTCTCAAGCATCATCATCAGGGCAATGCCGACCAGCCCCAGCCGGTCGATCAGATCGACGACGAAGTCATGCATGAAGCGCGCGCTCTTTTTTCCGGCAGTGACACCTCGCCCCCTGCCACGCCGCTAGGTGCGGGCGCGACAGCGCGCCTCGATGCTGTCCCAGATCCGGCCAGCGGTGTCCGTGCCGTTGAAGCGGTCCACGGCCACGATGCCGGTCGGGGAGGTGACGTTGATTTCGGTCAGCCATCGGCCGCCGATGACATCGATCCCGACAAACAGCAATCCGCGGCGCCGCAGTTCCGGGCCGATGGCGGCGCAGATTTCGTGTTCGCGCTCCGTCAGAGCGGTGGCTTCGGCGCTTCCGCCCTGCGCCAGGTTCGAGCGGAACTCGCCCTCGCCGGGGCGGCGGTTGATGGCGCCCGCAAGTTCGCCGTCGACAAGGATGATCCGCTTGTCGCCCTGCCGCACCTCGGGAAGGAAGGGCTGCACCATGTGCGGTTCCGGCCACAGCTGGTCGAACACTTCGGACAGGGCGGCAAGGTTGGTGCCGTCCGCGTCGATCCGGAAGATCGCCTTGCCGCCATTGCCATGCAGGGGCTTGACCACGATCGCGCCGTGCCGGGCCTGGAAACGCCGGATCTCGGCCAGGCTGCGCGTCACCAGCGTCGGCGGCATGAAGTCCCTGAAGTTCAGCACGAACATTTTTTCCGGCGCATTGATGACTTCGCGCGGATCGTTGACGACCAGCGTGCGATCCTTGATCCGGTCGAGAAGCAGCGCCGCGCTGATGTAGCCGAGATCAAAAGGCGGATCCTGCCGCATCAGGACGACGTCGACATCCTCGCGCAGGTCGAGACGCTCGGGCGCCGCGGCGGTGAAATGGTCGCCGGGGCGGGCGCGCACCTCGACGGGCCGCGCCTCGACGTGAAGTGTTTCCCGCCCATCCCCGTCGCTCTCATAGGCGAGCGCGGCGGGCGCATAATGCCACAGCCGGTGCCCGCGCGCCTGCGCGGCAAGCATCAGGGCGAAGGTGGAGTCCCCGGCGATGTTGATGGACTCCAGCGGGTCCATCTGCACGGCCACACGCAAGCTCATGGTCAGCTATCCTTTCCCGGCGGCGCTCACGGCTGCCAGACATTGGCGAGATGTTGAGGCACGGTGTCCGGGCTGAGCAGAAGCACGTCGATGCTCAGGTCGTCGCCCGGCTGGAGGTACTCGGCCGCGACCGCCTCCGCCGCCGCCGCCACGCGCATCAGGCGGCGCTCGTCGATGGCCTCGCCAAGCCGGCGCGCCTGCCGCCGCCACTTCACCTCCACGCACGCGACCAGCCCCGGTCGGCGGATGACCAGATCGATCTCGCCAACCGGCGTGCGGCGCCGGACCGCCAGCACCGACCATCCCCGCGCGAGGAAGTATGCCGTCGCCGCCGCCTCGGCGTCGCGGCCCGCCCTTTCCGCAGCACGCCGCGTCATCCGCCGGTCAGGGTCCGCGCCCGCGCGTACAGTTCGCGCCGGTCCAGACCCGTCGCGCGCGCCACCTCCGCTGCCGCCTTGGACGGCTTGGACCGTCCGAGCGCCTCGCGCAGGAGGTCGTCGGCGTCCGCCAGCGCGACAGGCCGGTCCACCGGCGGACCGGCCAGCAGCACGATCTCACCCCGGGGCGGATGCTCGGCAAAATGCGCCAGAAGTTCGGCGGCCGAACCCGTGCGGCATTCCTCGTGCAGCTTGGTCAGTTCGCGGCAGACGGCGCAGGCGCGGTCCGGCCACAGTTCGGCCAGCTGCGACAGCGACCGCAGCAGCCGCGGCGCGGTTTCGTAGAAGACCACCGTGGCCCGGACAGACTGCAATTCGCGCAGCACCTCCGCGCGCGCGGCCTCCTTCGCTGGCAGGAAACCGGCAAAAAGGAAGCGGTCGGTCGGCAGTCCGGCGATCGACAGCGCCGCCATGGCCGCAGCGGGGCCGGGCACGGCAAACACCGGCAGGCCCCGACGGCGCGCCTCCCGCACCAGCCGGAAGCCGGGATCGGAGATCAGCGGGGTTCCCGCGTCGCTGACCAGCGCGACCGCGCCGGTGCGGGCGCGATTGAGCACGGTGTCGAGAACCGCCTCGCCGGCATGATCGTCGAGGCGCTGCAACGGCCGGGACACGCCAAGGTGCTGCAGCAGGCGGCCGGTCACGCGCGTGTCCTCGCAGGCGACAAGCTCGCAGTGTGAGAGCACGTCCACGGCGCGCAGAGTGATGTCGCGCAGATTGCCAATCGGTGTCGCGACAATGTAAAGCCCTGGCGCCAGCGGGCCGGACATCGCGTCCCCGCGCTGGCGCTCGGCAGAAGGATCGCGACGATGGCTCATGCGCCTCACCATGAACAGCTTGTCCGGGAGCGGCAAGCGTGAAGGCGCGCAGCACGGCCCGGGCGGTCACCCGGCGAACGGTCGTCCTCGCGGCGTCGCTGCTGGCGGCCGGGTGCGCCGTCGTTCCCCGCACGTCCGTTCCCGCTCCGGCCGAACGGGCGCCGGTGCCGCTGCCCAGTGCCAGCGTGCTGCCCTCGGACCAGGGGCGCCACCGGATCGCGCTGCTGGTGCCCTTGTCCGGCCCGGAGGCTGGGGTGGGACAGGCGCTGGTGAATGCCACGCAGATGGCGACCATCGACACGGGCGCGCAGACCCTGCGGATCACCAGCTACGACACCGCGGCCGAGGGAGGCGCAGCCGCGGCGGCCAGCACCGCGCTGCAGGATGGCAATGTCCTGATCCTTGGTCCGCTGTTCGGGGATGAAGTCGGCCCGGTCGTCTCTGTCGCGCGGTCGCGCGACGTGCCGGTGATCAGCTTTTCGAACGATGCCGCGCGCGGGGGCACCGGAGCGTTCATCATGGGCACCGGACCGGAGCAGTCGGTCGAGCGTTCGGTTCGCTGGGCGCGCCAGCAGGGCACGACAAGCTTCGCGGCCCTCGTTCCCGAAGGCGAATACGGCGAACGCGCCGAGGCTGCCTTCCGCAGCAGCGTGGCGGCTGCCGGCGGGACGCTGACAGGCGTCGAGCGTTTCGCCCGCAACAACACCTCCATCGTCAGCGCGGCCCGGCGCCTGCGGAGCGCGAACCGTCTGCAGGCCGTGTTCATCGCCGACACGCCGGAGCGGGCCGGACGTGCGTCCCGTGAGCTGGGAACGGGCGTGCAGATCATCGGCAACGAGCTGTGGTCCGGCGATGCGAGCGTCGCCAACAATCCCGCGCTGCGCGGCGCCATCTTCTCGGCCGTGTCGGACGCGCGCTACCGGCAGTTTGTCGACAGCTACCGGGCGCGATTCGGTGCCGCGCCCTATCGCATTGCGACGCTCGGCTACGACGCCGTGCTGCTGGCGCTGGCGGTGGGCGACGACTGGCGGTTCGGCCGCCCCTTTCCTCAGCGCAGCCTTGCCGATCCCGCCGGTTTCCTCGGCCTGGACGGCGCCTTCCGCTTCGACCGTCGCGGCACCGCGCAGCGCATGCTCGAGGTAAGACAGGTGCGCGCCGGGCAAGTGACTGTCGTCGACCCCGCACCGGCCCGCTTCGCGAACTGAGGCAGCCACCCCTGCCCCCCTTGCACCACCCGTCCCTGCCCGCGATAGGACGGCGGCGATGACCGACGACCTGTTCGACAAGCTGCCGCTCGAGAGCGGCGATTACGACGCTTCTGCCATCGAGGTGCTCGAGGGGCTGGAGCCGGTCCGCCGGCGGCCGGGCATGTACATCGGCGGGACGGATGACCGCGCGCTGCATCACCTTGCCGCCGAGGTGCTCGACAACGCCATGGACGAGGCCGTCGCCGGCCACGCCACCCGCATCGAGGTGCGTCTCGAACCGGACAACACCCTGGTGATCTCCGACAACGGCCGCGGCATTCCGGTCGGAGAGCATCCGCGTTACCCCGGCAAGTCGGCGCTGGAAGTCATTCTGTGCACACTGCATTCGGGCGGCAAGTTTTCCGGCAAGGCCTACGCGACCAGCGGCGGCCTGCACGGCGTCGGGATCAGCGTCGTCAACGCCCTGTCGCAGCACACACGGGTGGAGGTTGCACGCGACCGGCAGCTTTATGTGCAGCAGTTCAGCCGCGGGCTGCCGCTCGCCCCGCTCGAGCAGACCGGTGCGGCGCCGAACCGGCGCGGGACGACGATCACCTTCACGCCCGACCCGGAAATCTTCGGCGACCGGCGGTTCAGCGCCAAGCGCCTGTTCCGCCTCGCCCGGTCCAAGGCCTATCTGTTCGCCGGCGTCGAGATCCGCTGGCGCTGCACGCCCGAGGCTGCGGGCGACGGCGTGCCGGAGGAGGCGACCTTTCGCTTTCCCGGCGGGCTGGCGGATCACCTCGCGGAACAGCTCGACGGCCGGGCCTGCGTCACCGCCGAACCGTTCGCCGGCACGCAGGACTTTCCCGAAGAAGACGGACAGCCTCAGGGGCGGGTCGAGTGGGCGATCGCCTGGCCGCTCTATTCGGACGGCGCGACGAGCTGGTATTGCAACACCATTCCGACGCCCGATGGCGGAACGCACGAGCAGGGACTGCGCGCGGGGCTGGTGAAGGGATTGCGGGCGTTCGCGGAGTTGATCGGACAGCGCAAGGCCCGCGACCTGACGGCTGACGACGTGATGAACGGTGCCGAGGTGATGCTCTCGGTGTTCATCCGTGATCCGTCCTTCCAGTCGCAGACCAAGGACCGGCTGACCTCGCCCGAGGCCGCGCGGCTGGTCGAAGGCGCCATCCGCGACCATTTCGACCACTTCCTCACCGACAATCCCGACCGCGGAAAGGCCCTGCTCGGACAGGTGCTGGAGCGGATGGACGAACGGCTTCGCCGCAAGGCCGAGCGCGAGATCAAGCGCAAGACGGCGACGAGCGGACGCAAGCTGCGCCTGCCCGGCAAGCTGACCGACTGCACCGGCGAAGGCGGCGGCGACACCGAACTGTTCATCGTCGAAGGCGACTCGGCGGGCGGCAGCGCCAAGCAGGCACGCGACCGCCGCACCCAGGCCATCCTGCCCATCCGGGGCAAGATCCTGAACGTCGCCTCCGCCACCCGCGACAAGATTGCGGCCAACAGCGAGATCGCCGATCTGGTGCTGGCGCTGGGATGCGGAACGCGCAAGGACTGCGATCCGCAGGCGCTTCGTTACGACCGCATCATCATCATGACCGATGCCGACGTCGACGGCGCGCACATCGCCACCCTGCTGATGACCTTCTTCTTTCAGGAGATGCCGGATCTCGTGCGGCAGGGACATCTCTACCTCGCCCAGCCGCCGCTCTACCGCCTCACTAGCGGCAAGGACAGCCGCTATGCGCGCGACGACGAACACCGCGCCCAACTCGAGCGCACGGTGTTCCGCAACCGCAAGGTCGAGGTGGCCCGCTTCAAGGGGCTGGGCGAGATGAACCCGCAACAGCTCCGCGAAACGACGATGGATCCGGCCACCCGCAGCCTCATCCGCATCACCCTGCCGCCGGAATACGAGCAGCAGGCCGGTGTGCGGGAACTGGTGGATCAGCTCATGGGCCGCAATCCCGAACACCGCTTCAACTTCATTCAGAACCGCGCAGGGGACGTGGACCGCGACCTGATCGACGCCTGAAAGCCAAGCCACCTTTGGGAAGGACGAATGATGACTCGAGGCACACGCACCCTTCTCTCGGTTCTTCTGATCGGCCTTTCGGGGCCGGTCGGCATCCTGCCGCTCGGGCCTGCGGCGGCGACGGTTCAGGCTGAGGCGGCACCGCGATCGCCGCTCGAGCGGCGCGCATCCGACGTGTCCGCCGTGCTGCGGGGACAGCGTCCGGCGGCAGAGGTCTTTGCCCCGGTTTTTCTCGCCCAGGTCAGCGAGGCTCAGCTGAAGAGGCTTGTGCAGCAGCTGGAGGGCGCGCACGGCGCGTTCATCGGCATCGACAGCGTCACCCCCAACGGGGCGCACAGTGCCGCCGTGACGCTGCGCTTTGCGCGGGCGACCGGACACGGAGTGATGTCGATCGAACCGGCCGAGCCGCACCGTGTGAATGGGCTGCTGGTGCAGCGCTTCCAGACGGCGAATGACAGCCTCGATGCCGTGCGGACGGAACTCGACGCGCTGCCCGGACGAGTGAATGCGTGGTTCGGTCCGGTTGATGGCGGCGTTGCGTGGTTGGAGGTCGGGGCGGACCGGCCGCTGGCGCTTGGTTCGACCTTCAAGCTGTTCGTGCTGGCGGCGACGGCGCGTGCCGTCGACGAGGGGCGGCATCGCTGGGACGAAGTCGTGCCCCTGTCCGTGCGCTCCTACCCGAGCGGCGTCATGCAGGACTGGCCGCAGGGCGCGCCGGTGACCGTGCAGTCGCTCGCGACGCTGATGCTTCAGATCAGCGACAACACCGCCACCGATCAGCTCATCGCCCTGCTCGGCCGCGAGGCGGTCGAGCGCGAATGGCGGGACGCCGGCGGCGATGGCGGACGGTCGTTGCCCTTCCTGATGACGCGCGAGTTCTTCGTGCTCAAGGCCGACCCGCGGCTTCGCGCCCGCTATGCGAGCGCTGCGGAAGCCGAGCGGCGCGGGATGCTTGAAGCCTTGCCGCGTTCCGGGCCGGCGGCGAGCACGGTGGCAGCGGCCTTCTCCGGGGCGCCGCTCGCCCCGGACGCGATCGAATGGCACGCCAGCCCGCAAAGCCTTCGCCGCATTCTGAAAACCCTGACAGAGCCGCGCTTCGCGACCGCGCGGGCGCTGCTGGCCGCAAACCGCAACATGACCGAGGAGGCTGCCGCGGGCTGGCGGTATGTCGGCTTCAAGGGCGGTTCGGAGCCGGGGGTGCTCAACCTCACCTGGCTGCTGCAGGACCGGGAGCAACGCTGGCACATGCTGACCTTGGGCTGGAACAATCCCGACGCGCCGGTCGATCCGGTCCGCCTTGGCGCGCTGGCGCAGCGCATCCTTGCGCTGCCACGGCAAGGGCACTTGTGAGGACAAGGCGGCGGCAGTAGTCCGGCCCCTCCACTGGCAGCACGGACAAGGGCATGATGCAGCGCTTCGAAGGTACGCAGAGCTATATCGCCACCGATGACCTCAAGGTCGCGGTGAACGCGGCGGTCACGCTGCGCCGGCCGCTGCTGGTCAAGGGAGAGCCGGGAACGGGCAAGACCGTGCTGGCGCAGGAGATCGCGACGGCTCTCGATGCGCCGCTGATCGAGTGGCACGTGAAGTCCACCACGAAGGCGCAGCAGGGGCTTTACGAATACGACGCGGTGGCGCGCCTTCGCGACGGACAACTCGGCGATGAACGGGTGCACGACATCCGCAACTACATCCGCCGCGGCAAGCTGTGGGAAGCGTTCACGTCCGAACGGTTGCCGGTGCTGCTCATTGACGAGATCGACAAAGCCGACATCGAGTTTCCCAACGACCTGCTGCAGGAACTCGACCGGATGAGTTTCGATGTCTACGAAACGGGCGAGCGGGTCACGGCGCGCGAGCGGCCGGTGGTCGTCATCACCTCCAACAACGAGAAGGAACTGCCCGACGCGTTCCTGCGCCGCTGCTTCTTCCACTACATCCGCTTCCCCGACCGCGAGACGATGAGCGCGATCATCGCCGTGCATTTCCCCGGCATCCAGCAGCGGCTGGTGAAGGAGGCGCTGGACGTCTTCTACGACCTGCGCGACGTGCCCGGTCTCAAGAAGAAGCCGTCGACGAGCGAGCTGCTGGACTGGCTGAAGCTGCTGCTCAACGAGGACATGCCGCTCGAGGTGCTGCAGGACCGCGACCCGACAAAGGCCATTCCCCCGCTCCACGGGGCTCTGCTCAAGAACGAGGCGGACATCATGCTGTTCGAGCGGCTCGCCTTCATGGCCCGGCGCAAGGGCACGTGACCGCCCGCGGCGCGGCGGCGCGTCAGGCGCGCGACCCCTCCTGCCGGCGGTCGAAACTGTAGGCGACCTCGAAGTCGCCCCACCGGCGGCCGGCAATCACCAGCGGAACATAGACGTTGCGCACGACCTGATAGTTGAGGCCATCGTTCTCCTGGCGGTAGACCGCCATCATGAACGGTGCCGAGCTTTGCTTCGCCTTGCGGTCGATGGCGCCGAGAAGGATCCGCCCGTTGCGGCAGAAGGCCGTATCATGCGCGAGGTCGCCGGTGGGCGCGCGCGACCGTTCGGTGAGGTGCGTGGGCAGGTATCCGTTCATGTCGGTGCACGCCGCCGCGAGGATGTGCCGGTCCGATGCCGACACCCGGTCGAGAATGGGGCGCCAGTGTGCATGTGCCCAGGCGGTCAGGCCGGTTTCGTAACGGGGCGGACGGCTTCCGGGGATCTCCCGGTAGCGCGTGTCGAAGAGCTGCGCCTCGGTGACCTGGCCGGCGCCAAGGGCGTCTTCGGTGAGAAGGCGGATTTCGTCGGCACACCGCTCCGCCAGCGTGACCATGGCGCTGTCGCGCGGCGACAGGCCGGCATGAACGATCCGGTCGAACATGTCGCAGGCGGCCAGTTCCAGTTCCTCGACCCGCTGACCCGCCCGGACAAGGCTGCTCTCGTTTGTGCCCGAAGCATCGTCGAAGCTCGTCAGCACCCGCTGCACGGCGGCGACGTGGCCGGTGATGGTGCCGGTCGCCCGGGCGATCTGCTCGTTCTGCCGGTCCACCTCGGTCACGAGGTCCGCCACCCCGCTGAGTGTGGCCATGATGCTGTTGACCGACGCCTTGGCTTCGCGGCTGGCCGCATTGCCGCTCTCGATCCGGCCGACGACCTCCCCCGCCTCAAGGCCCAGCGCGTCGACAGTGCGGGCGATCTCGTCCGTCGCCTTGCGGGTTTCGGCGGCGAGGTTCTTGACCTCGCCGGCGACTACCGAGAAGGTGCGCCCGGCTTCGCCGGCACGCGCGGCCTCGATGGTCGCGTTGAGCGCAAGGATGTTCGTGGTGTCGGCCAGCTCCTCGATGTCCTTGGCGCTGCGCCGAACCTGCGCCATCGCCGAGGCGAAGCCGGTGACGTGCTGGCCCAGCGCTTCGACCAGATCGAGCAGCGTGGTGATCTGCACCAGCGAATCGCGGATGATCGCCGACCCTTCCTCCAGCCGCCCGATCGCCTTGGCGGACAGCAGCCGCGCCTCGTCGCTGGCGTGCGACACGCGGTCCTGGTCCTCGTTGAGCGCGCGCACCGTGCCCTTGAGCGCGTCGTGCTCGCGGCGCAGCCGTTCGCTGGTCTTCAGGACACCGTCGAGGATGCCGGCCACATCGCTGCAGCCGATGGTCACGTCGGCGCAGCGGTGCGGCAGGCCTTCGAGCGCGGCGGGCGAAAACGCGGACATGGGCGGCAACTGCATTGCGGACTTCCCTTGTTTTTGCTCCCGCTAGCTGCTGAGGCTTAAGATTGGCTAAAGCCTGCCGCGGCGCGGCATGGCGAGGAGCGGAGGAGCGGGGTGTTCTTCAACCTCATCGACGAGCTGCGCGCGGCCGGCATCCCGGTCAGCCTCAAGGAGCATCTGGTGCTGCTGGAAGCCCTCGACGCAGGCGTGATCGAGCGCAGCCCCGAGGCGTTCTACCATCTCAGCCGGGCGGTGTTCATCAAGGACGAAGGGCTGCTCGACCGCTTCGACCAGGTGTTCGCCAAGGTGTTCCGCGGCATCGCGGACGACCTTGGCACCGCACCGGCCAGCATTCCGGAAGACTGGCTGAGGGCGGTCGCGGAACGCTACCTGACTGCCGAGGAAATGGAGAAGATCACCACGCTGGGCAGCTGGGACGAGATCATGGACACGCTGCGCAAGCGGCTGGAGGAGCAGAAGGAGCGGCATCAGGGGGGCAACAAGTGGATCGGCACAGGCGGCACCTCCCCGTTCGGCAATGCCGGCTACAACCCCGAAGGTGTGCGTATCGGCGGCGAGAGCCGCCACCGGCGCGCCATCAAGGTGTGGGAGCGGCGCGAGTTCCGCAACCTTGACAACACGCGCGAGCTGGGAACCCGGAACATCAAGATGGCGCTGCGAAGGCTGCGCCGCTTCGCCCGCGAAGGGGCGGCCGATGAGCTTGACCTCGACGCGACCATTGCCGGCACCGCCCGTCAGGGCTGGCTCGACATCCGGATGCGCCCCGAACGGCACAATGCGGTCAAGCTGCTCCTGTTTCTCGATGTGGGCGGTTCGATGGACCCGTTCGTCCGCCTTGTGGAAGAGCTGTTCAGCGCGGCGACTTCGGAGTTCAAGAACCTCGAGTTCTTCTACTTCCACAACTGCCTCTACGAGGGGGTGTGGAAGGACAACCGGAGGCGGTGGCAGGAGCGCACCGCGACATGGGACGTGCTCCACAAATACGGGCACGACTACAAGGTGGTCTTCGTGGGCGACGCGGCGATGAGCCCGTACGAGATCACCCATCCCGGCGGCAGCGTGGAGCACATGAACGCCGAGCCGGGAGCCGTCTGGCTCCAGCGGGTCGTCAACACCTATCCCGCAACCGTGTGGCTCAACCCCGTGCCCGAGGCGCAGTGGAGCTACTCGCAATCCACCACCCTCGTCCGCCAGCTGCTCGGAGACCGGATGTATTCGCTGACCCTCGACGGACTGGACGAGGCCATGCGCGAGCTCAGCCGCAAGCAGGGCTGACACGTGCGCCGGGCCGCGGCGCGCGAGGTGGTCACGTGTGCCGGTCGAGTTCGGCATCCATCCGCAGGCTCGCGCGCCAGAAGAAGAAGGCCGGAACGAAACCGAGCAGCGCCGCGCCGTAGAGCACGTAGCGCACGCTGTCCTCGGCGAAGCGCGGCTGAAGCAGATCGGACAGGACGCCGAAGAACAGCGGCCCCAGACCCAGCCCGATGAGGTTCTGGAAGAACAGCAGCGCCGCCGCGGCGATGGCCCGGGCCTTCAACGGTACCAGGCCCTGCGCCGCGGAATAGGTCGGGCCGTAATAGAGCGAATTGCAGATCGTCGGGATGAGCAGCCAGGCAAGCGCCGCCTGCCAGGTGGCTGCCTGATAGGCGAAGATCGCCAGTGGCACCGCGACGGCCATGCCGATTGCCGGGGCGGTGAGCACATGCCGGCGGTTGCGCGCTCCGTAGCGATCGGCAAGCCACCCGCCCAGCCATGTGCCAAGGACGCCGGCTGCTCCGTTGAGCAACCCGAACCACAGCCCGACCTGCCCCGGCGTCAGTCCGTGCGTGCGCTGGAAGAAGATCGTCGTCCAGGTGATCTTGCCATAGGCGAGGAAGGCGGCGGCGGACCCGGCGACAAGCAGCAGCACGAAGGCGCGCGACCCCATCACTTTGCGCAAAGCCACACCCAGCGGCAGGGACGCGTCAGCCGAGGGCTGCTGCGTCTGGACCAGGGCGCTCTGCCGGCGAGGCTCGCGCAGCAGGAACCACACAAATCCCGCCAGCAGCACGCCCGGCAGACCCACAACCATGAAGGCGAGCCTCCAGCCGACAAGGTCGGCAAGAACGCCGCCGATGACGAGGCCGAGCAGCGACCCGATCGGGATGCCCAGGGAGTAGAAGGCCAGCGCGGAACTGCGCTTTTCCGGCGGCACGATGTCGCTGATCAGCGAATGCGCCGGCGGCGTGCAGCCAGCCTCGCCCACGCCGACACCAACCCGCGCGAGCAGCAGCTGCCAGAAGTTCTGCGCAAGGCCGCACAGCGCGGTCATCGCCGACCAAGTGGCAAGCGCGACGGCAATCAGACGCGGCCGGTGCGTGGTGGACCTGTCGGCGTAGCGCGCGATCGGCAGGCCGAGCGCGGTGTAGAACAGCGCAAAGGCGAGACCCGTCATCAGCCCGATCTGCGTGTCGCTGAGCCGGAGGTCACGGGCGATCGGCTCGGCAAGAATGTTGACGATCTGCCGGTCGAGAAAGTTGAAGATGTAGACGATCAGCAGCAGCCAAAGCGTCAACCGGACGGACGAGCGTTCCTGCGCGACAACGCTTGTGGCCATTGCACCCCTCCCCTTCGCCGCTCCGGCGGGCATTTCTGTCAGCCGCCATGTTCAGCGGCCGAGGCCGCAGGGTCAATC
Organism: Qipengyuania thermophila; assembly: GCF_004153605.1. Classification (NCBI taxonomy): domain Bacteria; kingdom Pseudomonadati; phylum Pseudomonadota; class Alphaproteobacteria; order Sphingomonadales; family Erythrobacteraceae; genus Qipengyuania; species Qipengyuania thermophila. Next base: position 474,002 of record NZ_SDSI01000002.1, on the reverse strand, counting down.
CCGCTCGTAGAGAAGGTGCGCGGATGTGGCCTCGGTCCACTCCCGCTCGTCGGCGCGCGTAAGGTCATCGAGGTCGCCCGGCACCGCGGCGCGATCGTCCACCCAGGCACGCAGATCCGGCCCTGCGTTGATGACGTCGATCGCAAGGCGGTCGCGCTCGTACTCATAGGGAAAGTCGCGCCACAGCGGGTAATCGTCGCGCAGAGCCCGGATGGCCTTGAAGGTCAGCGCCTGAAGGCGCCACGGTCGAAAGGCGCGGTGGTCGTATCCCGGACCCTCGGCATGCACGAAGATGCCGTGGCAAAGCTGTTGGGCGTGCTTGTGAAAGGTCGGCTCGAACCAGCATTCGCGCAGGGTGCAGCCCGCCATCCACTGCGGGGCGATCCGTTCCATCTCCCGCAGCACGGCGGCGGCGTCGAGATCGGGTGCGCCGAACAGCACTTCGAGCGGCCGGGTCGTCCCCCTTCCCTCGGAAAGCGTAGTGCCCTCGAGCATGACGGTCCCGGCATAGGCGCGGGCCATGTTCACCGTCGCCGCATTGGGACTGGGGTTCACCCACACCCGGTCGGCAGGCCAGCCGTAACCCGGCCCCTGATCAGGAGCCCAGCCCGCCATGGTGACGCACCGGAAGGCAAGGTCAAGATTGCGCTCGGCGATGAACCATTGCGCCATCTCGCCCATCGTCAGCCCGTGGCGCATCGGCATGGCGGCCGCACCAACGAAGCTTTCGTGACCCGCTCTCAGCAGCAGTCCTTCGCACGGCCGCCCCGCCGGATTGGGCCGGTCGAGCACCCAGACCTCCTTGGCGGCGGCCGCCGCGTCCTCGAGCAGGTACAGCAGCGTCGTGACGAAGGTGTAGATACGGCAGCCAAGGTCCTGAAGATCGAACAGGAAGATGTCCGCCGTATCCAGCATCGCCGCCGTCGGCCGCCGGACCTTGCCGTAGAGGCTGAAAACGGGGATCCCGTGCCGCGGGTCGAACTCGTCGGCCGTCTCGACCATGTTGTCCTGCTTGTCGCCCTTGAGGCCGTGCTGCGGGCCGAAGGCGCTGACGATGTTCACGCCGGCACGGCGCAGCGCGTCGAGACTGTGGACGAGATCACGGGTTACCGATGCGGGATGGGCCACCAGCGCGACGCGCCGCCCTTTCAGCTCGCCGAGCAGGCGGGCATCGGCAAGAAGCCGGTCCAGACCGAATGTCATGCCGGGCGTGGTGCCGCAAGCAGGGGAGCGAAGCAAGCCGGATCGTGGAAGTCGGGATGCGGCGCCGGGTGCACCACAGCCCAGTGGGTCACGACGCCATTCTGCTCTTCAAGCACCGCTGTCACATGGCCTTCCCACGGCGGCGCCGGCAAGGCGGCGCGGGGGATGGCCGCGTCGAACAGCGCGGTGCGGGTCGAGCCGCCGCGCCACGTGCAGACGGGCGTGGCGGCGACGGGGAGATCCTGGCGGTCCCGCCGCGTGCCGGAAAAGGCGTAGGCCGCGAAAGCCTGCGAAGGAGACAGGTTCCACTCCTGGTAAGAGCGATCACCGGCCGTGCGGATGAAAAGTTCAAAGCAGGTGGTCCGCCAAAGGCCGTCGGCGCGCCGGCGGCCGGCGAACCGGGGAAGCAGCAGACCGCGCGCGTCCGTCACCCGCCAGCGCAGCACTAGCCAGTCGTGCTCCAGCGTCACCAAACCTGCCGACATGCTCGCGCCTGTCGCGTGTGCCTGCGTCGGGTGCGGCCTCAGCGCGCGTGTTTGCACCGCCGTATTCCCATTGCTACCGCAGCCGGCATGTCCCACTACGCCTCGCCGCTGCTGCGCGTTCTCCAGGAGCGTGGCTATATCCACCAGATCACCGATGCGACAGCGCTCGATGAGCTGCTCGTATCGGGTCCGGTCGCCGGCTACGTCGGCTTCGATGCCACCGCACCGAGCCTGCATGTGGGCAGCCTGGTCCAGATCATGCTGCTGCGCCGGTTGCAGCAGGCAGGCCACCGGCCGGTGGTGCTGATGGGCGGAGGGACGACCCGGATCGGCGATCCAAGCGGGCGCGACGCAAGCCGCGCCATGCTTTCCGACGCCGAGATCGCAGCCAACATCAAGGGCATACTGACGCCCTTCCGCCGCCTGCTGCGCTTCGATGACAGCGCCACCGGCGCGCTCGTCGTCGACAATCAGGACTGGCTGGACGGGCTCGGCTATGTCGAGATGCTGCGGGAAGTCGGCCCGCACTTCACCGTGAACCGGATGCTGACCTTCGACTCGGTGCGGCTCCGGCTGGAACGGGAGCAGCCGCTGACGTTCCTCGAGTTCAACTACATGATCCTTCAGGCCTATGACTTCCGCCATCTCGCCAGACGCCATGGCGTGCGTTTGCAGATGGGCGGCAGCGACCAGTGGGGCAACATCGTCAACGGGGTCGAGCTGACCCGGCGCACCGACGGGCTGCCGGTGTTCGGCCTCACGACTCCGCTCCTGACCACCGCGAGCGGCGCCAAGATGGGCAAGACGGCCGCCGGTGCGGTGTGGCTCAACGAGGATCAGCTGCCGGCCTACGATTTCTGGCAATACTGGCGCAATGTCGACGACCGCGACGTCGGCCGGTTCCTGCGCCTGTTCACCGACCTGCCGATCGTCGAAGTCGAGCGTCTCGAACAGCTCGGCGGAGCGGAGGTCAACGACGCGAAGATCGTGCTCGCCAACGAGGTGACGGCGCTGGTGCGGGGGCGCGATGCCGCGACCCGGGCCGCGGCGACTGCGCAGGCCACCTTCGCAGAAGGCGGCAGCGGCAATGCGCTCCCGTCCATCACGGTGCCCGCCGAAGGCGTGCGCCTCGTCGCCGTGCTGACGCAGCTCGGGTTCTGCGCCTCGGGGGCGGAAGCCAAGCGCAAGATCGCCGAAGGCGCCGTGCGGATCGACAACACTCCGCTGACCGATCCTGCCGCCGTGGTCCGGCTGGAACCCGGCACCGGCGCCCGGCTCAGCCTCGGCCGCAAGAAGCACGCCGTGCTGAAACGCGAGTCCTGAACGCCGGCACCGTGCACCGGCGCTTTACGCCTTGTTAGCTGCTCTTGCCCTATGCTTGCGGCGCATCAAGGCTGGAGGACGACGGCGAAATGAGCGCGGGCGCACAACTGAGCGTGACGGAACTGCGGCGGGTCGCGCGTCATCCCGTCAACTACCCCGTGGTGGTGGAGCACAGGGTGCGAGGCGACGTTCAGATGCGCGTCGTCAACGTCTCGGCCCATGGCTTCATGATCGACGACTGCGTCGATCTGGCGCGCGGCGACAGGATCATCATCCGGCTGCCGGTGATCGGCCGGATCGAGGCGCACGTCATCTGGACCCGCGACAACCGCGCCGGCTTCCAGTTCGAACGGATCATCAGGCAGACCGACTTCGATGCGATGATCGACCAGCTTCAGCCCAATCCCCGGCTGCGCCGCCGGCGCTGAGGCGCTCCCGACACCGCTCTTCACAAAGCGCGGAGCCGATGCCAAGGGCCGGGTGGTGAGCACCACCACCTCGCCAACCTCGCCGCTGCGCATCGGCGACTTTCGCGCGTATCTCGTCGCCCGTTTCGCGATGACGCTGGCGCAGTACGCGATGATGCTCGTCATCGGGTGGCAGACCTACAGCTATGCGCGCGACGGCGGCATGAGCATCGCTCAGGCGGCCGGCCAGCTCGGATTGATCGGGCTTCTGCAGTTCATCCCGCTCTTTGTGCTGACGCCGTTCTCGGGTCTGGTGGCGGACCGCTTCGACCGCCGCCGTGTCGCTCAGGTGACGCTTCTGCTCCAGACCGGCAGCGGCGCCGTGCTCGCCTGGGTGACCTGGAGCGGAGACATCACCCTTGGCTGGCTGTTTGCGGTGGCCGTGGTGCTGGGCGTGGTGCGAGCGTTCAACGGCCCGGCCATGTCAGCGCTGGCGCCCAATCTCGTGCCCGCGGCCCTGTTGCCGACCGCGATCGCGCTTTCATCGATCGCCTGGCAGGTGGGCATGATCGCCGGGCCCGGCCTGGGGGGCTACCTCTATGCCATTCAGCCGGCCCTGCCCTACGCCGTCGCCACGCTCCTGCTGGCTATGGCGCTGGTCACGATGGGCTTCATCTCTCCACCCCCGCGACCCGAACGGCGCCAGCAGGTCTCCCCTCTTGTCCAAGTGCTGGAAGGGTTGCGCTACGTGGCGCGCAACCGGATGGTGCTCGGCGCGATCACCCTCGACCTGCTGGCGGTGTTCCTTGCCGGAGCCAATGCGCTTCTGCCGGTGTTTGCGAGGGACATACTCGAGGTCGGCGAACGTGGTCTGGCGCAGCTCGCGATGGCACCCGCGATCGGCGCCGCGATCACCGCAGCGTGGTTCTCGTACCGTCCGCTGAAAACCAATGTCGGACCACGCATGCTGTGGGCGGTCGCCGTCTTCGGTGCGGCGACGGTGGCGTTCGCCCTGTCCCGCTCGATGGCGCTGAGCCTTGCCTTGCTGGTGATCATCGGAGCCGCCGACATGTTCTCCGTCTACATCCGCTCCTCGCTCATCCATCTGCACACCCCCGACGACAAGCGCGGGAGGGTGTCGGCCGTCAGCCTGCTGACCGTCAGCGCCTCGAACGAGCTGGGCGATGCGTTCTCGGGCGCGCTGGCCTTTCTGGTCGGGCCGGTCGCGGCGCTGATCGCCGGCGGAAGCGGCGCCGTGCTGACGGTCGCGCTGTGGAGCAGGCTGTTTCCTGTCCTCAGGACCACGAGAACCTTTGCGCCCCCGCCGGCGTTGCAGGATGAACTGCCCGAACAGAAACTTCAGGAGCGAATCTCATGAAAGCCGCGTCCGTTCTCGAGACGATCGGGACCACTCCGCACATCCGTCTGTCCCGCCTGTTTCCGGATCACGAGGTTTGGATCAAGAGCGAGCGGGCGAATCCCGGCGGCTCGATCAAGGACCGCATCGCGCTGCGGATGATCGAAGATGCGGAGCGCGACGGACGGCTGCAGCCCGGCGGGACGATCATCGAACCGACCAGCGGCAACACCGGCATCGGTCTTGCCATGGTCGCCGCCGTCAAGGGTTACCGGCTTGTTCTGGTCATGCCCGAAAGCATGAGCCTCGAGCGGCGGCGCCTGATGCTTGCGTATGGCGCGACCTTCGATCTCACGCCCAAGGAGAAGGGGATGAAGGGCGCCATCGCGCGGGCGCACGAGCTGGTGGACACGACTCCGGGCGCCTTCATGCCGAGCCAGTTCGACAATCCGAGCAACATCCGTGTTCACGCGGAAACCACGGTGCAGGAAATCCTTGCCGACTTCGCCGACACGCCGGTCGACGTCATCATCACCGGCGTCGGGACCGGAGGGCACATCACCGCCTGCGCCGAGGAGTTGCGCAAGCACTGGCCGCACCTGCAGGTGTTCGCGGTGGAACCGACCCTGTCGCCCGTGATCTCCGGCGGAGAACCGGGGCCGCACCCGATCCAGGGGATCGGCGCGGGGTTCATCCCGGAAAACCTGCATGCCTCGGCGCTCAGCGGCGTCGTCCAGGTCGATCCCGAAGCCGCGAAGGCAATGGCGAAGCGCTCGGCGCGCGAAGAAGGCCTGCTTGTCGGCATCTCGAGCGGCGCCACGCTGGCCGCCATCGAGGCCAAGCTGGCGGAATTGCCCGATGGCGTGCGCGTGCTCGGCTTCAACTACGACACGGGCGAGCGTTATCTGTCCGTGCCCGATTTCCTGCCGACCGAGTAGCCGCTCCCCGCGCCGGCACCTGCCGGTCAGATGACGTAATCGTCGCCGCTGCCTGAACCGCGGCGGCGCCGTTCCAGTTCGGCGTGCAGGCTCCGGACGCAATCCGATGCGGCGTTCTGGAAGACCGGCGGCAGGAGAGCGTGCAGCACACAGCGAAGCCCGCCGCCGATCATCCGCGCCCCGAACGACACAGCCACCCGCGCGTGCTGGAAGTAGTTCTCGCCAACCGAGCGCGGGTGGTCGAGAAAGCGTTCCACGAGACTCACCCCCGGCAAGGCGCGCCCCTGCCCGGCGGTGTCGCGAAGCGGAGATCCTGCGCTGTGCATCGCGGCACCGTACCGCCGGTCAGAAGCCGGTCAACCCCGACGCCGAAGCACTCGGCATCGCGGGATCCAGGCGGTTTAGTCCTGGCGCTCTCGTTCGTAGCCGATCACGCCGCGACGGCGAAGGCCTCCGGCGGAAGGGCCATGACCGCATCGGCGCCGCTCTCGATCTTCCTCCGCAGGGCGCCGGTGTCGGGCAGGTAGCGATCCATGAAGTAGCGGGCGGTGACGAGCTTCGCCTCGTAGAAGGCCGAAGGTTCCGCACCCTCCGCCAGCCGGCGGCGAGCCACGCGTGCCATCCGCAGCCACAGGTAGCCAAGCGTCACGATGCCCATCAGATGCATGTAGTTGAAGGCGCCTGCCCCGAGATGGTTGGGGTTCTGCATGGCGTTGTGCATGAACCACATCGTCGCCGCCTGCTGGTCGGCAAGCGCCTTCTGCAGTTTGTCGGCGAGCGCCTTCTGCTCCGCATCGTCCTGCGCGGCAGCGATCTCCTCACCGACCAGCTTGAAGAACGCCTGGATCGCAGCACCGCCTTTCTGCGCAAGCTTGCGCCCGCACAGATCCATGGCCTGTATGCCGTTCGTGCCCTCGTAGATCTGGGCGATGCGCGCGTCGCGGACGAACTGCTCCATCCCCCATTCGCGCACATAGCCGTGGCCGCCGAACACCTGCTGCATGTTCACCGCCACCTCGAAGCCCTTGTCGGTGCCGTAGCCCTTGATGACCGGGGTCAGCAGGCTGATGAGCTGATCGGCTTCGGCCCGCTCCTCCTCCGTTGCCGCGCGATGCGACATGTCGACGAGCAGCGCCCCCCACAGACACAGCGCCCGCATCCCCTCATTGAAGGCCTTGGCATCCATCAGCATCCGCCGCACGTCGGGATGATTGAAGATGGGATCCGCCTGCGCCTCCGGCTCGGCCGGCCCGGTCAGGGCACGGCCCTGCCGCCGGTCCAGCGCGTAGGCGACCGCGTTCTGATAGGACACTTCCCCTTGCGCGAGACCCTGTACACCGACCCCGAGCCGCGCCGCGTTCATCATGATGAACATGGCGGCCAGACCGCGGTTCTCCTCGCCCACGAGCCATCCCTTAGCGCCGTCGTAGTTGAGCAGGCAGGTCGAGTTGCCGTGAATGCCCATCTTGTGCTCGATCGACCCGCAGGCGACGGCATTGCGCTCGCCGAGCGAGCCGTCGTCATTCACCAGCACCTTGGGCACCACGAACAGGGAGATGCCCTTGGTGCTGTCCGGCGCGCCCGGCGTCTTGGCCAGCACGAGATGGATGATGTTCTCCGTCAGGTCGTGCTCTCCGGCCGAGATGAAGATCTTGGTGCCGGTGATGGCATAGCTGCCGTCGTCCTGCGGCACGGCGCGGGTCCGGATCATGCCGAGATCGGTGCCGCACTGCGGCTCGGTCAGGTTCATGGTGCCCAGCCACTCTCCCGCCACCATGCGCGGCAGATAGGTGTCCTTCTGTTCCTGGCTTCCGGTGGCCAGCAGCGCGGCGACGGCGCCGTTCGCGAGTCCGGGATACATGCCGAACGACTGGTTGGCCGCGGAGATGAACTCCTCGACGGCAAAGCCGACGACATGCGGCAATCCTTGGCCGCCGAACTCCTCCGGCGCGGTCAGCGTGCCCCACCCCGCCTCGACGAACTGGTCGTAAGCATTCTTGAACCCCGCAGGGGTCGTGACCGAACCATCCTCGTGGCGCGTACATCCCTCCTCGTCGCCAGAGCGGTTCAGCGGCGCCAGAACCTCGGCGGTGAAGCGGCCGGCTTCGGTCAGAATGCTTTCCACCAGATCGGGTGTCGCGCTCGCGAAGCCGGGCAGGTTGTTGAGCGCGGGCAGGTCGAGCACCTCGTTGATGACGAACAGGGCATCTCGGACGGGGGCGGTGTAGGTCGGCATCAGCTATCCTTCGGCTGCGGCATTGCAGGGGTTTGGTCGGCTTCCATGCGCTCGATCAGGGCGATGAAGTCGGTCAGTTCGGCGATTGACGCATCGATGTCTTCGCGTTGCGCCCGCAGCTTGGCGACATGCTGGCGACACCGTTCGATCGTCACCTGGCGTTGCCGTATCCGGCCGTCGCCCAGATCATAAAGGTCGATCATCTCGCGGATCTCGGCAAGCGAAAAGCCGACGTTCTTGGCGCGCATGATCCACGCGAGCCGCGCGCGATCCCGCTTGGAATAGACGCGGGCGCTGCCGACGCGCGCCGGCGCAATGAGGCCCTCGTCCTCGTAGAAGCGCAAGGTGCGGGCGGTGCACCCGAACTCCGACGTGAGATGGGTGATGGAGTAATGCTCCCGTCCGGCAGAGCCGGCTGCGTCGCCGCGAGCGGGGCTGTCAGGCAACCACGTGTGCGCCCCAGAAGGCTGGCGATCAGGCGAAGACACGGAGAACAGCTAAGCCACCACGTGACGTGCCAGTCAAGACTTTACGCGAACGGCAACCCGACCGAGAGGGTCAGGTGAGCGTCCGATAGAAGCAGCTTCGCGCACCCGTGTGGCAGGTCGGTCCCGCGGGCTTGCAGGTGACGAGCAGCGCGTCGGCATCGCAGTCGACGCGAAGGTCGACGACCTCAAGGAAGTTGCCCGACGTTTCGCCCTTGCACCACAGCTTCGCCCGCGAGCGCGAATGGAAGTGCACCCTCCCCGTTCTCAGGGTCGCGTCGAGAGCCTCCTCGTCCATGTAGCCCAGCATGAGGACCGCTCCATCCGCGGCATCAACGATGATGGCCGGCAGCAGACCCGACGCATCGAAGCGGGGCTTGAACGGCGTGCTCTGGCCGTGTGCGTCGATCAGGGTGCGCTGCATCCGGTCCGCCATGCTCAATTCTGTCCTCTCGCGAAAATGTTGCATCTCAACAACATGCCGCAGGAAAAAATTTCCTCGTTTGCGAAGCCCTCTTTGCATTCCGCAAGAGTGGTGTGAATTCTTGCGCGCCAGCACTGTTGAGCAGGCGACGATCGAGAGACGAATACATCGGGTCGTGGTTCAGGAACAGCGCCGCGTGAACCTAATCAGGCTTGCGACGCTGAGGATTTGAGGGAGCGGGCTTGGCGGCGATCAGGGGGATAGCCGCTTCGCCGGAAGGCAGGCCTGGTTCGTCACGGCACGCCCGGGATCGCGAGGTTCCGGGCGTCTGTGTGCGGTCGACCGCTCCCCTCGGGAAGCGACGCGGCCGCCTTGCGTGACGGCGTGGTGCCGGCACGGGCAAAGCACAGTCCCGAAATGCTGGCGACACCGGCCCCGAGCAGGGCCTCGGCACACGCGGTGAACGTCGCCCCGCTGGTCATCACATCATCAACCAGGAGCACGTCGGCACCGCTCAGCGCCTCGCATCGGCGGGGGTTCACCGTCACCGCCCCGGCGAGCAGCGCCTGCCGGTCGGCACGAGAGCGCGTGCCGAGCATCGGCGTGGCGCGCACACGGCAGAGGGCATCGACGATCAGCCGGCCCTGACCCAGCTTCTGCAGTTCGCGCCCGAGAAGGACCGCCTGGTTGTAGCCCCGCCGCCAAAGACGGGACCTGTGCAGCGGCACCGGAACGACGATCCTCCGTTCGGCAGGAGGCGGAGCGTTGGCTGCCATGAGCCGGGCGAGAAGCGGAGCGTGACTGATGCGCCCGCCATGCTTGAACGCCAGCAGGAGCGTGCGCGCGAGGGAGTTGTACGGAACGGCAGCGTGGATGGGGAGCGCGATCTGTCTCGCCGCGTCCGCCTTTGCCGCCACGCGCAGAACGGTCACCGGAGTGTCGCCAGGAAACGCGTCCAGTGACTGCCAGCAGGGCAGACACAGCCCCGTCTGCGTGCCGAGGCTGCTTCCGCACCCGCAGCAGCGCGGCGGATAGACGAAATCCACGAGCGGGCCGAGCGCGGCGCCGATCAGGCGGGACGCGCGCTTCACCCCCGCGCCTCTTGATGCTAGCGCCTGCGCATCAACCACTCGTCATCCCCGTCCTTGACCTCGCCCGCGCCGCCACCGCTCATCTTTTCGCCTGCCCGGCAGGCGGCTGTGTTTTCGCGCGCCTGCCGCAGGCAAGGTGAGGAAGGAGCGGCCCGGTTCCTCTGGCAGCATATGGCGGAAGAGGTAAACGAACGCCTCGACTTCCTCCGTTTTGCCCCGCGACAAGTGCTGGTCATCGGCGACGCGGCCGGTCTGCTGAGGGACGCGCTGTCCCGCCGGGGCGCCGAGGTCGAGTCGCTGGGCTGGCACGCCTGGGCCGCCGAACGTCCGCTCCCGCCGGCACGGTTCGACATGGTCGTGGCCGATCATGGGCTGGCCAGCGTGAACGACCTTCCGGGAGCGCTGGTCCATCTGCGCCGGGCCTTGACGTCACAGGGCATGCTGCTCGCCAGCATCGCCGGGGCCGGCTCGGTGCCCCGGCTGCGCGCGGCGATCCTCGCCGCCGAGACGGACAGGGCCTATGCCCGGATCCATCCGCAGGTCGACAGCCGCTCCGCCAGCATGCTGATGCAGCGCACCGGGTTTCACCGGCAGGTGGTCGACACTGCCCGCCTCACGGTGCGCTATGGCAGCCTCGCGCGCCTCGTGGACGATCTTCGCGACCACGGCCTCGGCAATGTGCTGCGCACGCCCGGGCCGCCCCTCACCAGACGCCAGCGCAGCACGATCGAGGCGTTCCTCCGTGCGGAAGGCGGCGCCGACGGACGCTGGAGCGAATTGTTCGAGATGATCACCCTAAGCGGCTGGACCCGCTGAGCGGCGTGCCCGCAGGCTTGCCTGCGCCGCGGCCAGCCGGGCGATCGGCACACGGTAAGGCGAGGCGCTGACGTAGTCGAGCCCCACCTCCTCGCAGAAGGCGATGCTGTCCGGGTCGCCGCCATGTTCGCCGCAGATGCCCAGCTTCAGCGTCGCGCTCGCCCCTCGCCCAAGCTCGGCTGCCATGCGGATCAGGCGGCCGACGCCGTCCCGGTCGATGCCGACGAACGGATCGCGGGTGAAGATCCCCTGATCGAGATAGGTGTGGATGAACGAGCCGGCATCGTCGCGGCTGATGCCGAGCGTCGTCTGTGTCAGGTCGTTCGTGCCGAAACTGAAGAAGTCGGCATGGGCGGCGATGGCGTCCGCGGTCAGCGCCGCGCGTGGCAGCTCGATCATGGTGCCGACGGAATAGGGCAGCGCGCGCCCCCGCCCTGCCATCACCTCGCGGGCGACCGCTTCGACCTTGTCACGCACGATGGCGAGTTCCGCGGCCGTCGCGACCAGCGGGATCATCAGCTCCGGCACCGGCGCCGAGCCTGTGGCGTCGGCAACGTCGCACGCCGCCTCGAAGATGGCGCGGGCCTGCATGGCGTAGATTTCGGGATAGGTGATCCCCAGGCGACAGCCGCGGTGCCCCAGCATCGGATTGACTTCGCGCAGTTCGGCCGCACGGCGCATCAGCGTCTCGCGCGAGGGGCCGCCGGGTTCGAGCAGGTCGTCGAAATCCGCGTCGCTGTGCGGCAGGAACTCGTGCAGCGGCGGGTCAAGCAGGCGGATGGTGCACGGCAGGCCGGCCATGATCTCGAAGATGCGGGCGAAGTCGGCGCGCTGCGCCGGAAGAAGCGCGTCCAGCGCGGCATCGCGTTCGGCAGCGCTGCCGGCAAGGATCATGCGGCGCACGGCGCGGATCCGGTCGGGCTGGAAGAACATGTGTTCGGTCCGGCACAGGCCCACCCCCTCGGCGCCGAACCTCCGGGCCGCCGCGCAGTCGTCGGGTGTCTCGGCATTGGTGCGCACGCGCATCCGGCGATGCCGGTCGGCCCAGAGCATCAGGTCGCCGAAGGCGCCGGTCAGCTCGGGCTCGCGGGTCGGCACCGTGCCGGCCATGACCTCGCCCGAGGAGCCGTCGATGGTGATTGCGTCACCCTCCGCAAGCCTGTGGCCGGCGATCGTCACCGACCGGGCCGCCATGTCGATGACCACGTCCGACGCCCCGCAGACGCAGGGGCGGCCCATGCCCCGCGCCACGACCGCGGCATGGCTGGTCATGCCGCCACGGGTGGTCAGGATGCCCCGCGCCGCGTGCATGCCGCCGATGTCCTCCGGCGAGGTTTCGGTGCGGCACAGAAGCACATGCTCGCCGCGCGCCGCCCACGCTTCGGCCGTCGCCGCGTCGAGCACGATCCGTCCCGTCGCTGCTCCGGGAGAGGCCGGCAGCCCGCGGCACAGCACCTCCCGGCTGGCATCGGGATCGAGCGTGGGGTGCAGCAGCTGGTCAAGGGCCATCGGCTCGACCCGCAGGACCGCATCCTCCTCGTTGATCAGCCCCTCCGCCACCATGTCGACGGCCATCCGCAACGCCGCTGCCGCCGTCCGTTTGCCGCTGCGCGTCTGGAGCAGGTAGAGGTCGCCCTCTTCGACGGTGAATTCGACGTCCTGCATGTCGCGATAATGCCGTTCGAGCAGGTCAAGGTAGCGGGTCAGTTCCGCGTGCACCCGCGGAAGCGCCTCCTCCATGCTCGGCGCTTTCGCTCCCGCCCGCTCGCGGTGGCGGCGGGTCAGATATTGCGGGGTGCGGATGCCGGCGACCACGTCCTCGCCCTGCGCGTTCGGGAGCCACTCACCATAGGCGGTGCGCTCCCCGGTGGCGGGATCCCTGGTGAACACCACGCCGGTGGCGCTGTTTTCCCCGCGATTGCCGAACACCATCGCCTGAACGTTGACGGCCGTCCCGCAGTCATCCGCGATCGCGTTGAGGCGGCGGTAGATCCGCGCCCGCTCGGAATTCCAGCTGCGGAACACTGCCGCGATCGCCTCGGCGAGCTGTTCGTGGACATCCTGCGGGAACGGGGCACCCGCCTCGCGCCTGACGATGTCCTTGTAGGTGTCGACCAGCGCGCGCAGATCGCCGGCGTCCAGCTCCGTGTCGTTGAGGAAGCCGCGTTCTTCCTTGGCGATCTCGAGCGCTTCTTCGAAGCACCCGTGGTCCACTCCCATCACCACGTCGCCGTACATCTGGATGAACCGCCGATAGGAGTCCCAGGCAAACCGCTCGTTCGCGGACGCGCCCGCCAGTCCCCTCACCGTGTCGTCATTGAGACCGAGGTTGAGCACGGTGTCCATCATTCCCGGCATCGACTGCGCCGCACCCGATCGCACGGACAGCAGCAACGGATTGGCCGTGTCGCCGAAGCGGCGGCCGACAGACGTTTCCACCCGCTCCAGCGCGGCCGCGATCGCCTCGCGCAGTTCCGCGTGCAGCACGCCCGAGGCGGAGAAGCGGCGACATTCCTCCGTTGTGATGGTGAAGCCGGGCGGCACGGGCAGGCCAATGCTGGCCATTTCGGCCAGATTGGCTCCCTTGCCCCCGACGACGGTCTTGTCCTTCTGCCGCGGATCGCCGTGCTCCGCGCCGCCGCCGAAATTGTACACCGTCTGGACCATGCGACCCCTGCACCTGCGAGACCTGGACCGCCTGTTACAGGGTCCAGACAAAAGCCATGCTACCCCTCGATGCGGCTGAAATCGGCCACGCGCCCGACGGCATCGCGGAACCGGGCGAGCAGGTCCAGCCTTGCCGCCCGCTTGTCCTGATCCGGGTCATTGACGGTGACCTCCTCGAAAAACGCGTCGATCGGCGCGCGCAGACCGGCGAGCGCCTGCATCGCGCCGGTGAAATCCTCCGCCGTGACCGCCGCCACAGCTCTGGGTTCAGCCTCGTCGAGCGCGGCCACGAGAGCCTCCTCGGCCGGCTCGCGCTGTGCCGACGGCGAGGCGGCGCGCTTCGCCTGCATCTGTGCCTGGACCACAGGGGCCAGTTCGGGATCGTCGACAAGGGCGAGCGGATCCTCTTCGCCGGTGCGGGCGATCCCCTCCGTGCGCAGCGGCTCGTCCTTGGCGGGCCGCGCCCCGCTCCAGCCTTCCTTCTTCAGGATGTTGGCGGCGCGCTTGTAGGCGGCGAGCAGGTTCTGCCCGTCCGCCGTTTCGACAAAAGCCTGCAGCGCATTCACACGGGCAAGAAGCCGCACGAGGTCGTCCTCGTTCCCGAGCGCGAACACCGCGTCGATGAGGTCATGACGAACGCCAGCCTCGCGCTGCTGCACCTTGAGGCGGTCGATGAGGAACGACTCAAGCACCGTTTGCTTCATGCCCGCTCCTGCCTTGTCCAACAGCCTGCGAAGCGGAACCCGGATCTGGCTGGTGGTAAGGAGAGCGAGGAAGCTCAGGGCGGCGCGGCGAAGGGCAAAGGGATCTTTCGAGCCGGTGGGCTGGAGATTGGCGGCGAAGAACCCGGCCAGCGTATCCAGCTTGTCCGCGAGGCTCACCGCCACTGTGACCGGCGCGGTGGGCACCTCATCGCCCTGCCCGATTGGCTTGTAGTGGTCGCGGATGGCGTCCGCGACTGCTTCGGGCAAGCCTTCCGCGCGGGCGTAGTGGCCGCCCATGACGCCCTGCAGTTCCGGGAATTCGCCCACCATGTCGGTGACGAGATCGGCCTTGCACAGTTCTGCCGCCTGCCGCGCCAGCGCCGGATCGCAGCCCGGAACGATGCCGTCGCTGGCCAGCCATTCGGCCAGCTTCGCCACCCGCTCCACCTTGTCGGCGAGGGTGCCCAGCTTCTCGTGGAAGGTGATGCGCGCCAGCCCCTCGGCATGCTCGGCCAGGGTCTTGCGGCGGTCCTGATCCCAGAAGAAGCGCGCATCGGCGAGCCGCGCGGCCAGCACCCTGGCATTGCCCGCCACGATCGCCGCGCCCCCATCCGCGGCCGCAATGTTGGCGGTGCAGACGAAGGCGTTGGCCAGTCGCCCGCCGGCATCCTGACAGACGAAATACTTCTGGTTCACCCGCGCGGTGAGCTGGATCACCTCGGGCGGAACATCGAGAAACGCGGCGTCGAACCGGCCGAGCAGCGGCACCGGCCATTCGGTCAGACCGGCGTTCTCGATCACCAGCCCTTCGTCCTCGACCAGCTTCAGACCCGCGTCGGCGGCCGCCTTGGCCGCGCCGGCACGGATCAGCGCCGCGCGCTCCTCGTGATCGACGACGACATGGCAGGCGCGCAGCTTTTCGGCGTAGTCGTGCGCGCCGCCGATGGTGATCGCGCCCGAATGGTGGAAGCGGTGGCCAAGCGTCGCGCAGCTGCTGGCGACGCCCGCCGCCTCGCATTCGACCAGTTCATCGCCCAGAATGGCGACGATCCCGCTCAGCGGCCGGACCCAGCGCGGGCTGGCCGTGCTGAGCGAAGCCGCGCCCCAGCGCATCGACTTGGGCCAGGCGAAGTCGCGCACCATCGCCGGAACCGCTTCAGCCAGCACCGCCTTCATCGCGCGGCCCGGCGTCTCGATCACGGCAAACCACGTCGGCCGCCCCTTCACCTCGCGGAGCTGAAGCTGGTCCCTGCTGACGCCGTTCTTGCGGCAGAACCCGTCAAGCGCCGCGTCGGGCGCACCCTCGGGTGGCCCCTTGACCTCCTCGCTCACCGCTCCGGTGGCGTCGGGCAATCCCCTGGCGATCAGGACAAGACGGCGCGGCGTCGACAAGACGGTGACGTCGCCCGCATCGACGCCCACACCGTGAAGTTCGCGGCGGAACAGCCGTTCCAGCTCCTCCCGCGCGCCGGGCTGCATTCGCGCCGGAATTTCCTCGCAGCGCAGTTCGAGGAGAAAGTCGCTCACAGCGACCACTCCGGGTATTTTGCCTGCCATTGCGGGGCGAGCCGTGCCGCATAGGCTTCGCACGAGGCCCGGGCAAGATCGCGCACCCGCCCCATATAGCTGGCGCGTTCCTGCACGCTGATCACGCCGCGCGCCTGGAGCAGGTTGAAGATGTGGCTCGCTTCCACTGCCTGTTCGTAGGCCGGGATCGGCAGGTTGCTGGCAAGGCAGTTCTCGCTTTCGGCGGCGGCCTTGCGGAACTGGTCGAACAGCGTATCCGTGTCGGCGACCTCGAAGTTCCAGCGCGACATCTGCCGCTCGTTTTCGAGAAACACGTCGCCATAGCTCACGCCGCGGCCGTTGAAGGCGAGATCATAGACGTTGTCGACGCCCTGGATGTACATGGCGAGACGTTCGAGGCCGTAGGTCAGTTCGCCCGAAACCGGCTTGCAGTCGAAGCCGCCCATCTGCTGGAAGTAGGTGAACTGCGTCACCTCCATCCCGTCGCACCACACCTCCCAGCCCAGTCCCCACGCGCCGAGCGTCGGGGATTCCCAGTCATCCTCGACGAAGCGGATGTCATGCTTCAGCGGATCGATCCCGATCACTTCGAGGCTGCCGAGGTAGAGATCCTGAATGTCCGGCGGACTCGGCTTCAGGATGACCTGATACTGGTAGTAGTGCTGCAACCGGTTCGGGTTCTCGCCATACCGGCCGTCCGTGGGGCGGCGGCAGGGCTGCACGAAGGCGGCGTTCCACGGCTCCGGCCCGAGGGCCCGCAGGGTGGTAGCGGTATGGAACGTGCCCGCCCCCATCCGCATGTCGTAGGGCTGGAGGATCAGGCAGCCCTGCGCGCTCCAGAAGTCGTGCAGGGCAAGGATCATGTCCTGGAAGCTGTTCGCGGGATCGCGGTTCATGGCGCGCGCCATGCCGCAGGGGCCAATAGGCGTCAACGGCGACACCGAAAGACCGATGTCATGGAAACTTGACAGCGTAAGCGAATCGCGACAATACGTCATGGAAACCTGACACGAGGTGTTTGTGACGGCTGAGAAACGAGCGAAACTGTATATGGCCATGGCTTGGATGGGCGCGGCTGCAATCGTCCTCTTCTGGCTCGCTCGACTGTTCAATTGGCCGGACGTACTCAAAGGCCTGCCGGTCGGAATGCTCCTCGTCAGCCTGTTCATATTGCTGCGCAGGAAGTTGCGAGATGAATATATCCAGCGGCTGTGGGTGGCGGGAACCTCGTTCTCGTTTGCGGTTCTCGTCGTGGCGTTCCTCCTCGCCCCGGCGTTGGAGGGTCTTATTGACGGGCTGCGCGGTGCAGCCAAGACGCGCGACTGGCCCGACATCGCGACGCCGCTCGCCATGTTCGCCTTCTTCGTGGGTTTTCTCGCGACGTGGCTGAGAGACCGGGCTTGAAAAACCGGCTCAAGGTGCTGCGCGCAGAACGCAACTGGAGCCAGGCAGAACTTGCCGGCCGGCTCGACGTGTCGCGACAGGCGGTGAACGCGATCGAGACGGGGAAGCACGACCCGTCCCTGCCCCTCGCTTTCCGCATCGCGCGCCTGTTCGACCTGCCGATTGAGGAGATTTTCGATGACGGCCACTGACATGACGCCACCGACCGGAGAAGAACGGCTGCGATCGCGGCGGCGAAAATTCGCCCGCTATTGCCTGCTGGCCTTCGCTGTCGCCTTGGTGGCAGGCATGGCGAGCGGATATCTTGGCGCGCTGGTGGCACAGGGCACTCTGCCACGCGGACTGATCTATGGCACGACAGCGGCCTTCCTGCTTGCCTTCACCTGGTTCACCCGCGATTACCTGCGCCGTGTCGATGAACTCGACCTGCTGGACAACCTGTGGGCGGGATTGATCGGCTTTTCCGTCTTCTTCGCGGGTTTTCCATCTGGAACAGCCTGCATCAGTTCGGCCTCGCTCCGCCAGTGAACAACTGGCTGCTGTGGGGCGGCACGACCGCCGTCATGTTTCTGGCTTACTTCCTGCGCAAGCTGGGCCTCAGGTAAGCGTTCTTTCGTTGCCCCTTCCCCCGAGGAGTTTGAACATGAAGAGAATCACGTCGTTGCTCGCAGGCGCAGCCCTGATCGTCTCGCTTCAGGGTTGCACCGCGTCCACCGTCGATCAGCGTGCCACAGGCACCACTGTCCGACCGGCGCCGGCGGGCGCGGCGGTGGAGCGGGTGCAGACCACCGGCCCCGCCTTGTGGAAGGTGGCGGACGCGGACACGACCATCTTTCTCTTCGGGACCGTGCACCTGCTCCCGACGACGGCGCAGTGGATGACCCCGGCGATCCGCGATGCGCTCGCGTCCTCGGACGTCATGGTCACCGAGATCCTTTCGTCCGAAATGACCGACGCCGCCATGCAGCAGCAGATGATGGCCCGCGGCATGCTGCCTCAGGGGCAGACCTTGCGCGGCCTGCTCACTGACGAGCAGCGCGTGGCGTACGAAGGGGCGCTGCAGAAGCTGGGCATTCCGGCCGCCGCCTTCGACCAGTTCAAGCCCTGGATGGCGGCGATGACCCTGTCTCTCCTGCCGCTGGTGCAGCAGGGCTACACCCCCGACAGCGGCGTCGAGAAGGTGCTGGAGGCGCAGGCCGGCCCGCACATCCAGCGCGCCGCTCTCGAGACGGTCGAATTCCAGATCAACGTCTTCGACTCCATGCCGCAGGACGCGCAGATCGCCTATCTCATCGAGGTGGCGCAGCAGGCCGACGACATCAGGCCGATGCTGGACCGCATGGTCGCGGCATGGACCGCGGGCGACGCCGACGGTCTGGCGGCGATCATGAACGAATCGCTTCAGCAGAACAGCGACCTTGCCGAGCGCCTTCTGTATGCCCGCAACCGCAACTGGGCCGACTGGATCGCCGCCCGCCTCGAGCAGCCGGGAGTCGTGTTCATGGCCGTCGGCGCTGGGCATCTCGCCGGGCAGAACAGCGTGCAGGACATTCTGAAGCAGCGCCGGGTGGTGGCGCCGCGCTGAACGCGCCTTCCTGCCCTCGCCTTGCCAACGGCGCCGCCGGCAGGTAGGGCGCCGGGGCGTGCCGTTCTGGTCATCCCTGGAGGCGGAGCGGCATGGCTGACAGCAATCAAGCATTCGAAAGGTAAAGACGATGAGCGACGCTCTGAGCTTGCCGGCCGAGGCGCGCGAGCGGGCAGGCAAGGGAGCCTCCCGCGCACTGCGCCGCGAAGGCCGCGTCCCCGCCGTGATCTACGGCGGCCGGGAGGAACCCCGCGCGATCCATGTCGAGGAAAAGGAACTGGTCCGCCAGCTGAACACCGGCCATTTCATGAACTCGGTCGTGGAGATCGCTCTGGGCGGTGAAACCATCCGCACCATCCCCAAGGACGTCGCTCTTCATCCGGTCAAGGACCGGCCGCTCCATGTCGATTTCTTCCGCCTGTCGGGCGACGCGCAGATCGAGGTGGCCGTGCCCGTGGTGTTCGTGAACGAGGACGCATCGCCGGGGCTCAAGAAGGGCGGCGTGCTCAACATCGTGCGGCACGAGGTGCAGCTGATCTGCAGCGCGGACAACATCCCGGCCGAAGTGACGATCGACGTCACCGGCCGCGACGTTGGCGACTCGATCCACATCAGCGACGTCACGCTTCCTGAAGGAACGAGCAGCGCCATCACCGATCGCGACTTCACCATCGCCACGCTGGTCGCTCCCTCGGCGCTCAAGAGCAGCGATGCCGAGAGCGGTGCTGACGAAGCCGCTGCGGTCGAGGGCGAACAGGGCTGAGCCGGGCTTCAACCTTCCAGTAGGGTGGCGCGCGGCCGTTCGCCGGCCGGCGCCGCCCCCCCCGCCCTGCTAACCGGTCAACGGCAACCCACCGCGGCGGCGCCGCGTTCAATGTGAGGCATCCTCATGCAGATCTGGGCCGGTCTGGGCAATCCGGGTCCGCGCTATGCTCTGAACCGCCACAATGTCGGCTTCATGGCCTGTGACGTGATCGCGGAGATGCACGCATTCGGGCCGGTGCAGAAGAAATTTGCCGGCTGGGTACAGGAGGGACGGATCGCAGATGTCCGCATTGTCCTGCTCAAGCCGGCCACCTTCATGAACGAGTCCGGCCGTGCCGTGGCCGAGGCGTTGCGGTTCTACAAACTGCCGGTGGACGCCCTTACCGTTTTTCACGACGAGCTTGATCTGGCCCCCGGCAAGGTCAAGGTCCGCGTCGGGGGCGGTCTCGCCGGCCACAACGGCCTGCGGTCGATCGACCAGCATCTCGGGCCAGAGTTCAGGCGGGTGCGCATCGGCATCGGCCATCCGGGAAGCAAGGAGCGCGTCACCGGACACGTCCTCGGGAACTATGCCCGGGGCGAGATCGACGCGCTGACAGACATGCTGGCGGCCATCGCCGCGGAGGCGCCCTGGCTGGCGGCGGGCGACGATGCCCGGTTCATGAGCGAGGTGTCGCGGCGGCTCCAGGACGAATGATCCCTCCTCAGGTTGTGCGGGCGGGCTTCACCGGCGTAGGATCATCCAAAAAGGAGACCAGTCTTGCCGAAAGTCAGCCGCCGCAGCCTGCTCGCCGGGGCCGCAGCCGCCGGGTCGCTTGCCACCGCCCATGCCGCCTTCGCCGGCGCGCCCTGGTCGGAGGGGCAGCCGGACCTCAAGGGCACTTCGATCCTGATCACCGGTTGCTCCTCCGGCTTCGGGCGTCTTGGCGCGGAGCACTATGCAAGGCTGGGCGCAAAGGTGTTCGCCACCATGCGCGGCCTGCCCCGACCCGAGGCGGACACGCTGCGCGCGCTCGCGGCGCGTGACGGGCTCGACATCACCGTTCTCGACCTCGACGTGACCAGCGACGAGCAGGTCGCCGCGGCGGTGGCGGAGGCCGAACGGCTCGCCGGCGGGGCGCTGGACGTGCTGGTCAACAACGCTGGCATCGGCATCTCCGGCCCGGTCGAAGTGCAGGACATGGAGGCGACGAAACTCGCCTTCGACACGAACGTGTATGGCTGCCATCGGCTCGCCCGCGCCGTCCTTCCGGCCATGCGGGCGCGACGGCGGGGCCTCATCATCCCCATTTCGAGCCAGCTCGGCCGGGTCATCGCGCCGTTCAGCGGCCACTACTCCGCCACCAAGTTTGCCCTGGAAGCAATGAGCGAAGCCCTGGCCTACGAAGTCGCCATGCACGGGATCGAGGTCGCCATCGTGCAGCCCGGCGGCTATCCGACGGATGTGTGGCGCAACCGCAACCGTTACACCGGTGCCTTGCGCGAACGGATCGAGCCTCGTCACGCCGACGGGTATTGGCAAGTCGTCGAGCGCATGGGCACCGAGGACGGTTCGGGGCGCACCGCCGACCCGATGGACGTGCCGCGCGCCATCGCCAGCATCATTGCCATGCCTGCGGGTTCGCGTCCGCTGCGCACGCCGGTCAGCGCCGGCACTGTTCCGCAGACGGCCATCAACGAGGTCTCGGCGCGCATCCAGGTGGAATGGCTTGGCGGCTCGCCCGCCATCGGCCCCGCAATCCGCGCAGTGCACGGAGTCTGACAGGCTGGCGGGACCGCTATTCCGCGGCTACGGCACGCCGCGCACCCAGCCATCCGCCAACAGTGTCCTGACACACAGGCACGCGCGAGCGGGCGGCGCAGCATGACCGGGAAGGCAGAAGGAACGAGATGGGGTTCAGATGCGGGATCGTGGGACTGCCGAACGTCGGCAAGTCGACTCTGTTCAACGCCTTGACCGAGACGCAGGCGGCGCAGGCGGCCAATTATCCCTTCTGCACGATCGAGCCGAATGTCGGACAGGTCGCGGTGCCCGATGAACGGCTCGAACGCATTGCCGCAATCGCCAAATCGGCCAAGGTCATACCGACGCAACTCGGCTTCGTCGACATCGCCGGGCTGGTGAAAGGCGCCTCCAAGGGCGAAGGCCTCGGCAACCAGTTCCTTGGCAACATCCGCGAGGTTGACGCCATCATTCACGTGCTGCGCTGTTTCGAGGACGACGACATCCAGCACGTCGCCAACCGTGTCGATCCGGTCGCCGACGCGGAGGTGGTGGAGACCGAGCTGCTGCTCGCGGACATGGACAGCCTTGAGCGGCGGGTGGAGAACGCCCGCCGCCGCGCGACCGGCGGGGACAAGGAGGCCAAGGCGCTGGTCAGCGTGCTGGGGCAGGCGCTGGATCTCCTGCGCGACGGCAAGCCTGCGCGGCTGACCGAGCCTAGGGACGAGGAAGAGGCGCGGCTGTTCGCCCAGGCGCAGCTGCTGACCGCCAAGCCGGTGCTGTATGTCTGCAACGTGTCCGAAGGCGACGTGGCCGAAGGCAACGACTTCAGCAGGCAGGTGTTCGCCAAGGCCGCGGCCGAAGGCGCGGAGGCGGTCATCGTCTCCGCCGCAATCGAGGCGGAACTGGTCGCCATGCCGCCCCAAGAACGGGCAGAGTTTCTCGCCGAAATGGGACTGGAGGAGAGCGGCCTGTCGCGGGTCATCCGCGCCGGCTACAAGCTGCTCGGGCTGAAGACCTTCTTCACCGCCGGCCCCAAGGAAGCGCGGGCGTGGACCTTCGCCGAAGGATCAAAGGCGCCCCAGGCCGCGGGCGTCATCCATTCCGACTTCGAACGCGGCTTCATCCGCGCCGAGACCATCGCCTACGAGGACTATGTCGCCCTGAACGGCGAAGCGGGCGCACGCGATGCCGGCAAGCTGCGTCAGGAAGGCAAGGATTACGTGGTGAAGGATGGCGACGTCATGCTGTTCAAGTTCAACGTGTGAGCGGACCCGCGCGCAGTGAGGATCGGGCGGACGGACGCGGAGAGCGGGCGATGAAGAGAAGCGGCACGCGGTTCGAGGCGCTGGTCCGTGCCGGGTTCTTCGCCCGCGCCGTGCTGTACATCGTCCTCGGCGGCATCGCGCTGTTCAGCGCCCGTCACATCGCGCAGGGGACCGACGGCATCTTTGCCGCCATCGAGGAAGCGCCGCTGGGGCGTCCGCTCCTGCTGCTGCTCGTGGTCGGACTGGTCGGCTATGCCCTGTTCCGGCTTGCATCTCCTTTCTTCGACATCGAGAACAGCGGATCCGATGCGAAAGGCTGGGCGAAGCGGCTCGGCCATCTCGGCAGCGCGGTCGGGCACTTCGCTCTTGCCTACACGGCGTGGACCTTCGCCAGCGGCTCCGGAACCGATGGAAACGGCGCCGCCGACGCCGCGGCCACCGCCAGTTCGATGCCGCTCGGCAACACGGCCATCGGCGTGCTCGGTCTCGCCTTCTTCGGCGCGGCCGCCGCGCAGGCGCGCGAGGCGATGACGGGGTCATTCATGCAATTCGTCGCCGGCGACGCTCCGCGGCACACGCGGGTGTTCGGCGCGATCGGCTATGCGGCTCGCACCATCGTGTTCGTCATCATCGGCTGGTCACTCGTGCGGATCGGCTTCATGGACGCAGGGACCAGCGAAGTGCTGACGCTCGGCGAGGCGCTGCGAAGCCTCTCGGGCATCGACATCGCCTTCGTCGCCCTTGCGCTGGGACTGATGGTCTTCGGCGTCTTCAGCCTCATCCTCGCCCGCTACCGGATCGTGCCCGACCTTGACACGGACCGGCTTCCCCGGCCGGGAAAGCAGGCAGACTAGGAGCACCGCCATGCAGCATTACGAGGACATCGAGGTGGGGTCGCGTGACCGTTTCGGCTCCTACGCCGTGACCCGTGACGAGGTGATCGCCTTTGCCACCGCTTACGATCCCCAGCCCTTTCATCTCGACGACGAAGCGGCGGCGGCGACTCATTTCGGCCGGCTGTCGGCGAGCGGCTGGCATACCTGCGCCATGACCATGCGGATGCTCGTCGAACGGATGGCCGACCGGCAGCAGGCCGGGCTTGGCTCGCCCGGCGTCGAGCAGCTCCGCTGGCTCAAGCCGGTCTATCCCGGCGACACGCTGCGCTGCGAATCCGAGGTGCTCGACAAGCGCCGGAGCCAGTCGCGGCCCGACATGGGTCTTTACCGCTCGCGCCTGTCGGTGCTGAACCAGAACGGAGAGACGGTGATGGAGATGGTGTCCACCGGGCTGATCCGCGTGCGGGATCCGTAGGCGCCAGAGGACTGAGCGCCGCCTCAGGCGCCGCACTGCACGCGCCCGGCCATCTGCATGAGGACGCGGTCGTAGCGATCCCTCACCTCGAGCTCGCCGGGATAGTCGGTCGTCTCGTAGCCGCTCTGCCGGCCGGCATCGGAGGCGATGGTCAAGCGGAAGCTGTGCGCCGGGCCGGTGTAGCGGGCGCGTGTGCCATAGGGATGCTCGCTGCTGCCCGCATCCGGCGCGAAGCGGACGACGCGCCCGTCCAGCTTGAGCGCGCCCCTGTCGACCTGCGCAAGGGCAAGGGTCCGGGTGCTCCCGTCGGGCATGAAGACGCATCCGGCTCCGAACAGATCCTCTCGCTCGATGTCGGCAAAGGTGATCGGCTGCAGGTCGAGCGGCTCGGGAGGCGGGCGCTGCGCATCGCGCACGGCGGCGATGGCGCGTTCATCCTCGGCGTCCTGCTCCTGCGGCGGGCTTGCGCCCGAACATGCGGCCAACAGGGCGCATCCGGCAAGCGCGGCCGCTCTCATCGCCGCTCGAACAGTTTGAACACGTCCTGCATCCTCAACTTCACCCAGGTCGGGCGCCCGTGATTGCACTGGCCCGAGCGCGGCGTCCGCTCCATCGTGCGCAGCATCGCGTTCATCTCCGCGACGGTCAGGCTGCGCCCCGCGCGGACGGACCCGTGACACGCCATGGTGGCCAGCACATGCTCCAGCCGCTCCGAAAGAGCAAGATCGTCATCCTCGCGCGCAATGCTGTCGGCCAGGTCCCGCACCAGCGCGGACGGGTCGGCGCCGGCAAGCGCATGCGGCATGCCGCGCACGAGCACGGCCGACGGGCCGAACCGCTCCAGCTGGAGGCCCAGCCGGGCGAAGCTGTCTGCGCGCGCCTCCAGCCGGTCGCACTCGTTCTCGTGCAACTCGACGACGACCGGCATGAGCAGCGTCTGCGAACGGGCGAGCGCCTCCATCGCGCCCGCTGCGCGCAACTGTTCAAGGACCAGCCGCTCGTGGGCGGCGTGCTGGTCCACGATGACAAGCCCGTCCGCCGCCTCGGCGATGATGAACGTGTCCGCCACCTGACCGCGCGCCACGCCAAGAGGGTGTTCGGCGGAAACGGCGGCTGGCGCGTGTTCTGGGGTGTCGGCGCGGCCCATCGGCGCAGCCTCGACCGGAAGGCGCGGCTGGGCGGCACCATCGTCCCACGGCAGGCGTTCCTCGCGCAGCGCGGAATGGGCGGTGCCCTCGGGGACGCAATCCGCAGGCGCCGGCATCCAGCGGGCGTGGGCCGTCAGTCCCGACGGTGCCGCGCTTCTGCGGTCGCCTGTCGCCAGCGCCTCGCGCAGGCCGGAGACGATAAGGCCGCGCACTTGTTCAGGATCGCGGAACCGGACCTGCGTCTTGGCCGGATGAACATTCACGTCGACCTCCTCGGGCGGGAGGGTGACGAACAGCACCAGCACCGCGTGCCGGTCGCGGGGGACGAGCCCGGCATAGGCGCCGCGGATGGCTCCGGCGAGCAGCCGGTCCTTCACTGGCCGCCCGTTCACGAACACGTACTGGTGATCGGCGATCCCGCGGTTGAACGTCGGCAGGCCGGCCAGCCCCCTCACCTCCACCTTGCCCCGGTTCAGCGCCACGGGAACGGCGTCCTCCGCCAGCGCGCGCGCGAGCAGCCGCGCCGCGCGCTCCGCAAGCGTCTCTCCCCCTGCCACCCGGAACACGCGGCGCGAGTCGCTGGTCAGCGAGAAACCGATCTCCGGTCGCGCAAGCGCCATGCGGCGAACAACGTCGAGACAGGCCGCATACTCGCTGCGGGCGGAGCGCAGGAACTGCCGCCGCACGGGTGCCTGCGCGAACAGGCTGGTCACGAGCACCCGCGTCCCCGGGGGTGTGCCCACCGGCCGCCGCTCCACGGTGACGCCGTGATCGACGGTGTGCAACCACCCGCCCCCGGCCGAAGGCGGCCGGCTGGAGATCTCGACCCGTGCGACGCTGGCAATCGAGGGCAGAGCCTCGCCGCGAAAGCCCAGTGTTTCGACAAGCTCGATCCGGTCGTGCGCCAGCTTGGAGGTGGCGTGGCGCTCGAACGCCATGGCGATGCTGTCCGGGTCCATGCCGCAGCCGTCGTCCACCACCTCGAGGCGCGACAGGCCGCCCTCGCCCAGGGCGATGTCGATGGTCCGCGCGCCGGCATCGACGGCGTTCTCCACCAGCTCCTTCAGCGCCGCGGCAGGCCGTTCGACGACTTCTCCGGCGGCGATGCAGTTGATGAGATGCTCAGGCAGGCGGCGGATGAGCGACATGGCGCATGGTGTAGGCGAACCGGCCGGACCGGGCGATGGCCGACCCCCTCGCGCCTGTGAAAAAATGACCCGCAGGGAAGATAATTTTGGATATTTTCACCACGTCTCTTTAGAGGACAGGTTCGTCAACAGCCCCGAGCCGTGCGTGGGTGTCGCTCGTCACTCCCGCCCCGGCTCCGGCCAACCTCGCAGCACGGACCTCTCCTTCCATGGGCTTCTTCTCCAATCTGTTGAAATTCGGCACGCAGAACATCGCCATCGATCTCGGCACGGCCAACACGCTCGTCTATGTGCAGGATCAGGGAATCGTGCTCAACGAGCCGAGCGTGGTTGCGCTCGAGACGATCAACGGCGTCAAGCGCGTGAAGGCCGTCGGCGACGACGCCAAGATGATGATGGGCAAGACTCCGGACAGCATCGAGGCGATCCGCCCCTTGCGCGACGGCGTGATCGCCGATCTCGAAGTGGCGGAGGAGATGATCAAGCATTTCATCCGCAAGGTCCACGGTCGCAAGAGCCTGCTGCGCTATCCCGAGATCACCATCTGCGTGCCGTCGGGTTCGACCTCGGTGGAGAAACGTGCCATCCGCGACGCCGCGTCGAACGCGGGTGCGACGCAGGTCTACCTCATCCTCGAGCCGATGGCGGCGGCGATCGGGGCGGACATGCCGGTCACCGAACCGGTCGGCTCCATGGTCGTCGACATCGGCGGCGGCACGACCGAAGTGGCGGTGCTGTCGCTGCGCGGCCTCGCCTACACCACGTCGGTGCGCACCGGAGGCGACAAGATGGACGAAGCCATCGTCTCCTATGTCCGCCGGCACCACAACCTGCTGATCGGCGACGCGACGGCCGAGCGGATCAAGAAGGACTATGGCATCGCCCGCGCGCCCGCAGACGGCATCGGCGAGCAGATCACGCTCAAGGGGCGTGATCTGGTCAACGGCGTGCCCAAGGAAATCACCATCAACCAGGGACACATCGCCGAAGCGATGAGCGAGCCGATCGGCGCCATTGTCGAGGGCGTGCGGATCGCGCTCGAGAACACGGCTCCGGAATTGGCCGCCGACATCGTCGATCAGGGCATCGTGCTGACCGGCGGCGGCGCGCTGATCAGCGGTCTCGACGAGTTCCTGCGGGAGGAAACGGGACTGCCCGTCAGCGTCGCGGAGGACCCGCTCAGCTGCGTCGCGCTCGGCACCGGGCGGGCGATGGAGGATCCGATCTATCGCGGTGTGCTGATGACCGCCTAGGCGTTCCCTGCCCCGCCGGCTGGACCGGGGCGGGACGGACTTCCGGTTGAGGAGGCGGCCGGGCCGCGCGACGGTCCGGTCCTGTTGCAGACAAGGGTTGGGCAGAGTGCCTGTCAGTTCACGGGTATCCAGCAGTTCCAAGCGGGCGCGCATGTCCCTGTTCACCGGCTACGCGCTCACCGTTGTGGGCGCGCTGCTGGGTGCGGCGCTGATCCTCGCATCGCTGCTTCGGCCCCTGCTGTTCGCGGACGCGCGGGGCATTGCCACCGATGCCATCAGCCCGCTCACCGGTGTCGTTGCAACCATGCGCACGGGGGTTCTGGCCGTCGCCGACGCCGTGTCCGGGTATTACGCCGCCGGAACACAGAACGCGCGGCTGCGGCGCGAGGTGGAAATCGCGCGGATCCGCCTTGCCGAGGCGGAGGCGGTCCGCAGCGAGAACGCCCGGCTGCGCTCCCTTATCGCACTGCGGGAGAGCGAGGCGCCGCCCATCGCCATCACCCGGATGATCGGATCGACAGCCGCCAGCGTGCGCCGGTTCGGCTTCATCGGCGTGGGCGCCGACCAAGGGGTGGAACCCGGCATGGCGGTGCGCACGGCGCGCGGATTGCTGGGCCGGGTGCTGGAAACCGGGCGGGACAGCGCGCGAGTCCTGCTGCTCACCGACACCGAAAGCGCGGTTCCGGTGCGGCTGGTGACCGGCGAAGGCACGGCCATGGCGCAGGGGCGCGGCGACAGCCTGCTGCGGATCAGGCTGATCAATCTGGGTCTCAACCCGCTCAAGAGGGGTGACGTGTTCGTCACCAGCGGCGCCGGCGGCTACTTCACGCCCGGCATCGCCGTGGCCATCGTCGAGACGGTGACCGACGACGGCGCGCTCGCCCGGGTGATCAGCGATCCGGCGGTGTCGGACTTCGTCGCGGTGCAGCCGATCTTCAAGCCCGAAGCCGCCTCCGCGCTTGCCGAGGTCGAGGCGCCCGTGGCGGGTGACTGATGGAGCGCGCTGAACCCTCCGTCCGCCGCATACCGTCACGGGGTGCCATCGAGCGGCGCCATTCCGTCGCGGTGGCGACCCTTGTTCCCTGGCTGAGCGTCATCGCCGCATCCATGGTCCCCACGCTGGTCATCGCCACAGCCCTGCCGCTGGTGCCGCCCACGGGTTTCCTGCTGTTCCTGTCCTGGCGCCTCGTCCGTCCGGGATTGCTGCCGGTATGGTCGGGCCTGCCGCTCGGCCTCGTGGACGATCTGTACAGCGGCCAGCCGTTCGGCTTCGCCATCATGAGCTGGTCGCTGGCCATGCTCGTGCTCGAGATTGTGGAGCGCCGCTTCCCGTGGCGCAGCTTTGCCCATGACTGGCTCGTCGCCGCCATCGTGCTGATCTGCTATCTTGGCGCCGGCATGATCCTGTCCGGAGCCATTCTGCGCCCGCCCCTTCTCGTCGCCATGGTGCCGCAACTCGTTCTGACGATCCTTGCCGTTCCTGTGACCGCGCGTCTTGTGTCCTTTCTCGACCGGCTGCGCCTGCGCCGCTGGCGGCGCGCATGATGAGGCGGCGGCGCCCGCGCGAGCTGATCACGGCCGCGACGCTGCGCGACCGGTTCGACCGCCGCACGGCGATGCTGGCCGCGTTCCAGGGCGGCATCGGCGTCCTCATCGCCGCGCGCATGACCTACCTCGCGGTGTTCGAGAACGAGCGCTACCAGCTGGAATCCGAGAGCAACCGCGTCAACCTGTCGCTGATCCCGCCGCGACGCGGGTGGATCCTCGACCGCAACGATCTTCCCCTTGCCTCCAACCGGGCCGATTTCCGCGTCGACGTCATCCCCGAACGGCTGACCGACAGGGAAGGCGCGATCAGCCTGCTGAGCGACGTGCTCGGCCTGACGGCGGCCGACCGCGCCGACCTGCTGCAGCGCATGGACGAGGCGCGCGGCTTCCAGGCGGTCGAAGTCGCGCAGGGACTGACCTACGACCAGTTCGCCGCCATCAGCGTGCGCCTGCCCGAACTTGACGGGGTGGTGCCGCAGCGCGGGTTCTCCCGCTACTTTCCGACCGGGCCCAGCGTCGGCCATCTGCTCGGCTATGTCGGGCCCGCCTCGCGCGAGGATTACGAGAAGGAACGCAACCCACTGCTCGTCACGCCGGGGTTCAAGATCGGCAAGGACGGGCTCGAGAAGGTGTTCGAGCAGCGCCTGCGCGGGGTGCCCGGCGCCCGGCGCGTGGAAGTCACCGCCTCGGGGCGGATCGTTCGCGACCTGTCGACGCGCGAGGATGTGCAGGGCGCGCCGGTGAAGCTCACCATCGACGGCCCGCTGCAGGATTACGCCGCCCGCCGCATCGGACTGGAGAGCGGATCGGTGGTGGTCATGGACTGCCGCACGGGCGACCTGCTGTGCATGGCGTCGATGCCGTCCTTCGACCCGAACAGCTTTTCGGCCGGGATCGGCCGGATCGAATACGCGATGCTGCGCGAGAATGAGCGCGTGCCTTTGCGCAACAAGGTGCTGCAGGGGCTCTATCCGCCCGGCTCGACGGTGAAGCCGATGGTGTCGATGGCGTTTCTGGAGCAGGGATTGCGGCCGGAACAGACGGTGTTCTGCGGCGGCGGCCTGCGCGTCGGCAACCGGGTGTTCCGCTGCTGGAAGCGCGGCGGCCATGGCCAGGTCGACATGGCCAAGGGCGTGTACCAGAGCTGCGACGTGTATTTCTATCACTTCGCGCAGGCGATCGGCATGGACCCGATCAGCGCGATGGCGCGCCGCTACGGCATGGGCGAGAAGTTTGATCTTCCGGTCACCACGCAGTTCTACGGCACCGTTCCCGATCCCGCCTGGAAGCTGCGCCGCTTCAAGCAGCCGTGGCAGCCCTTCGACACGGTGAATGCGACCATCGGGCAAGGCTACATGCTCTCCAACCCGCTCCAGCTTGCCGTGATGGCCGCGCGGCTGGCGACATCCGAAATGGTCATGCCGCGCCTGGAGTATTCGGACACCGTGCCGCGCTTTGCTCCGATGGGCGTGTCCGAGCAGGACAAGATGTATATCCGGCAGGCGATGAGCGACGTCGTCAACGGACCGGGGACGGCCGGACGCGGACGGCTGCCGCTCGACAACGTCCTCATGGCCGGCAAGACCGGCACGGCACAGGTGGTCGGACTGAACATCTCGGACGGGCGCAGCGGCCCGTGGAAATACCGTGACCACGGCCTGTTCATCTTCTTCGCACCGTTCGACAAGCCGATCTACGCAGGTGCGGTGGTCATCGAGCATGGAGGCGGATCGGGCGCCGCCTACCCCATCGCCCGCGACGTCATGACCTATCTGTTCGACCCGCAGAAAGGCATGGACGCGCTGCTGGCGCTCGAGAAGCAGTGGGGCGGGACAGCCCAGGAACGCCTCGCCGCCCAGTACCGCGCGTATGCGGCCGCGGCCGGCCAGAGCGTGCCGGCGCCGCGCGTCCACGCGGCCGCGGCTGTCGATCCCGTATCGGCCGAGTCGCGCCTCCCCGCGCCCCCGGCGGGGACGACCATGCCGGCTCCGACCGGGAGCGCGGCCGCCGCCGCAGGATCCGCCGCTGCCGGGCTCGTGGAGGAGCCATGAACCGGATCGTGCCCGAGCCGATCAGCCGCCAGCCGTGGTCGCTGTTCGTGCCGCTGCTTCTCCTCGTGCTGTTCGGGGCGGCCGTGCTTCACTCGGCCGCTGGCGGTTCCATGACCCCGTATGCATCCTCACACCTCGTCCGTTTCGGCGTGTTCGTGCTGGTCGCGCTGGCCCTTTCGTTCATGACGCGCCGCTTCGTGAGGCTTGTCGCCTATCCGGCCTATGTCGCCGTGCTGCTGCTTCTGGTGGTGGTGGAGGCCATGGGCGCGATCGGCGGCGGGAGCCAGCGCTGGATCAACATCGGTCCTCTCGTGCTCCAGCCTTCGGAACTGATGAAGGCCGCCATCGTGGTCGTGCTGGCACGGTTCTTCGAGACGCTGCCGGTCGGGATGGTGAACACCTGGCGGGCGCTCGTTCCGCCGCTGGTGATGATCGGTCTGCCCGTGATGCTCGTGCTCACCCAGCCGGACCTGGGAACCGCCCTGGCCATTCTGTTCGGCGGCGGACTGGTCATGTTCTTCGCCGGCCTGCCGCTGCGCTGGTTCGTCGGCGCGGGAGCGGCGGGCGCGCTGGTCGTTCCGCTCGCCTTTTTCTTCCTGCTGCAGGATTACCAGCAACGGCGGATCACCACCCTCTTCGACCCCGGCGCTGATCCGCTGGGCGCGGGGTACCACATCACGCAGTCCAAGATCGCGATCGGTTCGGGCGGGTGGTTCGGCAAGGGGTTCGGCAATGGCACACAGAGCCATCTCAACTACCTGCCGGAACCGCACACCGATTTCGTGTTCGCAACCATGGCCGAAGAATGGGGGCTCGCGGGAGGCCTGTTCGTCCTGCTGATGTATCTGCTGATCCTGCGCTGGGGCTTTGCCGTCGCCCTCTCGAGCGAGGATCGCCTCGGGCGCCTGATTGCGGCGGGCGCGGTGGCGACCATTTTCTTCTACATCGCCGTCAACCTGCTGATGGTCATGGGGTTTGCGCCCGTCGTGGGCATCCCCCTGCCGTTCCTCAGCCATGGCGGATCGGCGCTGCTGACGGTCATGATCTGCATCGGCCTGCTGCTGATGGTCCACCGCTGGAACACCCGCGTCTCTCCGCGCGGTCTTTCCTGACGCCCTGCGGACAGCCTCTTCCCTTTTGCCGCCCGCCCGCTATACGCGCTCGCGGACGAGTCGATTTTACGCCGTCTATGGACGCATAGCTCAGTTGGTAGAGCAGCTGACTCTTAATCAGCGGGTCCTAGGTTCGAGCCCTAGTGCGTCCACCATCCACCTTAATCATGGCCTGACACGCAACCGGCGCTGCGGCACATCGGCGCGCCGTGGTCCGGGATGCGGGCCTGCTCCGCCCTTTCGCGCTCGTGCGCCGGAACATTGTCGGCCTCTCCCGCTTGTAGAGGCACGACGCAGCGGAAGGTGCGATGATGAACACGAGACAGGCGGGCGTGGCGGCAACACTGGCGGGAGCCGGGCTGGCGCTCGGAGGCTTGGCTTTAGGCGCCTTGCTGATGGGGCGGGACAAGCGGCGGCATGAGCATCCCGACAGCGCCCCGGGCTACACCGCTCGGCGCGGGTTCGGAGAGTACGCCGTCACCGGCCGGTCGGTAACGATCAACAAGCCGCGGAGCGAGATCTTCCGGTTCTTCCGCGATTTCCAGAACCTGCCGACCTTCATGGAGAATCTCGAGGCTGTCGAGCCGAAGGGTGACGGGCGCAACGTGTGGAAGATCCGCGGACCGCTCGACCGGGTGTTCGAGGTGGAGACGGAGATCGTCCGCGAAGAGCAGGACGAGCTCATCGCCTGGCGTTCCGTGGACGGGTCGCAGATCCGCACGGAGGGACGCCTCAAGCTGCGCGAGGCGCCGGGCGACCGCGGAACGCAGGTGCAGCTGATCATCGCCTACAAGCCCCCGGCGGGCGAGGCGGGACGGCTGATCGCCAAGCTGTTCCAGCGCGAGCCGGCCGTGCAGGCACGCCACGATCTGAAGCGGCTCAAGATGCTGCTCGAAACCGGTGAGATCGCCACCTCGGCACGGCGCAGGGACGAGACCCGCGCCGCCAAGCAGGAGAACCACTGATGCGCGCCCTCACCTGGCACGGAACGCACGACGTGCGGGTCGAGACCGTGGACGATCCAGAGATCGTCAATCCGCGCGACGCGATCATCAGGGTCACATCGACCGCGATTTGCGGCAGCGATCTGCATCTGTACAACGGCGTCATACCCGGCATGCAGGCGGGAGACATCCTCGGCCACGAATTCATGGGCGAGGTCGTGGAGACCGGCAGCGCCAGCACGCTGAGGAAGGGGCAGCGCGTAGTGGTCCCCTTCCCGATCGCCTGCGGTGCGTGCTTCTTCTGCAACCGGCAGGAATTTTCCTGCTGCGACAACAGCAACCCCGTCGAGAAGCAGGACGCAACCGAGCTGCTTTACGGGCATGCCATGGCCGGCATCTTCGGCTATTCGCACCTCACCGGCGGGTACGCCGGCGGTCAGGCGGAGTATGTCCGGGTGCCGTTCTCGGACGTCGGCCCTCTGGTGGTTCCGGACCACCTCGATGACGATCGCGTCCTGTTCCTCAGCGACATCCTGCCGACCGGGTGGATGGCAGCCGACAACGCACAGATCGAGCCGGAAGACACGGTCGCGGTGTGGGGCTGCGGTCCGGTCGGCCTGTTCGCCGTGCAGTCGGCTCTCGTCATGGGCGCGGCCCGGGTCATCGCCATCGACCATCATCCCCGCCGTCTCGAACTCGCGCGCGGCCTTGGCGCAGAGGTGATCAACTTCCGCGAGAGCCATGTTCTCGAGGCGCTGATGGAGATGACCGGCGGCCTCGGCGTCGACTGCGCGATCGATGCCGTGGGCATGGAAGGACACGGTTTCGCTCTCGACAACATGTTCGACACCCTGAAGCAGAAGGTCGGGGTCGGCGCGGACCGCGCCCACGTCCTGCGCGAAGTCATCCTCGCGGTCCGGAAGGGCGGCAGGGTCTCGGTCCCCGGCGTCTATGGCGGTCTCGCCGACAAGTTTCCGACCGGCGCGATGATGGAGAAGGGTCTGCAGATCCGCACAGGTCAAACTCACGTCCACCGCTACATCAAGGATCTGCTCGCCAGGATCGAGGACGGCGCGCTCGACACGACGTTCCTGATTTCGCACCGTCTTCCGCTCGAGGAAGCGGCGGAAGGTTATCGCCAGTTCCGCGACAACCAGAACGAGTGGACCAAGGTGGTGCTGAAGACCGGGCACTCGGTTGCCGGCGCCTCCGCGCGCGGAGAGGCTGGCACCGCAGTCTAACCTTCGCGCAGGCTTGTTGCTCACATTGCGATGTGATAGCCGGCCGCATGACCATCGAGATCGTCGAGCGCGTACGCGACACCATCGCGTCCGGCCGCATGACGCGCGCGGGGCTGGCGCGCCTCGCCGGGCTTCACGTCAACACGCTGCGTGACGCGGGCGACCCCGACTGGAACCCGACCGCCGACACGCTGGCCAAGCTGGCGCGCGTGCTCGACCAGCATGAGCAGAAGCCGGTTCTCGCATCCGCGCGCGAGATCATCGAGGAAGCGCGCAACGGGCGGATGTTCATCCTTGTCGATGACGAGGATCGCGAGAACGAGGGCGATCTGGTCATACCGGCACAGATGGCGACCCCCGACGCGATCAATTTCATGGCGGTTCACGGCCGCGGCCTGATCTGTCTGGCGCTGTCGCCCCAGCGCGTCGCGGAGCTTGGCCTTCAGCCGATGAGCCGCGACAACCGCACGGCGCACGGAACCGCCTTCACGACATCGATCGAGGCGCGGGAGGGCATCTCCACCGGCATCAGCGTTGCCGACCGGGCGCGCACGATCTCCGTGGCGATCGACAGCGCGCGCGGCCCTGACGACATCGTGACGCCCGGCCACGTGTTTCCGTTGATGGCGCGGGAGGGCGGCGTGCTCGTCCGCGCCGGCCACACGGAGGCCGCCGTCGACATCGCACGGCTGGCGGGCCTCAACCCGTCCGGCGTGATCTGCGAAATCATGAACGACGACGGGTCGATGGCGCGCATGGACGATCTGGTCCGTTTCGCGCGGCAGCATCGGCTGAAGATCGGCACCATCCGCGACCTTATCGAATACCGCCGTCAGCACGATCATCTGGTCGACCGGCTGGAGGAGGCGGATTTTCACTCCGATTACGGCGGCGCGTGGCGGCTGATCACCTACCGCAACAGCGTCGATGGCAGCGTCAGCCATGTCTTGCAGAAAGGCGAGATCGTCCCCGGCGAGCCGACGCTGGTGCGGATGCACTCGCTGTCGATCTTTGACGACGTGCTCGGCCGGAGCGGCCCGAACAAGCGCGTCCTTCAGCGTGCCATGACCCAGATCGGCAAGCACGGGAGCGGTGTCGTCGTGATTCTGTCGGCGGCGGCGTTCGCGGCCAGCGGCGCGCAACCCGAGCCGCATTCGGAATTGCGCTCGCACGGCATCGGCGCGCAGATCCTCGCCGATCTCGGTGTCGAGCAGATGATCCTGCTTACGAATTCCCATCGGACGATCGTGGCCATCGAGGGCTACGGTCTGCAGATCGTGGGCGAAGTTCCCCTGTCGGAGTGACGAATGGCTGCTTTTCTCCTGGTTGAGGCCCGGTATTACGATCACCTCAACGACCTGCTCCTGTCGGGGGCGCGTGACGCCTTGCTGAGCGCCGGGCACGAGTGCGAGGTGATCACCGTGCCAGGTGCGCTGGAGATCCCGGCGGCCGTTGCGCTCGCGGCCGAGACCGGGCGGTATGACGGCTACGTCGCCCTCGGCGTGGTGATCCGCGGCGAGACATTCCATTTCGAGATCGTGGCGGGCGAAAGCGCGCGCGGAGTCATGGCGCTGACCATGGACGGCCTCGCCATCGGCAACGGCATCCTGACCGTGGAGAACGAGCAGCAGGCTCTCGAACGGGCGGATCCGGCGCGCAAGAACAAGGGCGGCGAAGCGGCGGCGGCGGCGATGGCCCTGCTCGACCTGCGCGAACGCTTCGGCGCCTGAGCGCCCCGGCGCGCATCAGCCAGAGGGAGAGGCCGATCGTCCCCGGCGCAGGCACGCCATGCCCGGATAACGCGCGGTGGAGCCAAGCTCTTCCTCGATGCGGATCAGCTGGTTGTATTTGGCCAGGCGGTCGGACCGGGCAAGGCTGCCAGTCTTGATCTGCCCGCAATTGGTGGCGACCGCCAGATCGGCAATCGTGCTGTCCTCGGTCTCGCCGGAGCGGTGGCTCATGACGGCGGTGTAGCCCGCGCGGTGCGCGATGCGGACCGCATCCAGCGTTTCGCTCAGCGTGCCGATCTGGTTGACCTTGACGAGCAGGGAGTTGGCGAGCCCTTCGGCGATGCCGCTTTCCAGCCGTGAAGGGTTCGTCACGAATAGGTCGTCTCCGACGAGCTGGACTTGCGTGCCAAGCGCTTTCGTCAGCGTTGCCCAGCCCTCGCTGTCGTCCTCCGCCATTCCGTCCTCGATCGAGAGGATCGGATAATCCCGGCAAAGCGCCACGAGGTAATCGGTCATGCCCGCGGCATCGAGGGTCAGCCCCTCGCCCGCCAGATAATAGCGTCCTTCCCGGAAGAACTCCGTCGCCGCACAGTCGAGGGCCAGAATCACGTCGCTCCCCGCAGAGAAGCCGCAGCGCTCCGTTGCGGCGAGGATCAGGTCCAGCGCTGCGCGCGTCGAGGCGAGATCGGGAGCAAAGCCACCTTCGTCACCGACAGCCGTCGACAGGCCGCGCTGCCGCAGCTCGCCCTTGAGCGAGTGGAAGATCTCCGCGCCCCATCGGACGGCGTCTGCCAGAGAGCCGGCGCCGACCGGCATGACCATGAATTCCTGGATGTCGATCGGGTTGTCGGCATGTTCGCCGCCGTTGATGATGTTCATCATCGGCACGGGCAGCACATGCGCCTCCACCCCGCCGACATACGCATAGAGCGGCAAGCCACGCGCGGCGGCCGCCGCCTTTGCCACGGCAAGACTGGTGCCAAGGATCGCGTTGGCGCCCAGACGCGACTTGTTCTCCGTTCCGTCAAGCGCAACCAGCTCCGCGTCGATCTGGCGCTGATCCTCGGCGTCGAGGTCGCTCAGGAGGTCGGCGATCTCGCCGTTCACAGCCTCGACCGCCTTCTGCACACCCTTCCCGCCATAGCGTGCGGCGTCGCAGTCGCGCAGCTCAACCGCCTCGTGCGCGCCGGTAGAGGCGCCCGATGGCACGGCCGCGCGCCCGAAGCTGCCGTCCTCCAGCAGAACATCGACCTCCACCGTCGGATTTCCGCGGCTGTCCAGGATTTCCCGCGCGTGGATGTCGACGATGCCGGTCATGACCCTCTCCCCAATGCGAGGCGGGTGCCGCCCCGGTTGGCACGGCGCCTATGAAAAGGAACGAACAGAAGCAAGCCGCATTGAATGACACAATGATGACCGCGGCGCCGCGCCGCTTCCACTAGTCAGACAGAAGGTGAATCATGGCAAGCACCACGAACAACAACGGTTTGAACGGCGACACTCCCGGCAGCGCCAGCACCAGCACCAGCACCGGAGCCGGCGGCAGCAGCCTTGGCGGCACGGGCGCCGGTGGCGGCGAGACGCTGGACTACGCAGCCGGCGCATCCGGCGCATCGACGGCCTCCGGTCAGCACCAGAACGACGCCAAGTCGCGGTTCAACGCCGCCCTCGAGGAGGCGAAGGCCGGCGCCGCCGCGTTGAAGGCGGAAGCAGGATCGCGCGCCAGCGCCTACCGGGACGAAGCCGCCGCACGGGGGCACGAAGTCGGGGAGCAGGCGCGCGAATACGGAGAGCAGGCCAAGGCCAAGGCGTCCGAGCTGGCCGTCGAGGGCAAGCACAAGGCGAGCGAGGCGCTGATGGCGCTCAGCCGCATGGTGAACGACAACGCCGCCTCCGTCGACAGCGCTCTTGGCGCCAAGTATGGCGACTATGCGCGCAGCGCCTCGCGCTCGATCCAGGAGACTGCTGAAAAACTCGACCGCAAGAGCGTCGAGGAACTCGGTGATGACGCGCGTGAATTCGTGCGGAACAGCCCCGGAATGGCTGTCGGCCTGGCTGCGTTCGCGGGCTACCTGCTTGCGCGAACCTTCGGCGGCTCGCGCCGCTGAGCGCGGCTTTGCGATCCTGAAAGAGCCACGAGGAAGATGAGCCGTGCTTGAGCATGACCGAACGCGTCCCGAACCTGCGCAACCTGCGGACAATCCGATCCGGCGGACGGACTCCCATGCCGGCGCGGTTCCTCGTGGCCAGCATATGGGAGACGACGGCGAGATGCCGGATGCGGACTCCGACATCTCGCTGATCGAGAATGTGACCGCTCTGTACCACGACGGACGCGACTATCTCACCCACGAGCTTGCCTATCAGAAGACTCGCGCTGCCTATGCCGGCAAATCGGTGGGGAGCATCGCGGGTCTCGGGGTGGCTGCGGGCGTCGTGGCCCTGCTTGCGGCCATCGGCCTGACCGTCGGCGCGATCCTCTCGCTCGCGACCCTGATCGGTCCGCTTGCCGCCACGCTTGTGGTGGTGGTGGCTCTGCTGGTGGTTGCCGCCGTCCTGGGGATGATGGCGCGCAGCAAGGCCATGACGATGGTCAGGGTGCTCAAGGGAGAGGACGAATGACCGACGATCTGGCACGGCGGCTGGGCGAGGAGCGGCGAGCCAGAGACAGCGCCTACGCCGCGGTTCAGGAAGACATCGCTCTGCTGAAGGCGGGACACGCCGAAAAGGGCATCAAGGATCGCGCCACGGACAAGATCAAGGACGGCGCCAGCGACGTCCTGGAGGAAGGCGCCCATCTGGCAAGGGAGCACAAGGGATTGGTGGTCGCGCTGCTCGCGGCGATCGTCGTGTGGTTCGCCCGCCACCCGTTGATTGCTTTCTTCACCGGCGAGCGGTCGGACGAGGACGAGGATGTCGACGATTGGGAGCCGGACGAACGCGAACGATCTGCGTTCCGGTTCCGCAACTGAACCGCGGCATCAGCAAGGATTTGGAGTGGACGTGATGAGTGACAAGCTTCAGGAAACCGTTGATCGGGAAAATGCCCTTCATGGCGAAACACTGGGCCACACGCAGACCGGCGGGGCGGCTGCGGACGCCGCCGGAAAGGACGCCGCGACCGGAGATGAAAAGCACGAGGAGCTGAAGCGGCGGATTGCCGCCGGCTCGCAGCATCACGGCGACACGGTGGCGCACCACGCGCGCGATGCGGCAAGCACACTGGGCAACTTCGCGCGCGAACACCCGGTCGCGACGGTGCTGGGCGGGCTTGCCGTCGGTTTGCTGATCGGCTCGATGACTCCCGCCGGGCGCCGGGTGCGGCGCCGCGCGGGCGGGCTGGCAAGCAGCGCCTCGGAAGCGGCAATCGGCTTTGCCATGGGCCTGATCGATGATGCCGCAGATGCCGCACGTCACGGCAAGGATGCTCTGGTTGACACGGGCGAACGGGTGGGTCTTGGCCTGCGCGAAGCCCGGCGCAGCGCGGAGCATTACGCGCGGTCCGCGAGCGACCGGGCCGGCGTGACGTCGCGCAGCGCGGGCCGGGCATTGTCGCGCCGTCTCCGCGACCTCTGACGCACCCGCGGTACCGGCCGCAAACCGGTGCCGCCCTTGCCTTGCGGCGACGGTGCGGTAAAGGACCGCGCGGCAGGCTGCTCGCGCGGGCGCGCAGGCGGTTCTGCCATGTGCAGGATTACGCGGGAGCAAGTTCGTCATGGGTGCGGCCACGGAGCGTCAGCAGCTCTATCTCGTGATGGGCGGGCGTGTCACCGACCCCCGCTCGCTCCACTTCCGTGACCCCGAAAGCATCCACGTTGCCGGCGTGTACTCGAGCTACGAGGCCGCCGAGGCCGCCTGGCGCAGCAATGCGCAGCGCACGGTCGACGATGCCGAGATGAAGTACGTCATCGTCGACCTGCAACGGATCCTCGACCCGTCACCTTCGCGCTGATCCCCGCCCGCGGGCCACCAGCGCCCCTCGCGGAGCGTCGGCAGAGCCGGGCGGAGCCTGCCGGATCAGATGAATTCGATGCTGTCGATCAGGAAGAACTTGTCACCGGCCGGGACGGTCACTTCCACCTCGTCGCCCACCTTCTTGCCGATTAACGCCCGACCCAGCGGCGAGTTGTAGGAAATCCGCCCCTGCGCGGCGTCGGCTTCGGTCTGGCCGACGATCTGGTACGTGACCGGCTGATCCTCGTCATCCAAGAGGTGCACCGTCGTGCCGAACACGATCCTGTCCCCTGACAGGCTGGCCGGATCGATGATCTGGGCGCGGGTCACCTTGTCCTCCAGCTCGGCGATCTGCGCCTCGACCTGACCCTGCCGCTCCTTGGCGGCATGATATTCGGCATTCTCCGACAGGTCGCCATGTGCCCGCGCCTCCTCGATCGCCTCGACGATCTTGGGCCGCTCGGCCCGCAGCTGCTTGAGGTCGGCCAACAGCTTCTCGTACCCTTCGGCAAGCATGGGCACCTTTTCCATCGACAAGAGCCTTTCGCTTTAAGCAGCATCAACCCGGCCTGCTTGCCGATGCCGAACCGAGACGGTCACATCCGCATGCATCTTTTAGCCGGATTTCAGGAGGTTTCACTTCGCAGTCAGGCGCAATGATAGTCCTGAAGCGGCCGCACTTCAAGCGCGCCGGGCTGCACCGCGCCAATGGCCTGCGCCGTGGCCGCACACCCCGCCACGGTGGTGTAGTAGGGCACCTTCCCTGCGAGCGCCGAAGAGCGGATGGACTCGGAGTCGCGATGGCTCTGCCACCCTTCTGTGGTGTTGAAGATCAGGTCGATATCGCCGTCGACGATCCGGTCGACGATGTGCGGCCGCCCTTCGGCAACCTTGTTGACGCGCTGCACAGTGATGCCGTGCTCGGCGAGGAACCTCTGCGTGCCGCCGGTGGCGACGATCGCGAATCCCGCCGCGGCGAGTTCGCGCACCGGTGCGAGGATGCCCGGCTTGTCCGTGTCCTTGACCGACACGAACAGGGTTCCGCAGCGCGGCAGCGTGACACCGGCGCCAAGCTGCGCCTTGTAGAAGGCGGTCACAAAATCCTTGTCGATGCCCATCACCTCTCCCGTCGACTTCATCTCCGGGGTGAGGACGGGATCGCTGCCGGGAAACCGTTCAAAGGGGAACACGGCTTCCTTGACCGCCATGTAGGGCGGCGCCGTGTCGACGGACGGCATGCCCCTCAGGGATTCCCCCGCCATCACGCGCGCGGCAAGCTTCGCGATCGGCACGCCCGTCGCCTTGGCCACGAAGGGCACCGTGCGGCTTGCCCTCGGGTTCACCTCGATCAGGTAGACCCGCTCGCCGCGGATGGCGAACTGCACGTTCATCAGCCCGCGCACCTGAAGCGCGCGGGCAAGAGCCTCGGCCTGCCGCGCCATTTCAGCGACGATCTCCGGCGCGAGACTGTAGGGCGGCAGGGTGCAGGCGCTGTCACCGGAATGGACGCCGGCTTCCTCGATGTGCTGCATGATGCCGGCGACACGTACCTCCTCGCCGTCGCACAGCACGTCGACGTCGCACTCGATGGCATCGCGCAGATACTGGTCCACGAGGACGGGAGTGTCGCCGGACACGCTGACCGCGGTGGCGATGTAGCTGTCGAGCTGCGCCTCGCTGTCGACGATCTCCATGGCCCGTCCGCCCAGAACATAGGATGGCCGCAGCAGCACCGGATAGCCGATCTCGCGCGCCACGGCGGCGGCCTCGTTGCGGCTGCGGGCGATGCCGTTCAGCGGCTGGTCGAGACCGAGCCGTTCGACGAGCCGCGCGAACCGCTCGCGGTCTTCGGCGAGATCGATGGCGTCGGGAGACGTGCCGAGGATGGGGATGCCGGCCCGCTCGAGCGCCCGCGCCAGTTTCAGCGGTGTCTGCCCGCCGAACTGGACGATGACGCCCACCAGTTCGCCGCGAGTCCGCTCGACGCGGAGGACTTCGAGCACGTCCTCCTCCGTCAGCGGCTCGAAATACAGCCGGTCGGACGTGTCATAGTCGGTCGAGACGGTTTCGGGGTTGCAGTTGATCATGATCGTCTCGAACCCCGCCTCGGAGAGGGCGAAGCACGCATGCACGCAGCAATAGTCGAACTCGATCCCCTGACCGATGCGGTTCGGGCCCCCGCCCAGGATGACGATCTTGCGCCGGTCGGAAGGCTGCGCCTCGCACTCCGCCTCGCCGAAACTCGGCGCCTCGTAGGTGGAGTACATGTAGGGCGTGATCGCCTCGAACTCGGCTGCGCAGCTGTCGATCCGCTTGAACACGGGCAGGACGCCGAGCTTCTCCCTCAGCCGCCGCACCTCGTCCGCCGAGGTCGCGCCGGCCATCGCCCGCAGCGTGTCGTGCAGCAGCCCCGCGCGCTTCGCCTGCGTTTCGGCGAGCCCTCCCGCCACCCCGACCGAGCGCACCGCCAGCGTCGCCAGCCGCCGGTCAGAAAAGCCCATGGCCTTCAGCCGCCGCAGCTCGCCGGCGGATGTCGGGATCCCGTGGTGGCCGATCATGCGCTCTTCGTAAATGACCGCCTCGATCTGGCGCAGGAACCACGGATCGTAACCCGTGACCGCCTGGACCTCCTCGACCGAACATTCTTCCCGGAACGCCTGCGCAACCTTGAGCAGCCGGTCGGGCGTCCGCTGCGCAAGCGAGGCGAGGATCACGTCCCGCCCCGCGCCTTCAAGCTCGACCACCCGGTTGAACCCGTCGAGACCGGTCTCGAGACTGCGCAGCGCCTTCTGCATCGATTCGGCGAAGTTCCGGCCAATCGCCATGACTTCGCCGACGGACTTCATCGCGGTCGAAAGCGTCGGGTCCGCACCCTTGAACTTCTCAAAGGCAAAACGCGGAATCTTGGTCACCACGTAATCCAGCGTCGGTTCGAACGCAGCCGGAGTGGCGCCGGTTATCTCGTTGGTGATCTCGTCCAGCGTGTAACCGACCGCCAGCTTGGTCGCGACGCGGGCGATGGGAAAGCCCGTCGCCTTCGACGCCAGCGCGGAAGAGCGCGATACGCGCGGGTTCATCTCGATGACGATCAGGCGCCCGTCCCTGGGATTGACCGCGAACTGCACGTTCGACCCGCCCGTCTCGACCCCGATCTCGCGCAGCACGGCGATGCTGGCCGAACGCATGATCTGGTATTCCTTGTCCGTCAGGGTCAGCGCGGGGGCGACGGTGATCGAATCTCCTGTGTGCACGCCCATCGGATCGACGTTCTCGATGGAGCACACGATGATGCAATTGTCCGCCCGGTCGCGGACCACCTCC
The DNA here is from genome assembly GCF_004153605.1 of Qipengyuania thermophila. Lineage (NCBI taxonomy): Bacteria > Pseudomonadati > Pseudomonadota > Alphaproteobacteria > Sphingomonadales > Erythrobacteraceae > Qipengyuania > Qipengyuania thermophila. Next base: position 430,833 of record NZ_SDSI01000002.1, on the reverse strand, counting down.
ATCTCGAACTCCTTCCACCCGAGCAGCGACTCCTCGATCAGCACCTCGGTGGTCGGCGAGGCGGCGAGCCCTTCGCGCACGATCCGCTCGAACTCCGCGCGGTTGTAGGCGATGCCCCCGCCCGTGCCGCCGAGCGTGAACGAGGGGCGGATGATCGCGGGAAGCCCGGTGCGCTCCAGCACGGCGAACGCCTGTTCAACGGTGGTCGCTACCCCGCTGCGCGCGCTTTCGAGGCCGATGCGGTCCATCGCCTCGCGGAAGCGCTGGCGGTTTTCCGCCTTGTCGATGGCATCGGCGTTGGCGCCGATCATCTGCACGCCGTACTTGGCCAGCGTGCCGTCGTTGTAGAGCGCCAGCGCGCAGTTAAGCGCCGTCTGCCCGCCCATCGTCGGCAGCAGCGCGTCGGGGCGTTCGCGCTCGATGATCTTGGCGACAATGGCGGGCGTGATCGGCTCGACATAGGTCGCGTCGGCCATGTCCGGATCGGTCATGATCGTGGCCGGGTTGGAGTTCACCAGGACAACCCGGTACCCTTCCTCCTTCAGCGCCTTGATCGCCTGCGTGCCCGAATAGTCGAACTCGCACGCCTGCCCGATGATGATGGGACCGGCGCCGATGACGAGGATGGAGGAGATGTCGGTACGTTTGGGCATTATCTTGAAAGACTCGCGAAGGAAATGGCGGTGGAGATGGCTGACATAACCAGCGCCAGCCAGCTTACCCATTGGACCGACTTGAGCTTGTTGAGCAGCCTATCTTCTTCGATGCTACGATCAGCCAAGCTGACACCGGCGGGAGTGAGATCGAGGTGCAGTATACCTGGCGCTTCGCTGTTCTGGACCCTCCGCGCTAAGTGCAAACTTGCGAGAGACATGCCTGCTGCTTTCCGCGCCTCCCAGTCATTCGCACTGCTTTCCCATACTGGCTTTGCATGTCCGGGGAGAGCGCCGTCCCGACGCAGCTTCAGGAGAATTCTTCTCTCGAGCTTGCTCAACACAGCCACTCAACCCAACTCCCCCACGAACTTCTCGAACAGGTAGAAGCTGTCCTGCGGCCCCGGCGACGCCTCCGGGTGGTACTGCACGCCGAAGGCCCGCTTGCCGCGCAGGCTGATGCCGCAGTTCGAGCCGTCGAACAGCGAGACGTGCGTTTCCTCCACCCCTTCGGGCAGCGTGTCACGATCCACCGCGAAGCCGTGGTTCATGCTGGTGATCTCCACCGCGCCATCCCCCAGCCGCTTGACCGGATGGTTGGCGCCGCGATGCCCCTGGTGCATCTTGGCCGTCTTGGCCCCGGCGGCGAGGCCGAGGAGCTGGTGGCCAAGGCAGATGCCGAAGATCGGCACGTCGCGGTCCAGCAGGCCGCGGATCACCGGCACCGCGTATTCGCCCGTCGCCGCCGGATCGCCCGGACCGTTGGACAGGAACACGCCCGCCGGCTGGAGCCTGAGGATGTCATCGAGCGTGGCGCGCGCCGGCACCACCGTCACCCGCGCGCCGGCGCGCACCAGATTGCGGAAGATGTTGTCCTTGGACCCGTAATCGATGGCGACCACGTGCGGACGATCCGATTGCGCACCGTCCACCCCCTCCGCCCCGCCGAGCGACCATGGGCCGCCCACCCAGTGCGTGTGCTCGTCGCGCGTGACGAGCTTTGCGAGGTCGAGCCCTTCCAGCCCCGGCCAGGATCGTGCCCGGTCAAGCAGTGCGGCGACGTCGAACTCCCCTCTGGGGTGATGCGCGATGACGGCGTTTGGGGCGCCGCCGCGACGGATCCGCCGGGTGAGCGCGCGCGTGTCCACCCCGGCAAGGCCGATGCGGCCATGCTCGCGCAGCCAGTCGGAAAAGTGCGTCTCCGCCCGGAAGTTCGAATGCGGCGTCACCCGCTCGCGCACGATGCAGCCGACCGCGCCATGCCCCTCGCTCTCGATGTCTTCGGGATTGGCCCCGACATTGCCGATATGTGGAAAGGTGAAGCAGACGATCTGCGCGGCATAGGATGGGTCGGTCATGACCTCTTGGTAGCCGGTCATGGCGGTGTTGAAGCACACCTCGCCGACCGCGTCGCCAGTCGCGCCGAACCCCTGTCCCCAGATGATCGTCCCGTCCGCGAGCACCAGACAGCCGGTGGCGCCGGGAGGAGGCGCGGGAACGGGTGCGGACGTGGCCATGAAGCGCTCCGAAGTGTGGCAAGCCGGCGATGTGTGCTAAGAGGCGGTCGCTAAGGCCTGTGGCGGCGGCCGTCAACCGCGGCTCTTGGCAACGCCGCTCCGGCCTGTCAGTGCCCGGACCCGGATCAGGCGACGGAGACCCCGATGTTGAGAGACAGGATCAAGGCCGAAACGGTGGCGGCGATGAAGGCCGGCGACAAGGAACGTCTTGCGGCGCTCCGGCTGATCGGCGCCAAGATCAAGGATCGCGACATCGAGCAGCGGACGGCCTCTGCGCCGGTGGACGACGATGCGCTCGTCACGGACGTGCTGCTCAAGATGGCCAAGCAGCGGCAGGAATCCATCGCCCTTTATACCAAAGGCGGCCGCACCGAGCTTGCCGAACAGGAACGCGCGGAGCTGAACGTCATCGAAAGCTTCCTTCCCGAACGGATGGACGAAGCTGCCATGAAGGAGGCGATCGCCCGGCTGCGCGACGAGTTGGGAGCGCAGGGGCCAAAAGACATCGGCAGGGTCATGGCCGCCCTGAAGGCGCGGCACGGCGCGAGCCTCGACATGGCCCGCGCCAGCGCGCTGGTGAAGGACGCGCTGTCGGAGTGAGCCGCGCCGCATGACGCTGTCGCCGCAATGGCTCGACGAGCTGCGCGCCCGCATCACGCTCAGCGCCGTGATCGGCCGCTCGGTCCGCCTGCAGAAGGCCGGGCGCGAGTATCGCGCCTGCTGTCCCTTCCACCAGGAGAAGACGCCCAGCTTCTACGTCAACGACGCGAAGGGGTTCTACCACTGCTTCGGCTGCCAGGCGCATGGGGACGTCATCCGGTGGCTGACCGATCATCAGGGGCTCGGCTTCATGGATGCCGTGCGCGAACTGGCGGCGCAGGCGGGCATGGACGTGCCGCAGCCGGATCCGGCGGCCGCCAGACGGCAGGACGAGCGCAGCCTCCTGCGCGAGGCGCTCGCCGCCGCGCAGGACTGGTTCACCGCCCAGCTCGGCGGACCCCAGGGGGAAGGCGCGCGGGCCTATCTCCGTTCGCGCATGGTGCCGGCAGAGGTGCTGCGCGGCTTCGGCTTCGGCTATGCCCCTGCCGCACGAGGGCAACTGGTCGCTGCTCTCGGCCACTTGGGCACCGAACGTCTGGTGACCGCGGGGTTGCTGTCGGTCACGGAGGACGGCCAGGCGGTGGAGCGGTTTCGCGACCGTATCACCCTGCCCATCCGTGACGCGCGCGGCCGTGTCGTGGGCTTTGGCGGCCGCCTGATCAGCGACCGCCCGAACGCGCCCAAATACCTGAACTCGCCCGACACGCCGCTGTTCAGCAAGGGGACCATGCTCTTCAATCTCGACCGTGCGGCTCCGGCTGCGCGGACGAAGGGGCGGCTGATCGTCGTCGAGGGCTACATGGACGTCGTCGCCCTGTCGGCGGCCGGCCTGGACGAGGCGGTGGCGGCGCTGGGGACGGCGCTGACGGGCGAACAGCTCGCCCTGCTCTGGCACCATGCCGACTGTCCGCTGCTGTGCTTCGACGGCGACGCGGCGGGGCGGAGGGCGGCGTTGAAGGCAGCGGAGCGGGCGCTCCCCTTGCTCCAGCCCGGCAAGTCGCTGCGGATCGTGTCCCTGCCGCCGGGCGCGGATCCCGACGACCTCGTCCGGGCTGGCGGCGCAAAGGCGGTGGAGAGCCTTCTCGACCGGGCGAGCAGTCTCGTCGAGTTCCTGTGGCATGCAGAACGCGACGCCGCCCCGGTGCAAAGCCCGGAGGAGAAGGCCGCTCTCAAGGCGCGGCTGCTCCGCCATGTCGAGGCGATCGGCAACCGCGACATCGCCGCCCTGTACCGGCGCGAGCTGATGGACCGCTTTTCGGCCTTCGCCTTTCCGCCCCGTCAGGTCACGGGGCGAGGCCATGCCACGCGCGGTCGCGCCGGATCGGCGGGTTCAGCGGTGCCGCAGCAGGCCTCCGCCGCGCTCCGTGCCCGCCAGAGCGGCGGAGACGGTCACCGGCTCGCCGCCGCCGTCCTGCTCGGCCTTGCGCGGCATCCCGACGCGATCGGCTGCTGCGCGGACCTACTTGCGCGCCTTGCCGGCCTTCACCCTTGCCTCGCCTCCGCGACGGACATCCTGCTCGACCATGCGGAGCATCCGGGCGACGGCGCATCTCTTGCCGCGGCGGTCAGGGCGGCATTGCCCGCCGGCAGCGCCGATGCCATGCCGATCGCATCCGAACGCGATCCGCAGCAGGCTGCCGACGCGCTGCGCGAGGCGGTGACGCTGCTGGTGGAGCGGCCGGCACTCGAGCGCGCACTCGCCGAAGCGACGGCCCGTTTCGCAACCGATCCGGAAGGCGCCTTCGCCGAGCAGCAGCGCCTGCGCAAACGAAAGCTGGAATTTGACACCCGCCTGCGCCACATAGCGGGCAAACCTGCACCCAGGGTTGGACAGACGTGACACGCTGCGGGAACGCTCCCGCGGCACGATGGATCAGATTGCGACATGGCTTCAGAAGCGAACACTGCGGAAAAGGATGATGCTCCGCTGATCGACCTCAACGAGGCGACGATCAAGAAACTGATCGCCCGCGCGCGCAAGCGCGGCGTCGTCACCTATGACGAACTGAACGAAGCCCTGCCCTCCGACCAGATGAGTCCTGACCAGATCGAGGACATTCAGACCGCCTTGTCCGAGATGGGCGTGCAGATCGTCGAACATGACGAGGACGCGGACGGCGACGGGGACGACAGCAGCGACGCAGGATCGGAAGAGGATGCCGACGGCGTCATCGTTGATGACGAGGCGGATCTGGGCCTCGAGCAGCGCCGCGCCGCCTCTCCGGTCCGCAAGAAGGATGTCGAGGGACGCACCGACGACCCGGTCCGCATGTACCTGCGCGAGATGGGCGCGGTGGAACTGCTCAGCCGCGAAGGCGAGATCGCCATCGCCAAGCGCATCGAGGCGGGGCGGGACATGATGATCATCGGACTGTGCGACAGCCCGATCACGTTCCACGCCATCATCCGCTGGTCGGAAGCGCTGAACGCGGGCGAGATGCAGCTGCGCGAGATCCTGGATCTCGACGCCATGCTGTCCAAGGAACCGCCGGTCGAGCGGATGACCGATGAAGGCGCCGAAGACGACGCCGAGATCACCGAAGCGACGGCCGGGCCCTCGATCCGCGACGATGACGAGACGGGCGACGGTGACGAGGCGGGCGCGGGTGACGACGAGAGCGGCGACGAGGAGGATGCCGCCGGGCGCGATCCGCGCCGGCGCGACGACGACGAGGAGGAGGACAACACCCTCAGTCTCGCGCAGATGGAAGCGGCTCTCAAGCCGGAGGCGCTGGAGCGGTTTGCGCGCATCACCGACCTGTTCGGCCGCTTCGAGAAGGTTCAGCAGGAACGCATGCGCGTGCTGGCGCGCGGCGACAGCTTCCCGGCCGCCAAGGAGCGCAAGTACGAAGCCCTGCGCGAGGAGCTCACCGCCGAGGTGGAAAGCGTGCAGTTCCACGCGTCCAAGATCGAATTCCTCGTCGACAATCTGTATGCCTTCAACCGGCGGCTGACGACGCTCGGCGGACAGATGCTTCGCCTTGCCGAACGCCACCGGATCAAGCGGCGCGACTTCCTCGACGCCTATGTCGGCAACGAGCTGGACGAGAACTGGCTGACCGAGCGGGCGCGCAAGGACAAGAAGTGGGCGGCCTTCGCAGAAAAGGAAGCCGACGCGATCGAGCGGGTCCGCCTCGAAATCAGCGACATCGCGGCGCAGACCGGCATGAGCCTGACCGAGTTCCGGCGCATCGTGAACATGGTTCAGAAGGGCGAGCGCGAGGCGCGCATCGCGAAGAAGGAGATGGTGGAGGCCAATCTGCGCCTCGTCATCTCCATCGCCAAGAAATACACCAACCGCGGATTGCAGTTTCTCGACCTGATCCAGGAAGGGAACATCGGCCTGATGAAGGCGGTCGACAAGTTCGAGTACCGCCGCGGCTACAAGTTCTCGACCTACGCGACGTGGTGGATCCGGCAGGCGATCACGCGGTCGATCGCGGATCAGGCGCGCACCATCCGCATCCCGGTCCACATGATCGAGACCATCAACAAGCTGGTCCGCACCTCGCGGCAGTTCCTCCACGAGGAGGGCCGCGAACCCACGCCCGAGGAAATGGCGCAGCGGCTCTCCATGCCGCTGGAAAAGGTGCGCAAGGTGATGAAGATCGCCAAGGAGCCGATCAGCCTCGAAACGCCCATTGGCGACGAGGAGGACTCCCACCTCGGCGACTTCATCGAGGACAAGAACGCCGTCATCCCGGTCGACGCCGCCATTCAGGCCAACCTGAAGGAGACTGTGACGCGCGTTCTCGCCAGCCTCACGCCCCGCGAGGAGCGCGTGCTGCGCATGCGGTTCGGGATCGGGATGAACACCGATCACACCCTTGAAGAGGTGGGACAGCAGTTCAGCGTCACGCGCGAGCGGATCCGCCAGATCGAGGCCAAGGCGCTGCGCAAGCTCAAGCATCCGAGCCGCAGCCGCAAGATGCGCAGCTTCCTCGATCAGTAGCGCGCGTCGGCGCCCGGTCCGTTCCCGGCACGCCTCTGCACGATCCGGGCGGCTCTCCGGCGCTTGGGCGCATGGCTTCAGAGTTGCAGCCTGTTGACTTTCGGCGCCTGGCTGGCACGAGGCATGCCGGCCCATCGACTTACGGCGGAGGAGACCGGCCCTTGATCCCGTACGAGGATTTGCTCAACCGTTCACCGAATGCGTATGTCGTGCTCGACCGCGCTTACCGCATTGTCTGGATGAACGAAGCCTATCTTGCGGTCACGGGTCGCCAGCGGGACGAACTGATCGGTCGCGCGATGTTCGAGGCCTTCCCCAGCGAGGAGGCCTCGGAAAGCCAGCGGCAGCTACGCGCCTCTTTCGACCGCACCTTCCGGGACGCTCGCGTCGACGAGGTGCCGCACATCCGCTATGATCTGGCGGACGAGAACGGCGAGATGGTCGAGCGCTACTGGAGCGCGACGCACACGCCCATCCTCGACGAACACGGGGAAGCGGTTCAGCTCCTTCAGCATACGGTGGACGTCACCGAGCTGCACAATCTGCGCCGGCTGCGCGACGAGGTCGGGCTGATGGAACGCGCCCGGTCCGTCACCGCGCGGATGAACGCGCTGGAGGACGAGGCCGAGACGCTGCGCGCCATGTTCGAACAGGCACCCGGCTTCGTGGCCATGCTGGAAGGGGCCGACCACCGCTTCGTCATGACGAATGCGGCCTACCGGACGCTGGTGATGCGTGACGACCTGGTGGGACGGACCGTTGCCGAGGCGCTCCCCGAGGTTGTCGAGCAGGGATTCCTGGACATCCTCGACACCGTGGTCGCGACGGGCGAACCCTATTTCGGCGTGCGGGAGCCGGTCAGCCTCTACGGCGGCGAAGGCCGCGCGCGGCGTGAACTCATGCTGCAATTCGTGTTCCAGCCGGTGCGGCTCAACGGACAGGATGTCAGCGGCGTGCTGATCCAGGGCTATGACGTCACGGCCGAACATCAGGCGGCCGAGCGGCAGCAGCTGCTGATCGACGAGCTGAATCACCGGGTGAAGAACACCCTCGCCATTGTGCAGAGCCTCGCGCAGCAGACCTTCAGCGCCGCCGCAACCGATCCCGGCCCGATGAAGGCGTTCAACGCGCGCCTTGCCGCCCTGGCGGCCGCGCACAATCTGCTCACCCAGTGCAGCTGGAAAGCGGCCGAGCTCAAGGACATCGTCTGCGACGCGCTCAGCGCGACCGCCGGGCCGGCGAAGGCGCGCGTGGCGGTCGACGGCCCGCAGGTCACGCTCGGACCGCAGCAGGCGGTGTCGATGGCCATGATCGTCCATGAACTCGCCACCAACGCCCTGAAATATGGCGGGCTCAGCAACGAAACGGGCACGGTGTCCGTGCAATGGTCGGTCGACAACCGCGACAGCCACACGGACCTCAACCTGTGCTGGACCGAGCACGGCGGACCGCCGGCGACGAACCCGGCGCGCAAGGGTTTCGGCAGCCGGCTGATCCGTCACGGTCTGGGCAGCGGAAGTGCGACCAGGCTGGACTTCGAGCCGGATGGCTTTGCCTATCACATGTCAGCGAGGCTCTGAGGATGCCGCTCCGGTTTCTGCAAGGCGCATCGGTCCTGGTGCTGGAGGACGAGCCGATCATCGCCTTCACGCTTGAGGATCTGCTCGCCGATGCAGGGGCGCAGCCGACCCTGACCTGCTCCATCGACGAGGCAATGTCGGCGGCGGCGGAAGGCTGCTTCGACTTCGCCATCCTCGATGTGAACATCAACGGATCGCCGAGCTATCCGGTTGCCAGCAAGCTTGTCGAACGGCGCATGGCCTTCATTTTCGCGACCGGCTACGGCAACACCGTGCATCCGGAGCCGTTCCGGCACGTCCCGACAATCCCCAAGCCCTACTCGCCGCTCGAGATTGCCAGGGCGATCGGTTGCGCCCTGAAAGGTGCCGAGGAGAACTGAGATCCGCGCGCTTTTGCGGTGGTTCCGGCGCGGCAAATTTCCTATGTGGCGGCCATGCGCATCGCCATCGCTTCGGATCATGCCGGTTTCCAATTGAAAGAAGCCTTGCGCACGTGGCTGGCAGAGCAGAGTCGCGATGTTCTCGATCTCGGGCCAGCCACGGACGCCAGCATCGACTATCCGGGCATGGGGCGGCGGCTGGCCGAAGCGGTGACTCACGGGGAGGCGGAGCGCGGCGTGATCCTGTGCGGCTCGGGCATCGGCGTCTCGATCGCGGTCAACCGTTTTCCGTCCATCCGCTGTGCGCTCGTCACCGAGCCGCTGTCCGCGCGCCTTGCCCGTGAACACAACGACGCCAACGTGCTGGCGCTCGGCGCGCGGATCGTCGGGGTGGACATGGCCAAGGCGTGTCTCGAAGCCTTCCTCGTCACGCCGTTCGCGGGGGGCCGGCATCAGCGCCGGGTCGACCAGCTTGCACAACTGACATCATAAGGATCAATCATGGGCACCGCCACCGCACCGCGCGAACACACCGATGACGGGTTCTGGAGCAACAGCCTCGCCGACACCGACCCCGAGGTTCATGCGGCCGTCGCGGGCGAACTGCGACGGCAGCAGAGCGGCATCGAACTCATCGCCAGCGAGAACATCGCGAGCCGGGCCGTTCTCGAGGCGACGGGCAGCGTGTTCACCAACAAGTACGCGGAAGGCTATCCCGGCAAGCGATACTATGGCGGCTGCGAGTATGCGGATGCGGTCGAACGCCTCGCCATCGACCGCGCCAAGCAGCTCTTCGGCTGTGCCCACGCGAACGTGCAGCCCAATTCCGGCAGCCAGATGAACCAGGCCGTGTTCCTCGCTCTGCTGGAGCCGGGCGACACCTTCATGGGTCTGGACCTGAACTCGGGTGGGCATCTGACCCATGGATCGCCCGTCAACATCAGCGGCAAGTGGTTCAAGCCGGTCAGCTACGGCGTGCGGCGCGACGACGAGCGGATCGACATGGACGCGGTGGAGCGCACCGCGCGCGAGCACCGGCCAAAGCTGATCATCTGCGGCGGAACAGCCTATTCCCGGCACTGGGATTTCGCCCGCTTCCGGCAGATCGCCGACGAGGTGGGCGCCACCCTGCTGTGCGACATGAGCCACATTTCGGGTCTGGTGGCGGGCGGCGCGCACCCCTCGCCCTTCCCGCACGCGCACGTCGTCACGACGACCACCCACAAGAGCCTGCGGGGACCGCGTTCGGGGGTGATCCTGACCAACGATGACGGGCTTGCCAAGGCGTTCAATTCCGCCGTGTTCCCGGGGCTGCAGGGCGGACCGCTGATGCATGTCGTCGCCGCCAAGGCAGTGGCCTTCCGCGAAGCTCTGCAACCCTCCTTCCGCGTGTACGCGCACCGGGTGGTGGAGAATGCCCGCGTCCTGGCGGCCAGCCTCGAGGAGCACGGCCTGCGCATCGTGTCGGGTGGCACGGACAATCACTCGATGCTCGTCGACCTGACGGCTGTGGGCGTGACCGGCAAGGCGGCTGAAAAGGCGCTGGAGCGGGCACGCCTGACCTGCAACAAGAACAGCATTCCCTTCGACTCGCGCTCCCCCTTCGTCACCAGCGGCATCCGCCTTGGCACACCGGCCGCCACGACGCGCGGGTTCGGACCGGCGGAGTTCCGCCAGGTCGGCGCCATGATTGCGGAGGTGATCAAGGGCGTGTCCCGCTGCGGCGACGACGGCGACACCGACACGGAACGCGCCGTCTTGCAGCAGGTCGCCGACCTGTGCGACAGATTTCCCGTTTATCCGGAGCGCTGAGCAATGCGACACGACGATCACAAGGGCAGGTCAGGGCTGGTCGAAGACGCCAAGGCGGAACTGTCGGCCATGGCAAAGGGCGGGCTCCAGCACCCCTCGACGAAGCCCGTGCTCGCCGGCGCGGCGATCGGTGCACTGGCCGGGGCGCTGCTCCCGGTGGTCACTCTGCCATTCGGGCTGGTGGCGGGGGCGGGTTACGCCTTCTACAACCGGATCAAGCGCTAGCGCGTTCGCATCTTGCACCGGGCGCGGCGCTGCGCCATCGGCCGCAGGATGCATTCCGATCGCGCCCCGGCCATCGTTCTCGTGCGTCCCCAGCTTGGCGAAAACATCGGCAAGGCTGCGCGGGCGATGCTCAATTTCGGCCTGACGGATCTGCGTCTGGTGGCGCCGCGGGATGGCTGGCCCAATCCTGCGGCGGGTCCCGCGGCGGCCGGTGCGGACAGCGTGCTGGCCGCGGCGCGCGTCTATCCCGACGTGTCCTCCGCCATCGCCGAATGCAGCAACGTGTTCGCGACAACCGTGCGCAAGCGCGGCGTGACCAAGCCGGTGCTCGCCCCGCGTGAGGCGGCGGTGCAGATGGCGGCCCTGCCGGGCCGGTCCGCCATCCTGTTCGGCCCGGAACGCTCCGGCCTCGAGACGGCCGACGTCGCCCTCGCCCGCACGATCCTGACCATACCCATCAATCCCGGTTTCGGCTCGCTCAATCTTGCCCAGGCGGTTGCGATCTGTGCCTACGAATGGAGCCTCACCGCCGCCGCCGAAGGCCTGTCCCAGCCCACGGCGACACAGCTGCTACCGCCGGCGCCGCAACACGAACTCGACGGGTTGATCGCCCATTTCGAACGGCTGCTCGAGCCGGCTGGCTACTTCCTGCCCGCCGACCGCGCTGCGGCGACCCGCCTGACCCTGCGCAACCTGCTGACCCGGGCAAGCTGGAACCATCTCGAAGTGCGGACGCTGCGCGGCGCGCTGTCGGCGATCGAGCGGCGGATCAACGCCTGATCCGGTCCCATTCCTCCATCTCGTAAGCGATGGAGCTTTCCACCAGCACGTCCCACATGGCAGCCACGCAATCGTCCGGAACACCGCGTCCGATCGCGTCCTGCCGGGCATTGGCGATGACCTGCGCCTTGCGTGCCTCGTCGCGCACCGCATCGCGTCGTTCCTTGATCCGGGCCGCGGCGCGCATGTAGCCGAACCGTCTTTCCAGCAGCGCCATGAGCAGCCGGTCGGTGTGATCGACGCCGGCGCGCACCTGCTCCATCGTCTCGCAACGCTCGGGGGCGATGGTGTTGCTGTCGTGTCGTGAGGTGCACATGGCGCCGTCCTGCCGAGACCCGGCCCTTTTGTCGAGAGCGGGCCGCGCAACCCAACCGCCCGCAGGAGCCGGAACGCGCGGCTTGACCCCGCGCCGCCATGTGCTATCGGCCGCGCTCGCGAATTGGCTCCGCACCCCGGTGAAGCGGATGCCGCGCCAGATGCAAGGGTCTGGCGGTGCGATGCCGGGTTGAAGCCGCCACCCTTCGGCGGCCAGCAGATCAGGAGACGACCATGACCAAGCGCACCAGCGCCAAGCACAAGCTCGATCGCCGCATGGGCGAGAACATCTGGGGGCGGCCTAACTCCCCCGTCAACAAGCGGTCCTACGGCCCCGGCCAGCACGGGCAGCGCCGCAAGGGCAAGGTGAGCGACTTTGGTCTGCAGCTCCGCGCCAAGCAGAAGCTCAAGGGCTATTACGGCGACGTCACGGAGAAGCAGTTCAAGCGCACCTATCAGGAAGCGAGCCGCATGCGCGGCGACACGGGCCAGAACCTCATCGGTCTGCTCGAGCGGCGCCTCGACATGGTGGTTTATCGCGCCAAGTTCGTGCCGACCATCTTCGCCGCCCGCCAGCTCGTCAGCCATGGACACGTGCGCGTCAACGGCGTGAAATGCAACATCGCCAGCCGGCGTGTGGATGTCGGCGACGTGATCAGCCTCGGGCCCAAGGCCAAGGAAATGGCGCTGGTGATCGAGGCGCAGAGCCTGCCCGAACGCGACATCCCCGACTATGTCGTTCCCGATGGCAACGACAAGGTGACGTTCACCCGCGTGCCGAAGCTCGACGAGGTGCCCTATCCGGTGACGATGGAACCGAACCTGGTGGTGGAGTTTTACTCCCGCTGACGCTTCATCATACGACAGGAAGGGCGGCCGCCATGGCCGCCTTTTTTGTGCGCCCCTCCCGCTTCTCGCCGCAAAAGGCGGAACAACAAAGAACCATCCCTTTTGTACTGAATGTCATGATTCAGTACCGTTTTCTCACTCCCCGCCGGCGGGGCAAGTGGTACGGATCGCTCACCGAGGCGCAGTATCACGCCAATGCGATCGGGGCCGGGTTCCTGGATTCCGCGGGCACCTTCGTCCCCTATCGGGGTACAGTGCTCGAGTTGCGGCACGTGGGGACGGGCAGCCCGGTTCAGGGGGCGATCTCGACCCCGTCCCACCCGTAGATCCTCCCGGTGTCGGCGGGTTGCAGCGTGTCCAGCACATCGAGCAGGTGTCCGGCGGCATCCTCGGGGCTGAAGACGTGGTGTCCGGCACCGCTGCGCCGGTGAGGGCGGGACAGCTTCGTCGCAACCGTGCCCGGGTGCAGACCCACGCAGAAGGCATCGGGCCGCGTGCGCGCAAGTTCGATGGCCAGCGAGCGGATGATCATGTTGAGCGCAGCCTTGGACGCGCGATAACCGTACCAGCCTCCGAGCCGGTTGTCGGAGATGCTGCCCACGCGCGCCGACAAGGCCGCGAATGCCGACCGCCCTCGTCGCGGCAGCAGCGGCAGGAAGTGCTTGGCGACCAGCGCCGGGCCGGTGGCGTTGATGGCGAAACTTTCGGCCATCCCCGCCGGTTCTATCTGGCGCCAACTCTTCTCCGGGGAGCATTGCCGCCCGTCCAGAATGCCGGTGGCTACGATGACGAGATGCCAAGGTCCGCTTTCGGCACACCACTGCGCGGCGCCGGCGATGCTCGCTTCGTCTGTCAGGTCGAGCGGGGGAAGCGCGCCCCCTCCCGCCCGGCTGAACCCCGCCACTTCCGTGCCGGCGCTCTCAAGCCGTGCCACCAGCGCGCTGCCGATGCCGCCCGAGGCGCCGACGACCACCGCGCGCGGCCATCCAGTCACCGCTCCGCCCCGTAGGATGCGCGGAAAGACGCGGCGAAGGCGGCGAACTCCCCCCGCGCAATGGCGGCGCGCATGCGCGCCATCAACTGCTGATAGAAAGCGAGGTTGTGCTCGGTCATCAGCATTGCGCCGAGGATTTCCTTGCTGCGGACGAGATGGTGCAGATAGGCGCGCGAATACCCGCGGCACACGTCGCAGGTGCAACGATCATCAAGCGGCGACTCATCTTCAGCAAACCGGCTGTTGCGCAGGTTGAGCGGCCCGGACCATGTGAAGGCCTGTCCGTTCCGGCCTGAACGGGTCGGCAGGACGCAGTCGAACATGTCGATGCCCCGCTCCACGGCGCCGACGAGATCGTCCGGCTTGCCGACACCCATCAGGTAGCGGGGCCGATCCGCCGGGAGCTGCCCCGGAGCAAAATCCAGAGTGGCGAACATCGCCTCCTGCCCCTCGCCGACGGCAAGGCCGCCCACGGCATAGCCATCGAACCCGATCGCGGTGAGCGCCTCGGCGCTGTGCCGCCTCAGATCCTCGTCCAGGCCGCCTTGCTGGATGCCGAACAGGGCGGCACGCTGCACATGATCGGCGCCTGCGTCGAAGGCGGTTCGGCTTCGCGCGGCCCAGCGCATCGACAGCTCCATGCTCCGGCCCAGCGCATCGCGATCCTGATCCGGGCGCGGGCATTCGTCGAAGGCCATGACGATGTCGGAGCCGAGCAGGCGCTGGATCTCCATCGACCGCTCGGGCGTGAGGATGTGGCGTGACCCGTCGAGGTGGCTGCGGAAGGTGACGCCCTCCTCGGACAGCGAGCGCAGCTCCGCGAGGCTCATGACCTGATAGCCGCCGCTGTCCGTCAGGATCGGCAACTCCCAGCCCATGAAACGGTGCAGCCCGCCGAGTCGCGCCACCCGTTCGGCGCCCGGCCGCAGCATGAGATGATAGGTGTTGCCGAGAATGATCTGTGCTCCCAGCGCGCGGACGGTGCCCGGCTTCATCGCCTTGACGCTGGCCGCGGTGCCGACCGGCATGAATGCCGGCGTGTCGATCACCCCCCGCCGCATGGCGATGCGCCCGGCCCGCGCGGCGCCGTCGGTGGCGAGAAGGTCGAACTGGAAGCGTGTCATCGGGACCGCTCAGAACCCGTACACGAACGAGAAGCGCGACAGCGTGTCCGTGCGCTGTCCGCCCGGCGGCGGGTTGCTGTCATAGTCGACCGTATAGCTCACGCGGACAGAGACGGAGTCCGTCACCTTTGCGTCGAGAGCGGTGACGAGATTGAGGTTGGTGTTGCGCGAGTCGAGCACGACCGTCGCCGAACCCGCCGTTTCCGCCACGGCGTTGGCGTCATGGGAAAGCGTGAGCCGGTCGGTGATGCGCCAGTCGAAATCGACCCCGATCAGCGCGGCGAGCCGCAGGTCGCTGCCTCCCGCGGTGTAGCGAAGGTGGCGCAGCGCCGGCCCGGCCTTGATCGACAGGTCAAGATCGTCGCGGTCGACGAGGTGGTGTCCGATGCCACCGGACAAGGAGGTGCGGGACACGAAACCCTGCACGCGGTCGGTCTCGAACTGGCCGAGCCCGTAGGCGAACAGGCGCGGACTGAACTCGTAGCGTGGCTCGTAGGCGGCGAGGAGCTGCTCGCGCACGGTTCGCTCGCCCGCCCGCTGATAATCGCCGCGCAGCAGCAGCTTGTGCTGCCACGGCCCATCGGTGGCAGTGACGTTCAGCGCGGCGGTGATGCCGCTGCTCCGTCCCGACCCTGTGGCACGAAATCCGCCCAGTTCCCCTCGTCCGGACCATGTGGCCCGGCGGGCGGGCGGCGGGGCAGCGTCCTGCGGCACCGGAGCCTCGGCTGGCAGCTCAGCGGCGGCGATCTGCGCCGCCGGAACCGGGGTCCGGTTCTGCCAGCGCTGCTCCAGCGCGGCAATCGCATCGCCATGTTCGGGGTGGGTCTGCCGGGCAAGGTCGAGCACGGTTTCAACCTTGTCCGCGTCGCCGGTGGCCATGGCCGCCTCAATCATCAGGCGCAGCGGTTCGGGCAGGGTTGCAGCCTGCCCGGCCAGCGGGAGGACGAGTGTCGCCGCCATGGCAAAGGCGTGCATCATGCCGACCGTCGTAGGACCGGACCCGGCTCCGACGCAAGGCGGCTGCGCGTGGAACGCATCAGCTTCGCAGCCTCCAGCCGGTCCTGAACACCAGCCCGACCGCGCCGGCACAGACCGCAAGGAAGCCCAGCGTCATCAGCAGCGAAGTTGCAAACGGCACATCCGCCTGTCCGAAGAAGGTCCAGCGCAGGCCGCTGACGAGATACACGATCGGGTTGAGCATGGCCGCCATGCGCCACGGCTCCGCCAGCATGCCAATGGAGTAGAACGTCCCGCCAAGAAAGGTGAGCGGCGTCAGGATCAGCAAGGGGACCAGCTGCAGCTTTTCGAAGCCTTCAGCCCAGATCCCGAGCAGGAACCCGAGCAGCGAGAAGGCGGTGGCGATCAGGACCACGTAAAGCAGGGCAAGCACCGGATGAGCGATGCTGTAGTCGACGAACAGCCGTGCGGTCAGGAGAATGATCGCCGCGAGCACCAGGCTCTTGGTGGCCGCCGCGCCGACGAAGCCGAGCAGGATTTCCGTTGCTCCTACGGGAGCCGAGAGCAGCTCGTAGATCGAGCCGGTGAAGCGCGGCATGTAGATCCCGAAGCTCGCGTTGGAGGTGCTCTCCGACAGCAGCGTGAGCATCAACAGGCCGGGCACGATGAAGGCGCCGTATGCCACACCGTCGATGGCATCCATGCGCCCGCCGATGGCGGCACCGAACACGATGAAGTAGAGCGACGTGGTGAGCACGGGCGCGACGAGCGACCCGAAGACGGTGCGCCGGAACCGCGCCAGCTCGTTGGTGTAGATTGCCCACGTCGATCGGGTGTTCAGCACGCGCGTGTCCCTTCCGCGTCGACGAACTGCATGAAGATGTCCTCGAGCGAGGATTCCCGCTGCTCGATGGCGGTGAAACGCTCGCCCATTTCCGCGAGGCGCTGCGCCAAGACGGCAACGTGCTCGCGTCCGCGTCCCGCGCCGTCGCCACCCCGGTAGAGCAGCACCCGGCCCCCGTCGACGAGTTCGACAGGCAGATCGGCAAGCGGTTCCGGCACCGCGCCGAGCGGCCGGATGAGGGTGAAGCGCGCCTCCGTGCGCCCGAGCCGCTTCATCATGCTCCGCTTGTCGTCGACCAGCAGCAGCCGGCCGCGGTGCATGATCCCGATCCGGTCGGCCATCTCCTCCGCCTCTTCGAGATAGTGCGTCGTCAGGATGATGGTCACGCCGCGGGCCTTGAGGCCGGCGATCTGACGCCACATGTCGCGGCGCAATTCCACGTCCACGCCCGCCGTCGGCTCGTCGAGGAACAGGATGTCGGGTTCGTGCGCCAGCGCCTTGGCGATCAGGACCCTGCGCTTCATCCCGCCCGACAGGGTGCGGATCTGTGCGTCACGCTTGTCCCACAGGGACAGCGAACGCAGCACCTCCTCCAGCAGATCCGCGGCGGGCGAGCGTCCGAACAGGCCGCGCGAGTAGCGCACCTGCCGCCAGACAGTGTCGAAGATGTCGAACCCGAGTTCCTGCGGCACCAGGCCGATGCGTCCGCGCATCGCGCGCCAGTGCCGCCGCGCGTCTTGTCCGAAGGCCTGGATGCGGCCGGAGGTGGGACGCACGAGGCCGCACACGGCGCCGATCAGCGTCGTCTTGCCCGCGCCGTTCGGGCCAAGCAGCGCGAAGATCTCTCCCGGACGGATCTGCAGGCTGACGTTGTCCAGCGCGAGCGCCCCGCCGGCAAATCGCTTCGTCAGACCGTCGATCTGCAGGATGGGAGGCGCCTCGTCCTCCGCCGGAACCGCGCCGGGCAGCGAGCGCTCACCCGTCAAGGCAGCAACAGCGACGAGTCGCCATACGAGTAGAAGCGGTACTGGTTCTCGATCGCATGCGCGTACGCCTCCAGCATCCGTTCACGTCCCATGAGCGCGCTCACCAGCATGAACAGGGTTGAACGCGGCAGGTGGAAATTGGTCACCAGTCCGTCAATGGCGCGGAAGCGGTAGCCGGGCGTGATGAAGATGTCGGTCGACCCGGTAAACGGGACGACGCTTCCGTTGTCGTCCGCCGCGCTTTCAAGGAGCCGGAGGCTGGTGGTGCCAACGGCGATGATCCGCCCTCCCTGTGCCTTCGCCTCGTTCAATGCCCGCGCCGCCTCCGGCGTGATGCGTCCCCATTCGGAGTGCATGGCATGGTCCCGGGTGTCCGCGGCCTTGACCGGCAGGAACGTTCCCGCTCCGACATGCAGCGTCACCGTCGTGCTGCGGATGCCCGCGCCGGCCAGTTCCCCAAGCACGGCGTCGGTGAAATGCAGCGCCGCCGTGGGTGCCGCCACCGCACCATCCTCTCGCGCAAACACCGTCTGGTAATCGGCACGGTCGCGCGCGTCCGCGCGGCGGCGGCTGGCGATGTAAGGGGGAAGCGGCACCGTGCCCGCGCGCGCCAGCAGATCCTCGGCCGGTTCGGCACCCAGGAACGAGAGGTGAAAGCTGCCATCCGGCAGCCGGTCCTCCACTTCAGCCGCGACGTCGTGGCCGAAATCGATCCGGTCGCCCGGCGCG
The DNA here is from genome assembly GCF_004153605.1 of Qipengyuania thermophila. NCBI lineage: Bacteria > Pseudomonadati > Pseudomonadota > Alphaproteobacteria > Sphingomonadales > Erythrobacteraceae > Qipengyuania > Qipengyuania thermophila. Next base: position 412,536 of record NZ_SDSI01000002.1, on the reverse strand, counting down.
AGCCGCCGGCCGTTGCGGACGAAGGCATGCCAGCGCCGCGCGCCGAGCCGCTGATGCAGCGTCACACCGATCTTCGCGCCCGCCCCTCCGTCGCGTGCGCGCCTGACGCCTTCAAGCTGTGCCGGAATGACCCGGGTGTCGTTGAACACCAGCAGGTCTCCGGCACGCAGGAGGCGCGGCAATTCGCGGAACACATGGTCGCCGAACGGCCCCTCGCGCGTGGCCACCAGCAGACGCGCTGCGTCGCGCGGCACTGCGGGGCGGAGGGCGATCCGGTCCTCGGGCAGGTCGAAGTCGAACAGGTCGGTCTTCACGCCCCGCCCCTAGCGCAGCGGCGCAAACGGAGAAAGACGCGGCTCAGCGCAGCAGGGCATCCAGCCCTTCGCCCGGCGGCGGGACGGCCGCAGGCTGTGCGGGGGGCCGGGGGCGGTTCTGGCTGGCAATCGAGGCCTGGAGGATGCGGGTCGGATTGGCCGGCGGCTCGCCCCGCGCGATGGCGTCCACCGCCTCCATCCCCGCGATCACCCGGCCGAAATTGGTGTAGCGGCGATCAAGGCTGAAGCGCGGGTAGAAGACGATGAAGAACTGGCTGTTGGCGCTGTTCTCCGCCTCGGCGCGGGCCATGCTGACGGTGCCGCGCACATGCGGCATCGGATTGAACTCGGCCGCAAGATCCGGGAGCGGCGAGCCGCCCTGCCCCGTGCCGGTGGGATCGCCGGTCTGCGCCATGAAGTTGTCGATCACGCGGTGAAACACGACCCCATCGTAGAAGCCCTGCTGCGCCAGCGTCTTGATCCGCTCGACATGGGCGGGCGCCCATTGCGGCATCAGGCGAATGGCCACGCGTTCGCCGCTGGACAGATCGAGATAGAGGATGTTGTCGCGATCCTCGGCAAGGTTGAAGTTGACCCGCGCGGTGAAATCCTGCGCCCCGGTGGCCGCGCTGGTCGGCGCGGGCTGTTGGGCCAACGCGGCGCCCGCGGGAAGTGCTGCCAGGGCCGCGGCAAGGGCAATGCGCATCAGCATGGTCATGGGGTTCCGTCGCTTGAACTGTCTCGAGCGCCCGCCGTTAGCGCGCGCCCTCTGTCCTGGCCATGAATATCTAGTACTCGCCGCGCAGGCCGACCGATTGCACGCGCGCGATCAGATCGGCGGCCACCTGCGGGCTGACGAACGGCGCGATGTCGCCGCCGAACAGGGCGATCTCCTTGACGAGCTTGGAGGCGATCGGCTGGAGCGAGACATCCGCCATCAGGAACACCGTTTCGATGGAATGGTCGATCTGCTGGTTCATGCCGGCCATCTGGTACTCGTACTCGAAGTCGGCCACCGCTCGCAGGCCGCGGATGAGGATGCCGGCGTTCATGCGCCGGGCGAACTTCACCAGCAGGGCGTCGAATCCCTGCACCTCGACATTGCCAAGGCCGAGCGCCCCGACCTCGCGCCGGACCATGTCCTGCCGCTCCGCCGCGGAGAAGAGCGGCTGCTTGGACGGATTGGTGGTCACCCCGACGATCAGCCGGTCGACAAGCTTGCTTGCGCGGCGGATGATGTCGGCATGGCCAAGCGTCACAGGATCGAAGGTGCCGGGATAGATGCCCGTGCGCGGCCCCGTCACCGGTCGCGCTCCACGACGAAGCGCGCCAGCGCGCGCAGCACGTCGGCGCGGGCGTCGAACCCCGACAGGCAGGCAACGGCCTGCTCGGCCAGCGTGCGGGCCTGATTGCGCGCGCCCTCGACGCCGAGAATGGTCACGAACGTCTGCTTCCCCTGCTCGCCATCCTTGCGCAGCGCCTTGCCCGCAAGTTCCTCGTCTCCTTCGACGTCGAGCAGATCATCGGCAATCTGGAAGGCCAGCCCGAGGTCGCGCGCATAGGCTCTGAGCGGTGCCCGCCCGTCGACCGGGAGCCGCCCGAGGATCATGCCCATCTCGACCGCGGCCGACAGCAGCGCGCCGGTCTTGAGCTGCTGAAGCCGCGTCACGGTGGGCAGGTCGTAGGCCCCGGCGCTGGCGAGCATGTCCATCATCTGCCCGCCGGCCATGCCGTTGTGGCCGCTCGCCCGCGCGAGGCATTCCACCAGTTCGGCGCGCACGAACGGGTCGCCCGACATCTGCGGCGTCGCCAGCAGCTCGAAGGCCAGCGCATGCAGGCAATCTCCGGCAAGAACGGCGGTGGCTTCGTCGAACTGCACGTGAACGGTGGGCCGTCCATGCCGCGTGGCGTCATCGTCCATGCAAGGCAGATCGTCATGGATGAGCGAATAGATGTGGATCGCTTCCACCGCGCACGCGGCCCGGATGGCGATGTCGCGGTCGACGGAAAACTGCCGCGCCGCCTCGGTCAGCAGCAGCGGCCGGATCCGCTTGCCTCCACCGATGGCCGCATACCGCATCGCCTCGACGAGACGCGCGCGACGATCGTCGGGCACAGGCAGGAGGCGACCGAAGGCCGCATCGATCTCCTGCCGGACAGATGCCATGGCGGAACCGAGAGTGTCCGCCCCCCCTCCCGATGCCGCCATGCTCAGGCGTTCTCGTCGAAGGGACGCGCCCCGGCCGCCTCGCCATCCGCATCGACGACGATCTGCCGGATGCGCATTTGCGCGCTGTCCAGCCGCGCTTGGCAGAGGCGGCGCAGCTCTTCGCCGCGTTCGTACAGGCTGATCGACTCCTCCAGCGGCTCTTCGCCGCTCTCCAGCCGGCGGACGACCTGCTCGAGTTCCGCAAGCGCCTGCTCGAACGTCATGGCGGCACGCGCATGGGGATCGGGTTCCATCCGAAGATCAATGGCGGGCGTCGCGGCGGTGGTCAAGGAGCGGCTGCCGATCGTCCGACGCGGACGCCAATCATGGGTGTGCACAGGCCGCTGGCGCTTGCGGCCCCGTCTGGAGTAAGGCGCCGGCCATGAACAGCACACCCCCACCCTCGACAGCCGAACTCGCCGAGCAGCACGGGCTGGATCCGGCCGAATACGACCGTGTCCTCAAGGCCCTTGGCCGCGAACCGAACCTCGTCGAGCTGGGGGTGTTCTCCGTGATGTGGAGCGAGCACTGCTCCTACAAGTCGTCGCGCATACACCTCGGCAAGCTTCCGACCGAGGCACCGTGGGTCATCTGCGGACCGGGCGAGAACGCGGGCGTGATCGACATCGGCGACGGACAGGCCGCCATCTTCAAGATGGAGAGCCACAATCACCCGTCCTACATCGAACCCTATCAGGGCGCGGCGACCGGCGTCGGGGGCATCCTGCGCGACGTGTTCACGATGGGCGCCCGGCCGGTCGCGAACGCCAACGCCCTGCGTTTCGGGCGCCCCGACCACCCGCGAATGCAGCATCTTGTCCGGGGCGTCGTCGCCGGGATCGGCGGCTACGGCAATTGTGTCGGGGTGCCGACGGTCGCCGGCGAGACCAATTTCCATCCCGCCTATGACGGCAACATCCTCGTCAACGCCATGACCGTTGGCATCGCCGAGACCAGCCGCATCTTCTACTCCGCGGCGAGCGGCATCGGCAATCCAATCGTCTATGTCGGTTCCAAGACCGGGCGTGACGGCATTCACGGCGCGACCATGGCCTCGGCCGACTTCGGCGAGGATGCGGACGCCAAGCGGCCCACCGTGCAGGTCGGCGATCCCTTCACGGAAAAGCTGCTGATCGAGGCGTGTCTCGAACTGATGGCCACGGATGCCATCATCGCCATTCAGGACATGGGCGCGGCCGGCCTCACCTCATCTTCGGTGGAGATGGGTGCCAAGGGCGGTGCGGGCATCCATCTCGACATGAACAAGGTGCCCTGCCGCGAGGAGGGGATGACGCCGTACGAGATCATGCTGAGCGAGAGCCAGGAGCGGATGCTCATGGTGCTCAAGCCCGGCCGCGAGGCGGAAGCCGAGGCGATCTTCCGCAAGTGGGATCTGGACTTCGCCGTCATCGGCTCCGTCACCGACACCGGGCGGCTCGTGCTCGAATGGAACGGCGACGTCGTGTGCGACATACCGCTCGGGCCGCTGGCGGACGAGGCGCCGCGCTATGACCGCCCCTATCTGGACCGCAACGCCTACCGCGCGTGGGCGCAGGTGAAGTCGGAACAGGACTGGCCGGAGAGCGACGACATCGGCGGCGACCTTGAACGCTTGCTTGCATGCCCCGACCTCGCCTCGCGGCGCTGGATCACGCAGCAATACGACAGCCAGGTTGGCGCAGATACGCTGCAGACCGGGGGCGATGCGGGCGTTGTCCGGGTGCACGGGACCGGAAAGGCGCTGGCGATCACGACCGACTGCACCCCGCGCTACGTCTACGCCGACCCTTACGAAGGCGGGAAACAGGCGGTCGCGGAAGCCTATCGCAACCTGTGTGCGGTCGGGGCAAGGCCGCTGGCCATCACCAACTGCCTGAACTTCGGCAATCCGCAGCGTCCCGAGATCATGAGCCAGTTTGTCCATGCCATTGAAGGCATGGCGGAGGCGTGCGCCGCGCTCGACTTTCCCGTGGTGAGCGGCAATGTGTCGCTCTACAATGAAAGTCGCGCGACCGGAGGTGGAAGCGCGATCCTGCCGACGCCGGCGATCGGCGGTGTGGGGTTGCTCGACGATTACACCCGGATCCACACCATCGCGCTCGAGGGCGAGTGCGAGATCCTGCTGCTCGGCACACCCCAGCGGGCGCTGGGCCAGAGCCTGTGGCTGCGCGAAATCCACGGCATCGAGGCGGGTCTGCCTCCCAGGGTCTATCTGGAAGAAGAACGCGCGCATGGCGAATTCGTGCGTACGCTCGCCGGGACCAGCAGCGTCGCGGCCGTGCATGACGTCAGCGACGGCGGCATGCTCGTGGCGCTCGCGGAGATGGCGCTCGCCGGCGATGTGGGACTGGAACTGCTCGGCCGGCCGGATGCGGACGCCTGTTTTGGGGAGAGCCAGGGTCTCTACCTCATCGCCGTCCGCAAGGCCGCGGCGGTCCTGCGCGAGCGGGCCATGGCCAAAGGGATCACCTGCGAAGTCGTGGCCCGGAGTGGCGGAGACAGCATCCGCGGTGCGGACTGGTCCCGCTCCGTGGCGCAGCTGCGCGCCGCACACGAACGCTTCTTCGACGACTGGATGCAGACGGCGCGCCCGGCCGGCTCCTGAGCCTGTCCCCGGCTGCGCGCGCGGGGATCGGCAGGAGCGCGATCACGCGGCCTGAGGTCGCTCCGGCGCCATCAGGTGGAACGGGTCGATGCCTTCCGCGCGCCAAACGCGGTGACACTCGCGATACCAGCGCGGCTCGGGAATGTTGAGCTGGCGGCGCACCTCCTCGAGGTTCAGCGCCAGCAGATCGCGGATGGGCAGGAAAATCAGCGGCGGACACGCCCGGCCCGTGCGCTGCGCCTCAAGGGCGGCCTTGAAGATCGGGGCGCGCGTGCGGGTCAGACGCCTGATGTGCGCCGCGCCGGCCCAGCCGATGAGGAGATGGCCATGCGAGGGCTGCTGACCATGGGTGAACAGCAGCACGCACTGCTCGCCCAGTGCATCGCGGCTGTAGCCGGTGAGCACATGCATCAGGTCATGCACATCGCGGCTGCGGTCCGCGACCCACTGAACGAGGTCGTCGTAGCGCGGCCGGCCAAGCTTGTCGGCCTCGGCCACCAGTCCCGCGGCCGACAGTCCCTGGCTCTCCATGAAATCGCAATAGGCATGCGCCACGCTGCCGCGCGGCAGGCGGCGAAGGGCGGCGTGGTCGTCGAGGATGGGCGGCAGATACGGCTCGGACCGGCGCAACGCCTCTCCATGCGGAGATAGGGCAAGCCGGCGCACGCGGGGAAGAAAGCTCTTCGACGGCAGAGCCTCGAAGATCTTGAAGACGTGGCTGGTCTCTTCCTTGTCCTTCAGGAGCTCGCGGAAGTGGTGGACCGCCCGCGGCAGGCTGTAGCGCGGAACCGCGCGCGCCGGGTCGCGGAGCGGGACGCCGTCGCTGCTGCATTCGATCGCAAGGGGAGCGGAAGGGACGGGAGCGTTCATCTCGACCTCACTACTGACAAAGGTGTAAATAGCAAGATGCGGGTCTCCCCGCAAGTCCTGTCGATCGGCAGCCGGGATGAACTCAAGCGAACAGGCGGACGATGGAGGCTAGGTCGCCGCGATTGACGAGCAGGGACGCCTGCTCCTGCGCCACCGGCTTGCCATGATAGGCGCCGCCGATGTCCGCCCGCGCCAGCATGGCGACATCGTTCGCCCCGTCCCCGAGAGCGAGCACCGGCCCCTGACCGGCAAGCCTGCCCCGTTCCTCGTCGAGGATCGCTGCCTTTCCCTGCGCGTCGAGGATCGGGTCGAGCACCCTGCCCGTCAGCCGTCCTTCGGCCATTTCGAGGCGATTGGCCTCCACCCGGTCGAAGCCGAGTGCGTCCGCGATCACCGCAGCGAAATGCGTGAACCCGCCCGTCACCAGCACGGTCCGGCACCCTTCGCTCCTCAGCCAGCGAAGCAGGTCTCGGGCGCCCGCATGGGGAACGATGCGGTCGCGCAGGCAGGCGGCAATCTCCTCCTCCGTCACGCCCCGTAGCAACGCCACCCGCCCGCGCAGGGAGGCCGCAAAATCGAGCTCGCCGCGCATGGCCCGCTCAGTCACCCGTGCAACCGCGTCGCGCACACCGGCGTAGTCGGCCAGCTCGTCGATGCACTCCTGAGCGATGATGGTCGAATCCATGTCGGACACGAAGAGCGCCGGCGCCTGCGGCGTGTCCTTGGTGACCAGCACATCGCACGGTCCGAGCACGTCCGCGAGGATCCGGGCCGCGGCTCTCGTGTCGCCGTCCGCCAGTCGCCAGTCTCTCCTGTCCGGCGCCTGCGGACGCTCCTCCGCCGCCACGTGCGCGAACCCGCCCCGGCAGAGCGCCGCCTCGACCTCGGCAGCCCTTGCGCGCAGCAGGTCGGGTTCTGCTAGAACTCGGGCAGTGAGCAACGCCATGTCCCCTCACAGAGCCGATGACCGGCCACAGCTATTCCTCATCGCAGGGCCCACTGCCAGCGGCAAGAGCAGGCGGGCGGTCGCTCTCGCGCACGCGATGGAACGCCGCGGCGACCGGGCGGTGATCATCAACGCCGACAGCGCGCAGATGTATGCCGACCTCTCGATCCTGACCGCCCGCCCGACAGCGGCGGAGATGGGCGGGGTGCCGCATCGTCTTTACGGCGTCTGGGACGGAGCACGGCCCGGTTCGGCCGGGCGATACGCGGCGCTCGCCGTCGAGGCCATCGACGACGCCCACGCCGCCGGCGCGGTGCCGATCCTGGTGGGCGGCACCGGTCTTTACCTGCGTGCGGTGCTGGAGGGTCTGGCACCTGTTCCGGATGTCGATCCCGTCATCCGCGCCGAGGTCCGCCGCCTTCCGCAGGACGAGGCGTGGGCGGCTCTCTTGCGGGAAGATCCGCCCATCGCCGCGAGCCTCAACCCGAACGACGCGAGCCGGACACAGCGGGCGCTGGAAGTGAAGCGGTCCACGGGACGCTCGCTGCGCCATTGGCGCGCGGTGCGGACCGGCGGCCTTGGTCATCGGGTCGCAACGACCGCCGAAGTGCTGTTGCCCAATCGCGACAGCCTGTACGCGTGCTGCGACAGCCGTGTCACCCGCATGTTCGAGTCCGGGGCAGTCGCAGAGGTCGAGCGCCTTCTTGCCCGCCGCCTTCCGCCCGAGCTCCCGGTCATGCGCGCGATCGGGGTGCCACAGATCGCCGCCCTGCTACGCGGCGAGCGCACGCTGGAGAGCGCGCTCGAGCAAACCCGTCTTGCCACCCGCCAGTATGCCAAGCGGCAGTACACCTGGTTCAGGCACAGCGCGCCGGCGCATTGGCAGCGGTTCGGGCCGGCGTGCTGATTGCCTGGCCCCCTTCCCCATGCGATAGGATTTGCCGCCACCCAAAGGAGACAGCCCATGTCCGCACCCACGCTTCCGATCGGCATCGCCGCCGCCGTGCTGCTCGCGACCGGCGCTGCCGCGTTCACCAGCCAGGGCCGCCCCGCCGACCTGCCCGGCCAGCTTGACACCACCCGCGTCGCGGCCGGCACCTACGCGGTCGACGGGGCGCACACGCTGGTCCAGTGGAGCGTCGATCACTTCGGCTTCAACCCCTATTTCGGCCTGTTCGGCGATGTCGAAGGAACGCTGACGATCGATCCCGCCAACCTTGCCGGCGCCACCGTCGATGTGACGATCCCCGTCACCTCCCTGTCGGTGGTCAGCGGCGGCCTGCGCGAGCACCTGTTCCGGCCGGGAGCCGACGGAGCCCGCCCCGACTTCTTCGGACCGGAGCCTGCGCCGGCGCGCTTCCGCTCCACCTCCGTGCAGCCGACGGGAGCGCGCGATGCACGGATCCACGGGGAACTCACCCTGAACGGCGTCACGCGACCCCTCGCCATCGACGCCCAGTTCACCGGCGCCGGGGACAACCCGATGAACCGACGCGCCACCGTCGGCTTCACCGGCACCGCCGTGATCAAGCGGTCCGACTTCGGCTTGACCTATGCGCTGCCGCTCGTCGGGGATGAGGTGGAGCTGGCCATCACGGCCGCGTTCGAGCGGCGGTGAGCATGGCGTCTGCCGCCAGACCGGCGGAGGAGGCGCTGGAGCCTGACTGGCGCATCGTCGATCCGCACCACCATCTGTGGGATCTGCGCCCGCTTCTCCCGATTTTCCCCGAACCGCGCCACCCGTTCGTCGCCACGGTGGCCCGCACCCCGCGCTACGGGTTTGATGAACTGATGGGCGACCTCGCCGCGGGTCACCGGGTGACGGCCACCGTGTTCATTGAATGCGGCGCCTTCTACAATCCGGCGTATGGCCCGCGGCAAAGCTTCGGCGAACTCGAATACGTGACGGGCGTGGCGGCGCAGGGCGCCGCGGCCGGCGCTCACGGCGAAGTGCGGCCGTGTGCCGCCATCGTGGGCCATCTCGACCTGCGGATGGACAAGGGGGAGCTTGATGCGGCGCTGGCCGACGCGGCGGTGCGGTTCCCGCGCCTGCGCGGACTGCGCCACCAGGGCGCCTGGCATGCCGATCCCGATGTTCTGGGGCCGCCCTTTCACGCCCCGCCCGGCCTGTATGCTTCCGACGCGTTCCGGCGCGGCGCGGCGCTGCTGAGCGCGCACGCGCTCACCTTCGATGCCTGGGTGCTCGAGCCGCAGCTGGAGGATGTGCTGGATCTCGCGCGGGCGCTGCCCGACCTGCCGATCTGCCTCGATCATTGCGGCACGCCGCTCAACATCGCCGCCGAAGCAGGGAGGCTGGCGGAACGCTTCGGCGTCTGGCGCGACAAGATCACCGCCCTCGCCGCATGCGAGAACGTGGTCGTGAAGCTCGGCGGGCTGGGCATGCCCTTCTGCGGGATGCCGGCGACAGGCGATGATCCGCGGCCCTCTTCGGCGCAGCTCGCCGATCTGTGGCGGCCTTACATCGAGACCTGCATCGAGGCATTCGGCCCCCGCCGGGCCATGTTCGAGTCGAACTATCCCGTCGACCGCTGGGCGGGCGACTACGTGACCATCTGGAACGCCTTCAAGCGGATTGCCGCCGGTGCGTCCGCGGAAGAACGCGACGCGCTGTTCGCCGGCACGGCGGAGCGCTTCTACCGCCTCGCTGATCCGGACGCAGGGTAAGCGCATCACCCCGCCCCGCCGCGACGGCACGATCGCCGCTCCATTCCACCGCTGCCGCAGGAGTACCGAATGACCTTGCCCGCCCCCTTCAACCGCCTGCGCCTGCCCGTCATCGCCTCGCCGATGTTCATCGTGTCCGGCCCCGAGCTCGTTATCGCCCAGTGCAAGGCGGGGATCGTCGGCACCTTCCCCGCGCTGAACGCGCGGCCGGCATCCCTGCTGGACGAATGGCTGCACCGGATCACCGAGGAACTGGCCGAGCACAACCGGCAGCACCCGGACCGGCCGGCGGCCCCGTTCGGGGTCAACCAGATCGTGCACAAGTCGAACACGCGGCTCGAAGAGGACATGCGCGTGTGCGAAAAGTGGCAGGTGCCGCTGGTCATCACGTCGCTCGGCGCGCGGGAGGAGGTGTTCGCGGCGGTGCGCAACTGGGGCGGCATCACTTTGCACGACGTCATCAACAACCGCTTCGCCCACAAGGCGATCGACAAGGGGGCAACGGGGCTGGTGCCGGTTGCCGCCGGCGCGGGCGGACACGCCGGCACGCTTTCGCCCTTTGCGCTGATGCAGGAAATCCGCGAATGGTTCGACGGCCTCGTGGCTCTGTCCGGGGCCATCGCGCATGGCCGCTCGGTCCTCGCGGCACAGGCTCTGGACGCGGACTTCGCCTATATCGGCAGCGCCTTCATCGCCACCGAGGAGGCCAATGCCGACGCGGCGTACAAGCAGGGCATCGTCGAGGGAAGCGCGGAGGGGATCGTCTACACCAATCTGTTCACCGGGGTGCACGGCAATTACCTGCGCAGCTCGATCGAGCGCAGCGGCCTCGACCCGGACAATCTGCCGCAGAGCGACCCCAGCAAGATGAACTTCGGCAGCGGCGGAAACACCAAGGCCAAGGCGTGGAAGGACATCTGGGGTTCGGGACAGGGCGTCGGAGCGGTCAAGAACGTCGTCTCCGTGGCCGACCTCGTGTCCCGCCTCGAAGGCGAATATCACGACGCGCGCCGCAAGCTGCTCGGGACAAGCGACGGCGGTTGCAGGTGAACATTCAGGACGCCGCGCTGCAGACTCCCGCCGCGTGCGGGGTCAGCCGCTCCCTCACCGGAAGGCGATGGGAGTGGCGCGGCGGCACGCTCGACCTCACGGCAACAGGCGCGAACATTCCCGGCGAAAGCCTGCTGCGTCACCTGCTGATGACACGCGGCGTGCCGGAGCACGATGTCGAACGCCACCGCGCGCCGACCCTGCGCGCCTTCCTGCCGGATCCGTCGATCTTTCGCGACATGGACACGGCGGCCGACCGGATCGCACAGGCCATCGCTGCCGGCGAACCTGTCACAGTGTTCGGGGACTACGACGTCGACGGCGCCACCAGCGCGGCTTTGCTGCTTCGCCTGTTCGCCATGCTCGGGCAGGAGGCCGACGCCTACATCCCCGACCGCATCGCGGAGGGATACGGCCCTTCGGTCGCGGCCATGAAAAGGATCGCCGGCCGGGGCACCCGGCTCGTCGTCACCGTCGATTGCGGCGCCATGGCGCACGACGCGTTGCAGGCCGCAGCCGAAGCCGGCCTCGACGTGATCGTCGTCGACCATCACCAATGCTCCGACGCGCTGCCGCCGGCCCTGGCGGTGGTGAACCCCAATCGCCGCGATGAGGGCGACGAGGCGGCGTCGCACGGCCACCTTGCCGCTGTCGGCGTGGCGTTTCTGCTGGCCATTGCGGTCGTGCGCAGCCTGCGCGCCCGCAACTTCTTTTCGCACCGGGCTGAGCCGGACCTTCTGTCCCTCCTCGATCTGGTCGCGCTCGGCACCGTGGCGGATGTCGCGCCGCTCCACGGGCTCAACCGGGCCTTTGTCGCACAGGGGCTGAAGGTTCTGGCGAGAGGCGCGAATGTGGGACTCGCCGCGCTGGTGAACGCCTCGCGGCTGCACCGCGCTCCGCGCTGCAGCGATCTCGGCTTCGCGCTCGGTCCACGGATCAACGCCGGAGGGCGCGTCGGCCGCGCTTCGCTCGGCGTCGATCTTCTCACCGCATCCGACGAGGCGCAGGCCAGCGCCCTTGCCGCAGAGCTGTCGCGGCTGAACGAGGAGCGGCGCGCCATCGAGCATCAGGTGCGCGAGGAGGCGGAGCAGCAGCTCGCCGCCCAGCAGGACCGGCACGTTGTCATCGCCCACGGTTCTGGCTGGCATCCCGGCGTCATCGGGATCGTCGCCGGGCGGATCAAAGAACGCACGGAGCGTCCGGCGATCGTGCTGGCCGTCGACCCGGACACCGGCGTCAGCAAAGGATCGGGCCGTTCCATCGCCGGGGTCGACCTCGGCGCGGCCATCATCGCCGCGAAGGACGCCGGACTGCTGCTCGCGGGGGGCGGACACGCCATGGCTGCGGGCATGACAGTGGCGGCAGAGGGCATCCCCGCGTTCGCCGACTTCCTGGAGGCGCAGCTCGCCGCGCGTGTCGCGCGGTCGCGTGCATCGCGGGCGCTGCTGCTTGATCTTGCCGTGCTGCCGCGCGGGCTGAACGCGGATCTGGCCGAACGGATCGACGCGGCTGGGCCTTTCGGGGTCGGTTGGCCGGCACCGCGCGTGGCACTCGGCCCGGTGCGGATCCTGAACGCTTCCATCGTCGGCCGCGATCACGTCCGTTTCCTCGCTGCGGGAGAGGACGGCGCGCGGGTCAAGGCAGTCGCCTTTCGCGCCGCGGAAACGCAATGGGGGCAGTCGCTGCTGCACGCCTCGGCGGAGCGCCGGTACTGGCTGGCAGGCAGGGTGTCGCTCGACGAGTGGGGCGCAAGACGGTCGGCCGAACTGCATGTGGAGGATGCCGCGCACGCATGAGCCGGTGTCCGGCTCCGGTACGGCGCGATCGACACCGCGAGGACCGGACCGCCACAACGCCAGCAAAGCTTGGCCTTGACGGGCGGCCATGCGCCATCTAAGCGCCCCTGCACATCAACGGCGTTCCGTTGTCACGACGGTTCGGCCCCTTCGTCTAGCGGTTAGGACGCGGCCCTTTCACGGCTGAAACACGGGTTCGATTCCCGTAGGGGTCACCATCACCGGCGGCGGCGACCGGATGGTCATCCGCGCGGCTCCGGCGCTTGGGGCATCGGCGGCGTCGTCGGGATGTGCAGACGCCATGCGTGACAGCTTGAAGGCATCGTGGGTCGGCCTCGCTTTCGCGGCGGTGGCCACGCTGGCCCTCGTCCTCAACGGCCTTTCTCCCGCGATCGCTGCCGTGATCCTGCTCGTGTGGGCCGGATCCATCTGGATCAGCGTGGCGCGTCCCCCGCGTGCGGTCGAGGCGGTGAAGGCTGATCCTTTCACGCGCGGAAATCTGGGCGCCATTCTCGAGCTGTCGTCCTCCCCCATCATCCTGACCGATGGCGGGGTGGTGGTCATTGCCAACAGCGCCGCGCGCGACGTGGTCGGCGCCCACATCATTGGACAGGATGCGCGGGTGGCGTTCCGCAATCCGGCCGCCATCGAACTCCTGAAGGACCGCAGCGGCGGTTCGGTGCAGATCCGCAACTTCCGGCGGCTGCGTGATTTCTGGCTGCTGCGGCGACAGATCATCGATGACCGTCTGGCGATCATCGAGCTGACGGACAGGACGGCCGAGGTGACGGCCATGCAGGCCCAGACGGATTTCGTCGCCAATGCCAGTCACGAACTGCGCACCCCGCTCGCGTCGATCCTCGGGTATGTGGAAACGTTGCGCGACAGTGGCGGCGACCTTCCGCCAGAGACGGTGGAGAAGTTTCTGTCGATCATCGAGCGCGAGGCCAAGCGGCTCCAGGAACTCGTCAGCGACCTCATCTCCCTGTCCCGCATCGAGGCGGAGAAGCACGATCTCCCGGAGACGTCGGTGGCGCTGGCGGCCGTTGTCCGCCGCGCGGCGCTTGAGGCGGCCGGTGACGAGCATCGCCACCGGCTCGACTTCGCGCTGGACGAAAGCGTGACCGCCTACGCCGACGAACAGCAGCTGGAACAGGTCGTTCGCAACCTCGTGGCCAACGCCTTCGCCTACGGCAGCGACACCGAACCGGTGCGCGTCACCCTGACGCGCATCGGCGACTCCCACGCGCGGCTTCAGGTCGTCGACCGGGGCGTCGGGATCGCCAAGGAACACCTGCCCCACCTCACCCGGCGCTTCTACCGCACCGATCCCGGCCGCAGCCGCCGCTCTGGCGGCACCGGGCTGGGGCTGGCCATCGTCAAGCACATCGTGGAGCGCCACCGCGGCCGGCTCGACATCAGCAGCACGGTCGGATCCGGAACCCGCGTCGTGGTGCGCCTGCCGCTCAGCCCCCGGCCCGCGGGGGCAACCTCCGTGAACACGCAGGCAGCCGAAATCACTCCGGCAGGAGCCTGACCCGCCGGTTTCCCGCGATTGTCGCGCGACTGTAACAATGCTCGGCTTAGGCTGCGGCGATCCCGAACATCCTGGACGTTTGACATGACCGCATCATCCCGTGTCGCGATGCTTCTCCTTCCCGTGCTCGCGCTGGCCGCCTGCAACAGCGGCGGCGGAACGCGAGACACGATCCGCGTCGTCGGATCGTCCACGGTCCTGCCATTCGCCAAGGCGGTGGCGCAGGAGTTCGCCCGCAGCAATCCGGGCTTCAAATCGCCGATCATCGAGTCCACCGGCACCGGCGCCGGTTTTGCGCTGTTCTGCCGTGGCCTGGGGCCGGACACGCCGGACATCACCAACGCGTCGCGGCGGATCAAGCCGTCCGAGTTCCAGACCTGTCAGAACAACGGGGTCACCGACGTGGTGGAGGTCAAGGTCGGCTACGACGGTCTGGTGCTCGCCTCGGCGGTGAACGGCATCACCATGAACCTCACGCCCGAACTCGTCTATCGCGCACTGGCGGCGCGTCCGTATGGTCAGCCGCAAACGGCGACCACCTGGGCTGATGTCGATCCCTCGCTGCCGGCCCAGCGCATCCTCGTCTACGGTCCGCCGTCGACCTCCGGCACCCGCGACTCCTTCAACGAGCTGGTGATGGAGGCCGGATGCAACGCCAATCCGGCTATGGAGGCGCTTGCGGACAGCAACGCCGAAGAGCACGACCGCATCTGCACGGAAATCCGCACCGACGGCGCCTTCGTCGAGCAGGGGGAGCAGGACAACCTCATCCTCCAGAAGATCGAGTCCAATCCGCAGACGGTCGGCATCTTCGGCTTCTCCTATCTCGAGGAGAACCTCGACCGTGTGAAGGCGCTGCCGATGAACGGTGTCACGGCCAATGTCGAAAACATCGCCTCGGGCGATTACCTCGGCGCGCGGCCGATGTTCATCTACATCAAGCGCGCGCACGCGGATGCCATTCCGGGCCTGCGGGAATTCGTCGCCGCCTGGGTGGCGAACTGGGGACGCGACGGCCTGCTGGCGCAGCGCGGCCTGGTGGCGCTGCCTGCTGCCGAAGCCGCGGAACAGAGCGCCCGCGCGACGCAGATGCGGACCCTGACAGCGGCGGATCTCGGCTAGGCCGACGCGGCGCGGAACGACGCACCTCACCATGTCGCTCACCCTCATGCTGCTCCTGGCGCTGGGGCTCGGCTTGGCCTCGTGGCTGGCGGCCCGCGCGCGCGCCTGGAGCCTGCAGTCCGGCGGACAGCGCCTGGCCGCGCGGCCGAACTATCATGCCTGGTATGTCGCCGCCTGGGTGACGATCCCCGTCGTCCTGTTCATCGTCGCCTGGGAGATTGCCTCCCCTCACCTCGAATTGCGGGCCGTTCTTGCGGACCCTGCGGCAGGCGGGCTGCCCGCCTTCGGGCTGCAGCGCGAAAGCCTGCTTCAGGAAGCACGGGCGGTGGCGGCCGGACAGGCGCCGGCCGTCTTCAACCCCGCCGCGCAGCCGCTCGTGGAGCCGTTCCGCTCCGCCATCCGGCGCTACGACACCATCGGCCTGCTCTCCGTGCTGCTGATCGCGTTTGCCGCCGGAGCGCACGCGTTTCTGCGGCTGAAGCCTACTTTCGCCGCCCGGACGCGGGTGGAGCGGCTGGTGATGGCCGTCCTGCTGCTGGCCTCGCTTGTCGCCATCCTGACGACCTTCGGCATCATCGCCAGCCTGCTGTTCGAGACGCTGCGCTTCTTTGGCGCGGTATCGCCGCTCGACTTCCTGTTCGGGTTCCAGTGGGGCCCGGATCCCATGGTCCCGCCGGACGCCATCGATCCGAGCCGGTACGGCGCAATTCCGCTGTTCTGGGGCACGCTCTACATCGGGGCGATCATCGCCATGATCGTCGCGATCCCGCTTGGCCTGATGAGCGCCATCTACCTGACACAGTATGCCGCACCGCGGCTGCGGGCGTGGATCAAACCGGCGCTCGAGATCCTCGCCGGGGTGCCGACGGTGGTGTATGGCTATTTCGCCGCGCTGACCGTCGCGCCGGCCATCCGCGACCTCGCCGTATCCGCCGGCATCGCCAACGCCTCGAGCGAGAGTGCGCTTGCCGCCGGTGTTGTCATGGGGGTGATGATCATCCCCTTTGTGTCCTCCATGGCTGACGATTCCATCGCCGCCGTGCCGACGGCGATGCGGGACGGCAGCCTTGCCATGGGCGCGACCAAGTCCGAGACGATCCGGCGCGTGCTGATCCCGGCGGCGCTGCCGGGAATCGTGGCCGGCATCATGCTCGCGATCAGCCGCGCCATCGGCGAAACCATGATCGTCGTGATGGCAGCCGGTGCGGCGGCGAACCTGACCGCCAATCCGCTGGAGGCGATGACCACCGTCACCTTCCAGATCGTCGCCCTGCTCACCGGCGAGGGAAGCTTCGAGCATCCCGCCACGCTTGCGGCCTTTGCCCTGGGCTTCGTGCTTTTCGTGGTCACGCTAGGGCTCAACTTCATTGCCTTGCGCGTCGTGAAGAGGTTCCGTGAAGCCTATGAATGATGCAGGCGCCCTGACAGCGGAGCCGCTGGCTGCCGACATGCACGACCTGCGCGGCGAGGCGTATCAGCGTCGCCTGGCGCGGCGATACGCGGCCGAGCGCCGTTTCAAGGCGCTCGGCCTTGGCGCGGTGATCGTCTCGGTGGCGATGCTCCTCATCCTTCTCGTCACCATCCTGAGCACCGGACTGCGCGGGTTTCAGCGGGTCGAGCTGGCGGTGCCGATCAACTTTGCCGCCGACGACATCGCCGGCGATGCGCAGACGCTCGCCGGTGCCAGCGGCCTTGCCTCGCTCGAGGCGCAGGGACTGCCCGAACTTGTGTCCCGCTCGGTCGAGGAGGCGCACGGTCCTCTCCAGCCCTCGCCTGTTCCGGCCGATGCGTGGCGCGAAGTGGCCCGGCACATCGCCGCCGATCCGGGCCTGCTCCAGCGGCAGCAGACCTTGTGGCTTCCGGCCAGTGCACCTCTCGTCGCGGCACTCGAAGGGCGCGGCGATCCCGAGCTTCAGCGGCAGGCGCAGGCGCTTCAGGCGCAAGGCGTTCTGGCGCGGCGCTTCGATGGCGGGTTCTTCGCCCGGTCGGACGCCACCCAGCCGCAGGACGTCGGCATCTGGGGTGCGCTCAAGGGGTCGTTGCTAACCATGATCGTCACCCTGAGCCTCGCCTTCCCCATCGGCGTGCTCGCGGCCCTGTATCTGGAGGAGTACGCCCCCCGGAACCGCTGGACGGACGCGATCGAGATCTCCATCAACAACCTCGCGGCCGTCCCGTCGATCATCTTCGGTCTGCTGGGTCTGGCGGTGTTCCTGACGATCTTTCCGAACTACCGCTCCGCGCCGCTCATCGCCGGTCTGACGCTGGCGCTGATGACGATGCCGGTCATCGTGATCACCGGGCGCAACGCGATCAAGGCGGTGCCTCCGTCCATCCGCGACGGCGCTCTCGCCCTCGGCGCCAGCCCGGTGCAGGTGGTGTTCCACCATGTCCTGCCGCTCGCCCTGCCCGGCATCCTGACCGGGACGATCATCGGCATGGCGCGCGCGCTTGGGGAGACGGCGCCGCTGCTGATGATCGGGATGCGCGCCTTTGTCGCCACGCCGCCCGACGGCTTCACGTCGCCGGCCACGGTCCTGCCGGTGCAGATCTTCCTGTGGTCGGACGAGGTCAGCCGGGGATTCGTCGAGCGCACCAGCGCGGCGATCATCGTGCTGCTGCTGTTCCTGCTGACGATGAACGCCCTGGCCATATATCTTCGCAACAGGTTTGAACGACGATGGTGACACAGCCACCCATACCCTCCGGCGGCGCGATCAAGATGCAGGCGCGCGACGTGTCCGTGTACTACGGTGCCAACAAGGCGATCGACAACGTGTCGATCGACATTCCGGCAGCCTTCGTCACGGCCTTCATCGGCCCGTCGGGATGCGGGAAGTCGACCTTCCTGCGCGCGCTCAACCGGATGAACGACACCATCCCGACGGCGCGCGTCGAGGGGCAGATCCTGCTGGACGGGGAGGACATCTACCGCTCCAGGATGGACGTGGTCGCGCTTCGGGCGCGTGTGGGGATGGTGTTCCAGAAACCGAACCCGTTCCCCAAATCCATCTACGAGAACGTGGCCTATGGCCCGCGCATCCACGGCTTTGCCGAGAAGAAGGACGAGCTCGACGCGGTCGTCGAACGGTCCCTGCAGCGCGCCGGCCTGTGGGACGAGGTCAAGGATCGCCTGACCGATTCCGGCACGGCGCTCTCGGGCGGGCAGCAGCAGCGGCTCTGCATCGCCCGTGCCATCGCCGTCGATCCCGAAGTGATCCTGATGGACGAGCCGTGTTCCGCCCTCGATCCGATCGCCACGGCCCGGATCGAGGAGCTGATTGCCGAACTCGCCAACCGCTATGCGATCGTCATCGTGACCCACTCCATGCAGCAGGCCGCCCGCGTTTCGCAGCGCACGGCGTTCTTTCACCTCGGAAGGATGGTCGAGTACGGCTCGACGACCGACATCTTCACCAATCCGCGCGAAAAGCGCACGCAGGACTACATCACGGGACGGTACGGCTGATGAGAGAACACACCGTCAAGGCTTTCGACGAGGACATCACCCGCCTGCGCGGCCTCATCGCCGAAATGGGCGGGCTGGCGGAGGTTGCCTTGCAGGAGGCGCTCGAGGCGCTGATCCGTGGCGACGAGGCGCTCGGCGACAGGGTGGTGGCGCGCGACCGCCGGCTCGACCAGCTCGAGGTCGAGGTGGACCGGCTCGCGGTGCAGATCATCGCCCTGCGTGCGCCGATGGCCGACGACCTGCGCGAAGTGATCGCGGCGCTCAAGATCGGCGGCGTGGTGGAGCGCATCGGCGACTACGCCAAGAACATCGCCAAACGCGTGGGCCGGATCGAGAACCGCAGCCGGTTCGAACCGCTCACCCTGCTCCCCACCATGGGCGAGATCGCCGGCGAAATGGTGCACGACGTCCTCACGGCCTACGCGGCGCGCGATGCCCAGCTGGCGCTGGAGGTGATCCGCTCGGACGAGAAGGTCGATGCCTTCTACGACAGCATCTTCCGCAATCTGGTCAGCCACATGGTCGAGAATCCGGCCACCATTTCGAGCGCGGCACAGCTGCTGTTCGTGGCGCGGAACATCGAGCGGATCGGCGACCACGCCACCAATGTCGCCGAGATGGTCCATTTCGCCGCGACCGGCTCCTACCCGCCGGAAGCGGAGGACGGGCAAAGGCAGCGCGCCACGACGTCATGAGGCGCGCGCAGCGTCGGCTCCGCGGGCGCAGGGGATTGGACAGGGAGCGAGTTGATGGATGCGGCCAAACTGCTGCTGGTCGAAGACGATCCCTCGCTGGCGGAGCTGCTCCAGTACCGCTTCCGCAACGAGGGTTATGACGTTCGCACCACGGCCGACGGCGACGAGGCGCTGATCCTCGCCGCCGAGGAGCGCCCGGATCTCATCATCCTGGACTGGATGATCAACGGCACGTCCGGCATCGAGGTCTGCCGCCGTTTGAGGCGGAACCAGCAGACGGCGCACACGCCCATCATCATGCTGACGGCGCGCGAAAGCGAGGACGACCGGATCCGCGGTCTGGAGACGGGCGCCGACGATTACATCACCAAGCCCTTCAGCCCGCGCGAGCTGCTGGCCCGGGTCACCGCCGTGATGCGCAGGATCCGTCCCGCTCTGGCGGGGCAGGTGCTGGAGGTCGGGGATATCCGGCTGGATCCGGTCGCGCACCGGGTGGAGCGCGCCGGCCGGACGCTTCAGCTCGGGCCGACGGAATACCGGCTGCTCAAGTTCTTCATGGAGAACCCCACCCGGGTCTTCAGCCGCGGGCAGCTGCTCGACGGGGTCTGGGGCACGGGAAGCGACATCGAGATGCGCACCGTGGACGTGCACATCCGCCGCTTGCGCAAGGCCATCGAGGTCGAAGGGCTGCGCGATCCGATCCGCACGGTGCGTTCGGCCGGCTACGCTTTGGAGCCGTGATCAAGGCGCCGTGCGCTAGCGGCAGACGCGTCGCCAGCGCCCGGACTGGTCGAAATGGAAGTGATCGGCGTGCGCGGCGTTGTAGTCCGGGGACAGCACGGTGGCGAAGACACGGCACGCGCCATCGCGCACCGCGCGCAGGAAGCGTGCCTCCTCATCGTCGCCGTACCAGTCCTGAAGCACGCTGATCCGCCTTCCGTCGCTCAGCACGAACGCGGCGATGTCGATGGCGTTGCCGGTCGCGTGTTCGCTGAAGGCGCCGTCTTCGCGCCCGTACAGCCGGCGGCAGGAGAACGCGCCGACATGTTCGATGCGGGCAAGCGCGCTTCCCAGAAGCGCCTCCGCCGCCGGCTCCACGGTGGCGGTTCGCCAGCGGGTCATGGCAGCGGCGACCGGACAGGTGACGGGCGGTGACGTAGGGGCGAGGCTCGCCTGCGCGAGCTGCACGCGGTCGGCCTGCAGGCAGGGCGGCTCGCCCGCAGGAGGCAGCACGGCATGCGCCACATCGCTCCGCTCGAGAACGGCGCGGCACTCGGCGACGTCCTCCTTGATCCGCGCGAACTTGGCGGCGGTGGTCCATCCGTCGGGCTGGCGCAAATCGAGCGGCGCCCGGGGATCGTGCTGGGGATGCGCGGACAGCCAGGCTCTGGCCGACAGGAAGAGTCCAGCGACGAAGAGGAGCGCCAGCACCGCGCGATCGCCTCGAAACCGTCCGATGCGGCGCGAGAACAGGGGCGTCGTCACCTCAGTGAAAATCGCGCGGCTGCGGAACGATCCGGACATCCCGCGGATGGCCGCCGTGCCAGCCGCATTCCTTGCTTCCCGCAGGCGGTTCCTGCCAAGGCTCGACCGGCTGAAAAGGATTCGGGTTGCCGTCGCGCAGGCCATCGCGCGGACCGAACTTGGCCGGCAGCGGGCTGGTGACATGATCGGCCCGCGCGACCGGCGCGTTCAACAGGTCGTCGGACAGGCGGTAAAGATGATGACTGGCGTCCGTCATGTGCTGCGCGATGACATGGATCACCTCGTCGTCGTATTCGACCCGGCCCCGCACTTCCATCAGGCGCGCGCCCATGACGACGCGGCGCTGCCTCTCCTTGAGATCCGGCCAGACCACCAGATTGATGACGCCCGTCTCATCTTCCAGCGTGATGAAGCAGACACCCTTCGCGCTGCCCGGCCGCTGCCGGATCAGCACCACGCCGGCAACCTGCACCATGGCGCGAAACCTCTTCTGGCGCAGGTCGGCCGCGCGCACGAAGCCGCGTTCCGCCAGCGACGCGCGCAGGAACGCCACCGGATGCGCCTTGAGGCTGAGCCGGGTCGTCTGGTAATCGGCCACCACCTCCTCCGAAAGCGGCATGGCCGGCAGGGCAATGCGCGCATCCGCTCCCTCGTCGCGTGCAGCCGCGTGGGCGAACAGCGGCAGGTCGGGTCCGGCAATGAGGCTGCGCGCATCCCACAGCGCCTGTCGGCGGGACAGACCCATGCTGCCGAACGCGTCGGCGCTGGCCAGCCGTTCGATATGCGCGGGTGACAGTCCCGTCCGCTCGCGCAGCGCGCGCACGTCGGCAAACGGACCGTGCTCCTCGCGCTCGTGCACGAGGCGTGCGGCGACCGCTTCGGGCAGTCCATCGATCTGCCGCAGCCCGAGCCGCAGCGCCGGATGCCGGGCAGACCGACCGGCCCCATCGCCCTCCGGTGCGGTGTGGCCCCGCCCTGCGGGCTCAAGGGTGCAGTCCCAGCTGCTGTGGTTCACATCGACCGGCAGCACCGGCACGCCATGCTCCACCGTGTCGCGGACGATCTGCGCCGGCGCATAGAACCCCATGGGCTGCGAATTCAGCAGCGCGCAGGCGAAAGCGGCGGGATAATGGCATTTGAGCCAGCTCGACACATAGACCAGATGGGCAAAGCTGGCGGCGTGGCTTTCCGGAAAGCCATACTCGCCGAACCCCCGGATCTGGTTGAAGCAGCGCTGCGAGAACTCCCGGTCGTAGCCGCGCGCCACCATGCGCTCGACCATCATGTCCTGCAGTTCGTCCACCATGCCGCGGCTGCGAAAGGTGGCCATGGCCTTGCGCAGCCGGTTGGCTTCCGCCGAGGAAAACCGCGCCGCATCGAGCGCGATCTTCATGGCCTGCTCCTGGAAGATGGGAACGCCCAGCGTGCGGGCAAGGATGCTGGACAACTCGTCGGGAGGGCCGTGTCCGGGACCCGGCGCGGGGATCACCACCGGCTCTTCACCGCGCCGGCGCTTGAGGTAGGGATGCACCATGTCTCCCTGGATGGGGCCGGGTCGCACGATCGCCACCTGGATCACCAGGTCGTAGAACTCGCGCGGGCGCAGCCGCGGCAGCATGTTCATCTGCGCCCGGCTTTCCACCTGGAACACCCCCAGCGAGTCCCCGCGCCGCAGCATGGCGTATGTCTCTTCGTCCTCGCGCGGAACCGTGGCAAGCGTCAGCGCCTTGCCATGGTGATCCTCCAGCAGGTCGAGGCACTTGCGGATGCAGGTCAGCATCCCCAGCGCCAGCACGTCGACCTTGAGGATGCCCAGAGCGTCGATGTCATCCTTGTCCCACTCGATGAACGAACGTTCGGGCATGGCGCCGTTGCCGATCGGCACCGTTTCGATCAGCGGCCCTTGGGTCAGGACAAACCCGCCGACATGCTGACCCAGATGGCGGGGCATGCCGATCATCTGGCGCGTCAGTGCGAGCACGCGCCTGAGATGCGGATCGGAGACATCCATGCCCGTCTCGGCCGCGTGGCGGTCACCGATTTCGGTGCCCCACCCGCCCCACACCATGCCGGCCAAGGCGCTGGTCACATCCTCGCTCAGCCCCATCGCCTTGCCCACCTCGCGGATCGCCATGCGCGGCCGGTAATGGATCACCGTCGCGCAGAGCCCGGCGCGGTGGCGCCCGTATTTGCGGTAGATGTACTGGATCACCTCCTCGCGCCGCTCGTGCTCGAAATCGACGTCGATGTCGGGGGGTTCGCGGCGTTCCTCGGAAATGAAGCGGTCGAACAGCAGCTGATGCCGCGAGGGATCGACGCTGGTGATGCCAAGGCAGTAGCACACCGCCGAATTGGCCGCGCTGCCCCGCCCCTGGCACAGGATGGGCGGATCCTGGCTGCGGGCAAAATCAACGATGTCCTTGATGGTGAGGAAGTACCGGGCCAGCTCCAGCCTGCCGATCAGCTCCAGCTCCCGTTCAAGGGTGCTGCGCACGGCGTCGGGAATGCCGTCCGGAAACCGCCCTTGCGCTCCGCGCCACGTCTCCTGCACCAGATGGGTCTGCGGATCGAGACCGGCCGGGAGGATCTCCTCGGGATATTCGTAGGTCAGCTCGTCCAGGCTGAAGCGGCATGCATCGGCCACCGCCCGCGCCGCCGCGATCGCATGCGGCCATGGCGCGAACAGGCGCAGCATGACTTCCGGCGGCTTCAGGTAGCGTTCGGCATTCCCGTGCAGCAGATGTCCGGCCGCAGCCACGGTGGTCTTGTGGCGGATGGCCGTCATGACGTCCTGCAGCGGCCGCCGTTCCGGCGCGTGATAATGGACATCGTTGGTGGCAAGGATGGACAGCCCGTGATCCCGCGCCAACGCATCCAGCCGGTTGATCCGGGCCACATCGTCGCCGCGGTAGAGGAACGACACCGCCAGATGCCGCATCGTCGGCAGGATGCGGACGAGCTCCGGCAGAAGCTGCGCCAGTGTGCCGTCGATCGTGCGCGATGACGGGCCGGTTCCCGCCATCGGCACGACGTTGCCCGGCACCGCGACCGTCAGCGGCGCGTCGAGGTCGGCCGGCGGCAGCAGGATGAGCTGCACACCTTCGGCATGTTCGGCCAGCATGGCCAGCGAGATGTGGCAGGCCCCCTTCTCCTGCCATTCGCCCTCCAGCGTCGCCATGCGTCCCGCGGACACGAGCCTGCACAGCCGGCCATAGGCCGCTCGCCCGGTCGGATAGGCAAGCAGCGTCAGACCTTCCACCGTTTCGATCCTGCACCCGACAAGCGGCCGGAGTTTCAGTGTTTTCGCCTCGGTGTGGAGTCGCACCACCCCGGCCAGCGAATTCGCATCGGCGATGCCGATGGCATCGTAGCCATGCGCCCGAGCGGTGAGCACCAGGTCCACCGCATCCGAGGCGCCGCGAAGGAACGAGAAGCACGACATGACGCCGAGTTCCACGAACGGCGCACGTGCAGGCGTGTCGATCAGGTCGGGATCGACCTCGATCGTCCGCTTGTCCGGGGTAAGGGGTGCGTCCGGCACGGCGGCTCAACTGCCCGGTGCGCACAGCTCCTCGAGCCGCGCGCGCACGGCCGACAGGTCCGCGTCGAAAAGCCGCGTCTGCGCCTCCCGCGCCTCGCCCTCCAGACGCAGCAGGTAGGACGGATGCGCGGTCACCCACAACTCGCTGCCATCGTCGAGAGGTTGCGGGCGTCCGCGTGCCCGCGAGATGCTGACCGTCTTGCCGAGCAGCGCGCGGGCGGCGCTCGCCCCCAAGGCAAGAACGAGCCGCGGGCGGACGAGGGCGCGCTCACCCTCGAGCCACCAGCGGCAGGTGTCGATTTCCTTGGCGGCGGGCGACTGGTGCAGCCGGAACTTGCCGCGATGGACATATTTGAAGTGCTTGACGGCGTTGGTGACGTAGGTCCGGTCCCGCGGGATGCCTGCCTTCTCCAGATGCAGGTCGAGCAACTGGCCGGCCGGGCCGACGAAGGGGCGGCCGGCCAGATCCTCCTTGTCTCCGGGCTGTTCCCCCACGATCATCAGCGGCGCGTCGCGCGGCCCCTCGCCCATGACCGCGGTGTTGTCGAGGAGACCGATCGGGCACTTGCGGCAGGCGTGGATCGCCTTGCCAATCTCCTCCAGCGAGTCCGGCCGCGCCTCAAACGCCAGAGCGCCCGCCTCGACCATCTGCGCCTCCCGGCCCTGCGCTCCGGCCACCAGTTCGGGGATGAGTGCGGCTTCGGGCAGGTTCTTCCAGTACCGCCTCGGCATCTCCTTCAGCATCGCGCCGACCTTCAGGCGCGCGGGGTTGAAGATCGAGGCGTAATACCTGCGCCACAGATCCTCCACCGGATCCCCGGCCGGTGCATCCGCTCGCAAGGCCGGCGGGCCTTCACGCATCACCTCCCCGTCCCAATGCAGCGAGCCGCGCGGAGTGAGAATGGACCAGCGCATGTTGGCGAACCGCCGCATGAAGAAGCCGGCATTGGCCCGAACGATGTGATGTTCCGGCTCGAACCACGCGACGTAATGCTCCTGCGGGGTTCCGGCGGCATCGTCGACCTCCACCATGCGGAAGCGGACAAAGGCATGCATCTTGTGACTGTCGCGCCGCACCGCCTTGTCGAGCGCTTCCAGCCGCGCAACGTCACAATCGGCCTTGTCCTCCATGATCCGTCCGTTGTTCTGGTGCCGCCACAACAGCCGGTAGAGCAGCGCCCAGCGATCCGGATCGGAGTGCAGCGCCGCGTTCTTCGCCAAGGCCAGAAACCGTCTGGACGCGCGCACGGGCCGGGCCGGATCGGCAGGCACGGGCAGGCGGCGGTCACCGTGAGCGAACAGGTCGCCCGATCCTCCCGGCTCGATCCAGGCAATCCGGTCAGGCGGCACGTCGCACTGCACCATGATCCGCGCCCGCTCGCGCCAGAAATCGAAGTCGTCCGGCTCGGGCAATTGCACCACGTAATAGGTGCCGAGCTTCACGTTCCTGAGAGAGCGTGCCGAACTCATGCGGCAAACAGTTCAAGCTGCTCGCTTTTTGGTGCCAGAAGGGCGCGCAGGTCGGCCCGGTCGGCCAGCGCGGTGGGGCGCCAGTCGACCGTGCAGATGAAGGGGCGGACCTTGCTGATCGATGCGGTGAGCCGGCCTACGTCCTGCAAGCGCAAGCTGCGGTGGCGGCGGGAGGCGATGATGCGGTTGACCGCATGCACACCCAGACCCGGCACGCGCAGCAACTGCTCGCGCGTGGCGCGGTTCACATCCAGCGGGAACTGGTCCCTGAACTTCAGCGCCCAGGCAAGCTTGGGATCGATGTCGAGCGGCAGGTTGCCATCCTCGCCGGTCGCCTGCATCACCTCGCGCGGCGAGAAGCCGTAGAACCGCATCAGCCAGTCCGACTGGTAAAGGCGGTGCTCACGGACAAGGGGCGGCCGCTTGAGCGGCAACACCGCGCTCGCATCCGGGATGGGCGAAAAGGCCGAGTAATAGACCCGCCGCAGCTTGAACCCGTCATACAGCCGGCTGGCCTTGCCCACGATGTCGGCATCGGACGCCCCGTCGGCGCCCACGATCATCTGCGTGGACTGTCCGGCGGGCGCAAAGCGAGGGGCATTGCGGAAGCGCTTCTTTTCGTCCTTCGCCTGCGCGATGGCCATGCGCACGCCGCCCATGGCCCCTTCGATCTGGCGCGCGTCCTTGTCGGGCGCGAGGCGGGTCAGACCGGCATCCGTCGGCAACTCCACGTTGATGGACACCCGGTCGGCATACAGCCCCGCCTGATGAACCAGTTCGGCATCGGCGTCGGGAATGGTCTTGAGATGGATGTAGCCACGAAAATCGTGTTCTTCCCGAAGGATGCGCGCCACTTCCACCAGCTGTTCCATGGTGTGATTGGAGCTTTTCACGATGCCGGAGGACAGGAACAGGCCTTCGATGTAGTTGCGGCGGTAGAAGCTGAGCGTGAGGTCGACCACTTCCTGAGGCGTGAAGCGGGCGCGCCGCACGTTGGAACTCTTGCGGTTGATGCAGTAGTGGCAGTCGAAGATGCAGTGATTGGTCAGCAGGATCTTGAGCAGCGAGATGCAACGGCCATCCGGCGCATAGGCATGGCAGATGCCCATTCCCTCCGTCGAGCCGATCCCTTTCCCCCCGAGAGAGTTCTTGCGCGCCGTGCCCGACGAGGCGCAGGAAGCGTCATACTTGGCGGCGTCGGCAAGCACCTCCAGCTTCTGCATGAGCGTCATCTCTGCCATGTTGTTCCTTATATGTTCTCAACCATGGTTTGACCAGCCCTTCCTGCGGCGGCCGCGCGCCGCCGACTGAAACCAGATGCCGAAGGCGGCGTTCCAGAAGCACAGGAACCTGCGGGGACAAGCGATGAAGTATGTGGACGCACGCGATGGCACTCAGCTCCGGGTCAAGGAGCTTGGCGAGGGGCGCCCTGTCGTCCTCATCCATGGCTGGCCGCTGTCGGCGGACAGCTGGGATCCGGTGATGATCGCCCTCGCGGACAGCGGGTTTCGCGCCATCGCCTACGACCGGCGCGGCTTTGGCCATTCGGAACATGCGCCCCGCGGCTATGACTACGACACCTTCACCGATGATCTGGCTGACGTCATGGCGGCGATGAACGCCACGCGGGATGTTGCCCTGGTCGGCTTCTCCATGGGGGGCGGCGAAGTTGCGCGCTACATGAGCCGGCATGGGGGCAAGGGCGTGGCGCAGGCGGTGCTGGTCGGGTCGGTGGTCCCGTACCTCCTCAAAACCGACTCGAACCCCGACGGCGTTCCCCAGTCGACGTTCGACCAGATGGCCGAAGGAATGGAGACCGACTACCGGCGGTTCTTCACCGGGTTCTTTCAGGATTTCTACGGCGACGGATGGGTGCGCAGCCGCGTTGCCGACGAAGAGAAACAGTGGGCCTGGAACACGGCCATGATGGCCTCGCGCCATGCCGTGCTGAAAGCGGCGCAGGCGTTTGCCACCACCGACTTCCGCCCTGACCTGCCCAGCTTCACCGTGCCCACGCTCGTCATCCACGGCACGGACGACCGGACGGTGCCGATCGATGCCACCGCGCGCGTGGTGGCGCAGGAGGTGCCCGGGGCCGAGCTGCTGGAGTATGGCGGAGAGCCGCACGGCTTGTTCGCCACGCAGACGGAGCGGCTGGCCGAGGACATCATCGCGTTCCTGCAGCGCACCGGCGGCGAGGAAGGCGGCATTTTCGATGGTCTGGATGGCGCCAGTCGGCAGGACCGGCAGGCGATCGTCGACGAGGTGACGGCCGCCAGCGTTGCGACCACCCCGGCCAATCTCTAGAAGCAGGCGTGCGGGCGGACGCGTGCGCCCGGTGCCGCTGGCGAGCGAGTGGGCTGGCGGGAGAAATGACGATGCACGGCATTCTGAACCGGGGGATGAGAACGCCGCGCCACCTGATGTGGGCGGTCATTCCGCTTCTGCTGCTCCTGCCCGTTCTCGGGATGACCGTGTCCGACGCAGTGCGCTGGACCGCGTCCGATTTCATCATCGCCACCCTCCTGCTTGTCACGGGCGCGGGGGCTGCCGAACTGGTGCTCCGCCTGTCGCGCGGGTCACGGACGCGCCTCGTGGGGCTGACGGGCGTGGCGCTGGCGCTGGCGCTGATCTGGGGCGAGCTGGCCGTGGGGCTTTTCGGCTCGCCATGGGCAGGGTCGTAGAACCTGCGGAATTGCGTCATCCCCACAGCCCCTGGAGGAACCAGTCGGGCACTCCGCCCCGCCCGTCCCCGATCAGCCCCTGCCGATAGATCCAGTAGCGGCGCCCCTCCCCGTCCTCGATCCGGTAATAGTCGCGCAGGCGTGCCGTCCCTTTCTCGCGCCACCATTCGGGCGCGATGCGTTCCGGTCCCTCGACGCGCGTGACTTCGTGCACCCGGCCGCGCCAGCGGAAGCGCCGGGGATAGCCGTCGGGCGTGGCGTAGAGCACCGCGATCTGCTCGGGCTGTTCAAGCAGCCTGAGCGGTCGGGCATGAAACCGCAACTGCCCCTGCTCCACCATGCCGCTGTCGAGCGGAGGGACCCATTTCTGCGCCCGTTCGGGCAGGTGGCTGGCGGCAGGAACAGGTCGGCGCACGGCATGGGGGCCGAGACGGGCGACGAGCCGGTCGACGCAGGCAGCCAGTGAAGTGCCCAGCGTGTCCGCCTGACGCTCGAGATCGGCCTGGGCGCTGGCAAGCGATTCAGTCCATGTGCTTCGCAACCGCACCAGTTCGATCCCGAATCCGGCGTCGACATCGTCGAGCCGCATCCGGAACAGGCGGGCGATGTGGGCAGGGTCGCGCGTGGCGGCGGCGAGTTCGAGCGGGCGGGCCACGACATCGCCGTCGACGCGCCACAGACCAAGCTCCAGCCGGCGCGCACCTTGCCCGCGCTCGGCCAGCACACGCACCAGATCGCCGGCCAAGTCGTCGATCACCTGGTCGAGCAGCTCGCGGTGCCTGAGCGGCTCGAGCAGGCGGCGCTGCACCAGCGGCTGGTGCGGCGGGGCAATCGGCAGCAACGGCTCGGGAACACGGCCCAGCAACTGGTCCAGCCGGATCAGCGGATTGGCTGCGGCGGAGCGGCGGTTGCGGAACCGGCGATGCACCGCGCTCCGTCCGCCCGGCGCGCCGGCGGCAGCCGCCAGTTCGCCGAGCGTCCTGAACCCCAGCCGGCGCAGCACGATGAGCACGTCCTCGTCGAGCCGCAGCGCCGCAACCGGCAGGTCTGCAAGCCAGCGCATCGGTTCCTCCCCCGCCGCGATGACGGCGCCGTCTGCACCATGCCGGGCGAGCGCCCACGCGGCGCCGGCGGTGGGCGCCAGCGCCGCCCGCACGCCAAATCCGCGCCTGCCGCATCGCCTCCTCACATCCTCGAGCAAAGCCCGCTCACCCCCGAAAAGATGCGCCGCGCCGGTCACATCCACCATCACGCCGTCAGGTGGATCGAGCGCGCTCCACGGTCCCCAGCGCCTAGCCCACAGAGCGAGCTTCTCCAGCATGGCGCGGTCACCCGTCGGATCGGCGGGAACGGCCCGGATCGCGGGGCACAGGGTGCGCGCATCGGCCAGCATCATGCCCCGCCGCGCCCCACCCGCCGCGGCGGCCGCGTTGGCCGCGGCAATCCGCGGGCCATGAGCGGTGTCGGCAAACAGCACCACCGGCACGGCATCGGCGCCCTCCCCCGCGCCGCACCCGTGCATCTGCCGCCAGCGGTCGAGCGAAAGGTCCGGGCACCAGAACGACAGGATCCGGCGTTCCGCCCGAGGCGAGCCGGTCATGACCGTGCTGCCGCGGATGGATCAGCCGGGCTGTCCGCGCATGCCATGCCGGGTTCCTGTGCGCATGGGCGGCAACGCGTCGGCGGAGACGATGCCGAGCTGGCCGGCGCCGTCCCAGGCCAGCAGCCATTCTCCGGGCGGATGAAGCCGCGAGCGGAAGAGTTCGCCATGCCAGGTCGCGGCTCCCGGTGCCGCCGGATTCCACTGCGGCGGCGAGGACGGCCGGGCCTGCACCCGCCAGCGTGCCCGCGCCGACGACAGCTCGGCCTCGGCGTCGAGACGGATCAGCCACAGCGGCACGCCGTGCCGCTCTGCCGCAAGGCTGAGACGCCGCGAGGCGGTGAAGTCGAGTGCGCGCGGATTGCCGTCCACTTCGCCCAGCACGAAAGCCAGATCCCGGCACCGCAGCCCTTCTTCCATGGCGAACAGGGCATCCTCGCAGGTGCGGGCAAGCACATGAACGAGGCGGTCGGCCACATCTGCGGGAAGGCCGGGACGGTATGGCACCCCGCCAATGCGGGCAGCCTTGCGGGTCTGAACCCACAGCACGCTGCGGCGATCCTGCTCCTCGCGGAGTGAACCGCGTGCCTGCGCGCTGCGCCAGCCGTCCATGGCCAGAGCAAGTGCAGCGGCGCAGGCCGCGGCGTCATTCCCGCTGCCGAACACCTCCCCATGCAGAACCGGCGGCCTTGTCATGGTTTTCCCCGGGTGCCAGCGCTCACCGGGCAAAGACCCGCGCGGTCCGGTCCGCGCCGCGGCCACCTTGTGCGGGAGAGCGGACATGACAGCAGCAGGGCCGGCAGCAGATCCGTGTCGAAGACTCATGTTCCTGTTATGTTCCATGCACAGGGCTGTGGCAACACGCGTGTCGCGGCTGTCCACAGCGCGAGCGGAACCAAAGCCGCGCACCCTCCGTTCGCGAGCAAAGGAGAGCACGAATGCATCACGACACACACAAGGATGACGAACTGAAGCAGACATTCTGGCGCGCCCTTGCCGACTCGCCCTTCGTATTTCTCGAGCGCAAGGCCGATCCCGCCAATGCGGTGGTGATGACCGCCAAGCTCGACAAGGACGCAAACAGCGCGATCTGGTTCTTCACCAGACGCGATCATCACCTTGCCCAGATGGGCGAAGCGGTCTGCACCTTCGCCAGCAAGGACCACAAGATCTTCGCCCGCTTCGAGGGCACGCTGAACGAGGAAACCAGCCGCGAGCGTCTGGAGAAGGAATGGGACCGGATGACCGCCGCCTGGTTCGACGGGGGCAAGGACGATCCGAACCTGCTGATGTTGCGGATGGATCTCGGTCAGGCCGAGATCTGGAACAGCGATCTCGGGCTGTTCGACAATGTGAAGATGCTGCTCGGCGGCGACGTGCGCCAGGAAGCGGCGGAAAACCACACCGAAACCACACTCTGAGGCGGCATCCGCGCGGGGCGCGGATCAGCGCGGATAAGGAAACGGGCGCCCGGTTGCGGCGCCCGTTTCCACGTTAGCCCTCCGCGCCTAGCGCTCCGCCGCGCCCGGCGCGTCGATCGGCAGCATCGTCTCCCGGCCTTCGATGTCGTCGACGACCTCGACAATGCCGCGGCCCAGATGGCTGCGGCTGCGGCTGTAGCCGAAATAGATCAGCAGCCCGACCGCACCCCACACCGGGAACACGAGCATGGCGCTTGCCGGAAGGTTGAAGAACAGGAAGGCGCAACCGAACATCGCCGCCGGCGCCACGAACCAGACCCCGGGAACCCGGAAGGCCCGCGGCCGCTGCGGATCGCGCACCCGCAGGAGAAGCACCGCCAGCGCCACCATCAGGAAGGCATACAGCGTGCCGGTGTTGGCGATCTCCGCCAGCCGGCCGACCGGCAGGAACGCGGCCGCAAACGCCACCACGCATCCGGTCATCAGCGTCACCACATAGGGGGTCTTCCACTTCGGATGAATCTTCGACAGCCCCTCCGGCAGCAGCCCGTCGCGCGACATCACGAAGAAGATGCGCGTCTGCCCGTAAAGCAGGATGAGAATGACCGACGGCAGGGCGATGAACGCCGCCAGCCCCAGCATGTTGCCGATGGTCGAATAACCGATCTGCCGCAGGACATGGGCAAGCGCCTCGTTCGAGCACACGAGCCAGTCCGCATACTGCGGCAGCGCGCACTGGCGCGCGAGTTCGGCCGAACCCGCCGGGAACGGAATGCCGTTCGGACCCATGATCGGCTGCCCGCCGATGGTGCCGATCGCGCCGGCCGCCACGAGGATGTAGAAGACCGTGCAGAACAGCAGGCTCCCGATCAGCCCGATGGGGACGTTGCGCTGCGGGTTCTTGGTTTCCTCTGCCGCGGTCGAGACCGAGTCAAACCCGACATAGGCAAAGAAGATGATCGCCGCCGCGCCGACGGCGCCCAGCCCCGTTCCGAACCCACCGAACACGCCCGCCGGGAGGAACGGATTGAACCGGCCCGTGTCGAATTCCTCGCTCGGCAGGGTGAGCACGATGAAGGTCGTGAGCGCCACCACCTTGATGACGACGAGAATGGCGTTGACCCGCGCGCTCTCCGTGGTGCCGATCATCAGCAGCCAGGTGATGACCCCGGCGATGAACACCGCCGGCAGGTTGATGAAGCCGCCCGGCGCGCCGCCCAGTGCCACCGGACCGGCCGTCAACCAGATCGGCAGGTCGATACCGGCAAGTTCGCGCAACGTGCCGACGAAATAGCCTGACCAGCCCACGGACACCGCCGACGCGGCCACTGCATATTCGAGCACGAGTGCCCAGCCCACCGTCCAGGCCAGCAATTCGCCCATGGTGGCGTAGGTGTAGGTGTAGGCGGAACCGGCCACGGGGATCATGGACGCAATTTCCGCATAACACAGCGCCGCGACGATGCAGATCAGCCCGGCAATGGCGAACGCCAGCATGAGGCCGGGTCCCGCTTTCTGCGCCCCTTCGGAGGTCAGCACGAAAATGCCGGTGCCGATCACCGCGCCGATGCCGAACAGCGTGAGCTGCAAGGCGCCGAGCGTCCGTTCAAGCGACTTCTTCTTCGCGGTCGCCAGAATGGCGTCCAACGGCTTCACACGACCGAAAAGCATGCTGTCCCCGACCCCTCCACTGGTGCGAGCGGCGGCGCACCTGCCGCTCTTGTCGCGGCGGACGCTAGCGGAAACGAGCCGCTTTACAAGGCGGAATGCGGCCTTTCCCCGGCAGGCAAGGGCATGTACCAACCTCGCCATGTCCACGCATCACGAGAGCGCTCCACCCTTGCCGGAACCCGACACCCCCTCGCAAGCCTCGCGGACAAGGGCGACGACAGTGCCCCTGATCCGGCAACGCAAGCGCGAGGGGCGGACCGAAACGCCCATCGTCATGCTCACCGCCTACACGGCGCGTCAGGCAGAACTGCTCGACCCGCATTGCGACATGCTGCTGGTCGGGGACTCGCTGGCGCAGGTGATCTACGGCCTGCCGTCGACAATCCCGGTCACCCTCGAGATGATGGCGGCGCACGGAGCAGCGGTGGTGCGCGGCGCGCGGCACGCCCTCGTGGTCGTCGACATGCCGTTCGGCAGCTACGAGGGCGCCCCCCAGCAGGCCTTCGCCAGCGCGGCGTCGCTGCTGAAACAGACAGGGGCGGGCGCCGTGAAGCTGGAAGGCGGTGCCGCCATGGCGGACACGGTCGCGTTTCTGGTGGCGCGCGGCATCCCCGTGATGGGGCATGTGGGTCTGACGCCTCAGGCGGTCAACGTGCTGGGCGGCTACGGCGCGCGCGGGAAATCGGATGCCGAGGCCGAGAAGATCCTCGCCGACGCCACCGCACTCGAAGCCGCGGGGGCGTTTTCCGTTGTGTGCGAAGGCGTGGTCGAGCCGATTGCCGTCACGCTGACCGACAGGCTTGCCATTCCGGTCATCGGCATCGGCGCCTCGAACCACTGCGATGGGCAGGTGCTCGTGACGGACGACATGCTCGGCATGTTCGACCGTGTGCCCCGCTTTGTCGAGCGGTTCGCCAACCTCGCCGAGGAGGTCGGCACGGCCGCGCGCACCTATGCAGCGGCTGTCCGGAACCGCTCCTTCCCCTCGGCAGGGCATGTGTACCGGACCACCGCCTGAACGCGCCTGACCGCCGGGTTCAAGACGGCGGCGCGTTGCCTGCGTGCGGCAGCGACCGCTGGAGGCAGTCGGATCGCTCGCAGCGGCGGCATCCCAGGCCTGCAGGCGTGATTTCCGGCGGCAAGAGTTGGGGCGACAGTTCTTTCGCAAACCGGCTCTCCAGCCCCAGCACCACCGCCTGCGCGCCTCCGGGAAGGTGCTCCTCGCCTTCCGCGACGCTGAAGATCACCCAGTCGGACGGATGCACGCCGGAAAGGTTCACCCGCTGACCCAGCAACCTTCCCCGGCTGCGCCAGCTCTGGTGAACGACCCACAGCGGACAGCGCGGTTCGGTTTCGATGAAGGTCGCCGCGCTCGCGCCGGCGATCGCCTTCGACCACTGGCCGGCCGCATCGACGCGGCCCATGAAGAACGGCAGGCCCGCCTCCCCCACCCGCTGCAGCGAGGACAGGCGCAGTGCAAGAGCGGAAAACGGTACGCCGAAGCGCCGTTGAAGAACCCGCAGATCGTAACTCACCGCGTCCGCGGCTCTCAAAAAGCGGCGGTAAGGCATCAGCAACGCCGCAGCGAAGTAATGTTCGAGATGCCGCAGGAATGCTGCGTGCTCCATGCTCGCGGGATCAAGCTCGGCTCCCCGCGCGAGAGACATCATCGCCGGCCCGTGCTCGATGCGGCCGATTGCCCTGGCGACCTCCACCAGGCGCTCTTCGGGGCCCAGCAGCTCGCTCACCTGGAGCTGCCGCGCATGCAGATCCAGCCGGCCGACCGCCCCCGCCATCACCTCGTGAGGCAGGATCCTGACCAGCAGATGATGGGTCTGCCGCAGATGATCGAGCAAGGCGCCCATCGGGTCGCTGCGGGACATGCGCAGCGCATCGGCCAGCCGCTCGGCCGCATCGTCGAGGGCGGGAAAATGATTGCGCCAGCGGGCGACGGCCGGTGGGCGGCCTCCCGGCGCCTGCTCCGACAAGGAAGGAAGAGGCCCCGCGTCGAACAGGCGCGCGAAGGCAGCCGCAAGGCCCGGCGAGGCGGCGACGCAATCCTCGATCTCGCTGCGGTCGAGAGCGAGATCGGCGAACCGCGGATCGGCCAGCCGCCGCGCCAGTCCGTCGACGCCGCCGAAGTCGCCCTGCCCTTCGAGAAGCGAGGTGTCGAAGCCGAACTCGGCCGCGAGTTGCATCAGGACACGCGTGCTCAGGGGACGCTGGTTGCGTTCGAGGAGGTTGAGATAGCTGGTCGAAATGTCGAGCCGCGCGGCAAGCGCGGCCTGCGTCAGGCGTTCCTTCCGCCGGAGCCGACGGAGCGCGCCGCCCACATAAACTGGCACGAGCCTTATCCCCCGTTCACAACATTACCACCTTGGATATCACCTTGTATGAGTTTTCACTAAAATTCTTTTCATCCTCGCCTGACGTCGTGCCGTGATCCGGTCATTGAGTGGTCCAACGCGAAAAAAGAGGGACGGCAATGACGTACAACGAGATGGTCGAGCGCGCGCGGGCGGATATCGGATCCGTGCACGGAAAGGCGGCCGAGGCTGAACACGTGGCGCGGATGCGGCTGCAGAACCGCTTCCGCTGCGGCCTGGACATCGCGCGCCATACTGCGGGCGTGATGCGGCGAGACATGGACGCGTATGACGCCGATCCGGCGAAATACACGCAGTCGCTCGGCTGCTGGCACGGCTTCATCGCGCAGCAGAAGCTGATCGCGATCAAGAAGCATTTCGGATCCACCAGGGGGCGGTATGTCTATCTGTCAGGATGGATGATCGCGGCGTTGCGCAGCGAGTTCGGTCCGCTGCCGGACCAGTCGATGCACGAGAAGACGGCCGTCCCGGCGCTGATCGAGGAGATCTACACCTTCCTCCGCCAGGCGGACGCGCGCGAGCTTGGCGGATTGTTCCGCGAGCTTGATGCCGCCAGAAGCCGCGGAGACGAGCTGGAGGCGCGCCGCATCGAGCAGCGGATCGACTCCTTCGAGACCCACGTCGTGCCCTTAATCGCCGACATCGACGCCGGGTTCGGCAATGCGGAAGCCACATACCTGCTGACCAAAAAGATGATCGAGGCGGGCGCCTGCGCCATTCAGATCGAGAACCAGGTGTCGGACGAGAAGCAGTGCGGCCATCAGGATGGCAAGGTGACCGTTCCGCACGAGGATTTCCTGCAGAAGATCCGAGCTGTCCGCCACGCGTTTCTGGAGCTTGGGGTCGACAACGGGATCATCGTCGCGCGCACCGACAGCCTTGGAGCCGGTCTGACGAAGCAGATCGCCTACAGCGAGGCACCTGGCGATCTTGGCGACCGCTACAACAGCTTCCTCGACTGCGAGGAGGTGGACGTGGGATCGCTCGGCAACAACGAAGTGCTGATCTCCCGGAACGGGCGGCTGGTGCGGCCCAAGCGGCTGCGCTCGAACCTGTTCCAGTTCCGCGAGGGCACGGGCGAGGACCGCTGCGTTCTGGACTGCATCACGTCCTTGCAGAACGGCGCCGACCTCATCTGGATCGAGACGGAGAAGCCGCACATCGGCCAGATCGGCGGCATGGTGAAGCGGATCCGCGAGGTGATCCCCAACGCGAAGCTGGTCTACAACAATTCACCCAGCTTCAACTGGACTCTGAACTTCCGCCAACAGGTCTTTGATCTGTGGAAGGATGAAGGCCGCGACGTGTCGGACTATGACCGCAGCCGCCTGATGAGCGCCGAGTATGACGAGACGGCGCTTGCGCGTGAGGCGGACGCGCGCATCCGATCCTTCCAGGCCGACGCCGCGCGCGAGGCCGGTGTCTTCCATCACCTGATCACGCTGCCGACCTATCACACCGCCGCGCTCAGCACCGACAATCTCGCGGCGCGCTATTTCGGGGGTGACGGCATGCTGGGCTACGTCCGCGACGTGCAGCGGGCGGAAATCCGGCAGGGCATCGCCTGTGTGCGGCACCAGAACATGGCCGGGTCGGACATCGGCGACGATCACAAGGAATACTTTGCCGGCGAGGCTGCCCTCAAGGCCGGTGGCGCGGCCAACACCATGAACCAGTTCGCGGCTGCCTGAGGAGAAACACCATGGCCACCGACCACGACCAGCCGGGCACGAGCGAGCCGGGCCGCGCCCGGGCACTGTTCTCGACCGCCGACTTCCGGCTGCTGCGGACAGCGCTGACCGCCTATGCCCGCCAGACGGACGACCGCGACGAGCTCGCCCGCATCAACGCCCTTCACCACCGCCTCGGAACGTACGTTCCGGGCGACGAATGATCCTGCTTTCTCCTGGGGAGGAGAACCGCGCCGCCGGAAGCTTGTGCTTCCGGCGGCGTTTGCCCTGAGGAGCGGAGAACCCGTTCAGCCTTTCGGCATCAGCCGTATCGACGCGGCTGCCAGCGCCTCGGCCGCGGTGGCGATGACCTTTTCGGCATCCGGGGCCCAGAAGGGGGAGTGCAGCGAGGGCAGTTCCACCTCGCCCGCCTGTGCCTTCTGCCACTGGTCGGCCGGCACGCCGCCAACCCAGAAGATCAGCGACTTCAACCGGTCGGGATCGGCGCGCCGGAACCGGCCGAAATCCTCGCCGCCCATGACGGCCGGCACGGCGATCACCCGTTCGGCGCCGAACTGCTCGCGCAGCCCGGCCATGACCTCCTCGGTGAAATCGACGTCGTTGAAGGTCGCCGGAGTGTAGGGTTCCTGCACCGTGACCAGAGGCATCCGGTCCTCGGGCAGGCCCGCCGCGATCGCCTCTCCCCGCGCGATCCTCTCGATCCCGCGCAGCAACTGAGCGCGGGTCCCGTCGGAATAGGAACGGACCGTGAGTTGCAGCCGCGCCTCGTCGGGGATGATGTTGTGCTTCGCCCCGGCCTGGAAGCTTCCCACCGTGACGACGGCCGGATCGGACGGCGCGATTTCCCGGCTGACGAGCGTCTGCAGCCGCATGACGGTGGACGCCGCCAGAACTACCGGATCCCTGGTCGTGTGGGGATAGGCCCCGTGCCCGCCCACCCCGCGAATGACGAGGTCGACGCTGTCCACATTGGCCAATGCGTATCCCGCGGAGTAGCCGATCATACCGGCTTCGAACTGGGCGGCATCGTGGAAGGCAAGCGCAAAATCGGGCCGCGGGAAGCGGGTGAACAGCCCGTCCTCCAGCATGGCCAGCGCGCCCTCGCCCGTTTCCTCGGCCGGCTGGAGGATCATGACCAGCGTGCCGCTCCAATCCTGCCGGCGCGCGGCCATGATCTGCGCGGTGCCCAGCCAGGCCGCCATGTGGGTGTCGTGGCCGCACGCGTGCATGACGCCGCTGGTCGCGCCATTGGCGAGCGTCGCCGTGCGCGTGCTCGCATAGGGCAGTCCCGTCTGCTCGGTCACGGGCAGCCCGTCCATGTCGGCCCTCACCATCACGGTCGGTCCTGGCCCGTTGCGCAGGACCGCGACCACGCCGGTGCGTCCGACCTTCTCCGTCACCTCGAAGCCGAGCGCGCGCGCGCGGGCGGCGAGCTTGGCTGCCGTCTCGAACTCCTGGAAGCTCAATTCGGGATTGGCGTGGAGGTCGCGATAGACCTCCATCAACTCGGGCATGCGCGCGGTCACATCCTGTCTCAGCGTGTTTGCCGCCGACGGGGCGGTGACAATCGCGGCGAGCGCCGCCGCTCCGAGAACCCTGATCATGCTCGCGCTCCTCTCCACCTGTTGTGCAAGCATACGCGATCGTGCGCGGCAGAAAAGCGCCGGCATCAGCGGCACCGCCAGCGCCTGCGCGGGAACGTGCCTACATCAGCATCTCGATCGCGACGCAGGTGGCAAGGCCGACGATGATGTTCATCGGGACGCCGATCTTGAGGAAATCGGCGAACCGGTAATTTGCCGCTCCGTAAACGAGCGTGTTCGTCTGATAGCCGATGGGCGTGGCGAAGCTGGCGCTGGCGCCGAACATGACCGCCACCACCAGCGCGCGCGGGTCCATCCCCGCCGCCTCGGCCAGACCGATCGCGATGGGCGTGACGATCACCGCCACCGCGTTGTTGGTGACGGTTTCCGTCAGCAGGCTGGTCACGGCATAGACCGCGATCAGCAGGAGGAGCGGCGACGCTGCGCCAAGCAGGGGCGCGACTGCGGCGACGAGGAGGTCGACCGTCCCCGCATTCTCCAGACCTCGCCCGACGGCAAGCATCCCGAAGATCAGCACCAGCGTGTTGCCGTCGATGGAGGACCATGCCTCCTCCGGCTCGAGGCAGCGGGTCAGCAGGACCAGCCCCACCCCGGCGAGCGCCAGCACCTCGATCGGCAAGCCCAGCATCGCCGCCCCCGCGACAACCCCGGCAAGCGTCAGAATGGCGATCGGCGCGCGGGCACGCCGGAACGCGCGCACCTTCGCTCCGCCCACGTCGGCCAGATTGACGTTCGTGCGCAGCGCCAGCGCCGCGTCGTTGCCGGCCGCGATCAGCAGGCGGTCGCCGGCGCGCACGCGCACATTGGCGAGGTCCGGGCCGGCCACGTGACGGGGCCGCGACAGCCCGAGCACGCGCACCCGGATGCGCGACAGCAGCGGGATCTCGGCGAGGCGCCGCCCGATGACGGGGTGCGAGGGCGAGATGACGGCCTGCACCAGCTGCAGATCGGCCGGGCGGCGCGGCCCGGCGGTGACGACGCCGCCGCCCACGCTCGCCAGGCCCGTGCGGAAGTCGGGCGCCTCCGCGAGCGAGGCGAGTTCGGTCGGGTTGGCAGCAACGACAAGCTGGTCGCCTGCGGCAAGCACCCACTCTCCGAGGTCACGCCGGGTCTTTGCCGTGCCGCGCTGCGCGGCGATGATCCGGATCCCGGCTCTGCGGCTGATGCCGCATTCCGCCAGTCTCTTCCCGATCAGCTTGCTGTCGGCCTCGAGCACGAGATGTGAAAGATACAGGTCGCTTTCACGCTCGTCGCTTTCCGTCGCCGCCCTCCGGTCGGGCAGCAGCAGCGGTCCAAGGACGAGCAGGACGAGAACACCCGTCGCGGCGGCGACGAAGCCGATGGGCGTGATGTCGAAGATGCCGAACGGCGCGCGGCCCTGCTCCTGCCACACGCCCGCCACCAGCAGATTGGTGGAGGTGCCGATCAGGGTCAGCGTTCCGCCGAGGATCGAGATGTAGGACAGCGGGATAAGGAGCCGGGTCGCGGCGACGTTGAGCACCCGTGCCAGACGGCGGACGATCGGGATCATGACGATCACCACCGGGGTGTTGTTCATGAACGCGGAGGCGAGCATCGTGCCTCCGGCGATTTCCCCCAGCGCCAGCCGTGGCTTGCGCATGGTGCGCCGGATCACCCACCCCGCCACTTCCTCCAGAGCGCCTGTCCGCAGCAACGCCCCCGAGAGCACGAACATGGCGCCGATCGTGATGGGGGCGGGATTGGAAAAGACGCCGAGGACGTCGGCGCGCGGCAGGAACCCCAGCGCCATCATCACCACCGTTCCCGCCACGGCCACGACGACCGGGGCAAAGCGTTCGGTGACGAAGGTGGTAAACAGGATGACAAGCACCGCAAGGCCGATTTCCGCCGACCAGGGCGCGATAGCCGCCTGCATCGCGTTCAGCATCGGCACTCGCGCCCGTCCTCCTGTCCCGCACCGGATCGCGCCGGCCGCGCGCCCCTCCCGGGGCAATGATCAGGCGGGTTGGTGGTGCCCCTGGCCAGACTCGAACTGGCACTTCCGAAGAAATTCGATTTTGAGTCGAACGCGTCTACCAATTCCACCACAGGGGCATGGACCGGATGCGGGCCGGCGCGCATCCCTAGCGTCCACGCACACCGCTCGCAAGAGCAGCACCGCGTCCCTGAGCGCGCACGGGTTCTACTTCAGCGCGGCGGCGACGATCTTATGCAGGCGCGAATGGATCGCGTCGTTGCCGGCCAGCACCTGTTCGCTGTGGATCGGTTGCGAGCGGCCGCGATAATCGGTGACGAAGCCACCCGCCTCGCGCACCAGCAGCACCCCGGCCGCCGTGTCCCAATCCGCCAGATCGCTTTCCCAGAATGCGTCGAAGCGCCCCGCCGCAACCCAGGCGAGGTCAAGCGATGCTGCACCGAAGCGGCGGATGCCGGCGACCTGCGGTCCGATGGCACCGAAGATCCGCGCCCATTCGGCAAAGTCGCCATGGCCGCCATAGGGGATGCCCGTCGCGACCAGCGCATCGCCGAGGCGAGAGCGGGCCGACACGCGCAGCCGGGCATCGTGCAGCCACGCGCCGCGGCTCTTCTCGGCCCAGAACGTCTCGTCGGTGATGGGCTGATAGACGACGGCCGCCGTAACCTCGCCCCATCCGCCGTCGGCTTTGCGCTCCTGCGCGGCGATGGAGATGGCGAAGTGGGGGATGCCGTGCAGGAAGTTGCTGGTGCCGTCGAGCGGGTCGACGATCCAGCGCGGCTTGTCGTCCTCGCCTTCGATCGTGCCCGCTTCCTCCAGCACGAAGCCCCAGCCGGGACGCGCCTGCGAAAGCTCGTCATACAGGGTGCGCTCGGCGATGCGGTCCGCCTTCGAGACGAAGTCGGCCGGACCCTTGCGGCTGACCTGCAGGTGCTCGACCTCGCCGAAGTCGCGCCTCAGCCGGCCGCCTGCCTTGCGCGCGGCGCGCTCCATGACGCGGATGATGCCCGGCAGCGCCACCATGGCCGCGCCTCAGCCTGCCTTGCCGACGTATTCG
Source organism: Qipengyuania thermophila (assembly GCF_004153605.1). Taxonomy (NCBI): domain Bacteria; kingdom Pseudomonadati; phylum Pseudomonadota; class Alphaproteobacteria; order Sphingomonadales; family Erythrobacteraceae; genus Qipengyuania; species Qipengyuania thermophila. The sequence continues at coordinate 370,670 of NZ_SDSI01000002.1, read as the reverse complement.
CGATCATAGACATTGACCACGATGCGCGTGCCGCTCTCGATGTGCGGCGGCACCATGACCCTGACGCCGTTCTCGAGCACGGCAGGCTTGTAGCTCGACGAGGCCGTCTGCCCCTTCACCACCGCATCGGCCTCGACGATGGTCGCCTCGACCTGTTCGGGCAGCGCCACCGAAATCGGCCGGTCCTCCCACAGCTCCAGCGTCACCTGCATCCCGTCCTCGAGAAAGGGACGCGCGTCCCCCAGCAGGTCCGCCGGAAGGGTAATCTGCTCGAAGGTGTCACCGTCCATGAAGACGAGATCGTCGCCTTCGCTGTAGAGGAACTGATAATCCTTGGTGTCGAGGCGGACGCGCTCCACGGTGTCGGCACTGCGGAAGCGGACATTGTTCTTGCGGCCGTCGATCAGGTTCTTCATCTCGACCTGCATGTATGCGCCGCCCTTGCCTGGCTGCGTATGCTGGATCTTGGCGACCTTCCAGATACCGTTCTCGTACTCGATGATGTTGCCGGGACGAATGTCGACACCGCTGATCTTCATGGGTTGGCTCCGGAAGGGAAGGAGACGGCCTTGAACCATCACATGGCCGCGCGCCGCGCGCTTTAGCGCGGCGTCCGGGATGCGGCAACCCGCCTCCCCAAGACGGGCGCATCCTGCTATAGGGCGCTGCATGACCCGAACCGATTGTCGCCACACCTGGTTCCGCTTCTCCAAGCGCCTTGCGCCCGTCATCGGCGCTTCCGTTCTCTGTGCCATGGCTCTTCCCGTAGCGGCGCAGCCCAGTGACGGACGGCTGCAGACGCTCGGTTCGGGGCAGTGGCTGTGCGGATGGCCGGGCGACGCATGGGACGCATCGTTCCGGCCGGATCCCGCGCGGCAGTTCGAGGTCACCGGCAACGCCACCTACTCCACCGCAGCGGGATCGGGCACCTACCTGCGCACCGGGGACAGCGTCGTGTTCACCAGCGGACCGCTGCAGTCGCTGCGGTTCCAGGTCGAAGGGAACCGGTTGCGGCAGTCTGGGACCGGCGCGGGAGAAAAGCCCCTCATCTGTCACCGCCGCGCGGGCGGCGATCCGCGGCGGCAATGGGCTCCGACCGGGTGAGCAGCGGATAGGGATTGATGGGCGCACCGGTCTGGTGCCACGCATCGTCCGGGTTCATCCGGTAAAGCGCAAAGTGAAGGTGCGGCGCCTCCGCCGACGCATTGCCGCTGCTTCCCACCGTTCCCAGCACAGCCCCTTGCCGCACGCGGGCACCTTCCCGAAGACCGGCGGCGTAGGCGCCAAGGTGCGCGTAGTAGGACAGCAGGCGACGGTCCGGCGACCGGATGTAGATCGTCAGGCCACCGTCATCCGACACGAACAGCTTTTCCACATCGCCGTCGGCGGCGGCCACGACCGGCGTGCCGTGCGGAGCGGCGATGTCGAGCGCATGATGGGTGCGCAAGCCGCCGCCACGCTCGTCCCCGAAGCTGTCCCGCAGATCGTCCGCCGCGATCCCGGCAACGGGGATGCGCCACGCCGATGGGGCGGACGCCGGCGCGCGCGCGCCGGGAAACGCGGCAAACGTGAAGGGCTGAGCCCCGTTCCGTTCGCCCGCGGACGGTGGCCACAGCCCTGCGGCAACGGCCACGATCCACAGGGCGGACGTCATCACCGCCGTCGTGGCGATCGTCGCCAGCCGCTCCGACAGGCGCATGCCTCTCGCCGATCCTAGGCGACGAATTCGATCTTGGTCTGCTGGCTCACCATCTGCGCCAGCCGCGCCGCATCCCAATTGGTGAGCCGGACACAGCCGTTGCTCTGTGCGCGGCCGATGGTGTGCGGCTCGGGTGTCCCGTGAATGCCGTAATGCTCCTTCGATAGGTCGATCCAGACGACACCGACCGGACTGTTCGGCCCGGGAGGGAGGCGTTGCTTATCGCCGCTGTTGGGCGCATTGCGCAGCAGCCTGGGATCATACGAATAGTCGGGATTGAAGGCGATGCCGCGAACCTCCCAGTTGCCGAGGGGCAAAGGGTCCATCTCCGAGCCTGAGCTGACGGTGAACAGGGCGATGAGACGGTTGTCGGCGTCATAGGCCTTGAGCGTGTTCTCGCTCTTGCTGACCACCACGCGCGCGGCGTCAGGCTGCTCGCTGCCGACACCCAGGGAGGCAAGCGTCGCCTGCCACTCCTCGTCCTTCACCGCTCCCGGCACGATCCGGTCGGCGCCGATGTTCGGCACCCGCACCAGCTGTCCCGGCCGGAACGCGACCGCCGGCGTGCCGGTTGCAGCCGGCTGCCCCTGTGCCGGCGGCTGAGCAGGCGCCGGTGCGGCCTGGGCACCCCCGGCCATGCCCGCCGGCTGGCCGCCGGGGTTGAGCGCCTGCAGCACCTCGACTGTGGTGTGGAACCGTTCCGCCAGACGTTCCTCGAGGCTCTCGTATCCGAGGCGTTCGAGCTGCGCCTGATCCGCAGGACTTTCAGGAAGGGCCGTGTACTGCTTCTCGCCCCAGTCCTGCGGAATGCGCACGATGCGCGTCGCGGCAAATTGCTGCCCCTGCAGCAGCGCCTGCCGCGTTGCCTCGTCAAGCTCCCCCGTCTGCGGCAAGCCGCGCGACTCCTGGAATCCGCGCAGCGCATTGCGGGTGGACAGGCCCATCTCGCCATCAATCACGCCGGGACCAAAGCCCAAGCGGTCGAGCGTGACCTGAGCCTGCATCATCGGTCGCGCTTCGACATCCGCGACATCCGGAATGCTGCTGTCGCGGAAACCGTAATCGCCCGACTTCATCGAGTCGGCCAGATTGTCCTGCGGTGCAGGCGCCGCGGCCTGCTGCGAGGCGGTGTCCTGCTGTTGTCCGTCAGTGCCGCTGAAGCCACATCCCCCAAGCGCCAGCGCCAGCAACGACGCGGCCACCATCGATCTTCTCATCCTGTTCCAGACCCTTGTGCTTTTCCTCACCTGGGCACTCAACCCCCGACATCCGCCGGATGTTCCATGGCCATCGCGGTACGGAAGTCCGCGACGGCCGCGGCAACGTCCGGAGCGCTCCACACCGAGTGCGAAACGGCGAGGAAGTCCGCTCCCGCCGCCACCAGCGGGCCGCAATTCGCCGGCGTGATCCCGCCGATGGCGACGCAGGGCAGCTCGAACAGACGGCTCCACCAGTCAAGGATGGCCGGCTCGGCCCGGTGTTCGCTTGCCTTGGTGCGGCTCGGGAAGAAGCTTCCGAAGGCGACGTAGTCGGCACCCTGCTCTCCGGCGTCCATGGCAAGGTGGCGCGAGCCGTGGCAGGTCACGCCGATCTGCGCCCGCGGACCCAGAAGCGCGCGTGCGCTGCGCACGTCGCCATCCCCCTGCCCCAGATGAACTCCATCCGCTCCGAGACGGTGCGCAAGCGTCGGAGAGTCGTTCACGATGAAGGCGCAGTCATGCGCCCGGCACAGATCCAGCAGCGGCGCCGCAAGCTGCGCAGCCTGCTCATCGTCCAGTCCCTTCACCCGGAACTGGAAAGCCGTGACCAGCCCTGCTCCGCTGGAAAGCGCCTGTTCGAGACGCGCGGGAAATTCGCCCGCGACCTCCTGCGGTGAGACGAGGTAGAGCTGACAGGGTATGCGAGGAGCGTCAACCATGCGGCCGGCACCGGCGGTGTGAAGGACAATGACGGTGCCGCCGGTCAGGCGGGCACGCTCGCCCGGGCGATGTCATCGATCACGGCCCCCAGCACCCGGTCGAACTCGGCATCGCTCATGTCGACCCGCAGCTCCTCGAGCAGCGCGCGGCTGAAGCTTGCGATCATGCCGTCATTGCGGGCGAGCTCCCGGCAGGCGTCCGCGCGGCTGTAGCCACCGGACAGCGCCACCACGCGCAGAACCCTGGGATCGTTGATCAGCGGGGCGTAGAGGTTCGCCTCGACCGGGATGGTCAGCTTCAGCATGATCTGCTGCCCCGACGGCACGCGCTCAAGCTCCGCCTGCAGCGCGTCGCGCAGCAGCGTCTCGGCAGCGGCACGGGATTCGCTCTTCAGCGACACTTCCGGCTCGAGGATCGGCACCAGGCCGTGACTGAGGATCTCGAGACCCACGTCCATCTGCTGGCGCGCATTGGCGGCAATGCCCGCCTCGTTCGCCTCGTGGATGACGGAGCGCATCTTGGTGCCGAACACCCCGAGTTCGCGGGCGCGGGCGCACATCGCGGCCAGCGCCGGCATTGGCTTCATCAGTTGGGCGCCGTCGCGCGCCTCCTCCATGCCCTGATCCACCTTGAGGAACGGGACCACCCCATGATCGGCGAGGTAACGTGGCACCGGCGTGCCATCCGCGAGGCAGCCGTTCATCGTCCGCTCGAACAGGATCGCGCCGATGATCCCGCCTTTGGTGAAGCTCGGCGAAGTGATGATGCGGCAGCGCATGTCGTGGATCCTAGCGAACATCTCCTCGTCGCCCGACCAGTCGGCATCGCTGATGCCATAACCCTGCAAGGCCTTGGGCGTCGAGCCTCCCGACTGGTCCAGCGCCGCTATGAACCCGCGGCCCGTGGCGATGCGCTGCTTCATCTCGTCAAAGGTCATCTGCGTCTCCGGCGTTGCTGCTGCCGCCCTTGCGGCTCGCGGGCCGGATAGCCCTGGCAGCAGGCCGCGGCAACAGCACAGCGGACCCCCTGTCGCACAATGACGCGTTCGCGTACCGGTCGCGGGCTGCGCTTGCGGTCAGCGCACCTTGCGGATGATGCCGCTGAAGCTGAGCACCGGTTCGGCGTCGGCGGTTGCGATCCCGCGCACGTAGATTGTCTTGCCACCCGCGCGTGTGACTTCGCCCGTCGCTTCGATCCGCTGACCCGCGCGGGCGGGGGCGAGGAAATCGGCCGAAAGGTTCATGGTCACACCCTGCTGTCCGCCAAGCGCGTCCGTCGCGATGGCGAAGAGGGCGAAGTCGGCGAAGGTGAGCAGGCACCCGCCATGGACGAAACCGCCGCCGTTCAGATGCTCGGGCCCGGCCAGAAAGGCGCAGATCCGCCGCCCCTGCGCATCGGCGCGTTGGTAGAAAGGTCCGGCGCGCTGCTCGAAGGCGTCGCTTGCCCAGGTGGACCAGCCCGCCCACTCCCCGTGCGGGATCACCGCGGGCGCCGGTCCGCCGGGCGCCTGCGCTTCGCTCATGCCTCGAGCGCTGCAACGCCCGGCAGGCGCCTGCCTTCCATCCACTCGAGAAACGCTCCTCCCGCTGTCGAGACGTAAGTGAAGGCGTCGGCCACTCCGGCGTGGGCGAGCGCAGCGACCGTGTCGCCGCCACCGGCCACCGAGATCAGCGAACCGTCCTGGGTCAGGGCTGCCGCCATTCGCGCTAGGGCCACCGTGCCGGCGTCGAAGGGTTCGAGCTCGAACGCACCCATCGGGCCGTTCCAGACAAGCGTGCGGCAGGTTTTCAGCACATCCCCCAGCGCCTCGGCCGCTTGAGGCCCGATGTCGAGGATCATCTCGTCCGCCCCGAGCTCGTGCACATTGCAGATGCGCAGGCTCTCGGGCCGGGCGGCGAATTCCCGCGCGACCTGCACGTCATAGGGGAGATGGACGGTGCAGCCTGCCTGTTCGGCCGTGTTGAGGATCGCGTTGGCCGTCTCGATCATCTCGTGTTCGCACAGCGAGGCGCCGACATTCACGCCGCGCGCGGCAAGGAAGGTGTTGGCCATCCCGCCGCCGATCACGAGATGCTGGACCTTCCCGACGAGGTTCTGCAGCACCGCCAGCTTGGTCGACACCTTCGCGCCGCCCACCACCGCCACCACCGGCGGCTGCGGCGAGCCAAGCGCCTGTTCGAGCGCGGCGAGCTCCCGTTCCATGGCCCGACCGGCGTAAGCCGGCAGCAGATGGGCCAGCCCTTCCGTGGAGGCATGAGCGCGGTGCGCCGCGCTGAACGCATCGTTGACGTAGAAGTCGCCATGCTCGGCCATCGCCGCCGCGAAGGCGGGGTCGTTCGCCTCCTCGCCCGGCCAGAAGCGCACATTGTCGAGCAGGCCGATGTCGCCGGGTCGCAGGATGCCGATCGCCTGCGCCACGACGGGTCCGCTCACCTCGGGGATGAACATGACCTCCCGCTGCAGGACGCGCTCCAGATCACCCTGCACGAGGCTCGTCGAGAGTGTGGAGTGCCGCTTCCCCTTCGGACGCCCGAAATGGGCCAGCAGCAGCACCTTGGCACCGCGCTCGCTCAGCTCCAGGATTGTCGGGCGGACGGCTTCGACCCGGCTGACATCGCTGGCGCGCCCCTCCTGCATCGGCAGGTTCAGGTCGACCCGCACGAGCGCGACCTGCCCGGTAAGGTTGGCGGGCAGGTCATCAAGGGTCTTGAAACGGGTCACGGCGTTCATCCGAAGCTGAGTTGCGTCCTGGGTGCTCGCAAGGCGGCGGTCAGAGCAGACGGGCCATGACCCCCGCCGTGTCGATCATGCGGTTGGAGAAGCCCCATTCGTTGTCGTACCAGCTCACCACGCGGCCAAGCTGTCCCTCGAGAACGGAGGTTTCCAGGCTGTCAACGGTCGAACTCGCGGGGTGGTGGTTGAAGTCCGAGGAGACGAGCGGCTCGTCCGTATAGTCGAGCACTCCCTTCATCGCCCCCTCGGCCGCCTGCCTCAACGCCTCGTTGATCTCCTCGACGGAAGTCTCACGGCTGGGGACGAACACCAGATCCACGAGGCTGACATTGGGTGTCGGCACCCGCACGCTCGAGCCGTCAAGCTTGCCCTTCAGTTCCGGCAGCACCAGTCCCACCGCCCGCGCCGCGCCGGTGGTGGTGGGGATCATGTTCTGCGCCCCTGCGCGGGCGCGCCGCAGATCCGAGTGCATCTGGTCGAGCATCCGCTGATCGTTGGTATAGGAGTGGATGGTGGTCATGAACCCGCGCTCGATCCCGATGACGTCGTGCAGAACCTTGGCCACCGGCGCGAGACAGTTCGTGGTGCAGCTGGCGTTGGAGACGATCACGTCCTCGGCGGTAAGCGTGGCTTCGTTCACGCCGTAGACGATGGTCTTGGACACGCCCGTGGCCGGTGCGGAAATCAGCACCCGCCTGGCACCGGCGTCCAGATGCGGCCGGGACGCCTCGTCCGACTGGAAGAAGCCGGTGCATTCAAGCACGATGTCCACGCCCATGTCGCGGTGCGGCAGCTTGCCCGGATCGCGTTCCGAGGTGACGCGGATTCTGCGCCCGCCGATCACCAGCGTGTCGCCGTCGGCCTCGACCGCGCCGGGGAAGCGGCCATGCGTGGTGTCGTAGGCGAAGAGCAGCGCGTTGGAGCGCGTGTCGGCGAGATCATTGATGGCGACCAGCTCAAGGTCGTGATCGCTCCGTTCCAGCAGCGCACGCGCGACCAGGCGTCCGATCCGTCCAAAACCGTTGATTGCAACCTTGGTCGCCATGCGCACCGCTCCTGTTCCGTTGGTCAGTTGGTCAGTTTGTCGTGGATGCGGTCAGCGATGCTGTCCGCCGTGAATCCGAACTTGGCGAAAACGTCCTTCGCCGGCGCCGACGCGCCGAAACGGTCGATCCCGATGCGCAGCCCACGCGTCATGGTGAACCGGTCCCACCCCAGCGTTGCGCCCGCCTCGATCGACACGCGCAGGATTTCGTCAGGCTGCGCGTCGGGCAGGATGTCCTCCTGATAGTCGCGCGGCTGCTGGGCGAAGAGCTCCATGCACGGCATCGAGACCACATCCGCGCCCACCCCTCTGCTCTCCAATAGATCGGCCGCGGCAAGGGCAAGGTGAACCTCCGACCCGGTCGCGATCAGGATGACCCGCCGCGGCGACCTTGCCTCTCTCAGCCGGTAGGCGCCGCGTGCGCAGCGATTGCTCTCGGGCGTCCACTCGGCATCGGCATCGCCCCGGACCGGCGGCAGGTTCTGTCTCGACAGGGCGAGGACGGAGGGCGTTCCCGGAGTGGCAAGCGCCAGCGCCCAACATTCGGCCGTCTCGATTGCGTCGGCGGGCCGAAACACATTGAGGTTGGGGATGAGCCTGAGGCTCATCAGGTGCTCGACCGGCTGGTGGGTGGGTCCGTCCTCTCCCAGACCGATGGAATCGTGAGTGAAGACGTAGACCACCTGCGCCTGGCTGAGCGCGGACAGGCGGACGGCGTTGCGGCAATAGTCGCTGAAGACGAGGAACGTGCCGCCATAGGGCACGAGGCCGCCATGCAGCGCCATCCCGTTCATGGCGGCGGCCATGCCGAATTCGCGGATGCCGTAGTACACGTAACGCCCGGCGCGGTCGTTCCGGGTGAAGGGCGTCATGCCAGCCGCCTTCGTGTTGTTCGATCCGGTCAGGTCCGCGGAGCCGCCGACAAGCTGCGGGATGGCGGGTGACAGCCGGTCAAGCGCCATCTGCGACGCCTTGCGCGTCGCCACCGTCTGCGGGGCGGTCGCCAGTTCGCGGATCAGCGGCTGCACCGCGGCGGCGGCACGGTTCTGCAGCCCCTCCGTCGCGCTCCGCAGTTCGTTGATCCTGTCACCCGCCCGGTCACGCCAGCGGGCGTGCTCCGAGGCGGCGCGGCGCCCCGCGTCTCTCCAGTCCGCCAGGATGTCGTTCGGGATGACGAACGGTTCGTGCGGCCATCCGAGCGCCTCGCGCGTTGCGCGGGCCTCGTCGATGCCGAGCGGCGCGCCGTGCAGCGCCTCGGTTCCCTGAAGGTTCGGGGCACCCTTGCCGATGATCGTGTGGCAGATGACGAGCGAGGGTCGCACCTGCTCCTGCGCGGCTTCGGTGAGCGCCGCATCCACGGCATCAACATCGTGGCCGTCGCATTCGAGCACATGCCAGCCTGCCGCCCTGTGCCGCGCGGCGATGTCTTCGCAGGTCGACAGCTCGGTCGAGCCGTCGATCGTGATGCGGTTGCTGTCGAACAGCACGTTGAGGCGACCCAGCCCGAGCTGTCCGGCCAGCCCGACGGCCTCGTGGTTGATGCCTTCCATCAGGCACCCGTCACCGGCGATCACCCAGGTGCGGTGATCCACCAGATCATCCCCATGAAGAGCGTTCAGATGCCGCTCGGCCATGGCCATGCCGACAGCCATGGCCACGCCCTGCCCCAGCGGACCCGTGGTGCACTCCACGCCGGGAATCAGGAAGTTCTCCGGGTGGCCGGCGCAGACGCTGTCGAGGCGGCGAAACCGCCGCAGATCGTCGCGCGTCGGCTGCGCATACCCGGTGAGATGAAGCAGCGCGTATAGCAGCATCGACCCATGCCCCGCCGACAGGACGAAGCGGTCCCGGTCCGGCCACGCCGGATCGGCGGGATCGTGCTTGAGGTGTCTGGTCCACAGGACGGTGGCGGCGTCGGCCATGCCCATGGGCATCCCCGGATGACCGGAATTGGCTTCTTCGACGGCATCGATCGCCAGAATGCGCACGGCGTTGGCCATGTGCTGTAGACGTTCGCTGCTTGCCGCCATTCCGACGCTCCCGAAGTTACAGGGCGGCCCTTGCCGCCGGGCACCGGCACTGCGCGAGTCGTGCGGGCGGCCTTGCCTTTGCGGACAGGGGGCGGTGGGGTCAAGCGGGGCGGGTCGCGCCTGTGCCAGCCGGACACGCTCGCGCCAAGGCACAGCGCGGTTTTGCGCCGGGTGCGAAAAGCCTTTACCGTCCGCGGCATGTCGAACACTTCCCACGCCGACGCGCTCAGCAGGATTGCCGCTGCCACCGACCGGATCGAGCGGGCGAGCGCACAGGTGCAAGCCATGCGGCCGGGCGACGAATTACTGCGCACGGCGGCGTCCCAGGCGCTGAGCCAACTCGACACGCTGCTCGCCGAGCTCGAGAGGTGAAGGAAGTCGCCCTCGTCGTCGGCGGCCGTCGCCACCTCCTCGCCTGTCCGGCGGAACAGGAGGCGCATGTGCGCGCGCTTGCCGCCGACATCGACCGCCGGCTGGCGGGATTGCCGAGGCACGCGACCAACGATGCCAGAAACCTGCTGCTGGTGGCGCTGACCCTGGCGGACGAGTTGGGTGACCTCCAGGCCCGCGTGGAACGCGGTCCGACCAGCGCGCCCAAGCCTCGCTCCGCTTGCGCCGACAAGGCGGAAGAGGACGCGCCGGGCGCCGCCCTGCACCGCCTCGCCGACCGGCTCGAATCCTGCGCTGCACTCCTTGAGGAACTGGCAGCGTCTCCCTAGGTTTGCCGCGGCGGGACTGCCCGGCACGAGCCGCAAGCGAACATCCCTGAGGCTATAAGCAATCCTTGGGAGCTGTCCCTGTCCGGAGAATCGGGTTCGTCCCGGCGATCTGGATACACGGCGCCCACCTGACGTTGAGGCGTCAGAGGATTTCCCGGCAACGACCCATGGTGGTTCCGCCACTTCGTCCCCTCGAAAGGAGCACCCGGTGACAGGCACGCCGTGCGCAGACATCGCCGCGTCAAAGAACGCCCTGCGACGCAGGCTGCGCGCGGCCCGGCGAGCACATGTGGAGGCGCTTCCCGAGTCGACGCGGGCGCTCCTGTTCCTGCGTCCGCCGACGCAGATCCTCGGGCGCATCCCGGAGCAGAGCACCATCGGCCTGTATGATCCATCGCCCTTCGAGGCGCCGACACAGGGTTATGCGCGGTTCTTCTTCGAACGGGGGCATCGCCTTGCCCTGCCGTCTTTCTCGACGCGCAGCAGCCCCATGCACTTTGCGCCATGGTCCGATCCCTATGCGGACGATGGCCTAGCGCCCGGTCCTCACGGGCCTCGCCAGCCCCGGATTGCGGAACCGCCGTGCGAGCCGCAGGTGCTGATGGTGCCGCTGCTCGGTTTCACGGCCGAAGGCGACCGGCTCGGCCAGGGCGGCGGACATTACGATCGTTTTCTGGCTGCACGCACCGACATGCTCGTGGTGGGTCTCGCCTGGGACGTGCAGGAGGTTCAGGACATGCCGCGCGAGGCGCACGACCGCAAACTCGATTACGTGGTGACCCCGAGCCGCGTGCTGGGGCCGTTCTGATGCGCCGTGAACCGACATGGCGCATCCCCGTCGGCCTGCTGGCGCTGCTGGCGGCGCTGATCGTCTACGGCCTGATCATCGCCCGGTATGTGCCGGAGATTGTCGGCGCCTGGCCGGCGTTGCTGCAGACGGTGGTGTATCTGGTGCTCGGCCTGATCTGGCTGCTGCCGCTGCGGCGCTTCCTGATCTGGATGGAGACGGGCCGCTTGTCGCCGCCCGACGGAGCGCGAGCCGACGAACAGGAACCCTAGTGGCGCGAGTGACGGGGCTCGAACCCGCGACCTCCGGCGTGACAGGCCGGCGCTCTAACCAACTGAGCTACACCCGCGCAAATCGGGCTGAAGCGCCGCTAGGTGCCGCGCCAGTAAGCCAGCTTGGCGGGGGTGTCAACGCGTCCGCGAAGGATATTTGCGCCCGTCGTCACCTTCCCGCCGCGCCCGCTTCAGGGAACCAGCAGCAGCGCGGGCGTCTCGATCAGCTTCTTCAGCGCCTGAACGAACGAGGCGGCGTCGTGGCCATCGACCACGCGGTGATCGCAACTGATCGACAGGTTCATCAGCTTGCGTTTTTCCACCCGCTCGATGCCGGCGGCGTCGCGCACGAACATCGGCCGCTCCACGATCCGGTTCGGCCCGATGATCGCGACCTCGGGCCGGTTGATGACCGGCGTGGTCGCGACCCCGCCAAGCGGACCGAGCGAGGTGATGGTGAGGGTCGATCCGCTCAGTTCCTCCGACGTGATCGAGCCGTTCCGCGCCGCATCCGCCAGACGCGCGATCTCGCGGGCAAGCTGATAGATGTTGCGGGCCTGCGCGTCGCGGATGACCGGGACCATCAGGCCGCCGCCCGTCTGCGTGGCCATGCCCAGATGCACCGATCCGTGGCGCGTCACGATGCCCGCCTCGTCGTCATAGCGCGCGTTGATCATGGGGAACGCCGGCAGGACCTTGCACACCGCGGTGATCAGCAGCGGCAGGAGCGTCAGCTTGGGCCGTTCGCCACGACCGGCGTTGAGCTGCGCCCGCAGCTGTTCAAGCTCCGTGACGTCGATTTCCTCGACATAGGTGAAGTGGGGGATTGCCCGCTTGGCGGCGGCCATGTTCTGCGCGATGCGCTTGCGCAGCCCGATCACCTTCACCTGTTCGTCCGCACGGGCGGCACCGGCGGGCGCGAAACCGCCCGACGAATAGGCAAGGAACTGGTCGAGATCGGCATGGCGGATCCGCCCGTCGGCGGCCGGACGCACCTCGCGCAGGTCGATGCCAAGATCGGCGGCGCGCTTGCGGACGGCCGGGGATGCCAGCGGCCGCGCACCGTCCGCCTTTTCCGCCGGGGGCGGCGCCGCCTGCGCGTCCGGTCGGACCGGCGAGGCGCTCGTCCCGGCCGGCGCGGCCTTGTTGCCGGCCGCAATGGCCGCATCCGCATCGCCGGCGTCGGGATTTTCCGCGTCCAAGCGCGCCTCGACCTGCGCGTCCGCGGCTGCCGGCGCCGTGTCGGCGGCGCGCGGGGGTTCGGAGGCCGCCGTCGCGGCATCAACCTGCGCACGGGTTCCGGGTTCCGGCGGCGCGTCGCTGTCGGTGTCGATCACCACGAGCATGGAACCGATGGCAACGATGTCGCCGACCTCACCGGCCACTTCCAGCACCGTGCCCGCCACGGGGCTTTCCATCTCGACCGTCGCCTTGTCGGTCATCATGTCGGCAAGCTGCTGGTCTTCCTCGACACGGTCGCCCGGCTTCACGTGCCAAGCGACGATTTCCGCCTCGGCGATGCCTTCGCCGATATCCGGAAGGTTGAAGGTGAACTTGGCCATGGGGAATCAATCCTGAAGCAAGCGGTCCATCGCCTCGCCGATGCGGACGGGTCCGGGGAAATACGCCCATTCAAGGCTGTGGGGATACGGCGTGTCGAAGCCGGTGACGCGCATCACCGGCGCCTCGAGATGGTAGAACATCCGCTCCTGCACCAGTGCCGCCAGCTCGGCGCCAAAGCCGCTCGTGCGGGTCGCCTCGTGCACCACCATGCAGCGTCCGGTCCGCTCGACCGAACGCGCGATCGCCTCGATGTCGAGCGGGACGAGGGTTCTCAGATCGAGCAGGTCGATGTCGATGCCCTTCTCGCGCGCCACCGCATCGACCACATGCACCATCGTGCCGTAGGCGAGCACCGTCATCGCCTCTCCTTCGGAGACGCGGCGCGCCTCTCCCAGCGGAATGCGGTAATGCCCCTCCGGCACCACGCTGTCGGGGTGCCGCTTCCACGGCTCGACCGGGCGGTCGTAAAAGCCCGAAAAAGGGCCGTTGTAGATGCGCTTGGGTTCGAAGAAGATGACCGGATCGTTGTCTTCGATGGCGGCGATCAGCAGCCCCTTGGCGTCGTGGGGCGTTGACGGGATGACCGTCTTGAGGCCCGCGACATGCGTGAACATCGCCTCCGGACTCTGGCTGTGGGTCTGGCCGCCGAAGATCCCCCCGCCGAAGGGGGAGCGCACCGTGAGCGGCGCGGTGTACTCTCCCGCAGAGCGGTAGCGGATGCGCGCCGCTTCGGAAACGATCTGGTCGAGGCCGGGATAGATGTAGTCGGCGAACTGGATCTCGGCCACCGGCCTCAGCCCGTAAGCACCCATGCCGATGGCCGCGGCGATGATGCCGCACTCGGAAATCGGGGTGTCGAACACGCGCGTCTTGCCGTACTTGGCCTGCAATCCGGCCGTCGCCCGGAAAACGCCGCCGAAATAGCCCACATCCTCGCCGAAGATCATCACGTCCGGATCCCGCGCGAGCATGATGTCGAGCGCCTCGTTGATGGCCTCGATCATGTTGAGGCGCCGTTCAGCCGAAGCGTCGGCTCCCTTCGCCGGAGCGGTCATGTCCGCGCTCATCGCCCGTGCAGCCCTTCGGGGAACTTCACCTCGCGCTCGCGGAGGGACTGGGCGCATTGTTCGGCGAGGTGCCAGGGCATCGTTTCGTACACATCCTCGAACATGGTTTCGAACGGCTGGTGCAGGCCGTGACCGAGAATGCCGTTGCGCTCCGCCTCCTTCGTGGCGGCACGCACCGTTTCGGCACAGGAACGGTCCATCGCCGCCTGCCGGTCCTCGTCCCACTCGCCCAGCGCGATCAGATGGTCGCGCAGACGGGCGATCGGATCGCCGAGCGGCCATTCCTCGCGCTCGTGCGCGCTGCGATAGCCTGCCGGATCGTCTGACGTCGAATGCCCCTCCGCACGATAGGAGAAGAACTCGATCAGTGTGGGGCCGGCATTGGCGCGGGCGCGGTCGGCGGCCCAGCGTTCGGCGGCATAGACGGCGAGCGCGTCGTTTCCGTCGACGCGCAACCCGGCAAGGCCGTACCCGATCGCCCGCGCAGCGAAGGTCGCGCGCTCACCCCCGGCGAAGCCGGAGAAGCTGGAGATTGCCCACTGGTTGTTGACCACGTTGAGGATGACCGGAGCGTTGTAGACGGCCGCAAAGGTGCAGGCGGCGTGAAAATCGCCTTCCGCCGTCGACCCTTCGCCCACCCAGGTGGCGGCGATGCGGCTGTCGCCCTTGCTCGCACTTGCCATGGCCCAGCCGACCGCCTGCGGCGTCTGTGTCGCCAGATTGCCGCTGATGGTGAAGAAGCTGTGCGCCTTGGAGGAGTACATGATGGGCAGCTGCCGGCCCTTCAGCGCGTCGCCCTTGTTGGAGTAGATCTGGTTGATCATCTCCACGAGCGGGTAGCCGCGCGAGATCAGGATGCCCTGCTGCCGGTAGGAGGGGAAGACCATGTCGTCCCCGGCAAGCGCCATGGCCGCGCTGACGGAGGTTGCCTCCTCGCCGGTGCATTTCATGTAGAAGCTGGTCTTGCCCTGCCGCTGCCCGCGGAACATGCGCTCGTCGAAGGCGCGGGTCAGCGCCATGTGCCCCAGCATGGTGCGCAGCGTGTCGGCGTCGAGCTTGGGATCCCAGGGACCGTGTGCCCTGTCGTCCTCGCCAAGGACGCGGATCAGATCGGTGCACAACCCATGCGTCTCGCTTGCGGGACAGCGTTCGTCGGGCCGGGCCTGTTCACCCGCACGGCTGACGCGGACATGGGAGAAATCCACCGCATCGCCGGGACGGTAGCGCGGCTCAGGAACGTGCAGCGCGAGTGCGGGCCGGTTGCCCCCGCCCCGCGCGGTGTCCTGCACCTGTTCCGCCATTCAGCACTCTCCCCTTGTCTCTGGATGCAGCCGCTAGGATCATTTGCCCGCGATGTCGAGACGGCGCCGCCGGCCTACACCGCCACCGATGCCGTCAGCGGCGGCAAGGGAGTGTAGTCGAGAACCTCGAAATCGGAGATGTCGTACGCGAAGATCGACGCGGGCCGGCGCCGCAGCACCAGCCTCGGCCGCCCGACCGGCCGGCGTTCAAGCTGGCGCTCGACGAGATCCGCATGCGATTCGTAGAGATGCACGTCACCGCCGGTCCAGACCAGCTCGCCCGGCGCCAGTCCTGTCTGCTGGGCCAGCATCCGCTGGAGCGTTGCGGCCGTCCAGAGGTTGAAGGGCAGGCCCAGCGCGACGTCGCAGCTGCGCTGGTACAGCATGCCGTTCAGCCGCCCGTCGACAACATGATACTGGTAGGTCTTGTGACACGGCGGCAGCGCCATTTGGGCAAGCTGCGCGACATTCCAGCCTTCGATGATGTGTCGCCGCCCCGCGGGGTCACGCCGCAGGCTCTCCACCACCTCGGCGACCTGGTTGACCGGCTCGCCCGGCTCGTAGGTGCCGTCCGGCCGGTACCGGTATGTGGGCCAGGCGGTCCACTGCCGCCCGTAGACCGGGCCGAGGTCGCCCCACCGCTCGGCGAATTCTTCGTCGGCAGCGATCCGCGCAACGAACGCCTCGAGCGACAGGGCGTCGCCCGTCTCTCTGACATAGCGGGCGTGCGGCCATTCGTTCCAGATCTTGACCCCCTGGAGGACGAGGGGACGGATGTTGGTCGAACCGCTCAGGAACCACAGCAGTTCGCGCGTGGCCGTTTTCCAGTAGACCCGCTTGGTGGTGAGCAGGGGCATGTGACCGTCTGCGAGATCGAAGCGCAATGTCGCCCCGAACACGGAGCGGGTGCCGACACCGGTGCGATCCATCCTGCGGCTGCCCCGCGCCCAGACGTCCCGCATCAAAGCGAGATACTGTTCCTCCGGATGGGTGGACGCCGCGTCTGCCATGCACGCGCCTTAGCCGCAAATTGCGCGCTTGCCACCCTGCCGGCACCCTCCTATAGCGCCGCCTCTGCCTTGCCTGACCCGTCGGGGTCGGGCCCGGTCGGGGAGTAGCTCAGCCTGGTAGAGCACTGTCTTCGGGAGGCAGGGGCCGGAGGTTCGAATCCTCTCTCCCCGACCACGTTTCTTCACCGCATCTTTCACCTTTGCGCCGACCATCCGGCGTGGCTCTTGCCTGTGGCGGAGGCCGCGCCATATGCCGCCGATGGATGACGCAGATCCCGGCGCTGGCGCGCGGCGATGGCAGCAGCGGGCCGTTCCGGCGGGGCGGATGTCGCGGCTGGCGGGGTTCGGCAGGCTGGCCGGCGGGATTGCCGGCAATGTGCTGACCGAAGGGGCGGCGCGCTGGACCAGGGGAGAGCGCCCGCGCCTTAACGATCTTCTGCTCACCCCCCGAAACGCCGCCCGGCTGACGGATGAGCTCGCCCAGATGCGAGGCGCGGCGATGAAGATGGGACAGATGCTGTCGCTGGACGCCGGTGATCTGCTTCCCCCCGAGCTGTCCGGCATCCTCGCCACGCTGCGCGACCGCGGGTCCACCATGCCCACGACCCAGCTTGACGCCACCCTGCGGGCCGAATGGGGCACCGACTGGCGGCAGAGGTTCCGCCGCTTCGATCCCCGGCCCGTGGCCGCGGCCTCGATCGGACAGGTGCACCGCGCCGAAACGCGTGACGGGCGTCAGCTTGCCGTCAAGGTGCAGTATCCGGGGGTTGCGCAAAGCATCGACTCCGACGTCGACAACATCACGTCCCTGCTGCGGCTTTCGGGCATGCTCCCGCCTTCGCTTGACCTCGGACCCGTGCTGACGGCGGCAAAGCGGCAGCTTCACGAAGAGGCGGATTACGAGCGCGAAGGCGCCATGCTGGCGGCCTTTGCCGACCAGCTGCGCGGCGATGCCCGCTTCATCGTGCCCGAACTGGACCGGACACTCACCACGGCGCGGATCCTCGTCATGAGCTTCGAGGAAGGCAGCCCGATCGAGTCGCTGGCGAGCGAGGCACAGGCCCTGAGGAATTGCGTGTTCGCGCATCTGGTCGAGCTGGTCGCACGGGAATTGTTCCAGTTCGGCATGATGCAGACCGACCCCAATTTCGCCAATTACCTCTACCAGCGCGCGAGCGGTCGCATCGTCCTGCTGGATTTCGGCGCGACGCAGACGGTGCCGGAGCATGTCAGCGGCACCTACCGGCGCCTGATCACCGCCGGGCTTGCACAGAACTACGCGCGGGTGCGCGACGAGGCGGTGGCCGCCGGGTTCCTCGGCGCGCAGGCCGTCGTCCGGCACCCTGATGCGGTGGCCAAGGCGATCGCCATCATTGTCGACGAGATGAACCGGCCCGGTCCGCTCGACTTCGGCGATCGCTCGTTCGTGCCGCAGATCCGGGAGGAAGCGATGCCGATCGCCCGCGACCGGGAGTCCTGGTCGATCCCGCCGGCCGAGCTGCTGCTGGTCCAGCGCAAGGTGAGCGGAACCGCGCTTCTCGGCGCCCGGCTCGGCGCAGCCGTGGATGTGCGGGCGATCCTGCAGGAGGTGATGGGACCGCCTCCGACCGTTCAGCCGCCGCGCAGCAGCTGAACGCCCCAGTCGCGCTCCATCAGGTAGAGCAGCGTGCGGGCCGCCTGGCCCCTCGGACTGTTCAGCCCGCCGTCCCGCTCCATCAGCAGGAGGGCATCGTCGTGAGCAACCGGCAGCAGGCGCTGGACCTGCTCCAGCGAGGCGATGCGGAAGGCGGCCTCGCCTGACTGCCGCGTGCCCATCAGTTCGCCTCCGCCGCGCAGGCGCAGATCCTCTTCAGCCAGATGGAAGCCGTCCTGCGAACTGCGCAGCAAGGCAAGGCGTTCGCGGGCGGTGTCGGACAGGCTGCTTCCCCTGAGCAGCAGGCAGGTGGAACGGCCCGAGCCGCGACCCACCCGCCCCCGCAGCTGGTGAAGCTGGGCAAGGCCGAAGCGTTCCGCCTGCTCGACGATCATCAGCGTCGCATTGGGAACATCGACGCCCACCTCGATGACGGTCGTGGCGACGAGCACGGCCGCCTCCCCGCGGGCGAACCGCTCCATTGCCGCGTCGCGGTCTTCCGACGCCATCTGGCCGTGCACCATGACCACGGCGTCGCCAAAGCGGGACCGCAGCGCCGCGAAGCGTGCCTCGGCGGCGGCGATGTCGCTGTCGACGCTCTCATCGGCACGCACCATCGGGCACACCCAGTACGCCTGCGCTCCGCCGGCGACGTGCCGCGAGAGCCCGTCGATCACGTCCTCGATGCGCTCGAGCGAGGTCACCCGCGTGTCGATCGGCTGCCGCCCGGGCGGCCTTTCGTCGAGCCGGCTGACGTCCATTTCTCCGTATTGGGCGAGGGTCAGGCTGCGCGGGATGGGTGTCGCCGTCATCGCCAGCGTGTGCGGCGCCCGCTCGCCCTTGCTCGCGAGCATCAGCCGCTGCGCCACCCCGAAGCGGTGCTGCTCGTCGATGACAACCAGCCCCAGATTGCGATACGCCACCGCGTCCTGGAAGATCGCATGGGTGCCGATGAGCAGCTGGATGCTGCCATCCATCAGCCCCATCAGCTTGGCCTCGCGGACCCGTCCCTTGTCCCGCCCGGTCAGCAGCGCGACGTTGATGCCGGTCGGCGCGGCCAGACGGGTCAGAGTGTCGGCATGCTGCCGCGCCAGCAACTCGGTCGGCGCAAGGAGCGCCGCCTGCGCCCCGGCCTCGACGGCCGCCAGCATGGCATGGAGCGCGACCACGGTCTTTCCCGAGCCGACATCGCCCTGAAGCAGCCGCAGCATGGGTGTCGCTTGCCGGAGATCCGCGTCGATCTCGGCGATGCTGCGCACCTGCGCGGCCGTCAGCGCGTAAGGGAGACGCAACGCCGCGCGCAGCCGGCCGTCCCCCGCCAGCGGCCGGCACGCGCGCCGCCGCCGGTCGGAGCGCACCAGCGCGAGCGCCAGCGCATTGGCCAGCAGCTCGTCATAGGCGAGACGGTTGCGGGCGGCCTCCTCCTCGCCGCCATGCGCCTGTCGCAGCGCGTCCAGCCAGGATGGCCATGCGCGGGCGGCGCGCAACCCCGGCTCGATCCATTCCGGCAGATCCGGTGCCCGCTCCAGCGACTGCGCCACAAGCGCGGCGATGCGCGGCTGGGTCAGGCCCTCGGCCAGGGCGTAGACCGGCTCGATCCGGTCCGTGATCTGCGCCTGCGCATCGAAAACATGATCTGGATGCACGATCTGGAGCGTCTGCCCGAAGCGGTCGAGGCGCCCGGCAATCGTGCGCCGGGATCCCTCGGGCAGCAGCTTGCGCGCCGCAAAGGCCGCCTTGCCGAAATAGACGAGGTCGCAGTGATCGCCCTCGTCGTCCCTCGCCGCAATCCGCAACGGCGCCCGCCGGCTCGCAGGCGCCCTGTGCGCGCCGATGCTGAGCGTCACGACGATCTGCTCGCCGACGCGCGCCTCGTCCAGGACGGCGACCGCGCGCCGGTGCACATAGCGTTCGGGAAGATGATAGAGCACGTCCCGAACCCGCGTGAGGCCAAGCCGCTCGAGCGGCCTGGCGATCTTCGGCCCGACCCCGGTCAGGCTGTCGACCTGCGCGAACACCGGGTTGAGAACGGCAGGACGCATCGCCGCGCCCTTATACCGCCTTGCGCGGGTCTGACGAGTGCCCTAACCGGCGCCCATGCCCGATCCCGTCCGTCTCGCGCGTGCCCGGTTCCGCGCCTGGCATCGCGGCACCCGTGAAGCGGATTACGTCATCGGGGGCTTCTTCGACCGTTACAGCGCCGGCTGGTCTGACGACGACCTCGGCTGGTTCGAGGCCCTGCTCGAGGAAGAGGACGTCGACATTCTCGCCTGGGCGATGGGCATGGCGCCGCCTCCGCCGCACCTGTCCGGACCCGCGCTCACACTGTTCCAGCGGCTGGACTATGTGCGGGTCGGATGAGGCAAGGCGCTTGCCGCCGCGTCGTCTCCGGGCGGCCTGTCTGCGCCGAGGATTGCCATGATTGATCTCCAGCGCATCCTCGCGGCGCGCACGCCGCTGACGCTCGCGCGGGTGGTGCGCGGCAGCCAGCCGCTGCTCATGGCCGACCTTGCCCGGGCATCCCGCCTCAGGGCCGTGTTCATCGCTCCCGATGACGCCGCGATGCGCGCGGTGGCGGAAGGGGCGACGTTCTTCGCACCGGAACTGGAGGTGATCGAATTTCCGGCGTGGGATTGCCTGCCCTACGATCGGGCCAGCCCGGCTCTCGCCGTAAGCGCGCAGCGGCTGTCCGCACTGCACCAGCTGCAGGACGGCGCCAGGGCTGGCGGGCGGCGACAGCTGCTGGTGACCACCGCCAACGCGATTGTTCAGCGTGTCCTCACCCCGTTCCGCATCCGCGAGGCGGTGCGCGCCTTCGCGCCGGGAACGGAGATCGGCCGCGACAGTCTCGCAGCCCTGCTGACCCGGCAGGGGTATACGCGGGTCGACACCGTCGTCGACGCGGGCGAGTATGCCATCAGGGGCTCGATCGTCGATCTCTACCCGTCTGGCCTCGATGCCGGGTTGCGGATGGACTTCTTCGGTGACGAGCTGGAGTCGCTGCGCCTGTTCGACCCGGCGACACAGCTCACGACCGGCACGCTCGAGCGGCACCTGCTGCTCCCGGCGAGCGAGGCACTGCTGGACGAGGCGAGCATCCGGCGGTTCCGGTCCCGCTACCGCGAAGCGTTCGGCGCGGTCGCAACACAGGATCCGCTCTACGAAGCGGTCAGCGAGGGGCGCCGACTCGCAGGCATGGAACACTGGCTGCCCATGTTCGAGGAGAGGCTCGACACGCTCTTCGATCATCTGGACCCGAGCGACGTTGTGGTCATCGACCAGGCGGCGCTGCAGGTGGCGCGCGACCGGCTCGCGGACATTGCGGACTTCCGGCAGGCCCGCACCGAGGCGTCCGGGCAGCGGGCCGGCAGCTACCGCCCCCTGCCCACGGACGCGCTTTATCTTACGGAAACGGAGCTAGACCGGCGGCTGGAGGCAACGCCCGTGCACAGCGCCACCATCTTCGCCCAGCCCGACGGCGACGCACTCGACTTCGGCTTCACCTCGGCCAGAGACTTCGCCGCGGAGCGTGCGCGCGGGGAGAACGTCTACGCGGCGCTCAGCACCCATCTGAGCGCAGGAAAGGCCCAGTCGGTGCGCACGGTCATCGCCGCCTATTCGCCAGGCTCGCGCGACCGGATCGCCTCCATCCTTGCCGAAGCGGGCATCAGGACCGCGCACGCCGAAGGCTGGCAGTCCGCCGTGGGCGCGGCGGCGGGCGGCACCGTGCCGATGGTCGTTCTACGCCTGGAGCACGGCTTTGCCAGCGACGATGTCGAACTGCTGACCGAGCAGGATCTGCTCGGTGACCGCCTCGTGCGGCGGCAGAAGGCCCGGCGCAGCGCGGACGCCTTTCTGGCCGAGCTGTCGGCTCTTCAGAGGGGCGACCTCGTCGTCCATGCCGATCACGGCATTGGCCGTTATCTGGGCCTCGAACCGGTGCGGGTCGGCAAGTCGCAGCACGACTGCGTCGCGGTGGAGTATGCGGGCGGCGACAAGCTGTACATCCCGGTCGAGAACCTGGAAGTGCTCACCCGCTATGGCTCGACGGAAGAGGCGGTCCGGCTTGACCGGCTCGGCGGCGAAGCGTGGCAGCGTCGGCGGGCGCAGCTCAAGGACCGCATCCGGGCCATCGCCGGCGACCTCATGCGCACCGCCGCCGCGCGTGCCCTGCGCAGCGCCCCGTCTCTCGCGGTGGACGAGGCGGCGTATCATCAGTTCCGCGACCGTTTTCTCTGGGAGGAGACGGAGGACCAGGACCGCGCCATCGCCGACGTCCTCGCCGATCTGGAGTCCGGGCGCCCCATGGACCGGCTGGTGTGCGGCGACGTGGGTTTCGGCAAGACGGAGGTTGCGCTTCGCGCCGCCTTCGTGGCCGCCCTGTCCGGTGTTCAGGTCGCGGTGGTCGCCCCCACCACCCTGCTCGCCCGGCAGCACTTCGCCAGTTTCGAGCAGCGCTTCGCCGGCTTTCCGATCCGCATCGGCCGGCTCTCGCGCCTCGTGCCGGCGAAGGAAGCCCGCGAGACACGGGAGGGGTTGAGCAGCGGGCAGATCGACATCGTTGTTGGAACTCACGCGATCCTCGCCAAAACGGTGTCGTTCAAGAACCTCGGACTGGTGATCGTCGACGAGGAACAGCGCTTCGGCGTCACCCACAAGGAGCGGCTGAAACAGCTACGCGCGGACGTGCACATGCTCACCCTGACCGCGACGCCCATCCCGCGCACCCTGCAGATGGCGATGACCGGGCTGCGCGAGCTGTCCACCATCCAGACTCCGCCCGTCGACCGGCTGGCGGTGAGAACCTATGTCAGCGAGTGGGACGACGTGGTCATCCGCGAGGCTCTCCTGCGCGAGCATCACCGTGGCGGCCAGAGCTTCATCGTCGTGCCGCGCATCGCCGACATGGACGAGGTCGAGGAATGGCTGCGTGCCCATGTCCCCGAAGTGCGCTTCATCTCGGCCCATGGCCAGATGGGCGCGGCCGAGGTGGAAGACCGGATGGGCGCCTTCTACGAGGGACGTTACGACGTGCTGCTTTCGACGACCATCGTCGAAAGCGGTCTCGACATCCCGTCCGCGAACACGATCATCATCCACCGCGCCGATCGGTTCGGGCTGGCGCAGCTCTACCAGCTGCGCGGCCGCGTCGGGCGCTCGAAACTGCGCGCCTATGCCTATCTGACGTGGGCCGCCGGCGCCGCGCTCTCCGAAACGGCCGAGAAGCGGCTGAAGGTGCTGTCGGACCTCGACTCGCTCGGCGCGGGCTTTCAGCTCGCCAGTCGCGACCTCGACATCCGCGGCGCGGGCAACCTGCTCGGCGACGAACAGTCGGGGCACATCCGCGAGGTCGGCTTCGAACTCTACCAGTCAATGCTGGAGGACGCGATCCTCGCCGCCAAGGCCGGCGAAGCAGGGCTCGAGCGCCGCACGGACGCGGCCACGCCGCAGATCACGGTGGATGCGCCGATCATGATCCCCGAGGATTACGTGCCGGATCTCGCGGTGCGAATGGCCCTCTACCGCCGCTTGAACGACGCCCGGAGCACGGCCGAGATCGAAAGCGTGGCGGCGGAAATGATCGATCGCTTCGGCCCCCTGCCGCAGCCGGCGTCGAACCTGCTGCAACTCCTCAAGATCAAGATGCAGGCGATCGCCGCCAACATCGCCAAGATCGACGTCGGCGCCGCCGGGACACTTGTCGCGTTCCACGAGGACATTTTCCCCGATCCCGCCGGGCTGCTCGCCTATGTGGAGCGGCTCAAGGGCACGGCGCGGCTGCGCCCGGACATGAAGCTCGTCATCAACCGCGTCTGGCCCAATCCGGCCGCGCGGCTGAACGGGCTGCAGCAGCTTACGAAAGGGTTGAGCGCCGTTGCCACCCGCCGGGGCAAAGCCGACACCGGCGAGGTGGCTCGACGTGCGTCCTCCTCTCAGCCGGCCGGCGCATAGCGGACAAGTTGCGCCGCGGTGAGCGGGCGCGAAGCGAGATACCCTTGAAAGCGGCTGCAACCCTCGGCCCGCACCACGTCGAGCTGGGCCTGTGTCTCCACGCCTTCGGCCACCACCTCGAGCGACAGCGCCCGTGCCATGGCAAGGATCGCGCGCAGCACCGCCCGGTCGCGCCCGTTTCCGACCACGTCATCGAGCATCGAGCGATCGAGTTTCAGCCCATGCAGGGGCAGCATCTTGAGATAGGCGAAGTTGCAGAATCCAGCGCCGAAATCATCCAGCACGATGCGCACGCCGCGCTTCTCCAGCCTGCCCAGCACCTCGCGCGCCTGCGCCAGATCCCGGACCAGCGCCTGCTCCGTCAGTTCGACGGTCAGGCGCTCGGGCGCAAAGCCGCATCCGTCGGCGATCGCCAGCAGCTCGCGGTCGAACGTGCCGGTCGCGATGTCCGCCGCGGTCACGTTCACGGCCAACGGCACGTCGACCGGCCATCCCGCGGCCTCGTGCAGGGCCGTTGCGATCACATGCCGGGAAAGCTGCGGCACATGATCGGCGCGTTCCGCCAGGGTGAACAGCACCGAGGCGCCCAGCTGCCCCATCTCGGGATGGTTCCAGCGGGCCAGCACCTCCGCACCCACGACGCGGCCATCGCCCACCGCGTGAACCGGCTGGTACACGACGCCGATCTCGTCCCGGTCGATGGCGCAGAGAAGGTCGATCTCGAGCTGGCGGCGGCTGGCACCAAAGCTTCCTTCGGAACCATCCGCCCACCCGACGCGGGACACACCGGCAGCCCGCAGGGTCTGCAGGCCGGCCGCCGCCTTGTCGAGCAGATCGCCCGCAGTGTCCCCCGGCCTGCCACGCACCATGGCGACGCGCGGCCACAGGCGGATGCCGACGGGCGTGTCGGGCGTGCAGAGCGGCACCGCCAGCATGTCCGCCAGCGCTTCGGCCAGCCACTGCCAGCGCTGGCGCGTGCAACCGTTCCGTACGGCGAGAAAGAAGCTGCTGCCGCCCAGACGGCCGAGCAAGGCTTCCTCGTCGGCGAACTCGTCGTCCGCGAACATCGCGATCCGCCGCGCGGTTTCCAGCAGCACGCGGTCGCCGACAGTGACGCCGAAGGCCAGATTGAGCGCGCTCAGCTCGTCGAGGGCGATCAGCATGCAGTGCAGTTCGGCATGACCCGCATCGCGCCAGCGCTCCAGCACGGCGACGACCTGATCGCGGGTGGAGAGGCGCGTCAGCGGGTCCGCGGGCGCGGCGACATGAACGGCGCCTTCGCTCACGCGCGACCCGGTTCGCAGTGGCGTGGTGCAGCCATGGTCGAGCGGATTGCCAACAAAGCGTTTGCGGATTAGTTAAGGCATTCCCCTCATTCACCTGCGAAGGCTGCCGCCGCCCTTGAAACAATCGTCGCCGCGCCGGCTGGCTCTCGTCGCCTCGGATGTCGCGAGAGCGCAGGAGGCGGCGGTCGAGTTCGCCGCTGCCGCCGATTGGCACACGCTTGACGATGCCGACCTGGCGGTCGTGTTGGGCGGTGACGGGTTCATGCTGCAAACGCTGCATGCCATGCTCGACAGCGGCATCGTGCGTCCCGTCTACGGCGTGAACCTGGGAACCGTCGGGTTCCTGATGAACCGCTTCCGCGCGCCGGCCAAGATCCTGCAGAAGCTGCACAAGGCGCGCGCGATCGCGGTCTCGCCGCTCATCGCCGAGATCGTCACGCGCGAGGGGACGGCCCACCGCTGCAACGCCATCAACGAAGTGTCGCTGCTGCGCGAGACGCGCCAGACCGCCAAGATCGTGGTGGAGGTCGATGGCCAGGTGCGCATCCCTGAGCTGGTCTGCGACGGGGTGCTGCTGTCGACGCCGGCGGGGTCGACGGCCTACAACCTGTCGGCCAACGGCCCGATCCTGCCGCTGGACTCGCGCACTCTCGCGCTGACACCGATCAGCCCGTTCCGGCCGCGTCGCTGGCGCGGAGCCATCCTCCCGGACCGCAGCACCGTGACCTTCCGGGTGATCGAGGCGGACAAGCGCCCCGTCTCCGTCGTGGCCGACCAGAAGGAGATCCGCGATGTCGCCAGCGTCAGCATCGCCACCGCGCCCAAACAGGCGCTCGAGCTCCTGTTCGATCCGGGTCATGCACTGGACGAGCGGATCGTGTCCGAGCAGTTCGAATTCTGACGCAGCGCGTCTAGCCCCTTGCCAAAGGAACCGCTCGTCCATATAGCGCCGCCCTGCCCCCTCCATACCGCTTGGGGGCCGCTCCCCGATAGCTCAGCGGTAGAGTAGGTGACTGTTAATCACTTGGTCGTTGGTTCGAATCCAACTCGGGGAGCCAGCTTTTCTTCCGCGCCGCCGACAGCATCGGGCTGAGCGGACGTGTGCAACCTCTACCGCCTGGACTTGCCTGCAGCAGCGGTTGCCAGCCTCTTCAGGGTGCCGCCGTCCACGCCGACGAATGCCGGCGGCGAGGTCTATCCGGGCCAGCCGGGGCTCGTCGTCACCGACACCGCTGCCCGCGCCATGGTCTGGGGCTTTCCGCTCGGCAGGCGCGGACGCTCGGGCGAGCGGTTGAAGCCGCGTTTCATCAACAACGCCCGCGACGACCGGCTGGACAGTCCGTTCTGGCGATCGAGCCTCGTGCACCGGCGTTGTCTCGTGCCGATCAGCGCCTTTGCCGAAGCTGCCGGCGAACCGGGGCACAAGACCCGCACCTGGATCAGCCACCCGGCGGGCGATCTGCTGGCGGGCGCCGGCATCTGGCGCGAGAGCGAGGAATGGGGTGCCTGTTTCTCGCTCGTCATGACCCGGGCAAACGCGCAGCTGTCCAGCGTGCACGACCGCATGCCGGTGCTGCTGCACCCGCGTGACTGGCACGACTGGCTGCGTGCGCCGGCGGACGACGCCCGCCGCCTCTGCCTGCCTTACGATGGTGACCTGCGTGTCGAGAAAACGTCACAGCGGTGGAACAGCCGCCGTCCGCCGTCCAGCGCATGATGCCCTTGAAGCGACGCGCCCGGCCTTCGGCGCGCCGCTCTCTGGCGCGAGGCGTCGTCAGGCCGGGGTCACGGCGCGCGGCCCCATGGCGCCGTGGCAATGCTTGTACTTGCTGCCCGACCCGCAGGGACAGGGCGCGTTGCGGCTGATGTTCTGGTCCG
This sequence comes from Qipengyuania thermophila, assembly GCF_004153605.1. Lineage (NCBI taxonomy): Bacteria > Pseudomonadati > Pseudomonadota > Alphaproteobacteria > Sphingomonadales > Erythrobacteraceae > Qipengyuania > Qipengyuania thermophila. Next base: position 343,776 of record NZ_SDSI01000002.1, on the reverse strand, counting down.
CATACGGGTTCTCGACGAAGGCTCCGCCGGGACCGGCGGCCGCCTGCGGACTTCCGGCCAGCGCGCCGAACAGCGCGGCCTGACGTTCCGAACCATCCCCGTCGTCGCTGTTGTCCAGACCCGTGAGCGGGTCGATGTGGCCGGTGAGGAACTCCGGCAGTTCGGGAAGGACGATCTGCGGCATCGGCTCCGGCATCCGCAGGTCGAGCCGGGCAAGCTCGCCGGTGATGTCCTCGCGCATCGTCTCGATCATCTTCTCGAACAGGGTGAAGGCTTCCTGCTTGTACTCGTTGATCGGCTGTTTCTGGGCGAGGCCGCGCAACCAGATCACCTGCCGCAGCGCATCAAGGGTGGCGAGGTGTTCCTTCCAGTGGTGGTCCAGGCGGCGCAGCAGGACGGACTTCTCGATGGTGCGCCACAACGACGGATCGAGCGCCTCCTCCTTGGCGCGCATGAGCGCGTCCACTTCTGCGAGGATCCGCTCCTCGATCAGCTCCGGCTCGACCTGGTCCTCCTCGAGCCAGGCATCGATCGGCGGAGTGATGCCGAGCACCCGTTCCAGCCTATCCTTGAGGCCGTCGATGTTCCATTGCTCGGGGTAGGTGTTGGGCGGGCAAGCGTCCGCAACCATGGCGTTGATGGCATCGCGCCGCATGTCGACGACGACATCGGCAACGGTTTCGCTGTCCATGATCTCCGCGCGCTGCTCGTAGATGACCTTGCGCTGATCGTTCATGACGTCGTCGTATTCGACGACCTGTTTGCGGATCTCGTAGTTGCGCGCTTCCACCTTGCGCTGCGCCGTCTCGATCGCCTTCGACAGCCATTTCGAGCCGATTGCCTCCCCGTCCTCGAGACTTGTGTTCATCATCCGGCTGAACAGGGTGTCGGGTCCGAAAATGCGCAGCAGGTCGTCCTCAAGGCACAGGTAGAAGCGGCTGAGGCCGGGGTCGCCCTGCCGGCCCGAGCGTCCGCGCAGCTGGTTGTCGATGCGGCGGCTTTCATGCCGTTCGGTGCCGAGCACGAACAGACCGCCCGCCTGCTTCACCTGTTCCTTCTCGGCAGCAACTTCCGCCTTGATGCGCTCGATCGCCGCATCGCGCTCCGGACCCTCCGGCAGGTCGCGCAGCTCGTCCTCGATGCGGAACTCGACATTGCCGCCCAGCTGGATGTCGGTGCCGCGGCCGGCCATGTTGGTCGCAATCGTCACAGCCCCGAGCCGGCCTGCCTGCGCAACGATGTGCGCCTCCTGCTCGTGGAAGCGGGCGTTGAGAACCGCGTGCTTGACGCCCTCCTGGTCGAGAAAACTGGACAGCAGCTCCGACTTTTCGATGCTGACCGTGCCCACCAGCACCGGCTGGCCGGTTTCGTTCTTCTCCCGGATGGCCTTGGCGATGGCGCGGAACTTGTCCTGCGTGTTCTTGAAGAACTGGTCTTCCTCGTCGATCCGCTGCACCGGCACGTTCGTGGGGATCTCCACAACGTTCATCTTGTAGATGTCCCAGAACTCGGCCGCTTCGGTGGCGGCGGTGCCGGTCATGCCGGCCAGTTTCGGATACATGCGGAAGTAGTTCTGGAACGTGATCGACGCCATCGTCTGGTTTTCGGGCTCGATCTTCACGCCCTCCTTGGCCTCGACTGCCTGGTGAAGCCCGTTTGACCAGCGGCGTCCCTCCATCATCCGGCCGGTGAATTCGTCGATGATGATGATCTTGTCGTCCTTGACGATGTAGTCGATGTCGCGCTTGAACATGATGTTCGCCTTGAGCGCCTGGTCCAGGTGGTGCACGACCTGGGTGTTCTCCACATCGTAGAGGTTGGGCGTCGCCAGCAGGCCTGCCTCGTTAAGCATCCGCTCAATCGCGTCGGTGCCTTCCTCGGTCCAGCTGATGTTCTTGGTCTTCTCGTCGGCCTCGTAGAAGGAGGGGTCGATCTGCTTTACGATCGCGTCGATGGCGAGGTAGAGTTCCTGCTTGTCCTCCGTCGGGCCGGAGATGATGAGCGGGGTGCGCGCCTCGTCGATCAGGATCGAGTCCACCTCGTCCACGATGGCGAAGTTGAAGGGGCGGTGCACCATCTGGCTCCGCTCGTGCTTCATGTTGTCTCGCAGATAGTCGAAGCCGAACTCGTTGTTGGTGCCGTAGGTGATGTCCGAGTGATAAGCCTCGCGCCGCTCGTGTTCGGCGAGATTGGGCACGATCACGCCTACGGTCAGCCCGAGAAACCGGTAGATCTGGCCCATCCATTCGGCGTCGCGCCGGGCAAGGTAATCGTTGACCGTCACCACGTGGACACCCTTGCCCTCGATGGCGTTGAGATAGGTGGCGAGCGTCGCCACGAGGGTCTTGCCCTCGCCGGTGCGCATCTCGGCAATCTCGCCGCGGTGCATGACGATGCCGCCGATGAGCTGCACGTCGAAATGACGCATGCCAAGGACGCGCACCGACGCTTCGCGCACGGTGGCGAACGCCTCGGGCAGAATGTCGTCGAGAGTCGCGCCACCGGCCAGCTGCTGCCGAAACTTTTCGGTCTGCGCCGCCAGCTCCTCATCGGAAAGTGCCTGAAGTTGCGGCTCCAGCGCATTGATCTGGGAGACAATCTTGCCGAGCGACTTGACGTAACGCTGATTGGACGAGCCGAACAGGGACTTGGCGATGGACTGGAACATGGATGGCGCTCCTCGGCGCTGGAACAAGAGGAAAAGCTCCCCGGGCAGGTCGCCGCAGAGAACGGAAGGTGCGGGGTGATCCTTGACCGCTATTCGTGGGCGCGATCGATGCGCAGGCGAACGGACGCACGGCCTGGCACCTGGGCTTTCAGTCCTGTCTGGGCGACCGCCAGCTCCGGCGCCGCGTCGAGTGGTTCGTGCCGGGGCCGCACGAGAGCGGCCAGGGCGTAGGCGCACGCAGCGGATGCGTTCTCCCGACCCTCCACGGCCGGAGCTTCCACAGCCGCGTCACGCGCAAAGGCGGGCACGCCGGCAATCGTGAGGCCGGTCAACAGCGCGAAACAGGCGAGCAGGCGGTGAAACACCATGCGCCTATATAGGGAACAGGGGTTCATCGTCCACTGTCTGCGCGGCCGCACGCCCGCCGGGGTCAGTCTTCCATGACCCAGCGCACCGTGCTGTTGTACTGCCCGCTGACTGGCCGCTGATCCTTGTCCAGTGCCGGGTAAAAGCGGGCGCGGGTCATGACGGTGGCGCAGGCGCGACTGTCGAAGGCGGCGACCCCGCTCGACAGCGTGATCGTGCATTCCACAACTTCGCCATAGGCATCCACCCCTACCCGGAACCGCAGCACGCCCTCCATGTCGTTCAGGAGAGCGGCCTGCGGATAGTCTTCGCTGTTGATCCAGCTTTGCGGGCTGGTGCGCGGCAGCGGCTGTCGCGGATGCGCGCGCAGCTCCGCCTGAGTGTATGTCAGCCCATGTGCCGGGTGATCCGCCGCCCCTGAGATACGGCCATAACCGCTGACGCCGCGTTCGAGTGCGACAACGAAGCACCAGCGCACTTGTTCTCGCACAACCGCGTTGCAAGCGGGCGCTCCGTTGCATAGCGAACGGCGCCATGGACAGTCCCCGGTCTCCGCTCGCCTTGCCGTTTCCGCATTTGCCGGCCGTCGCAGGCGTTGACCTGCGGGTGGGACGCGCCGGGTACAAGGCGTGGGACAGGTCCGACCTGATGCTGGCCAAGCTGGCAAGAGACACCGTCGTGGCCGGGGTGTTCACGCGCAGCGCCTGCGCCTCGTTCGAGGTCGAGCGCGGGCGAGAGCAGGTGCACGCCGGTCGCGCCCGGGCCCTGATCGTGAACGCCGGCAATTCGAACGCCTTCACGGGCGCCCGCGGCCGGGATGCCGTCCTCGGCCTCCAGCGAGCCGCGGCGGCCCGTCTGGGATGCGCGGAGGATGAGGTGTTCGTCTGCTCGACGGGGGTGATCGGCGTCCCGCTGCCGCTCGAGCGGGGCCTCCGGGGACTTGCCGACGCCTTCGGCGCGCCGCCGTGTTCCTGGCAGGAGGCAGCGCAGGCAATCGGCACCACCGACACCTTCGCCAAGGGGGCCACGGCCCGGGCGATGATCGGTGGGCACGCCGTCTCTGTTGCCGGCATCGTCAAGGGCAGCGGGATGATCGCGCCCGACATGGCGACCATGCTAGGCTTCGTCTTCACCGACGCGACCGTCGCCCCCGATCTGCTGCAGGAAATGCTGGCGAAGGCCAACGACCAGACATTCTCCTGCATCACGGTGGACGGCGACACGTCGACGAGCGACACGGTGCTGGTGTTCGCCACCGGGCAGGCGCAGGCTCCTGCCCTCAAAAGCTGGGACGACAGCGGCGCGGACGCCTTTTACGCCGCGCTGCTGGAGGTGTGCCGGAACTTGGCACAGCTCGTGGTGCGCGATGGCGAAGGTGCGCGCAAGTTCGTTACCATACGGGTGAGCGGTGCGGTGGACGAAGCCAGCGCCCGCCGTGTCGGTCTCGCCATCGGCAACTCACCGCTGGTCAAGACCGCCATCGCCGGCGAGGATGCGAACTGGGGCCGCGTCGTCATGGCGGTCGGCAAAGCCGGCGAACCGGCCGACCGCGACCGCCTCGCCATCGCCTTCGGCGGGCGATGGGTCGCGCGCGACGGCTGCGCTGTTCCCGCGCTCGACGAGACGGCCGTGACCGAACATCTGCGGGGTGCGGACATCGAGATCGCCGTCGATCTCGGGCTGGGGCGCGGGGCGGCAACGGTGTGGACCTGCGACCTCACGCACGGCTACATCTCGATCAACGCGGACTACCGCTCATGAGCGCAGCGCTCGACCGGGCCGTGGGCGATCTCCTGCGGCGCGTCAACGAGCAGGCCATCCTGCCGCACTACCGGACGCTCCAGCCTTCCGACATCACCGGCAAGGCCGCCAACGACGTCGTGACGATTGCCGATCACAAGGCCGAGGCCCTGCTCGGCGAAGGGCTTGTCCGCATCGAGCCGCGGCTCGCGGTCGTGGGCGAGGAGGCTGCGCATGCCGCGCCGGACGTTCTGGATGGCCTGCGCGGCGACTGCTGGCTCGTGGATCCGCTCGACGGCACCAACAACTTTGCCGCCGGCCACGGCCCGTTCGGCATCATCGTCGCACTGGTGCGCGGCGGCGAGGCGCGGCACGGCTGGCTCTACGACTGTCTCACCGGGAGGCTGTGCAGCGCCCACGCGGATGCAGGGGCGTTCGTCGACGGAGAGCGGGTCCGCGCGCGCGAGTCCGGGGCATCACCCCCCGTCGCGGCCATGTCACTCGTCTATGTCGACGCATCCCGGCGCGAGCGCCTGCGCCGGCGGCTGAGCGGTCGATATCAGCTTGTGGACATCCCCCGCTGCGCGGCCGAGCAGTACCCGCGCCTCGTGCTCGGGCAGAACGACGTGTCGATGTTCGAGCGGACCCTCCCGTGGGACCACGCAGCCGGTGTGCTGTTTCTCAACGAGGCCGGAGGGGTGGCAGCGCGACCGGATGGCACGCCGTATCGCGCCGCTGCGTGGCAGGACCGGGGACTGCTCGCCGCGGCGACCCCGCGCCTGTGGGAGCAGCTCGCCCGGTCCTACAATGATGATCAGAGTTGCGATTCAAGCCAGCTCTTGAGCTGACCCTTGGGCCGCGCACCCTGCATTTCGGCAACCGGTTCGCCGTTGCGGTAGAGCACAAGGTATGGAATGCCGCGCACGCCCAGCTTCCCGGGAGTCTGGGTGTTCTCCATGATGTCCATCTTGGCGATCGTCACCCGGCCGGCCAGCTCGTCGCTCAGCTCTTCCAGAGCCGGAGCAATCATCTTGCAGGGGCCGCACCAGTCGGCCCAGAAATCGACGAGGACCGGCTGATCCGCCTCAAGGACGTCGCGCTCGAAACTGGCATCGGTGACGGCTTTGGTGGGCATGTGATCATCTCCTTTTGGGCGACCATATGGCGATGCGCAGGAATTTGAACACCCTTCGCCGTCAGGTGGCCGCCTGCTCCTGCGCGTCACCTGCGCGATGGGGCCGAAGCACATGGCTGGGCAGCGGCAGCACGATGGGCACGTGGGAGTAGACGAGCACCGTCTCCACGGCCCGTTCCGGATAGATTCGCTCCATGGCCGCCTCATACGCGGCCATCTGCCGCAAGGTGACGAGGGGCACCTCCTCCACTGTGGCGGGCGGCGAGCGCGTGGTCTTGAAGTCGACCACCTTCACCCTGTCGGGAAGCACCAGCAGACGGTCGACGGTCCCGTTCACGACCCGGTCGCCGACCAGCGCCGTAAACGGCACCTCCGCCAACGCCTCTGGTCCGAACACATCACGCAGCGCCGGATGATCGACGACCGACAGCACATGCCCGAGGACATCGCTGCGCTCATCAGCGTCGAAATCGGCAGCCTGCCGTTCGAGCCACCTCGCCATCAGCCTTTCGGGAGGCTCCGGCGACGTCGGATCGTATCGTTCAAGCAGCCGGTGGATCAGCACTCCCCGCCGCGCGGCCGTCCGCGCCGCGGCTGGCGATGGCGGCTCGGGAACGGACCCGTCCTGCGGCGCCGAGGGCGCGAGCGGACGCGGCGGCCGCGGCTCGGGGCCGACCGGCACGGCTGCCCAGGATGGCAGGGACAGGCGCTCGCGGCGCGGCGCAGGCTGCCCGTCCGCCGGTGGCTTCGGCGCCGGTTCGCCGCGCTCCCGGCGTTCGCCCCAGATCGGATCGTCGACTGCGTCATCCGGGAACAGCGGCTGCAGCCGGCCATACCAGCTGTCCGGATGAACCTGCCCGCGCGCCCGCTTGCCGAGCGCGCCGCCGATGAACAGCGCTTCCTCGGCCCGGGTCAGAGCGACGTAGAGCAGGCGCCAGTGTTCTTCCATCGCGACCGCTTCAGCCGCCTGCCTTGCGTCGAGGAGTGGTCCGACGACATGGCTGGAGGGCAGGTTCGGGATTGGCACCTCAAGCACGCGGTCCGACCCCGGCAGCCTTTCGGAAAGAACAAGCTTCTCGTCCGGCCGCGGCATCACCGTCGCGTCGGCGAGGATGACAATCGGCGCCTGCAATCCCTTGGACGCGTGCACCGTCATCACCCGCACGCGGTCTCCGCCTTCATCGGCCTCGCGTTTCAGCTCCTCGGTGCTGCCCGAGAACCAGTCGAGAAAGCCTTGCAGGCTGACGATGTGGCTTGCCGCGTATGACTCGGCGGCGTTGAGCAGCTCTCCGACGGGATCCTCCGCCTCTCGGCCGAGACGGGCCAGCAGGCGGGCACGGCTCTGAAAAGGTCCGACGAGGATCCAGTGCAGCAGGTCGAGCGGCGACTGGAAGTCCGCCCTGGCAAGCAGTTCCTGCAAGCGGCTGACGGTGTCAACCACCAGCGGATGCGCGGAGCGCCGCAGATGAGTCCAGAGCGGCACGCCCTCGTCACGGTAGCCGTGGTCAAGGAGATCCTGCTGGCTCCACTCCATGAGCGGCGAGACCAGCAGGGCCGCGAGGTTCAGGTCGTCCAGCGGCTGGACCGCGAAGGACAAAGCCGCGATCAGGTCCTTGACGGCGAGAGGGCTGCCAAGGCGCAGACGATCGACGCCGGCCACCGGGACGCCATGCGCGTGCAGCCGCGCGACGATCAGTCCCGCCAAATCCGCGCGCTTGCGCAGCAACACCATGACATCGCCGGGCCGCGCGTTGCGAACCGTGCCGCCGCGCGCCAAGGCGAAGCCGTCGCGCATCCAGGCGGCGACCTGCCGCGCGAGGGCATCCGCGAAGATCCGGTCGTGACGGCCGAGCCAGGCTTCCGGGCCGTCCGGTTCCTCCGTCGCCCCGCCGTCGTTCACGTCCGGCTCGCCATCGTCATCACGCGGCGCGGCGGAAACAGGAGGCCAGAGAGTGACCATGCCCGGCTCCTCTGCCCCGATATGCGGCGGCGGAGGCGCGTTCAGACCCAGCCGCTCGTGCCCGATGGCGGCGATCACCTCGTCCACGAAGGACAGGATCGGCGCGGTGCTCCGGTAGCTGCGTCCGAGGTCGACATCCTTCAGCCGGCGCGGAACCGGGCCACCGCGAAGCACCGCGGCCGCTTCCGCGGCTTCGGCCATGTCCCGGTCGATCCGGTGGCGTGCGACTTCGAAATTGCGCGGACTGGTGCCCTGGAAGCCGAAGATCGCCTGCTTGTAGTCGCCCACGGTGAAGATCGTGCGCACCTTGCCATCATGGGCGGCGAGCCCATCGAAGAAATCATCGATCAGCGCGCCGATGATGCTCCACTGTTCGGCGTTGGTGTCCTGTGCCTCGTCGATCAGGATGTGATCGAAGCGCCGGTCCAGCTTGTACTGGATCCAGCGCGACGCCGTTTCGCTCGTCAGCAGCCGTGCCGCGCGCCTGATCTGGTCGTCGAAATCGAGCAGGCCGTCGCGCTGCTTGGCCTCGTGCCACAGCAGGGCAAAGCGACGACCCGCCAGCAGCGCCTCTTCGACGATGCCGGCCGCCTCGACCAGATGCAGGTGTGCTTTGATCGCGTCCACCGCGGCGGAGATCTGCTCAAGATCGCTGGTGAAGGTCGCATCGTCGGTGAGGTTCTTGCCGAAGATGAGCGGCTTTCCGTCCTTGCGCAGCAGGGTCGACAGGAAGCCGCCCAGCCGCTCCAGCCGTTCCGCCGCATCGGCGTCCAGCCAGTCCTGAGCGAAGGCAGCGCCCGTCTGGGCCTTCTTGCCCCCCGCGCCGCCGAGACGTGCCGCGACCCGGCGCATGGCGTCGACCGGAAAGGCCGCGTCGGCGCACAGGCGTGCCGCCGTCTCCGCACCAGCATCCGGCGGAAGCTTGAGCAGCCGCAGGACACGTTCGCGAAAGGGCGGGGTCCACGCACCGGCACCGCTCCAGATGTCGGCGGCGTCGGCACAGTCCAGCAGCCACTTCTGCGCTCCGGACGGTCCGAGGCGGCAGGACAGATTCTCGACGGCGGCGACGAGGTCGGAGTCCGCGCCGTTCTCCGCCGCGACCAGCATGTCGCTCATCACCTGTTGAAGCAGGCGCGCGCGTTCCCGGTCGTCCATGACGCGCGCGCCGGCGGTGAGACCGGCTTCTTCAGGAAAGCTGCCGAGCAGATATTGGGCAAAGGCGTGAATGGTGTCGATCCGCAGGCCGCCGCCCGGTGCGTCCAGCACCGACGCAAACAGCGACCGCGCGCGGTTCAGCGTGGCGGGATCGACGTCCGCTCCGATGAGCAGCAGCTCGCGCGCCAGTTGGGTCTGGGACAAGCGGACCCAGCGCGCCAGAACCTCGTTGACGCGCACCGCCATTTCGGTCGCCCCGGCCTTGGTGAAGGTCAGGCACAGAAGATCGGCGGGATGGGTGTCCGGTCGAAGCAGCAGGCGCAGCACGCGGGCCGCCAGAACCTGCGTCTTTCCCGTTCCTGCCGAGGCGGACAGCCAGACGCTGTCCACGGGGTCGACCGCCGCCAGCTGCGCCGGCTCCAGCGCTTTCAGGTTGCCGCTCATCCGCCCTCGACCTCCGCGGGTTCGGGACTGCCGGAGAGGGCGAACCATTCATCCAGCCGCATCAGGTGATCGTAATCGGCGAAGCCGGGATAGTCCGGGTTGAGGCGGGCCGTAAACGGCTCATCGCCGGTGATCCAGCGGCGGATGGCGTCAAGAAGGAAGGCCTCTGTGCGCGGAAGGAAGGCGTCCGGGTCAACCCCGCTGCGCTTCCCCGCCACCCGCAGCGGCGTTTCGCGCGCGCCAAATCCTGTCGGGCTATTCGAGTTGCGCGCCAGAGACCAGTATTCGAACGCCACCGGCTCGCCCCGCACACCGTCAAAGCCGCCCGCACGCGCAATGAGACCGAGCGTGCCCAGCTGAAGCGCGAAACCCTGCTCCACGGCCTTCGTCGCGGGAGGGCGGCCGGTCTTGTAATCGACGATGGCGAGCGTGCCGTCTGCGAAGCGGTCGATCCGGTCGGCGCGTCCGTGCACCCGCACTCCCTCGACCCGCATGCTGCCGTCCACTTCCCAGCAGACCGGCTCCCGCTCGCAGTTGCCTGTGACCTCCCGCTCCACCCAGCGCAGCGCGGCCAGCAGGCGCGGACGCCACAGGGCGCGGGTGACGGGGTGAGCGCCCATCTCTGCAAGAGCAGCGGCGGTGATGCTCTCGAGCGTGGTGTCCGTCCCTACCCGCCGCGCCTTGTGCCACTGTTCAAGGATTTGGTGAGCGATCTGCCCCTGCCAGGCGGGCGAGGCCGGTGCGTCGACTTCGTCGAGCTTCTTCAGCCGCAGGATGGCCGAGGCATAGAACTGGTAGGGGTCGCTGCGCAGCCGGTCGAGGGCGGTGACGGCAAGGGATACGTCGCGCTGATGGCGCGCGGGGCGCGGCTGGGGCCGGGCAGCGGCCGCGCGGGCTCCGCCGGCGCTGTCGATGGCGGCAACCCACGAGACGAGTTCCCCGTGCATGTGGTCGTCGATCTGCTTGCCGAGCAGCGCCTTCAGCCGCAGCAGGAAGCGTGAGGGGACCGCCGGACCGCTGCTGTCGCGCCGGGAGCGGGTCAGCACCACCCGGGGCGCTCCGAGGGCAGCGGCGAAATCATGCGCCGCCAGGCCGATGCGGTACTCCGCTCCGGGCACGGCCAGCGCGCGCAGGACAGCGGGCGCAAGCAGCGCATCGACCGCCGCCCTGCCCGGCCATGTCCCTTCGTTGAGGCCGGCCGCGATCATCAGATCCGCGCGCGTCATGCGGGCTTCGATCAGGCCGTAGATGGCCACCCGGCTGTGCCCGATGGGCGGCGGCCGGACGGCGACGCACGCCATGGCATCCTGCAGCACGGCGGCAAGCTCGCGGGGCGCGACCTGCGTGCCTTCGCGTGAGGCGTGCTGCTGCAGCTCCTCGAGAAACGCCGCCAGGGCGCGACCGTCCTCCCTTGCCCAGACCGCCGCCCCGCACAGCTGCTGCGCGACGGAAACCATGCAGGCAAGCTGCGCGTCCATCGGAGCCAGCCCGTCGGGAAGGCAGGCGAACAGCTGCGCGAGCGCCGGCTCAACGGTGTCCCACCACGCAAGCAACCGCGCTCGAACTTCATCCTTCTTGATCGCGCCGATCCGCACGCGCAGGGCTGCCAGACCCGGTGCCAGCCGCGGGCCGCGCAGGACGAGATCGAGTTCGCGAACTGACTCCAACCACGCGATCCGTTCCCCTCCCCCGTTCACCAGCGGGTGCTTGAGCAGACCAAGCAACGCGACAGGGGCGGCCTCCTCCGCCGCAACCTGCGCCAGCAGCAGCAGCAACCGGCCGGCAGCCGTCTGCGACAAAGGCCGTCCGGCGGAATCGTCCGCCTCGATGTTCCAGCGCCTGAGGTGCTGCACCACCCGGCGCGCGATGCTGCGGCTCGGGGTCACGATGGCGACGCGGGTGGTGGGCGTCTCCAGCGCCTCTCTCACCAGCAGGGCGATGGCCTGTGCCTCCTCCTCCGGCGTGGCCAGCTCGGCCACCTTCACCCCGGCCATCCGGCGGCGTTCCGCCGGAAGATCCACCCAGCCGCGGCTTGCCTGGGGAGGAAGGAACAGGGCGCTGATCGCGTGGCTGCGATCGGGCGGAGCGGCAGACTGCCCCCGCCGATGCCACGGGCGAACCTCGCCGCGGGCGACACCCATCCGGTTGAGCAGCAGCTTGAGGTGATATTGCGGGTGCGTGACCGCATCGTCGCGGGTGAATGCCTCCGCCCCGTCCGCAGCCGGCCGACCCGCTGCTCCCAGCTCGTCCCAGGCGTCATCGGTCAGAAAAAGGTCGAGGTCGGGAAGCACCACGGCGCTGTCAGGCAGATCGGCCACCGCGCGCAGCATGCGGGCCAGCGCGGGCGCCGGGCTCGTCACGCCCGCCGCGACGATCGGGCCGGCAAATTCGTCCGTCCGCAGCGCGCGCGCCATACGGTCGAACAGCAGGTTGCGCCGCTGGGCCGCGTCGACCAGCCCGTCGCGCCTCAGCCGGTCCAGCCAGCGCAGCTGAACGCGGGCGAAGGTGCGCAGGGACTGCTGCCAATGTCCGGCCAGATCCCCGAGCAGGGCGAGGACCGGCTCCCCGGTGAGGTCTTCGGGCGCGACTTCCTCGACCAGCAGCCGGTCCATCGTCTCCCCGATCTGCCGCGCCAGACGCATGCGGGCCGGAGCGGGCAAGGTGCCCGGACCGAGTTCATCCTCCAGCAGCGTGCCGAGCGCGAGCCAGCGCTGCATCGGCGGGACCGCGGGCGGGATCGTTCCGCCGGCAAGGGGGTCGAGCAGCACGCCGAGCGTCTCGTCAAGGTCGAGATCGCCGACGACGGCCATCCGCGGGAGCAGCAGGGCAGTGCGCCCCGCCCCCTCCGAGTGGCGGACGAACGCTTCGGTAAGAGTCCGGCGGGCACGCTGGTTCGGCAGCAGCAGCGTCAGCCTGGCAAGGCCAAGGTGAGGATCGGCATAGCGCGGCACGAGTCCCGCCACCAAGGCGTCGGCAAAGCCGCGGTGCGCCGCGATCGAGAAGACGGCCGGTGACCGCCGGTCAGCCATGCACCAGCATCGTTTCGGCGCTCGCGACGGCCTGAGGTGTGCCCACCTCGCTCCAGAGACCCGTGAAGGCGAGACCGAAGAGTCGTCCCTCGGACAAGGCGCGGTCCCACAGCATGTTGGTCGAGAACACCGCTCCCGGCGGTTCCCTCAGCAAGCGGTGCGAGACAAGCTGGATGCCGGTGTAGATGAAGGGCGCGACGCGGCCCGGACGCCGCCGGCTGAGGCGTCCGGCGCCGTCCATCGCGAAATCTCCCGCGCCGCGATACTGCCCCGCCAGCCCGTGGTTGACCAGCAGCAGCAGCGCGTCCATCGCAGCCGGATCCCAGCGCGCCGACAGCTCCTCGAGCGCCGATCGCGGCCCGTCCAGCCACAGATTGTCCGAGTTCACGCAGAAGAACGGATCAGGCAGGTGCGGCTGCGCATGGACCATGCCACCTCCGGTTTCGAGCAGGCAGGCGCGCTCGTCCGAGATGGTGATCGCGGGGGCGGCGCGCGTGCGCAGATGCGCCTCGAGCACATCGGCAAGGTAGTGGACATTCACCACGGCCCGCCGGATGCCCGCGTCGTGGAGACGGTCAAGGCAATGGTCGATCAACGGCTTGCCGGCAACCCGGACGAGCGGCTTGGGCTGGGTTGCCGTGAGCGGCCGCATCCGCTTGCCCAGACCTGCCGCCATGACCATGGCCGTGTCGCTCGCCAGGCGGTGCGTCGTCATGCGCCTCACGCTCCGCCGGTCGGAAACGCGGCATCGAGGTTGCGTGCCATCCACTCCGCCACAGGCTCCAGCGCCGGATGGGCAAGATCCCTGGCGAGGAGCGCACCGACGCGCGGGATGAGATCGAGGTAGCGCGGCTTTGCGTCGCGACGCGCCAGACGCGAGAAGATGCCGATGATCTTGGCGTTGCGCTGCGCCCCCAGCACGGCATAGGCGGCGCGGAAACCGTCGTCCTGTCCGGTCGCGTCCATGAAGCGCGCGATCATCGCCTCCTCCAGCTCCGGCTCCACGTCGCGGCGCGCGTCCTGGAGAAGCGAGACGAGGTCGTAGGCGGGATGCCCCGCCAGCGCGTCCTGGAAGTCGATCAGGCCCTGAGAGCCGTCCGGGAGAACCATGATGTTCTCCGCGTGATAGTCACGCAGCACCGTCACCCGGTGGGCAGACGGTGCGAGGATTGGCTCCAGAACACGCGACCAGCTCGCCGTCCAGCCGCTGGTGTCGAGATGGTGTGCATTTCTGCAGTACCAGGCGAGAAACAGGTCGACCTCGCGCATCAAAACATCGCCGTCGTAGGACGCAAACGGCCCCGGGCCACAGTTCTGCAGCCTGACCAGCGTGTCGACGGCCTGCGCATAGGCGGCACGCTCGGCATCCGGGCCTTCCTGCTCGACATGCTCCTTGAGGCGGATGTCGCCGAAATCCTCGAGCAACAGGAACCCGTGCAGGGGATCCTGCGCAAGGATGCGCGGGGCGCGCAGTCCCTGCGCGCAAAGCCACGTGCCGACATGCACGAAGGGTGCGATGTCCTCCTGCGGCGGCGGGGCGTGCATGAGCATGGCGGTGCCCTGCCCGCCGCGTACACGGAAATACCGACGAAACGAGGCATCGCCGGACAGCGGCTCGGCCTCCGCATCCGCCCACCCGGCCCCGGCGAGGAAGGCGTCCATGACCGGATCGAGCGCGCTCACAGCATGCGGTTGCGCCATGCATCCCCCCGTTCGATCGTGGCCCACCGCCCGGTTGCGGCGAACGCAATGCCGATCCGAAGGCACTGCGGGTCTTCGGAAAACCCGCCGATCTTTTCGGGCCATTCGGCCAGCAGCACCGCGCCGCGCCGGTAATCGGTCAGGCCAAGCTCGTCCCGCTCCCGCAGCGACGACACCCGGTAGAAATCGGCATGAACAACAGGAAGGCGGGTCAGGGGCGGCTCGTAGAGTTCGATGATGGTGAAAGTCGGGGATGGCACTTCGCCCGCAAATCCGCAACCCCGCAGGATGGCCCGCGCAAGGCTCGTCTTGCCCGCACCAAGCGGCCCTTCAAGCGCCACCACGTCACCGGGTTCCAGCACGGCCGCGATGCGCCCGCCAAGGTGCTCCACCGCCTCGAGATCGGCAAGCGCCCATTCGCTCACAGCGTCGTTCGCCGTCATGCCGGCAGCTTCACCGTGACCGTGGTGCCGGCGCCGGGCCGCGAGGCGATCTCCAGCGTGCCGCCATGCGCCTCGATGAGCTGGCGCGCCAGCGGGATGCCCAGACCCTGCCGGCGATGCCCGCGCTGCTCGTCCGGCACCATGCCGCCAAGCGCCTGTTCCAGTTCGCCCTGCGACATGCCGCGTCCGTTGTCGGCGAGCACGATCCGCACCATGCCGTCCCGCTGCCCCATGCTGATCACGATGCGCCCTCCCTGAGATGAAGCCTTGATGGCGTTGTCGAGCAGATGGGACATCGCCCGCCGCAGCTGCTGCGCGTCGCCGTCGATGGCCAGTTCGCCGCTGCCGCGCAGATCGAGCTTGATGCCGGCCGCGTCGATGTCGGTTTCGCGCGCCCTCGCCACCTCGGTCAGAAACGGCAGCAGCACGACCCGCTCGCGCGCGATCGGGAGCAGTCCGGCCTCGCTCTGCGACAGGTGAAGGACATTCTCCACCTGCTCGGTCAGCCGTCCGACGGCGTGGGCGATCGCCTCGACATACTCGCGCGCCTGCTTGGTCAGCCGGCCGCCCGCGCCGGTGAGCAGCAGTTCGGCGAAACCGGTGATGGATGTGAGCGGCGTGCGGAATTCGTAGGACATGTTCGCCAGGAACCGGGTCTTCATCGCGTCCGCTTCCTCGAGCGCGCGCGTCCGCTCGCGCAGGGCTTCTTCGGCACGGCGGGACGCGGTGACATCCAGCACCGTGAGCAGGCCGTTCCCGTCGGGCAAGGGCACGCCGGCATATTCCAGCGTCCGGCCATCCTTCAGTTCGACCCGCCCGGTGCGCTGGATCCGGTCCAGAGTGGCGGACCGCACGACCGTGCCGACGAGGCTTGCCTGCCGCTTGTCCTTCAGGTTGACGGCGATGGCCTGCAACAGTTCCTCGGCGGTCTTGAGCTTGTCCAGCGCCTCCTGTTCCAGCCCCCAGGTTCCGGCGAAGGAGCGGTTCCACTGCTCGAGCTGGCCGTCCGGCGCGAACACCGCGATCGCTTCGAACAGGTTGTCGAAGGTCGCCGCCCGCGTCCGCAGCAAGGTGTCGCGCATGGCGGACACGG
Source organism: Qipengyuania thermophila (assembly GCF_004153605.1). NCBI lineage: Bacteria > Pseudomonadati > Pseudomonadota > Alphaproteobacteria > Sphingomonadales > Erythrobacteraceae > Qipengyuania > Qipengyuania thermophila. The sequence goes on along the minus strand of NZ_SDSI01000002.1, from coordinate 328,042 downwards.
CGAGCTGCTCGGTGCGGTCCTCGGCGATCATCACCAGCCCGCCGTCCGGCATCGGCTGCGCGACGATGCGCAGATGCGTCTTGTCGGGGAGCGGCCAGGCCTCCTCATGCGCCTGCCCGAGCGCGAACCATTCGCGCAGCTCCTGCCGCCACGCCGGAAAGTCGCGCACCACCGGCGTGCGGCTGCGGTCGCGGGCAAGGGACAGCACCTGATCGAAATCGGTGCGGTCGTTCACGACGCCGGGCGGCAGACCGAAGATCCGTTGGAACGGCTGGTTGGCAAAGCGCAGCAGCCTCGTCGAATCGAACTGCGCCACGCCGATCGACAGCTGATCGAGCATCTGACGCTGGGCCTTGCGGAAAGCGCGGAACTGACGCGCCTGCTCCTCCATCTCCTCGATGTCGACGGCATAGCCCGCAATGCCTTCCCGCATCAGCGGGAGGTCGGTGACGCGCAGGGTGCGTCGTTGGCCGCGCATGGTCGCAGTGACGACCCGCTCGATGGGTGCGCCGATGTCGGCCGCTTCGGCGGCGACCTGCGCCGCGGCCCGCCCCCCGTGGGCCTCGACCAGCTCGATCTGCTCGGACACGACGGTCTCGGCGTTGGGCGCATCGACCGCTTCGACATAGGCGCTGTTGACCAGGCGGAGGCGCAGGTCCGGTCCGCGGAACCACATCGGCATGGGCGCCGCTTCGATGAGGCCCACGAGGGCGGCGAAGTCATCGCGGGCGCGCTCCGCCTCCTGGCGAAGGTGGATGAGCTCGTCGTTGCTTTCGGTGAAGTCGAACACCCAGATCAGCGCCGCGCCGCCCGGCGACGTCTCCGGCTCGGCCAGCGCGCCGCGCAGCGCAAGCGTGCGCCGCGATCCCGGCGGTGTCACCGACAGCCGGAACGGCGCCGCCGTCCGCTGCGTGCGGCGCACCAGCGCGGTAAGCTGCTCGACCTGCGCCTCGCTCAGACCGCCGTCTCCGGTGCCGGCAAGCTCGCTGAGAAAGTCGGGCACGCGTTCGAGGCCGAGCCAGCCGGCAAGGCGGTGGGGAGCCTCGATCCGTCCATCCGTCCGCACAAGCAGGGGGATCGCGGGCGCGTCGTCGATCAGCCGGGACAGGCGCCGCGCCAGCACCTGCATGGCCTCGGCCTGCCGCAGCTTGCCGTTGGCCCGGATCATGAACCACGCCGCACCGGCCGTCCATACGCCGAGCACCAGCCCGATCATGGCAAGTCCGATGCCCGACATCTCCATCATGCCGCGCTATTGCGGCCGCAGCCCAAGAGCAAGGGAGCAGCGCTCAGGCTGCGCCGGACCGCCACCTTCTCCGCGGCGGGGTGCGGCAAGATCAGTAGCGGTAGTGATCCGGCTTGAACGGGCCTTGCTGCGGAACACCGATGTAGTCGGCCTGACGCGGGGTGAGCTGCGACAGCCGGACTCCGAGCTTGTCGAGGTGCAGCGCCGCAACTTTCTCGTCCAGGTGCTTGGGCAGGACATAGACCTCGTTCCGGTACGCGTCGGCCTTGGTGAACAGCTCGATCTGGGCGAGCACCTGATTGGTGAAGCTGGCGCTCATGACGAAGCTGGGGTGTCCCGTCGCGCACCCCAGATTGACAAGCCGGCCCTTGGCGAGGACGATGATCGCCTTGCCGTCCGGGAAGGTCACGAGGTCGGTCCCCTCCTTGATCTCCTTCCACTCGTAATTCGACAGGGCCGAAATCTGGATTTCGCTATCGAAGTGGCCGATGTTGCACACGATCGCCATGGGCTTCATCGCCTTCATGTGCTCGGCCGTGATCACGTCCTCGTTGCCGGTCGCGGTGACGAAGATGTCGGCGCGGGTCACCGCATCGTCCATGGTGACGACCTCGTAGCCGTCCATCGCCGCCTGAAGCGCGCAGATGGGATCGATCTCGGTCACCAGCACGCGCGCCCCGCCATTGCGCAGCGACGCCGCTGATCCCTTGCCGACATCGCCGTAGCCGGCGACGCATGCAACCTTGCCCGCCAGCATCACGTCCGTCGCGCGCCGGATCGCGTCGACCAGCGACTCCTTGCAGCCGTAGAGGTTGTCGAACTTGGACTTGGTCACGCTGTCGTTGACGTTGATCGCCGGGAACGGAAGCTTGCCCTGCTTTGCGATCTGATACAGCCGCATCACGCCGGTGGTGGTCTCTTCCGAAACCCCGCGGATGTTCCTGACCGAACGGGTGAGATAGCCCGGCCGCTCCGCCACGAAGGCCTTGAGCGCGCGCTGGAATTCGACCTCCTCGGCGTTGCCCGGCTCGGGCAGGCTCTCCCCTGCTTCGAGCCGCGCTCCCCACAGGGCGAACATGGTGGCATCGCCGCCATCGTCGAGGATGAGATTGGCCGTCCTCTCGGCGTCATCGGCGGTGGACCAGTCGAAGATCCGGCCCACATAGTCCCAGTAGTCGGCCAGGCTCTCGCCCTTGACCGCGAACACCGGGATCCCCCGCGCGGCAATGGCCGCAGCGGCGTGGTCCTGCGTCGAGAAGATGTTGCACGTGGCCCAACGAACCTCCGCGCCCAGCGCCACCAGCGTCTCGATCAGCACCGCGGTCTGGATGGTCATGTGCAGGCTGCCGGTGATGCGCGCGCCCTTGAGCGGCTGGCTTTCGCCATACTCCTCGCGCAGCGCCATGAGACCCGGCATCTCGGTCTCGGCAATGGCGATCTCGTCACGGCCGAAATCCGCGAGGGTGATGTCCTTGACGACGAAATCGGACGTATGCGGCACGAAGGATCCTTTCGGGAAAGCCGGTCTTGCGGCCGGGCGCCGGAAGCACGGCATCGGAGGAAACCCGGCCACGGGAGCCGGAGAGGGTTCGCGCGGGCACTTAGCGTCTGCCGCCGCCAAGAGCAACCGAACGCGCGGGCTTGTGTCGGCTCCCTGCTTGGCTATGACCCGGTTGCCCCTTCGCGGGCGCAGAGCGAAAGGACAGTGCAGCGATGACCATCACGACAGGCGACACGATCCCCGACGTGCAACTCGTCAAGGTGACCGGATCGGGACCGGAGAAGGTCAACGCGCGCGAATACTTCGCCGGCCGGACCGTGGCGCTGTTCTCCGTGCCCGGTGCCTACACGCCCACCTGCTCCGCCAAGCACCTCCCCGGCTTTGTCGAGCATGCGGACGCGCTGCGGGCGAAGGGTGTGGACGAGATCGCCTGCACGGCGGTCAACGATGCCTTCGTCCTTTCCGCCTGGCAGAAGGAGAACGGCGCCGACGGCATCACCATGCTGAGCGACGGGAACGGCGAGTTCGCCAAGGCGCTCGGACTGACGATGGACGGGTCGGCCTTCGGCATGGGTCAGCGTGGACAGCGCTTCTCCATGCTGGTGAAGGACGGGGTGATCACCCACCTCAACGTCGAGCAGCCGGGCGATTTTTTGGTGTCGAGCGCGGAGCATCTGCTCGGCCAGCTCTGAAGGTGCCGGACACCTTCCGCCGGCAACCCGCGCGCGTCGCTGACCGACCCAGCTACCCGGCGATGCCGCACCGGCATCGCGGCGGCCCGCACGGACGTCAGTAGCCCATCAGGCTCAGCACTTCCTTGCGGCTGCGCTCGTCCTCGAGGAACGAACCAAGCAGCTTGCTGGTCACCATCTGGACACCCGGCGTCCGGACGCCGCGCGCGGTCATGCAGGCGTGGCTCGCCTCGATGACGACCGCCACGCCGTGCGGCCGCAGGTGATCCCACACGCATCGGGCGACCTCCGCCGTCAGCCGCTCCTGCACTTGGAGACGCCGGGCATAGCCATGCAGCACGCGGGCAAGCTTGCTGATGCCCACCACCCGGTCGCGCGGCAGATAGGCGATCGCCGCCTTGCCGATGATGGGAGCCATGTGGTGTTCGCAGTGCGACTGGAACGGGATGTCGCGAAGCAGCACGATCTCGTCGTAGCCGCCGACTTCCTCGAACACGCGTGACAGGTGGATCGAGGGATCCTCGGCATAGCCCTGGCAGTATTCCTTCCAGGCGCGTGCCACCCGCTGCGGCGTGTCGCGCAACCCCTCGCGCGAGGGGTCATCGCCGGCCCAGCGGATCAGGGTCCGCACGGCCTCCGCCACTTCGGCAGGGACCGGAGGCTTGCCATCGGCCCGGTCCTCGTCAGGTCCAACGAGACTGCTCATGCGGCTTTCCTTCTCAATCGCTTGCGCAGGCGGTCAAGCCGGCTCCCGGTCCGGAACAGCCCTCCTTGCGCGTAAGGCTCGAACATCAGTTCCGGCCGCTCGGGGTCGAGCACGGCCGACTCCGCAAGCTTTGCCTGAACGGCGTTGAGTTCGGGTGGCACATAGCGTCTCAGCGTGCGCCGCGCACCCTCCCGCCGTGCCGCATCCTCGATGAAGGCGCGCATGCTGCCGGCCTTTTCGAGCTGCGCCGCCACCTCGCTTTCCGGCACATCGCAATGCTCGGCCAGCAGCGAGCGGCGGATGGCCCCGATCATCTCTCCGCAGCCGCGATTGGCCGGACGGGCGCAGTCGATGCTGAGATCGCACTCGCTGTCCAGCCCCAGCGAGCGGTTGTTCATGTTCGCCGACCCGATGCGGATCACCTCGTCGTCGACGATCATCAGCTTGGCATGGACGTAGATGGCGGTGTCGTCGGTGAACGGCATCCACAGAGAGAATCGCCCGGCATGGTCGGCCGCCTCGATGAGGCGCACCAGCTCGGCGCGGGCATGATCCATCGCCTGCTGCTCCAGCCATCCATCCGCATGCGGCGGATGCACGATGACGATTTCCGGCGCCTCGGGCTGCTGGAGACGCGCGATGATCGCTTCGGCCACGGCCCGCGAGGCGAAATACTGGCTCTCGGCGTAGATGAACCGGCGGGCGCGGGCGATGTGCGCCTTGAACAGCGTTTCGATCTCGCTCACCTGCGGCCAGTCGCGGAAGCACGCCTGCGTCCGGCTGATGCCGACCTCGACGTTGCGGAAGTGAACCGGCAGGTCCTCGGGCCAGAGGCTGTCCTCGCGCGGCTCGATCCGCGGCAGACGGCTGCCTGCCGCCCGCTCCCAGCGGGTGTGCCCAAGATGAGCCAGGGTCTGCGCCACCTCGCCTTCGAGCATCATGGTGATGTCATGCCACGGGCCGTAGGGTTTCCCGCCCGGCAGTCTCCGGCGCGCGGACCTGGTGCGATGTTCGCGGTCGTCCCACCGCTTCACCGTCATGTCGATGCCGCCGCAGGCAGCCAGACGGTCGTCAAGGACCACGATCTTCTGGTGGTGGCTGCACCCGAGAGGGTGTGCGCTGTCGAACTTGAAATCGATCCGCCGGTGCGGCCACCAGCGCAGGAGATCCGGCCACAGCTGCGGCTTGGCGGCGAGGAACAGGCCGCTGACGTTCCATTTGAGGATGCGGATTTCAAGCGTCCTGCTCTTGCGCACGAGCCAGACGAAGAAGCTGCCCAAGCGCGAAGGATAGGTCCGGCGCAGCCCCTTCTGGAACCAGCGCCGCCCGCGCGTGAGATGAATGCGGGGATCGAAGTCCCAGCCGATGAGGAAGATGCGGCGCCTGGCGGCAAGCATGGCCTGCTGCATGTGGGCGAAATAATCGGCCGCATCGATGACGACACTCGCGCGCTCGGCCACGGCAAAGCGCCAGATCCCCGGTTCGACGCTGTCGCCGGCGCCGCGTCCGGGCGCGGCGTTGATGTCCTGTGTCATCGACACTCCCCTCGGCCGTGCTGTGGCGCAACGCGCCCGCCGCGTCCACCTCCGTGTCGCATCGCTCTTGCGGGGCGCCGACGCGCTGCCGATATCGGCCGCATGATCAAGGACCTGCTGCACGGACCCGACGCCGTTTACTTCATGCGGCGTGCGCAGGCCGTGCTGGCCGGATTGCCGCAGCCGTTCCGCGCTCCGCTGGCGCAGGTGGTGCTGGAGGTGGAGGAGTTCGCCACCGCCGAGCAACTGGCGTCGGTCGGGCTGGACGATCCGTGGGATCTGTCAGGCCTGTACGAGGGGCGCCCCCTGCCCGATCAGTCGATCTGGGCGTCCGGCGACCTCCCGCCGCGCATTTCGCTGTTCCGGCAGCCCATGCTGCTCGAGCAGCAGGAGACCGGCGTCGATCTCGACGATCTCATCCGTCACGTGACCATCCACGAGGCGGGCCATCATTTCGGCTTCTCCGATGACGACATGCACCTGCTGGAGGAGGAAGGCTGAAGTCCCCGGCGGCCAGCCGGGCCTTCGCGGGTAATGGTAGCGGAGGAGGGACTCGAACCCCCGACACGCGGATTATGATTCCGCTGCTCTAACCGGCTGAGCTACTCCGCCCCGGTGCGACCCGCACCTAGGAAATGCCGTGGCGCGGGTCAACCGCGCTGTGTCCCGCGAAAACGGAAGTCGCGCACATGATCCCATGGACCGCCGCGGTAGCGGTGCAGCGAGAGGCCGGGAAAGGCGAAGCTGCGCGGCCGCACCTGCGCGGCAAGCTGCCGCTGGAGAGCCTTGGCGTCCTCGGGAGACACCTTGTTCTGCACCGTCACGTGAAGACGCGGGCGATGCTGATCCTGGGCCGTGAGGCTGCCGTGAAGATGCGCGGCGATGCGGTCGCGCAGAGCCAGCATGGCGGGGCTGGCGAGCTGCAGGGCCGTCCCCCGACCAAGGGACATGATGCCCTCGAGGCGGGCCGCGACCGGCGCCTGCTCCGCCGCAAGACGCCCGAGCAGCGTGATGAGCTCCGCCTCCAGGAAGTGCGGCAAGGCATGGAAAAGGGTGACGTGGGCCTTGAGGTGATTGCGCTCGGCGGGGAAGTGCCGGGTGCGCAGGTCGGTAGCCCACCCGTGCAGATCGGCGGGGAGCATGGTGGTCAGGATGAGGGGTTCGGCACCGGACGGATGTCCCGCGCCCATCAGATGCCCCGCTGACGCCTGATCTCGCGCCAGCGGGCGACGTTGGCATTGTGTTCGGACAGCGTCCTGGCGAACACATGTCCGCCGCTGCCGTCGGCGACGTAGAACAGCGCATCCGTGTCCGCCGGGTTCAGCACGGCACGGATGGCGTCGCGGCCGGGATTGGTGATCGGCCCGGCCGGCAGGCCGGCGATGGCGCGCGTGTTGTAAGGGTTGGGATCGTCGAGCTCCGAGCGGCGGATCATCCGGCCGAGCGGCCGTCCGCGGGTGATCGGATAGATGGTCGTGGCGTCGGCATCGAGGCGCATGCCCGTGCGCAGCCGGTTCGACAGCGCTCCGGCGATCATCGGACGTTCGCTGGCAAGGCCGGTCTCCTTCTCGACGACCGAAGCGAGGATGACGGCTTCGGCGGGGGTCGAGACAACGGCGCGGGCGCTGCGCCGCTCCCACTCCTCGGAGAGCGCGGCCTGCATCGCCCGCTGCATGCGCGCAAGCACCGCCTGCCGGGTTTCCCCGCGTTCGAAGGCGTAGGAGTCGGGCAGCACCGATCCTTCCGCCGGCACCGGTATGCTGCCGGTGAGCAGGGGTTCGGCCATCAGCCGCTCGTGCACGAGGACGGAGGGCATCCCTTCAGGGATGGTCACGAGGCGCCGGATCACGGCGCCCGACTGAAGCGTATCGAGGATCGTCGCCGGGCTTGCTCCGGCCGGCAAGGCGAACTCCCCGGCGCGCACGTGACCGGACCCGCCGAGCACCCGCGCCCGCAGGACGAATCCGTCAGCCGACGAGATCAGCCCTGCCTCGGCCAGCGCCGCGGCGACGGTCCTGAGAGACGCGCCTTCAGCCACGGTGAAGGTCGTGTCGCTCTCGGCGGGACCCGAGGCGTACCATGGGACGACCAGCCAAAGGAGCCCCGCTAGCAGGACCAGCGCCCCGGCGACGCCTGCCAGAGCGAGCCGGCGAGCCATGTCAGTCGACCTGGCGCACGATCAGCGAGGCGTTGGTGCCGCCGAACCCGAAGCTGTTGTTCAGCGCTGCCCGCACCGGGCGGCGACGGGCGGTGTGCGGCACGAGGTCCACCCCTTCGGTCCCCTCGTCGGGATCGTCGAGGTTCAGCGTCGGCGGAACGACCTGATCCCGGATCGCCAGGACGCAGAAGATGGTTTCCACCGCCCCCGCACCTCCGAGCAGATGGCCGATCGCGCTCTTGGTGCTCGACATTGATGCTCCGCCAAGATCGTCGCCGAAGACCCGCTTGGCCGCCGCAAGTTCGATCGTGTCGGCCATGGTCGATGTGCCATGCGCGTTGATGTAGTCGATGTCCGCCGGTGCGAGACCGGCCTTGCGCAAGGCCATCCGCATCGCCAGCTCCGCGCCCCGCCCTTCCGGGTGCGGAGCGGTGACGTGGTACGCATCGCCCGACAGGCCGTAGCCGACGACCTCCGCGTAGATCCGCGCCCCGCGCGCGCGCGCGTGCTCATACTCCTCGAGCACGACCACGCCGGCGCCCTCGCCCATGACGAAGCCGTCACGGCCGCGATCATACGGGCGGCTTGCCGCCTCCGGACGGTCGTTGAAGCTGCTGTTCAGCGCCCGCGCCTGTGCGAAACCGGCCACACCCAGCGGGTTGATGGTCGATTCGGACCCGCCCGCCAGCATGACGTCGGCATCGTCGTCGCGGATCATCCGCGCCGCATCGCCGATCGAGTGGGCGCCCGTGGAGCACGCCGTGACGACCGCATGGTTCGGCCCCATCAGCCCGTAGCGGATCGACACCTGACCCGACACGAGGTTGATCAGCCTTCCGTGGACGAAATGCGGAGACACGCGGCCAGGACCGCGCTCGTGCAGCACGATCGATTCGCTCTCTATGCCCGGCAGCCCGCCGATGCCCGAGCCGATGGAACAGCCGGTGCGTTCCCTGAGAGCCGCGTCCATCTCGGTCAGGCCGGCATCCTCGAGCGCCTGTCCGGCCGCGTCGATGCCATAGACGATGAAGCGGTCGACCTGCCGCTGCACCTTTGGATCGACCCGCCGGTCGGGGTCGAAGCCCCAGGGATGATCACGGTCCTTCACCTCGCAGGCGATGCGGCACTTCTGCGTCGAGGCATCGAAGCGCGTGATCGGTCCGGCACCGCTCTTGCCGGCCAGCAGGTTGGCCCAGGTGGTCTCGACATCCCCGCCAAGCGGCGAGACAAGCCCCAATCCGGTCACCACCACACGTCGCATCAGCACCTCCAGCAGTCTGTCTTGGCGGCCAGACGCAAGCAGGCCCGGCCCGTCACCGGGCCGAGCCTGTCATCGACCCGCATTGGCGCGGTGAAGGTGAGCCTAGGCTACCTTTCACCCGCCGGCAGCATCAGCCCTGATGTTCCTCGATATAGCGCGTGGCATCGCCCACGGTCGCGATCTTCTCGGCAGCGTCATCGGGGATTTCGACGCCGAATTCCTCTTCGAAGGCCATCACCAACTCGACGATGTCGAGGCTGTCGGCGCCAAGATCATCGATGAAGCTCGCATCGGGCGAAACCTTGTCGGCTTCGACGCCCAGATGTTCGATGACGATCTTGTGAACGCGTTCCTGAATGTCGCTCATGCAGTTCCTCTTGCAGCGTGAGTGGTGGCTTGCGTGCGCCTTAACACCGCCGTCACGCCTTGCAAGAGGGCAGCCCCGGGCACAACTTTCCGTTTGCGCGTTTTCCCTTCCGTTCACAACAACCGAAAGCATCGAACACATGAGCGCGAGCACCACACTCAAGACCCTGACCGACTCCGTCTACGACTCCATCGAAGGCTATCGCCTGGCGATCGAGAAGGCGCAGAGCGCGGATCTGCGGTCGGCCCTGCAGGAACGGCTGTCCAAGCGTGAACAGACGCTGGAGGCGTTGAACGCGGCATTGCAGCAGCAGGGCAGCGAACTGGTGACCAAGGGCACGCTGACGGGTGAGCTGCACCGCACCTGGCTGAAGGTCGCCGACCTGTTCGAGTCCGGCGACGCGGCCGCAGCGGAACGGGTCGAAGAGGGCGAGGGGTATCTCGCCAAGAAGTTCCGCGCCGCGCTGGAACAGGACGACCTCGACCCGCAGGAGCGGTCCGTGATCGAGCGCTGCTTCGCCGAGATCCAGGAGGGCGAGCGGTTCGGCGACCGGATCGAGCGGCAGCACGGCTGACGGGGCATCGGGGCACGGACCTTTCGCGGTCCCTGCCCCGCTTTCCCGCCGCGCTCAGGTCGCGTCGCCGGAGCGGACGGACGCGCTACCCGCCGCCGGCGTGATCGTGCGGATGTGCACTTCGCGCAGCTGCTTGTCCGATGGCAGCGAAGGCGCCCCCATCATCAGGTCCTGGGCCCGCTGGTTGAGCGGAAATGCGATCACCTCGCGGATGTTGGGCTCGTCGGCCAGCAGCATGACGATGCGGTCGATCCCCGGTGCCGAACCCCCATGGGGCGGCGCGCCAAGCTTGAACGCCTCGATCATGCCGGAAAAATTCGCGTCCACGTCCTCGCGCGAGTAGCCGGCAATCTCGAAGGCCTTGTACATGATTTCCGGCCGGTGGTTGCGGATGGCGCCGGACGACAGCTCGTAGCCGTTGCAGACGATGTCGTACTGCCACGCCTTGATCGTCAGCGGATCCTGCGTTTCCAGCGCCTCGAGTTCACCCTGCGGCATCGAGAACGGGTTGTGGCTGAACTCGATCTTCTTCGCGTCCTCGTCGTACTCGAACATGGGGAAGTCCACGATCCAGCAGAACCTGAAACAGCCCTCCTCGATCAGGCCCAGTTCCTCGCCCACGCGGGTGCGCGCCGCGCCTGCGAGCTTGGCCGCCTCCTTCTCCTTGCCCGCGGCGAAGAACAGGCCATCGTTGTCGCCCAGCCCCAGCTCGGCGTAAAGTCGCGCCATCCCCTCGGCGCCGTGGTTCTTGGCAATGGGGCCGCCGAATTCGCCACCCTTGCGGGTGACATAGCCCAGCCCCGCATATCCTTCCCGCCGCGCCCAGTCGTTCAAGTCGTCGAAGAACTTGCGGCTCTTCTCCTGCGTGGCGGGCGCAGGAATGGCGCGCACGACGCCGCCGGCCGCCGCGATCTTCTCGAACAGGCCGAACCCGCTCTGCCGGAAATGGTCGGTCACGTCGCTGATGAGCAGCGGATTGCGAAGGTCCGGCTTGTCGGTGCCGTATTTCAGCATCGCCTCGGCGTAAGGAATGCGGGGAAAGGCACCGGCCGGCGTGACCGTCCTGCCGCCGGCGAACTCCTCGAACACGCCCGCCAGCACCGGCTCGATGGTCTGGAACACGTCTTCCTGGGTCACGAAGCTCATCTCGAAATCGAGCTGGTAGAATTCCGGGCTGCGGTCGGCGCGCAGGTCTTCGTCACGGAAGCACGGGGCAATCTGGAAATAGCGGTCGAACCCCGCCACCATGAGCAGCTGCTTGAACATCTGCGGCGCCTGCGGCAGCGCATAGAAGCGCCCCGGATGAAGCCGGCTCGGCACCAGGTAGTCGCGTGCGCCCTCCGGGCTGGAGGCGCCGAGGATCGGTGTCTGAAACTCCGTGAAACCCTGCGCGATCATCCGGCGGCGGATCGATGCGATCACCTGGCTGCGCAGCATGATGTTCGCGTGGACCCGCTCGCGGCGAAGGTCCACGAACCGGTAGCGCAGGCGTGTCTCTTCCGGATATTCCTGGTCTCCGGCCACCGGCAGGGGCAGCTCCGCCGCTTCGCTCTGCACCGTGACGGCGCGGGCGAACACCTCGATGCCCCCGGTCGGCAGCGCCGGGTTGATGGCTGCCGGATCGCGCGGCTTCACCTCGCCTTCGACCGTGATCACGCTTTCCGGACGCAGCCGTTCCAGCACTTCCAGCGCGGGCGAGTCTGCGTCGGCGACGATCTGCGTGATGCCGTAGTGGTCGCGCAGGTCCACGAACAACACGCCCCCGTGATCGCGCCGGCGATGCAGCCAGCCGGACAGCCGGACGGTCGCGCCCGCATCCTCCGGACGGAGCTGGGCGCAGGTGTGGGTGCGGTAAGGGTGCATGCGATGGTCCAGTCCTGTCTCGCCCGCCCGGCATTTCGGGCGATCCGCGCCCGGCCTGCAGCGCGCGGCAGGAGCGGACGGGGTGGCAGGCGATGTTGATAAACGCGTCCGGCGCGCTTCTTTGGCACCGGGTGCTTTGTCAAGACGGATGGCGCGCGTTAAGGGGCAGCCATGCACATACACCCGCTGATCACGGACACTGCCACCCTCGACGCGCTCTGCGCCCGCCTCGCCAAGGGCGATTTCGTCTGCGTGGACACCGAGTTCATGCGGGAGAACACCTACTGGCCCGAGCTGTGCCTCGTCCAGATCGGCAATGCCGAGGAAGCCGCCGCCATCGACCCGCTGGCCCCGGGCATCGACCTCGCGCCTCTGCTCGCCCTGCTGACGGACAACGAGGACGTGCTGAAGGTCTTTCATGCCGGCGGACAGGATGTGGAGATCATCTACAACCTGACGGGCCGGACCCCCCATCCCATCTTCGACACCCAGATCGCGATGATGGCGGTGAGCCAGTCCGAGCAGATCGGCTATGCCAACCTCGTGGAATGCTGGCTGGGCAAATCGGTGGACAAGGGCGCGCGCTTCACCGACTGGAGCCGCCGCCCGCTGACCGAGCGGCAGATCGACTACGCGATCGGTGACGTCACGCATCTCGCCGCGATCTTCCCGCGTCTCCTGCGCAAGCTGCGCAAGACCGGCCGCGGCGTGTGGCTCGACGCCGAGATGGAAAAGCTTGCCGACCCGGCCAACTACCGCACCGACCCCGACGAGGTGTGGAAACGGATCCGCCCGCCGAGCCGCAACGCCGCCGCACTGGGGCGGATGAAGGCCATGGCCGCTTGGCGGGAACGGGAGGCGCAGGACAAGAACATACCCCGCGGCCGGATCATGCGGGACGAGACGCTGGCCGAGCTGGCGGGCAATCCGCCGGCCAGCCAGGCCGATCTTGCCAAGGTCCGCGGCCTGTCGGCCGCCTGGCGCGACAACGAGATCGGCCGCCGCCTCATGGCCGCACTGGAGCAGGCCCGGCCGCTGTCGCGCGAGGAGCTTGGCGAACGCGACAGGCGCGGCGTGGCGCTGGGGCGCGAAGGATCCCTCGTCGCGGACCTTCTCAAGCTGCTGCTCAAGATCCGCGCGCGGGAACTCGATGTCGCCGCCCGGCTGCTGGCCCGCACCGAAGAGCTGGAGGCGCTTGCCGCGGGGCAGCGCGATCTTGCCCTGCTGGAAGGCTGGCGGCGCGACGTGTTCGGCCAGGACGCTCTGGCGCTGGTCGAGGGGCAGATGGCCTTCGCGGTGCGGGATGGCAGGCTGGTCATGACCCGTCTCCCGGCCGAGGAGCCGATCGAAATGGCCCCGGCGGCGCCGGCGGAACGGATGGCGACGTGACACCCGTCACTCCGCCACCCGGCACCATCCACACGCGGAGAACGGGAGCGCGACAGGTTCCGCCGCGCCGCATGCGGGCGGGGTGATGGCGACTTACCAGCCAACCCTGAAGCAGCTGCAATATCTGGTGGCGCTGTCAGAGCATCTGCATTTCGGCCGCGCGGCCGAGGCGTGCTTCGTCTCGCAGTCCACCCTGTCTGCGGGCATCCGCGAACTGGAGTCGCTCCTCGGCGTGACGCTGGTGGAGCGCAGTCGCCGGGTCGTGCGCTTCACTCCGCTCGGCCAGAACGTCGTCGACAAGGCGCGTCTCATCCTGCGCGCGGCGGACGAACTCACGGACATGGTGCAGGCAGCGGGCAAGCCGCTCGTCGGCGCGCTGCGCATGGCGGTGATCCCCACCATCGCGCCGTTCCTGCTGCCCAGGGTGCTGCCGCGTCTGCGGCGCGAGCGTCCCGATCTCAAGCTCCTGCTGCGCGAGGAGACCAGCGACACCGCGCTTGACCATTTGCAGAACGGGCGCGTCGATTGCGTGCTGCTTGCCCTTCCCTACGCCATCGGCGAGGCGCAGCACGAGATCATCGCGCAGGATCGCCTCCTCGTCGCCTATGGACGCGACCATCCCGACATTCCGGCCGACAGCGTGGTGCCCGATGCGATCGAGCAGGGGCATCTGCTGATGCTGGAGGACGGCCACTGCCTCACGGAGCATGCGCTTGCCGCCTGCAACCGGCCCGAACTGCGCGCGAGCGCCGCGATGATCGCGACCAGCCTCCACACGCTCGTGCAGATGGTGAACAACGATCTGGGAGTCACCATGCTGCCGCAGATGGCGATCGACGCTGGGATCCTCGACGGCACCGACGTCGTGGCCCGTCCGCTCGAATCCCCGCGGGCCGTGCGCGAGATTGCGCTGGTGTGGCGCAAGAACTCGCCGCGCGAGGCGGATTTCCGGCTGCTCGCCGCGGAACTGCGCACGGGGTGAACCGGACGCCCGCAAGACGCGAGCGGGCCGCATCGTCAATCCATGTGCTTCAGGCCGACGCGCAGGTAATCCCAGCCGGTGACGAGTGTCATCACGGCGGCGATCCAGAGGCTGGCAAGACCCACGAGATGAATCCACTGGCTCGCCAGCGGGCCGCAGTCGCCGCGGATGGTGCATGGCTGTCCGTGCACGGCTCCGCCGAGGATCAGCGCACCCAGCGCCACGAGCTGGAACGCGGTCTTCCACTTGGCCAGCTTCGACACCGGCACGCTGACCTGAAGCCCGCCGAGGAACTCGCGCAGGCCCGACACGGCAATCTCGCGCACGAGGATGATGAGACCGGCGATGACATGCATGTCGCCCACGAACGGACCGCGCAGGAACCCCTGCGCCGTCAGCACGAGGATGACCGCCGCGACCATGATCTTGTCCGCGATCGGATCGAGAAAGATGCCGAGCCGCGACACCGCTCCGCTTGCCCGCGCCAGCATGCCGTCAAAATAGTCGGTGATGCCCATGGCGCAGTAGAGCAGGAACGCCAGCAGATAGCCGAACCGCCAGTCCGGCCACCACAGCAGGAAGGCCAGCAGCGGAATGGTGGCGATCCGCGATATGGTGAGGATGTTCGGAAGTGACCACATGATCTGCGCACGGCGCCCTTACCGCGAACAGGCGCCGCGCGGCAATGCGGTGACGCTTGCATCGCGGCGAAAAAGGCGCAAGCCTCCGCGCGGCTGCAAGGCGGCCGGACGATCGGGCGCGCATCAGGCGCATCATCGAACATTGGGGATGCAGGTTCTGCGATGATGACTTCGACACGCTTGCTGCGTCGCCGCCGCTTCCTGCCGCTGTTCGTCACCCAGATGCTGAACGCCTTCAACGACAACCTCTACAAGACCGCCATGGTCCTGTTCGTGGTGTTCTCGATCTACAATTCCGAGGAAGCCGAAGGCGCTTTCAGCGCCGCGGCCAGCGCCTTGTTCATCCTGCCCTTCTTCCTTCTGTCGGCGCTCGCCGGACAGCTGGCGGACATGCGCGACAAGGCCGCCATCATCCGGGTGGTCAAACTTGGCGAGATCGTGCTGATGGCCATCGGCGCCGCCGGACTGCTGCTGGCGTGGCACGGCGTCGCCGTCGGCACCTTCGCCATTCCGCTGATGCTGGCGGCGCTGCTGCTGACCGGCGTGCAGTCCACCTTCGTCGGGCCAATCAAGTATGCCCTTCTTCCGCAGCATCTCCGCCGCGACGAGGTGCTGGCCGGGACCGGGCTGGTCGAAGCCGGCACCTACATCGCCATCCTCGGCGGAACCATTCTCGCCGGATGGCTGCCGGTGCAGTGGGCGGCGGCGGCGATCCTGCTGATTGCCGTCACAGGCTATGCGAGCAGCCGGTTCATTCCCCCCGCGCCCCCGATCGGCCCGGTCGAGCGCATCGACTGGAACGTCTGGCGCTCGTCGCGCCAGCTCGTCGCCCGCACCATGCACGATCCGCAGATCTTCTACGCCATCATCGCCATCAGCTTCTTCTGGACCATCGGCGCGGTGCTGGTGATCCTGTTCCCGCCGCTGGTGAAAAACGTCATCGGCGCCGGCAAGGAAGTCGCCAGCCTGTTCCTCGTCATCTTCTCCGTCGGAGTGGCCATCGGCTCCGTCAGCGCCAATGCGCTGCTCAAGGGCACGGTTTCGGCCCGCATCGCGCCGATGTCGGTGCTGGTCATGGGCGTGTTCGTGCTGCTGTTCCATGTCGTCTGCGCCCTGTGGACCGAACCGCTGGGCGACCTGCTGACCGTCGGCGGCTTTGCGCGCATGCCCCTGGCCGTCCCGCTGCTGCTGACGCTTCTCGGGATCGCCGTTGCCGGCGGCATGTTCGTCGTGCCGCTCTACGCGTTCCTGACCACGCGCGTGGCGCCGGCCACCGCCGCGCGCACGATCGCGGCGAACAACATCGTCAACTCCGGCGCGATGGTGGCCGGGTCCCTGGTTTCATGGGCGCTGACGGCGCTCTCGGTGACGAGCACGGATCAGCTGCTGCTTGCCGCCGCCATGTGCCTTTACTCGGCCTGGCTGGCCCACCGTCTGCACCGGGTCGAGCGGCGCGCCGCGCTGCAGCCGGCCGGCGGAGCCGCGGTCAGCTCCGGGCAGGCTACAGGATGAACACGAGCACGGCCGCGAAAGCGGCGAACCACACGCTGACCACCCCGCGTGCGTCCGACAGCCCAGCGCTGGCGACCACCCCGGTGTCCTGGGCCGCCTGCGAGCGCGTGGTCATGGTGCCGGGCATCGGCAGCCGCACACGGAAGGGATGGCGCCGGTGTTCCTGGGTGAGTACGAGAGATCGCCGCATGGTTCACCGTTAACGCGGCGGTAAGCATTTGCGCACGCGGCATGTTGGCGGCTGGCCCGTTCTGGCACAGAGGGGCCGGTGCCTGAGGCACCTTGCGCACGCCTTCCGCAGGCATGGCTTGCGTGCTTGAGGGCTATTTGCAGCCCAGAGCGAACGGGAGAACGAGACGATGCCTACCGCTGCCGAGGTTCTGGTCGAGGCGCTGGTCGAGCAGCAGTGCGACCGCGTGTTCGCGGTGCCTGGTGAGAGTTTCCTGCACGTTCTGGACGCGCTGCACGACCATCCGACGCTCCCGCTGGTGACCTGCCGCCACGAGAGCGGCGCGGCGTTCATGGCCGCTGCCGACGGCGCGCTGACGGGGCGGCCCGGGGTGGCGTTCGTCACCCGCGGCCCCGGCGCCACGAATGCCAGCATCGGGGTGCATGTCGCATTTCAGGACTCCTGCCCGCTCATCCTGTTCGTCGGCGATGTCGCCCGGCCGATGCGCGACCGCGAGGGGTTTCAGGAAGTCGACCTGCCCGCCTTCTTCCGACCGCTGGCCAAGTGGGCAGCCCGGATCGACGATCCCGAGCGGGTTCCAGAATATGTGGCCCGCGCCTATGCCACCGCGATGAGCGGGCGTCCGGGCCCCGTCGTGCTCGCCTTGCCGGAGGATATGCTGGCACAAGGCTGCACCGCCCGCGTCAGGCCCTGCGTCTACCGCCCGGCGCAGCCTCCCTGCCCCGATGCGGTGGGCACGATGCTGCAGATGCTCGGCGATGCGGCCGCGCCGGTGGCCCTTGTCGGTGGCGCGGGCTGGAACGCAAAGGCGCGCCACTATTTCCAGCAGTTCGCGGAGAGGCTGGGCTTGCCCGTTGCGACCGCCTTCCGGAGACAGGACGCCATCCCGGCCAGCTCGCCGGTCTATGCGGGATCGCTGGGGTACGGACCCAATCCCGAACTCGTCGAGCGGGTGCGTGCCGCCGACGTCATCCTGTGTGTCGGTGCGCGTCTCGGCGAGGCCACGACGGACGGCTACAGCGTGCCCGAGCCCGCCGCCGAGGGCGTCCAGCTCATTCACGTGCATCCGGACCCGGAGGAGCTGAACAGCGTCTACCCCGCAGCCCTGGCGATCTGCGCCGACCCGGCGGAGTTCAGCGAAAGCGCCTGCCTGTGGGTCGGCGAGGACCTGATCGGCTTCGATGCGGGACAGGAGGCGCACGCGCAGTGGCGCAGGTGGTCGATGCCGCCGGCGCCGCGTCACGCGCTTGACCTTGCCCGATGCGTCGGCCTCGCCGGCGAACTCCTCCCGCCGGACACCATCGTGTGCAACGGCGCGGGGAACTTCGCCGGGTGGTGGCATCGTTTCTGGAAATACGAGGCGTGGCCCGGCCAGCTTGCACCGACCTGCGGCGCCATGGGCTACGGCGTGCCGGCCGCGATCGCGGCGGCGCTGCGCCATCCAGAGCGGCTGGTCCTCGCAGTATCCGGCGATGGCGACTTCCTGATGACCGGGCAGGAGCTTGCCACCGCGGTTCAGCATGGCGCCAGTCTCATCGTCATCGTGGTCGACAACGGCAGCTACGGTACCATCCGCATGCATCAGGAACGCAGCTTTCCCGGACGGGTCATCGGCACCGATCTGCGCAATCCCGACTTCGCCGCCCTCGCCCGCGCCTTCGGGTGCCAGGGCGTTGCCGTGCGCACCACCGAGGAGTTCCGCGCAGAGCTTGCCGAGGCGCGGGGTCAGAGCGGCGTGCGCCTCATCCACTGCCAGGTGGATGCCGAGCAGTTGGCGGCCAGCGGTGCCACGATCAGCGGATTGCGCGGGGAAAGCTGACACCCGCGGCAGCGCCGCCTGACCTGCGTCACTCTTCGGCCAGTTCGAGCACCCGCTGCCATTCCTCGGGCCGGACCGCGCTGACCGACAGGCGGGACTGCCGCACCAACTCCATGTCGGCGAGGGCGGCGTCGCCCTTGATGGTCGCCAGCCTCACCGGACGCTTCAGCGGCCGCAGCGGCGCGACCTGGACGGCACGCCACCGGCCCGTCGGATCGGTCGGATCGCACAGGCCGGCGGCCGTGATGGTCACGATGCCGACGATCTCGCGCCCGATGTTGGAGTGGTAGAAGAACGCCTCGTCACCGACCTGCATGGCTTCAAGGTTGAGACGGGCCCGATGGTTGCGCACCCCGTCCCAGATCTCCTCCCCCTTGGCCAGAAGGTCAGGCCAGCCGAAGACGTCCGGCTCCGATTTCATCAGCCAGCGCCGCTGCATCAGTGATCCTTTCACCAGAGCAGAACGCGGCCAGCCCCCGCCTGCCCGCGCCCCATTAACACGATCTTAGTCTCACCGCGGCATGACCTGCGCCACCCTTGGGGCAACAGGCGGGAGAGCGGAGGCGCATGGCTGCATACAGTGACGACATCGCCGCCGCCAAGCTGCGTTCGCAGTTCACCACCCTGCTGATCACCTATGCCGGGCTGGCTCTGTTCGTGTGGATCGGCGGCCACGTCCTCGGCGCGGCGATCGAGGTCTGGACCGGCGGCACGGATGTGAACCGGTTCCTCACCAACGCCCTCGTGCTGAACATCGCCGTGATCGTTATGGGGTGGCTGCGCTACAACCGGCTCAGCCAGGAACTCGCCGAGCGCACCGCCGCCGAGCGCGAAGCCCGGCGCCTCGCGGAAGTCGACGAGCTGACCCAGTGCCACAACCGGCGCTCGTTCATACCGGCGCTCAACACCCTGCTGCAGCGCTGCGCGGTGCACGGCCAGCATCTGCTCGTGTTTCTCGTCGACCTCGACAATTTCAAGCAGATCAACGACCGCCTCGGCCATGCGACCGGGGATGATGCGCTGAAAGCCGTGGCGAACGCCCTGCGCGCGCATGGGGGCGGCAAAGGCGTGATCGCCCGGCTCGGCGGAGACGAATTCGTCTGCGCCTTCCCCGCCGACGAGGCAGGGCGCGAGCAGGGAAGCGAACAGGCGGCGCAGCTGCTCGAGGCGATCCGCGCGTCCTGCGCCGCCCCTGAACATGGCCCGCCGGTGGACATCACCGTGTCGGTCGGCATTGTCGGCGTGGAGCCGGGCGCCCGACCCGGCCTTGATGCCGAGAAGCTGCTTCGTGCGGCCGATCTCGCCATGTATCAGGCCAAGAGGTCGGGCAAGAACCGCTTTTCGTGGTACGATCCCGGCCTCGAGGAGGCGCAGGGACGCCGCATCCAGCTCGAAGAGGACATTCGCGCAGGACTGAGGAACGGCGAATTCGTCCCCTACTACGAACAGCAGGTGGACCTCGAAACCGGAGAGCTGCTCGGCTTCGAGATGCTCGCGCGCTGGCATTCGGCAAGCCGCGGACTGGTCCTGCCCTCCGTGTTCATCCCGATTGCCGAGGAGAGCGGGCTGGTCGCGCAGCTTTCGGAGCAGCTCATCGCCAAGGCCTTCATCGATGCGCGCGACTGGGATCCGCAGCTCACCCTGTCGGTGAACATCTCTCCGATCCAGCTGCGCGACCCGTGGTTCTCGCACCGGGTGCTGAAGCTGCTGGTCGAGCATAATTTCTCGCCCTCGCGGCTGATCATCGAGATCACCGAAAGCTGCCTTCACACCGACGTGGAGGAGGTGCGCACGATGGTCACCAGCCTCAGGAACCAGGGCGTCAAGATCAGCCTGGACGATTTCGGAACGGGCTATGCCGGCCTTAACCAGCTGCGCGACCTGAGCTTCGATCACCTGAAGATCGATCGCAGTTTCGTGCAGGGCGTCGACAGTTCCGGCACGGAGCGCAGCATTGTCGAGGCCATCGTTGCGCTCGGCAGCGCGATGAACATCCCCGTCACCGCCGAAGGCGTGGAAAGCGACGAGGTGCGCCGCGCCCTGCGCACCTATGCGCGGATCAAGGCGCAGGGCTACCACTACGGACGCCCGGAGGACGGCGCCGCGGTCCGCCGGCGGCTGGAGTCGCTCGGCCGCCTTGCCAGCCAGTGCAAGCGATCCGACCTGCCGTCCGCGGAGGCGCCTCAGGACGGGACGGCGCAGCGACCGGACGTGCGGACACAGACCGCGCGCTGACCCGGCGCGGCACGCGGCCGGTTTGCCCTCCTCGCGCCTTTACGCCCCGCACCGGCTTCAATAGAGCCGCCGGTGATGCGCGCTCCCTTCATCAAGATGCACGGGCTCGGAAACGATTTCGTGATCCTCGATCAGCGCAGCGGACCGCCGGTGCCGCTGAACGGCGGGATGGTGCAGGCGCTGTGCCACCGAACCACCGGGATCGGCTGCGATCAGTTGATCGTCCTTGAACCGAGCTCCGCCGCCGATCTGCGGATGCGGATCTTCAACGCCGACGGGGACGAAGCACGCGCGTGCGGCAACGCGGCCAGAGCGGTCTGCCTGCTTCAGGGCTGCGACGTATCGATCGAGACCGCAGGAGGCCTCATCCACGCCAGAGCTTTGGACGACGCGGCGGCCGAGGTCGACATGGGCCGTCCGCGCTTTGCCTGGGACGACATTCCGCTCGGCTACGCCATGGACACGCAGCCGATGCCGATCACCTGGCACGATCTGCCCGGCCCGTTCGCGGTGAATGTGGGCAACCCGCACGCCGTGTTCTTCGTCGATCCGCCGACGCTCGACCGGCTGGGCGAACTTGCGCCCGCGGTGCAGGCCGATCCGGTGTTCCACGAGGGCGTGAATGTCAGCTTCGCCCATGTGGCCGGCCCCGCGACACTGAACCTGCGGGTCTGGGAACGGGGTGCCGGGGCGACGCTCGCCTGCGGAACCGCTGCCTGTGCGGCGGCCGTGCTGGCGCTTCGGCACAAACGCCTCGTCAGCAGCCCGGTGACGGTGCAGCAGCCGGGCGGCGACCTGCGGATTGCCTGGACCGGCGACACGGTGCTGATGACCGGCGCCGCCCGCGAAACCTTTCGCGGCACCTTCGACACAAGGGACTTTGCATGAGCCAGAGCTGGAGCAGCCGCCTTGCCGCCGCATTCCGCAGCACGTCGGACCGGCTGGCGACGAACCTCACCGGCGTGATCGGAACCGCCGGGCTCGACGATGCCACGCTCGATGCCGTGGAAGACGGCCTGATCGCGTCCGACCTCGGACCCGCCGCCGCGGCGCGGATCCGGGCGCGGCTGGCGGACCGGCGGTTCGGCGTGCACCTGACGGAGCGCGAGCTGAAGGACGCGGTGGCCGAGGAAATCGAGGCGATCCTGGCGCCCGTGGCGAGGCCTCTGGAGATTTCCGCCTTCCCCCGTCCACAGGTGATCCTCGTCATCGGCGTGAACGGCAGCGGCAAGACCACCACCATCGCCAAGCTCGCCCACTGGTTTCAGGAAGACGATTACAGCGTGATGCTCGCCGCCGGCGACACCTTCCGCGCCGCCGCCATCGGTCAGCTGGGCACGTGGGCCGAGCGGGCCGGAGTGCCCCTCGTGCGCGGCCCCGAAGGAGGCGACCCGGCAAGCGTCGTGTTCGACGCGCTGAAGGCCGCCACCGAGCGCGGCACCGACGTCCTGATCGTCGACACGGCCGGGCGGCTTCAGAACAAGCGCGAATTGATGGACGAGCTGGCCAAGATCCGGCGGGTGCTCGGCCGGCTCAACCCGGAGGCGCCGCACGACGTGGTGCTGGTGCTCGACGCGACCAACGGGCAGAACGCGCTGTCGCAGGTCGAGGTCTTCAAGGACGTTGCCGGGGTCACGGGGATCATCATGACAAAGCTTGACGGCACCGCGCGCGGCGGGGTTCTGGTCGCGGCGGCGCAGCAATACGGCCTGCCGATCCACGCGGTCGGCGTCGGAGAAGGAATGGCGGACCTCAGACCGTTCGACCCGCATCTGGTCGCCCGTGTGATCGCGGGGGTCGCGTGACCGGCGAACGCAGCGGGCGCCGCCCTTCCGGCTGCCTCAACATCCTCGTCGATTACGGGCCGCTGCTCGTCTTCCTTGGCGTTTACAAGCTCTACTCCGGCGGGGACGGCGGCACGGTCGCCGAGGTTGCCGCAGTGGTCCGCGGCACGCTGGCCTTCATGGTCGCCGCGCTGGCGGCGCTGGCGTTCTCGCGGTGGAGATTCGGACGCGTTTCGCCGATGCTGTGGCTGTCCACCGGACTGATCGTCGTGTTCGGCGCGCTGACCGTGTGGCTGCGCGACGAGCGGTTTATCCAGCTCAAGCCCACGGTCATCTACCTGCTCTTCGCCGCCGCCTTGCTGATCGGCTGGTGGCGCGGCAAGGCGTTGCTCAAGATCCTGCTCGAAGCTGCCTTCGAGGGGTTGAGCGCCAAGGGCTGGCTCACATTGTCGCGCAACTGGGGCGTGTTCTTCATCGTTCTTGCGGGGGTGAACGAAGGGCTGCGCGCCTTTGCCAGCTTCGAGACCTGGCTCTGGGCCAAGCTGTGGGTGTTCCTGCCGCTGAGCCTTGCTTTCACGGTGTCGCAGATGCCGATGCTGCTGCGGCACGGGCTTGCGGTCGACGAGCCGCGCGAGCCGCTGGAGGACCAGCCGCCAACGGGCTGAACCGGCGGCTGGCGGTTCTCACAACCTGAGCTGGCTGCCCAGCTCGACCACCCGGTTCGACGGCAGCCGGAAGAACTCCATCGCGGTGGCGGAGTTGCGCAGCATCCACGCGAAGATCTTCTCCCGCCATTTGGGCAGGCCCTTGGTGGCGCCCGAAATCAGCGTCTGGCGGCTGAGGAAGAAGCTCGTCTGCATCATGTCGAACGGCGCGCCGCAGACGTCGATCGCGCGCAGGACCGCCGGCACGTCCGTGTCGTCCATGAACCCGAAGCGCAGCGTCATGCGGTAGAAGCCCTGCCCCAGATCGACCACCTGAACGCGCTCCCCGGGCGGAACGGAGGGCACATCCTCGATAACGACGGTGAGGATGATGACGCGGCGGTGCAGCACCTTGTTGTGCTTGATGTTGTGCAGCAAGGCGGACGGCACCCCCGTCTCGCTCGACGACATGAACACGGCCGTCCCCGGCACCCGCGCCGCGCTGCCGAGGGCGCTCTTGGCGAACACCTCGAGCGGCATCGAGCCCTCGGCCATGGATTGCCGCATCAGCGCTCGCCCGCGGGACCATGTCGTCAGCGCGGTGAAGATCACGAGGCCGATCACCAGCGGCACCCATCCGCCATCGGGCACCTTGATGAGGTTGGCGCTGAAATAGCCGATGTCGACGATCAGGAACACCGCGACCAGCGGCAGCGCCTTCCACAGCGGCCAGCGCCACAGCGCCAGCAGAACGGCCGCAAGCAGGATCGTGTCGATGAACATGGCGCCGGTGACGGCGATCCCGTAGGCGGCGGCAAGGCTGCTGGAGGACCGGAAGAAAAGCACCAGCAGGATGACGGCCACCATCAAGGCCCAGTTCACCACCGGAATGTAGATCTGCCCGGCAGCCGACGCGCTCGTGTGCTTGATCTGCATGCGGGGAATGAAGCCGAGCTGGATCGCCTGCTGCGTCAGCGAGAAGGCGCCGGAAATGACCGCCTGGCTGGCGATGATCGTCGCCGTCAGGGCAAGCAGGATGACCGGCAGGCGGATCGCATCCGGGATCATGAGAAAGAAGGGATCGCGGATAAGAGCTTCGCCATCCGCACCGGGGGCGAGCACCATGGCGCCCTGCCCCATGTAATTCAGCAGCAGCGCCGGGAACACGAACCCCACCCACGACAGGGCAATGGGGCGGCGGCCGAAATGGCCCATGTCGGCGTAAAGGGCCTCCGCTCCGGTCACCGCCAGAACGACGGCACCCATGGCGAAGAAGGCGCGGAACCCGTCCGTCATGAAGAACACCACGGCATTCCACGGGTTCAACGTCTCCAGGATGATGGACGGCATGGCGACGATGTACATCAGCCCCAGCCCCGCCAGGGTGGAGAAGTACAGCATCATGATCGGCCCGAAGGCGCGTCCGACCTTGTGGGTGCCGCGAGACTGGATGGCGAACAGGAGGATCAGGATGCTCACCGCGATGGGGATGATGTAGCCGCGGAAGCCCGGATGCACATATTGCAGCCCCTCTGTCGCCGAGAGCACCGACATCGCCGGGGTGATCATGGAGTCGCCATAGAACAGCGCGGTGGCGAAGACGCCGAGCAGAACCAGCGGCGCGGTCCAGCGCGCCCCTTCGGTCGAGCGGCTGATCAGCGCCAGCAGCGCGAGACTCCCGCCCTCTCCCTTGTTGTCCGCGCGGGTGATCGTCAGCACGTATTTGACGGTCACGACGATCATCATCGACCAGAAGACGAGACTGAGAACCCCGAAGATGTGGACCGGGTCGGCCTGGATGGGCGGGATGTCGCCGTGTTGCGCGAAGGTTTCGCGAAACGCGTAAAGGGGGCTGGTGCCGATGTCGCCGAACACGACCCCCACCGCACCGACGGCGAG
This sequence comes from Qipengyuania thermophila, assembly GCF_004153605.1. NCBI lineage: Bacteria > Pseudomonadati > Pseudomonadota > Alphaproteobacteria > Sphingomonadales > Erythrobacteraceae > Qipengyuania > Qipengyuania thermophila. Next base: position 303,044 of record NZ_SDSI01000002.1, on the reverse strand, counting down.
CGTCCCGAGGCTCGCCTTTCCGTGACCGTGGGCATCACTTGCCGCGGCTGCCTCTCCGCCGCTCGCAGGTTCGGCAGCCGGTTGGACGCCGGACACCGGCAGACCGTCAGGTGTGTCGCTGCTCATGGCTGAAAGGCTGCTCGTGGACCCTTGTGACGTTCCGGCCGGCCACTTCCCCGCAGGAGCACGGCGAGTCTGGCGGCGCGCCTTAGCACCCCCGCCCCCCGGCAGCAACGCGCACGCTGATGGCCTCCGCCGCCCACTTCACCGCGGGCGCGGCAGGGCAGGCGGCGCAGGAGGGCCGCCGGCGAGAACCCGTTGCAGCTGTTCGAGCTGGGCTGCGAGCACCGGACGGTAAGGGGCATCGGCGGGTGTCGTGGCAAGGGCGCGCTGCCACAGCGGCAACGCCTCGCCGGGGCGACCGCTGCGGATGGCGGCCAATCCCTCGAAGTAGAGCGGGGCCGGATTGCCGGGCGCGCCCTGCCGCGCGGCCGCGAAGGCGAGCGACGCTGCCGGCGTTAGCGTGCCGCCGGCATGCGTCGCCAGTGCATTGCCAAGCGCCGTCCACGCTTCGGCATCGCCGGGATCGTCGCGCACGGCGGTGTTCAGGAATGCGGCCGCCTCGCGGGTGCGCCCTTGGCGAAGAAACCCGTCGGCCACGGTGACGTAGCGGGACGGGGGCAGCGTCGGACCGAACATGGCACGGCGGGCGGCGATCAGCGGCTCCGCATCGATCGCGGCCTGCACCCTCGCCTGCCGCGGCGCGCCGGTCATGTCGGGCGTGCCCTGCAGGGCATAACCCGCCAGTCCCAGCGCCAGCACGACCCCGAGCAGCGCATACGCCTGCCGCGGCAAGCCGAGCAGGGCCGCCGCCGCGCCAAACCCGCCCGCAGCGAGCGCGAGAACCGCCAGCCAGGTCAACGCCGGGGCTTCGCCGCGACCCGGACGCGCCTGAAGAACACCAGCGCCGCGAACAGCAGCAGCAGGGCGGGAACGGCGAACAACGGCCAGGTTACGCGATTGAGTTCCGGCTGATAGCTGATGTAATCGCCATAGCGGGCTTTCAGCCACGCGCGGACGTCTTCGGCACTCTCACCAGCCGCGATCCGGCTGCGCACCTGATGCCGCATGTCGCCGGCCATGGGCGCATCGCTGTCGGCGATCGACTGACCCTGACACATGACACAGCGCAGCGTGTGCATCAGCTCCCGCGCCGCGGCTTCGAGGCGCGGGTCGTCAAGCTGCCGGTCGGCCAGCGGCGCCGGCGGCATGGCGCTCTGGGCCGCGGCCGGAAGGGGAAGGATGCACAGCAGCGCGGCGGCCAGCCACTTCATCACGGTCACGACCCCGCCTTGCGGAGTTCGTCGAGCAGCACGGGCACATCGGCCGCGCGGATGTCGCCGATGTGCTGGTAGCGGATGCGCCCCTGCCCGTCGATCACGAAGGTTTCCGGCAATCCTGACGATCCCAGCGCGAGCTGAAGCTCGGCGATGTCATCGGCGGCAAGCACGGCATAGGGATTTCCATGAGTCTGGAGGAAGGCCGCAACATCTTCAGGCCGGTCGCGGATGGCGACTCCGACGATGACGGCGCCCTCACCGCGCAGGCGTTCGAGCTGCGGCGCTTCGGCAATGCAGGGGAGGCACCAACTGGCCCAGAAGTTGAGCAGCCGCGGCCGCCCGTCACGGAAGCTGGCGTCGCTCAGCGTTGCCGGACCGCCGCCCGGTGGCGGCAGGGAGAAGGACGGCAGCGGCTGGCCGATCATGGCGCTGCGCACGAACTCGTCGCGCGGCTGCGTGAGCTGGTACGCGACGGCTCCCGCGATCAGCGCGAACACCGCCACAGGCAGGAAGAGCCACAGCCGCTTCACGCCGGCACCGGCGCCGCAAGGCGGCTGATCCGGCGCGCGGCAGAGCGGCGCACCGTGTCTCTGCGCAGATGACCCGCCATCGACAGCGCTCCTCCCAAGGCTACGAGCAGCCCGCCCAGCCAGATCAGCGTGACGAACGGCTTCCACCACAGGCGCATCTGCCATCGGCCCCCGTCGACCGGACCACCGGAGACGGCATAGAGCTGTCCGTTCCAGCGGGACGCCAGCGCGCTTTCGGTCGTCTGCTGCACCGGCGCCCAGAAGGTCCGCGATTGCGGCCGCAGCGTAATCGTGCGGCCGCCCGCCGCCGTCTGCGCGTCCAGCACCACCTCGGTCGCCGTCCAGTTCGGCCCGGCGACCGGCATGACCTCCCGCAGACGAACAGTCCACGGACCGACCGTCACCGCATCGCCCGGTGCCATCGCCACCAGCCGCTCCCGCGTGAGCGCCGCATCGCTGGCCATGCCGAGCAGAGCCACGCCGATGCCGAAATGGGCGATGACCATGCCCCATACGGTCAACGGCGTGCGCCTGAAGGACCGGCCTCCGAGCGGCAGGACGCTCGCCACCACCAGCATCGCGCCGAGCACGAAGCCGCTGAGCGGCAGCAGCCCGATGTCACCTTGAAGCAGCGCCAGCACGGCGGCGAGCAGCCCCGCGGCGCTCAGCGCCACCAGCGGACGCGCCAGGCGCCGCGCCGTATCGCTCCGCCACCGCAGCAGGGGACCGATGGTCATGACCGCCAGCATCGGCAGGGCAAACACCGCGCCCACGGCATTGAAATAGGGGGGTCCCACCGAGACGCGCGCGCCCACCATCTCCGCAAACAGGGGATAGAGCGTGCCCAGCAGCACAATGCCGAGGAGCGCGCTGAGCAGAATGTTGTTCAGCACCAGCGCGCTTTCGCGGCTCGCCAGCCCGAACCGCTTGCCTTCAAGGATCGTGCCGGCCCGCAGGGCGAACAGCAGCAGCGCACCGCCGATGTAGAGCGCCAGCAGCGCGAGGATGAAGGCGCCGCGCTGCGGATCGACGGCAAAGGCGTGCACGCTGGTCAGAATGCCGGAGCGCACCAGGAACGTGCCGACCATCGACATCGAAAAGGCGATCACGCCCAGAAGGATCGTCCAGACGCGCAGCGCATCGCGCGCGGCCAGAACGCTGACCGAATGCAGCAAGGCCGTTGCGGCCAGCCAGGGCATCAGCGAGGCGTTCTCCACCGGATCCCAAAACCACCAGCCGCCCCAGCCAAGCTCGTAATAGGCCCAGTAGGAACCGGCCACGATGCCCAGCGTCAGGAACACCCACGCCCCCAGCACCCAGGGCCGCATGACGCGCGCGAACTGCGGTGTGACGGCGTTCGTCAGCAGCGCGCCCACAGCAAAGCTGAACGCCACCGACAGACCGACATAGCCCAGATACAGCGTCGGCGGATGAAGCGCGAGGCCGATGTCCTGAAGCAGCGGGTTCAGACCGACACCTTCGGGCGCCGGCATCGGCAACCGGGTGAACGGGTTCGAGCTGAACAGCAGAAAGGCGAAGAATCCGGAGGCTACGAACCCCTGCGCCGCCAGGACCGCGTGCATGGTCCTCTCCGGCAGGCGTCTCTCGAGCGCCGCGATGAGCGCGCCGGACGTTGCCAATGTCGCCACCCACAGCAGCATCGACCCTTCGTGATTGCCCCACGCCCCGGTGACCTTGTACAGCAGCGGCTTCGCCGTGTGGGAGTTCAGCGCCACCAGCGCGACCGACAGGTCCGTCGTCGCGAACAGGACCAGCAAGGCGGCGAAGGACAGAAGCGCAAACCCGCCCTGCAGCACGGCCAGCGGGCGCAGGCTCTGCCCGAGAACGGGCGGCGCGCCCGGCCGCAGGCTCAACCCGCCCGCCACAAGCTGGAACACGGCAAGAGCGGCGGCCAGCCAGAGCGCGGCCAGCCCGATCTCGGCGATCATCGGCGCGCAGCGGCGGCGACGCCCGCCCCGCCCGGCGCCCCGGCCACATGCATGTCCTTCAATTCACGCGGGACGTAGTTCTCGTCATGCCGCGCCAGAAGATTGTCGGCCAGAAACACCCCGTCCGGGCCAAGGCGGCCTTCGGCGACGACGCCGGATCCCTCGACGAACAGATCGGGAGCGATGCCCCGATACCGCACCGGCACCCGCCCGCCGCGATCATCGGCAACGGTGAAGGCGATGGTGATGCCGTCCGCCTCGCGGCGCAGGCTTCCGCGTTCGACCATGCCGCCCAGACGCACCGCGCGGGTCGCCGCCGGGGGATCCGCCATCATCTGCGCGGGTAGGTAGAAATAGCTGGCTCGGTTCTGCAAGGCATAGGCGCCGCTCAGCCCTGCGCCGGCCACCGCCAGCAGCGCCGCTCCGGCAAGAAGGAGCCGCTGGTGCTTTGGCGCGACCCGCCTCACCGCTGCGGCGCCCGCTTGGTGCGCGCAAGGTCGCGCCGCCGCTCGGCACTGCGCATGGTCACGGCGCTCCAGACGAGAAGCGCACCGAGCAGCAGGACGCTCACGCCGTAAGCGGCGACCACGAACACCATCTGGTCGAGCCCCTCGCGCATCACCCGCCAACCCGCGCGAGAGCGGCCGGCGCGCCGCTCGCCTCGCGGCGCAGGCGGGCTTCGGCCTGTATGTGCGCCAGCAGCGCGCGCATCCGCATCAGCGTCGCCGCCCCGAACAGCAGCGCCATGCCAAGCGCCGAAACCAGCAGCGGCCACAGATAGGCCGTGTCGATCGCGTTCTTGCCGATGGTGATGCTGGCCGGCTGGTGAAGCGAGTTCCACCAGACCACCGAACGGTTGATGATGGGCAGGTTGATGGCGCCCACCAAGGCGAAAATGGCGGGAACCGCGGACAGCTGCGCCGTGCGGGCGTAGGCATCGGAAAGCGCGATGTAGGCGATGTAGAGGAACCCGAGCACGAGCATCGAGGTCAGCCGCCCGTCCCACTCCCACCACGTGCCCCAGCTCGGCCGGCCCCAGATGCTTCCGGTCACGAGGCAGATGACGGTGAACACAAGGCCGGGCACCGCCATCGCCCGCCCGGCGATCGCCGCGAGCGGATGCCGCCAGACGAGCAACGCCACGCCGGCCAGTGTCAGCCCGGCCCAGCCGCCCATCCCCAGCCATGCAGCCGGCACATGCACGAACATGATCCGGACCGTGTCCCCGAGAAGCCGGTCCGGAGGAACCCGCAACAGCCCCCACATCAGCCCCGTGGCGGTCAGCAGAAGACCGAGCGCAAGGGTTGCCGGCACCAGCCAGCGCGCAAGGCGCAGGAACCTGCGAGGATTGGCGAAACCATGCATCGGACCCGAGACGCGCTATGTGGCGGGTCGCTGCGGCGTCTTCAAGCCGAATCGCCCCGCCCGATGAGCTGCATCGCCATGGCGTCGGCAACCTGATCGGGCGAGCGGCCCGACGCCTCGCTCTCGCGCCAGACCTGCTGCAGCCGTTCGGGGATCTGGGCGATCCGGGCGCGCACCTCGTTGATGCCGCACGGGCTTCCCTGCATGCGGCACAGATATTCGAGAGTGACGCTGATGATGCCGCCGGCGTTGATCACGTAGTCGGGCGCATAGAGGATGCCGCGGTCTGCGAGCATCGGCCCATGCTCGGGCCGAGCGAGCTGGTTGTTCGCGGCACCGGCCACGATCGCGCAGTCCAGCCGCGCCACGCCGTCATCATCCAGCACGGCGCCCAGCGCGTTGGGGCTGAACACGTCGCAGCTCATGGACATGATCGCGTCGGTCGGGGCGATCTCGGCTCCCGTCTCGTCGGCCAGCGCCGCCACCGCGTCCGCATTGATGTCCGCCAGCGTCAGCACGGCGCCGTCACGCGCCAGCAGCCGCGCAAGTCCGGCCCCGACGCTCCCCGCACCCTGGACGGCGACGCGGATACCCCGCAGATCGTTCGACCCGAGCTTGTGAGCCACCGCCGCCCGGATCCCGTGGTAAACGCCCATCGCGGTGAAGGGGCCGGGATCGCCGCCGACCGCCTGCTCTCCCTGCGGAGCCAGACCCGAGACGTAGCGTGTCCGCTGTGCGACGATGGCCATGTCGTCCACGCTGATGCCCACATCCTCGGCCGTGACGTACCGGCCGCCAAGGGCGTCCACAGCGTCTCCGAACGCTTCGAGCATCGCCTTGGTCTTGGTGCCGCGCTCGTCCGCGAGAATCACCGCCTTGCCGCCGCCCATCGGCAAGCCCGCCATGGCATTCTTGAAGCTCATCCCGCGGCTCAGCCGCAGCGCATCCCGCATCGCGTCCTGCGGGTTGCCGTAGTGCCAGAACCGCGTGCCGCCGGCGCCCGGCCCCAGATGCGTCGAGTGGAGGGCGATGATCGCCGTCAGCCCGCTGCGCGCGTCGCGCACGAGTTGCACGAGTTCATGATCGTCGAAATCAGGTTCGGTCCAGAACGCAGCCATGCGGATCCTCTTCCCGGAGCGGGATGTTTTTTACAGACGGGAGGAGATGGGGCGATCGACGGGGTTCGAACCCGCGACCTCCGGTACCACAAACCGGCGCTCTAACCAGCTGAGCTACGATCGCCACACAGCCCGACCCGCAAACGGAGCCGGGTGTTAGAAGGGCCATGACACAGGTCAAGAGCTGTGTCATGGCCCTTCTGCATTATTACAAAACGCCCCATCCTGACAACGCTCCTCGTCTCCCGGTCGGGCATGAGACGATGGAATGTTACGCCAGCTCTCCGCTTCCTCGTCCCGCGCGCAGGAACAGTCCCGCGCCGAGTCTTCCGTCCGGAATTGCCGCCTACTTCTTGAGGCTGAGGCCGCCGAAGCGCTTGTTGAAGGCCGCCACGCGCCCGCCTTCCTGCACCTGCTGCTTGCCGCCGGTCCAGGCCGGGTGGCTGGTCGGGTCGATGTCGAGGGCGAGCGTGTCGCCTTCCTTGCCCCAGGTCGAGCGGGTCTGGTACTCGGTCCCGTCCACCATCTTGATGGTGATCATGTGGTATTCGGGATGGCCTTCGGATTTCATCGTTCGTCTCCACGCGTGTTTGCCGGTTCCAACCGGCATGGCGTCACAATGGCAGGATTGCCGGCGCCTGTAGGCAGATACGCCGCGCCTGGCAAGACTAGCCGGGCGGATCAGCGATCATGGCCGTGAACTGCACCTCGCAGGTCACCTGCTCGCCGATGCTGGCCCGGCCCGCGAACTTGCACACGCGCGGCCTGCGCTGAACGAAGGTGCAGGCCAGGTCGAGGAGGCATCCCGGCTCGACCGGGCTGCGGAACTTCGCGTTCTCGATGGCCATGAAGTAGACCAGCTTGCCGGTGCCGGACAGCTGCAGCGATTCCACCGCAAGGATGCCCGCCGCCTGCGCCAGCGCCTCGATCTGGAGGACGCCGGGCATGATCGGACGGCCGGGAAAATGGCCCTGGAAGAAGGCTTCGTTGAAGCTGACCGCCTTGACCGCCCGGATGCCCTGCTCGGGATCGAGTGCGAGCACCCGGTCCACCAGCAGCATCGGGAACCGGTGCGGCAAGGCTTCGAGGATCCGCGCGATGCCGAAGCCGCCCGTTTCCGCTTCGCTGTCGCTCGTCACGCGCGGCTCCCTCAAGGGTCAGCGGCCGGTGGGCTGCTGACCGGCGGGCGTCTGCTGCGGCTGCTGCTGGGCCGCGCCGTTCTGCGCCGCCTGCGCTTCGCGGATCTCGCGCGGCTGCCAGCCGGCGGGGGGAACCAGCTGCGCGGCGGGCAAAAGGCGGTTCATCTCGTTGATGACGTCCTGATTCATGTTGTAGGCCGCGTCGGCGTAGATCGGCGATCCGGTCGACGGATCGAAGATCAGGGTGATGTTGCGGCGCCGCGCGACGTTCTCGACCGCGGTGTTCAGCTGGTCGCTGATCTGCTCCTCGACATAGGCGACGGAGAGGGCGACGGGCGCGAGGATCCGCTGGATCTCTTCCTGACCGGCCTGCTGGATCTGCTGGATCTGCTGGTACTGCTGCTGCAGCGACTGCTGGTTTGGATTGGCGGCCTGCCGGTCCGTGTTGAACCGCTGTGCCAGCGGCTGCAGCTGGGCATTCAGCTGTTGCCGCCGCTGCTCGGCCTGTTCGATCTGCGCCCGGTAGGTCACCTGCCGCTGCTGGGCGGCCGTGGTGTAGGCGGAGGTGTTGACTGCGACGGCACGCAGATTGACCACGCCGATGCCGCGCACCACCTGCGCCTGCGCCGGCGCTTCCGAAATCAGCGCTGCACCCGCCGTGACCAGGCCGAGTGCTGCGAGCGAAGAGAAGATCGTCTTCATCAGAATTGTGTTCCCACGTTGAAGGAAAAGGCTTTCAGATCGTCGCCCTCGGCACTCTTGAGCACCTTGGCGAAATCGATCCTGAACGGTCCGAACGGCGAGTTCCAGTTGACCCCCACGCCCACCGAGATGCGCGGGCTTGCGGTGTCGCCGAGGAACACCTCGCGGAAGGCGCCGATCTCGCGCACGAGGACATTGGGCGTGCCGTCTGGGGCGACCGGGCTGGTCGTCTGCGTGGTGACGCCGTTCACGGTCTGGGCGTAGATGGCGACACCGTTGGGGGCACTGATCAATGGCGGATCGGCGACGTTGAACAGCGCACCCACGTCGACGAACACCGACGGCCGCAGTCCCAGTTCGCGGGCGCCGCTGCCCAGCGGGATCTCGAGCTCGGCGCGGCCGATGTAGAAAGCATTGCCGCCCAGCGCGTCGTCCTGCACGCGGTTGCGGTCGGTGATGATCTCGCCGGTCGCCGGATCGATCGGCTGGCGCAGCACGCGCGGCCCGATGCCGCGGATGTCGAAGCCGCGGATCTGACCCTCGCCGACGAAGAACCGGTCGGTGAGGCGCACGTCGTCGACGCCGAGGCCCGGCCGCTCCTGCAGAGCCTTGATCACCCCGCCCTCCGCGCTGAGCGAGAAGATGAAGCCGCCGCCGATGTTGAAGTACTGCGCCGCGCGCCCGCGCAGGCGAAAGTATTTCTCGGTTCCGCCAAGCCCGGCATATTCGCCGGTGATCTGCATCGAGCGGCCGGCGGTGGGGCGGAGCGCGCTGTTGAGCGTGCTGTAGTTGAGCGTCAGGCCGACGATGGAGCTGGTGAAGCTGCCGATGGCATCGCACAGGAAGCGCGACGACAGCAGCGGCTCGCAGGTTGCGATCCCGTCGCCGTCGACATCGAGGAAGTAGATCGACTCGTCCAGCGTCACGTCGTCACGCCGCAGCGTGTAGCTGCCGATCAGCGAGCTGTATTCGGACAGCGGCACCCCGACCCGGCCGCTCAGCCCGGTGGTCGTCTGCTGGAAGGTGGTGTTCCGCGCGTTGTTGAGGAAGTTGAAGCTGTTAAGGTCGCGGCGGTAAATGTCGAACCCGGCCGAAATCTGCCGGTCGAACAGGTACGGCTCCGTGAAGCTCGCCTGCGCGGAGCGGGAGAAGCGGGACCAGTTGACGCTGAGGCCGAGCGTCTGTCCGCGACCGCGGAAGTTGCGCTGCTGGATGGAACCCGCGAGGATGAAGTTCTCGATCGACGAAAACCCGGCGGAGAGCTGCAGCTGGCCGGTGGCCTGCTCCTCGACATTGGCTTCGAGCACGATCCGGTCGGGAGCGCTGCCGTCGACGCGCGTGACCTCGAAATTCTCCTGGAAGAAGCCGAGCGAGTTGATGCGCGCGGTGGTTCGGGCAAGCGCCAGCGAGTTGAAGGCGTCACCTTCGGCCAGCCGGAATTCGCGGCGGATGACCTTGTCCTGCGTCAGCGTGTTGCCGTTGACGTCGATGCGCTCGACATAGACGCGCGGCGCGTTGCGGATGTTGAACTCGACATTCATGGTGCGCGTTTCGGGATTGCGCTGGAAACGCGGTGTCACGTCGGCAAAGGCGTAGCCGAACGCCCCGGCGGTGTCCGTGAGCTGCTCAACCGTGTTTTCGACCAGCTGCGCATTGTACCAGTCGCCCGACTTCATCGGCAGGCCGCTTGCCAGCGCGGCGCTGTCGAAGTCGCGCAGCTCGCTGTTCACCCGCACATCGCCGAAGCGGTAACGCTCGCCCTCTTCCACCACATAGGTGATGATGAAGTCGCGGCGATCCGGGGTGAGTTCCGCCACCGCCGACACGACGCGGAAGTCGGCGTAACCCTGCGTCAGATAGAACTGGCGCAGCTTCTGCTGGTCGAATGCCAGCCGGTCCGGGTCGTAGGTCGTGTTGGAGCTGAGGAAGCTCGTCAGCCGCGCCTGCCGCGTCAGCATCTCGCCGCGCAGGGTGCTGTCGGAAAACCGCTCGTTGCCGAGGATGTTGATCTGCCGCACGCGCGAGCGCGGCCCTTCGTCGATCTCGAACACGATGTCGACGCGGTTCTGGCTGAGCTGGACCAGCTTGGGCTCGACCGAGGCGGCGAACCGGCCCTGGCGCTTGTAGAGCTCGATGATGCGCGCGACATCGGCGCGCACGCGGGAGCGGGTGAAGATCTGCCGCGGCGCCAGCCGGATCTCCGGCAGGATCTTGTCATCGCGGATCCGGCGGTTGCCCTCGAGGATGATCCGGTTGATGACCGGGTTCTCGACCACATTGATGGTCACGTCGCCATTGACGTTGCGGATGCTGAAATCGGAGAACAGCTCCGTGGCGGACAGGTCGCTGAGCGCCTGGTCGGCGGCGGCGGCGCTGTAGGGCTCGCCGACGCGAAGCCGGATGTAGCTCAGGATGGTTTGCGGCTCGAGCCGCTGCGCGCCGGTCACGGTAATGGAGCGGATGATTTCGCCCTGCGCCTGCACAGCGGTCCCGGCTTGCTGCTGCTGCTGTGCTGCAGCGCCGTCCGACGGGACCGGCTGCTGCTGCTGCGCGGCAGCCGCGGCGGGCAGGCCGGCAAGAGCCGTGCCGGAGAGCAGCAGCACCAGACCGCCGACGCGCCGGTTCGCAGCGCAAGAACCCGAAATTCTGCTCATAGCCTGGGATTTCCCGTTCAATCCAGCGCGGCGCCCGCGCCTGCGGCGACTCTGCACCACGCCGCGCCTGCGCCGCCGCCCATGCCCTCGTGACCGCCTCTCGTCAAACCTGCCTGCACCTCTGGTCTCGCACCCGCACCCTTCGCCCCGTCAACCAAATCTCAGCAGGGCGGTGATGTCGTTGATCGTCACGAACAGCATCAGAGCCAGCACCAGGGCGATGCCGCCACGGTACGCCCATTCGGTGCTCCGGGCGTCGACCGGCCGCCTCCGCACAGCTTCCGCGGCGTAGAATGCGAGATGGCCACCGTCCAGTCCGGGGATTGGCAAGAGGTTGATGAATGCCAAGTTAATTGAAATCAGGGCGGCGAAGCTGGCGAAGGCCAGCCAGCCCATGCTCAGCTGTTCACCCGAAAACTTGGCGATCTTGATGGGACCGCCAAGCTCGTCGACGGAACGCGCGCCGGTGATGATCTGCCCGACCCCGGTCACCATCATCCGCATAAGACCAAGCGTCTGCTCGCCCGCCAGCGACACCGCTTCGACCGCGCCCACCTGCCGGATGACGGGATCGCCCGCCAGCACCCCGATCCTTCCGATCCGGCTTTCGTTGCCGAAGCGATCCGTATCGGTCACGCTGGCGATCGTCACCGGCAGCGAAAGCTGACGGCCGTCGCGTTCCACGGACAGTGTCACGGTTCGGCCCGGATGCATCAGCACGCGGCTTCCAAGCTGGTCGAAGCTTTCGGTTGCCGCTCCGTCGATCGCCACGATGCGGTCGCCGACACGCAGCCCGGCCTCGCGGGCGGCCGACTGCTCTGCGAAGCCGCCGACCACCGTGCTTGTCTCGACCTTGCCGTAGGCGAGGTTGAAGGCGGCGAAGATCGCCACCGCGATGGCGAGGTTCGCGACAGGTCCGGCGGCCACGATAAGGGCCCGCTGCCACAGCCGGGCGGCGTGGAAGCTTCCCTGTTCCTGCTGACCGTTGCCCCCGACGCTCGCGGGATTCATGTCGCCGCGGAACTGCACATAGCCGCCGAGCGGTATTGCGGAGAGTTTCCAGCGCGTGCCGCGGCTGTCCGTCCGCCCGACCAGCTCGCGCCCGAACCCGATCGAGAACGCCCGCGCCTCCACTCCGAACCAGCGCCCGACAAGGTAGTGACCAAGCTCATGCAGGGTCACGAGTGGTCCGAGCACCAGCAGGAACCCCGCGATCCACATCCAGACAGGAACAGTCTCGATCATCGCGTCCTTTGCTTCACCTGCGCGCCGGCAGCCGCCCGCGCCTGCGCATCCGTTGCCAGGACCGCCCCGAGATCCGCAGGCGGCGGAAGGCGGTGCGCGCCCTCGAGCGTCGCGGCCACGATATCGCAGATGTCCGTGAACGCTATCTGACCGGCCAGAAACGCCGCAACCGCCACTTCGTTCGCGGCGTTCAGCACGGCCGGCGCCGCTCCGCCGTCGTGCAGCGCGCTTCGTGCCAGCCGCGTCGCGGGGAAACGCTCCTCATCCGGCGCGTGGAAGGTGAGGGATCCCAGCGCGACGAGATCGAGCGGCGCCAGCGTCGTGTCCATCCGCTCCGGCCATGCCAGACAGGAGGCGAGAGGCACCCGCATGTCCGAGGGGCCAAGCTGCGCGAGCGTCGAGCCGTCGCGGTACTCGACCATCGAATGGATGACGCTTTGCGGATGCACGATGATCCGCAACCGTTCGGCACCGACGGGAAACAGGTAGGCGGCCTCGATCAGCTCCAGCCCCTTGTTCATCATCGTCGCGGAGTCGACGCTGATCTTGGCGCCCATCGACCAGTTCGGATGCGCGACGGCCTGCGCCGGCGTGGCGAGGCGCAGCCGCTCCGCCGGCCATTCGCGCAAGGGGCCGCCGCTTGCCGTGAGGGTGATCACCGCCACGTCATCGAGCGCCGCTCCGGCAAGGCACTGGAAGATGGCGTTGTGTTCGGAGTCGACCGGCAGCAGCGTCGTGCCGTGCGCCTTCACCAGGTCGGTCATGATCGCGCCCGCCGACACGAGCGCCTCCTTGTTCGCGAGGGCGACCGTGCTTCCCTGCTCGATCGCGCGCATCGTCGGGGCGAGTCCGGCACAGCCGACAATGGCGGCAACGATGATGTCGGCGGGTCGGGCGGCCGCTTCTGCGACGGCTTGCGCACCGGCGGCGGCCACGATCCCGCTGTCGCCGAGGGCATCGCGCAGAGCATCAAGGCAATGCTCCTGCCCCACCACCGCGATCTCGGCCGAGAATTCGCGCGCCAGGGCCGCGAGTTCCGCAACGCTGGCATTGGCGGTGAGGGCCACAATCTCCCAGTTATCCGGATCCTGCCGGACAAGATCGAGCGTGGAGGAGCCGACCGAACCTGTGGCCCCGAGAATCGAAATGCGGCGCTTCATCCTGCGGCCCAGACCGGATCGAAGTGCAGGATGGAGCCGCCGAGAAGGATCGCCACCGGCAGCATGCCGTCCACGCGGTCGAAGATGCCGCCATGACCCGGGATCAGACGCGAGCTGTCCTTGACGAGCGCCCGCCGCTTGATCCAGCTTTCGAGAAAGTCGCCGGCCTGCGCGCACAATGCCACCATCACGCCGATCAGCATCAGCGTTCCCGGCGCGAAATCAAGCAGATCCTCGGTCGCTTTCGCACCCGGCTGCTCGACGAGACTGAACAGCAGCAGCACCGTCATGGCGCCGACGATGCCGCCGAAAAGACCGGCCCAAGTCTTCGACGGCGAAACGCGCGGCGCGATCTTGGGTCCGCCCAGCGTGCGCCCGAAAAGATAGGCAAAGGTGTCGACAAACACCACCGACGCGACGATCAGCAAAAACAGCAAGGGATTGTCGATCCGCACCAGGATCCAGGTGGCGGCGCCGATGTACACGGCTCCCCCGCCCACTCCGAGGATCCGGTGCAGCGGCTTGCGGGTCGCCCGCAGCACCAGCCTGACAAGTTCGCCGAAGCACGCGAGCGCCACGGCGATGACGAGTGCATCCAGCCACCATCCGCCGAGCCAAAGAGCGCCGCTTGCAACCGCGATCATGACGATGGCCGACACGAGGCGGCGCGGCAGGTCCGAGGTGCGCAGCGCCAGCGGCAGCTCGACGAAGCGCTTCGCCCGCGCCTTGATCCGGTCGCGGCGCCGGCTCACCTCACCGACCACCGAAGCGCCGCTCCCGCCGTTCAAAATCGTCGAGAGCCGCCGCCAGCATGTCGGCCGTGAAATCGGGCCAGAGCGTGTCCACGAACACCAGCTCGGCGTAGGCGGCCTGCCACAGCAGGAAGTTGGACAGCCGCATCTCGCCGCTCGTGCGGATCATGAGGTCGAGCGGCGGCAGGTCGGCCGTGTCGAGATGCGCCTCGAGCGTTTCCGTCGTGATCGGACCGGCTGCCGCCGCGGCCCGCGCTGCGCGGACGATCTCCTGCTGCGCGCCGTAGTTCAGCCCCACGGCGAGGGTCCGCTCGCCGTGCCGCGTGCGCTCCAGCGCGTCGTCGAGCATGGCCACGATGTCGGGTGCGAGCGCCCGCCAGTCGCCGACGATCTTGAGCCGCACGCCGTTGTCGACGAATTCCTGCAGATCCGAGCGGATGAAGCGCCGCATCAGCGTCATGAGATCGTCGACCTCGTCGACAGGCCGTTTCCAGTTCTCGCTGGAGAAGGCGTAGAGGGTGAGGCATTCGAGATCGAACCCGCGCAGGGAGCGCACAAGCTTGCGCACCGCTTCCACGCCCCGGCGATGGCCGGCGGCGCGCGGCAGCCGATGCCGCTTTGCCCAGCGGCCGTTGCCATCCATGATGATGGCGACATGACGCGCACGTGACCCTTCGACACCCATCGCAGCAGCGCCCGTCGCGCCTTACTGCGCGAGGATCTCCTTCTCCTTGGCCTGCGCCGCCTCGTCGACCTGGCTGACGAACTTGTCGGTCAGCTTCTGCACCTCGTCCTCGAAGCGCTTGCGCTCGTCCTCGGAGATGACCTTCTTCTTCTCGTCTTCTTTGAGCGCCTCCATGCCGTCGCGGCGGACGTTGCGGATGGCGATCTTGGCGCCTTCGGCATACTTGCCGGCGAGCTTGGCGAGTTCCTTGCGCCGCTCCTGAGTCAGGTCGGGCAGCGGCAGGCGCAGCGTCTGTCCGTCGATGATCGGATTGAGGCCGAGATTGGCATGGGCGATGCCCTTCTCCACCGCGTGCACATTGGCGCGGTCCCAGACCTGCACGCTCAGCATCCGGGGTTCGGGCGCCGACACCGTCGCCACCTGGTTGAGCGGCATCATCGCCCCATAGACTTCGACCTGCACGGGGTCGAGCAGGCTTGTGTTCGCCCGCCCGGTGCGCAGCCCCGATAGGTCGCTCTTCAGACTGTCGACCGCCCCGGCCATGCGGCGCTCGATGTCGGCCTTCTCGAACTTCGCCATGCGGTGTCCTCCTCCTCAGGCTGGCGTGCTGTTGACCATGGTGCGCGTGCCCTCACCCGCAAGGACGCGGACCAGGTTTCCCTCCTCGCGGATGGAGAACACGACGATCGGGATCTCGTTCTCCCGGCAGAGCGCCACGGCGGTGGCGTCCATGACCTTGAGATTTTCCGACAGGACCTGATCGAAGCTGATTTCCTCGAACCGGGTGGCGTGCGGGAAGAGCTTGGGGTCACGGTCGTAGACTCCGTCCACGCTGGTTCCCTTGAACAGCGCGTCGCAATTCATCTCCGCGGCCCGCAACGCTGCTCCCGTGTCGGTGGTGAAGAAGGGATTTCCCGTGCCCGCGGCAAAGATGACGACGCGGCCCTTTTCCAGATGGCGTTCGGCGCGGCGGCGGATGTAGGGTTCGCACACGCTGGCCATCGGAATGGCGGACTGGACGCGAGTGTCCACCCCGGCACGCTCAAGCGCATTCTGCAGCGCGAGCGCGTTCATGACGGTGGCGAGCATCCCCATGTAATCGCCCGTGGTCCGGTCAAGGCCTCGCGCCGCGGCCGCCATGCCGCGGAAGATGTTCCCGCCGCCGATCACGACGCACAGCTGCAGCCCGCCCTGACGCGCCGCCTTGATCTCCTCCGCCAGCCGGCTGACATACAGCGGGTCGATGCCGAACGGCTGACTGCCCATCAGCACTTCGCCCGACAGTTTGAGAAGGATGCGCTTGTACGTTCTGGCGCTCATTGTTCTGCTTGATCCGGCCCGCTGCTGAATGGGCTCCGCTTAGCGGGTCGCCCCCGGCGGCACAAAAGGAAATCGCGCCCGCCTCCGCAGAAGCGGACCGACCCGCCATCGAGAGGCGCATGGCGCCTCGTCCGGCGGGTCGGGTGTGAGGGAGCGGCACCAGACGGGCGCGCCGTCCTGATGCCGCATAGTCCCTTGAAGGCGGAAGGCGTCAGCCCTTGACCGCGGCGGCCACCTCGGCCGCGAAGTCGCTCTGCTCCTTCTCGATCCCCTCCCCAAGCTGGAAGCGGACGAAATCCGTCAGCGTGATCTTCGCGCCGGCGTCCTTTCCGGCGGCGGCAACGACATCGGCGATCGGCGTCTTGTTGTCCTTGACGAACAGCTGGCTGAGCAGCGCGTTCTCCTTGGCGAATTTCTTCACGGCGCCGTCGACCATCTTCTCCTGCACAGCCTCGGGCTTGCCGCTCTCCGCCGCCTTCTCGCGCGCGATGGCGCGTTCACGCTCCAGCACCTCGGGATCAAGGCCATCGGCATCGAGCGCCTGCGGAAAGGCGGCGGCGATGTGCATGGCAAGATCCTTGCCGAGCGGCTCGAGCACGGCGGCATCCGCAGCACTCTCCAGGGCGACGAGCACGCCGATCTTGCCGAGGTTCGGTGCCACGGCGTTGTGGATGTAGGGGACGATGATGCCCTGGCTCACGGCCACCGACTTGATCCGGCGGATCTGCTGGTTCTCGCCGATGGTCGCGACGTTGCTGGTGAGCTTTTCGCCGATCGTTCCGCCGTCGGGATAGGCAGCGTTCTTGAGCGCGTCGACATCGTCGCTGCCGAGGCGCAGCGCAGCTTCCGTGGCCTTGCGGACGAAATCCTGGAACTGCTCGTTCTTGGCAACGAAGTCGGTTTCGGAGTTCACCTCGACCGCCACGCCGCGCGTGCCTTCGACCGCAAGGCCCACAAGCCCTTCGGCCGCCGTCCGGCTCGACTTTTTCTGCGCCGCGGCAAGCCCCTTGGCGCGCAGGGCGTCGACCGCGGCCTCCACGTCACCGCCCGTGTCGGCGAGAGCCTTCTTGCAATCCATCATGCCCGCGCCGGTCTTTTCGCGCAGAGCCTTCACATCGGCAGCAGTGTAGCCAGCCATGATCAATCCTTTTGTGTCTGGTAAGCGGCCGGACGCGGTGAGGCGCCCGGCAAGTTTATCGCGGAAGAGGTTGCGCCTCAGGCCTCGACGGTTTCTGCCGGCGGTTCGGCCATTTCGCCGACATCGGCGCCGCTGTCGACCGCCGCGCCGCCCTTGCCGGCGCGCGCCGCCTGTCCCACCAGGTCGCAATAAAGGCGCACCGCCCGGCTCGCATCATCGTTGCCCGGCACCGGGAATGCGATGCCCGACGGATCGACATTGGTGTCGAGGATGGCGACGACAGGAATGCCGAGCACGTTGGCTTCCTTGATGGCCAGATCTTCCTTGTTGGCGTCCACAACGAACATCACGTCCGGAATGCCGCCCATGTCGCGGATCCCGCCAAGCGACATCTCCAGCTTGTCACGCTCGCGCGTCAGCTGCAGCACTTCCTTCTTCGTCAGGCCCGACACCTCGCCCGAGAGCTGTTCCTCGAGCGACTTCAGCCGCTTGATCGACTGCGAGATCGTCTTCCAGTTCGTCAGCATCCCGCCGAGCCAGCGATGATTCACGAAATGCTGCCCCGAAGCGCGGGCGGCCTGCGCGATCGGCTCCTGAGCCTGCCGCTTGGTGCCAACGAACAGCACCTTGCCGCCGGAACGGACGGTCTGCGTGATGAAATCCAGCGCCCGGTCCATCAGCGGCACCGTCTGCGACAGATCAATGATGTGAATGCCGTTGCGCGCGCCGAAGATGTACGGCTTCATGCGCGGATTCCAGCGGTGGGTCTGATGCCCAAAATGGGCGCCGGCTTCGATGAGTTCGTGCAGAGAGACGGAGACACCCGCCATTGTCGTTTCCTTTCCGGTTTGTCCTCTGAAAGGCAGGAACCCGACGCTGAGATCAGCCGGGCACCGGTGCATATCGCCTTTCATGTGTGATCCGCCCGTTCGACGAGCGGTGCCGCCCCTTACTCTCTTGAACAGCCTTCGTCCAGCATCGACTCGTCGCAGGTGAAGGGCGGTTCATCGCTCAGGTTGCAAAATCGTATGGAACATATAGGGAACATATGACAGGCACGGAAACGATCGAGAGAGAGATGCGTATCTCCATCCACAGCTTATCCACAACCGTGGATTGTAGGGGCTAGGCAATGGTATCGCTGGCAATCGGGCTGCTGTTCCTGACGGCGGGGACTGCAACGGCACTCATGCTTGTCGACAGTCTGCTGAAGTTTCGTGCGGCTTGGGCCGAGGTGTGGGGCACGCCGCGCACGGCGGCAATTCCGGCGTCGGCGAAGGTGCAGCCGCTGCGCGCTGTGGAACCGGCGGCGGCGAAGACGATGCCGCGGACTGGTGTCAGGAGCGCGGACGCGCTGCCCGTCGCCGCTTGATCCCGGCGAAACGAACGATCGCAACCGGCATCAGCAGCAGATAGGCGCCCGACAACAGGGCGAGCGCCCACCACGGCTCGAGAAGCAGGGCGGCGAAGACCAGCCCGACCAGCGCAATGACCTCAAGCCGGACCGTGCGCCTCGGCCTCAGCGATGTCCAGCTGAGCGTGGGCAGGTTCGAAATCATCAGAAAGGCGATGAGCGCCAGCCATGGACCGACGACGGCGGCGTCGCGGAACACCGCGTTGCCCGTCGCCATCCACAGATAGAACGGCAGGAAGGCAAGGCCCGCGCCCACCGGAGCAGGGACTCCGGTCAGGAATCCGGCCGACTTGTGCGGCTGGTCGTCGACATCAATCTGCGCGTTGAACCGCGCCAGACGCAGTGCGCAGCAGATCGCGAAGGCGAGCGATGCGAACCATCCGAGTGTCGGCAGCGCCTGCAGCGACCAGAGATAGATGATCAGCGCCGGCGCCATGCCGAACGAAAGCGAATCCGCCAGACTGTCGAGCTCGGCACCGAAGCGCGACTGGGCCTTCAGCAGCCGGGCGATGCGGCCGTCCACTCCGTCGAGCAGCCCCGCAAGGATGATGGCGAGGATCGCGAGGCTCCACTGCGCGGAAATGGCGAAACGGATGCCGGTCAGGCCGGAGCACAGGGCCGCCGCAGTGATCGCGTTCGGCAGAACCGCCCGCAACTGCAGCCCGGCCGGGTGGCGCCCGCGCTGGAACCGCGGCTCGTTCTCGGCCGCGTTCGGGCCGATCCGCTTCAGCTCCTCCGTCGGCTCTCGCTCGTGTGGACCGGTGTTCAATGCCTCAATCCTTCGATGAAGACGGTCGCGCCGACCTCCGCAATCCGGGTCTCGCCGGCGACCACGCGCTGCCCGAGCACGACCTGCGATCCCGTTCCCTGCGGAAGATACAGCTCAACCTCACGCCCCAGCCGCATGATGGCGATGCGCTGGCCGGCCGCGAGCATGTCGCCGCTTTTGACGAAGGCGTTCATCCACTGCCCCGGCGTTCCGGCGAACAGGCTCACGCCGACGGCGACGCCGTCTGCCATGCGCACCGCCAGATGCTGCGCCTCGCCCGCCTCGCCCGCAAGCCCGAGGGTGGCGGCGGGCGTGCGCGCCGGGATCAGCAGAGCGCTCTCGATCGTCCCCGCCACCGGTGAGCGGCACACCTGCACGCCGAACACCGACATGGCGATGGTGACGCGCACAACCAGGGCGGAAGGGCTTCCCGTGCCGGACAGCAAAGCGCCGAGTTCGGGCGGAACAGGCACTTCTTCGATGCGGCTGATACGGCCGTCAGCGGGCGCGAGGATGATTTGGCGCCCCTGCGGCACCACCCGTTCCGGGTCGCGCGAGACGAACACCATGATCACGGCGGCACCGATCAGCAGCGCTGGCAGCAGCGTCCAGCCGAGCAGATACAGCACACCGCCCCCGGCCCCGGCGATCGCCGCCGCCTTGCGCCCGTCGCGCTGAATCGCCGGCCAGGCCTGACGCGCATCCCCGCTGCCGCGGTTGTCGAGTTTGTCACCCCCCATCAGGCTTGTGCCGCGCCGCCGGCACCCGTCCGCACCCGCGGGATGCTGCTGCCCGATGCCCCACTCGTGCTCACGCGGCCTTGCGCACGAACACGAGTCCGGCCGAGTAGCCGGCGCCGAAGCTGCACAGCAGCCCGGTGTCGCCCGGCCGCAGGTCGGCGGAGTGGAGATGGAAGGCGATGATGGACCCCGCGCTCGACGTGTTGCCGTACCGGTCGAGCACGGTCGGGCTTTCGTCCTCGTCCGCCTCGTGGCCGAGCACCCGCTGCGCGATGAGCCTGTTCATGCCCGCATTCGCCTGATGCAGCCAGAGCCGGCGCAGGCGCGCCGGGTCGAGGTCCAGCCTGCGCGCCTCTTCAAGGATCAGCTCGGACACCATCGGCACCACTTCCTTGAACACCTTGCGCCCGTTCTGGACGAACAGCTTGTCGGGCGTGTTCATGGTTTCGGGCGAGGCGCGGTTGAGAAAGCCGAAATTGTTGCGGATGTTGTTCGAGAACACGGTCTTGAGCCGCGTGCCGAGGATCATCCAGCCGTCCGTCCCCGCGTGCGCGGCCGCCTCCACCAACACGGCGGTGGCGACGTCACCGAAGATGAAGTGGCTGTCCCGGTCGCGCCAGTTAAGGTGGCCGCTGGTGATCTCCGGGCTGACCACGAGGATGCTGCGCGCATTGCCTGCCGCGATGCTGTCGGCAGCCAACTGGATCGCAAAGGTCGCCGACGAACACGCCACGTTCATGTCGAAGGCGAAGCCGTCGATGCCCAGCTCCTGCTGAATCTCGATCGCGATCGCCGGATAGGGCCGCTGCATGTTCGACGCGGCGCAGATCACCCCGTCGACGTCGCGCGCCTCGCGCCCGGCACGGTCGAGAGCATCGCGCGCCGCGGCGACTCCGATTTCCGCCATGATCGACAACTCGTCGTCGCCGCGTTCCGGCCAGCGCGGCGCCATGATGTCGGGGTCGAGCACCGACGCCTTGTCCATGACGTGACGCGCCTCGATGCCGCTGGCCTTCTGGATGAAGCTTTCGGAACTCTCCGCCACCGGCTCGGCCATGCCTGCCGCAATGGCGGCGCTGTTGCGCGCGTTTTCGCGGGCCGCATACGCGTTGAAGCTTTCGACCAGTTCCCGGTTGGTGATGGTGTGAGGCGGCGTGAACAGCCCCGTGGCGGCAATCACCACCCCTTGCCCGGCTTCGCGCGTGTTCGCAATCATGCGGGGTCGTTACCCAATGAACTCGGGAGCCACAAGAACTCCCGGACGGCGGCGGGCGCGACCTCGCTGCGGCGGATGGTGGACAGGGCTGGATTCGAACCAGCGTACGCTTGCGCGGGCAGATTTACAGTCTGCTGCCTTTAACCACTCGGCCACCTGTCCCCGTCATCTCCGCGCCTGCGCGACCGATGCGGGTCGCCCGTTGCGCGGCGGCACGCGGCATGTCGCCGGTCCGCCGGACGGAAGAGGCGCCTTTGAACAAGGGCTGCTTGCCTGTCAATGCCCCGGCTGGCAGGACGCCGCAGCTTGCCGGAAAGGATGAACGCCGTGGTCGCAGACGAACATCGCCCGAACTTGCGTGGCCGGGCCGGACGGATGCGGGGCGGGCGTGGAAGCGGACGGTCGGCGACCGGCACCGTAAGGCTGTGGGGGCGGCACGCCGTCGAAGCCGCTCTCGCCAACCCCCGCCGCACGCTCCACAAGCTGTGGGCGACGCGCGAAGCGGCGGCCGGTCTGGCTGACGCGGTGCCGGCGGGTCTGGCGCTGGAATATGCGCAGGGCGCTGATCTTGCCCGCCACGGCCCCCGCGACGCGCCGCACCAGGGGCTCGTGCTGGAATGCGGCACACTGCCCGATCTGCTCTTGTCCGACGTGCTGGAGCAGGTTGACGGACGGCCGCTGGTCTTTCTCGACCAAGTGACGGACCCGCACAATGTCGGCGCCGTGTTCCGGTCCGCCGCCGCGTTCGGCGCCGCCGCGGTCGTGACCCAGGACCGTCACGCGCCGCCCGAAAGCGGCACACTCGCCAAGAGCGCGTCCGGCGCCCTCGAAGTCGTGCCCTGGGTCCGGGTCGTGAACCTTGCCCGCGCCCTCGACGAGGTGGCGAAGCTTGGCTGGTGGCGCATCGGCCTTGCCGGCGAAGCGGAGTCCGAATTTGCCGACGTCCTCCCGTCCGCGCCGGTCTGTCTCGTGCTGGGCGCCGAGGGCGAAGGGCTGCGCCACAACGTTGCTGCGCATTGCGACGTGCTCGCCCGCCTGCCGATCCGCCGCGCTGTCGAAAGTCTCAACATCTCCAACGCGGCCGCGATCGCCCTTTACGAGGTCGCACAGCGAAACGCGCGAGGCCGGTCAAATGCGGCAGGCGGCGCCGATCCGGTCTGAACGGTGCGCCGCCCGCGGGAAAATCAGTTGATCGCGTCCTTGAGATTGCGGCCGGGCTTGAACTTGGGCTGGTTCGAAGCCTTGATCTCCATCGGCTGACCAGTCTGGGGATTGCGGCCCGTGGACGCCTTGCGCCGGGCGACAGTGAACGTGCCGAACCCGACCAGCCGGACGTCCTCGCCATCGACAAGCGCCTTCTGGATGGCGCCGAAAGTCGCCTCCACCGCATTCGTTGCATCGGAACGCGACAGCCCGGACGTTGCCGCCACAGCCGCGATCAGCTCGTTCTTGTTCACTCGTTTCCCCCTCCAGATGCGCCATTTGCGACGGGGTCGCACTCTCCACAACGAGGAAGCGCTGTCAAAGCAAAAAAGCGGGCGAGCAAGGGCTTGCGGCCCGTCATCCTCCCGACGGGCGCGCGCGCTCAGTGGGCGGTGCGCAGTTCGTCCGATGCGGCGAACAGCGGCTGGGTGGCGAAATCGTCCTCTTCGCTCCAGTCGATCGGCTGCGGCGGACTGACAAGGGCGATCGCCAGCACTTCGTCGACATGGCTGACCGGGATGATCTGCAGGCCTTCGCGAACAGTGGCGGGAATCTCGTCGAGATCTTTCTCGTTCTCCTGCGGAATGATCACGGTCGTGATCCCGCCGCGCAGGGCCGCGAGCAGCTTCTCCTTGAGTCCGCCGATGGGGAGCACCCGCCCCCGCAGCGTCACCTCGCCCGTCATGGCCACGTCCGGGCGCACGGCAATGCCGCTCAGCGTGGAGATCATCGCTGTGACCATGCCGATGCCCGCGCTCGGCCCGTCCTTTGGCACGGCACCCTCGGGAAGGTGGATGTGCACGTTGCGCCGGGCGAACAGCGACGGCTTGATGCCGTAGGCGGGCGCACGTGCCTTCACGAAGCTGAAGGCGGCGGCGATGCTCTCGTTCATCACCTCGCCCAGCTTGCCGGTCGTCTTGATCTCGCCCTTGCCGTGCGTGGTGACGCTCTCGATCGTCAGCAGGTCGCCGCCGACTTCGGTCCAGGCAAGCCCGGTGACCGCACCGACCTCCGGCTCCTTTTCGCTCAGTCCGTGGCGGTATTTGCGCACGCCGGAGAACGTGGCGAGGTTGCCGGGTTCGATGGTCACGCTCTTCGTCTTGCCCTCGAGGATCTGCCGCAGGCTCTTGCGTGCCAGACGGGCAATCTCGCGCTCAAGGGTACGGACACCGGCCTCCCGCGTGTAGAAGCGGATGAGATCGCGCAGGGCATCCTCGCTGACCGCGAACTCGCCCGGCTTGAGGCCATGCAGGGCAATCTGCTTGGGCAGCAGATGACGCCGGGCGATTTCGACCTTCTCGTCTTCGGTGTAGCCTTCGAGCCTGATGATCTCCATCCGGTCGAGAAGCGGTTGCGGCAGGTTGAGCGAGTTCGCGGTGGTCACGAACATGATCTCGCTCAGATCGAGGTCGATCTCGAGGTAGTGGTCCTGAAAGCGTGTGTTCTGTTCAGGGTCCAGCACCTCGAGCAGCGCCGAAGCGGGATCACCGCGAAAGTCCTGCCCCAGCTTGTCGATCTCGTCGAGCAGGAACAGCGGATTGCTCGTGCCGGCTTTGCGCAGATTGGTGACAATCTTGCCCGGCAACGAGCCGATGTAGGTGCGCCGGTGTCCCCGGATCTCCGCCTCGTCGCGCACCCCGCCCAGCGACTGGCGCACGAACTCGCGCCCTGTCGCCTTGGCGATGGACATGCCAAGGCTGGTCTTGCCCACACCCGGCGGTCCGACAAGGCACAGGATCGGCCCCTTGAGCTTGTTGGTGCGCGCCTGCACCGCCAGATATTCGATGATCCGGTCCTTGACCTTCTCAAGCCCGAAATGGTCGGCGTCGAGCACGGCCTGCGCCGCCGCGATGTCCTTCTTGACCTTGCTGCGCTTGCCCCAGGGGAGGCCAAGCAGCACATCGAGATAGTTGCGGATCACCGTGGCTTCGGCGCTCATCGGCTGCATCGCGCGCAGCTTCTTCAGTTCGGCCGTCGCTTTCTCGCGCGCCTCCTTGGAAAGCTTCGTCTTGGCGACCTGGTCGGCAAGCTTGCCAAGCTCGTCACCGTCAGAACCCTCTCCGCCCAGCTCCGACTGGATCGCCTTGAGCTGTTCGTTGAGGTAGTATTCGCGCTGCGTCTTCTCCATCTGCCGCTTGACGCGCCCGCGGATCTTGCGCTCCACCTGAAGGACGGACATCTCTCCGTCCATCAGCGTCAGCAGCATCTCCAGCCGCTTCAGCGGGTCGCTCTCGGTCAGCAGCGCCTGCTTGTCCGACACCTTGACCGTCAGCAACCCGGCGAGCGTGTCGGCCAGCTCACCGGCATCGTCGATGTCCGACAGTCCCTCTCCGGCGCCGTCGGCGAGTTTCTTGTTCAGCTTGGCATATTCGGCAAACTGCTCCACCACCTGCCGCATCATGGCGGTGACCTGGCTGCCGGACACGGTGCTGTCCTCGCGCAGCTCCACCTCGGCCATGGCGAAGTCGCCCTCGGTGCTCAGCGCGGCGAGACGCGCCCGCTGCTTCGATTCGATCATCACCCGCACCGTGCCATCCGGCAGCTTGAGCAGCTGGAGCACCTGCGCCACCGTGCCGATCTCGTACAGGTCGGCGGCCTGCGGCTCCTCGCACGCGGCATCCGTCTGCGTCAGCAGAAACACGTCGCGCTCCATCTGCATGGCCGCTTCGAGCGCCAGCACCGAGCGCGGACGTCCCACGAAAATCGGGACGGTCATTCCCGGCAGCACGACAATGTCGCGCAAGGGGAGCAGGGGCAAGGTGAGCGTGGTCATGGAATGGCAGAGATCCAGGCAAAGAAGATACCGTCGAGACAGCCATATGGTAGCTGGCGCCGGCACGCGCAACCGCACCTGGGCGAGCGCGTTCGCCTGCTCGAAACCTTGGCCGCGCGCGCGTCAATGCCCGCGCGCGCGGTGTTTCCCCTGGGTCTGGAGAGGATGGTCGGCGCCGTCCTGCGGCTCGTCGCCGGCGGCAACGGAATCCGCCTTCACCGCGCCGCGCTCGCCCATGGGCTCCTCCGGTCCCGTGGTCGTGTCGCGCATGGTCTGGTGCTCGATCTCCGAGTTGAGCTCCGCGCCGAGCAGGACGATGAAGGCCGACAGCCAGAGCCATGTGAGCAGGATGATGACCCCGCCCAAGGCTCCGTAGGTTTCGTTGTAGTTGCCGAAGTTCTGCACATAGATGCTGAACAGTCCCGTGCCGACCACCCACAGGGCCACGGCGATGGCCGAGCCCGGCGTGATCCAGCGCCACTTGGCGTTCTCGCGCGAAGGGCCGAAGCGGTAGAGCAGCGACAGGCCAAGCACGGCGATCGCCGCCAGCACCACCCAGCGCAGGAGGTTCAGCACCGTGGCAAGAACAGGGGGCAGACCCAGACCATCGACGACGAGCGGAACCACGATGCCCAGACCTGCCGCGAGCAGCACCGCCACCACCATGAGCGCCGTCAGGCCGAGCGCCACGATGTTGAGCACGAGAAATCCCCGCTTCTCGTCCTCGTCATAGGCGATGTTCATCCCCTCCATCAGCGTCTTGGTCCCCTTTGCGGCTCCGTACAGCGCAAGAGCGAGACCGGCGAGCGCCGCCAGGCTGAGCGCACCGTCGGCGCCGCTCGCAACGCTCGCCCCCTGGCTCTGGATGATCTGAGCCGCCGCTTCGGGGAGGTTTGCCGTCCACTCGGCGAGCTGATCGACGACCCGCAACGGATCGAGGATCAGGCCCGCCACCGAGAGCAGCGAGGTGAGCGCCGGGAAAAGAGCCAGCAGCGCGTAGAACGCCACACCCGCAGCCACCAGCGAAACCCGGTCCTCTCCGATCTCCTTGTAGGTGCGTTTCAGGATCTCCTTCCACCCCGACCACGGGATCTGCCACGGCGACCCTGCCGAGCGGCCGCGATCGGCTGATGACGTGGTGGACTGGGGTGGCACGGCTGTGCTGGGCATCGGAAACGTTTCATCCTGGCAAGACGGCTCCCGCATGGCCGCCATGCTCATGGTAGTGCAGAGGCGTCCGAACCGTTCCCTGCGCCGGGACCATCCTGACCATCCGCGGCCAGAAGATCCGCGATCAGGCGCGTCACCAGCGCCGCATTTACCACCGTGTCCTGCCCCCTCTGCTCGCCTGTGACGAAGCCGTAGCGAAGACCGCGCAGCTGGGCGATGCGCGCGAAGCACGAGGTGAAATGGTTCTCCTGGAACACTTCAACAAACACCCCGCCTCTCGGGCAGAACAGGGTGTTGGCGAGGCCGGCGCCGTGGTGGCCCACGACAATCTCCGCCTCCGCGAAGAGCATGGCCTGCTGCCGCATCGTGAGGCCGCTCAGCGTCGTCAGTTCGAAGCCGAGCGGGACGAGGTGGCTGAACAGTTCCTCCTCGTTCACGATGCGGCGGATGGCGGCGTCCCGGCGCGAGATGTAGAGCCGGCGACCCGAAGGCCCTCCACTGTTCGGCAGCAAGGCCGCGCGCAGGACATCGATCTGCGCCGGACCCATGTCGAGCGTGTGCGCCATGCGCGTCGGCATGATCAGCGTGTCGGCAAGCAGGACACTGCCGTCCGGTGTCAGCACCGCCGCATCCGCGCAGCCCAGCACCGCGAGCACGGCGTCGAGAGCCTCGCGTTGCGCACGGCGCAGGTTCGGCGGAACCAGCAGCGGGATCCCCTCGCCGAGCTGTTCCTGCACCAGGCGGAGCCGGGGCAGAATATCGATCAGCCAATGATAGTGGTTGTGCCACCACGCCATGCCGAGGAACACGGCGCGCGGAACGTGCCGGCGGGGCGGCACCAGCGGGAGCAGCAGACGCGGCACCTCGTATTTGGGATTGGCGAGCGCCTCGATCGAACAATACACGTCGGCAAAGCTGCCGGCCTTCGCATCGTGGACGCCGAAGCGTGTCCACACCCGTGCTGCCTCGGCCTCGATGATGCCGAACCGCACCGGCTCGGCAAAACGCTGATCCGCGTCCGCAAACAGTGCCAGCGTCGCCAGCGAGCGCAGGTCGGGCGCCGCCCGCACAAAGGATGCAAGCGGCGCGGGCGGACGGTGAGACCCGACCTCCCGCACGCGGGCATGGCGCGCGGCGTCCGCGAAAGCGATGTGCGCGCCCGGCCTGAACGGCGAGGGGAGGACGCCCGCGGCCTGCAGCTTGCCGAACAACGGCGGCAGCCGGGTCGCGAGGACCTGCCGCACGCCTGTCGCGGCGCCCACAGGTTCGCCTATCCGAGGCCCGGCAGGTTGAATCCGGGTGGCAGACCCATGCCGCTTTGCAGTTTCTGCAGTTCCTCGCCCGAAACGCGGTCGGCGCGCTCGCGCGCATCGTTGATCGCTGCGGCGACGAGATCCTCGAGCATCTGCTTCTCTTCCGGCTTCAGCAGGCTGTCGTCGATCGTGACGCCAAGGATCCGGCCACGCGCCGAGGCCCGCACCCGCACCAGCCCGCCACCGCTCGCGCCCTCGACTTCCAGAGCATCCAGGCGGCCCTGCATGTCAGCCATCTGCGTCTGGATGGTTTCGGCGGCCTTTTGCGCCGCCGCCATCATTTCCTCCATCGATTTCATGCCGTCACGCTCCTTTTTTCGTCCATCTCTGAGGCAACCGCCCGGTCCTCGACCAGTTGCGCGCCGGGAAACAGGGCGAATGCCGTGCGCACGACCGGATCCTCGAGAAGCGCGCGCCGTTCATGCTCGCGCGTGAGGGCCTGCGCTTCCGCAAGGGACGGCTCGCTCGCCACCGCGCCGCGCTCTTCCGTGACCTGCCAGCGCTCGCCCGTCGCGCGGAACAGCGCGTCGCGCAGGAGCCTGTCGATCGGGTCGCGAAACTCGTCGCCCCGACTGAACACGAGCAGGCGCGGCTCGAGCCAGACGACCCGCACCTGAAGCCGCATCACGCTGGCCGCATGCATCTCGCCCGCATTCTCGACCTGCTCGACAAGCGAGGACCAGGACAGCGAGGCAGATGTCTGCTCCGCCGGTTCCGGCTGTTCAGTGCGCGGCTCGTCACTGCGGGCAGAGGGCGGCGCGTGCATCCGCCGGGCCAGTTCACCCGGATCGGGGAGATCTGCGGCATAGAGCACGCGCAGCAGCGCCATGCGCGCGGCGATGAAGCCGTCGGGGGCGCTGCGCACCTCCTCATAGCCCTTGAGCACCAGTTGCCAAAGGCGGTGCAAACGCCCCGCCGCGAGCCGTCCCGCCATTCCGGGCGGCGGCGCGTACACCAGCGCGCCCGCGTCCTTGCCCGTGCCGCCGATCTGCTCCACCGTGAGGGCGTGCACGGCCTCGAGCATCGCACGCAGGATGGCGGCCGGCTCCACGCCAAGCGCGTATTGCTCGTCGATCTCGCGCAGCAGCCGCGCCTGATCTCCTC
Source organism: Qipengyuania thermophila (assembly GCF_004153605.1). Lineage (NCBI taxonomy): Bacteria > Pseudomonadati > Pseudomonadota > Alphaproteobacteria > Sphingomonadales > Erythrobacteraceae > Qipengyuania > Qipengyuania thermophila. The sequence goes on along the minus strand of NZ_SDSI01000002.1, from coordinate 274,245 downwards.
CGATGATGGCGTCGACGATCCGCCACACGGCTGCCCTGTCGGCGAGCCCCAGCATGGCCCGCACCTGCGCCGCGGTGACCGACGCGCTCTCGTCGGCGTCGACGTGCGCGATCGCCTGGTCGAGCATCGACAGCCCGTCGCGCACCGATCCTTCCGCCGCGGCGGCGATGAGGTCCAGCGCCTCGCGCTCGGCCTCGACGCCTTCGCTGGCGCAGACGGACGCGTAGTGGTCGGCGAGCATCGCGGCAGGGATGCGGCGCAGATCGAACCGCTGCGTCCGCGACAGGACGGTGACCGGCACCTTGTCGACCTCCGTCGTGGCGAACAGGAACTTGACGTGCGCCGGCGGCTCTTCGAGCGTCTTCAGCAGGCCGTTCCACGCCTGCTTCGAGAGCATGTGCGCCTCGTCGATGATGTACATCTTGTAGCGTGCGGAGACGGCGGCATACCGGACCGCCTCGATGATCTCGCGCACGTCGTCGATGCCGGTGTGGCTTGCCGCGTCCATCTCGATGACGTCGATGTGCCTTCCGGCAGCGATGGCGGTGCACGGCTCGCACCGGCCGCACGGATCGATCGTGGGGCCGCCCTGACCGTCGGGACCGATGCAGTTCAACGCCTTCGCGATGAGCCGCGCGGTGGTGGTCTTGCCCACGCCGCGCACCCCGGTCATCAGAAAGGCATGGGCCAGCCGGTTGCGCCGGATGGCGTTTCCTAGGGTCCGCACCATGGCGTCCTGTCCGATCAGCGCCGCGAAGGTCTGCGGACGGTACTTGCGCGCAAGCACCCGGTAGGGTGAGGCGCCCGTGCCCGCCTCCCCGGTCGACTCCTCCCCCGTCCTGCCAGGGGCTGGCGCAGCCAGATCGTCGAACATCGCGGGCTGATCGCCCGTCTGCCCGCCCCCCTCGGCTGGTCCGACGCTCGCGCTCCACGGCAGGGTGTCGTCGGCCGCCGGCGATGGAGGTGAGTCGATCATCGCCGGACTCTAGGCGAGCACATCGGGCTTGTCATGCCGCGCCGACGCCAGCCGCACGACGCCAGCCCCGCGAGGCAGGATGGACCGCAATCGGGGATGCAGGAAAGGAGCCGGACGACCCGCCGCAATCCACCTGGGCTGCTTCCTTCCGGACCTGACCCGGTGGGCGGACGCAAACGTCCGCCCGACTCCCGGTCCCCGTATGGCGCAGAGCGCCCCAAAAGGCAATCAGCGGAAATTGTCCGCGTAGGCCTGCAGCTTAAGCTTACGCGGCGGCGTGGGGATGACCTGCGCGTCGATGCCGTGCCGGCGCGCATAATCCTGAGCCGTGTCGCAGTCGGGGAAGGTCAGCTTCACCTGAACCTGGGTGTCGCCGCTCCCGGTCCAGCCCATCAGCGGATCGGGCACCCGCGCCTCGGCAGGCTCAAACTCCAGGATCCATTCGTCAAGCCGGGCCTTGCCCGAGGACATCGCGTTCTTGGGGCGCTGGTAGATCTTGGCTGCCATGGCCGCCTCTCTAATTCACCTCGGGCGCGCTGCAAAGGCGTTCTTGGTGCGCAGATCAGCCGCCTCGCGCCACGGCTCGTCCGGCCAGCGATGGCGGGGATACCGGCCCTTCATCTCCTTCTGCACGTCGCGCCAGCTGCCGCGCCAGAATCCCGGCAGGTCGCGTGTCGCCTGGACAGGGCGGCCAGCCGGACTGGCGAGCTTGAGCAGCAGCGGTGCCCGCCCCGCCGTCGGGTGTTCGTCGAGGCCGAACAGCGCCTGCACCCGCACCGTGACACTCGGCGCATCCGCACCGGCATAGTCGATCGGATGCCGTGTGCCGGCCGGGGTGACGAAAACCGCTGGCGCATAAAGGTCGAGCCGCTGCCGTTCGTCCCAGGACAGAAGGCCGGTGACAGCCTCCACCACCCGGTCTGGCGGAAGGTCGATGTCGCGGCGCCCGGCGAGAAGCGGCTCCAGCCACTCGCCCGCCCGGGCACGGAGCCGCTCCCGGTCGAGAGCCGTCACATCCGCATGGCGCAGCCGCGCAAGGAGCGTCTGCGGCAGCAGCGTGTCCAGCCGGTCGAGCGCCGCGCGCATCAAGGCGGCTCGGACGGCGGCAGCGTCGGGCTGCGGGTCGGGCGTGCGGCTGAGAACCAGTGCGCCCAGACGCGTCTCGCGCACCGCTTCGATGCGCCCGTTGTCGAATGCGACCGAGGAGCACTGTTCGAGCCGGTCAGCGAACCAGTGCTCGGCCTCGGCCTGCGACAGCGCGGCGGCGGCGGTGATCCGCGCACCCGCCGCATCGCCCTGTGCGTCGGCGATGACCAGCATCTCGCTTCGCGCAAGCGGATCGGCCGCATCGAGCACGAAGGCGCGGCCACTCGCCGTCAGCCACCGCTCTCCCCGAGCATCTCGGCGCTTGGCCACGAGATCCGGCCGGCCGGCGGCCAGAATGACTGCCAGCGGCGGCGTCCGCCGGTCTGGACCGGGCGGCGACGAGGCCACGAGAGCGGCCCACCCGTCGGCGAGCCGCCGCGGCCCGGCAGACGCGGCGTCACGCGCCGTGGCGAGCGCGGCGAGCCGCTGGTCAAGGTCGACGCTCCGCCCGCCAAGGCCCCGCTCCTGCAACAGCAGGACGAGCCGCGCAGCCGTCCGGGCGGCGCCATGGGTTGCGCCAAGCAGCAGCATGGCGCCGTCGGCCGGCTCCAGCGGCAGCGAGGCGAGCCGCCGGCCTTGCGGGGTCAGCTTCCCCTCGTCGTCCAGTGCGCCCACGGTGCGCAGCCGCTCCTGCGCACGGCGCCATCCGGCGGCGGGCGGCGGGTCGAGCCAGGACAGCGCCGCCGGGTCCGTCGTTCCCCACGCCGCCAGGGTCAGCACGGTCCCAGAGAGATCGGCTCGCCGGATCTCCGGTTCGTCAAACGGCGGCCGGCCGGCGTGCGCGGCTTCTTCCCACAGCCGGTAGACGACACCGGGCTGCTGGCGGGCGGCGCGTCCCGCGCGCTGCGTCGCCGATGCCTGGCTGGCCCGCTCGGTGGTGAGGCGGGTCGTGCCCGTGACCGGATCGTAGCGGGCACGCCGGGTCAGTCCGCTGTCCACCACGACCCGCACCCCGTCGAGCGTCAGCGACGTCTCCGCGATGTTGGTGGCAAGCACCACGCGCCGCCGCCCGTCACGATCCCGCCGCAGCGCCGCGCGCTGCGCTTCGGGCGCGGCCTGTCCGTGCAGCTGATGCACGACAGCATCGGGCAGCCGCGACGCAAGCAGGTCCGCTGTCCGGCGGATGTCGCCGATGGAGGGAACGAACACGAGAAGGTCGCCCTCTTGCTCGCGACAGGCGGCCACGGCCGCGTCGGCTAGCGCGGCCGCCATCGGAACGTGTGGCCGCGTGCCAAGCCAGCGCACCTCGAGCGGATGGCTGCGCCCCTCGCTTTCGATCACGGGCGTGCCCGTGCCCAGCAGGCCGGCATACCCCGCCTCGTCCATCGTTGCCGACATGGCGAGCAGCCGCAGGTCTGGGCGCAGGACCGAGCGGCTCTCCAGCGCCAGGGCGAGCGCGACGTCGATGGCAAGGCTGCGCTCGTGCACCTCGTCGAAGAGGATGGCGCAGACATCCGGCAGGTCCGGTTCGGCCACCAGCCGCTTCACCAGCAAGGCTTCGCTCATGACGAGAATTCGCGTCGCGGCCGAATGCCTGCTGTCGAACCGGGTCTGGTAGCCGACCGTGTGTCCGACGCGCTCGCCAAGGATCTGCGCCATGCGCTCGGCCGCGGCCCGTGCCGCGACCCGGCGGGGACTGGTCACAACGATCTGACCACCACTCCACGGCGCGTCCAGCAGCAGCGGCGCCAGAGCGGTCGTTTTCCCCGCGCCCGGTGGCGCGACGAGCACCGCTGTTCCTCCCCCGGCGAGGGCTGCCTTGACCTCGGGAAGGACGGCATGGACGGGGAGGTCGGGCTGGTCTGCCATCGATGCGGCGCGTCCCGGACGCTGGGGCGACCCCGGTCAGAACGCGCGGGCGACGGCGAACTGGGCCGCCTGCACCATGGCCTGCCGTGCTTCGCCGGCGGGAAAGATCGACAGCGCATCGATGGCGCGTTCGGCAAATTGCCGCGCCCGCTGGCGCGTGGTTTCAAGCGCCCCGGTGACGGTGACAAGCCGCGTCGCATGCGCCAGATCGTCATCCCCGATCCGATGCCCGAGCACCGCGTCGCGCCAGAACTCACGGTCCTGCGCGGAACCGCGGGCATAGGCGAGGATAACGGGCAGCGTCATCTTCCCCTCGCGGAAGTCGTCGCCGCGATCCTTGCCCATGATGCCGGAATGCGCGTCGTAGTCGAGCGCATCGTCGACCAGCTGGAAGGCGATGCCGAGATTGCGGCCGTAATCGTCGAGCGCCTGCTCCACCCGCTCCTCGGACTCGGCGACGACGGCGGCGATGCGGCTGGCCGCCGCGAACAGCGCCGCCGTCTTGGCACCGATGATCGCCAGATAGCGCTCCTCGCTGGTCTCGATCTGCCGCTGCGCGGTGAGCTGGTCCACCTCGCCCTCGGCGATGACCGCGCTGGCATGGGAGAGGATGCGCAGCACCCGCAGCGAGCCGTCCTCGACCATGAGCTCGAACGCGCGCGAGAACAGGAAGTCGCCGACAAGCACCGTGGCCGGGTTGCCGAAGATGATGTTCGCCGCCGCCTTGCCTCGCCGCATCTCCGACCCGTCAACCACGTCGTCATGCAGCAGCGTCGCGGTGTGGATGAACTCGACCGCCGCGGCGAGACGGTGATGGCGATTGCCGCTGTAATCGAGCAGCGCGGCCCCCGCGAGGGTGAGCATGGGGCGCAGCCGCTTGCCTCCGCCGGCGATCAGGTGGCCGGCAAGGCGCGGAATGAGCGGGATGCGGCTTTCCATCCGGTTGAGGATGACCGCGTTGACCGCGAGCATGTCCTTTGCTGTCAGTGCCAGCATCGGCTCGAGACTGGCGGTGGCCGCCGGCAAGGAGTGAATGCGCGCGCTCATGATCAGACCCGTGCGCAGATGGTCGGAGATGGCGGGGATGGCAACCCTTCTCGTGCGGCATCGCGCCTCGGAATGTAGTTAACGGGCGCACACCTTGCGTTCACCTTTGGGACACCGGCCTGAGAGCCGCTGGACAGGGCTGCTCGGGCATCTACTCGCAACGCCATCCAGTGCGGAAGGAATGGCCCCGATGCACCGAAAGAAGGACGGTGTTCAGATGTTGAAGCAGATCTCCCTTGTTGCCGGCGCCGCGCTGATGGCCTGCGCCGCTCCCGCCTCGGCCACGACCCTGCTGACCTTCAGCCCGGCCGGACAGCCCAACACCGGCCTTGACGGACCGGACGGCAATGTGCGCACCTATTCCGTCGTTGCGGAAGGGCAGACCGTCACCGTGCGGGCGCGCGGCTGGACGATCGACAACAACACGCTGCGGGCCGCGTTTCTCGGCACCTACAGCAATGGTCTTGGCGTCACCAACAGCCTCGAGGGCAATGGATCGGGCAACACCCACACGGTCGACAACAGCGGCACCGTCGACCTCGTGACCTTCGAATTCGACCGCGCCGTGTCGCTCAAGAGCATGTTCCTGAGCGCTTATGGCGACACCGACGCGCAGATCCTCTGGGGCAACGCCACCTCGGCTCAGGTCGCGGCGCTCGGCAACCAGCCGGTCGCCACGGCATCGGCCCTGCTGCTCGGCTCCTTCATGAGCAACGGCACGAACACCTCCGGCAACCGCACCCTGGATCTCGGCAACGCAACCGGCAACCTGTGGGCGATTTCGACCGGCAACTTCGTCGACACCACCCCGGACGCCTTCAAGATCCGCTCCATCGGCTTTACCCTGGCGCCGACGGCCGCCGTGCCCGAACCCTCGACCTGGGCGATGCTGCTGCTCGGCTTCTTCGGCGTGGGCGGGCTGATGCGGCGGCGTCAGCAGCCGGTGCTGACCTACGCCTGACCCCGGGTGACGGCGGCGGCGCGACGTCCGAGCACGCGCCGCCGCCCGAACCACCTCCGACGTGTCAGCGCGCCCTTGGCAGGATCAACCGGACAAGCAGTCCGCCCAGATCCTCGCTCTCGCCCATGGTGACACTGCCGCCGTAAATCTCCGCCACGTCGCGCACGATCGCCAGCCCGAGCCCCGTGCCGGGTTTGCCGGTGTCGAGGCGCGCCCCGCGGTCGAACAGCGCCTCGCGCTGATGCTCGGGAATGCCCGTGCCGTCATCCTCCACCCAGATGACGCAGAACCGGCCGCCCTCCTCCTCGTCGGTCCGTTCGGCATCGACCGTGACGAACACGCTGCCGCCGCCATACTTGGCCGCGTTCTCGATGAGATTGCCCAGGATCTCGTCCAGATCCTGCCGCTCGATGGCGACACGCGCCTCGCGCGGGCCGTCGATGTCCAGACGCACATCGGGATACAGCCGCTGCACCGCCCGCCGGACGGCTTCCGCGCTCTCGCAGACCGGGGTGCGGGCGTGCCCGACCGCGCGCCGCCCCACGGCCCGCGCCCTGGCAAGGTGATGGTCGACATGCCGCCGCATCGTCCGCGCCTCGCGGATCACCGTCTCGGCGAGATCAGGCGCGTGGGCGGTCGCGGCGTTGTTCACCACCGTCAGCGGCGTCTTGAGCGCATGGGCAAGGTTGCCGGCATGGGTGCGCGCCTCCTCGGCCTGCCGCTCCGTGTGGGCGAGAAGCGCGTTGAGTTCCTCCACCAGCGGCTGGACCTCGGCCGGCAAGGGTTCCTCGATCCGGTTCGCACCCGTCGTGCGCAGGTTCTGGATCGCCGCCCGGATGCGGCGCAGCGGGCGCAGGCCGATGTGGTTCTGCAGCGCCGCCATGATCAGCAATCCGAGCCCCAGGACGGCGAAGCTCCAGATCAGGATGCCGCGGATCTGGGCAATCTGCTGGTCAAGCTCGGTGCGGCGCTGCGCCACGGCGAAGAACCAGCGGGTGTCGCTCCCCGGCAGAAAAATCGACCGCTCGGCCACCCGCAGCGGCTCACCCGGAAACTGGTTGCTGTCGTAGAACACCGCCCCGTGCGCGGCAGGGTCGGCACGGACGGCGAGATTGCGATCCCACAGGCTGCGCGAGGGGAAGGTCTCGTGCCCCGCCCCGCTGATCTGCCAGTAAAGCCCCGAGCCGGGCTCGAGGAAGCGCTGGTCCCCGAGCGGGCGGTTGAACAGCACCTCGCCGTCCGCGCCCACCTCGACCGAGGCGATCATCGCGGTGAGGATGTAGTTGAGCTGGCTGTCGAACTGGTTCTCGATCAGCGTCGTGATGGTCCGGTTCAGCGCAAATCCGCCACCCAGCAGAAGCACGCCGATCCAGACGGCGGCAATGACCATCATCCGGCCGGCCAGGCTCCGGCGATGCGCCCGCGGCGGCACGGCGCCGGCACCCGCCGCGGCCGGCGGGTCAGCCGCGCCTTGGATCGGCCGGGTCATCGAGACTGTATCCGAGCCCCCTGATGGTTGAGATCACGTCCGCGCCCAACTTCTTGCGGATGCGGGTGACGAAGACCTCGATGGTGTTGGAATCGCGGTCGAAATCCTGATCGTAGATGTGTTCGATCAGTTCCGTGCGGCTGACGACCTTGCCCTTGTGGTGCATGAGGTAGGACAGCAGCTTGTATTCCTGCGCGGTGAGCTTGACCGGCTCGCCCGCCAGCGTCACGCGCCCGGACCGGGTGTCGAGCCGCACGTCGCCGGCGACAAGCTCGGCCGACGTGTTGCCGGACGCGCGGCGGATCAGCGCCCGCATGCGGGCGATCAGCTCCTCGGTCTGGAACGGCTTGGCAAGATAGTCGTCGGCGCCGGCGTCAAGACCGGCCACCTTGTCCGACCAGCTGTCCCGCGCGGTGAGCACCAGAACCGGGAACCGGCGCCCTTCCTTGCGCCACATGCCGAGGACGGTCAGCCCGTCGATCTCGGGTAGGCCAAGATCAAGGATCACGGCATCATAGTTCTCGGTCGACCCCATGAAGTGACCGTCTTCTCCGTCTGTGGAGAGGTCGACGGCATAGCCGTTCTGTTCAAGCGTGGTCTTGAGCTGATTGCCGAGGGTCGGTTCGTCCTCGACGATGAGTATTCGCATGGTCAGCCGCCCCCAAGGTGTTCATTGACTTCGCGCGTGTGGACCCGCGATGTGTCCGATTGCGCGGGACGCGTCAACACGGCACCCGGCCGGCATCGTCCGGTCAGTTGGACCGGCGGATGATCCGGCCGGTGCGCGCATCCACGTCAACAAAGCTGACCCGGCTGTCGCGGATGAACTTGAGGCGATAGGCACGGGCGGCGGGATCGTATTCGAAGCCGAGATACTGATGGTCGCGCATGGTCGGCAGCACCCGCGCCTCGATCTCGCGCGACTTGAGGATCGCGCCGGCCTCGAGGTCGCGGCGGGCCTCACCCTGCTCGCTGCCGCGCTGGGGATTGGCCACCGCCGGCGGCGCGACGCTCGCGAAAGCCGCCGCGCCTACAGCAGCGAGGATGAAGAAACGGCTGGTCATGCGCCTACGATAGGCGTGAGGCTTTGAATATCCTGTGAATGGCGCCCCTTGGCGCGCACGCCATCGCCCCTACCGGGTCATTTCATAGGCCACCGAGATGGTCACGCCGGTGCCGACGACTCCAGGTTCGATGGGCGGCGCCGCTTCCAAGCGCGCCGCGGTCACCATGATGTCGCGGCTTTCCGCGCGGGTGCGTCCGGTCAGTCCTTCCTGGATGCGCAGGAGGCGCACGCCGGTGTATCCCGCCCCGCGCGCATACTCCTCCGCCTGCCTTCGGGCCCGGTCCATGGCCGCGCGGCGGGCAGCAGCCTTGAACGGCTCGTCGTTCTCGACCGAGAACACCGGCCCGCTGATGTCGTTGGCGCCGGCGGCCACCAGCGCGTCGAGCACCGGCCCGACCGCCGCGATGTCGCGGAACCGCACGGCCACACTGTTGCCCGCCCGGTAGCCGCGAAACACCTGGCGCTGCGCCCCCTGGTCATAGTCCCAGCGCGGCGACAGGTTGAGGCCGGTCGTCTGGATGTCGCGGTCGGCAACGCCAGCGGCGCGGATCCGCGCGATGACCCTCTGCATGTCCTGCGCGTTCTGCCGCAGCGCCTCCACCGCCGTCGGCGCGTCGGTCTGCACGCCGGCCGTGATCCGCACGGTGTCCGGCCTGCTTTCGACCTCCTCGTACACGCTGAGCTCCACGACCGGGCCTTGGGCGGTGATCTGCACGTCGGCGGCGCTCAGCGGCGTGGCCGCAAGGGCAGCAAGGATCGCGGTTGCGGCAGCGGCTCGTGACATATCTTCGTCCCCATGGCTGGTTGTTCGGCAAGCTAGCGCCACGCCGGATGAGCGCGAAGTGAACCGGCTTGTCCCCCTGCCATGCATTGCCTAGGTCCGGCCGATGGCGCAACCACCCGTTCTGTCCTTGGAAGGTCTCGGCTTGCAGCAGGGCGGGCGCTGGCTGCTGCGCGATCTCGACCTGCACATCGGCGCACGCGACCGGATCGCGCTGATCGGCCGCAACGGCGCGGGCAAGACGACCCTGTTCCGGCTGCTCGACGGGCGCATCGAGGCCGACCGCGGCACCCGCACCGTCAAGCCTGGCCTGCGCGTCGTGGTGCTGGAGCAGGATCCCGACTTCGGAGCGCACCCGACCCTGCTCGACTGGGTGCTCGCCGGCCCCGACGCGCCGGCCGAGCACGAGGCGCAGGCAATCGCCGGGCAACTTGGCATCGATCTCCAGCGGCAGGCCCCCGGCGCCAGCGGGGGCGAGCGGCGCCGCGCCGCGATCGCCAGGGCGCTGGCGCAGCGCCCCGACCTGCTGCTCCTGGACGAGCCGACCAACCACCTCGACCTCGCGGCGATCGAGTGGCTGGAGGAGTGGCTGGGCCGGTACACCGGCGCCTTTGTCGTGATCAGCCACGACCGCACCTTTCTCACGCGGCTGACCCGCACGACGCTGTGGCTGGATCGCGGCACCTTGCGACGCAAGGAGATCGGCTTCGGCGGCTATGAGGCGTGGGAAGAGCAGGTCACCGCCGACGAGGCGCGGGCGGCGGAACGGCTGGATGCGCGGCTCAAGCTCGAGGCGCACTGGCTGGCGCGCGGCGTGACCGCGCGTCGCAAGCGGAACCAGGGCCGGCTCGAGAAGCTGTGGCAGATGCGGGCGCAGCGCGCCGCCATGCTGTCCGGTGCGGCGCAGGGCACGGCGAAGCTGAAGCTGGCCGGGGATGAAGAGTTCAAATCGCGGTCGGTCATCGTCGCGGAGTCCATCTCCAAGGCCTATGGCGATCGCACCGTGATCAAGCCGTTCAGCCTGCGCATTCAGCGTGGCGACCGGATCGGCATCGTCGGCGCGAACGGCGCGGGCAAGACGACGCTGCTGAAGCTGCTGACCGGCGAGCTGGCCCCGGACACGGGCAACGTCACCCTCGCCCGCAATCTTTCCGGCGTGATGATCGATCAGCAACGGCGCCTGCTCTCGCCCGAGAAGACGGTGCGCGACGTTCTGGCGGAAGGCAGCGACTGGATCGATGTCAGGGGAACACGCAAGCACATCCAGGCCTATCTCAAGGACTTCCTGTTCGACCCGGCGCTGGTGGACACCAAGGTCGGGATCCTCTCCGGCGGGGAGCGCTCACGCCTGTTGCTGGCGCGCGAGTTTGCCCGCATCTCCAACCTTCTGGTGCTGGACGAGCCGACAAACGATCTCGATCTCGAAACCCTCGACCTGCTGCAGGAGGTGATTGCCGACTACGAGGGGACGGTGCTGATCGTCAGCCACGACCGCGACTTCCTCGACCGCACCGTCACGGTGACGCTGGGTCTCGACGGAAGCGGCGCGGTGGACATCGTGGCCGGAGGCTATGCCGACTGGGCGGCCCGGCGCCGGCCGGCTGCGGCAGGGGCGGCTGCTGCGGCTCCGCCCCGTCACCGGACGCAGGACCAGACCGGCATGGCGGCTGCAGACCGGACTTCACCCCCGCGCAAGCTGTCATATAAGGATCAGCGCGATCTCGACCTTCTGCCGCAGCGGATCGAGGCGCTGGAGGCGGCGATTGCGAAAGGCGAGGAAATCCTCTCCGATCCGGCGCTGTACAGCACCGATCCGCAGCGCTTCGCGACCGTCGCTCAGGGTGTGGCCAACGCCAAGGCGGAGAAGGAGGCGGCAGAGGAACGCTGGCTCACCCTTGCCGAACGTGCTGACAGCCTCTGAGGGTGCGGAGACCCTGCTGCGCGAGGTGCGGCAGTGCCGACGATGCGCGGCCGCCCTGCCGCACACGCCGCGGCCACTGGTGCAGGTGTCGACGACCGCGCGCGTGCTCATCATCAGCCAGGCGCCGGGCAGCCGCTCCCATGCGCGCGGGATCCTGTGGGATGATGCAAGCGGAGATCGCCTTCGAGAGTGGCTGGGGCTGTCCGCGGCGCAGCTGGCCGATCCTGCCGCGGTGGCGATGTTGCCCATGGGCCTGTGCTATCCCGGCCGTGCCGCGAGCGGCGACCGCCCGCCGCGTCCGGAATGCGCGGCACGCTGGCACGACCGGCTGCTCCACCTCGTGCCGGGCAGGCGGCTGACCATCCTTGTCGGCCACCATGCCCAGCACCGGCATCTGCCGGAGCTGCGCCATCTGCCCATGGCCGAACGCGTGCGGCAGGTGGCGCACCGGCAGGACCTTGCTGCGCTCCCGCATCCGTCCTGGCGCAGCGTGCTGTTCATGCGCCGCCATCCGTGGTTCGAGGACGAGCTGCTGCCAGGCCTGCGCGCGAAGGTGGCTCACTGGACGCGATAGAACTGCGCCACACGCTCAAGGGCGATCCTGAGCACCAGCTTGCCGCTGCGCGACGGCCACTCCAGCCCGGCTTCCGCCATGGCGAGCGACTCCCCCGCGCAGACAACCCGCCACAGGATGTCCTGAAGGCCCGGACCGGCCGCCCGCAAGGCCTCGTCGAAGCGCTGCTTCGCGGCAATCGCCCTCTCACCCGGCGTGCCCGGCGTCCTCGCGCCGCGCTCGATCCGAACAGGATCCCATCGCATCGTGATCTGCGGCCCGAGGCTGGCCCGCTCGTAATCCCGGCGCAGCATCTCGCCAGCGGCGAACAGCCGGTCGTCAAGGTGCCCGCGGGCGTGCAGCCAGCTCAGCGGCGATTCGGCCACGTTGACGCGAACCGGCACGCGCCGCCGCCGGACGGCACCGTCCACCTCTTGCGTCTGTTCCTCTACTTCACGCTCGACGAGAATGGGTTTCATCGCAGTTCCTCCGGTTCTTCGACGACGCCCTTGGCAAAGGGCTCGTGCTGTAGGAAAGGGAAGAAACCAATCCGGTTCAGAGGCGACATGATGACCAACCGCATCCGTGATCTGCGCCTGTCCAGGTCGATGACGCTCGCCGACCTCGCTGCGGCCTGTGACCCTCCGACCACCGCGCAGACGATCGGCCGGCTCGAGACGGGCATGCGGCGCCTGTCGCTGGAGTGGATGCAGAAGATTGCCGCTGCCCTCGATGTGCCGGCCGAACAGCTGATCCGCGCGCCGGGAGGCGCGGCGCCGCAGATCGTGGCACAGCTCACCCTCAACGGCGTCGAACCGCTCGCCCGCCCGCGGGACGCCGTGAACCCGCTCGACAGCAGCCATGCTGACGACCGGCTGGTCATGACGGTGGAGGACAGCGCCGGCGAGTACCGCTGCGGCGATCAGGTGTGGCTTCGCAAACGCGGCCTCGAGGAGGCCGGGGCGCTGATGAACACGGATGTGCTCGTGCCCCGCCGCGGCGGACGGTTCGCGTTCGGCCGCCTCATCGACCGCGACGGACGCAGGCTCGTGCTGCTGCCGCCCTTCCGCGGCGCCAAGCAGGTGGTGGTCGAGGACCCGGCCTGGATCGCGGGGACCGAAATCCTGATCCGCCCGCTCCGTTGAGCAGACGGGACGGACCCGTGCCTACGCTTCGCCGCGTGCGATCCTCTCCTGCCGGTCCGCAGGGCTTTCCTTGGGTATGAAGGAATCCGAGCGCACCCCGGTCCACAGCAGGATCGGTCCCGCGGCATAGACCGAGCTGTAGGTCCCGACAAACAGGCCGAAGAAGATGGCCGCGACCAGACCGAACAGGCTGGCCGGTCCGAACAGCAGAAGCGGGATCAGGGCAAGCAGCAGCGTCAGCGACGTCATGACCGTGCGCGCCAACGTCTCGTTGACCGACAGGTCCAGCAGTTCGACCAGCGGCATCTTGCGGTATTTCATCAGGTTCTCGCGGATCCGGTCGTAGATCACGATCGTGTCGTTCAGCGAGTAGCCGATGATCGCCAGCACCGCCGCCACGATCTGGAGCGAGAATTCGAGCTGGAACAGCGCGAACAGCCCCATCGTCAGCGACACGTCGTGGACAAGGGCGAACATGGCGCCGACGCCGAACTGCCATTCGAACCGCACCCAGATGTAGACCGCGACCGCCAGCATCGCCGCAAGCAGGGCGTAGGCTGCGCGGGTGCGGAACTCGCCGGCCACCTTGCCCGACACGGTTTCGTTCGCATCGCGGCGAACATTGGGGAAGCGGCTGTCGATGGCCGAGGCCACACGCTCGCCGATCGCCGCGGCCGCCTCGGGCTGGCTTTCGACGCCTTCCGGCAAGGCGACGCGGATCGAGACGGAATTCGGATCCCCGAACCGCTGGATGACCGGGTCGCCGAGGCCGAGCTGGCCCAGCTGCTCGCGCAGTTCCGGGATCGGCGCCTCGGCACGGTCGGTGAAGGTCACGCGGATTTCCTGACCGCCGGCGAAATCGACGCCGAAGTTCAGCCCGTTCACCGCGACGAGCACCCAGCTGGCGAGAATAAGGAAAATGCTGACCGCGAAGAACGGCACGCGCCAGCGCATGAACTTGAAGTTGGTGTTCTCGGGAACGAGCTTGAGCAAGCGCATGACGGATCTCGGCCTGGGGATCAGATGTTCAGTTCGGTCGGGCGGTTCCGGCGGACCCAGTCTGCCACCCACAGCCGTGTCAGCACAACCGCGGTGAAGACGCTGGTGAACAGGCCGATGACCAGCACCACGGCAAAGCCGCGCACCGGTCCCGAGCCGAACAGGAACAGCAGCACGCCGGCGATGAAGTTCGTCACGTTCGCGTCATAGATGGCGCGGCTCGCCTCCTTGTAACCGCTCTCGATCGCGGTGACGACACGCCGGCCGCGCCGCAGCTCCTCACGGATGCGCTCGTTGATGAGGACGTTGGCATCCACCGCCGCGCCGATGGTGAGCACAAAGCCCGCGATACCCGGCAGGGTCAGCGTCGTGTTCATCACCGCCATGATCCCGAGGATCATCAGCACGTTGAACACGAGCGCTCCGGTGGCGTAGACACCGAAACGGCCGTAGCTCGCGATCATGAGCACCACGACCGCCAGCGAACCGACCATGATCGCCAGCAAGCCACGACGGATGGAGTCGGCGCCAAGATCGGGACCCACGGTCCGCTCCTCCACCACGGCAAGGTCGACCGGAAGCGCACCCGAGCGCAGCGAAATGGCGAGCTCGTTGGCTGTCTCGACGGTGAAGCCGCCCGAAATCTGGGCATTGCCGCCCTGGATCGGTTCGTTGATGTTCGGCGCAGACAGCACCTTGCCGTCGAGAATGATCGCAAAGGGCCGGTTCACGTTCTCGGTTGTCAGCTGCGCGAAGCGGGCGGCGCCCTGCTGGTCGAACTGGATGGTGACGACCGGCTGGTTCGTCTGCTGCTCGAAGGTCTGGGTGGCGTTGACGAGATTGTCGCCGCGAATGCCGCCCAGCCGCCGGACGGCGATCGACTGGCCGGCAAATGGAGAGGTGTCGGCATAGGGCACGATCTCGCTGCCGGGAGGAGCGATGCCGGCGGCGATGTCGGCCGGGGAGGCGTTGAGATCGACCAGCCGGAACTCGAGCCGCGCGGTCTGGCCCAGCAGGCTCTTCAAGGCCTCGGGATCCTGCAGGCCGGGCACCTGCACCACGATCCGCGTATCGCCCTGCCGGATGATCGTCGGCTCGCGGGTGCCGAGCGCGTCGATGCGGCGACGCACCACCTCCACCGCGCTGTCCATGGCCTGCGAGACGGCGGCGTCCAGCCCCTGGGCCGTCGGTGTCAGCACCAGCCGTGTCTGGTCGACGACCTGCAGGTTCCACTCCCGCTGCATGCCCGTCCCGTTGATGGCGGGCAGCAGCGCCTCGCGCATCCGGTCCACGTCGGCCGGACTGTCGACGATGAAGCTGAGCTGGTTGTTCTGCGTCGAGAGGTCGCCGATGCGCACCCGCGGCTCGGCCTGCCGCGCCAGCGTGCGCACCGTTTCTTCCATGTTCTCCAGCCGCTGCGCTGCGACCTGCGCCGGCTGGGCCTCGAGCAGCAGGTGGCTGCCGCCGGCCAGGTCCAGACCGAGGTTGACGGTCGGCCTGGGCAAGGCCTGCGGCCAGGCCTGCCCTGTCAGCGAGACGAGCGACGGCAGGGCGGCGAGGCTGGCCGCAAGGGTGATGCCCCACAGCCACAACCTCTTCCACATGGGAAAATTCAGCATCTCGCGATGTCCGTGCGGGTCAGTCGTTCGCCGACTTCGTGCGCGAAGACACGATGTCGCCAATGGTGTTCTTGATCGCCTTCACACGCACATTCGGCCCGAGTTCAAGCTCCACATGAGTCTCGTCGACCCGCAAGACGCGTCCGACCAGCCCGCCTGCGGTGATCACCTCGTCCCCCTTCTTGAGGCTGGCGATCTTGGCCGCATGCTCCTTCTGCCGCTTCATCTGCGGGCGGATGATCAGGAACCAGAAGATGAGGATCATGCCGACGATCGGCAGCCACTGGATCCAGGCCGGAGGAGCCTGCGCGACGGCGGCGGCGATCAGGACGTCAAACATTCGGGTCAATCCAGCGGAAGGTTGCATCTGAACTGTGCCATGCCCGCCGCCATCCGAGGCAGAGGCGGTCGACGGCACTCACTGGCCGGCGCGCCTAGCAGCATCTCGCGGCAAGAGCAATCAACCGCCGCGGTTTCTCAGGCTGGAGAGCCACCACCCTTGCCTCCCGCGCAGGCCGATCCTATAGCCGCGCTTCCACTGGTCTCGGGACGTAGCGCAGCCTGGTAGCGCATCACACTGGGGGTGTGGGGGTCGGAGGTTCGAATCCTCTCGTCCCGACCAGTGGACGACATCCCGCCGTCACCGGCGCAGCTCGAGTCCCCACCACACGGTTCGCGGCGCTCCGAGGTCGATCGAGCCGGCCTGGTTGCGGGTGACGACCGTCTCGTCGAGCAGATTTTCCAGCCGGATCACCGCCGCCACACCCGAGCGCAGCGGCACTCTGAGCAGTCCGTCGACGGTCGTCGCCGCGGGCAGTCGGTCACGTCCGAGGTCGTCTTCGAACTGCGCGCCGACATGCCGCAGGGTCAGCACCGCCTCGTGGCCAGCTGCCCATTTCCGCGCCACCGCCAGGCTGGCGACCTGCGCCGGCGTCTGAGCCGGCCGGCGGCCGTCGAGCGCCGCCGCCGTGCCGCTCGCCTTGACGCGCGCCTTCGTGAGCGCGGCCGATGCCGTGACACGCCAGCCCGCCGCAGCATAGGCCGCCTGCGCCTCGACGCCCTGGGCGTGAATGCCGTCGACATTGATCCGCTGGCGCAGGGTTGCGGACAGGGTGGCGTTGGCGATCGCATCGGTGATGCGGTTGTCGAACACGGTCAGCGCCGCCTGAAACTGCGAGTCGCGGTAATCGAGACCCGCCTCGACACCACGGAGACGCTCGTTGCGCAGTGCCGGGTTGGCGAGGGTCGTCACCGGAAACACGGCAAAGGGTCGGTAGAGCTCGTTGAGGGTGGGCAGGCGAAACCCGGTATAACCTGCCGCGCGAAGGTGCCAGCGCCCGCCAAGGGCGATCACGGCGCCGCCGCGCACGGACGTTTCCCACCCGCTGCGTTGGTCGAACAGGTCGTTGCGCCGCACTGCTCCGTCGGGAGCGAAGGAGCGGAAAACGCCGTCGGCGATGGCGAACCGGTCGAGCCGCGCCCCGGCGGTCAGCACGGCCGGCCCGAGCACCCGGTCGATTTCAAGAAAGACGCCGCCCGTCGTGTTCCGCCCGCCCGCGTCGCGACGCTCCGTCACCAGGCCCGTGGCGGCTGCCCGTGCCTCCTCGCGCGTCTGCCCGGCCGCGTCGCGCAGATCGAGGCCGAACCGCATCACCGTGTCGTCGCCAAGCGGCGGACGCAGCTCCAGCTTCGCCCCCAGACCGGTCGACGGGGTGCCTTGCTGCACCAGCACCGGCCTGAAGGTCGCGGCGCTCACCACTACATTGGCATAGTCGCGCGCCTGGACATAGGCCAGGGCGTCCATCTGCCAGGGTCCGCGCCCGACCAGCCGCACGCTCAGATCCTGCCCGGCGGATAGGCTGTCGGCGCCGCGGAAGCGCAGTGTCCGCTCGTCCCGGAAGGCGGCGATCCGCCCCTGCAGCTCGAAATCGGAGCCGACCGGCACCAGCAGGCGCAGATTGGCCGACGCGTTGTGATAGGCGGCCCGCACACTGGCGGTTCCGCGCTGCTCGACAGGGGTTGTCCAGAACCCCGGTCCCCGATCCCGGCGAACCGATGCCACGGCCGAGCCGCCGCCAAGGGTCTGGACGAGGCCGACCTCGATCTGGCTGGCCCCGGTGTCATCCACAAACACGCTGGCCCCGCGCCGCGGCAACGCACCCGGCGGGGCGCTGCTCAGCTCCACCGTGCCCGCAAGAGCGCCGGCGCCGAACGGCCCGGCGCCGCTGCCCCGTGTCACCGCCACCCGGCCCAGCTGGGCCGTTGGCAAGGCGGTGAACGGAACATAGCCGAAAAACGGATCGGTGACCGGCACCCCGTCGAACAGCACCAGCGAACGGCTGGTCGCATTGCCGCCCAGCGCTCGCAAGGTGCTCCCCTGCGCGGTCGGGTTGGCCGAGCGGCTGTCGGAGCGGCGGAACTGCTGCACCCCGGCGACCAGCAGCAGCGCGTTCTCGATCAGGCCGGAGGGCGTCGCCTCGAGGTCGGCGCGGGTGAGGACGATGCTGCCATAGGCCGGGGTGGCGGGCGTCTCCGGCAACCCCTCGCCCGTGACGACGATCTCCTCCCCTTGAGTGGCGGCCACAGCGTCAGAGGCACCCTCCGCGGCAGGCGGCGGGGCAGCGGACCGGGCGGCGAGCGGGGTCGCGGCACCCGTCGCGAGAGCAACGGCGGCACCGCCGTGCAGGAACGTCTGGATCAGGGAAGCTGCCACAAACCTGCCCTTCGCGGCCTTGGCCTCACTCCGTCAAGCCTTCGCTGCCGCCACGTCCGCCGCACAGCGTCTTCCATCGGCGGGAGCGGGCAGCAAAAGCGTTTTCCTACTCTGCCGCTCCGCGCTAGCGCGAAGGCAGATCACGCCGGAGTCACGCCCATGTCACAGCACTCGCTCATTCCGCCGCTGTCCACCGTCATTGATCGTGTCGTCGACAGCAGCGACGCGCGCGCAGCCGCCAAGCTGGCGCTGCTGCGCCTTGGCGACACCCGCGAATTCGCGACGCTCGCACGCAGGATCGCCAACGCCGTTTCGCCTGCGCCCGGGCGGGATCCGCTGACGAACCGCGCGCGGCCGGCGTTCCTCTACGCCATGTACGTGATCCTTCTGGCCGCGCTGCCGCTCGCCGCGCTCGGCGCGCTCTCTCCCGCCGCCGCCGAAGGGGCGGTGCACGCGGCGACGCTTTACCTGCGCAGCCTGCCGCAGGAGCTCTACACCCTGTTCGGCACCGGCTATCTCGGCTACACGGCCGCGCGCCAGTGGGGCAAGATCAAGGGGGTGGACGGATGATCGAGGCTGCCCGGCCTTCCTCCGCCCCCGGCGATTGTCGCCGGCGGCGCATCTTCGTGCTCAACGGACCCAATCTCAACCTGCTGGGCGAGCGGGAGCCGGAGCTTTACGGTCACACCACCTTCGCCGAGCTGACCGCGGCGCTTCACCGGCAGGCCGGCAACCTCGGCGTCGCGATCGAGGTCCGGCAAACCAATCACGAGGGGGTGCTGATCGACTGGCTCCACGAGGCGCATCGCGACGATGTTCACGCCGTGCTGCTGAACGCCGCCGCCTACACCCACACCTCCGTGGCCTTGCGCGACGCGGTGCTGGCCATCCGCACGCCGGTCATCGAGGTCCATCTTACCGATCCCGCGCAGCGCGAGGCGTTCCGCCATCAGTCGCATGTCGAGCCGGGCGCCTGCGCGGTGTTCAAGGGCAAAGGTGTGGACAGCTACGCCGACGCCCTCGCCTTCGCCGCCGGGCTGGAGGCAGGCCGCTCCTCCTGTCGCTGAACTGTCACACTCCCGCTTGCTATGCGGCCCCGGTCGGGACTAGACGCGCACAGTTCCGCACAATCGAAGGCGAGCACAGCACACGCGTATGTCCGATCACCACGACGACAAGCCCGACCCGAACGGCCCGATGAGCGTCGACCGCGATCTGGTCCGCGAACTGGCCGAAATGCTCGCCGACACGGGCCTGACCGAGATCGAGGTGCGCGACGGCGAGCGGCGCATCCGTGTCTCCCGGCAGGTTGCATCGGCAGGCGCGCCGATGCTGGCGCCCGTTGCGGCCGCTGCATCGGCCCATGCGCCTCCACCGCCCGGCGCGGCCGGCGCCCCCCCTTCCGGCGACCCTTCGGGCGAGGCCGAGAGCGCGGCGGCGGTGCGTTCGCCGATGGTCGGCACCGCCTACCTCTCGTCCGAGCCGGGAGCGCCGCCGTTCGTGAAGGCCGGCGACCGGGTCAGCGCGGGCGACACGCTGCTGATCGTCGAGGCGATGAAGGTGATGAACCCGATCGTCGCCGACAGGGCAGGCACGGTGAAGGCCGTCTTGGTCGAGAACGCGCAGCCGGTCGAATTCGACCAGCCGCTCGTGCTGATCGACTGAGCCCCGGGCGACGGCATGACCATCAAGCGGATCCTTATCGCCAACCGGGGCGAGATCGCCCTTCGCATCCACCGCGCGGCGCGCGAGATGGGCAAGGAGACGGTGGCCGTCCACTCCACCGCTGACGCCGATGCGATGCATGTCCGCCTCGCGGATCACGCCGTGTGCATCGGCCCTCCTCCGGCGGCGCTCAGCTACCTCAACATCGCCAACATCATCGCGGCGGCCGAGATTGCTGGATGCGACGCGGTTCACCCCGGCTACGGCTTCCTGTCAGAGAACGCGCAGTTCGCCGAAATTGTCGAGGCCCACAACCTCACCTGGATCGGCCCCAAGCCTGAACACATCGTCACCATGGGCGACAAGGTCATGGCCAAGCGCACGGCCGGCGCGCTGGGACTGCCGCTCGTGCCGGGATCCGACGGCGCCATCTCCGACCTCGACGAAGCGCAGCGGGTCGCCGCGTCGATCGGCTATCCCGTGCTCGTCAAGGCGGCGAGCGGCGGCGGCGGGCGCGGCATGAAGGTCGTCGAACATCCGGACGCGCTGACCACGCTCATCGGACAGGCACGCAGCGAAGCCAAGGCGGCGTTCGGCGACGACACGGTCTATCTGGAGAAATACCTCGCCAACCCCCGCCACATCGAATTCCAGGTGTTCGGCGACGGGCGCGGCAAGGCGATCCATCTCGGGGAGCGTGACTGCTCGCTCCAGCGCCGGCACCAGAAGGTCTTCGAAGAAGCGCCCTCGCCCGCGCTCTCCGCCGAAGAGCGCCACCGCATGGGCGAGATCTGCGCCGAAGCGATGCGGCGGATGCAGTATCGCGGTGCGGGAACGATCGAGTTTCTCTACGAGAACGGTGAATTCTTCTTCATCGAGATGAACACCCGGCTTCAGGTCGAGCATCCGGTCACCGAGATGATCACCGGCATCGATCTCGTCCGCGAGCAGATCAGGATCGCGGAAGGGGAGGATCTGTCCTGCCGGCAGGAAGACATCCGCTTCGAAGGGCATGCGATCGAATGCCGGATCAACGCCGAGGATCCGTTCACCTTCGCCCCGTCGCCGGGACAGGTGACGCAGTATCACGCCGCCGGCGGGATGCATGTGCGCGTCGACAGCGGTCTTTATGCCGGCTACCGAATTCCCCCCCACTATGACAGCATGATCGCCAAGCTGATCGTCTATGGGCGCGACCGCGACCGGTGCATCATGCGGTTGAGGCGCGCCCTGGAGGAAATGGCGATCGGCGGCGTCCGCACGACCATTCCCCTGCACCAGGCGCTGCTGCAGGAAAAGGACGTGCTGGCCGGCGACTACTCGATCAAGTGGCTCGAGCGCTGGCTTGAACAGCGCGCGACGGACGGCTCGTCGTCTCCTGCCCGCTGACCGGAGGGCCGAACGTCTCGCGATTGGCAGGACGTCCGGGCCGCCAGATCAGCCCTCCCGCTTCAAACGCGGGCGCGCGACGCGTTGTGGCCGCCGGCGTCGTACAGAATGTCCGCGATGCGGCGATCGTCGGCCATGCCGTCGTCCCGCACGGACACGAACACCGCGCCGTCGCGCATCCGGTCGCCGTAATAGGCCGCGTCCTCGTCGCTGACACCATGGCCCTTGAGCACCTCGTTCAGCGTTCCGCCCAGAGCGCCGAGCACGGCACCCGTTCCCGCAGCCGCCGGAACCGCCGACGCCGCGATCGCGCCGGCGGCGACAAACGGTCCGACGCCCGGAATGGCCAGGGCGGCAACGCCAAGCCCGGCTCCCAGAGCGCCGCCACCAAGGATGCCGCGCAGGATGTTGGTGTGTTCCTCGTCCGTGACTTCGCCGTGCACGTCGCTGGTCGTGGTGGTGCGGCCGTGATGCGCCACGATCGAGATGGCATCGTCCGGAACGCCGGCGGCGCGCAGGTCGGCGACGGCGCGCTGCGCCTCCTCGCGGGTGTCGAACAATGCGGAATGGGTGCCCATGTCGGTTCTCCAGTTGGTTGTCCCGGAGATACGGACGGACCCGCGCGGCGTTCCGGCCTGCTGCCGGCAAGCCGGGCCGTTCACCCGTTCAGGGGAACAGCTCGACGGGAACGCCGGGCTCGTCCTTGGCCGTACGGATGACGGGCGAGGTCTTGACGCTCGCCACGCCCGGCGCGCTGGTCAGATGGGTGGTGAGAAACGCCTGAAAACTCGTCAGGTCGCGGCTCACGACCGTGAGAATGAAGTCGATCTCGCCGTTCACCATGTGGCACTGACGCACCTGCGGCAGGCCGGCGACATGCTCCTCGAAGGCGCGCAGCACATCTTCGGCCTGGCTGCGCAGGCTGACCAGCACGAGCACGGTGATGTCCACCCCGAGCCGCCGCGCGCTGAGACGGGCGTGATAGCCCTCGATGTATCCCGCCTCCTCGAGCGCCCGCACCCGGCGGAGGCATGGCGGGGCCGTCAGCCCGACACGGGCGGCGAGTTCGACATTGGTGATGCGGCCGTTCGCCTGCAGCAGCGCCAGAAG
This sequence comes from Qipengyuania thermophila, assembly GCF_004153605.1. Lineage (NCBI taxonomy): Bacteria > Pseudomonadati > Pseudomonadota > Alphaproteobacteria > Sphingomonadales > Erythrobacteraceae > Qipengyuania > Qipengyuania thermophila. The sequence continues at coordinate 251,856 of NZ_SDSI01000002.1, read as the reverse complement.
CTGACGGTCGATCTGGTCGAGTTCCATGTGGTCCCTGCACCCTGGTGGCACGCGTGGCTGGCACGCCGCTATGAAAGAATGATGTCTGTCCCGCAAGGGAACGCCGCACCCCGTTCGCCGCCTCATGTCCGGTTCTGCAACAGCGCGGAGGCGGCACTGGGGTCACCGCGGTCGCACGGGTATGGCACAGGTACGGAGAACCGGCCGCCCGCCGTGCCGCTCCGCCGATGCAGCGGGAGACAACGTGCACATCGACGACCGCCTTGCCACGGTGCTGAGACAGCAAGCCGAGAGCGAGCGAGCCGCGCGCACGCAGTTCCGGCAACTGCTGGATCTCCTTGGCGACCGCGTGGAAGATCCGCTCGATGACCTCGAGATGGCGGGCCTTGCGCGGCTGCAGGAACTGGCCACGGTGCTGCCGGCGCGCGACCGGGCCGCCCTGATCCGCGAAGGCGGCTGGCGCTACCGCAATCTGGCCCTGCTGCTGTTCCTCGCCGAACAGGAGGCCGATGTGGCCGCATCGGCGCTGGGTGTCGTCGACCTTCCCGCATCGGACTGGCTCCGGCTCATTCCCGAGCTGCCGGTGCGCGCGCGCGGTTTCCTGAGGTTGCGGGACGATCTGCCCGCGTCGGTGCGCGACCTGCTCGACCAGCTTGGCGTGCATGACCTCGCCCTCCCCTCGCCGGACACCGAAACCGTGGACGGTCACCAGGAGCAGACCGGTGCCGACGCCCACGAGGCCACCGACGAGCGGGGAGACGCCGCGCCGCGCCTCGCTCCGCCGGGCGGCGCTCCGGCACCGCCGCCTCTCGGCGCTGCGCCGGATCCCGGTGCGGACGCGCCTGACCGGGAAGCCGGGCCATCGTCCGCCGCAGGCCGGGACGACCAGATCCGCACCCTGCTGCAGCGGATCGCCACCTTTCAGGCCCGCCGGGCCGCGCGGGAGGAGCGCACCGTCGATTCTTCGGCCGGGGCGGCACCCTTGACCCCGCCGCCGGACGATAGCGCAGAGGCTGAGCGGCTCTCCGCCTTCGACTTTCTGACCGACGAGGACGGCACCATCACCTGGGTCTCTCCCGAGGCGCGGGCCATGCTGATGTTCCTGCCCTTGGGGCAGTTGCTCGATGCCGGGCGTGCCCCCGACGCTGCCTCCGGCGCGCCGCGCGATGTCCACTCCCTGTTCCGGCAGCACCAGCCGGTCAGCGGCGCACTGACCCTGCCCGGCGAACGCAGCGTCGGCGGGGCGTGGTTTGTCGACGCCTTCCCCGTTTTCGACGAACGGCACGGGCGTTACCGGCATCACCTCGGCCGCGCCCGCCGCCTTGGCGCGTCCGCCGCGGACCAGCGCGAGGAACGGGCGAATGCGCTGCGCCAGCTGCTGCACGAACTGCGCACACCGGTGAACGCCATCCAGGGTTATGCCGAGATGGTGCAGCAGCAGGTCGCCGGCCCTGCCCCGCACGCCTACCGCGCGGTGGCGGCGTCGATCGGCAGCGACAGCGCCCGGATCCTTGCCGGATTCGACGATCTGGAGCGGCTGGCCCGGCTCGAGGCCGGCGCGACAGAGCGCGGCGGCGGCGAGGCGATGCTCGACACCATCGTTCAGGACACCGTGCGCCGCCTGCGTCCGGCCCTGCAGGCGCAAGGCAGCGGCATCGACCTCACCCTTCAGGCCGGTGCGGCCGTCGCGATGCCGCCGGACGAGGCCGAGATGCTCGTGTGGCGCATCCTGTCGGTGGCGACAGCAGCACTCCCGCCGCACACGGTCGTGGATGTCGAACTGCGACACGCCGCCGGCCTGCTGATGCTCACCTGCAGCCTGCCCGAAGTGCTTCACCGTGCTCCCGATCCCTTCGACCTCGCATTCCAGCTCGATGCGGCCATGATCGACCACGGCCTCTTCGGGGCCGGCTTCACCCTGCGGCTCGCGAGGTTGGAAGCCCGGTCCGTGGGCGGCGATCTTTGCCGGGACGGAACTGTGCTGACGCTGACCTTGCCCGCGGCTGCTCAGCGGGCACGCCTCTGAACGGGAGGCGGCGTGTCGCGGCCGTCGTGCGCCGCGCATGCTTGCCATGGCGCCTCCCGCCCGCTACGCGCAGCGCCGATCCGGGGCTCCACCGGGCCTGTAGCTCAGCGGTTAGAGCTGGCCGCTCATAACGGCTAGGTCGCGGGTTCGAATCCTGCCGGGCCCACCGGATCGCAGCGGCACCGCCCGAAGGTGTCGGGGAGTAGCGCAGCCCGGTAGCGCGCCTGCTTTGGGAGCAGGATGTCGCAGGTTCGAATCCTGTCTCCCCGACCATTTTCGCTCCGAAATCTCGCAGGCTCCCTGCCTCGATCTTCGGCTTGCAACCACCAAGTAAGAAGGATTGCGGAACGCTGCCGGTGCGTTTCCGCGGCGGTGAACGACGTCGGGGGCCTGTCGAGCCCGAACAGCGCTATGCCATTCGTGCGAACCGGGCTGCCCCGGTCGCGTTTCTGCGCACTTCTGGGGATGGCGCGGCGGAGCCGCCATGCAGCTGGTCGAGCATCTGCGACAGTGCGGACAGGCGCGCTTCGTCGATCCGGTAGAACACCAGCTTGGCTTCCCTGCGCGTCTGCACCAGCCCGGCACCACGGAGCACGGCGAGCTGCTGTGACAGCATCGGCTGCCCGATCTGCGCGACGGCGTCGATCTCCCCGACATTGCGTTCAGCCCCCGTCAGCGCCCTGAGGATCCGCAGGCGAAGCGGGTGCGCGACGGCCTTGAGCCCTTCCACCAGCGCATCATCCGTCACGGCCGCGTGCGCCCCGTCGCCTCGCGCATGAACCAGCTGGTCTGGTCCGGGGCTGCGAACACATCCTCCAGCGTCGCGCTCGGCTGACGCAGCAGAGCCTCACCCGGCGCCCAGTTCGCCGGAGCAAGCACCGGCGCCCCATCGACCGCCTGCAGCGCATCGAGCAGGCGCAGCATCTCCGGGACCGAACGGCCGACATTGGTCGGGTAGCACGTCATCGCCCGGATGATGCCGTCCGGGTCGATGAAGAACGTCGTCCTGACGGTGGAGCTGTCGCTGTCCTGCGGCGCGACCATCCCGTAGGCGCGGCCGATCACCAGCGTGGGATCTTCGACGATGGGGAACCGCACCTCGAGATCGAACCGGTCGCGGATCAGCCGCAGCCAGGCGAAGTGCGAAAACAGGCTGTCGACCGACAGGGCCATCAGCGCGCAGTCCCGCCGCGCGAAGGCATCGGCCTCCCGAGCCAGAGCGACGAATTCGGTCGTGCACACGGGCGTGAAATCCGCCGGATGGGAAAACAGGATCAGCCACCGACCCCGGAAATCCGACAGGCGGACGTCGCCCGCGGTGCTTCGCGCCGTGAAGTCGGGAGCATGGTCACCGATCCGCAGCCCGCCACACGGCGCCGCACGCGAGTCGGAAGGAATGGAAAGCGCAGGATCCATGCCGCTTCATACCACTTGACAGTTGGAAAACAAGACATATAAACGATTTATGTAAGCGGAGTATCGTTTCCATGAGTTCCGATCGTTCCCTTTCCCTCGCGGCCGAGCAGATCCGCCGCGCGCAGGTTGATCAGCGGCTGCGGCCGTCGATTGCCGGCTTCTTCGACGAAGCGACGAACACGGTGTCCTACGTCGTCCATGATCCGTCCACCCGGGAGGCGGCCATCATCGACTCCGTGCTCGATTACGAGGCGGCTGCGGGGCGGACGTCTCACCGCTCGGCTGACCGAATCATCGAGTACGTCACGGCCAATGACCTGAAGGTAACCTGGCTCATCGAGACCCACGCCCACGCCGATCACATTTCCGCCGCGCCCTATCTGCAGGAACGTCTGGGCGGAAAGCTCGCGATCGGCAGGGAGATCATCCGCGTCCAGGAAGTGTTCGGCAAGCTGTTCAATGCCGGCACCGAGTTCGAGCGGGATGGTTCCCAGTTCGACGTGCTGTTCGAAGACGGCGAGACCTTCCGCCTTGGCGAGCTGGAAGGCATCGCGCTGCACGTGCCGGGGCACACACCCGCCGACATGGCGTTTATCATCGGCGACGCCGCTTTCGTCGGGGATACGATCTTCATGCCCGATTTCGGCACGGCGCGGGCCGACTTCCCCGGCGGCGATGCGGGGCAGCTGTTCCGCTCGATCCGCCGGCTGCTCTCGCTGCCCGAAGACACGCGGCTGTTCCTGTGTCACGACTACAAGGCGCCGGGACGTGACGAATACGCCTGGGAGACCACGGTCGGGCTGCAGCGGAAGGGCAACATCCACGTCAGGGACGGCGTGACGGAAGAGGAGTTCGTGAAGATGCGGACGGAACGCGACCGCACTCTTGCCATGCCCAACCTCATCATGCCTTCCGTGCAGGTCAACATCCGCGGCGGGCGTCTGCCCGAGCCGGAAGACAACGGCGTCAGCTACATCAAGATTCCGGTGAACGCGGTATGACGCTGCCCGGCTTTCCTGACGCGGCGCCGCTTGCCGGGCTCGCGGGCGGTGTGCTGATCGGCCTGGCGGCGGCGCTCATGCTGCTCGGCGCCGGTCGGATCGCGGGGGTTTCGGGAATCACCGCGCGGGCCGTGGGTCTGAGCGATGGCGGCATTTCGCGCGACGGGGCGTGGGCGTTCGTGCTCGGCCTGCCGCTCGGCGCGCTCGTGGTCGCCTTGCTGAGCGGGGGGATCGATGCGCGGTTCGCCAATCCCGTCACCCTTGCGATTGCCGGGCTGCTGGTCGGGATCGGCACAAGGCTGGGGAGCGGCTGCACCAGCGGCCACGGTGTCTGCGGTGTCAGCCGCCTGTCGCGTCGGTCGCTGGTCGCCACCGCTGTCTTCATGGCCTTCGGCATCGGAACCGTGGCGGTCATGAACCTGTTGGGAATCGACGTGCTATGAGCAGAAACATCGGCGGCTTCGACCGCATCTTCAGGCTGGTGCTTGCGGCGCTCCTGCTGCTGCTGTTCTTTGCCGGCGCGCTGCCGGGCGCGGACGGGTTCATCGGTCTGGTGGCGGCCGCGGTGCTTGCCGGCACCGCTTTGGTGGGGTTCTGTCCCGCCTACAGGCTCCTCGGCCTCAACACCTGTGGCGGTTCGCGATGAGCCGCCGCATCGTTCCGCCGCTCGTCTCGGGGACGCTGTTCGGTGCCGGTCTGGCGCTCGGAGGGATGACCGATCCGGCCAGGGTGCGCGGCTTCCTCGACCTGTTCGGCGCGTGGGATCCGACGCTTGCCTTCGTCATGGGGGGCGCCGTCATCGTCATGGCGATCGCGTGGCGCTTCGTTCCGGGGATGCGGCGGCCGCTGTTTGCGGAGAAGTTCGCCCTGCCGGACCGCACCGACCTGACCCCGAAGCTGATCATCGGTGCGGCCCTGTTCGGCATCGGCTGGGGCATCGCGGGTCTGTGTCCCGGGCCGGGCGTCGCCGCTCTGGCCATCGCCCCCGCCTCTGCAGCCGTGTTCGTGCTTGCCCTGCTGGCCGGCATGGGGATCGTCCGCCTCACGGAAAGGTCATCCTGATGAACATTCGCCCGATCGACGACACGTTCTCCGTCGCGCCGCAGATCGCGCCCGAAGACCTGCCCGAGCTTGCCCGGTCCGGCTACCGGGTGCTCATCTCCAACCGCCCCGACGGCGAGGAGGAGGGGCAGCCGACGGCCCAAGAGATGCGCGCAGCGGCAAATGCCGCCGGCATGACCTTCCACCACATCCCGGTGTCGGGCGGCGCTTTTCCCGAGGATGCGGTTTCCGCCTTCCGGGCGGTGCGGCAGGGCGAGGCGAAGAAGACGCTTGCCTTCTGTCGCACCGGGACACGGGCGATCTCGCTCGAGACGCTGGCCAATCCCGCGAACAGGAGTCCGGAAGAACGGCTGCGGCTGGCGAAAGAGGCCGGCTATGACCTGTCGTCCCTTGCGGCGCGGATCAAGACCTAGGCTCGGAGTGGGAGAGACCCGATGGCAACACGCACGACACACGACATCGTCATCATCGGCGGCGGGGCCGCGGGGCTTGCAACCGCCAGTTCTCTGCTGGCCCGGCGGCCCGAACTGGACATTGCCGTCGTCGAGCCGGCGGAACACCACTACTACCAGCCTGGCTGGACCATGGTCGGTGCCGGTGTGTTCGATGCCGAGACGACGCGGCGACCGATGGCAAGCGTCATGCCCAAGGGCGTCCGGTGGATCCGGCAGGCGGCGGCGAGCTTCCAGCCCGAAGACCGGCAAATCACCCTGAGCGACGGGGCGACGGTCGGCTACCGCATCCTGGTGGTCGCGTGCGGGCTTCGCCTGGCCTGGGAAAAGATCGAGGGGCTGGAGGACACGCTCGGCCGGAACGGAGTGACGTCCAATTACCGCTATGACCTGGCCCCCTACACCTGGGATCTGGTGCAGCGTTTGCGTCAAGGCCGCGCACTGTTCAGCCAGCCGCCGATGCCGATCAAGTGCGCGGGCGCGCCGCAGAAGGCCATGTACCTGTCCTGCGACGCGTGGCGCGATCGCGGCGTTCTCGGCGACATCGAGGTGGAGTTCCACAACGCCGGCGCCGCCCTGTTCGGGGTCAAGGAGTATGTCCCGGCCCTGATGGACTATGTCGAGACGTATGGCATCCATCTCAACCTGCAATCCAATCTGAAGGCCGTGGACGGTCCGGCGCGCCTGGCCACTTTCGAGACGGAGAACGGCGAGACCGCCCGGCCCTTCGACATGCTCCATGTCGTGCCGCCCCAAGTGGCCCCGGCGTTTGTCGCCGACAGTCCGCTGGCTGCGGACAGCGGCTTCGTCGATGTGGACAAGTTCACGCTTCAGCATGTCGCCTATCCCGATGTCTTCGCCGTCGGAGATGCCGGATCCATGCCCAACGCCAAGACCGCCGCCGCGGCTCGCAAGCAGGCCCCGATCGTCGCGGTCAACGCCCTGGCGGTGCTGGACGGCGGCGCGCCGGTCGCGCGCTACGACGGTTATGGCTCCTGCCCGCTGACGGTGGAGCGCGGCAAGATCGTGCTGGCCGAGTTCGGTTATGACGGCAAGCTGCTCCCCAGCTTCCCGCGCTGGCTCATCGACAGCACGCGTCCAAGCCGGCTGGCATGGCTGCTCAAGTCCGAGGCGCTGCCGTGGATCTACTGGAACGGCATGCTCAAGGGCCATGAATGGCTCGCCAAGCCCGCGCTCAAGAACGCGGCTTGATGAGCAGCAGCGGGGCGCAGGGACGGAGCGCACGGGCCGTGGCCGGAACGCGCACAGGGGGTGCAGGCCGGTTGGCAAAGGTGCTGCCGATCCTCGAATGGGGCCGGACCTATGACAGGGATGTCCTGACGAACGATCTGGTCGCGGCGGTCATCGTCACGATCATGCTGATCCCGCAGAGCCTCGCCTACGCCCTGCTCGCCGGGCTGCCGCCGGTTGTGGGTCTGTACGCCTCGATCCTGCCGCTGGTGGCCTATGCGATCTTTGGCACCAGCCGCACCCTGGCCGTGGGCCCGGTCGCGGTCATTTCGCTGATGACGGCCAGCGCGGCGGGAGCCGTGGCCGCTCAGGGCACCGCCCTCTATCTGGAAGCCGCCATCACCCTTGCCGCGCTGTCGGGGGTGATGCTGGCGGTGATGGGGATGCTGCGGCTCGGGTTTCTGGCGAACCTGCTGTCGCATCCGGTGATCAGCGGCTTCATCAGCGCCAGCGGCCTTCTCATCGCGACCAGCCAGCTCGGTCACATCCTCGGCATTCCGGCCGGCGGCGACAACTGGCCCGAGATGCTGGGCAGCCTCGCGTCAGCGATCGGCTCGGTCAACCCGTGGACCATGGCGATCGGCATTCCGGCGACGCTGTTCCTGTTCTGGGCGCGCAAGGGATCAAAGCCGCTGCTCTTGAAGCTCGGCCTGAGCGCGCGCGCCGCAGACATCAGCGCCAAGATCGCGCCGGTCGTGGCGGTTGCCGTGACCATCCTCGCCGTCGTCCTGCTGGACCTGGGCGAGCGCGGCGTCAACGTGGTCGGGGCGATCCCGCAAGGCCTGCCCCCCTTCGCCCTTCCCTCAACCGATCTTTCCCTCATTTCCCAGCTCTGGGTGCCTGCGCTCCTCATTTCCATCATCGGCTTCGTCGAGAGCGTGTCGGTGGCGCAGACCCTTGCGGCGAAGCGCCGGCAGCGGATCTCGCCCGATCAGGAACTGATCGGCCTCGGCGCCTCCAACATCGCCAGCGCCCTGTCGGGCGGGTATCCGGTGACGGGCGGGTTTGCGCGGTCGGTGGTCAATTTCGACGCCGGTGCACAGACGCCGGCGGCGGGAGCGTTCACCGCGGTCGGGATCGCGCTGGCGGGCCTGTTCCTCACGCCCCTGCTGTTCAACCTGCCGATCGCCACCCTGGCGGCGACGATCATCGTCGCCGTGCTGAGCCTCGTGGACCTCAGGACGCCCGGCCGGCTGTGGCGCTATTCCAAGGCCGACTTCGCCGCGCACATGGCGACCATCGGCACCACCTTGCTCGCCGGAGTGGAGATGGGCGTGATCGCGGGCGTGGCCGTCGGCCTGCTGCTGTACCTGTGGCGCGCCAGCCGCCCCCATGCGGCGATCGTCGGGCGGGTGCCGGAGAGCGAGCACTTCCGCAATGTCGAGCGGCACAGCGTGTTCACCGTGCCGCATATCCTGTCAATCCGCATCGACGAGAGCCTGACCTATCTCAATGCCCGCTGGCTCGAGGAGTACGTGCTGGAGCAGGTCGCCGACCGCCCCGCCGTGCGGCACGTGATCCTGATGTGCAGCGCGGTGAACGAGATTGACGCATCGGGGCTGGAGAGTCTCGAGGCGATCAACCACCGCCTGATCGACGCGGGCATCGGCCTGCACCTGTCCGAGGTGAAGGGGCCGGTTATGGACCGGCTGCAGCGCACGCGTTTCCTCGACACCCTCAACGGCCGCGTGTTCCTGTCCCAGGACCGCGCCTTCCGGGAACTCGCCAGCAACGGCGGTCCTCCCGAATTGCCTGTCGACGATGCCGCGCGGGGGATGATCTGACCGGCCGCGGGCCGCCCGCAGGCGTTTCCCGCGGGCGATCCGGCTGCACGGGGCTGATTTAAGGAATGGACGGCGACATAATGAACGGTTGGAGGTTTGATCGTGGCTGACACGGCGCAGGCGCAGTTCTGGGATGAACGGTATGCGCCGGACGACTATGTCTATGGCACGGCGCCCAACGCCTTTCTCGCCCGGGAGGCCCATCGCCTCGCGCCCGGATCGCGGGTGCTGGCGGTGGCGGATGGCGAAGGCCGCAACAGCGTCTTCCTGGCGCAGCATGGCCACGAGGTGCTGGCCGTCGACGTCTCGCCTCGCGCGCTCGAGAAGGCGGGGAAACTGGCGGCGCGGCGCGGTGTCACCGTCGAGCACCGGCTGGCCGATCTGGCGCAGTGGGACTGGCCGGAGGGGGCGTTCGACGCGGTCGTCGCCATCTTCATCCAGTTCGCCCCGCCGCCCGTGCGCGACCGGATCTTCAGCGGGTTCGCGCGCACGCTGCGCCCCGGCGGCCTTCTGCTGCTGCAGGGGTACCGGCCTGAACAGCTCGCGCTCGGCACGGGCGGCCCGCCTTCTGCTGACGTGATGTACACCGAAACCCTGCTGCGCGACGCCTTTGCCGACTGGGACATCGACGTGCTCACCGCGCATGACAGCGTGATCGTGGAAGGCACGGGCCATGACGGCATGTCTGCGCTGATCGATCTCGTCGCCCGCAAGCGGTAAGTCGATTTTGCTCGCAGGCCGCGCGTGTCACCGCGGGGCGGGCGAAGACGCGGCGCGTGTCCGCATTGCACCCGCCGCCGCTGTTCCCCGGTGACAGGACACGCGCACCGGGTTAAGGCGCGGGCAGATGGCCGCCCTGCGCATCCTGTCACGCCAGCACACCAGCCTCGCCCTGGTGCTGCTCGCGCTCGGCCTGATGGCGCGGGCGCTGATACCTGGCGGCGTCATGGTGTCCGCCGCGGGCGACCACATCCTGACGGTCACCATCTGCTCCGGCGCCGGCGACATGCCCGGCGAAATGCAGATTGCCGTTCCGAACCGCCGCGATTCCGGCGGCGGGCAGCCGGAGCCTGAGAACAAGCCGCAACCCTGCGCCTTCTCGGGGCTCGGCCAGGCCGCTCTTGCCGGCGCCGACGCTGTGCTGCTGGCCGCGGCGCTCCTCTTCATCCTGCTGACCGGACGCGCGCCGCATCCGTCCGTGCCGGTCCGCGACCTGGCGCATCTGCGCCCGCCCTTGCGCGGCCCACCCGTCCCGACCGTCTGATCCTCGCGCCCGCCTCGCCGGCAAGGCCGACCCGGCTGGCGTCCGCCCTCAACGACCCGCCTCGGCAGGTTTGACGGCGCGCCGCCGCACGGCGGCTCTGCCACACGACATCGGGATACAACATGCCAGTCATCCGCGTGAAACGCGCCCTTTCCGGCGCGACCATGCTCGCCACTCTCGCCGCCTTCCACGCTCCGCTTCAGGCGCAGGGCGTCGGACAGCGCGGCGAGGAGATCATCGTCACCGCCAGCCTGCCCGGCAGCGCGACCGCCCCCACCCCCGACGCTGCACGCCGGGAGCTGCAACGCATCCCGGGCGCCGTCGGGCTGGTCGAGGACGAAGGCTTCACCGACACCTTTGCCCAGGCGATCGGCGATGTGCTCGAACTCACGCCCGGCGTCTTCGCCGACACCAGCGCCCCGCGCGAGAGCCGGATCTCCATCCGCGGCTCGGGCCTGAATTCCAGCTTCGAGCGGCGCGGGCTCACCGTGCTGCGCGACGGGGTGCCGATCAGCCGCGCGTCGGGCTCGACCGAGTTCCAGGAGGTCGACCCGCTCACCATCCGCTACATGGAGGTGTTCAAGGGTGCGAACGGTCTGCGGTTCGGGGCGGCATCGCTCGGCGGAGCGGTCAACATCGTCAGCCCCACGGGACGGACGGCGCGCGCACCGCTGATGCTGCGCGTCGAAGGCGGCAGTTTCGGCACCGTCCGCGCCAACGCCTCGCTTTCGGGCAGGAGCGGCGACGTCGATGCCTGGGGCGGGCTCACCGGACTTGCCAGCGACGGCTATCGCGAACACAGCGCGGTGCGCAGCCTCTATACCCATGGCAATCTCGGCTGGCGCGTGTCCGACCGTGTTGAGAGCCGGTTCTACGCCACCGCCCTGACCGACATTTTCGAGCTGGCCGGCACGCTGCGCCTTGCCGACGCGCTGGCCAATCCGCGTGCAGCGGGGCGCCCGGTGCGGGCCGGACCGGTGGTGGTCGATCCCGGTCCGGTCGCCGATGACTGGGACCGCAATCTTGCGGTTTTCCGCGTCTCGAACCTGACGGTGATCGAGGCGGACAGCGCCACACTGGAACTCGGCGGCTGGTATGCCCGCCGCAATCTCGACCATGCGATCACCCGCTTCGCCGGCATCATCGTGCAGGTTGAGGACGAGGTCGGCGGCTCGCTGCGCCTGTCGGGAGCGCTTCCCTTCCCCGGCCGTCACAGCCGCTGGCAGCTTGGCGCGATCACCGCCTTCGCGAGCAACGACGCACAGATCTTTGCCAACGTCTCCGGCGAGCGCGGCGCGCTGCGTGCGCGCTCCGATCAGGATTCGGCCACGCTGACCGTGTTCGGGCGGGCCGATCTGGGCATCACGGACGCGGCAACGCTCGTCATCGGCGGGCAATATGCCCGCGCCACGCGCGACGTGACCGCGATCCTGAACACGGTGACGGGGCGGGTCGCGCATGACCAGTTCAATCCGCGCATCGGCCTGCTGGTGGATGCAGCCCCGAACGTTCAGGTGTTCGGCAACATCAGCCGCAGTTTCGAGCCACCGAGCCTCGCCGATGTGACGAGCGGCGGCGTTTTCCCCTTCGCACCCCTCGCGCCGCAGCGCGCCACCGTGGTCGAGATCGGCTCGCGCGGAGAAGCAGGAATCGTCGCCTGGGATGTCGCCCTCTACCGCGCGGAGCTGGAGAACGAGTTCCTCGATCTTGCCGTGCCGGGGGCGCGGGGACTGGTGACGGTGACCGCGAATGGCGGGCGCACCCTCCACCGGGGGCTGGAACTCGGCCTCGACCTGCGGCCGTTCAGGACGGCACTGGAGGCGCGCGGCCAGTCGCTGCGGCTGAGCGCGGCCTACACTCTCAACGACTTCGCCTTCGCGAACGACCCCATCTATGGCGACAACCGGCTGGCGGGCGTGCCGCGGCACGTGCTGGTCACCGAAGCCCGCTTCGACCAGACGGACAGGTTCCACCTCTCGGCCACCGTGCGGTGGATCCCCGACGGCCCGTGGGCGGACTACGCCAACACCGAACGGGCGCCCGGCTACACGACCGTGCAGCTGACCGCCGGAGCAGCCCTGACGCGGACCCTCGAGCTGTTCGGTTCGGTGGAGAACCTGTTCGACACCGTGTTCATCGCAAACGTCACCACCAACGCAAACCAGCGTCTCGCCAACGAGGCGCTCTACACGCCGGGTCAGGGGCGCGCCGTGTTCGCGGGCCTGCGCGCCATGTTCGGGAAGGGGATGCAGCGATGAGCATGAAGAACACGACGGCGCGCTGGTCCCTGTCCAAGCACCGGGTGCTGGCCATCGTGGGCGGCATCAGCCTGCTGATCTGGGGTCTGTCGGGCCTCACCCATGTCGCGATGGTGCTGTTCGGTCCGCAGCAGGCGCAGTTCCTGCCGCCGCGCGCGACGGTCGCGCTTGCCGGCGCGCAGCCCATTGCGACCACCCTCGCCCGCCACGGCATTGCCGAGGCGGTGGCGGTGAAGACGGTGCCGGCCGCCGGAGGCGGGGTGCTGTGGCAGGTGACGACGCAGCCGCTGGCGGAGCGGCGCTACTTCCGCCCGTCAGACGGCGCCGAGATCGCCGACGGCGACGAAGCGCAGGCCGATTTCCTCGCCCGCCACTACCTTGCCACCGACCGCGCGGTCACGTCGGCCGTGCTGCAGACGGCGTTCGACGCGGACTACCCGTGGGTCAACCGGCTGCTGCCCGTGTGGAAGCTTCGCTTTGCGGGCGACGACGGCCTGACCGCCTATGTCCACACGGAAACATCCAGCCTCGCGGCGGTGAACAACCACACCAAGAACCGGCTTCAGGCCGTGTTCCGGACGCTGCACACGTGGGAATGGGTGCCCGAGAGGCTCGGCTGGCTGCGGGTCGCGGTAATTTTCCTGATGGTCGGCAGCCTTCTCGCCATCGCGCTGACGGGCCTTGCCATGCTGGTCACGATCCGGCGCAAGGCGCGCCTGCCGGGCGCGCGGGGATGGCACCGGCGGGCCGGCTACGTGCTGGCGCTGCCCCTGATCCTGTTCTCCGCCTCGGGTCTGTATCACCTCGTCCAGTCCGCCGTCTCTCCGGCGGTGAGCAATCTGGCGATGGGCCGGCCGATCGACGTGGCAAGCGGCCGATGGCCGGTCGAGGAAGACTGGGCGCGCCTTGCCGAAGGACGCCGCATCGCCGGCGTCGCGCTGGTTGAGGGGGCTGAGGGCCAGCCGCTCTACCGCATCGCCCTTGCGCCATCCGGAGGCGCGATGGGCGGCGGCATGCACGATCACGGTCCGGCCGACGCCGCTGCGGCGGCAGAGAGCGGCCGGAGCGGGCATGACCACGGCGCGGCGCCGGTGGCGCCCGCCTCCGCCCGGGTGCCCACCACCGACGCCGAGATGCGCGAGGCGCGCTTTGCCGGGATCAGGCCCGATGGTCCGGCGATCCTCCTCGACGCCGCCACGGGCGAACCCGCCGTGTCGGGCGACAGGGATCTGGCCTTGGCCATCGCCCGCCGCTTCACCGGTGCACCCGACGGTGCGGTCCGCAGCGTCGAACTGGTCACGAGGTTCAGCCACGACTACGACTTTCGCAACAAGCGGCTGCCGGTGTGGCGGGTCGATTACGGCACCCCCGTCAACGCCAGCCTGTTCGTCGATCCCGGTGCAGGTGTCCTCGTCGACCGGGTGTCGGACTGGGAGAAGCCAGAACGGCTGGTGTTCAGCCTGGCGCACAAGTGGAACTTCCTGTTCCCGGTCGGCCGGCTGGCGCAGAACGCGGTTGTCGCGGGCGTCGTCCTTGCCCTCATCGCCTTCATGGCCGTGCCGGGGCTGAGGATGAGGCTGGTCCGCCGGGGAAGAAAGCGGAACACGGCAACGGGCTGAGCCGCCGGTCCCGCACGGCCGGTGCTTGCTGCCCGCCGCGGTTCAGGACGCCGCGCTTCGCGCAGCAACGCGGAGCCAATCGCCGGCTGCGACGTTGGTCCTGAGGAACCGGGCATCCGCCCCCGCCAGCACACGACAACATCAACCGGAGCAGAACATGGACGTGTTCGAACGCGAGAAATCCCGTGTCGCGGCATTCTATGACAAGAAGACGGGGAGTTATCAGTATGTGCTGGCGGACAAGGCGACACGCGCGGCGGCGATCATCGACCCGGTGTTCGACTACGACGAGAAGGCGGGCGCAACCAGCACCCGCAACGCCGATGCCATCGCGCGGTATGTCGATGACGAGGGGCTGAAGGTGGAATGGGTGCTCGATACCCATCCCCACGCCGACCACTTCTCCGCCGCTCCCTATCTTGCCGAGAAATACGGCGCGCCGCGCGCCATCGGGGAGAAGGTCGTCGGCGTGCAGAAGCTCTGGAAGGACATCTACTGCCTGCCCGACCTGCCGGCGGACGGCAGCCAGTGGGACCGGCTGTTCGCCGCCGGCGACACGCTGCGCGTCGGCGAGCTCGACGGGCGGGTGCTGTTTTCGCCCGGACACACCATGGCGTCGATCACCTACGTGTTCGGGGATGTCGCCTTCGTGCACGACACCCTGATGATGCCGGACGCGGGCACTTCGCGCGCCGATTTCCCCGGCGGTGACGCCCATGCGCTGTACCGCAGCATCCGCGAGATCCTCTCCCTGCCGGACGACACCGCGCTGTTCGTCGGCCACGACTACGGCAAGGACGGGCGCGACCCGATGTGCATGGCCACCGTTGCGCAGCATCGGGCCGACAACGTCCACGTCAAGGACGGCATCAGCGAGGAGGAGTTCGTCGCCACCCGCACCAAGCGGGACGCGACCTTGCCACTGCCCGCGCTGATGCTGGCGGCGCTGCAGGTCAACATCCGCGGTGGCCGGCTGCCCGACCCCGAGTGCGACGGACGCGCGTTTCTCAAGATCCCGCTCAACCGCTTCGAGCCGGTGGACGAGGACGAGTAAGCTGCGCGCCGCGGCACGGAAGCGTGCAACCCTGCCGGCGCGCCGGCCGCTCCGCTGGTCGCTGGCGCTGGCGGCGGCCGGCACGGCAGGATGGCCGGTTGCCGGGCTCGCCAACGGCGCCTTCCTGATCGACGACGCCCTCGTCACCCCGGCCGGGCGGGCGCAGGTCGAGGGGCTGATCCTGTTCAGCGGGCGGGAGAGGCTGGTGGTGCTCACCCCCGCCTTCACCCCAGCCGCGACTCCGCTGTGGGAGTTCACCGCGACCCTTGAGCGCGGCTTTGGCGAGAGCGCCGCGCGGGTCGTCGGGCTGGAGGTGAAACGCGGCGCGGGCGAAGACCCTCCCGCGCCCGGCGAGGTGCAACTTGGCGCCGGGCTGCAGCACGGCGTCAACCTCGCCCGGGACGGTGGCAGCGAGACGACCCTGCTCGGCCTGATGAGCGTGGGCGCGCATGAACGGGTGCGGCTTCACGCCAACGCCGGCCTGATCCGCGACTGGGACGCGCGGCGCACCGTGCCGACGGGCGGGCTGCGCCTGGCGTTTGACGTGCGCCCCGACACGCTCAGCCTGCAGGGGGAAGTGCTGCTCACGCAGGGCCAGGCGCCGGTGTGGCAGCTGGGTGTGCGGCACCAGCTGTCGCAGCAGGCGACGCTCGACCTTGCCTACAGCCGCAACCGGGGCGAAGAACGCGGCGGGGGCATGGTGATCGCCGCCGCTCTCGCCCTCTGAGCGCCCGGGTCCGGCAGCGTCACTCGGCCGGCCGGAATTCGCCCGCCGTGTTCGCCAGGATCCCGACCACCTGCGTCCACACCGCCACGTTCTGCCGCAGCTGGACCGGGTCGACCTTGTCCAGCGTGTCCTCGGGCGTGTGGTGGAGATCGAAATAGCGGGTTCCGTCCTGCTGCAGATCGACAAGCGCGCCGCCCTGCTCGCGGATGACGTTGAGATCGGCGCCGCCGGTCGCCACCTCGCGCGACGGCGCGACGCCGAAGCGCGCCACCGCCGCGGCAAGCTGGCGATACAGGGCCGGGTTGCTTTCGGTGAAGTTGGTGTCGAGGCGCCAGATGCGGTCGGCACCGAAGTCGCTTTCCAGCCCCACGGCGAAGCGCTCGTTCCGGTGTGCTTCGGCGTAGGCGCGGCTGCCCCACAGCCCCGTCTCCTCCGCCCCGGCGAACAGCAGCCGGATCGTGCGCAGCGGCGTGCCCTGCCGGCCCACATGCAGGGCGGCGGCAGCGATGATGCCGCACCCCGCGGCATCGTCCACCGCCCCCGTGCCGAGATCCCAGCTGTCGAGATGGCAGGCGAGCAGAACCGGCGGCAGCGACGGGTCGCGCCCCGGCACCTCGGCCACCACATTGCCGCTCGCGGTCCGGCCAAGCTGGCGCGGAGTGAGGACGAGGCGCATCCGGATCGGCTGACCGGCGGCGCGGCGGAACATGCGCTCGAGATTGTCGGCATCGGGATTGGACAGTGCCGCCGCCGGAATGGGCCGAACACCTTCGGGGAAGGTGGTGCCGCCGGTGTGGGCGCCGCGGTGATGGTCCGTGCCGATGGACCGGATCACCACCGCCGCCGCGCCCTTGCGCGCCGCGATCGCCGGCCCGGTCCAGCGCGCGGGACCGGCAAACCCGTAGCCCGATCCGTCCTGCGTCGGGCGCATGGCGTGGCCGATATAGGCGATCTTGCCGGCAAGGCTTCCGTCCGGCGCCGCCTGCAGCGCGGCATGGCTGGGGAAATAGACGACTTCGGCCTCAAGCCCGCGCGGCCCGGTCGCGCCCGAATTGCCGAGCGCCGTCACCACCAGCCGCTGCGCGAACGGCGCGGTGATCGCGGCCTGCTCCTCGCCCCGGATCCAAGTGTCCATGGTGAACGGCTCTTCGGCGACACGGGCGAAGCCCTGCGCCGCAAGCCAGCGCATCGCCCAGGCACGGCCGCGCGCCTCCGCCTCGGTGCCGGCCTGGCGGGGTCCGACCTCGGTGGTGATGCCTTCGACGAAGTCCCAGGCGATCCCGTCGTTTTCAAGGGCGGTGTCGGCCGCCTGCGCCAAAGTGGCGGGCACATGGGCGATGGCGGCGTGAGGAATGGCGAGCGCCGACAGGGCGGCGGCGAGATGAAAGCGCGTCATGCGCGCGGTGCTAACGCTCCGCGGCAGCGGCGGCAATGGCGGACCGCGCCGCCTCCGCTTGCCGGGCGCCCGCGAACACCCTAGATGGCCCGGCAACTCCGCCCCCGATCCGCACAGCACGAAGGACCGACCAATGGCCGCGCAGTACGCGTTCGTCATGAAGAACATGACCAAGACCTTTCCCGGCGCGCCCAAGCCGGTGCTCAAGGACATCAGCCTCCAGTTCTATCAGGGGGCCAAGATTGGGATTGTCGGCCCGAACGGCGCGGGGAAGTCGACGCTGATGAAGATCATGGCGGGTCTGGACACGGATTTCACCGGCGAAGCGTGGCCGGGCGAGAACATCACGGTGGGCTATCTGCCGCAGGAGCCGGAGCTGGATCCGAGCAAGAGCGTGCTGGAGAATGTGAAGGACGGTGCGCGGGAGACAGCCGATCTCGTGGAACGGTTCAACGCCGTGTCCGCGCTGATGGCCGAGCCCGACGCCGACTTCGACGCGCTCGGCACCGAGATGGCCGAGCTGCAGGAGAAGATCGACGCGTTCGACGGCTGGACGCTCGACAACCAGCTCGAGATCGCCATGGAGGCGCTGCGCTGTCCGCCGGGGGACTGGCCGGTCACCGACCTGTCCGGCGGCGAGCGGCGCCGGGTCGCCCTCACCCGCCTGCTGATCCAGAAGCCTTCGATCCTGCTGCTGGACGAGCCGACCAACCACCTCGACGCCGAAAGTGTGCAGTGGCTGGAGAACCACCTCAAGGAGTATGCCGGCGCGGTGCTGATGATCACCCACGACCGCTACTTCCTCGACAATGTGGTCGGCTGGATCCTCGAGCTCGATCGGGGCAGCTACTACCCCTACGAGGGCAACTACTCGACCTATCTCGAGAAGAAGGCCAAGCGGCTGGAGCAGGAAGCGCGCGAGGAGAGCGGCCGGTCCAAGGCCTTGCGCGAGGAGCTGGAGTGGATCCGGCAGACTCCGGCCGCGCGGCAGACCAAGAGCAAGGCCCGCATCCGCAAGTTCGAGCAGCTGCAGGAGGCCCAGGCCGACCGGCGGCCCGGCAAGGCGCAGATCGTCATCCAGGTGCCCGAACGCCTTGGCGGCAAGGTCATCGAGGCGAAGAACCTCAGCAAGGCCTATGGCGACAAGCTGCTGTTCGAGGATCTGTCCTTCACCCTGCCGCCGGGCGGCATCGTCGGGGTGATCGGTCCCAACGGCGCCGGCAAGTCGACGCTATTCCGGATCCTGACCGGCAAGGAGCAGCCGGACAGCGGCTCGATCGAAATGGGCTCGACCGTCCGGCTCGGCTATGTGGACCAGAGCCGCGACCATCTCGACGGCAGCAAGAACGTGTGGGAGGAGATCTCCGACGGGCTCGACTACATGAAGGTCAACGGCCACGACATGTCGACGCGCGCCTATGTCGGCGCCTTCAACTTCAAGGGGCCGGATCAGCAGAAGAACGTCGGCAAGCTGTCCGGCGGCGAGCGCAACCGCGTGCACATGGCCAAGATGCTGAAACAGGGCGGCAATGTCCTGCTGCTCGACGAGCCGACCAACGATCTCGACGTCGAAACCCTGGCCGCGCTGGAGGAGGCGATCGAGAACTTCGCCGGCTGCGCCGTGGTGATCAGCCACGACCGCTTCTTTCTCGACCGGCTGGCGACGCACATCCTCGCCTTCGAGGGGAACAGCCATGTCGAGTGGTTCGAGGGCAACTTCGCCGCTTACGAGGAGGACAAGCGCCGCCGTCTCGGCGATGCGGCCGACCGGCCAACCCGCCTCGCCTACAAGAAGCTGACCCGGTAATGACCGCGAGCCGTGAGCTTGCGGCCATCCGGCCGCTGTCCTGACGCGGCGCGAAGGAGACGCGCACACCCGCGGCGCTGCGCTCTCCGCGTGCCGCGCGGGCGGGTGAGTGTTGCCTGGACCGTGTCACAGGCGGTCCATGTCTCGGCGCCTTCGCCGCCCGCGCCCGGCGTCAGGGCGCGATCCACTCCCCGCGCCAGCCATCGTCGCGCCGGAACACGGCGCGCCGGTGGCCGGTGTGCGCGAGGGTGAACCAGTCGATCTCGTCCACCGTCACCGACAGAATGGCGAAGTTGCGCCGAGCCGGCAGCAGCTGCTCCTCAGTCGGGCGAACGCCCTCGACCCAGTCCGGCAGACCGGAAGAGGGTCGGCCCGTCACCGCGCCCGGCGCAAGCCCCAGATAGCAGCGCCGGGCGAAGGCCGTGGCCGCCTCCCACGCGGCATCCACCTCCGCTCCGTCGCGGACGACCGCGCCTGTCCCCTGACAGCGGATCTGCACCCGTGCCTCGCGGTCATAGAACAGCACGCCGACCGCGCTTTGCGTTTCGATGATCCGCGCTTTCGGCGCGCGGCTGTCCGTGTGGAACCGCAGGGTCCAGCGCGTCGTGTCCACTCCCCGGAGCACCATGCCGCGCACCCGCGCATCGGCGGTCGCCACCGCGGGCACGTGCAGCGGATCACGGGCGCTGAGCGGCGCGGCGGCGAGACGCCCGGCAACATCCGCCAGGATTTTGGCCAGACCCGTCGCCACGCCAGAATCTGTGATCTCGTTGTTCATCTAGAAAAATGATGACATGAACAGAAAGGTTGCCATCGGGTTCAGCATCGCGTCAGCGCCGTAGGCGCATGACGGGGTCATCGTCAAACAGGACCGCTGGGTGTGGCGCGGCCGGTGCAGGAG
The DNA here is from genome assembly GCF_004153605.1 of Qipengyuania thermophila. NCBI lineage: Bacteria > Pseudomonadati > Pseudomonadota > Alphaproteobacteria > Sphingomonadales > Erythrobacteraceae > Qipengyuania > Qipengyuania thermophila. The sequence continues at coordinate 231,838 of NZ_SDSI01000002.1, read as the reverse complement.
AGATCGGACATGAAGATCGGGTTCGACAGGCTGGCGCGCGGGCTGATCATCGCGGCCGCGTCATCGGCATCGCTCGTGCCGCTGTCGGCAGCGGCGGCCCAGCCGGAAAGTTTTGGACAGCGGGGCCGCACGGGCGGGCAGCCGGAGGTGGAGCGTCCGGTGGAGCCGCTGGCCGTGCAGCCGCGCGAGCGGCAGAGCCGAGCGGGACGCGGCGACGGCGCGGAGCCGTCGCGCCGAGGTGACGGAGCTGCCTGGGAACGGCGTGGCAGCAGCGGCGCCGCACGGCAGCAGGACCAGTGGGACCGGCGCGCGCGTGACGGCGAGACCGGCGCAGGCCAGTGGCGCGATCGCGGCGACGAGAGTGACGGCCGCACTCGCGACGGGCGCGGCGGCGCGCTGCGGCCGGGCGAATGGCGCGGCGGCGAACGCGCACGCGACGATCGCGGGTGGGAGCGCGACGGGCGCGGATGGGACCGAGACGGCCGTCAGCGGGATCGCGATGACCGTGGCGGGTGGCGCGACCGCCGCGATGACGACCGGCGCGGCTGGGGGGGACAGACCTGGAGGGAACAGGACTGGCGCGGACAGGGCTGGCGCGGACAGGGCTGGAACGGCCGCGACGCGGGCGCGCGCGGCTGGGACCGGTATGGCTGGCGCCGCGATCCGCGCTTCGACTGGTACCGTCACCGCAGCCTGAACCAGCGCCTGTTCCGCCCCGGTCTCTACCATGCGCCGCACCGTGGCTGGAGCTACAGCCGCCTGCGCATCGGCATCCAGATCGCGCCGCTGTTCTACAGCAGCCGTTACTGGATCAACGATCCCTGGCGGTACCGCCTGCCGGAAGTTTGGGGTCCTTACCGCTGGGTCCGCTATTACGACGACGTGCTGCTGGTCGATCTGCGCAGCGGCGAAGTGGTGGACGTCATCTACGACTTCTTCTGGTAGGCGGAGCGGCGGGGCAGCATGCGCAGGAGCAGCGGTGTCCCGCCGTCCGGCAGGCTGTGGCGGAGCGCCCCGGCGACGTGAAGAAGCAGCAGGCCGGCCATCAGAGTCGCGCCGATCTCGTGCATCTCGTAGAAGGCCGCGACCGCGTACCGGGAGCTGGCGACGGGCAGCGGCGGGATGCTCGCCACCCCGAACCAGTTCACGGCGCGACCACTGGAGGCCGACACCATCAGCCATCCGCTCAGCGGCACCGCCAGCATGAGGACATAGAACAGCGCATGGGAGCCGCGCGCGAGGCGCCTCTCCCACAGGGGGATCGTCGCGGGCAGAGGCGGCCAGCGATGCGTCAGCCGCCAGAGGAGGCGGACCAGCGACAGCAGCAGCACCGTCAGTCCCACCGCCATGTGCGTGGGCAGCAGGGTCCGCGCCCATGCCTGCGGCGTCAGCATCATGCTGGCGAGGTTCCAGACGATCAGCGCGGCCATGATCCAGTGCAGCGCCATGGCCACGGCCGAGTAGCGGGAGGCAGATGAAGGCAGGCCGTTCGGGTGGTTTGCCCGCTGCCCTTCTTGCGGTATCTCATGCGCCATGGCTGCGGAGACCATACCAGATCAGGACGCGCTGCGCCACACGGGCGAACGTGTGCGCGAGCGGTTGGCGGCATCGCCGGAAGTCTACCGCGTTCCCGTCGACGGCGCCGAGATCTTTGCCGTCGGCGACTTCCTGACGCCCGCGGAATGCGACCGGTTCATCGGCATGATCGATGCGGTGGCGCGCCCGAGCGCGCTGTACGAGGCTCCGAACACCGAAGGCTTCAGAACCTCGTATTCGGGCGACTTCGAGCCGTCCGATCCCTTCGTCCAGGCCGTGTCGCGCCGGATCGACGACCTGCTCGGGATCGCGTCCGAGTGGGGAGAAACGATCCAGGGACAGCGCTACGCTCCGGGTCAGGAGTTCAAGCCGCACTGCGACTGGTTCCACACCGACCAGCCTTACTGGCAGAACGAGGCCGCCCGCGGCGGACAGCGCAGCTGGACCGCGATGGCGTTTCTCAATACGGTCGAGGAAGGCGGCGCGACATCCTTCACCGCGCTCGGCATCGACATCGCCCCGCAGCCGGGCGTGCTGCTGATCTGGAACAACGCCGCGCCTGACGGCACGCCGAACCACGCGACGATCCATGCCGGAACGCCGGTGATCCGCGGCGTCAAATACGTGCTGACGAAATGGTACCGGACGCGGAGCTGGCTCTGAGCCGAGCGCGGACCGTCACGCCGACTTCAACGCTTCCGCGAGCAACCTGCGCGTGTTGGCGATGCCGTAGAGGACGATGAAGCTGCCCATGCGCGGCCCCTGCTCGCTGCCGAGCAGGGTTTCGTACAGCACCCGGAACCAGTCGCGCAGCGAGGCGAAGCCGTATTCCGGCTGTTTGCCGATCTCGTAGATCTGCGTCTGCAGCTCCTCCGCCGCGATGTCCGGGTCGACGCGCGCAAGCAGCGCATCGAGCGCGCGCAGCGCCGCAACCTCCGCCCCCTGCGGAGCGCGGCGGTGCAGCCCCGGCGCCACGAAGTCGCGGTTGTAGGCGAGCGCATGGTCCACCATCCGCGTCAGCTCGGGGTGCTGGTCCGGCCGAGCGCCGGGAACATAGCGCGCGAGATAGCTCCACATCTGTTCCCGCGTCGCCGCGGCGCCAAGCACGCCCGCAAGGTTGAGGAGCAGCGCGAAGCTGACCGGCAGCCGGTCCCCCGCCCCCGGCGCCTCCGCGCCGTCAAATCCCCCATTCGCGCGCGCGAGGTGCCACACCGGGTTGCCGAGCTGCTTGTCGAGCGGCTGCTCGGCCAGCAGCGCGCGCGCCTGCCAGTAATCGTCCACCGCCCGCGGAATCACACCCGGATGAAGCTGCTTGGCGGAGCGGGGATTGGGAAAGATGTAGTAGCCGAGCGACTCCTCGCTGCCATAGGTCAGCCACTCCTCGATGGAGAGGCCGTTGCCCTTCGACTTGCTGATCTTCTCGCCCTTGGCATCCAGGAACAGCTCGTAGATGAGCCCTTCGGGTTTGCGTCCGCCCAGCACCTCGACAATCCGGCCGGACTGCACGCCGCTGTCGGTCAGGTCCTTGCCGTACATCTCGTAGTCGACGCCCAGCGCGTACCAGCGCATCGCCCAATCGACCTTCCACTGGAGCTTCGCCCGGCCGCCAAGGATGGACTGCTCGACGAGGGTGCCGTCCTCGTCGGTGAAGCGGATGAGTCCCGCCTCGGCATCGACCACCTCCACCGGCACCTGAAGAACGCGCCCGCTGGTCGGTGAGATGGGCAGAACGGCCGCATAGGTCCGCTTCCGCTCGTCACGCAGCGTGGGCAGCATGATGTCGAGGATCGCCTGGTTGCAGCGGAGCACCTGCCGCAAGGCCGCGTCAAATGCGCCTGACGTGTAGCGCTCGGTCGCGGACACGAACTCGTAATCGAAGCCGAACCGGTCGAGAAAAGCGCGCAGCATGGCGTTGTTGTGGTGCGCGAAGCTCGCATGGCCCGCGGCGAACGGGTCGGGCACGCGCGTTAGCGGCTGCCCGAGATGGCCGGCAAGCAGGTCACGCCGCGGCACGTTATCGGGCACCTTGCGCAGCCCGTCCATGTCGTCGGAGAACGCGACGAGCCGCGTCCGGCCGTCCTCGGGCCGCGCCCCGATGAGCGCCTCGAACGCGCGCCGCACCAGCGTGGTGCGCAGCACCTCCTGAAAGGTGCCGATGTGCGGAAGGCCGGACGGACCGTAGCCGGTCTCGAACAGCACAGGCGAGCCGTCGGGCTTGCGGCCGTCCGGATAGCGCTTCAGCAGCTTGCGGGCTTCCTCGAACGGCCAGGCCTTGGAGGCACGGGCGGCTTCGGCAAGAATGGTTCCGGTCATCGCCGGGCTGTTGCCGAACCGGCCCGCACATTCAAGACCGTTGCGGCAATCCCGCGTTCGCGCGATAACCGCGGCAAACGACAACGGGAGAGGGTCATGAACACGTCCATCGTCTACCTGCTCGGCTTCCTTCTGGTCATCGGCGGCCTCGCCTACGGCGCCCTGACCGCGGGCGTGCCGCAGATCTGGGTCATCATCGGCGCGGTCGTCCTGTTCGGTGTGGCGCTGATGAGCACCGTCAAGAACACCCGCCGGCCGGCTCCCAGCGGCGACGAGGAGATTATCCGCACGACCACCGTGCGCCGCGACTGACGTCGCGCCTCCCCGGCGTTGCCTTTTGCGCCTCGCCCGCGTTGCCCTTTGCACCGCGGCGGCCCATGTGCGGCTCGATGACCGCGCCGCACGACCTTCCCGCCCTCTATGCCAGCCATGCCGGGGTGTGGCTCGCTGGCCCGGCGGGAGAGACGCGCGAGGTCGACCGGGGGACCGCCATCGCCGCGGCGGCCGACACGCCGCACCTTGTCATCAACGCACCCGTCCTGGCGCGGCGCCTCGGCTATCCGGAACTGTCCGGCCTCGATGTGCTCGAACTGTTCGCCTTCGTGCATCCGGCCCGCTTCTGCGTGCCCACCGTCGCAGGACTACTCGCGGCGGTGGGACAGCCGGGGGTGGTGAGCGAGGGCGACGGGCCGGCGGCGCTGCGGCTCATCGCCGGCGCGCTCCTCGAGGTTGCCGGCGACCCGCTCTGGCCCGAGCGCGAGGGGGCAGCATCGACACTCGCGGCCCTGTCGCGGCTGCGCTGGCCTTGGGCAAGTCTGCTCAGGCCGGTGATGACCGCGCCCGCCACAGCCGAGCGGTCGCTGTTTGCCGTGCTCCCGGAATGGGAAGAGACGCCGGAGCGTCCCCAGCCCACGTCGGTCTCGCTCAGTGCCGCCGACGTGCGCGCACGACTGGCCGAACTCGCCGGTGCCGGAGCAGAGCAGCGGCCGGGTCAGCAGGACTATGCCGCCGCCGTGGCCGCCATGTTCGCGCCCCGTGACCGGAGGGCGGAACCTCACCTGGTGCTGGCACAGGCGGGGACCGGAACCGGGAAGACGCTGGGCTATCTCGCCCCCGCATCCCTCTGGGCGCAGCGGTCGGGCGGGACCGTGTGGGTGTCCACCTACACCAAGAACCTCCAGCGCCAGCTCCGCGCCGAGGCCGCGCGCGCCTGGCCGGAACGGCGTGCCGACGGCGTGCGCCCGGTGGTCGTGCGCAAGGGGCGCGAAAATTACCTGTGCCTGCTCAATCTGGAGGACGCGCTGCAAGGGGGGTTTGGCGGCCGCGCGGCCATTCTGGCACAGCTTGTCGCCCGCTGGGCGCGCTACACGCGCGACGGCGACATGATCGGCGGCGATCTGCCCGGCTGGCTGGGCACGCTGTTCCGCCGCCGCGGGATCGCGTCGCTGACCGACCAGCGCGGCGAATGCGTCTATGCCGGCTGTCCGCATTACCGCCGCTGCTTCATCGAGCGGAACGTGCGCGCCGCCAGCGAGGCCGAGCTGGTGATCGCCAATCACGCGCTGGTGATGGTGAACGCCGCCCGCGGGCGGGACCCCTCCTCGCGACCGATGCGGATCGTGTTCGATGAGGGCCATCACGTGTTCGATGCGGCCGATGCGACCTTCGGCGCCTCGCTGACCGGACAGGAATGCCTTGAACTGCGCCGCTGGCTGCTCGGACCGGAACGGCAGGGCCGCGGGCGGCGCCGCGGACTGGCCGTCCGGCTCGCCGATGTCGCGGCAGCCGACGAGGACGGCGCCGCGGCGCTGGCCGATGCGGTTGAGGCGGCCGACGCCTTGCCTGCCGATGGGTGGCTGGACCGGGTGCAGACGGACCAGCCGTGCGGTGCGGTGGAGCGCCTGCTGGCGGCGGTCCGTGCGGTGACCTATGCGCGTGATGCCAGCGGTGGGGTCGATGCGGGATACGCGATCGAGACCGAAGCGGCGCAGCTCCCGGCAGAGCTGATCACCCATGCGGAAGAGACCCGCGATGCCCTTGACGCGCTCGCCCGGCCGATGATGCGGCTGGCACAGCGGCTCGAAAGCGTCGTTGCGGACCCGCCCGACTGGCTCGACCCGGCGGGTCGCGGCCGCCTCGACGGCGCGCGGCAGGCGCTTGCCTGGCGGATCGACATGGTGACGGCGTGGGCAACGCTGGCGGCGCGCATCGGCGGTCCGGCCGATCCCGATTTCGTCGACTGGCTGGCGGTGGAGCGGAACGACCAGCGCGAATTCGACGTCGGGCTTCACCGGCGCTGGCTCGATCCGATGAAGCCCTTTGCCCGCACCGTGCTCGAGCCGGCTCACGGCGTGCTGGTGACGAGCGCGACCCTGTGCGGCCGCACCGCCGCCGGGCCGGACTGGGACGAGGCGCGCCGCACCACCGGCGCCACGCATCTGCCCGGCGCGCCCGCCCTCGTCGACGTCGCCAGCCCGTTCCGCTTCGCCGATCAGGCACAGGTTCTGATCGTCACCGACATCGCGCGCGGGGACGTGGCCGCCCTGTCGGGTGCGCTGGCGCAGATCATCGAGGCCAGCGGCGGCGGCGTCCTTGCCCTGTTCACCGCGGTCCGGCGCCTGCGGGCGGTGCATGGCCGCATCGTCGATCGTCTGGCACGGGCCGGTCTGCCGATCTACGCACAGCATGTCGATCCGATCGACACCGGCACCCTGACCGACATGTTCCGTGACGATCCGGCGGCATCGCTGCTCGGCACCGACGCGTTGCGCGACGGGGTCGACGTTCCTGGACATTCGCTGCGCTGCGTGGTTCTCGATCAGGTGCCCTGGCCGCGCCCGACTATCCTCCACCGGGCGCGGCGGGCCGCCGATCCAGCCGGCGGAGCGGCATATGACGGGCGCATCGTGCGTCGCCGGCTGGCGCAGGGGTTCGGGCGCCTTGTCCGCCACGCCGGGGACCGGGGGACTGTCGTGCTCCTCTCGCCCGCCATGCCCAGCCGGTTCCTCGATGCGTTCCCGCCCGACGTGCCGGTTTCACGCGTGCCCTTGTCTGAGGCGCTTCTCCGGCTATCAGAGGCGCAGCCGGAATCGTCCCTGCCTCTGGCTATGCCACCTCTCGTGAACGGAAATGCCGGATGAAACGGGTTGGCCTCTTGCGGCATGCCAAGTCTGACTGGTCCGACCAGGACAAGCGCGATCACGATCGCGGTCTCAACCGGCGCGGCCGCCTCGGCGCAAAGCTGATGGGCGAGCATATCGCCGCCGAAGGCACCGACTGGCAACTGGTGCTGGCATCAACGGCGACGCGGGTGCGCCTCACCGCGGCGAGTGCACTTCCCGACGCCGAGATCACCTTCGATGCCGCGCTGTATCTCGCCTCGGCAGAGGTGCTGGCCGACGCGCTTTCCGCCTTGCCCGACACGGTGCAGTCGGTGCTTCTCGTCGGCCACAACCCCGGACTTCAGAACCTTGTGCTGACTCTTGTGCGACCCGATGCCGAAAACGCGCTGTTTGATGCCGCGAAGGAGAAATTCCCGACCGCGACCTTCGCCATCATCGAACTGCCAGACGGGCCGTGGAGCGAAGCGGTCGCGGCGGGCGGAACGCTCACGCATTTCACCCGCCCGCGCGACCTCGACGCAAGGCTTGCGCCGGAGCCGTAGTCCGCGCCCGAAGGCAGCGGATCCGGCGCGCCAGGGGAAGATCAGTCCTCCCGGTCCGTGCGGATGATCGCGTAGGTCTGCGGCGCCAATTTGAGATCCCACACTGAACCGTCGGCGCGCCGCGCGTCGTCCACCTCCCAGTAGCTGCGGCCGTCGTCCTGCTCCAGCTCAATCCCGTCCCAGCGGACGTAGCCCGCCTCCGTCAGCACGCGCTCGATCTGGGTCCGCTCTGCGGGTGTCGGCGGGCGGTCAGCCGCAGCGGCGGGAGCCGCGACGAGAGCAAGCGGGGCAAGGCAAAGCACTCTGTTGAATGTCATGACCACTCCTTTCACGTGAGCAATCAATGGCCGAGCCGCGAAACAGTGCGCGCGAATGCCACCAGCCGTTCGGCTCACGCGGTCGGCTGCTAGGCGTTGCCGACCACGAGGCAGGCAGCGGCCACGAGCGCGCCGGTCGTCCGGTTCGAACGGAACAGGTGGAGGGCGCCTTCCGGCGCGTTGGGCCTGAGCCGGAACACCTGCCATCCAAGGTGCGCTGCCGCCGGAAAAAGGGCGAGCAGCGCCACCCAATCCTGCCTCAGAAGGAGGATAGCGGCGGCCCAGGCTGAAAGCGCGCCGGCGTAGAGAACGGCGACGCCGGCGCGCACTCTGCGGCCCAGCCGACGCGCCGAGGACCGGATCCCGATCAGGGCGTCATCCTCCCGGTCCTGCAGGGCATAGACGGTGTCGTAGCCCACCACCCACAACACGGTGCCAAGGTACAGGGCAGCCAGCACGTCCCAGCGTGCGCCGCCCACCTCGACCCAGCCAACCAAGGCCCCCCACGCGAACACAAGGCCGAGCCAGACCTGCGGCCACCAGGTGATCCGCTTCATCAGCGGATAGGCTGCGACCAGCGGCAAGCTTGCGAGCGCCACAAGTCGCGCCGGCCAACCGAGCTGCAGCCACACCAGCAGCCCCGCGGCGAGCAGCACGCCGAGCCAGAGCCAAGCTGCACGGCGGCTCACCCTGCCGGCGGCCAGTGGCCGGGACGCGGTGCGCTCCACCTGCGCATCGAGACGCGCGTCGAGGATGTCGTTGTACACGCATCCCGCGCCGCGCATCACCACGCTCCCCAGCAGAAGCCACGCCACCATCGGCAGCTGGAGACCTACTCCGGCGAGCCACACGCCCCAGGCGCAGGGCCAGAACAGCAGCCACCAGCCGATCGGCCGGTCGAAGCGCGCGAGCATCGCCAGATCGCGGGCAAGGGCGGGAAGCCGGCTCACCGGGCGGCGGTATTCGCTGTCGGGAACGATGGGGGTCACGCCCGTGTCCTTAACCGCCGGCGGGGCTGCACGGAAGAGCGGCGAGGCGGGTGTCCCGCGAGCCGTGCTTCTTGTGGCTGGACGGCGCCGGTCTTCCGCCGGGCGCCGGATGCCGCTAGGCCATGCGGCCATGCCCGCCACCCCCGCATGGCCTCCGCGCAGCGCTCCGCGCCTCTTCGTGCCCGGTCCGCTTGCCCGCGGCGCGCAGGTGGAGCCCGACAGCAACCAGACGCACTATCTCCTGCGCGTCATGCGCCTCGGCCCCGGTGACGCGGTCGTCCTGTGCGACGACGAGACGGGTGAATGGTCCGCCCGCGTCATCCAGGCCGATCGCCGCCACATCGCGCTGGAGGTGGTGGAGAACATGCGCGGGCGCGAAGCCACTCCCGATTTCTGGCTCTGCGCGGCGCTGCTCAAGAAGGACCGTTACGACCTCGTGCTGGAGAAGGCGACCGAGCTGGGGGTTGCCGCCATCCGGCCGCTGCTCACCCGTCGCTGCGTCGCCGGCCAGCTCAACCTGGCCCGGGCGCGGACCGTCGTCGTCGAAGCCGCCGAACAATGCGCCCGCACCGCGCTGCCCCGCCTGCACACCCCGGAACCCCTTCCAGCGCTGCTTGCGGACTGGCCGGCGGAACGCCTCCTGTTCTTCGCCGACGAGGCGGGCGACGCACCGCCCGCCCTGCGCGCCTTTTCCCGCGCCCCGTCCTCTCCCGCCGCCTTGCTGGTGGGACCGGAGGGCGGCTTCGACACGGCGGAGCGCGCGCTGATCCGGGGCTTGCCGCAGGCGCGGCCGGTCACCCTCGGCCCGCGGATCCTGCGCGGCGAGACCGCGGCCATTGCCGCAACGGCGCTGTGGATGGGCGCGGCGGGGGACTGGGCCAAGCCGAGGGATTGCGTTTCGGCGCCGGACCCGTAACGGCGTTGGGCCATGAGCACGCGCGAAACCTCGGCAGCGGCCGATCCCGTCATCGAGTCCCGTGCGCAGCTCCTCGCCCCGTTCGAGAACGGCGCCAAGCCCCCGGAACAGTGGCGCATCGGCACCGAGCACGAGAAGCTGGTCTTCCGCACGGCCGATCATGGCGCGCCGACCTATGGCGAGCCGGGGGGCATCCGCGACATCCTGCTGAACCTGCGCGAGTTCGGCTGGGAACCGGTGGAGGAAACCGGCCCGGACGGGACCGTCAACGTGATCGCCATGCGCGGTCCAGACGGGACAGTCAGCCTCGAGCCGGCCGGGCAGCTGGAACTCTCCGGCCGTCCGCTCGAAACCTTGCACGAAACCTGCGCCGAGGCGGGCCGGCACCTCGATCAGGTCAAGGCGATCGGGCAGCGGCTCGGCGTCGGTTTCCTCGGACTCGGCATGTGGCCGGACAAGACGCGCGGCGAACTGCCGGTCATGCCCAAGGGCCGCTATGCCATCATGCTGCGCCACATGCCGAAGGTGGGTTCGCTCGGCCTCGACATGATGCTGCGGACCTGCACCATCCAGGTGAACCTCGACTACGGGTCCGAAGCGGACATGGTGCAGAAGTTCCGCGTCGGTCTTGCGCTTCAGCCGCTCGCCACGGCGCTGTTCGCCAACTCGCCGTTTCTCGAAGGTCGTCCGAACGGTTTCCTCTCGTACCGCAGCCACATCTGGTCCGACACCGATCCGCATCGCACCGGCATGCTGCCCTTCGTCTTCGAGGACGGCTTCGGGTACGAGCGCTATGTCGACTACATGCTCGACGTGCCGATGTATTTCGTGTTCCGCGACGGGCGCTACCTCGACGCGGCCGGGCTGAGCTTCCGCGACTTTCTCGCCGGACGGCTGCCCGTTCTGCCCGGCGAGTTGCCGCGCGAAAGCGACTGGATCGACCACCTCTCCACCGCCTTCCCCGAGGTGCGTCTCAAGAGCTTCCTCGAAATGCGGGGCGCGGATGGTGGCCCGTGGTCGCGAATTTGTGCCCTGCCGGCGTTCTGGGTCGGGCTGCTCTATGACAGCAGCGCTTGTGATGCCGCCTGGGATCTGGTCAAGCACTGGACCGTCGAGGAACGCGAGGCGCTGCGCATGGCGGTGCCCCGGCTTGCCCTCGACGCGCCGGTGCCCGGCGGCGGCACTCTGCGCCCGCTTGCCGCACGCGTGCTGGAGATTGCCCGTGCCGGCCTGACGGCGCGCCGGCGCCTGAATGCCAGCGGCGACAACGAGACCGGCTTCCTCGACACGCTTCACCAGATCGTCGAGAGCGGCAAGGTTCCGGCGCGAACCCTGCTCGACCGCTATCACGGCGAGTGGGAAGGCGATGTCTCCCGCGTCTATCGCGACAGCTTCTGACCGCCTGAGCTACCGCCAGGCGGTGATCCTGCCGCTGTCGTCCAGGATGTAGAGCGTGCCATTGGCGACGACCGGCGCGAGGCTGACCGGCTGGCCGAGTGACACGAAGGGCACCGCCGCTCCGTCCGCAGGATTGACGCGCATGACCGCCCCTTCGGAGTTGGCGATCCACAACTGCCCCCCGGCCAGGACCGGCCCGGTCCAGAAGATGGGGCCAGTGCGCTTCTCCGCGTTGCGGTAGCGCTGAAGCTGAGTGATCCAGCGGATGCGGCCGTTCCCCCGCGCGATGGCGAGCATCCGCCCGTCGTCGGTCAGCGTGAAGATCCAGTTCCCTGCAATCGCGGGCGTCGAAATCCCCGCGAGGTTCAGTTCCCAGGCGCGTTGCCCGGAGAGCAGGTCGTAGGCCGCCATGCGCCCGCCTTGCCCCAGCGCGAACACGCGTCCGCCCTCGATGATGGGGTCGGCGTCGATGTCGGTCAGCGCGCCGACCTCGGTCGAGATCGAGGTGCGCGCCAGCGCGTCCGACCACAGCACCCGGCCGTTTTCGTAGCGGTAAGCGACGAGTTCGCCCGAGGAGTAACCGGCCACGATCGTGCCCTGAGCCGCCGCGGGAGCAGCCACGCCGAACACGCCCGCCTGCGCCGAGGAGCCGGACTCCTGCCATTCAAGCGCGCCGTTCGCGGCGTTGAGAGCGAGGATCTGGTTGTCCTGCGTCATCACCATGACGAGGTTGAAGGCGACCGTCGGCGAACCGCGCAGCGGCCCGGACGGACGCACCTGCCACAGGAGCGCGCCGGTGGCCGCGTCGAGCGCCATGACCTCGCCGGTTCCGAGCGTGCCGTAGACCCGGCCATCGGCATAGGTCACCCCGCCCCCGAACAGCGCATCCGCGACATTGGCCGCGACCTCGGGGCGAAAGGCCCACACGGCGCCGCCGGTCGCGGCGTCGAAGGCCCGAATCATCCCATCCGTACCGATCGCGAAGAGCCGCCCACCGCCGACGACCGGCGCCGCGGCGAGCCGACGGCGGTTGGTGGCGCCGGCGATCTGCGCCGTCCACGCCTGTGTCGGCGCCGCGGACAAGGCGAGGTGCCCCATGGCCTTGCTCGCATTGCCTCCGGCCTGTCCCCACTCGGCATTTTGCTGCGCCGCGGGCAGCGCCACGGGCGTCGCGGCGAGCGAAGGATCGGCCGTGACCGCATTCTCGATCCGCGACAGGATCGGCACCCGCTCCCCGACGGTGGGCGTCTGCCGGGATTCGGCGCGGCCGAACACACCGCTGTTGCAGCCGCCAAGCACGAGGCCAAGCGCCACGGCGGCAAAGGTGTTCCTGGTCAGCAAGGCGCTCATCACGTTTGATCCGGTTTGCGAAAAGTGGGTCACAGATGCGACTGTCATTCGGCGGCAGGCGCCGCAGCCGCGGGTCCGGCCTCTCCTTGCGGCACGGCACCTTGCTGGCCGATGACTTCGCGCACGTCCTCGATCGTGTCGACGCCGAGCAGGCCCGCCATCTGGCGCGCGCGGGACCGAAGCGACTCAGGCACTGCCGCGTCGCGCGCGATCTGCCCGAACAGCGCACCGGCCTGCTGGGTGTTGCCCTGTTCCAGGAGAGCCATGCCGACGAGCTCGCCGGCACTGCCGAAGAAGGGCTGCCCCGGACGCGCCTGATCGGCGAGCAGGGCAACCACGCGCTGCGGCGGCAGCTGGTCGAACTGGAGGGCCACCTGGCGGATGCGGGCGAGTTGCCGCAATTCGGCCGGAACACTGCCGTCATCGGCGATCGCGGCGAACTCTTCGCCCGCGCGCCGCGCATTGCCGTTCTGCGCCGCAATCCCGGCCGTCAGCATCCGGGCAAGCGCCCGCGCGCCGTCGCTTCCTTCCGCCAGAACGGGTGCCAGCCCCTGTTCCGCCGCGGCGAGATTGCCCGCCTCGACCTGGTCAAGCGCCGTGACCAGCGCCTCGGACCCGCGCTCCCGCTCCTGTTCCTGCCGGTGCTGCCAGAACAGGAAACCGCCGAGAGCGACGAGGGCGAGAAGGATTCCGGCGAGCAGCGGCTTGCCATACCGGCGGCCGAACTCGGCCATCTGGTCCTGTCGATAGGCCTCGTCGATTTCCCGCAGCGCCGCCTCGCTCTCGGCTTCGCGACGCCGACGCAGTTCCTCCGCCCGCGCCGCATCGGGCGACAGCGGCGGCGAGCGCATCGGAATGGACGTTTCAGGAGGCTTGCTCACAATCATCCTCTGCCTGGATCGAGCCGGACGGTCGGGGACGCCTCGCGAGCTGGCGGGCCGGACCGGCAACCGGGCGGACATACTGGCGCAACCGGGCAAGAGCAATGGTCAGCGTGCCGTCGCCTCCTCCGGCCGCGGACGCAGCGCCAGCGCGCTGTCGAACAACCCGCGATAGAACGCACCCAGAGCCCGAAGATCATGCACCTCGCGCGCGCGCTGCTGGTTGTCCACTCCAATGCGCCTTCTCAAGCTCTCGTCACCCGACAAGGCCGCCAATGCGCCCTCGACCCGATCCTGACCGGCCAGAAGCTGCCTGTTGGCGGGGGAGAGCATGTCCGCAGCCCCCGTGCCCTCCAGCGGCAGCACCGGCTTGCCCGCCGCCATGGCCGCGAGCGTCCCCGCGCGCTCCGCCCCGTGGCTTCCGGTCACGAGCACGATGTCGGCCAGCCCCGCCAGCGCGGCGAGCGGCAGGTTCGCCGGCAGCGTGTGGACCCGGTGGATGATGCCGGTCGCATCCGCAGCGTCGGCGACGGCGCGTTCGCCCTGAGAGGCGCCAGCCCGCACGAGGTGCCACTCGCCCGGCATGGCTGCCAGAGCCGAAACCGCCGCGGCACCCGGCGCCGGATCCTGCCCGGCATCGACAAGGACCGCCCACCGCTCGTCCGGACGCTTCACCACACGGGGCAGCGCGTCCGGGCGCGGTCGCTTGGCGAATGCGGCCAGGTCGACGGCGTCGGGCACGAGATGCACGCGGCGAGGCGGCTGATCCCAGTCGGAGAGCGCGCGCTGACGCACAGGCTCGCAATCCACGATCAGCGCCGCCGCGCGGCCAAGGGCAATCCGCCGGTACCAGTTGCGCCGCCGCCTTTGCGCCGTGGTGATCCGGGGCTGGTGGTCCCACTCGTGATGGACGAGCGGGGGCAAGGGGTAGGCTTTCGAGAAGATCGTGCGCGCCATGCCGACGGTCATGGCCGCGAACCCGTGGGTGACGACGAGATCGTGCGTCAACATCTCGCGCGCGAGGCGGTGGAGCGCCCCCGGTTGCCAGCGCGTCTGTTCGGGATAGGGCAGGTCCACCGCGGCAGCGTTGACTCCGGCCTCGGACGCGATCCGCCGGACTTGCTCGGGTTCGCCCCAGAGCGTGTGCTGGAATTCACCGCCGAAGATCCGCAGCAGCTGACTCGTCCGCGTGACCGCAGTCGCCTCCGGACGGGGCAGGACGTGCAGGATCCGCACGGGAGCCTTTCCTCGCGATGGTCGTCCCTGCACCATCAGTCGACCCGCGCCAGCATCGTCGCCAGGGCTGCGCGGACTTCCGGCTCGTCGAGGGTCGGCGCATGCCCGGCGTCCGCCACCTCCACCGTCGCCGCGGCGGGCGCCGCGCCCTGCATGCGCGCAAAGGTGCGCGCGGACAGGAGCGTGGAATGGGCACCGCGGATCAGAAGCAGCGGCCTCGCGCTCAGCCGGGTGAAGGCCGGCCACAGGTCGGGCGGCACGGCAGCCTCCTTGCGACCGTTGCTCTGCAGCGGAGCTGCGATTGCCGGATCGTAGTCGAACACGATGCGCTCGTTGTCGTCCTCCACCATCGTGCGCCGGGCCATGTCCAGCCAGTCCTGTTCAGAGAATGCGGGATGAGCCTGCCCATGCACCTGGCGCAGCGCTTCGGCGGCATCACTCCACGAAAGAAAACTTTCCTGACGGCCGATGTAGCCAAGGATGTGGCGCAGGCCTTCCGGCTCCACCTCCGGACCGATGTCATTCAGCGCGGCCGCCGCCAGCACGTCAGGTTCGGTCGCCGCCGTGACGAGGGTCATCAGCCCCCCCATGCTCGTCCCGATGGCCACATAGCGGTCGATCCCGAGCCGGGTGCGCAGGCGGTCGACGTCCCGCACATACTGTTCGACGGCGTAGGAGGACGGGTCGGTGGCACGCTCGCTCTGGCCGCGGCCGCGCATGTCCGGCACGATGACCTCCCATCCGCTCTCGGCAAGCCACAGGGCGAGGCGGTGGAAGTCGCGCCCGTTGCGGGTCAGGCCGTGCAGGCAGATGACGGGCGGGCGGCCGGGCACGCCTCCGCGAGCGGGGTCGTAGCGCCGATAGTGCAGGCGCAAACCGTCTTGCGTGTTCCAGAATGCGGACCGGAACGCGTGATCCTGAACCGAGATGCGGGCCCTCCTCGAGGATGCGGCGATCAGCGCGGTGTTTGGCGGCTGGCCACGCGGCTTGCAAGTGACCCGAATGGTTTGCATGGCGTTTTCCCATGCACGCCGACGCTCCGCCCGCTCCATACCGCCCATGCCCTGCACTGGCGGAATTGGCGCACTGGATCGGCGATGTTGTCGAACCGGCACAGTTTCCCGCACCGCAGCTGCGCCTGCGCAACGACCTCTGGGCGGCCGAGGTGGGATTGTCCCACCTCGACGACACGGCATGGCTGGATCATTTCGCCGCCTTCCGGCCGCTGCCCGGCAATCTCTCTCGCCCGCTCGCCCTGCGCTATCACGGGCATCAGTTCCGGGTGTACAATCCGGAAATCGGCGACGGCCGCGGTTTCCTGTTTGCGCAGCTGCGCGACCGGGAGGACCGCCTGCTCGACCTCGGCACGAAGGGTTCGGGGCGCACCCCCTATTCGCGCACGGCCGATGGCCGGCTGACCCTGCAAGGCGCGGTCCGCGAATGGCTGGCGACGGAACATCTCCACGCGCTGGGCGTGAACACGTCCAAGACCTTCGCGATCATCGAGACGGGCGAGGCGCTTGAGCGGCATGACGAACCCTCGCCCACGCGCGCCGCGGTGCTCACGCGGCTGAGCCACGGACATATCCGCATCGGAACGTTCCAGCGCCTCTTCGTCCTCGGCGAGACGGAACACCTCGCTGCCCTGGTCGACTATTGCCGACGGCACTTCCCCGGACCTGCCGCACCGGACACCATTCCCGACGCCGCCCTGCCGGCCGTCGAGTTCCTTTATCAGGTGGTGGAGCGGCTGGCCGACCTTGCCGCCAGCTACATGGTGGCCGGTTTCGTGCACGGTGTGCTCAACACCGACAACATGAACGTCACCGGCGAAAGCTTCGATTACGGGCCGTGGCGATTCCTGCCCCGTTGGGAACCGGGCTTCACCGCCGCCTACTTCGATCACGCCGGCCTTTATGCCTTCGGTCGCCAGCCCGAGGCGATCAGCTGGAACTGCGGACAGCTTGCCGTCGCCCTTCAGCCGCTCGCCCCGGCCGCCGCGCTTGTGGCGGTGCTGGAGCAGTTCCAGCCTCTGTACCGCCGGCATCTGGGACGGCGCTGGTGCTGGCGGCTGGGTCATGCCAGCCGCGATGCCGAGGCGGACGAAGCGGTGGTCCGCGCGAGTGTCGCGCACATGATCGAGAGCGGCGAGGCGCCGGACCGTTTTTTCTGGCGCGCCCGGCAGGTCGACACCCGCCCCGACGCAGTGGCCCGCGCGCTCGCCCGCCACGAGGTGCTCGGCACGCCCGACACCCACGCATCCGCGTACGCGGCGGAGCCGCCGATGCTTGTCCACGCAGAGGTCGAGCGGCTTTGGAACGCCATCGCTACACAGGACGACTGGGCGCCGCTGCGCCTCCATGTCGAGCGGACGCGCGCCTTTGGCCGGATGCTCGGTCCCGCGCCGGCTCCGGCCGGACACGTTCCAGCCGGCAAGCCACAAGCAAATCACGGCAGCCCGCACGGGCGGCTGCACACCTCAGGGACAGGACATTGACCGTGGCGGAGGAACTGATCTCGACCGAACCTGCAACCGGAGAGCTGGTCTGGCGCGGACATGCCGGAGACGTGGACGCCGCCGTCGCGTCGGCGCGCAGCGGCTATGCCCGCTGGGTGCGCGAGCCGCTGGGACGCCGCATCGAACTGGTGCGGCAGTTCGCCAACGCGGTGCGCCGGCACGAATCGGAATTCGCGGAGCTGATCGCGCGGGAAACGGGCAAACCGCTGTGGGAGGCGCTGACCGAGGTGCAGTCGGTCGCGGCCAAGGTGGAAATCTCGATCACCGCATACGCCCGCCGGACGGGGCAGACCCGGCTCGACTCGGCGATGAACGGAACCGCGCTCGTGCGGCACAAGCCGCATGGGGTCATGGCGGTGCTCGGCCCCTACAACTTCCCCGCCCATCTGCCGAACGGTCACATCGTGCCCGCGCTGATCGCCGGCAACAGCGTGGTGCTGAAACCGAGCGAGAAGACCCCCGCCGTGGCGGAATTCCTCGTCCGCTGCTACCACGAGGCGGGGATCGGCGCCGATGTGGTGCAGATCGTCCATGGCGGCCCGGAGCAGGGCAAGGCGCTGGTCACTCATGCAGGCGTCGACGGCGTGCTGTTCACCGGATCGGCCCGCGCGGGCGTGGCGATCAACCGTGCGCTGGCGTCCGATCCCGGCAAGATCGTCGCGCTGGAGATGGGCGGAAACAACCCCATCGTGGTCCTGCCCACACCACTGGTTGAGGATGCCGCGACGCTGGTTGTGCAATCAGCCTTCACCACCGCCGGCCAGCGCTGCACGGCGGCGCGGCGGCTGATCGTGCCCGACGCGTTCTTCGACACGCTCGTGCCCGTCGTAAAGGAGCTGACCGACCGGCTGATCGTGGGCGAGCCGCTCGCCGATCCGCAACCCTTTATGGGTCCGGTGATCGACAACGACACGGCCGACCAGCTGAGCGAAAGCTTTCTCACCCTCATCAGCCGCGGCGGCCGGCCGCTGCGCCACATGCGCCGCATCGACCCTGATCTTCCCTTCCTCGAACCCGGCATCCTCGATGCGACCGGCATCGCCGAGCGCCCCGACATCGAACTGTTCGGCCCGTTGCTCCAGGTGATCCGCGTCGCCGACTTCGATGCGGCGATCGCGGAAGCGAATGCCACCCGCTACGGCCTGTCCGCCTCGCTCGTGGGGGGAGCGCCCGAAGACTTCGAGCGCTTCTGGACCGAG
The DNA here is from genome assembly GCF_004153605.1 of Qipengyuania thermophila. NCBI lineage: Bacteria > Pseudomonadati > Pseudomonadota > Alphaproteobacteria > Sphingomonadales > Erythrobacteraceae > Qipengyuania > Qipengyuania thermophila. The sequence goes on along the minus strand of NZ_SDSI01000002.1, from coordinate 213,521 downwards.
ATCCGGGCCGGGGTGGTCAACTGGAACAGGCCGACCAGCGGAGCCTCGTCCGCCGCACCGTTCGGCGGGATCGGCTTGTCGGGCAATCACCGTCCCGCCGCCTTCTATGCCGCCGATTATTGCGCCTATCCCGTGGCCAGCAACACGATGGAACAGCCTCGCGCCTCCATCCTTCTCGGCCTGCGGCAAGGCTGATGGCGGCGCGCCTGCGCTTCAACGAAGAAGGGCGCCCTCCCCTGCCTGTTGGCAGTGAGAGGGCGCCCGCACGGAACCGTCGTGGCTCCGTGCCACAGCCGTGGGTGGGCACGACTGAAGAGGAGTGCTGCCGGGTTCAGCGGCAGCGGACGCGGCTGGCGACCTCCTTGCCGAGGATCGCGCCACCAGCGGCGCCGAGCACCGTGCCAAGGGTGCGGTCGCCGTGGCGGTCGATCTCGCGCCCGAGCAGGGCCCCGGCGGCGCCACCGACGATCAGCCCGATGGTGCCGTCGCTGCGGCGGCAGCGCAGGGTGCCGTCGCGGTCGCGCCAGACCTGTGCTTCGCGGTACCGCGCATCGTCATATGCACGCCGCCCGTAATCCTGATTGTGCCGGTGCCGGTGACCGCGGCGATGCTCGGCAACGCTGTCCTCCCAGATGCCGGCCGGTGCGAAGGACGACGCAGTGATGCCCGTGACCAGACCCGTGCCCGTGGTCGCTGCCGTGGCGGGAACGGCCAGACCGGCGCCCAGCAGGGCCAGCGTGGAAGCGGTGAGCGTTTTTGCGAATGTGTTCATTGTCGTCGACCTTTCTTTCCCCGAGCGGCGAATCAGCAATTCGCCTGCTGCGTTCATGTCTAGGCTCTCTATTCTGAACACTATGCAACGCGGCTGTCAGGCTGCGGCAGGATCATCTCTGTGCCGCCGCTGTCTTACGAAATGGTGTGCAGCGAACGATGCGGGCTGACGCTCCGGCGCAGCGGGAACGGGGCGGCCTCCTTGCCGCTCTCGGCGCCTACGCGATCTGGGGGTTTCTGCCCCTGTATCTGCTGCTTGTGGCGACGGTTCCCGCGCTGGAGTTCGTCGGCTGGCGGATTGTTTTCACGGCGCCGGCGTGCCTCGTTCTCGTCGCCGCGCGGCGGCAGATGCCGGCGCTCGCCGCGGCCCTGCGTTCGGCGGGCGTCCTGGCATGGCTTGCGGTGAGTGCCATCCTCATTGCGGTGAACTGGGTGCTGTATGTCTGGGCGGTGCAGCGAGGGCATGTTCTGGCCGCAAGCCTTGGCTACTACATCAACCCGCTGCTCAACGTCCTGCTCGGCACGATCTTCCTCAGGGAACGGCTCAGCAGGCTGCGCTGGGGGGCCGTTGCCCTGGCTGGCACCGGAGTGCTGGTGCTGGCGTGGAGCGCTGCGGGAACGCTGCTCGTCAGCCTCGGTCTGGCGGTCAGTTTCGCGCTCTACGGCCTCGTGCGCAAGCGCGTGCCGGTCGGTTCGGTGCCGGGACTGACCGTCGAGTCCCTCCTGCTGCTGCCGCTTGCCGTGGGGCTGATCCTGCTGAGCACCCGCGCAGGTCACGGGGTTGCGCTCGGGGTCGATCCGGGCCGGGACGCTGCAATCCTTGCCAGCGGTCTCGTCACGGCCGTGCCGCTGCTGCTGTTCGCGACGGCTGCGCGGCGGCTTCCCTACTCGACCCTCGGCTTCGTGCAGTTCCTCGCGCCCAGCATCGTCTTCGTGCTCGGCCTCACCGTGTTCGCCGAGCCGCTCCAACCGGCTCAGGCCATCTGCTTTGCGTTCATCTGGTGCGCCGCGGCACTGTTCATCGCCGACCTCTGGCTGCAGCGCCGGGCAGCGGCGGCTGCCGCCCGCGCGATCACGCCGGCGTGATCCTCCAGCGCAGCGTCTCGCCGGCGTGGAACGGCACCACCGTTTCTTCGGCCACGGCGATCTCGCCGGGCACCTGCTGCGGCTCGCGACGCAGGGTCACGGTGCCGGTGTTGAGCGGCAGCCGGTAGAACAGCGCCCCGGCGACCGAGGCAAAGGTCTCGAGCCGGTCCAGTGCCTGCTCCTCCTCGAACACCGCGGCATAACTCTCCAGCGCCTGCGGCGCGTTGAAGATCCCGGCGCAGCCGCACGCGCTCTCCTTCGTCGCCCGCAGGTGCGGCGCGCTGTCGGTGCCGAGGAAGTATTTCAGCGAACCCGACGTGGCCGCACGGCGCAGGGCGAGGCGGTGCTCCTCCCGCTTGAGCACCGGCAGGCAGTAGGTATGCGGCCGGATGCCCCCGACCAGCATGGCATTGCGGTTGAGGTGGAGGTGCTGCGGCGTGATCGTGGCGGCAAGGTTCGCGGGGCCGTCATCGACAAACTGCACCGCCTGTCGGGTCGTCACATGCTCGAAGATCACGCGCAGGTCCGGCAGCCGGTCCAGCAAAGGCGCGAGCACGCGGTCGATGAACACGGCCTCGCGGTCGAAAATGTCGATCGCCGCATCCGTGACTTCGCCATGAACGCACAGCGGCATCCCGGCTTCGCACATCGCTTCGAGGACCGGCATGATCGCGTGCACGTCGGTGACGCCGCCTGCGGAGTTCGTCGTCGCGTGGGCAGGATAGAGCTTGGCGGCGGCAAACACGCCGTCGCGGTATCCGGCGATCAGATCCCCCGATTGCGTCTCGTCCGTGAGATAGCAGGTCATCAGCGGCGTGAAATCGCTTCCGTCGGGCAGCGCGGCCAGGATGCGGTCGCGATAGGCGCGGGCCGCCGCCGTCGTCGTGACGGGAGGCGAGAGGTTGGGCATGACGATCGCCCGCCCGAACACGCGCGCCGTGTACGGCAGGACATCGCGCAGCACCGGGCCGTCGCGCAGATGGAGGTGCCAGTCGTCGGGCCGGCGAATGGTGAGCTGGTCGCGCAGATCGGTCATGGCTGTTGCCATGGCGCGTTCACGCCTATCTGTCACCCATGGCCGCCACCCGTCTCGCGTCGCGCGCCCTTGTTCTGGTCCGGTCGCAGACCGGCGGCGACGAGGCGCACGCCTTCCTTCAGGACCTGCTCACCAACGATGTTCGCCAGTCACTGCCGGTCTATGCAGGGCTGCTCAGCCCGCAGGGCAAGACGCTGTTCGACATGGTGGTGTGGAAATGGGAGGACGCGCTGGCCCTCGACTGCGAGGCGGCGAGCGCCGATGCCCTCGTCAAGCGGCTGACGCTGTACCGGCTGCGCCGGTCCGTCAGCATCGCGCGCGCGCAGGACGTTGCCGTTCACTGGTCGCCTGAACCCGTGGCAGGCGCCGTGCGCGATCCGCGCCTCGCCGCGCTCGGCTGGCGCTGGCTCGCAGCGGCGGGCGGCGAGGTTGTCGATGGCACCGCCGATGCCGACTGGACCGCGCACCGGATTGCCTGCGGCGTTCCCGAGGGTGCGGCGGAAATGGCGGACATCCTGTGGCTGGAGACCAACGCCGCCGAACTGAACGGCGTGTCGTTCACCAAGGGGTGCTATGTCGGGCAGGAGAACACGGCGCGGATGAACTGGCGGCAGAAGATCAACCGCCGGCTCGCGGTGCTGCCGCTGGAGTTTTCGGACCCTCAGCGACGCCGCATCGTGCACGAGGAGCTTGGCATGGCCGTCGACCACCGAAGGGTGGAGGACCTTGCGGCGCTTCCCATCCCGCAGTGGCAGCGCAATGCGATTCATCCGGACGGCTGAACGCCGTCACTCACCCGCTCCTTGAGGATCAGTTCGGCCCTTCGCCGCACCACGTCTCGCGGGAGCCCGAGCGAGCGGGCCAGCGGCGCCCCGAGCATGGCATCGCCCATCGCCAGCAGCACGAGGTGAAGCGTCTCCTCGTGAATACCCTTGGGGTCGACGTCTCCCGACCCGTCCGTCCCCACGCTGATGTCATCGACAAGCGCATGGATCGTCTCCACGATCGGATCCAGCGCATTTTCGTTTCCGGTCAGCAGCATCCACCCGGCCAGCGCCGCCGCGCCCTCGCCGTCAAAGGCGTCGAAGGTCAGGTCCACCACCGCGCGCGGGCTGCCCAGCCCGGCCCGGCTGTCGCTCACCGCCTGGCGGATGGTGGCGCAGACGGTCTGGGCGAGGTGCGCGGCCAGCGCCGCCTGAAGCCCCGCGGCGGAACCGAAATGGTGCAGCAGATTGGCGTGAGTGCGACCAATGCGGGCGCCGACCGCCTTCAGCGTCACGGCCTGCGGGCCAGCCTCGATCAGCAGGGTCCGTGCTGCGTCGAGTGCCTGCTCTCGCAGGGCACCGGCGTTGAGGCGCTTGCGGCTGTGCATTTCGTACTCTGGCTCCGGCAGCGGAGCGCTTCACGAACGGCGCGTCTGCCGCGCAGGCATCGCGCGCCGCCCGCGCGCCACCGCGCCGCCACCGCGCCGCCAACCGGCGTCACTCAGCGGCGGCGTGCTGCTCGACGGAGACGAACTGACGGCCGAGCCGCCCCTTGTGGAAACGCACCACGCCGTCGGACAGCGCGAACAGCGTGTGATCCTTGCCCATGCCGACATTGCTGCCGGCGTAGAACTTGGTCCCGCGCTGGCGGACGATGATGTTGCCGGCGATCACTTCCTGCGCGCCGAACTTCTTGACGCCCAGCCGCCGGCCTGCCGAGTCGCGGCCGTTGCGCGAGGAGCCGCCTGCTTTCTTGTGTGCCATCCGAACTTATCCTTGAGCCTGATCTGCCGCCGGCGTCGCTTGTTCCGGCTGCGCCTCGCCCTGTGCCGCCTTTGCGGCGGCGGGGTCGTAACGGTCGTCCCCGACGGCAACGATCCGCAGCAGGGTCAGCTGCTGCCGGTGGCCGTTCTTGCGCCGATAGTTGTGCCGGCGCCGCTTCTTGAACACCACGACCTTTTCGCCCTTAGCCTGGGCGATGATCTCGGCCGATACGGTCGTGCTCGCCGCGTCCAGCAACGAATCGCCCTTGCCGGCCAGCAGCACGTCACCAAGGGTGATCGTGTCGCCGGCATTGCCGGCCAGCTTCTCAACGGCGATCTTGTCTCCGGCGGCAACCCGATACTGCTTGCCGCCCGTGCGCACGACTGCGAACATGGTGTACTCACTTCCGATCTGTGGTGTCGCCGCCCCGCCGGGACGGCATGACGCAGCACACCTTCGCGGGTGCGCCCGAAGCCAAGGCCGATAAGCGACCGGGACGGGCAAGTCAACCGACCCGCCGCGTTCTCTGGCGGCTGACAGAACGTAAGCCGGCTGCTAGGCGCAGGCGATGCGTTTCCGCCTCCTCGCGCGCGCCACTGGTGCGCTCCTTGTCCCGCTGCTGGCGCCGCCCTTGCTCGGCGGTTGCGCTCCGGCGCGGACCGACTATCCGTCGCTCGCTCTGCGCCCGGCCGAGCGTCCCGACCATGCGCGCGCCTCGGCGCAGGAGGCGCTGGCGCTCGTCGACACCTCGCCGCTCGATGCCGCGTCGCGCGCGCGCCTCGATGACGCCGTCGCTCGCGCCCGGAGCGCGCACCAGCGTTTCCTTGCCGCTCTGCCGGCGACCCGGCGCGCTGTGGCGGCCGGTGCCCGCGCGGGCATCGACAGCGACGCCTACGCCGCGGCGCAGATTGCCCTGGGAAACCTTCAGACCCTTGGCAGCGGAACCGTGTTCGCGCTGGCCGACATCGACGCGCTGCTGGTCGAGCGCAGCAACGCCATGCAGGGAACAGAGGAAGTCGGCGAGGCCCGCAGCCAGATAACCGCTCTCGTCGCGCAGCAGCGCACGGCGCTTGCACCGCTGGAAACCGCGCTCCGCTGAAACCCCGCCCGGCTGTGGTCAGGGACGAGCCGGCTCGATCGGGAGGTAATGACCGGTCACCCCCGGCGCCTGCTCGAAGAAGCGGCGACAGCGTTCCAGCACGTCGGCGTCGTCTTCCAGAGCGATGCCGTTGACGCGAATGGGCGCAGCCTCGCGTGCCAGCATCCGCATGGCCGCGGCGCGCCATTCGCGGTGTGCGTGCCCCGCCGGTGGGAGGACGATCAGCACGGAATCGAGCGGGGAACCGGCAAGGCGCAGCGTGTCCATCACCTGCGGAACCCATGCCCGGTGAAACGCGCACGCGGCTTCGAGCGCGCCCGTCGGCAGGTCCGTGACGTTGACCACGCGCTGCATCCCTCAGCGCCTCTCGCGCCGCAGGGTCATGCCGATTTTCTCCCCGTTCTCCGCGATGGCCAGCTTCACGATCTTGACCGTCACCGCCGTGATCCGCTCGTCCTGGAAGAACAGCGTTTCGCAGATGTGATCGGCGACTGCTTCGATCAGCTTGAAATGCACGCCCGGCGGGAGGGCCTGCGTCGCGGCGAATTTCAGGTCCATGTAGTTCTTGCTGGCCGAAAGCGGCGTGTCCGGCGCGTAGCGGTGATGGGCCGGCAGCTCCGCGGTGACGGTGATGCGGAGCGGCTGCGGCTTGCCCGTTTCCTCGGAGTAGATGCCGGTGAGCACGTCGACCTCGAGATCGGCGACCTCCAGCGTAAGCGTCTCGGCCATGTCAGTTACTCAATCGTGATTGGACCAGCGCGCGAAGATGGCCGTCGGCAGCAGCCGCCCGTCACCTCCGCTCTCGACAGTGACGAGTTCCCCGTGTTCGACCCGGCCCGGCAGGTCGGCCAGCATCTGCACCAGCAGGGTGCCAAGAGCAAGGCTGCTCATCCGCACGGCGTACACGGTGAGGAACAGGAAGCGGCTGCGCGGGTCGAGCAGCGATCGGCAGTGCTCGAGCAGCACGGGCAGGTCGTTCTCCAGCCGCCAGACCTCTCCGTCCGGTCCCCGTCCGAACTTGGGCGGATCGAGGATGATCCCGTCATACCGCCGCCCTCGACGGCATTCGCGGGCGGCGAATTTCACCGCGTCATCCGTCAGCCAGCGGATCGGCCGGTCTTCCATCCCAGACAGGGCGCAATTCTCGCGCGCCTGCGCCACCGATTTGCGCGATGCATCCACATGCGTCACGGTCCCGTGCCGCGACAGGGCGAGCGAGCCGACGCCCGTGTAGCCGAACAGATTGAGCAACTGCGCATCGTGGCGGCCGGCGAGCTGCTCGCGCATCCACTGCCAGACCGGCGCCATGTCGGGAAAGAACGCCAGGTGACGGAACGGAGTGCAGCGGGCGGTGAACCGCACATCGTCCCACGCCAGCGGCCATCCCGGCGGCGCGGGCGCGCAGGCGAAGGTCCAGCGTCCGCCGCCATCCTCGTCCGAGGCGGGGAGAAACTCGCCATCCGCGCGCCAGTGCGGCAGACGCGGCCGCCACAAGGCCTGCGGCTCGGGCCGGATGAAGCGCAGAGGTCCGTATCGCTCGAGCTTGCGCGAACCGCCGCTGTCCAGCAGTTCGTAGTCGGCCCAGCCTGCCCCCCGCATCAGGAGCGGGGATTCCTCGAGCCACGCCATCACGCCATCTCGCGCGCCGCTCTGCGCACCGCGTCGCGGGTGGCGGCGTAGGTGGCGGGCAGCCGTTCCAGTCGCTCTTCGCGCGCGAACAGGTCGCCGAGCCGCGCCGGCAGCGACGGGCGCGTTCCGGTGGCTCGCTCGACCGTCTGCCGGAACTTGGCCGGGTGGGCAGTTGCCAGCGTCACCACCGGAACCTCGGGCGGGAATGGCTGGCGCCGCGCGGCAGCGAGAGCAATGGCGGTGTGGGGATCAAGCAGCATGCCCGCGTCGGCCCACGCGGCTGCCATCGTGCGGACCATGTCGTCCCCCTCGACGCGCTCGCTGAGGAACAGGGGGCGCAGAAAGGCCTGCTGGTCCTGCGCCAGCGCCACCGATCCGTGCGCCTCGAATTGTTCCATCTGGCCGCGCATCCGCGCTCCGTCACGCCCGGCTCCCTCGAACAGCAACCGTTCGAAATTGGAGCTGACCTGAATGTCCATCGAGGGCGTCGCCGTCTGCTGCACGCGCCGCCGTTCGTAGCGGCCCGTGGCAATTGCGCGGTGCACGATGTCGTTGACGTTCGTTGCCGCGACCAGCCGATGCACCGGCAGTCCCATCCGCGACGCGGCGTAAGCGGAGAAGACGTTGCCGAAATTGCCGGTCGGAACGCTGAACGCGACCGGACGGTCGGGAGCGCCAAGCGCGAGGGCGGCCTGAAAATAGTACACCGACTGCGCCATGATCCGGACCCAGTTGATCGAGTTCACGGCGGTCAGGGTCATCGACGCGCGCAGTTCCTCGTCAGCGAAGAGCTGCTTCACGAGCGCCTGCGCATGGTCGAAGGTGCCCTCGATGGCGAGGTTGTGCACGTTGGGCGCGCGCACCGTCGTCATCTGCCGCCGCTGCACGTCGCTGATCCGGTCGGCGGGATGCAGCATGACAATCGCCACATGGGCAAGACCCGCCACCGCCTCTATGGCCGCAGAGCCGGTGTCGCCGCTCGTGGCGCCGACGATGACGAGAGGCAGGGGATCCGACGCGGTGAGGTGCTCGAGCAGGCGGCCGAGGAACTGCAGCGCAACATCCTTGAACGACAGGGTCGGCCCGCGCGCCAGGTCGAGCACCCAATGCTGCCGGCACAGCTGCGCGAGCGGCGTGACAGCGGGATGGTCGAAGCGGGTGTAGGTGTCCCGGCAGAGCCGCGACAGGTCGGGCGCTGCGACCGCGTCGCCGATCATCGGCCCCATCACTTCCGCCGCGAGGTCGGGGTAATCGAGCCCGCGCATGCGGCGCAGGTGTTCAGGCGTGAACTGTGGCCAGATGCGCGGCATATAGAGGCCGCCGTCGGGTGCGGTCCCGCCGAGGGCGACCGCTGAGAACCCCACCGGGTCGGCGGCGCCCCTCGTGGAGATGTAGTCCATCCGCTGGGCACCTAGCCCGGCCCGCAACGGCGGGCAAGCCGCGCCGACGGCCGGATCAGGAACCGGTGGACCTTCGGCGCAGCGCGAGCACGTAAATGGCGACCGCCACCCCGGCAAAGACGAACCATTGGATCGCATATGCCAGGTGATTGTCCGGCAGATCGGAAGGATCGGGCCGGCGGAGCGGCGACAGCCCCGCGAGCGGCGGATCGGCAACGAGCCGGGGTCCGGGGGCAATCACGCCGGCGACGGAGCCGCCTCTCCAGGACGGCGCCACCGGCTGGTCGGAAAAGCCGAGGTCGACGAGTACGTCCCTTCCGTTGGCGTCACGGCACCGGGCCCGGTGCGCCCATCCCTTGCGCCCGTCCGCGCTCGTCCCGCTGACGGCGCCCGCCGGACTGGCGGAGACGCAGCGCACCTGCGTCCGGCGATAGAGCACCCGCGCGGCGGCGGATGCGGTGTGCGGAAACGCGGCCGGCTGCGCGTCTGTCACGGCTGCCCTGTACTGCGCGATGAGCGCGCGTTTTTCCTCCGCCCGCCCGAGCTGCCAGACACCGAGAGCAATCATGACCGCCACAGCCACGACGACCAGAACGGTCGGCACCAGCGGAACCTGCCTCAGCGTCATGCCTCGTCCGCAGACGTGTGCGCTCCACCCGCGCCGCCGCACAGCCCAAGGGACTTTGGCGCACCTATACCGCACCACGGCCGGTCACCTGCGGCGACACGGGTGAACGCCATGCGCCCCTTCGCAGGCGCGGCGTTCACCCCGGCATTCTCATCCATCAGTGGTAGGGAACGCCGGCGCTGCCCCAGATGTACACGGCGATGAAGAGGAACAGCCAGACAACGTCGACGAAGTGCCAGTACCAGGCCGCCGCCTCGAAGCCGAAATGCTGCCGCGGCGTAAAGTGGCCAAGATAGGCGCGACGCAAGCACACGATGAGGAAGATCGTCCCCACGATGACGTGGAACCCGTGGAAACCCGTCGCCATGTAGAAGGCCGAGCCGTAGGTGTTTTCCCCGAAGGGGAACGGCGCAATGGCGTATTCGTACGCCTGGATCAGCGAAAAGATGACGCCAAGGATGATCGTCGCCCACAGACCCTTCTTCAGGCCGTCGCGATCGCCATGGATCAGCGCATGGTGCGCCCAGGTCACCGTCGTCCCCGAGCACAGCAGGATCAGCGTGTTGAGCAGCGGCAGCTGAAAGGGATTGATGACCGACTCGATGGCGGCCGGCGGGAATCGGCCGCCGATCACATCGGCCAGTTCGCTCGGGAACAGGGCGAAGCTGAACCAGGCCCAGAACCACCCGACGAAGAACATCACCTCCGAAGCGATGAACAGGATCATGCCGTAGCGCATGTGCAGCTGCACCACCGGCGTGTGGTGGCCGGCCTGCGACTCTGCGACAACCTTGGAGAACCAGCCATAGAAGGTCGCGATCAGGCCGGCGATGCCCAGCCCCAGCACGAGCCAGTGGCTCGGCATGTCGTGCATCAGCAGCACGAGCCCGGTCGTGAACGTCAGCGCCGAAAGCGATCCGACAAGCGGCCAGATATCGGGCGGAAGGATGTGGTAGTCGTGATTGGCAGTTCCGGCCATGTGGCTCTTCCTTCTCAGCTCGCCTGCTGGCTCCTTAGTGCGCCGCCCGCGGCCGGTCCAGACGTTCCGGCGGCCGGTTCAAGCGCCTCGTGAAAGGTGTAGCTCAGCGTGATCTGCTCGACATTGCGGGCGTTCTCATCGTCCAGAATGGCGGGATCGACGTAGAACAGCACCGGCATGCGCACCTCCTCGCCGGGCTGCAGGGTCTGCTCGGTGAAGCAGAAGCACTGCACCTTGTGGAAGTACTTGCCCGTGGAGGCGGGCGACACGTTGAACGAGGCCACTCCCGTGATCGGCCGGTCGCCGTCATTGCGGGCCGTGTAGAACGCCAGATCCCGTTCGCCGATCTGGACCCGGTCGGTGATCTGGACGGGGCGGAATGACCACGGGAGGTCACGGGCCGTGCTGGCGTCGAACCGGATGGAGATCGGCCGCGTTCCGGCACTGCGGGCGAAACGTTCCGCGAGCACAGCGTCCGCTTCGCTGGCGATCTGCGTGGTGCCGCCAAAGCCGGTTACCTGGCAGAAGATGCGGTAAAGCGGCACGGCCGCGAAACCCAGCGCAAGCATCGCCAGCGCGATGCCGCCCGCCAGCAGACCGGTGCGGAGGTTGCGACTGGCCTCCATCTCAATCTCCCATGCGCACGATGGTGATGGCGTAGAACAGCACGGCGAAGAACAGCAGCGCGCCGCCCACGACGAGGTTGCGGCTTCGGCGTCGCCGTTGCAGGTCGGCTTCTTCGTCGGGCGTCATTGCAGCAGTCCCGCCCGGGCCAGCAGCGCATCCGCGACCAGCAACGCGAACAGCGCGAACAGATAGAGGATGCTGAAGCCGAACAGCCGCTTCTCCGCCCTCGCCTCTTCGCTGCGCCCGGCAAACACCGGCACCGCCAGCGCGACGAACGCCAGCGACAGGATCAGCGCCGCGGCGCCGTACAGCGCCCCCGCCGCGCCGATGATGAAGGGCGCGAGCGCGATCGGACACAGCAGCACGGCATAGATCAGGATCTGCGCGCGCGTGGCTTTCTCCCCGCGGACGACGGGCATCATCGGAATGCCCGCCTTGGCGTAGTCCGTCTGGGCGAACAGGGCGAGCGCCCAGAAATGCGGCGGCGTCCACATGAAGATGATGGCGAACAGGAGCAGCGGCATGACGGTGATCTCGTTCGTCACCGCCACCCAGCCGATCAGCGGCGGAAACGCCCCGGCCCCGCCACCGATCACGATGTTCTGCGGCGTGCGGGGCTTCAGCCACATGGTGTAGACTACGGCGTAGTACACGATCGACAGGGCGAGCAGCGCCGCCGCCAGCCAGTGGATCGCCAGCCCCATGATGCCGACGGAGGCCACCGCGAGTGCGACGCCGAAGTCGCGCGCGTCGCGCCGCTCGAGCCGCCCGGCCGGCAGCGGCCGCCCCGCGGTCCGCCGCATCAGACGGTCGAGATCGGCTTCCCACCACATGTTGAGGGCGGCGGCGCCTCCGGCTCCCATGGCGATGCACAGGATGGCGGTGAACCCCAGCACCGGATGGAGTGATCCGGGCGCCGCGAGCAGTCCGCACAGGCCCGTGAAGATCACCAGGCTCATCACCCGCGGCTTGGTCAGGGCGAAAAAATCCCGCCAATCGGCCGGTCGGGCGCTCTGCAGAGACGTGGCAGCTGTGATCATCATCCTGTCAGCATGCGCAGTCGGCCCGGCTGCCGGCGGCGGGCCGGACCAACTGCGCCTGCCCTCATGTTCTCGCGGGAGTGGCCACACCGGGATCGCGCGGCATGTGGTCGTGGTAGCTGTGATGATCCTCGATCACCGGCAACGTCTCGAACTGGTGGTAGGGCGGCGGGCTGGACAGGGTCCACTCCAGCGTCGTCGCGCCTTCACCCCAGTAGTTCGCCGGCGCGCGGCGGCCCACCGTGTGCGCGTAGATGATGTTGGCGATGAAGGGGATCAGCGAGGCGGCGATGACCATGTAGCCCACCGACGCGACGTTGTTCCAGTATTGGAAGTAGGTCGGGTAGTCGGGAATGCGCCGCGGCATGCCGTTCATCCCCAGGAAGTGCATGGGGAAGAAGGTGATGTTCACGCCGATGAAGAACATCCAGAAGTGGAGATGCGCCAGAAATTCGCTGTGCATGCGGCCGAACATCTTGCCGTACCAGTAGTACCAGCCCGCAAAGATCGAGAACACGGCCCCCATCGACAGCACGTAGTGGAAGTGCGCAACCACGTAGTAGGTGTCGTGCAGCGCGTCGTCGATCCCGCCATTGGCGAGCACCACGCCGGTCACCCCGCCGATGGTGAACAGGAAGATGAATCCAAGCGCCCATACCATCGGCGACTTGAATTCGAGACTGCCGCCCCACATCGTCGCGATCCAGCTGAAGATCTTCACCCCGGTCGGCACCGCGATGATCATGGTGGCGGCGGTGAAATACATCTTCGTGTTCACGTCGAGGCCGACCGTGTACATGTGGTGCGCCCACACCACGAACCCTATCACGCCGATCGCGACCATGGCGTAGGCCATGCCGAGATAGCCGAAAACCGGCTTGCGGCTGAACGTCGCGACGATCTGGCTGATCATGCCGAAGCCCGGCAGGATCATGATGTACACTTCGGGATGGCCGAAGAACCAGAACAGGTGCTGATAGAGCACCGGGTCGCCGCCACCTGCCGGCTCGAAGAAGGTGGTGCCGAAGTTGCGATCGGTCAGCACCATCGTGATCGCCGCCGCCAGCACCGGCAAGGCGAGCAGCAGCAGGAACGCCGTCACCAGCACCGACCACACGAACAGCGGCATCTTGTGCAGGGTCATGCCCGGCGCGCGCATGTTGAAGATGGTGGTGATGAAGTTGGTTGCGCCCAGGATCGACCCGGCCCCCGCCAGGTGAAGGGCGAAGATGGCGAAGTCCACCGCCGGACCGGGCGAACCGATATCGGTCGACAGGGGCGCATAGAGCGTCCAGCCGGTTCCGGCCCCGAGCGCACCGCTGATGTCACCCGGAACGAAGAGGGAGAACATGAGGCTCATGAAGCCGACGAAGGTGAGCCAGAAGCTCACATTGTTCATGCGCGGAAAGGCCATGTCGGGCGCGCCGATCATCAGCGGCACGAACCAGTTGCCAAAGCCGCCGATCATGGCCGGCATGACCATGAAGAACACCATGATCAGACCGTGCGCGGTGATCAGCACGTTCCACATGTGCAGGTTCGCGCTCAACGACGCTTCGCCGCCCATGAGGCTGACCCACCAGCCGAGATACTGGATCCCCGGATCGGCCAGCTCGGCCCGCATGATGCCTGAAATGGCACCGCCGACCAGCCCGGCGAACACGGCGAACATCAGGTACAGCGTGCCGATGTCCTTGTGGTTCGTCGACATGAACCAGCGGGCGAAGAAACCCGGCTTGTCATCCGCGTGGCTGTGGGCGGGAACATCGCCGTGGGCCTGGAAGGCGTCTGCGGTGGTGGCCATCTCGTCAGTCTTTCACTGCAGGAAAGGAATAAGTTGGAATCACTCTGCGGCGCCGGCAGCGGGCGCGGCCGCCTCCGTGGCGGCAGGAACCGCAGCTGGCTGCGCTCCGGCTTCGGCCTCCGCCTCGTCGCCGAGGGTGCCGCCCTGCGCGCGCACCCAGGCTTCCCACTGCGGCCGCGGCAGCGCCTCGATCGCGATCGGCATGTAGGCGTGGCGCGCGCCGCACAATTCGGAGCACTGCCCGTAATAAATGCCCGGCTCGCGGATGGTCAGCATCCGCTCGTTCAGGCGACCCGGAATGGCGTCGAGCTTGAACCAAAGCGACGGAACGGCGAACGAGTGGATCACATCGGCCGCCGTGGTCTGCAGCCGGATTGGCGTGTTGACCGGCACCACGAGGCGGTTGTCCACCTCAAGATGAGAGGGGAACCCGCGCGCCTGCGCCTCCTCTTCCGGCATCATGTTAGAGATGATCTCGAACTCGCCGTTGTCCATGTAGGTGTAGGTCCAGTACCACTGGTAGCCCGTCGCCTTGATGGTCACCGCGTTTTCCGGCGGCGCCTCGTACTGCTTGGCGAGAAGGCGGATCGAGGGGATGGCGATGACGAGCAGCAGCAGGGCGGGAACGACCGTCCACACCACCTCGATGAGCGTGTTGTGCGTCGTCTTGGACGGCACCGCGTTGCGGCGCCGGTTGTAGCGCACGATGACGATCAGGAGCAGGGCGAGCACGAACAGGGTGATCGCCACGATGATCGGCAGCAGCACCCAGTTGTGCATCCACAGGGCATAGTTCCCAGTGTTTGAATACTGGTCCTGGAAGGTCAGCGCCTTGGCAAAATCCTGCCGCGGATCGGCCGGGACGCCCCGGATCCACTCCGGGCCGAGCGGCTGATACGCGTCCGCCCCGGCGGCTTCCGGCCCGTCCCCGCCACGGATTTCCTGCGGAGCGGTGTCGTTGCCAGGCGTCGCGCCCTGCGGATCGTCAGGCGCGACGTTGGCAGCGGCGTCCGGCGCCGGCGGCGCGAGCGGCGCCGCAACGGTCGGCGAAGGCGACGGCTGCTGCGCCACGGCCGGAGTCATTCCGACACCGGCGATCATCAGCAGCGCGCTGGCCAGAACCGCGAGACGGGGAACACCCGCTGCCGGCCCTTTCGATTGGAATAGCGTCACACCTAGGTCTTTCACTACCGGGTTGTCGGCACGTTCCGCGGTTTCCCGCTCCTGCACAGTCGGACCAGCGCCTCGTCAGCGCCGGCGATATAGGACCGCTTGTGCCTCTGCTCAAGCGCTTCTAGGAGATTTGCGCCCGCGTCAAGGGGCCTCAACCCCGCTGCGGAACCGGAGCATGCGATGACCCCACAGGACGTGCTGGAAGAGTTCCGCGCCAGCGGCGCGCTGCTTGAAGGGCATTTTCTTCTGTCGTCCGGCCGCCACAGCCGGCACTACCTCCAGTGCGCCCGCGTGCTGATGAACGGCCGGCGCGCCGCCCGTCTGGCCGAGGCGCTCGCGCGGCGCCTTCCGGCAGAGCTGCGCGAAGCTGTGGACAAGGTGGTCTCGCCGGCCATGGGAGGGCTGATCATCGGGCACGAGATGGGCCGTGCGCTCGACCGCGACGCGGTGTTTCTCGAACGTGGCGGCGACGGGTTCGTGCTGCGCCGCGGCTTCACGATCGCGCCGGGCGAGCGGGTGTTGCTGGTCGAGGATGTCGTCACCACCGGGCTGTCGAGCCGTGAGGCCATGGCGGCGATCGCGGCGCTGGGCGGCGAGGTCGTGGCCGAGGCGGCGCTGGTCGACCGCAGCGGCGGCAACGCGGATCTTGGCGTGCCGCTGCACGCGCTCCTCAACCTAGACGTTCCCTCCTACGCGCCGGACGCGGTGCCGGCCGATCTGGCAGCCATTCCGCCGGTCAAACCGGGCAGCCGCGCGCAGCCCTCCGCAGCGACGCCATGACCACGGTGCCGGCACCACGCAAGCTGCGGCTGGGCGTCAACATCGATCATGTCGCCACCGTGCGCAACGCCCGAGGGGGCGATCATCCCGACCCGGTCCGCGCGGCACAGCAGGTCGCCGCCGTCGGCGCGGATGGGATCACCGCGCACCTGCGCGAAGACCGCCGCCACATCCGCGACGACGATCTGCGGCGCATCGCCGAGGCCACCGATCTCCCGCTCAACCTCGAGATGGCGGCCACCGCGGAGATGCTGGACATCGCCCTTGCCCACCGGCCGCACGCGGTGTGCCTCGTCCCCGAACGCCGGGAAGAGCGCACGACCGAAGGCGGGCTGGACGCGGCCGGGCAGCACAATCTGCTGTACCCTTTCGTTGACCGGCTGCTTGCCGCCGGCATCCGGGTGTCGCTGTTCATTGCCCCGTGCGAACGACAGCTCGACGCGGCCATCCGCCTGCGCGCCCCGGTGGTGGAGTTCCACACCGGCGAATACGCCCATGCCTCGCCCGAGCAAAGGGCAGCCGAACTGCGCCGGCTTGCCGACATGGCGGCGCTGGCAACCAAGAATGGCATCGAGCCGCATGCCGGCCATGGGCTGACCTACGACAACGTCCAGCCTGTCGCCGCCATTCCGCAGCTTGCCGAACTCAACATCGGCCATTTTCTCGTCGGCGAGGCCATCTTCGTCGGGCTCGAACAGGCCGTGCTGAAGATGCGCCGCCTGATGGATGCGGCGCGATGACCGCTCCGGACGATACTGGCTTGCGCGGGGCCGGTCTGGTGCTGGCGGCGGCGGCCGTGCCGTTCCTCGCATCGCTGCTGCTGCTTGGGCTGGCCGTGGGCACCGGAACGCTGTGGCTGTTCGCGCCGGCCTGGCTCGTCTTTCAGGTGGCGGGCTATGCGGGCGCCTTCCGTATCGCCGGAGGCGACGTCACGCACCCGCTGTTCAAGGCGCAGGTCGCGCTGCACCTTCTCGTGCTGGCGCTCGTCGCCGCAGTCTTCGTGCGTGCGCTGTGATCGTCGGCATCGGCTCCGACCTGTGCAGCATCGAGCGCATCGCCGCCTCGCTCGACCGCTGGGGTGACCGTTTCGAGCAGCGGGTCTTCTCGGCCGGGGAACGCGCCAAGGCGG
Organism: Qipengyuania thermophila; assembly: GCF_004153605.1. Classification (NCBI taxonomy): domain Bacteria; kingdom Pseudomonadati; phylum Pseudomonadota; class Alphaproteobacteria; order Sphingomonadales; family Erythrobacteraceae; genus Qipengyuania; species Qipengyuania thermophila. Next base: position 196,592 of record NZ_SDSI01000002.1, on the reverse strand, counting down.
CGAGCCGGCCGCACACGAAGGCGGGAACGCTGGCCAAGCGGTTCGCCGCCAAGGAGGCGTTCGCGAAGGCGGTCGGCACCGGCTTCGCCCGCGGCGTCTACATGCGGGACATCGCCGTGACGAACGCGCCGTCCGGCGCGCCCACCTTGCACCTGACCGGCGGGGCGGCAAAACGCCTTGCGGAATTGATTCCGCCGGGTCATCTGTCCTTCATCCACCTGACCATGACCGACGACCATCCGTGGGCTCAGGCGTTCGTAATCATCGAGGCAGTCAAGCAATGAGCCCACCATCAGATCCCGCCAATCCTCCCGCCGCGGCCCGCTCGCCGCGCGAGACCGTGCTGGCAAAGGACGGGTCGGCTGCCGCCTCCGAGCGGCGCGAGGAAAGGCGGGAGCCGATCAACTGGCTGGCGGAACTGCGTGGCCTGGCTCTGATGCTCCTCGCTGTGATCGGCTTCCACAGCTTCGTCGCCAAGCCGTTCTACATTCCCAGCGAGTCCATGCTTCCGAACCTCATGGTCGGCGACCGGCTGATCGTGAGCAAGTATCCCTACGGGTTCAACTGGTCGTCCATCTCCTTCCACCTTCTGCCGCGGGGCGACTGGCGCCTCTTCGGCAGCACGCCGGCCTACGGGGACATCGTCGTGCCCGTGCACCCGGTCCGCAGCGAGGATTACATCAAGCGGGTGGTTGCCCTGCCCGGCGACCGCATCGCCATCCGCAATGGCCAGATCATTCTCAACGGCCGTCCCGTGCCGCAGGAAGTCGAGCCGCCGGTCCGCCTGCCGGTCGATCTGAACAGTCGCTGCGACCCGGGCGCCTACCCCGGTATGCGCACCCGCCTGCCTGACGGACGGATCGTCTGCGAGATGCCGGTCTACCGCGAGACGCTGCCGAACGGAGCGAGCTATCTGATCATCGACCATCGTTCGCAGCTGCTCGACGACATGGACGAGATGGTGGTGCCGCAGGATTCCGTCTTCGTGATGGGCGACAACCGCGACCATTCGGCCGACAGCCGCGCTCCGCTGACGGTGGAAGGCGGCGGGCTAGGCGGGCCGGTCCCGCTCGCCAACATCAGCGGCCGGGCCGAGTTCGTCACCTTCTCGCTCGACGGCACCACCAGCCTGAACCCCGTGACCTGGTTCACCTCCCTGCGAGGCGACCGCGCCTGGACCTCGCTGCGGCCGGACATCCGCCCTGCTCCATGACGCCAGGGCTATTGCACACGAACCGCCCAGGCGTCGCGGGCCTCGGCCAACCGCGGCCGCGCATCTGAGACGCGACATCACGGATGGCACGCAAGTTCCTCTACGTCGTGGCGTTTCTCATCGTCCTCGCGATCGGGACGCTCATCGTGCTGCGCCTGTTCTCGAGCGAGCTGACCCGGCTCGCCTTTGTGCCGACCCGGCAGTTCGAGCCGCAGGCGGCGCTGGCGCCGAACGCTTATGCCGACCCGGCTCTGTGGCTCGCCCGGCCCGGTCTTCAGGGGCCGAACCCAGTCCTGTTCCGCCCCAGGCTCGAGAATGCGCCGGACGGGGGCGACGGGCGCGTCGCCCCTCCGACGCCCGTCCGCGCCGCCGTGTTCTTCGTGCACCCGACGAGCTTCGTGGCGCGCAGCCAGTGGAACGCGCCTCTCGACGACCCCGAGTCCCAGGAGCTGGCGCGCACCTATCTGCGCGGCATGGCCAGCCCGTTCGCCGGCGCAACCCAGGTTTGGGCGCCGCGCTACCGCCAGGCCACGGTGGGCGCCTTCCTCGCCCGGTCGCCCGATGCCGATGCGGCGATCGATGCTGCCTATCAGGACGTGGCGCAGGCTTTCGCACAGTTCCTGCAAGACGTGCCGGCAGACCTGCCGATCGTTCTTGCCGGCCATTCGCAGGGCGCACTGCACATCCTGCGCCTGCTGAACGAGACGGTGGGCGATGATCTGCGCCGCCGCCTCGCCGTGGCCTACATCATCGGCTGGCCCGTCTCCGCCGACCGTGACCTGCCTTCGCTTGGGCTGCCGGCCTGTGCGCAGCCGGACCAACGCGGCTGCATCGTCAGCTGGTCGAGCTTCGCGGAGCCGGCGGATCCGTCCGCGCTGCTCGGCACCTATGCCGCCTCGCTGGGTTTCGACGGTCAGGCGCGCGGAGACAGTCCGATCGTGTGCACGAACCCCCTGACCGGGCGCAGCGGCGGGGAAGCGCCCGCTGCCGCCAATCTGGGCACCCTGAAGCCGGAAGAGAACAACGGCGATGCCGTGCTGGTCCCCGGGGCCGTTCCGGCCCGCTGCGACCGGCGCGGCCTGCTGCTGATCGGCGCGCCCCCGCGGATGGGCTCGGCCGTGCTGCCCGGCAACAACTACCACGTCTATGACATTCCGCTGTTCTGGGCCAATCTGCGCGCCGACTTCGCTCGGCGTCTGGCAGGCGCCGCGTCATGACGATGGTCACGGAGGAGGCGGAGCAGTTCGCCCGCCATCTTCCGGACGGCGGCGCGCTGATGGGGCTGGATCCCGGCACACGCACCCTGGGCGTGGCGCTGTGCGATGCGGGCTGGCGCTTCGCCACGCCGCACCTCAGCCACAGGCGCGGGAAGTTCGGCGCCGATGCGCAGGTGCTGGCCACGATCGCGGCGGAACGGTCGGTCAAGGGCGTCGTGTGCGGCCTGCCGCGCAACATGGATGGCAGCGAGGGGCCACGGGCGCAGAGCGCCCGGGCCTTCTGTCGCAACCTGGCGGAGCGGCTCGGCCTGCCCGTCCTGCTGTGGGACGAGCGCTGGTCCACCGTTGCGGCCACGCGCAGTCTCGTGGAGCAGGATTTCAGTCGCTCACGCCGCGCCGGGATGGTCGACGCTCATGCAGCCGCGGTCATCCTCCAGGCGGCCCTCGACCGCCTGACCCGCACGGGACAGGCCTCGATCTGACCGACTCCACGCCTGCGGGAAGGGTTGCGCAAACCGCTGCGGGTTGCCAAGCGCGCGCGCATGAACCGACCCGCGCACGGATCCACCTTCGACCCCGCCCAGGCGGCGCCCCTGCTGCTGCGCCTGGGTCATGTCGGCTGGCTGGGGCTTGAGTATCACAGCCACGGGGATGACTGGACCGAGCTGGTTCTGCCCTGGCGCGATGACCTGCTTGGCGACAGCGAGCGGGAGCTTCTCGCCACCGGCCCGATCGTCAGCCTGTGCGACATGGCGAGCGGCATGGCGATCTGGAACGCCATGGCGCGGTTCGTCCCGATCGCCACACTCGACCTGCGCGTCGATTATCAGCGCGCTGCCCGCCCCCGCCACGCCGTCCACGCGCGGGCGCGGTGCTACACGCTCACCCGTTCCTCGGCGTTCGTCACCGGCACCGCCCACGACGGGGACAGCAGCGATCCCGTGGCCCGCTTCAGCGGCTGCTTCATGCGCATCGACCGGCCTGCCGTGGCATGAGCGTGCAACCTGACGTCCTGACCCCCTACGCGCGGGCGCTCGGCATCGAGGTGGCCGGAATGGACGGCGGCATCGCTCTCGTGCTGCCGTTCGCCTCGTCAGTCGAGGGGCGGCCGGGCGTGCTGCATGGCGGTGCGATCGGCGGGCTGCTGGAGACGGCCGGCTATGCTGCTGTGCAGATCACCTTGGCGGAGCAGGAGATCGAACGGCGGCTGAAGCCGATCAACGTCACCGTGCAGTTCCTCAGCGCGGGCAGACCGCATCCAACTTATGCGCAAGGACGCATCGTGCGCCTCGGCCGGCGCGTGGCGAACGTGGCCGTCGAAGCGTGGCAGGCGGATCGCGCTAAGCCGATCGCGACGGCCGTGATGAACATCATGGTCGCGCCCGCCCGGCCGCCGCTTGGGAGCGATTGACGCAGGCACGTTCGCGTGGCGGGGCGTCCTCAGCGCGGCGGGAACGCCTCCTCGAAGGCCCGTTCGCCTGCCCGGCGCCCGCGTTCCTCGATCTGCCGGGCCTGCTCGCGCGCCTCGCGGCGAAGTTCCGCTGCACGGCGACGCATCTCGGCCGGTCCGCGCCCGTCGAACCGAACGCCGTCACGCCCGATCGACACCTCGAGGGGCTCTCCGCCGATGTCGGTGGAGACGACCGCATCCCCTTCGCGCACCCGGACCCGGACGTCAGAGCCGGGCACCTGCACCGGCGGCAGCAGCGGCAGTTCACCCGCATCAAGCGGCACATCCGGCAACACCTCTTCCTCGGCCGCTCGGGGCAGCGGCTGCACCACCGGAGCAGCGCCCACGCCAAGCGCGCCACCCATGAACTCGCGCCAGACGCGCGCGGGCAGGCCGCCGCCCGACACGCCCTGCAGGGGCGAATTGTCGTCGTTGCCGACCCAGACACCGACGACCAGATCGCCTGCGTAGCCGACAAACAGGGCATCGCGATGATCCTGCGTCGTGCCGGTCTTGCCGTAGGCGGCGATGGCCAGCCGCGCCGCACGGCCGGTGCCGTCATCCACCGCACTGCGCAGCAATTCCTGCATCTTCTGCTGCGTCCCGCGCGAGAAGTGGCTCGGCCCGTCGGTCATGCGGCTGATCCAGCCGCGCTCCGCCTGCGGAAGACCGTGCGGCTTCACGGGGTACGCGCCCGCTGCAACCGCCGCGTAGGCAGCGGTCAGTTCCATCAGGCTCATCTCGGCCGTTCCCAGCGCCATGGTCGGATCGCCCGGGTCGAGCGGAGCGGTGACGCCCAGGGCCCGGGCCGTATCGATCACCGCGCCGGTGCCGACCTGCTGGATGAGGCGGACGGCGGCGACATTGCTGGACTCCGCGAACGCCTCGCGCAGGGTCATTTCGGAGCGGTAGCCGCCATTGAAGTTCTGCGGCCGGTAGGTGCCGGTGGTGAAGCGTGAACCGTCGATCGTGTCGTCGAGATCCATGCCTTGCCTGACCGCCGTGAGATAGACGAACAGCTTGAAGGTGGATCCGGGCTGGCGGCGCGCCTGCGTGGCCCGGTTGAACGCCGACCGCGCGTAATTGCGCCCGCCGACCAGCGCCACGACCTCGCCGCTGGGACGCATCGCCACCAACGCCATCTGCGCCGATCCGGCCGGCGCCTGCCGCACCACCCGCTCGGCAAGGCGCTGCAGGCGCGAGTCGAGCGTGGTGACGACTTCCTGCGTCTCGTAGCCGCGCTCGATCACCTGCTGCGCCTGCGGCATCACCCAGTCGGCGAAATACGTGCCCGCTGGCAGCTCGTCGCGCCGTCGCACGTCGAGGCGCGGCGCCTTCATGCTGCGCGCCTCGTCGGCCGATATGTACCCCGCGTCCTCCATCGCGCCGACGACGAGCCGCATCCGCCGTTCGGCGCGGGCGTAGTGCTTGACCGGATTGTACGCGGACGGCGCCTGCAGCAATCCCGCCAGCATCGCCGCCTGCGCCGGTGTCAGGCGTTCGGGCTGACGATGAAAGAAGTGCAGCGATGCGGCACGCAGGCCGTAGGTGTTATCCCCGAAATAGGCGTTCGAGAGGTAGCGCTCGAGGATCTCGTCCTTGGACAGCCACGCTTCGAGCCAGAAGGCGATCATCACCTCACGCGCCTTGCGGGTCAGCGTCTGTTCGGGCGTGAGGAAGGTGAACTTGGCGAGCTGCTGGGTGATCGTCGATCCGCCCCCCACCCCTGTCCAGGCGGCGCGGGCCATGCCGCGCGGATCGATGCCCCAGTGCGTGTAGAAGCGCCGGTCCTCGATGGCGAGGAAGGCGTTGACGACGTGCGGCGGCAGAGCGTCGATGCGGACCGGATCGTCGACATACGCCCCCTTGCGCGCGATGGGCGTGCCATCCGCGGCGAGAAGGGTGATCTGCGGCGGTGCCAGCGGTTCCAGTGACTTGCTGAGCGGCGCGGTGAAGAACAGGTAGCCGATGGCCACGAACAGGAGCAGCAGCGCGCCGGCAAGACCACGGACAACCCAGCGCAGACGCCCGGCATCAGGTCGGTCGTGGGAGGGCGAGCCCTGGGACGGCTCGTCTTCGAGGGACGCATCGTCCCATGTTGCGGCCCACGGCTCCGCCAAGGTGTAGTAGCCGCCGGCCTCTTCGTGACCGGTGTCGCGGCGGCGTGGGAGCGAGGAGAAGGGCGCGCGCATCTTCGCTGAGGTCATGACCTACTGTATTGCACGAACAATACACACCTGCATAGCCGGTCCATCCTGAACGGGAACCGACCCGCCGCTCGCTCAGGCCGCGCTGGCGATGCTCTCGGGCAGATCGGTGTTGAACACCCTCTGGAAGTACTCGGCGACGATGGCCCGCTCCTCCTCGTCGCACTTGTTCAGGAACGACAGGCGGAAGGCGAAGCCCACATCGTTGAAAATCGCGTAATTCTCCGCCCACGCGATCACGGTGCGCGGGCTCATCACGGTGGAGATGTCGCCATTCATGAAGCCTTGCCGCGTCAGCTCGGCCACCTTGACCATGGACGCGACCACCGCGGGATCGGTCGCCGGCGACTTGGCGGTGACGATGGCCTGTTCCGTTTCGGCGGGCAGGTAGTTCAGCCCGACGACGATGCTCCAGCGGTCCATCTGTCCCTGATTGATGGCGTTGGTGCCATGGTACAGGCCGCTCGTGTCGCCGAGGCCGACCGTGTTGGCGGTCGCGAACAGCCGGAAATACGGATGCGGGCTGATGACCCGGTTCTGATCGAGCAGGGTCAGCTTGCCCTGCTGCTCCAGCACACGCTGGATCACGAACATGACGTCGGGCCGACCGGCGTCGTACTCGTCGAACACCAGCGCGACCGGCCGTTGAAGCGCCCATGGCAGCAGGCCTTCGCGGAACTCGGTCACCTGCAACCCTTCGCGCAGAACGATGGCGTCGCGGCCGACGAGGTCAATGCGGCTGATGTGCGCGTCGAGATTGATGCGGATGCACGGCCAGTTCAGGCGGGCGGCGACCTGCTCGATGTGGGTGGACTTGCCGGTCCCGTGATAGCCCTGCACCATTACACGCCGGTTGTGAGCGAAGCCGGCAAGGATCGCGAGGGTGGTGTCCGGGTCGAACACGTAGGTGTCGTCGGTGGCGGGCACCCGCTCGTCGCGCTGGCTGAAGGCCGGCACCTGCCAGTCGATGTCGATGCCGAAAGTTTCGCGGACATCCACCATGCGGTCGGGTTCGCTGGGCATCGTGTCGGCCGGGTTGCCGCCGGGAGCGGCCGGAGCGTGCGCCGTTGCGTGAAGCGTCATGGCCGGTGGCGGTAGACAAGGCGGCGTAAGGGCGCAAGCGCACTTGCCCTGTCAGCGGAGCAACATGCCGTTTTCAGCGTCTTGCGCCTCGCATTCGCCGACGCGCCACCCTAGCTTTCGGTGATGCGACCTGCCCGTCCGCAGCCTTTCGAGCCCGTGGCCGACGCGGTCCGGGCGAAGCTCGTGGCACGGGTGCGGTCCATCTTCAACGACAGCGCGGCGGGAGAGGCGCCCGTGCTGCCCTCCGACGACGCCCTGTTCGAGCGCGACTCGCCCATCCGGCTCGTCCATGCCGATGTGGTGAGCATGATGGTCGGGGGCCTCAGGAGCCTGCTGCTGCAGATGCTCCACCCCCATGCCCTGCAGGGGGTGCTGGACCACTCGGACTTCCGCGTGGACATGCACGGGCGGCTGCGGCGCACGGCCCGCTTCATCGCGCTGACCACCTATGGCGAGCGGGCGCAGGCCGAAGCGGCGATTGCGGCGGTGAACCGCATCCACGAACGGGTGAGCGGCAATCTGCCGGACGGGACGCCCTATTCGGCCCGCGAGCCGCGCGTGCTCGCCTGGGTGCATCTTGCCGGCGCGCACAGCTTCCTTGCCGCCTACACCCGGCTCACCCGCCCGGATTTTCCAGCCTCGCAGCAGGACGCATACTACCGCCAGTTCGCAGTCATCGCCCGCAAGCTCGGTGCCGATCCGATCCCGCATTCGCGCGCCGAGGCGGAGCGGTTGATGAAGGCGTTTCGCGGCGACCTGCGCACATCGGCCGAAGCGCGCGACGTGGCGCGGATCGTGCTGGCCGAACGTCCCGCCGGCGCGCCCGCCGCGCTGCAGAAGATGATCGCGGCCGAAGCGGTTGCGATGCTGCCGCCGTTCGCCCGCGCCATGCTCAACCTGCCCCATCCCGGTCCGCTGGCCGTGGCGGCGCGTGCCGGCACGCGCGCCGCCGGAAGCACCCTGCGCTGGGCCTTCCGGCGTCCCCACCCTGACACGCCGGACAGCGCCGGCTCATGAAGCAAACGCGGTGCTGGCGCGCAGCAGCTGATAGGCGTCCAGAACGCGGCGCAGGCGGTCCTCGTGCCGGCGGTCTCCGCCGTTGCGGTCTGGATGGTAGCGGCGGACGAGTTCGGAGTAACGGCGGCGCAGGGCGGGCAGGTCGGTCTCCGCATTCAGACCGAGCGTCGCCAAGGCGCTGACCTCGTCCGGGGTGAAGCGGCCGCCTGTGCCGGCAGCCGCCATGCCGGCCGCGCGCATCCGCATCCCGCGCGCCCGCGCCTCGATCGCGTCAAGCGGATCGCGGAAATCGGCCCAGCGCGGCATGTCTCCGGCCATCGCCGCCGCCGGCGAGCCGATGCTCTCCGTCCGCCAGCCGTAAACGGGCGACTGCGCCGCCATGATCTCCTCGGCGCTCATCCCCGCGAACCAGTCGTAGCGCTGATTGAAGGCGCGTACATGGTCGAGGCAGTACCAGTGATAGGCGCCCGGCCCGTCGGAGCTGCTGCCGCGGGCGGATGGCGCCCGAAATTCGCCGGGCTGATCGCAGCCCGGATCTTCGCACACCCTGCCCTTCCTCTCGTGGCGTCCATGGAACTTGTCGCGCGTCATGAAGCTTTCCAGTGTGGGGGGCGACCGTCACAAAACCAAGAGAGGCCTGCGCCGATGACACATCCGCACACCATGAGCGTCGACGAGGAGATCACGACCCTGCTGACGCAGGCGTTCGCGCCGACGCGACTGGAAGTGATCAACGACAGCGCCCGTCACCGCGGTCATGCCGGTGACGATGGCAGCGGCGCCTCGCATTTCAGCATCCTTATCGAGGCGCCGGCCTTCGCCGGCCGAACCCGGCTGGAGCGGCAGCGGCTTGTGATCCGGGCACTGGGCGACATTCCCGGGAACCGCGTGCACGCCGTGGCCATCCGCGCCGCCGCTCCGGGAGAGGGCGCATGATCAACGATGATCCGGTCGAACAGACCATCACTCCGGTGGCCCACGATCTCGGCCAGTTCGAGGTGCGGCGCGCCCTGCCCTCGAAAGCGCGGAGCATGGTGGGACCGTTCATCTTCGTCGACCAGTTCGGCCCCGCGCAGCTGGCGCTCGGCGAGGGCATGGATGTGCGGCCGCACCCGCACATCAATCTTGCCACTGTCACCTGGCTGTTCGAGGGCGCCATCGATCACCGGGACAGCGTGGGCAGCTTCGCCACGATCCGGCCCGGACAGGTGAACCTGATGACGGCCGGGCGAGGCATCGTCCATTCCGAGCGCTCGCCGTCCCAGGATCGGGCGCGGGGGCCGCGGCTCTACGGGATGCAGACCTGGCTGGCTCTGCCCGACGAACGCGAGGAGCTCGACCCGGCTTTCGAGGCGCAGACGGAACTGCCGATCGTCGAGGACAGCGGCGCGCGCGCAACGGTGGTCATGGGCACGCTGTGGGGCCGGCGGGCACCGACGACAACCCATGCGGACACGATCTATGCCGACATCGTGCTCGGCGCGCGCAGCTCCATCCCGGTCGATGCCGACGCCGACGAACGCGCGGTTATGCTGATCGCCGGAGACGCAGCCATCGGCGGAGTGCCGCTGAACCTCTACGAGCTGACGGTGCTCCGCCCCGGCCTCGCGCTCAAGCTGGAAAGCGCGACCGGCGCACGCGTCGTGCTCCTGGGCGGAGAGGCGTTCCGCACCCCGCGCCACGTCTGGTGGAACTTCGTGTCCTCCAGCCGCGACCGTATCGAACAGGCGAAACGCGACTGGCTGGCGGGCCGCTTCCCGCTGGTGCCCGGCGACACGGAGGAGTACATCCCCCTGCCGGAGCGGCCGACGACGGTCAGCTACCCCTGAGAGGGTGTTCAAGGAGAGGGCGCATGTACGTGCAAGGGTTCATCGTTCCCGTCGCGGCCGGGAACAAGGATGCGTATGCGGCGACGGCCGAGCGGTTCTGGCCGATCGCCCGCGATCACGGCGCCCTTTCGCATGTCGAGTGCTGGGAGGAGGATGTCCGCGACGGGGAGGTGACGGATTTCCGCCGGGCGGTCGATGCACGCGAGGGCGAGCGGATCGTCTTTGCGTGGATGATCTGGCCGGACAAGGCCACGGCTGACGCGGCGCACGAGAAGGTGATGGCCGATCCGCGCATGGCCGAGTTCGGCGACATGCCGTTCGACGGCGCCCGCATGGTCCATGGCGGCTTCACTCCGCTTGTCGAGCGGCACGCATGACGCCGGACCCGCTGCGGCAGCACCGCGTCGATCTGGGCGGCGGCATCGCTCTCGACACGGTGGACATGGGGCCGCGCGACGCGCCTGCCTTGCTGTTCCTGCACGGCTTTCCGGAAAGCCACCGCACCTGGCGGCACCAGATCAGGCACTTCAGCGACAGGTTCCGCTGCATCGCGCCTGATCAGCGCGGCTACCGCGGCTCGTCGAAGCCGCAGGACGTCCACGCCTACACGCCCGACAAGCTCATCGGTGACGTGTTCCGCCTCGCCGACGCGCTCGCGGTCGAGCGCTTCACGATCGTCGGCCACGACTGGGGCGGAGCGATCGCCTGGGGCGTGGCGCTTGGCGGACAGCAGAACGGCAGGGTCGAGCGGGCAGTGGTTGCCAACGCGCCGCATCCCGCCATCTTCCAGCGACTGCTCTACACCGATCGGGTCCAGCGCGAGGCAAGCCAGTACATTCGCGGGTTTCGTGATCCGGCCAACGACGCGCTGGTGCGTGAACAGGGGCTCGTGGGCATTCTGCTGAAGGAGGTGCGCTGGGATCGCCCCTCCTCCATGGAACCCGAGGAGCGCTCCGCATTGCTCGCCGAATGGCAGGACCGGGACGCGGCTTTCGCGATGCTCAACTGGTATCGCGCCTCGCCCATCGACGTGCCCCCTCTGGATGCCCCCTACGCGCTGCCCGAGGGGTGGAACCCGCCCGCACTGCCGACGCTGACAATCCCGACGCTGGTGATCTGGGCGATGGACGACCTTGCCCTGCCGCCGGCCAACCTGGACGGACTGGAGGGCGTCGTCACCGACCTGACGGTGGAGCCGGTGCACGGCTGCGGGCATTTCGTTCCATGGGAAGCGCCAGACGCGGTCAACGCGGCGATGGAGCGGTTCCTGTCACGCAGACCCTGATCGGCGCGGGCTCCCACCGCCATTGCCCTTTCAGCACCCCTCCTCTATCTGCACCGCCCATGCCTTCCCCGCTGACCTTTGCCGTGCCCAAGGGGCGCGTGCTCGACGAGGCCTTGCCGGTGATGGCGGCGGCGGGCGTGGTGCCGGAAGCCGCCTTTCACGACAAGGCCTGCCGGGCGCTGACCTTCGCGACCGCGCGTGCCGACCTTCGCCTGATCCGCGTGCGCGCTTTCGATGTCGCGACCTTTGTCGCTCATGGCGCGGCACAGGTCGGCATCGTCGGCTCCGACGTTATCGAGGAGTTCGGCTACGCCGAACTGTACGCCCCAGTCGATCTTGAGATCGGCCGATGCCGTCTGGCGCTTGCCCGCCCGGCGGCCGCAGCACAGCCGGACGGCGCGAGCCATTTGCGCGTCGCCACCAAATACCCCAATCTGACCCGCCGGCACTTCGAGCGCCGGGGCATTCAGGCCGAATGCATCAAGCTCAGCGGTGCCATGGAACTCGCGCCCGTCCTGGGACTGGCCGACCAGATTGTCGATCTGGTGTCCACCGGACGCACGCTGAGGGACAACGGGCTGGTGGAAGTGGAGCGGATCGCCGACGTGACCAGCCGCTTCATCGTCAACCGGGCCGCGTGGAAGACGGACGGGCGGATCGCCGCGCTGATCGCCGCGTTCCGTGACGGCTCCCGCCGGGAGGCCTCGTGATGCGCCTTCTGCGGAGCCGGGACGGCGGCTTTGCCGCGCAGTTCGAGGCGCTGGCGAGCGGGCCTCGCGGCGACAGTCCGGACGTAACGGACACGGTGGCGGCAATCCTGGCGGATGTGCGCGTGCGCGGCGATGCCGCAGTGGCAGAGCACACCGCCGCTCATGATGGCCACCGGCTCGCACACGACACGGACTGGTGCATTTCGCCCGCGCAATGCCGTCAGGCGTACGACGCCTTGAGCGGCGACCTGCGCGCGGCGCTGACGCTCGCCGCCGACAGGATCAGGGCATTCCACGAGGGGCAGCTGCCGGCCGACCGGGACTACACCGATGCGGCGGGGATCCGCCTCGGGGCGCGCTGGAGTGCGGTTGATGCCGCGGGCCTGTACGTGCCCGGCGGGCGGGCGGCCTATCCCTCGTCCCTCCTGATGAATGCGCTTCCGGCCCGCGTGGCGGGGGTGGAGCGGCTCGTGGTGACAACGCCGACTCCCGGCGGCCAGGTCAATCCTCTGGTGCTGGCGGCCGCGCACGTCGCCGAAGTCGACGAAGTGTGGCGCATCGGCGGCGCGCAGGCCATCGGCGCCCTCGCCTTCGGCACCGGGCGCATCCGTCCCGTCGATGTAATCACGGGACCGGGCAACGCCTTCGTCGCCGAGGCCAAGCGGCAGGTGTTCGGCGTCGTCGGGATCGACATGATCGCGGGCCCGAGCGAAATCCTCGTCATTGCCGATGCGGCCAACGACCCGCGCTGGATCGCCGCCGATCTGCTCAGCCAGGCCGAACACGACCCGTCGGCACAGGCGGTCCTGATCACCGACGACGATGCGTTCGCCGAGGCGGTGGTCGAGGCGGTCGCCGACGAACTGCGGGGCCTGGCCACTGCCGCGGTCGCCAGCGAGAGCTGGTCGGTCAACGGCGCCGTCGTCGTCGTGGATGACCTGCTGGCGGAGGCGCCGGCCCTGGCAAACAGGCTTGCCGCCGAGCACGTGGAACTGGCCTTGGATGATCCCGAGGCGATGTTTGCACGCATCCGCCACGCCGGCAGCGTCTTTCTCGGCCGGCACACACCCGAAGCCGTGGGAGACTACATTGCGGGGCCCAATCATGTTCTGCCGACCGGCCGTCGTGCCCGTTTCAGCAGCGGGCTGTCGGTGCTCGACTTCATGAAGCGGACGAGCTTCATCGCGGTGCCGGAGGGCGGGCTGCCGCAGATCGGCCCGGCGGCGGCGGCGCTTGCCCATGCGGAGGGGCTGCCGGCGCACGCCCGCTCGATCGAGGTCCGGCTGGCATGACCGGGCGCAGCACGCCGCAGCGCGCCCGCACACGCTCGGCCGCCCGGCTGGCGGCGGTTCAGGCGCTTTATCAGCGCGAGATGGAGCGCACGCCCGTTGCGCGCCTGCTCGACGAGTTCCACCAGCACCGGCTCGGGCGCGTCATCGAGGACTTGGAGATGGAGCAGGCCGACGTGCCCTTCTTCGACTCGCTCGTGCAAGGGGTGGCGGCGAGGCAGCAGGATCTGGACGCGCTGGTCGGCGGCAAGCTGGCGCGCGGCTGGACGCTGGAACGCATGGACAAAACCATGCTCCAGGTGCTCCGCGCCGGTGCGTTCGAACTTCTGGCGCGGCCGGACGTCCCCAAAGCCGCGGCGATCAGCGAGTATGTGGATGTCGCGAAGGCCTTCTTCGACGACGATCAGGCGCGGTTCGTGAACGGAGTGCTGGACGCCGTCGCCCGCGAGGTGCGGCCGTAGACGAGCGGGCGTTCCTTGCCGCCCTTCGCGGCCTGGCGGGCAATCCCGCGGCCCGCGGCCTTGCCGACGATGCCGCCGTTCTCGCACTGGGCGCTGAAACGCTCGTCCTGACCCACGACTCCATGGTCGAGGGCATCCACTGGCTTGCCGAGCAGGACATGGCGGATGTGGCGTGGAAGCTGCTGGCGGCCGCCCTGTCGGATCTGGCCGCGAAGGGGGCGGAGCCGCTGGGCGTGCTGCTCTCCTACCAGCTTGGCGGGGATGAGGATGCATTCCTTCGCGGGCTTGAAGAGGCATTGCGAGCGTTCGACGTGCCCTTGCTCGGCGGCGACACGACGGGAAGCCGGGGGCCGCGCAGCTTCGGCGTCACGGCGATCGGCAAGGCGGGGTGCGGCTCCGTCCCCGACCGCCGCGGGGGCCGTGCCGGCGACGTGCTCCATGTCACCGGCGTGATCGGCCGCGCGATGCTCGGTTTCGAAGCCCTGCGCGCAGGCCGCGGAGACAGCGCTCCCTACCGCCGGCCGGCGCCCCTGCTGAAGGAAGGTCGCCTTCTTGCGCCGGTGGTCACGGCGATGATGGACGTGTCCGACGGCCTGCTGCTCGACGCGCAGCGCCTGGCCCTCGCTAGCGGGCTGACGATCGACATCGACACTGCAGCGGTTCCCGTTGCCGACCCCTCGCGCCGCGACGCGTGCCTGCGGTGGGGGGACGACTACCAGTTGCTGTTTGCCCTGCCCCCGGACTGCCGATCCCCGGTTCCCGCGCACGCCATCGGCCGCCTCACCGAACGCGAGCCTGCCGCGCTCTGCCTTGACGGCCTGCCCGTCGATGAGGACGATGGGCTCGGCTTCCTGCACGAATAATTCGCAAGACGGGCTTCAGGCGCAAGGAACCGGAGCCGGTCTCCCCTTGCCACGCAATTTGCTGCGCCTATACCTGTCGTCAACTTGTAAGAAGATGCAGGCCTGGCCCTGTCGCCGGGACCGGCCGTGTGCGGGGGGTATTCTGGTGCAATATGTGATCGTGGCCATCGTCCTCGGCTTCCTCGCCATCCTGTACGGGTTCGTGACGAGCCGGCAGGTCTTGCGCATGGGGTCGGGCAACGACCGGATGCGGGAGATCGCCGCCGCCATCGAGGAGGGCGCCCGCGCCTACCTGCGGCGGCAATACACCACCATCGCCCTTGTCGGGGTTGTCGTTGCCGCGCTGGTCTACGTCTTCCTCGACCTGCCACGAGGCGGTGTGCCGGTGTCGGCGGCCGGCTTCCTGCTCGGCGCGCTTCTGTCGGGTGCCGCCGGGTTCATCGGCATGCTCATTTCTGTGCGGGCCAACGTCCGCACGGCGGCGGCGGCGCAGAGCGGGCTGCAGCAGGGCCTGACGGTCGCCTTCCGCGCGGGCGCCATCACCGGCCTGCTCGTCGCCGGGCTGGCACTGCTGGCCATCGCCGTGTTCTTCGCCGTGCTCATCGGACCGATGGGTCTGCCGGTGAATGACCGGGAAGTCATCGACGCGCTTGTCGCGCTTGCCTTCGGCGCTTCGCTCATCTCGATCTTCGCGCGGCTGGGAGGCGGCATTTTCACCAAGGCGGCCGATGTCGGCGCCGATCTCGTGGGCAAGGTCGAGGCGGGGATCCCCGAAGACGATCCGCGCAACCCGGCGGTCATCGCCGACAATGTCGGCGACAATGTCGGCGACTGCGCGGGCATGGCGGCCGACCTGTTCGAGACCTATGTCGTGACCGTCGGGGCGACCATGGTGCTCACCGCCCTGCTCGTGCGGACGGCCGGGGATCTGCTGCTCCCGCTGATGGCCCTGCCGCTGCTCATCGGGGGCGCGTGCATCCTGACCTCGATCATCGGCACCTTCTTCGTGCGGCTGGGGCGCGGCAATTCCATCATGGGGGCTATGTACAAGGGTTTCCTGATCAGCGCCGTGCTGGCCGTGCCGTTGATCTGGCTGGCGATGCAGGCGACGCTCGGCGACATGAACGCCGTGATCGGCGGCGCCAACCTCGGAAATGTGGACATCGGCGCGCCTCTGGCCGAGGAAGGAACGTCGTCGCAGGTGGCGTTCACGGGCTGGGGGCTGTTCTGGTGTGCGATCCTGGGCCTGGTGGTGACGGCTCTCATCATCTGGATCACCGAGTACTACACCGGCACCGGATACCGCCCGGTGCAGTCCATCGCCAAGGCGTCCGTCACCGGCCATGGCACCAACGTCATCCAGGGGCTGGCGATCTCGCTCGAAGCGACCGCCCTCCCCACGCTGGTGATCGTCAGCGGCATCATCGTCGCCTTCCAGCTCGCGGGCCTTCTGGGGATCGCCTACGCGGCGACGGCCATGCTGGCGCTTGCCGGGATGGTGGTGGCCCTCGACGCCTACGGGCCGGTCACCGACAATGCGGGCGGCATCGCCGAAATGGCTGGCCTTGATGCCGCGGTGCGTGAAAAGACCGACGCGCTCGACGCGGTGGGCAACACCACCAAGGCCGTGACGAAGGGCTATGCCATCGGCTCGGCCGGGCTGGCCGCGCTGGTGCTGTTTGCCGCCTACACCGCCGATCTCGCCGAGTATTTCCCCGGCACGGACGTCGACTTCAGCCTCGAGAACCCGTACGTCATCGTCGGACTGTTCCTCGGTGCGCTCCTGCCATACCTGTTCGCGGCGCTCGGCATGACCGCCGTCGGCCGCGCCGCGGGGGACGTGGTGACCGATGTGCGGCAGCAGTTCGCCGAAAATCCGGCCATCATGACTTTCGAGACAAAGCCCGACTACGCCCGGACGGTCGATCTGGTCACCAAGGCGGCCATCAAGGAGATGATCGTGCCGTCGCTGCTGCCCGTGCTTGCGCCGGTGGTGGTCTATTTCGCCATCGCCGCGGTCGCCGGACAGCAGAACGGCTTTGCCGCGCTGGGGGCACTGCTGCTCGGGGTCATCGTCGGCGGCCTGTTCGTCGCCCTGTCGATGACCAGCGGCGGCGGCGCGTGGGACAACGCCAAGAAGTTCATCGAGGACGGCAACCACGGCGGCAAGGGCTCCGACGCGCACAAGGCGGCGGTGACCGGCGACACCGTCGGCGATCCCTACAAGGACACGGCCGGCCCGGCCGTCAATCCGATGATCAAGATCACCAACATCGTCGCGCTGCTGCTCCTGGCGGCGCTTGCGGGCGGCGGCGCATGACGCCGGCGGGCCTGATCAGCCGCCGCCGCGGAGACGGTGCGGCCGGTTGACGCCTCGCCCTCGGCGGCGCAGGGCCGCGGCATGACGAACACATCCGCGGACGAAGCCGCCGCCAGCCCGCAGGCGCTGGTGCAGGGGCTTGCCGACCTGCTGACCCTCGCGCCCGACGGCGAGGACGCCTTCACCGGCCAGCCCCAGCCCGGCGGCGTGGGCCGCGTCTTCGGCGGCCAGGTGATCGCGCAGGCGTTGCAGGCAGCCTGCGCCACGGTCAGCCCGGAACGGGTCGCGCACTCGCTGCACGCCTATTTCCTTCGCGGCGGCGAGGAGGGTCGGCCGATCCGTTATCGTGTCGAACGCCAGTTTGACGGACGCAGCTTCGCCAGCCGGCGCGTGGTGGCCGAGCAGGAGGGAACGGCGATCCTGACGATGAGCGCCGGTTTCCAGCGACCGGAGGACGGGCTTCACCACCAGCAGGCCGAGCTGCCGAACGTCCCCGGCCCGGAAAGCCTCGAGCCGGACTCCGTGCGGATGCGCCGCGTGGCGGAGCGGCTGGGAGACGCGATCACGCCGGCACAGCGCGCCTGGATGCTGCGCCCGCGCCCGATCGAGTTCCGCAGCGTCGAGCCCCGCGACGGCCGCAGCCGCGACCCGCGCCCGCCGCTGGCGCACGCCTGGTTCCGGGCCGTCGCATCGCCCGGCGACGATCCCGCTCTGCATCGTGCAATCATCGCCTACGCATCGGACTTCATGCTGCTGGGCACCAGCGCCCTGCCCCACGGACTGAGCTGGACGCGCGGCGAACTGGTCAGCGCCAGTCTCGACCATGCGCTCTGGTTCCACCATCCGGCCCGCGTGGACGAATGGCTCCTTTACGTCTGCGACAGCCCCTGGTCCGGCGGCGGGCGGGGCTTCAATCGCGGGCAGATCTTCAACGCTGCCGGCCGCCTGATTGCCAGTGTGGCGCAGGAAGGCGTCATCCGGCGGCAGCGCGGCACTCCGCCGGCGACACGGACCGGCTGAGGACGCAGCTTGCCAGTGTTCCCGCTGGGCTGTAAGTGCAGCTTTGCTGAAGATGCTGGCGGATTGGTGAGCGGGTGACGACAAAGAACTCCACCGGTCTGCTGAGCACGAGCGACGGCACCAGCCTTGCGGACGCGGCCTTCACGCGGCAGTGGCTCGAGAAAATCGGCTTCTCGCTCATCCAGTGGCCCTGGCTGCTGCGCAGCCTGTGGGGCGGTTCGCGTGCCGAGAAGGAACGTCTGCTCGACCGCATCGGGCTTCCCCGCGATGCCCTGCCCAACCTCGGCAGCTGGAAAGCGGACACGTTTCTCCTGCACCGGATCGTGGACGAGATAGAGGCCCGGCGTCCGGCGGTGGTGGTGGAACTGGGATCCGGCGCGACCTCGCTGGTCATCGCCGCGGCGCTGCGGCACCACGGCGGCGGCCGCTTGCACAGCTATGACCAGCATCGCCCTTTTGTCTCGGCGATGGGAGAGTGGCTCGCCGAACATGGCCTCGACGCATCGTTCCGGCATGCCCCGCTGCGCAACCGGTCCCCGGCCTGGCCGGGCGTGTGGTATGACCTCGACGACGTGCCCGACGCGATCGACCTGCTGATCGTCGACGGTCCGCCGTGGACCATTCACCCGCTCGTGCGCGGCGCGGCCGAAACCCTGTTCCCGCGCCTCGCCAGCGGCGGCGCTGTTCTGCTTGACGATGCGGCCCGGCCGGGCGAGCGTGTGGTGGCCCGGAGGTGGAAGCGGCGCTGGCGCAACATCGCCTTCCAGTTCGAGCGCGGCGGGAGCAAGGGCCTGCTGATCGGACGCCGCGCCTGACCGGCTCGGTCCGGATCAGCCCCCGGCGTGGTAGAAGTCGTAGACCTTCTGCGCCACGCTGTCGCTGACACCGGGTGCGCGCTTCAGGTCTTCCAGAGCCGCGGCCCTGACCTTGGCCGCGGTGCCGAAATGCAGCAGCAGGGCGCGTTTGCGGGCCGGTCCGATGCCGGGGATCTCGTCGAGCGGTGATGCGGAAATGGCGCGGCTGCGCTTGGCACGGTGGGCGCCGATGGCGAAACGGTGCACTTCGTCACGCAGGCGCTGAAGGTGGAACAGCAGCGGCGAGTTGACCGGCAAGGTCTTTTCGCGCCCGTCGGGGAAGTGGAACACCTCGCGCCCCTCGCGGCCATGATGCGGCCCCTTGGCAATGGCGATCAGGGGCACGTGTTCGATGCCAAGCTCCTCCAGGACGCTGCGCACCGACGACATCTGCCCCTTGCCTCCGTCGATGAGGACGAGGTCCGGCCAGACCCCTTCGCTCTGGCGGTCCGGATCCTGTTCCATCGCGCGGGCAAAGCGGCGCTGCATGACTTCGCGCATCATGGCGCAGTCGTCGTTGGTCTGTGCAGAGCGGATGTTGAACTTGCGATACTGACCCTTTTCGAACCCCTCCGGACCCGCGACGATCATCGCGCCGACGGCCTTCTGGCCCTGGATGTGCGAATTGTCGTAGACCTCGATCCTTCGCGGCGGCGCGTCGAGTTCGAAGAATTCGGCGAGCTCCTGGTTCAGCCGCGCCTTGGTGCCGCTCTCGGCGAGGCGGCGCTCCAGCGCTTCGGTGGCGTTCCGCCGCGCCTGATCGATCAGCCGGCGCCGGTCGCCGCGCTGTCCCATGGCGATGTCGACGCGGCGGCCGGCAAGTTCGCACAGCGCCTGCGTCAGAAGCGCGCGCTCCGGCAATTCGCGGTCGACAAGAATGGTCTGCGCCGGCGGCACCTCTTCGTAGAACTGGAGGAGCACCTGCATCAGCACGTCGCTTTCGTCCAGATCGTGCGTGTTGCCAGGGAAGAAGGCGCGGTGGCCCCAGTTCTGTCCGCCGCGGATGAAGAACCCCTGGACACAGACATGCCCGCCCTTGCTCGCAAGCGCGAAGACGTCGGCATCGCCCACACCGCTTGCGTTGATCGCCTGCGTTCCCTGAATGAAGGTTGCCGCCCGCAGGCGGTCACGCAGGAGGGCGGCGGTCTCGAAGTCGAGATTGGCGGCCGCCTCCGCCATCTGCCGCTCCAGCCCGGCCTGCACCTGGCTCGACTTGCCGGCGAGGAAGTCCTTGGCCTGCTGCACGAGCTGGTCATAGCCCGCCTTGTCGATCCGCCCGACGCAGGGCGCCGAACAGCGCTTGATCTGGTAAAGCAGGCATGGCCGCCGCCGGGTGGCGAAGAAGCTGTCCGTGCACGAACGCAGGAGAAACAGCTTCTGCAACGCGTTGATCGTGGTGTTGACCGACCCGGCGCTGGCAAACGGACCGTAATAGGAGCCCTTGAACCGCCGGGCGCCGCGATGCTTGGTGATGCGCGGGAAGTCGTGCTCCGCCCGCAGCAGGATGAAGGGGAAGCTCTTGTCGTCGCGCAGCAGGACGTTGAACGGCGGCCGGAACCGCTTGATCAGTTGCGCCTCCAGCAGCAGCGCCTCCGCTTCCGATCCCGTGACGACGATCTCCATCGCGCGCGTCTGGCTGACCATGCGACGCAGGCGGTTGGTGAGGGCGCTGAGCTGCGTGTAGTTCGCCACCCTCGCCTTCAGGCTGCGGGCCTTGCCGACATAAAGGACGTCGCCCCGCCCGTCGATCATGCGGTACACGCCGGGGCGCGCCTTGAGCGTCCGCAACGTCTCGCGGATCGCACGGACGCCTGCGTCGAGGTCGGGCTGTGCCGAAGCCACGGCCGCGATGGCATGGCTTTCGGTGAAGCGGTCGGGCGGTGCTGCGGAGGACCGGGTGCGGGGCGGATCGCTCATCGTGGCGAGATAGGCGTTGCGAGCCTCCGCGTCAGCCTTGTTGCGCCGGCACCGTCCCTATGCGTCAGAGGAACAGCTTGCGCAGTTCGATGCCGACGAAGCGCCCGGTGGGATCGAGCAGGAACGGCTGGTACCTGGCCGGCGTCAGACCCGCCTCGTCGCGCACGTCGCGCCGCGAGTCGAACACGTTGTTGACGAACAGCGACAGGCGCGTGCCGCGCAGGAACTCGCGCTCCGGCAGCAGCCGCTCCAGATCGCCGAACACCCTGAGGTTCAGCAGCGACACGCTGCCGAAGCGCAGATCGGATCCTCCCGGAACGCCGGTCGAGCGCACTTCCGTGGGCGATGACCAGTCGAACGCCACCCGCCCGCCGACGCCGCGGTAGAAGCCGAACAGCCGCGCACCGATGCGGTCGGCCGAAATGCCGCCGGCGGTGAGCGCATCTCCGTCGAGCAGATCGAGCACCGGTCCGCCGGGCGCGATCAGCACGGTGTTTTCAAGCTCGCGCGTGTAGTCCAGCGTCAGGCGCCAGCGGCCACCGGAAGGCGGGCCGGCGCGCAGCATCGCACCCGGTCCGCCCCCTGTGCCCAGTGCACCGCCGGGACGCGCACCTGCGCCACCGCGCGGAGCCTCGTCCCTCGCGAACGCTCCGCCGAGGTTGAGCGCGAAGCGGAGACGGCTGGCGTCCTGCCGGGCGAACGTCACCGGGCTCTGGTCGATGGCGATCAGTTGTCCCGCACCGTCGCGCAGCACCCGTGCCGGGAAGGCGGCTTCGATCGCCGGGGTCAGGAACGGAAAGGATGCGCTGACATCGCGCGAGCGGTTGCGGAAATACTCCACGTCGATGTTGGCGTCGCGGATCAGCTCGGTGATCGAAGGCAGCTGCCAGCTCAGCGACGCCTTGAAGTCGCGCTGCTGCTCGGCGAGCAGGTCGGGATTGCCGCCGCGGGTGATGGTGACCAGCGCCGTGCGCCCGGTCACGAAATCGAACACGGGAACGTTCGGCGTGACGATGACCGGGTTGCCGAGCTGCGCGAGGCTTGGCGCCGCCTCGCGCGGCACATACGTCATCTGCAAGGTCAGGCGTCCGGTCGGCCGCCAGGTGAGGCCCAGATTGGCATCCCACAACGTCCCGAAATCCGAGAGGTGATCGACACCGGCGCCCAGTTGCAGGCTCACATCGCCAAGCGCGCCGAGGAAGGCATCGCGCGCCGCCACCGGAAGATTGACGTTCAGCCCGCTCGACAGCACGCCCCGCGTCAGCTGCACGTCGGCGGCCGAGCGCGTGTCGCTGCTCTCGATCCGCTGCCAGGAATAGCTTGCATCGGCCGTCACCGACATGCGCCCGGCGGGCAGCGACACGGGGCGTCCCGACAGGGTGACGACAGGGGCGACGTTGATGATCCGCGAGCGCGCCGTGTCGATCCCGCCGGGGTCGGGCGAGGGCAACGCGCCGGTGATCGGCAGCCTGCCGGCCGCCGCCTCATCGACGAGGGACGCAAGACCAGGGGCGTTGCCGACATCGGTCGCCACGTCGGTGAGCGTCGCATCGAGCGTCGCATTCAGCCGCCAGTCGCCGACCGGCTTGTCGAGGCTGGCGCCGGCGGCGTAGTTGTCCGTGACCTGGCGGGTCTGAAGCACGAGCGGCAGCGCGCGCAGCGCGGTTCGGCCGGCCGGGTCGGTCAGCAGCACCGTCACCAGCCCTTCGTCGCTGCGCGAGCGGCTGCGTCCGTAGCGGCCGCTGAGGCCGAAGGAACCGCCGGCGCCTTCCACGCCCAGCCCGCGCGACCAGTTCAGCGTCGCGGCAATGCTGTCCGACGGGGCGACAAGGGTGCGGAATGCGGCCGGATCGGGGTCGCCCGGCAGAACCGGTGCCGTCAGGATCACGCCGCGTTCGAGTTCCGTCAGCGCCGTCGTCTCCTGCAGCTGCAGATTGGCGTTGAGCCGGTCGGGACCGTCGATCCGCAGATAGGTCAGTTCGAGTTCGCCTTGGCGATAGCCGCCGCGGTCAGGCTGGCCATATTCCACCTCGACCTCGCGGCTGGCGAAGTTGTCCCGCAGGATGATGTTGACCACCCGCTGATCTGGCGGAAAGCCGTATTGCAGCGCCACTTCCTCAGGCAGGATCGACACCCGCTGCACTGCTTCCGGCGGGTAGGAGGACAGCTCGCGAAAATTGGAGATGCGCCGACCGTTGACGAGGATGAGCGGCGGACCGCCACCCCGGCCCCGGCCGGAACTGACCTGCGGGCCGAGCGCCGCGAGCAGCTCGGTCAGCGAGCTGGCGCCAAGCGCCTGGATGTCGCGCTCGTCGTATTCGGCGATCGGCGGCTGCTCGCTGAGCACCTCTCCGCGCAGACGCCGTCCGGTCACCACGATCTCGTTGCCGGCCGGCGCCGTGTCGTCCGCCGCGTCGGCGCGTGCCCCGGCGTCCTGTGACGCGGTGATCTGCTGAAGCGTGGATGAGGCCGCGCCGGGGTCGACCGCGCCGGCGGTCGACGCAAGGAGAAGGGTGATGATGCTCACAGGGTCCTCGGCGTGTTGTTTGCGGTGGCCGATGAACACCGCCGCCTTGATGTCAGGTGAACAACCGCCCGCAGAGCTGCCCGGTTCCACCCCGGCCGCAGCCGTTCTTCCCTTTCGGGCAAAGGTTGGCTAAGGGCGCCGGAACAGATCGCAACGGAACAGGATACAGATTTCGGTATGGCCAAGGAAGAACTCCTGGAAATGCGCGGGCGGGTCGTCGAACTGCTGCCCAACGCCATGTTCCGGGTCGAACTCGAAAATGGCCACGAGGTGCTTGGCCACACGGCCGGCAAGATGCGCAAGAACCGGATCCGTGTTCTGGTTGGCGACGACGTGCTTTGCGAGCTGACGCCTTATGACCTGACCAAGGCGCGGATCACCTACCGTTTCATGCCGGGCCGCGGCGGACCCGGCATCGACTAGGCCGGCTTCATGGCCGCGCCGCCTTGCGGGCCGCGTCTCGTTCTCGCCTCGTCCAGCCCGCGCCGGCGCGCCCTTCTGGCGCAGATCGGCGTCACGCCGGACCGCATCGTGTCCCCCGACATCGACGAGACACCCGCGCGGGACGAGAAACCCGCCGCCTACGCGCAGCGCCTTGCGCGGGAAAAGGCCGCGGCGGTGGCCCGGAACCCCGGCGAGATCGTCCTTGCCGGCGACACGACCGTGGCGCTGGGCCGCCGCATTCTCGGGCAAGCCCATGACGCGGGCGAAGTCGCCCGGTGCCTGAAGATGCTCTCGGGCCGCCGGCACACCGTCCATTCCGCCATCACGGTGATCGCCCTCGACGGGCAGGCCCGGCACCGCCTGTCCTCCACCATCGTCCGCTTCAAGCGGCTGACCGAGGACGAGATCGCCTGCTACGCCGCGTGCGGGGAAGGCGTCGGCAAGGCGGGCGGCTATGCCGTGCAGGGCCGCGCGGCCGGCTTCGTCGATTTTCTTGCAGGCAGCCCGTCCGGTGTCGTCGGACTGCCGTTGTTCGAGACGCGGGCTTTGCTCAGGGCGGCGGGGCTGCCGATTGGCTGAGTGGCTGGTCGAGGAGGGGATCGGCGAACACCGCGCCCTGCTTCTGGAGGGAGGCCGCATCGAAGCCGCCCGCCTGCACTGGCCCGGCACGCTGACGGCCGGGCAGGTCGAGGATGCCCGCCTGATCACGCGCCGCGCGGGCACGTCCCGCGGCCTCGTCCGCTTCGGCAGCGGCGAGGAGGCGCTCGCCGACGCGCTTCCCAAGACGGCTACCGAAGGATCCAAGCTCCGCTGCATCGTCGTGAGGAGCGCCCTGCGTGAACAGGGACGGGTCAAAGCGGCGCAGGTGCGCCCCACGAATCTGGAAACCCGCGCGGCCCCGACACTCCTCGAACAGCTGCGCGATGAAGGGCAACCGGCGCGGCTCGTCAGGCGCTTTCCCGAGGATGCGGACTGGAACGGGCTGTGGACAGAGGTGCGCGGGCGGGAAGTTGAGTTTCCCGGCGGGCGGCTGCTGTTTCACCCCACGCCGGCCATGACGCTGATCGACGTCGACGGCGACGGGCGCGCTGCGGATCTCGCCGGGCGCGCGGTCACGCCCCTTGCGCGTGCGCTGCGGCAGATGGACGTCGGCGGCAACATCGGGATCGATTTCCCGACCCTCACCGCTCGCGAGGAGCGTCGCCGTATCGATGCGGCGCTGGCCGCGGCGCTTTTAGCATGGCCGCACGAGCGTACCGCCATGAACGGCTTTGGTTTCGTGCAGATCGTCGCGCGGCAGACCCGCCCTTCCCTGCTGGCCCTGCTGACCTTCCAACCCGCCGCCGCGCTGGCGCGAAGGGTGCTGCGGGATGCCGAGCTGCTGAGCGGGTCCGGCGACATCCTCCTTGCGTGCAGCGACGCGGTGGAGGGCGCACTGAAGGGGGAATGGCTGGCGGAGCTTTCCCGTCGCACCGGCCGCGCAGTCCGGGTCGGAAGCGCCCCCTCCGGACTTGACCGCCACCACGCCCATGCCCAGCTGGTGCCGCGTGACTGACCCCGCGCCGAAACCGTGTCCCGTCTGCGGCAAGCCACGTTGCGAAGCGGCGCGGCCGTTCTGTTCCACGCGGTGCAAGGATCGCGATCTGGTCCGCTGGCTGAGCGGCGGCTATGCCGTGCCCGGCCCCGCGGCTCCGCCGTCCGAAACCGGGGACGACTGAAAAGCCGCTTGCCAAGGCGGACACGGTTCGCCATAGCGCCGTCTGCCTTGTCGTTCGCCGGTCCCGCGAGGACCGTCGCCGCAACGATGCCCAAGTAGCTCAGTTGGTAGAGCATACGACTGAAAATCGTAGTGTCGGTGGTTCGATCCCGCCCTTGGGCACCATTGCGCGCCCTTCTTCTGCTTGCCGCGGTCTAAATCCACGAGCGGGAAACCGCGCCGGAGCGTGGCGGTTGAGGAAGCTTTGGCGATCACAGCAAGGAGATGATCATGGCGCGGGTGCTGGTGCTTTACTACTCGTCCTACGGGCACACGGCCCAGCTGGCGGACGCGGTGGCGCAAGGCGCGCGGGAGGCCGGCGCACAGTGCGACGTGCGCCGCGTCCCGGAAACGGCGCCGGCGGACGTGGCGCGTCAGGCGGGGTTCCGCGTGGCTGATCATCACGAGGAAATCGCCGGCATCGAACCCCTGCGCGACTATGATGCCATCGTGGTCGGCTGTCCCACGCGCTATGGCCGCATGGCGAGCCAGATGGCCGCCTACTGGGACCAGACCGGCGCCTTGTGGGCCAGCGATGCTCTGGTGGGCAAGGTGGGTGCGGCATTCACCTCGACGGCTAGCCAGCATGGCGGGCAGGAGACGACGCTGCTGTCGATCCTCACCAACTTGCTGCACATGGGCATGACCGTTGTGGGCCTGGACTACGGCTACAAGGGCCAGATGGGCGTGGACGAGGTCAAGGGCGGCGCGCCATACGGTGCAACCACGGTGGCGGGCAGCGACGGGTCGCGCCAGCCCGGCGAGGCGGATCTCGCCGGGGCACGCCATCTGGGAGAGCGGGTGGCGCGGACGGCCCTCAAACTTGCCGGCTGAACCAGCCGCCGGCGGTGCCGCGGCGGGGTGCCGGATTGCGTTCGCGCGCACCGGCACCTAAGGAGCAAGGAAACGACCGGCGCGGTGCGCGTCTGCGCCACTGGTGCGCCGGGTCGCGCTGGATCGGGAACTCTCCGTCATGTCACGTCGCCGCCAAATCTACGAGGGCAAGGCCAAGATCCTGTATGAAGGCCCGGAGCCGGGCACGATCATCCAGTACTTTAAGGACGACGCCACCGCCTTCAACGCGCAGAAGAAGGGCACCATCAACGGAAAGGGTGTCATCAACAACCGGATCAGCGAGTTCGTCTTCACCCGGTTGAGCCATATCGGCATCCCGACGCACTTCATCCGCCGCCTGAACATGCGCGAGCAGCTTGTCCGGCAGGTCGAGATCATCCCGATCGAGGTCGTGGTGCGCAACGTGGCGGCGGGTTCGCTGTCGCAGCGGCTCGGCATCGAGGAGGGCGAGCCGCTGCCGCACACCCTGCTCGAATACTACTACAAGGACGACAAGCTGGGCGACCCTCTGATCGCGGAGGAGCACATCGCCTGCTTCGGCTGGGCCAGCCACGAGGAGATGCAGGACATCGCCTCCATGGCCATCCGCATCAACGACTTTCTCGTCGGCATGTTCGCGGCCATCGGCATCCGTCTGGTCGACTTCAAGCTCGAGTTCGGCAGGATCTGGGACAACGACTACTCGCGGATCATCCTTGCCGACGAGATCAGCCCCGACGGATGCAGGCTGTGGGATCTCGTCACCGGCGAAAAGCTGGACAAGGACCGGTTCCGCCGTGACCTCGGCGGCGAGGAGGAAGCCTACAACGAGGTCGCGCGGCGCCTCGGTGTGCTGCAGAATGACGACAATGCGCCGGGCGAAGTGTTCGACCTGTCGCAGCATCGCAACATGCGGCGCGGCTTCCCGCTGAAGCCGAAGAAGTGACCGATGTCCGGCCGCTCCGTTGCGGCCGGCGCCCTTGCGCGGTGTCGTGACGCAGGGTGCGGTGCAAGAATGGAGGAAAGAAGACGGTGCAGGTGCGCGTTCACGTCAGTCTGAAGCCCGGTGTCCTCGATCCGCAGGGCCGGGCGGTCCTCCATGCGCTCGAGGGCCTTGGCTTCGATGGAGTGCAGGACGTGCGCGTCGGCCGCGTCATCGACCTCGAGGTGGCGGATGGCACATCCGCGGACACCATCGATGCGATGTGCCGGCAACTGCTCGCCAATCTCGTCATCGAAAACTACAGCTTCACCGTCACGGAGCCGGCATGACCGCTGCCGTCATCACCTTTCCCGGCTCGAACTGCGACCGGGACATGGCGGTCGCGCTGGAACAGGTGACAGGCCGCTCCCCCGTCCGGCTGTGGCATCGCGACACGCAGGTGCCGCGGCACGTCGACATGATCGCCGTGCCGGGCGGATTTTCCTACGGCGACTATCTGCGCTCCGGAGCCTTGGCGGCGCGTAGCCCCATCATGCGGGCCGTCGCCGAGGCTGCCGCGCGCGGCGTGCCGGTGCTCGGCGTGTGCAACGGCTTCCAGATCCTTTGCGAAGCCGGCCTCCTCCCGGGCGCCCTGCTCCGCAATGCCGGACAGACCTTCATCTGCCGGACGGCGGAACTCGAGGTCGCGAGCACCGCGTCCGTGTTCACTGCGGATCTGGAAGTCGGGGAGACGCTCCGCATTCCCGTCGCGCATCACGACGGCAACTTCTTCGCCGCGGAGGAGGTGCTCGACCGGCTCGAGCAGAGCGGCAGGGTCGTCCTGCGCTATGTCGACAATCTGAACGGATCGCGGCGGGCCATCGCCGGCGTCGCCAACGAGGCGGGCAATGTCGTCGGCATGATGCCCCACCCGGAGCGCGCGGTCGACGCGGCGCATGGCGGGACCGACGGACTGAAGCTGCTGCGCCATTGTGCCGCGCTTGCCCTCGGCTGAGCAGACCGCCCCTGCGCCGCCGCGCCGGGTTGGAGACTATGCCGTGCGTGCCCGGCTGTTCGGCGACCCTCAGGCGCTCAGGCTGAAACTCTCGCGGCGCATGAGGCTGCGCGCCTGATCGGCTTCCATGGGCCGGCCGAAGTGATAGCCCTGAATCTTCGTGCAGCCGAGGCTGCGGATCAGGGCGGCCTCGTCGCCGTTTTCCACCCCTTCCGCCGTCGTGGTCATGCCGAGGCTGTCGGACATGGCCACGACGGCCCTGATGATGGCCAGGCTTTCGCGGTTGCCGTGAGCCGCCCCCTGCACGAACAGGCGGTCGACCTTGATCGTCGAAAAGCGCAACGTGCGCAGATAACCAAGCGAGGAATAGCCGGTGCCGAAGTCGTCGAGCGCGATGCTGCACCCGAGCGCCATCGCCTGTTCCAGCGCCATCCGCGCAACCGTCGGATCGGCCATGAAGACGCTTTCCGTGACCTCGATCTCCAGCCGGCTCGGCTTGAGCGCGGTGGAGTCGAGGATGCGCGTCAGGTTCGGCACGAAATTCGCGTCGAGCAGCTGCGCCGGCGACACGTTGACATTGACCATGATGTGCTCGGGCCAGCGGGCAGCCTCGATGCAGGCCTGCTCCAGCACCCACTCGCCGATCGGGACGATGAGCCGCGTGTCTTCGGCCAGCGGGATGAACTTCGCCGGGCTGACCGTGCCGAACTCCTTGTTCTGCCAGCGCAGCAGGGCTTCGAAGCTGACCAGATGCTCGCCGTTGGCGTCGACGACGGGCTGGAAGACCAGCTGCATCTCCCCGCGTGCAAGCGCGCTGCGCAGGGCCAGCTCCAGCTTGCGACGCTCTTCGGCGAGCTGGTGCAGAGCCGGTTCGTATTCGCAGTAGGAACCGCCGCCGTCGTCCTTGGCCTGATACAGGGCCAGATCGGCGTTCCGCATCAGTTCCTCGACGCTGTTGCCGTCGCGTGGCCCGATGGCGGAACCGACGCTGGCGCCGATGTAGAGCGTCTGCCCGTCGACCAGATACGGTTCGGACAGGCGTTCGATGATGAGGCGGGCGAGCTTTTCCGCCTGGCCGGAGTCGTCGAGGGTGTCGAGGACGACCGCGAATTCGTCGCCGCCGAGGCGCCCCGCCATCGCGACCCCGCTGGTGATCGACTGCAGGCGCGTGGCGACCTGTGACAGCAGCCGGTCTCCGGCCAGATGACCCAACGTGTCGTTGACGGCCTTGAACCGGTCGAGGTCGAGCATCATGAGCGCACAACGCGAACGCCACCGCTGGCAATGCTTCAACGCCTCGCCAAGCCGTTCGGTCAGCAGCACGCGGTTGGGCAGGCGGGTCAGCATGTCGTAGCGCGCCAGAAAGGCGATCTTCTCGTCCGACTCGCGGCGCTCGGTGATGTCGGAGCCGACGCCGCGGAACCCGACATAGGCGTTCTTCTCGTCGTAGATGGGCGTCCCGGACAGTTCCCACCAGCGCAGCTGCCCGCCGACCTCGACGCTGACGGCGACGTCGGAAAAGCTCTCCTGCCGCTTCAGCTTCTCAGCGAGCTCGCGCAGTCCGTGCGGAGTGTCGTCGCCGTCGCGGGTCATGCCGCCGATCACCTGGAGGAACGGCTTGCCCTCCGCCTCGTCGGCAGTCATGCCGAGGGCGAAGGCGAACCGCGGCGACACCCCGCGCAACCGCCTCGCGCCGTCGATCTGCCAGAGCCAGTCCGCGCCGTTCTCCTCGAACTCGCGAAGCAGCAGCGACACCGTGTCCGACGTGTCGGCCAGTCTCCGGGTCGTCAGCCGTGCCGCCAGCAGAGTCCGTGACTTGCGGTAGGTGCCGATGCTCGTCAGCACCGAAACCACGACCGGAACAAGGCTGAGGATGACCTGCTGCTGCAGCAGCGATCCCGCGACCGCCCCGAGCATGGACGCGATGGTGAAGCCGATGGCGGTGAGCGGCGGCGCCGTGTCGTTCATCGACGCCGCGATGACGAGCGTGAGCACGATCGCCTGCATGCCGAGAAAGGCGTGCAGCGAGCCGGTCGCCCCCATCAGGATCAGCGGGATCGCCCACACGAGTCCGGCAATGGTGGACACCATGATCTGCTGGCGGGCGCCGCTTGCGACGCCCGTCATGGCACAGCCCCGCCATTTGCGCGGTCCTTGGCGCAAGGACAGGCCCGTGTTGATCGCCAGCGCCACGCCGACGGCGGCGAAGACGAGCCAGTTGTCCGCCCCGGCGAACAGCCAGGCCGAAACCACGAAGGCGATCAGATGGCACAGGGCACGGAACAGGGTCCAGCGGGTGACGGCTTCTCCCCTGAACCCGGCGAGGTCGGCCCACTGCCGCCGCGCCTCGGCATTGAGGCCGAGGATGTTCCGCCAGGAGAGCTCGCCCGCCGTCACGGATGGATGAAGCACTTCGGATCGCACGCCGGCGACCTAAAAGCGATTTCCTTTCAGACGGGTAAACCGTGCGACGCGCCCGAGACGATGTGCAGGCGGCGTGGCGCCTATTCCACGGTGACCGACTTGGCCAGATTGCGCGGCTGATCCACATCCGTTCCCTTCGCCACCGCCACGTGGTAGGCGAGAAGCTGCACCGGCACGGCATAGACGAGCGGCGCGATCAGCGGATGGACCCTGGGCATGCAGACGGTGGCAAGTGCCCCGTCGCCGGCCTGACGGACCCCCTCCTCGTCCGAGATCAGGATCACCTTGCCTCCGCGCGCCCGCACTTCCTCCATGTTCGACACCGTCTTTTCGAACAGCGGACCGCTGGGGGCGAGGACGATCACCGGCACCCGGTCGTCGATGAGGGCGATGGGCCCATGCTTCATCTCGCCACTCGCATATCCTTCGGCGTGGATATAGCTGATCTCCTTGAGCTTCAGCGCCCCTTCAAGGGCAAGCGGGTAGTCTGGCCCGCGGCCCAGATACAGGACGTCCCTGGCCGGCGCGACCAGCGGCGCGATGGCTTCGATCGCCCCGTCGAGCTTCAGGGCCGCGTTGAGCGATGCCGGAGCCTCGAGCAGATGGGCGACGACGTCCTGCTCCTCGGCGCGGCTCATCAGCCCGCGGCGGACGGCCAGATGCGTCGCCAGCGCCGCCAGCACGGCGAGCTGGCAGGTGAAGGCCTTGGTCGAGGCGACACCGATTTCCGGACCGGCATGGGTTGGCAGGAGAATGTCCGCCTCGCGCGCCATCGTGCTCGTGGGCACGTTGACGATGACACCGATGGTCTGGCCCGCGGCCTTGCAGTGGCGCAGCGCCGCCAGCGTGTCGGCCGTCTCGCCGCTCTGCGAGATGAACAGCGACAGTCCGCCGCGTTCGAGCACCGGGTCGCGGTAGCGGAACTCGCTGGCCACGTCGAGATCGACCGGAACGCGTGCAAAGGTCTCGAACCAGTACTTTGCGATCATCGCGGCGTAAAACGACGTGCCGCAGGCGACCATCGTGATCCGCTTGACGGTGGACAGGTCCACGTCCAGCTGAGGCAGGGCCACCGTTGCATCCGCTTGGCGGATGTAGGAGCCGAGCGTCTGCGCCACCACGGTGGGTTGCTCGAAGATCTCCTTCTGCATGTAGTGGCGGTAGTTGCCCTTCTCGACCGCCGCCGCCGTCGCGCCGGAGGTGACGATCTCCCGCTCCACCGGTGCACCACCCGCGTCGCGGATGTCGGCGCCGTCGCGGGTAAGCACCACCCAGTCGCCCTCCTCGAGATAGCTGATGCGCTGCGTCAGCGGCGCCAGCGCGAGTGCGTCCGAGCCGAGGAACATCTCGCCATCGCCATGACCGAGGACGAGCGGCGAACCGAGCCGCGCCCCGATCAGCATGTCGGGCCGGGAGCGGAACGCCACGGCGAGGGCGAAAGCGCCGCGCAGGCGAGGGAGGACCGTCTGGATCGCCGTCTCGGGCGAGGCGCCACGCTCGACCTCGCGCGAGAGAAGGTGTGCCACCACCTCCGTGTCGGTCTCGCTTTCGAGCACCCGCCCCTCGCCGTTCAGCTCGGCGCGCAGCTCCTTGTAATTCTCGATGATGCCGTTGTGCACCAGCGCAAGGTGCTCGGTTGCGTGGGGATGCGCGTTGCGGGCGGTCGGCGCCCCGTGAGTGGCCCAGCGGGTGTGAGCGATGCCGACGGTGCCCGGCGCGGGATCAGCGGCCAGCGCCGCCACCAGGTTCGCCAGCTTGCCTTCGGCCCGCCGGCGGACCAGCTCGCCCTCGTGCACCGTGCACACCCCGGCGCTGTCGTAGCCGCGATATTCCATGCGCCGCAGGCCGTCGACGAGCCGGTCGGCGACAGGTGTCGTGCTCACAATGCCGATAATGCCACACATGCTCTGCCTGCACCGCTGATGATTGTGTCAGGAGCGCGGTCATAGCGGCAAACAGTGAACAGGCAATCACGGCAACGGACGATTTGCCCTGAACAGCAGCAGGCCGCGGAACAGTCGGTTGCCCGACCACAGCACCAGACCCGCCGTCACGATCAGCGCCATGCCCGCCAGCGCCACCGCGTCGGGCCGGTCGCCGAACCACCACCACCCCAGAACACCGGCGATGATGATCTGCACATAGGTGGTCGGGGCGATCGTGGCGGCTCCGGCGCGCGTGGTGCCAAGGTAGATCAGCGCATGCGCCGTGCTGGCCGTGACGGCGACGATCGCGCAGCGGGCCACCACCGACGCCTCCGGCCACGAGACGCGCAGCAGCGGCGCGCCGCTGGCGTGACCGAGAACGGCCGCGCCGATCAGGATCGGTGCGGCCACCACGGCGATGTAGGCCTGCATGGCAAGCGGCGAACCGGTGCCGGCGCTCTTGCGGTTGGCGATCACCATGCCGCTGAAGAAGGTGGCGGAGGCGAGCGGCAGCAACGCCGGCCAGCCGAGCGCGAGCAGGTTGGGACGCAGGACCAGCGCCACTCCCGCCAGCGCCACCGGCATGGCCACCCAGACATTGCCGGGCACACGTTCGCCCAGCAGCGGCCGCGACAGCAGCGCCGTCACCACCGGGGAGATGAAGGTCAGCGCCATCGCCTCGGCAAGCGGCATCAGGAAGATGGCCGAGAAGAAGCACAGGGTCGCACCCGCAAGGCAGGCCCCGCGCCCGAGCTGCAGCAGCGGCGCGGCGGGGCGGAGCGCACCGGCCCCCTCGCGCCAGCGCAGCAGCGCCGCAAGGCCGATCGCCCCGAGCGCGAAACGCAGGCCCGCCACTGCGAGCGGCGACCACGCGCCGGCCATGGTCTTGATAATCGCGTCGCCGACGGACAGCAGCCCAAAACCGGTCACGGCCAGCACGACGCCGCGTCGCTCGCCGCTCATCTCCTGTGTGTCCGCATGACAGACGCGCTTAGCCGCCGCGCCGCACTTCGCAAGAGCGGGCCTTGCCCCGCAGCGGAGCGACTTAGGAAAGTTTCAAGCTTTAAATCCTATTCACCAACCCGTCTCCTCTCCGGGCGACGGCCGCACACGGCTGTCCGGCCGCGCGGGAGGAAGAAAGCTGAGGGAGCGGAATGAGCGCATTCGGACGTAAAGGCGGACCTGCCGGGGCGGCAGCCAACGGTCGTCCCAGCTTCGGCGTGGCACGGCCCATGGGCGGTCCCGTGCCGGGCGGGGCGCAGTTTCCGCCGCTGCCGGACCAGGAAGCCCGCGACCGGGCGCCGCCGGCTCCCTCCCAGCCGGCGGGCGGCAGCAAGCCGCTCGACGATGCCATGGCGCGGCTGAACGAGCGCACCAACGCCACGGTTGCGGAAAGGGTCGAGGTCGGCGGCTTCGAAGCGTCGGTCCACAAGATCAAGGAACAGGTGCTCCCGCGGCTGCTGGAGCGCGTCGATCCCGAAGCGGCCGCCACCCTGTCGAAGGACGAGCTGTCGCAGGAATTCCGCCCCATCATCATGGAGGTGCTGGCGGAGCTGAAGATTACCCTCAACCGGCGCGAACAGTTCGCGCTGGAAAAGGTGCTGGTTGATGAACTGCTCGGTTTCGGCCCGCTCGAGGAGTTGCTGAACGACCCGGACGTGTCCGACATCATGGTCAACGGGCCGGAACAGACCTACATCGAGAAGAAGGGCAAGCTCCAGCTTGCGCCGATCCACTTCCGCGACGAACAGCACCTGTTCCAGATCGCGCAGCGGATCGTCAACCAGGTCGGGCGCCGCGTCGACCAGACGACCCCGCTCGCCGACGCGCGCCTCAAGGACGGGAGCCGCGTCAACGTCATCGTGCCGCCGCTGTCGCTGCGCGGGACGGCCATCTCCATCCGCAAGTTTTCTGAAAAGCCGATCACCCTCGACATGCTCAAGAACTTCGGTTCGATGAGCGACAAGATGTGCACGGCGCTCAAGATCGCCGGGGCGAGCCGGATGAACATCGTCATCTCGGGCGGCACCGGCTCGGGCAAGACCACCATGCTCAACGCCCTGTCCAAGATGATCGACCCGGGCGAGCGTGTGCTGACGATCGAGGACGCGGCGGAGCTTCGTCTGCAGCAGCCGCACTGGCTGCCGCTGGAGACGCGACCCCCGAACCTCGAAGGTCAGGGCGCGATCACCATCGGCGATCTCGTCAAAAACGCCCTGCGCATGCGGCCCGACCGGATCATCCTGGGCGAAATCCGCGGCGCCGAATGCTTCGATCTGCTCGCGGCCATGAACACCGGCCATGACGGCTCCATGTGCACGCTCCACGCCAACAGCCCGCGCGAATGCCTCGGGCGCATGGAGAACATGATCCTCATGGGCGACATCAAGATCCCCAAGGAGGCGATCAGCCGGCAGATCGCCGAATCGGTCGATCTCATCGTGCAGGTCAAGCGCCTGCGCGACGGATCGCGGCGCACCACCAACATCACCGAGGTGATCGGGATGGAAGGCGACGTCATCGTCACGCAGGAGCTGTTCAAGTTCCAGTATCTCGAGGAGACCGAGGACGGGAAGATCATCGGCGAATACCAGTCGAGCGGCCTTCGCCCCTACACGCTGGAAAAGGCGCGGCAGTACGGGTTCGAACAGGCGTTCCTCGAAGCCTGCCTTTGACTCAAGGCTCGCGCAGGAGCGGCGGCAGACCCAGCGCGAGGCACAGCAGCCCCGCCCCGACGAGCAGGAGAAACAGCCCTGCGCCGGGCAACGGAGGTGGCGGAACGGACCGCGCCCGCGCACGCGCGGCGAGCGCCCGCTCCAGCAGCACCAGCACGCCGGCCGTCGCCAGCAGCGCGATGCCGGCCAGCACCAGCAGTTTGGCGTCGCTGGCAAAGCGCCACTGATCGAGCAGGGTCTGCATCCTCATGCCGGGACCGCACCCGACCGGCACTCAGGCGCAGGAACATGACCGGGACGTTGCCGTTTCATCATCCGTTCCTCAGGCAAGAAGACGAGAACAATCATGCGCAAGATCATCCTGGCCCTCGGCCTTTCCGCCATGACCCTGACGGCTGCGGCGTGCAACACCGTTCGCGGTGCCGGCGAAGACCTGCAGTCGGCGGCGAACACCGTCGAAGGGGCGCTCTAAAAACATGCCCAGGCGCGGCGGCCGCGGCGTCGCCGCGCCTCGCTCTCGTCCCGCAGCGGCGCTGTCTTACGCGGCCTTGGCGTTGCGGCGACGGTAGACCACGGTCAAATTGTTGGCGGGCATGACGTGCCGCGCGCTCCGCACAAGGCCGTGGGCGCTTGCCACCTTGTCGACCGCATCGAGCTGGCGGAGGCCCCACTCGGGGTCGCGGGCGCGCAAATTCCGGTCGAAGGCGAGGTTTGAGGGCGCCGTCTCCACGCGAGTCTCCAGGAACGGCCCGTACACGATCAGCGGGTGATCTTCGGGCAGCAGGCGGGCCGCGCCCGCCATCAGCGCCTCTGTCGCCGACCACGGGCTGATGTGGAGCATGTTGATGCACACGAGGGCCGAAGCCCGCGCCACCGGCCAGTCCGCATCGCGCGCGTCGAGAGCGACCGGCGGCAGAAGGTTTCCCGGACCGTGTTCCTCTCTCCACGCCGCGATGGAGCGCAGGGCGTCTGCGTCTGCGTCGCTCGGCTGCCAATGCAGGTGCGGGAACCGGCGCGCGAAGAAGAGCGCGTGCTCGCCCGTGCCGCTGGCGATCTCGAGCACCAGGCCGGCCTCGGGAAGCTCCTGCGCCAGAACGGCAGCAATCGGCGCGCTGTTGCGCGCGGTGGCGGGGGCGTGACGTTTCACCGGCGGCTGCCGCGCGTGCCGACGATCCGGGCGCGACGCTCGCGCAGCGCAAGCCAGGTCAGCAGCCCCGCCGGTCCGGCAACGAGGGTGAGGATCAGCACCGGTGCCTGAACCCATCGCGCGATCCCCTTGTGATCCGCATCACGGGCGATCCACAGCCCGGCGAACAGGTCGAGGGCCAGATAATGTGTCCACGCGATCACCAACCCGCCCCGCGTGTCGAAGATCTGCATGAGGCCGTCCACCGAATAGTGTGGCAGCCCCCTGCCTGCACCGCCCCCATCCAGCACGCCCGACACGAGCCCGAGCAGCAGCACCGCATAGAGCAGGCAGAGGACGCCGACACCAAGATACAGCACCGCCGACAGCAGTGCCTCGCGCCGCGGAAGCAGCAACAGGACAGCCCAGCCCGACATTGCGAGCGCATTCGTCAGCGTGAACAGCGCGTCCCACATCTCAGGACTCCTCCGTCTTGCAGGCCGCACGGACAATTTCGGCGTTGTGATGCACCCGGACTCCTGTGGCACGGTCATGACACAGGGTGAGCGCCGCCACAGCGACATCGTCCGCAGCAATCGAGCGGAAGCGGGACAGGCGCTCAGGGAGCAGCCGGTCCAACACCGGGCTGAGCGACACCGCCGCGCCCTCCTTCAGCC
Organism: Qipengyuania thermophila; assembly: GCF_004153605.1. Taxonomy (NCBI): domain Bacteria; kingdom Pseudomonadati; phylum Pseudomonadota; class Alphaproteobacteria; order Sphingomonadales; family Erythrobacteraceae; genus Qipengyuania; species Qipengyuania thermophila. The sequence goes on along the minus strand of NZ_SDSI01000002.1, from coordinate 159,532 downwards.
GGCGGTCGCCCAGCCGCTCGCCCCGCAGCAGCCCCGGCCGCAGGAAATGGAGCCGGGGAAACTCCAGCCGGGCAAGGTCGCGTTCCATCTGGCCCTTCGTTTTCAGATAGAGCGAGCGGGACGCTGCGTCCGCCCCCACGGCGCTGACAATCACCGCGCATGTGGCACCGCCGCGCCGGGCCGCCGCCGCCATGTCCACGACCAGATCGTGATCCACCGCGCGGAACGCTGCCCGGCTGCGGCCGGACTTGCGCCAGGTCGTGCCCAGCGCGCAGATCAGCGCCTCCGGCCGGAACCCCGCGACAATGTCCGCCCATGCCGCCGGTTCAGCCACCCTGACGCAGGCATGCGCCGCGAGCGCAGGGTCGGGCGGGCGACGGACAAGCGCCAGCAGCGTTTGGCCGGACCGGATCCGCGCCGCTTGCAGAACCGCTCGGCCAACAAGGCCGCTCGCGCCCACGAGCGCGATCCGCATCGGCTCAGACAAGCCGCAGCCCGCCGGGCACCCGGCCGTAGATGGCGGCGCACCGGTCCATGGCGTAACGGTCCGTCATCCCGGCGATGAAGTCGACGATGTGGCGCGTGCGCCCCGGCTCTTCCCCGGGAAGGGTGTGGCGCCACGCGTCCGGCAGCAGCGCCGCGTCCTGGCTGTAGGCCGCGAACAGGCGCGCCACCACCTCCCGCGCCCGTTCGGCCGTGGCAACCTGTTCGGGATGGTAATAGAGCAGCTCGTACATCGCTCTCTTGAGCCGCCGCTCGTCCTCCTCGAGCGCGGGGGAGAAGGCGCACGAGGCGCGGCCGGCGCTCCTCACCTCGTCCGCGCTGCCCAGATTCTCGCAGCGCCGACGGGTTTCCGCGATCACGTCCTGCACCATGACCCCGATCTGAGTGCGGATGAGTTCCCGCAGCAGCCGCTCCATCGGAGCGCGCGGGTGGCGCCGTTCCACCTCGCGGAACAGTGTTCCGGTGAGCGGGATCGCAAGCACGCTGTCGAGCTGGAGGTAACCCGCCCGCAGGCCATCGTCCATGTCGTGATTGTCATAGGCGATGTCGTCGCTGATCGCGGCGACCTGCGCCTCCAGCGACGGGTGGGTGTGAAGTTCAAGCGGATAGGCGTCATCGACCTCGCGCAACGCCCAGCGCGGCGAAGAAACCGGACCGTTGTGCTTGGCCAGCCCCTCGAGCGTGTCCCAGGTGAGATTGAGGCCGCGAAAACCGATATAGGTGCACTCGAGATGCGCGAGTGTGCGCAGGGTGTGACCGTTGTGATCGAAGCCGCCGTGGCGGGCCGCCGCCTCGTCGAGCGCGCGCTCGCCGGCATGGCCGAACGGCGGATGGCCTATGTCGTGCCCGAGGCACAGCGCCTCTGTCAGATCCTCGTCGAGGTTGAGGGCGCGGGCGATCACACGCCCGATCTGCGCCACTTCGAGACTGTGGGTCAGGCGGGTGCGATAATGGTCGCCCTCCGGGGCGATGAACACCTGCGTCTTGCCGCGCAAGCGGCGGAAGGCAATGGAATGGATGATCCGGTCCCGGTCGCGCTGATACTCGGTGCGCGGGCCGCGCTCCGCCCCCCTTGCCTCGCCATGCTGCCGTCCGCGGGATTGGTCCGGGTCGCTGGCAAAGGGTGCTCGGCTCATCGCCCGCTGTCTAGAAGCCGCAATCCGGCGCGACAAGGCGGATGCGGGGGTGGATGCAGGCAGGCCGATCGCGTCAGGGGCGCGGCGCTGCCAGTCCGGTCGCGCAGAGCGCCGCCGAGGAGGCGGTCACCGCGACCACCTCCGCATCCCCTACGCGGCGCACGCGCTCCACGTATTCGGGAAGAGTGACCGGTTGCCCGCGCTGTTCCGGCGGCGTGCGCAGCGCCTCGAGCCGGCGAAGCTGCTGGATCGTGAGCCGGTCGACCATCCGCTGAGCCATGCAGTCGGCGTTGCGTTCGGCGACGCCCGCATCGACCAGCGCGGCGCGGACGCGGTTCTCGGCAATCGTCTGGGCGCAGCCTCCCAGCAGCAGGACAGCCCCGGCAAGCACGACCGGCCGGATCACGACAGCGCCTTCACGATGTCATCGACCATCTTCTTGGCATCCGCCAGCAACATGGTGGTTTGCGGCATGTAGAATACCTCGTTGTCGACACCGGCATATCCGGCTCCGCTCATCGAACGCTTGATGAAGAACACCTGTTCCGCCTTGTCGACGTCGAACACCGGCATGCCGTAAATCGGCGAGGACTTGTCCGTCTTGGCAGCCGGGTTGACCACGTCATTGGCGCCGATGACGAAGGCGATGTTGGTCTGCGCGAACTCGGAGTTGATATCCTCCAATTCGAACACCTCGTCGTACGGCACGTTGGCTTCGGCCAGAAGGACGTTCATGTGGCCCGGCATCCGCCCGGCGACCGGATGGATGGCGTAGCGCACGTCCACGCCCTTCTTCTTGAGCAGGTCCGCCATTTCGCGCAGGGCGTGCTGCGCCTGCGCCACGGCCATTCCGTAACCGGGGATGATGATGACCCGCTCCGCCTGTTCGAGCATGTAGGCCGCGTCCTCCGCGCTTCCCTGCCGGAACGGGCGCGCTTCGCCGCCGCTTGAGCCCGCCACCGCCGCATCCGCCCCGAAACCGCCGGCGATGACGGACAGGAACCGCCGGTTCATCGCCCGGCACATGATGTAGGACAGGATCGCACCGGAAGCTCCGACCAGCGCGCCGGTGATGATCATCGCGGTGTTGCCCAGCGTGAACCCCATCGCGGCCGCCGCCCACCCCGAATAGGAGTTCAGCATCGACACCACGACCGGCATGTCCGCACCGCCGATCGGAATGATGAGCAGGAATCCAATGAGAAAGGCGAGCACCGTGATCGCGATGATCAGCGGCAGTGTCGCGCCGGGTTGCGCCGCCGCGAACAGCGCGACGAGCACGAGGATCGCGGCAAGCGTGCCGAGATTGATGACATGCCGGCCCGGCAGGAGGATGGGCGCGCCGCTCATCCTGCCCGCGAGCTTGAGAAAGGCGATGACCGAACCGGAGAAGGTGATCGCCCCGATGGCGACGCCAAGCCCGAGCTCGATGCGGCTGACGGGGTTGATCTCTTCGCGCCACAAGGTGAGTTCGGCGCCGATGACCGGATGGGTGAACGCATCGCCCACGCTGCGCAGGATGCCGAAGGCCGCCGGGTTCAGATACGCCGCCCACCCGACCAGCACCGCGGCCATGCCGACCAGCGAGTGAAACGCCGCCACGAGTTGCGGCATGTCGGTCATCGCGATGCGGCGGGCGATGATCCAGCCGATCGCGCCGCCGATGCCGATGGCGGCCAGGATCTCGGGCAGGCTGGCCAGATCGTGCGTGACGACCGTGGTGACCACGGCGATCAGCATGCCCGCCATGCCGAACCGGTTGCCGCGCACGCTGGTCGAGGGATGCGAAAGCCCGCGCAGTGCCAGGATGAACAGCGCGCCGGCAACGAGATAGGCAAGCCCCACCCACGGGCTCGACGCGTCGCCGGCGGCATGCAGCGGAAGAGCGGGGTCCGGAACGGTGCCGTTCCACACCGCCGCCACCATGAAGGCCTGTAAAGGGACCGGCGGCGCGGGGCTCATGACCTGCCTCCCGCATCCGGCGCCCTGTCCTTCTTCCGGTACATCGCCAGCATCCGGGCCGTGACGGCAAAGCCGCCGAAGATGTTGACGCTGGCAAGGACGATGGCGAGCAGCCCCAGCCACTTGGCCCCCGGCACCTCGGCCGCGGCCGCCGCGATCAGCCCGCCCACGATGATCACCGACGAGATGGCGTTTGTCACCGCCATCAGCGGCGTATGCAGCGCCGGCGTGACCGACCACACGACGTAATAGCCGACGAAGCAGGCCAGCACGAAGATCGACAGGATGGCGATGAAGCTCATGGCCGGGTCGCTCCGCTGCTCGGCCCGAACCCGCGGTCCCGGCTTTCACAGAACGCGCTGCGTTGTTCCCCCCGTCTTCCGCCCATGCCCCGTACTCCGTCTGCGGCCGCCGTTCTCCGCCAAAGCGGGTCGGCTGGCAAGCCGGAGCCGCGAAAAGACGTGCAAAGCCGCCCCGAAGGCGAACCCTGCACGTCCCTTCAGCCGCACGGCCGACGATCAGGTCAGGCGGTCAGCGCCGGCCGCAGCTGCGCGGCCCGGCGGCGAAGGCCGGCGCCGATGGCGAAGAAGCCGAGCAGCAGCATGGCCCAGGTCGATGGCTCGGGCACGGCAGCCGCAAGCGGCGGCGGCCCCTGCCGGGTGACATTCAGCGACAGCGTCGTGGTCCCGCCGCTCGGCCGCGACAGCACGATGTTGCCGGTTCCGGTGAACTCGAGAAGCAGGGAGTTGAAGAGCCGCGCCTCGTCCGGAACGGAGACGCTGGTCAGCGGCGCACAGCCCGACCCGCCGGCGAAATCGGGGCAGAAGAAGGCGTTCTGCAGGCGGGAGGCCGGGCCCGAGACGATCAGGCTGCGGATGAAGGCCTCGTCCACGGTGAAGTTGGGCAGGTCGACAATGGTGTTGGCGTCCTGCTGCCGCGCGTCGATGCCCAGCACCGCAAAGCGGTTGCCATTGTCCCCCTCATACACAATGGGCGTGCCGCCGCCCTCGACCACGATGTTGACCGCCGCCGTCGCCGGAGCACCGGAAAGGACAGCGGCGCCGGCCAGCGCCAGCGCAGATTTCGCAAATCGCATGAACAAACCCCTGAACAGTGCGCGACCCCGTAGGCACCGTAAAGGTGGAGTTGGTCAGCGCCAGCCCTAATTGGCTCCGCGTCGGACGTTTCGCCGCGCATGCCTCATTCCGGCACAGCTAGGAAATGGCCGGCGCCGTTTCGGCCTCCGCGCGTGTTCCGGTCAGCCGCACGGCCCCGCCGATCTCGTCGTCGAGGATCAGCCCGCCGGCTTCCTTGTCCCAGAATGCCGCAAGGAAGTTGAACAGGTTGCGAGCATACAGCGCCGACGCGTCGGCAGCCAGTTGCGCGGCGGTGTTCCGGTATCCCATGACGGCGACACCGTGGCGCATGACCACCTCGTCCGGCACGCTGCCCTCCACGTTGCCGCCCTGTGCGACCGCCAGATCGAAGATGACGCTGCCGGGCTTCATGCTGGCGATCTGGGCATCGCTGACGAGCCGCGGCGCCGGCCGCCCGGGAATGAGCGCAGTGGTGATGACGATGTCCTGCCGGGTGATGTGTGCCGACACCAGCTCCGCCTGCGCCGCCTGATACTCGGCGCTCATCTCCGCTGCGTAGCCTCCGGCGCCCTCGCCTTCGATCCCGGCGACATTCTCCACGAACACCGGCTTGGCGCCGAGCGACAGGATCTGCTCGCGCGTGGCCGAACGCACGTCCGTCGCGGACACGACGGCCCCGAGCCTGCGGGCGGTGGCGATCGCCTGCAACCCGGCCACACCGACGCCCATGACGAAGACGCGCGCCGCCTGGATCGTGCCGGCGGCGGTCATCATCATCGGCAAGGCCCGCCCGAAGCGGTCTGCAGCGGCGATGACAGCCTTGTAACCGGCCAAGTTGGCCTGGCTCGACAGGACGTCCATGCTCTGGGCACGGGTGATGCGCGGCATCTGGTCCATCGCCAGGGCAACGAGCCCGGCCGCGGCATAGTCGGACACCAGCGCCGAATTGCGCGCGGGATCGAAGATCGCGACGACCTGACACCCCGGCGCAGCGCCGTTCAGATCGGCGACCGGCGGCGGATTGACCGCCAGCACGATTTCCGCCCCGTCGAACACCGCGTCGCGGGAGCAGACGTCGGCTCCGGCATCGGCGAACATGCTGTCGCCCATCGCGGCGTGGGTGCCGGCCCCTGTCTCCACCGCCACCCTCGCACCCAGCGCGATGAGCTTGCGCACCGTCTCCGGCGTGGCGGCGACCCGGCGTTCGCCGTCCGCGCGTTCGGCCGGCACACCGATGCGCGGGGCGCCGGCGTTCACGTCAGGGCGCGATGAGCAGGATGACAATGGCAGTGACGACCGCGATCAGCGGAACGGCCCATTTGAGGGCGCGCACGAACCCGCTGTAGGTCCGGATCGCCGCCTTCGGTTCTTCTCTCATCCCGGCCACGTTGCCCCTTCCGATGTGAACTGTGCGCGCCGGTGTTACCGCAGCCACATGCACGGCTCAACCCCGTCCCCCGCACCAACGGCATCCGCCCTCGCCCGGCTGCACGACGGGAACAGGCTTAATCGTAATTTTACGTCTGCTGCGTAGCCCGTTGCGCCATGGGCATGGGCAACAACGGTCGGAAACGCAAGGATGTCTGACAGCGACGAACGGCTGCTGATGCTCATCGACGACGAGCCGGCGCAGGCGCGGCTGATCTGCGCGATCACCGCCCGCGAAGGCTGGCGCTGCCTCGTCGTGCCGGATGCGCAGACAGCCTACGCCAAGCTCGCCTCGCGCGAGGGGGCGGGCGTGTCGGCGATCCTGCTGGACCAGTGGGTTCCCGGCGACGAGGCCTGCACGCTCATCGCCGAGCTGAAGCAGCAGCGTCCCGGCACCCCCATCCTCATGCTCACGGCCAGCGCATCGCCTCTCCTCGCCGTCGAAGCCATGCGGGCCGGCGCAACCGACTACCTGATCAAGCCGGTGAGCGCAGACCGGCTGCTGCAGGCGCTGCGGGGGGCCACGGCCCGTGCCCAGCCGCGCGACGAGTTGCAGCCATTGTCGGAAAAGCTGACCGGCGCGATCGACTTCGACGCGATGATCGGGGACGCGCCGGCGTTCCGCTCCGCGCTTGCCCAGGCGGCCAAGGTCGCACGCAGCCACAGCAACGTGCTCGTGCAGGGCGAGAGCGGCACCGGAAAGGAGATGGTGCTGCGCGCCATCCATGCCGCCAGCCCGCGCGCCAAGGCGCCTCTCAAGGCGGTGAGCGCCGCTGGCATGGCGGTCAGCAGCATGGAGTCGCTGCTGTTCGGCCACGAACAGAACGCCTTTCCCGGCGCCTTCGACAGCCAGCCCGGCGTCCTGCAATCGCTGGACGGCGGAACGCTGCTGCTCGAGGATGTCGATCGGCTCGACCCGGCGGTGCAGACCCGACTGGCAGAGACGCTGAAGACGGGGATCGTGCGCCCGATCGGCGCGCGTCATGGCTACCGTGTCGACGTGCGCCTGCTGTGTTCCAGCAACAGCGACATGGCGGCGCTGTGCGAGGCGGGTGTGTTCTCCCGCGACTTGCTGGAGCGGATCGCGCCTGTCACCATCGCGCTGCCGCCGCTGCGCGAGCGGAGCAGCGACATTCCCGCACTGACCCGACACTTCCTCCGCCGCATCGGTGAGCAGCCGGGACTGCGTCACCATTCCATCACCGACAGCGCCCTGTCGCTGCTCGCGGCCTATGACTGGCCCGGCAATGTGCGCCAGCTTCAGGCGGCGCTGTTTCGCGCTGCCGTGTTCTGCGACGACGAGAGCCTAACGACCGACAGCTTCCCCCAGCTCTTCGAAATGCTGGGCAACGTCGCCAGCCCGGACGACCAGCGGCTTCAGGGTCTGGGTGTCCTTCTCTACCGCGAGGACGGCAATCTGCGCCCGCTGGAGGAAATCGAAGCGGACGTGATCCGTCTGGCGATCGTGCACTATTCGGGCCGCATGACCGAGGTGGCGCGCCGCCTCGGCATCGGCCGCTCGACCCTTTACCGCAAGCTGACGGTGCTCGGCATCGAGAACGTGGCCTGAGCACCGCGGCGGGACGGCGGCGTCCACGTCACGGTCTGGCCCGCCCGCACCTCGCCCGCCAGCCCGCGCAGGTTCAGCGTGACCTGACGGCGCGGCCAGTCGATCTCGAGCACGCCGAAGTTCTCCTCGGAGATGAATGCCGAAACCCGACGAGGGTCCGGCTCGCGCGCCGTGTTGGTCGCCGTATCTGTGAAGGGCATGTTGAGCGACGAACTGGTCAGTTCCCACACCGTCTCCCCGTTCATGGCCGCCGGCGTGTCGCGATAGATGCCGCCCGCGTGCCGGTCGCCGCTCAGCAACAGCAGCCCGCCGCCGCTGCGCGCGGCCAGCAGGGCAAGCAGGCGCTCGCGCTCGCGCGGCATCGTCGCCCAGCTTTCGAAATTGTGCGCCTCGGTCAGCACCTGGATCGAGGAGACCACGATCCTGAGGTCGGCCGGGCGGCGCAGTTCCTCCTCCAGCCATGCCCACTGCGCCTCGCCAAGCATGGTCGCGTCGGCGCTCGTCTCCGGGGCGTAGGGGCCAAGCGGCGGCCGCTGACCGGGCGGAAGCTCGGCACGGCGCAGGGCCGAGCGGAAGAAGCGGGTGTCGAGGAGGATGATCTGCACCCGGCGGCCTGCGGGACCGACGATCCGGCTCTCATACACGCCGTCGCGCGCCCGCACCTCCGCCGGCACGTCCCAGAACGTCTGGTAGATGGTCTGGCTCCACCGGCGGAACGCGAAGTCGCGCCCGCCGTCGTTGAAGCCGAAATCGTGATCGTCCCAGGTGGCGAGCATCGGCACCTGCGCGCGAAAGGCGGCGAAGCGCGGCTCGGCCGCCAGCCTGGCGTAGGAGGCGCGCAGCGTGCCCAGTTCGGCATCGCCGCGCCAGTTCGTGTCGCCGTACACGTTGTCGCCGATCATCATGAACAGCTGCGGACGCGCTGCGGCGATGCTGGTCCAGAACGACTGGTCGCGAATTTCGCTGGCACAGCTGCCGAACGCGATCCGCGTCAGCGTCGTGCCCGAGGCGAGCGACACCCCGGCGGGCGCCCGGGGCAGGTCGATCCGGCGTTCGAGCTGGCGGAAATAGGCGTCGAGAACATCTTCGGCCGCCATCGGAACGGTTGCGGTGCCGCTTGTGCCAGGCTCTAGAGAAGCTGGCAGCACCGGCTGCGCAGCGGCGGGCGGCGGCACGGCCGAAACAAGAAGGGCAGGTGCAAGAATCCGCAGCATCTGTGTCTCCGCATCGGGTCGCCGGTGCTCGCCCGCAGTTCGTGACGTGAAGCACGCCCGTGTTCCAGTCCCGTGACAGGGCGCCGGCGACATTTGGGCGCGGGCCGGCTCCGGCGCCTTGACGGGCCGCGCAAAAGCATCTTTTCCGCGCGGGGTAAACCGCGCATCGTGGCGAGCCGACGCCGGTGACTCTGCACTCAGGACAGCATGCGCCCCATCGATCACCTGTCGCACCTCGAAAGCGAGGCGATGCACATCATCCGCGAGGTCGCGGCCGAATGCTCCCGCCCGGTGATGCTCTACTCGGCGGGAAAGGACAGCAAGGTGATGCTGCACCTTGCCCGCAAGGCCTTCCATCCGGCGACACCGCCCTTCCCCCTGCTGCACATCGACACGACGTGGAAATTCCGGGCCATGTACGAACAGCGCGGCCGCGACGCGCAGGAGGCGGGCATGGAACTGCTCGTCTGGCGCAATCCCGACGCGGTGCGGGAGGGCATCAATCCGTTCGATCACGGCGCCCGGCACACGACCATGTGGAAAACGGAAGGGCTGAAGCAGGCGCTCGACCACTACCGCTTCGACGCCGCCTTCGGCGGTGCCCGGCGCGACGAGGAGCCAACGCGCGCGAAGGAACGGATCCTGTCCGTGCGCACGCCGGCCCATGCGTGGGATCCGCGTCAGCAGCGGCCCGAGCTGTGGAACCTCTACAACACCAGCACCTCCGGCGGCACCAGCCTCAGGGTGTTTCCGCTGTCGAACTGGACCGAGATCGACATCTGGGACTATGTGCGCCGGGAACGCCTTGATCTGGTGCCGCTCTATTTCGCCGCGCCGCGCCCGGTGGTGGAGCGGGAGAAGCAATGGCTCATGGTCGATGACGCGCGGTTTCCGCTGCGGCCGGGTGAGCAGCCGCAGCTTCGCTCCGTCCGGTTCCGGACGCTGGGATGCTATCCGCTGACGGGGGCGATCGACAGCACCGCCGCCACGCTCGACGAGGTCATCGCCGAGCTTCGGGCCGCTCCGTCCTCGGAACGCAGCGGACGGACGGTCGACCGGGACACGGCCTCGGGCACGCTGGAAGACCGCAAGCGCGAAGGCTATTTCTGATGCGGAAGGACGCCGATTTCCACGCGCCGACCCCCGCCGGCGAGAGCGCCGCGGCGCCTGTCCGGACGCCGGACGGCGGCGACCGGCCTGTGCTCAGCCTGCTGCGGTTCATCACCTGCGGCAGCGTGGATGACGGCAAGTCCACGCTGATCGGACGCCTGCTGCACGACACCGGACAAATCCGAGAGGACCAGGTCGACGCGCTGCGCCGCGACAGCCGCCGGTTCGGCACGCAGGGGGAGCGGCTCGACCTTGCCCTGCTCACCGACGGACTCGCGGCCGAACGCGAACAGGGCATCACCATCGACGTGGCCTACCGCTTCTTTTCGACAGCCCGCAGGCGCTTCATCGTCGCCGACTGTCCGGGGCACGAGCAATACACGCGGAACATGGTCACCGGCGCCTCGACCGCGGCCGCAGCGGTGCTGCTGGTCGACGCGCGGCACGGGGTTGCGACCCAGACGCGCCGCCACGCCTATCTCTGCCATCTGCTCGGCATCCGGCAGGTCATCCTTGCCGTGAACAAGATGGATCTGGTCGCCTTCGATCGGGCTGCTCACGAGGCGGTCGACGCGCAGTTCCGCGCCTTCGCCGATGCGCTCGGGATCGCACACATCACGTCCGTTCCGATCAGCGCCCTTGCCGGCGACAACGTGCTCACCCCCTCGCCCCGGCTCGGCTGGCATGACGGGCCCACGCTTGTGGGCGCGCTGGAGGCGGCCGAACCGGACGATGCGCGCGGGCTGGCCGGGCCGTTCCGGATGCCGGTGCAGGCGGTCCACCGCGCCCCGGCGGGCGAGCGCAGTTTTGCCGGGCTGGTCGCCAGCGGCACCGCGCGGCGCGGCGAGCGGGTGACGGTGCTGCCGTCGGGCGCATCGACGACGGTGGCGCAGATCCTGTCCGGCTTCGCCAGCGTCGACGAAACGGCCGCCGGCCAGTCGGTCGCTCTCGTGCTGGCCGACCCGGTCGACTGCTCGCGCGGAAGCGTCATCTGCGCCGCGGGCACTGCGCCGGAACACGCCGCCGCCTTCGAAGCGACGCTCGTCTGGATGGACGAGGAACCGCTTCTGCCCGGCCGCGCCTACACCATGAAACTGGCGACGCAGACCGTCTCCGTCCGGGTGCAGGAGCCGCGGCACGAGGTGAACATCAACACGCTCGAGCACCTCGCCGCCCGCACCCTGCGGCGCAACAGCATCGGGGTGGCCGAGATCCTGTGCGATCAGCCGGTGCTGTTCGAACCCTATGCCACCAGCCGCGCGCTTGGCGGCTTCATCCTCGTCCATCCTGCGAACGGACGCACGGTGGGCGCCGGGATGATCACCGCGCCGCTCAGGCGGACGCAGAACGTGCAGTGGCAGCCGCTGGCCGTCACGCGCCAGACCCGCGCCAGCCTGAAGCGCCAGCGGCCGCGCGTGCTCTGGTTCACCGGCCTTTCAGGCGCCGGCAAGTCGACGATCGCCAACGCCGTGGAGGAACGGCTTGTCGCGGCCGGCCACCACACGTTCCTGCTCGATGGCGACAACATCCGCCAGGGTCTGAACCGCGACCTGGGCTTTGGCGACGCGGACCGGGTGGAGAACATCCGCCGCATCGGCGAGGTGGCCCGGCTGATGACGGATGCCGGCCTGATCGTCCTCGCCGCCTTCATCAGTCCCTTTCGGGCCGAGCGGGACATGGTGCGCAGCCTGCTCCCCCCCGGTGAGTTCGTCGAGATCTTCGTCGACACCCCGCTCGCCGTGGCCGAGGCGCGCGACGTCAAAGGCCTGTACCGAAAGGCCCGTGCCGGCGAGATCGCCAACTTCACCGGCATCAGCAGCCCCTACGAGCCGCCCCTCGCCCCCGAACTCACCGTCGACACGACCTCCCTTTCCCCCGAGGAAGCCGCCGACCTCGTGATCGAGCGGCTGAAGCCGTTCTGATGCCGGGTCACGACGCGGACGCCGATCTCGCCGCGAAGCTGGCCGCGCAAGCCGGCGAAGCGGCCCTCGTCCTGAGGTCTTCCGGCCGGTTCGATGGCGACGGGCTTGGCAGGGAAGGTGACCGGCTTGCCCATGACCTGCTGCTGCGCGGACTGTCGCTGCACCGCCCCGGTGACACCGTCCTGTCGGAAGAAGGGCCGCTGCTGACAGCGGACGCCGGCCGGGGCCGGGTGTGGATCGTCGATCCAATAGACGGCACAAGCGAGTTTGCCGAGGGCCGGTGCGACTGGGCGGTTCATGTCGCTCTGGCGGTGGATGGCGAGCCGGTGTGCGGCGCAGTTGCGCTGCCCTCGCGGGGACTGGTGCTGCGGTCCGACCGGCCACGCAGCCTTGCTTCGCCGGCCAGCCGCCCGCGCATCGCGGTCAGCCGCAACCGCCCTCCTCCCGCCGGCGCCCGGCTGGCCGCCGCGCTTGATGGCGACGTCCTGCCTATGGGCAGCGCCGGTGCCAAGGCGATGGCGGTGCTGCTCGGCGAGGCCGAGATCTACCTGCACGCCGGCGGTCAGCGGCTGTGGGACAGTTGCGCGCCGGTCGCCGTCGCGCGGGCGAGCGGGCTGCACTGCTCCCGCCTCGACGGATCGCGGCTCCGCTACGATCCGGCCGAAGTGGACATGCCGGATCTGCTGATCTGCCATCCGCAGTTTGCGGCAGCGGCCCTTGCGGCGATCAGAGACGGATCATGACGGTCTTGGTTTCGAGGTACGCATCCACCCCGTGCCGCCCGAGTTCCCGGCCGATGCCGCTCTCCTTGTAACCGCCGAAAGGCAGCGCGGGATCGAGATTGCCGTGGAGGTTGCCCCACACGGTGCCCGCCTTCAACCGGGCGGCCAGCGTGTGCATGGCCGACACGTCACGGGTCCACACGCTCGCCGCGAGACCATAGCGGGTGGCGTTCGCCTCGGCCGCCACCGCGTCCAGATCGTCGAAGCGCTGCACCACCACCACCGGACCGAAGATTTCCTCGCGCACGACGCTCATGTCCGGTGTCACTCCGGCGAGAATCGTGGGGTTGAGGTAGTAGCCCGCGTCCGCAGGATTGTCTCCGCCGGTCACGACATCGGCACCGGCCTTCCTGCCGGCCTCGATGTAGCCGCACACGCGTTCGTGCTGCTCGCGCGAGACGAGCGGGCCCATGCGCGCCTTGGGGTCAAGCGCGGGTCGCGGAGCCCAGCTCGGCGCCGCCTTGGCCATGCTGTCCAGCAGCCGGTCGAAGATGTCCCGATGCGCATAGACGCGTGATCCGGCGGTGCAGACCTGCCCCGAATTGAAGAAGATGGCCGACGCGGCCGCGCTGCCGACCTGCGCCGGGTCCATGTCGGGCAGCACGATGACAGGGCTTTTTCCGCCCAGTTCCAGCGTCACGCGCTTCAGGGTGTCGGTGGCAGCCCGGTTGATGATCTTGCCGACCTCGGTGGAGCCGGTGAAGCTGATCTTGTCGACGTCGGGATGGATCACGAGCCGGTTGCCGGCAACTTCGCCGCGGCCGGTGACGATGTTGAACACGCCGTCCGGCAGGCCCGCCTCGGCCACCAGGTCGGCAAAGCGCAGCGCCGTCAGCGAGGTCTGCTCGGCCGGCTTGAGCACGAGGGTGCAGCCGCTTGCGAGCGCCGGCGCGATCTTCTGCACCGCCATGAGCAGCGGGAAGTTCCACGGGACGATCAGCCCCGCCACGCCCAGCGGCTCGCGCCGTGTGTAGGCGAGGAACGCGCCGTCGGGTGCATTGGCGGGCGCGATCTGCTCGCCGGCGATGCGCGTGGCCCAGCCGGCCATGTAGCGCAGCTGGCTGATCGCGCCGGGAATGTCGACCGCGCGCGCCATGCCGACCGGCTTGCCGTTGTCGATGGCCTCGAGTTCGGCAAACTCCTCCGCGTTCGCCTCGAGCAGGTCGGCCAGCCGCCGCAGCCCACGTTCCCGCTGGACCGGCGGCAGTCCGCTCCATCGCCCGTCGTCGAAGGCGCGCCGCGCCGCGGCCACGGCCCTGTCGACATCCTCTTCGGTGGCATCGACAATCCGGGCGATGACCTGACCGGTGGAGGGGTCCTCAACCTCGAGCACGCCGTCATGGTCCGCCGCTGTCCAGCGTCCGTCGATGAACAGAGCGGGCTGGCGGTCCAGCATGGCCGCCGCCGCCTCGGAATAGGGTGGCTGGCTGAAGCGCGTTGTTGGCATCTCGTTCATGACATGTCCCCGGGGCTGCCGCGTGGAAGCGGAGAGCACGCTACCTGAGGAACCGCCGCCAGCGCAACACGCCCGCGCGTCCGGGCTGCGCCTTCCGCGACCGAGCGTGTTGACGCGCTGCTCCGGTCATGCGCATGAGTGAATGTTCTCCGTTCAGGCGAAAGACGTCCCTTGCCGCGCTTCAAGCTCAGTTTTCTCGATCGGGTGCCGACCCGCGTGCAGGAGATGGAGTTCGAGGCCGACAGGCTCTCCGATGCCATCGAGATCGCCACCCGCGCCGAAGGGTTCTGCTGCGCCGATCTGCATCAGGACGGTCTTCCGCTCGGCCGGCTCGTGAAATCCGGCCCTCCCGACCGCCCGTTCTGGCGCGTCGTGCCCCGCTGAGCAGGCGCCGGCCGCATGAAGGCCCCTGACCGGCCTAGCCGTCGGGCGCTTCCTGCGCGGATCCCTCGTAGGCCTCGACGATCCGCCCCACGATCGGGTGGCGGACCACGTCCTTCGCGGTGAAGCGCGACACCGCAATCCCCTGGACCCCTTCAAGCCGTTCGACGGCGTCGGCCAGACCGCTCATGCGGTCGCCGCCGGGAATGTCGACCTGCCGCGGATCGCCGCAGACGACCATGCGGCTGTTCTGGCCGAAGCGCGTCAGGAACATCTTCATCTGTTCACGGGTGGTGTTCTGCGCCTCGTCGAGAATGATGAAGCTTTCGGCCAGCGTGCGGCCGCGCATGAAGGCGATGGGCGCAATCTCGATTTCGCCGCTGGCGAGGCGTCGCTCGACCTGCTCGGGCGGCATGCAGTCGTAAAGCGCATCGTATAGCGGCCGCAGATAGGGATCGACCTTCTCCTTCATGTCGCCGGGCAGAAAGCCGAGCCGTTCCCCCGCCTCCACCGCGGGCCGGGACAGGATCAGCCGCTGCACGCTGCCGGTGACCAGCTGGCTGACGGCCTGCGCCACGGCGAGATAGGTCTTGCCGGTGCCGGCCGGTCCGAGCGCGAAGATGATGTCCTCCCGCGCGAGCTGCATCATGTAGGGGATCTGGCCCGGCGAGCGCGGGACGATGGTCTTGCGCCGTGTGCGGATCATCACCGGAGGCGCGTCGTGCCGGCCGGTGATGATGCCTTCCAGCGTCGGCTCGACCGACATGGCGATCAGCGCCTCGACCGCGCCGGAGTCCAGATCCTGTCCCTGCGCCAGCCGGTCATACATCGTGCGCAGGACGTCGCGCGCCCGCGCCACCTCTTCCTCGGCTCCCTCGATGTGGACCGCGCCGCCGCGGGCGCCGATGTAAACGCCCAGCCGGTTTTCGATCTGCACCAGATTGGCATCGAACTGGCCGAACAGCGGCACGAGCAGCGCCTGATTGTCGAAGCTCAGTTCCGCGCGGGCGCGCCGTGCCTCCCGCTGCGGGGCCGGCGGAGGGGAGAAGGACGCAGACGCGTCCCGTGGCGGTTTGCGGGCCATTCCATCCTTTCAGTTGGCCCGCGGATTCTAGGGAAGTCGTCCGCGCGCGCAAGCGTGCTCCGCTGCTGAGCGGAGGCGCGGTTCGGAGTGCAGGTCCGCTGACGGATGTTCAGGCCAGAGGACACGCTCATGCTGCGGCGGCTGCGTCGCCGCCTAAGCGTGCCCGACAGCCCGCGCCCCGAGGGAGTTCGGCCCCGCCTCCACAAGCTCGACAGGCACCAAATCCCCGATGCCGGCCCCCGGTTTGTCGAACCACACCGACTGGAGCCACGGCGACTTGCCGAGCCACTGGCCGGGCGCCTTGCCACGCCGTTCGACGAGAACCGCGCACCGGCGTCCGACGCTCGCGCGGTTGAACGCGAGCTGGTCCCGGTTGAGCGCGGCCTGAAGGCGATGCAGGCGCTCGTCCATGACCTCCCGCGGCACCTGATCCGGCAGACCGGCTGCAGGCGTGCCCGGCCGCGGAGAGTATTTGAAGGAGAAGGCCTGCGCGTAGCCGACCGAGTCGACAAGGGCGAGAGTCGCGGCAAAGTCCGCCTCCGTCTCGCCCGGAAACCCTACGATGAAGTCGCCCGACAGCGCGATGTCCGGCCGCGCGGTCCGGAACCGGTCGAGAAGGCGCAGATATCCGTCTGCCGTATGGCTGCGGTTCATCGCCTTCAGGATCCGGTCGCTGCCCGCCTGCACAGGCAGGTGCAGGAACGGCATCAGCTTGTCCACCTCGCCATGAGCCGCGATCAGCGCTTCGTCCATGTCGGCCGGGTGGCTGGTGGTGTAGCGGATGCGGGCAAGGCCGTCGATGCGTGCCAGCTCCCGGATGAGATCGGCCAAGCCGACCGCCCGGCCACGCCTGTCTTCCCCCCGCCAGGCGGACACGTTCTGGCCGAGGAGCGTGATCTCCCTCGCCCCCGCCTCCACCAGCCGACAGGCTTCCGCCACGAGGTCTGTCCACGGCCGGCTGATCTCGGCGCCCCTTGTGTAGGGGACGACGCAATAGGTGCAGAACTTGTCGCACCCCTCCTGCACGGTGAGAAAGGCGCTCGCCGCCACGCGGCGCCGCTCGGGCAGGGCGGTGAATTTGGCGATGGCGGGCATGTCGGTGTCCGTCACGCGGCGTCCGGCCACGGCGAGGTCCAGCATCTGCGGCAGCCGGTGATACGCCTGCGGTCCGACGACCATGCTGACCGCCGGAGCACGGGTCATGATGTCCTCGCCTTCGGCCTGCGCCACGCAGCCGGCGACAGCGATGAGCGGTGTCTTGCCCGCCTCGCGTCCGGCCTTGGTGATCCGGCCGATGTCGGAATACACCTTTTCGGCCGCCTTCTCGCGGATATGGCAGGTGTTGAGCACCACGAGATCGGCGTCCTCGCCATCGGGGGCCGGCGCAATGCCATGCTCCGCCAGCAGCTCGCCGATGCGCTCGCCGTCATAGACGTTCATCTGGCAGCCGAAGCTCTTGACGCGGAAGGTTCGGGGCGGATCGGTCGGGCGCATGGGACAGGGCGGCCCTACCCGAAGGCCAGGCGACATTCAACGACGGCTCAGTCGATCCGGTAGGCGATCGGCTTGAAGGTCCCGCCGTTGGACGCGTAGGCGGAACAGGCGGTGAGGCCGATGACCAGATCGATGGCGGCCGCAAAGGTGACATGGTCGCCGGGGCGGCTTGGCGGAGGCTCGACACGCAGCGCCCCCGTTGCGGAGTCGAACGGGACGTTCATGAAGATGTTGAGCGCGGTCGGGATCGAATCCTCGGCCACACCGAAGGGGGCGAGCGCCTCCGCCAGATTGCCGAAACAGCCACGATGCACCGGCTTGTCGGGATAGAAATGGCGAAAGGTGTCGGCGCTGCACGGGGTGAGCAGGAAGTCGTGGACGCCCACCGTGTCCTCGACGATCTCGAGCATGACAGCAGAGCGGTTCGACCACAGCCGGTTCCCGGTCGTGAGCTTGAGCGTCTCCTCGTAATCGAAGGTCCGCCCGTTGGAGATCACATGCCGCACATCGGCGGCATCGAAGGCGAGCATGTCGGCGCACTGGGTGCCTTCGGGATCGATCACCGTCAGCCGCTGTCCGGCCCGCAAGGGAAAGGCGACGCCGCTGCGCGGCGGAATGGTGACGCAGGCGCCGCTCACGGCGTGCGCCGGTGAAACGGGCAGCGCCAGTCCGCCTCCACGACGCGGCCGCTGTACTGGCGCGCCTCGCTGCTCTCGCCGTGCACGGCGAGCATCGGATTGATGTCGCCGGCAAGGCTGACGTCGCGATCGAGGATGCGCTCCCGCATGCGGTGATACAGCCCCTTTTCGCGCAGCCGCTCGAACTGCTCGTGCAGGTTGAACACCAGCGTCGGATTGGGAAACCGGCGCGCAGGGCGCGATGCGTGGGGGTGCAGCCCGACGACGAAGAAGGCGGAGCCGCCAAAGCTCAGCGAGAAGTCGGGGCTCTCGGGATCGCTGCTGACCGACGGGTCATAAGGCTGATGCTTCCACACGTCCTTGTCCGACAGCGATTGCAGCCGCTCCCACATCGCCCGCTCGAACGCCAGCTCGGACAGATCCCGCGGCCCCTCGAAGATGACGGCAAAGGAGCGCAGATCATCAGGCGCGAGGTCGAGCGCGGCCCAGTCGAGCAGCGCGTCGTGGATGGCCAGATCGTTCCAGGCACTGGTCAGGTCACGCGCCGCCATGACCTTCATGCGCCCGTTGGCCAGGGCAGATTTCGCCCCGACACAGGGGAAGTCCTTCTGGCGGATCTTGTCGAAAAACGCCTCTTCGGTGGTCAAAGGCTCGCCACCGGCGCCCGCTTCCGTGAACATCCCCCAGCAACGCCACCCCAGGCGTCGGGGTTCCGTCTTGACCTTTGTTTGCAGGGAACGCGTCAGTCCGAGACGGTCGCCCGGACGATCTTGCCCGGATTGCGCGGCGGCTCTCCCTTGGGCAGGGCGTCGACATGCTCCATCCCGCTCTCGACCTGGCCCCACACAGTGTACTGGCGGTCGAGGAACCGGGCATCGTCGAAGCAGATGAAGAACTGGCTGTTGGCGCTGTCCGGAGCGGAGGTGCGGGCCATCGAGCAGGTGCCGCGCACATGCGGCTCGCTGTTGAACTCGGCCCTGAGGTCCGGCTTGTCGCTGCCGCTCATGCCGGTGCCGGTCGGGTCGCCGCCCTGCGCCATGAATCCGGGGATGACGCGGTGGAACACCACGCCGTCATAGAACCCTTCCCGCGCGAGTTCGGTGATCCGCTCCACATGGCCGGGCGCGAGATCGGGCCTGAGGCGAATGACAACATCGCCGTGCTGGCCGTCGCCGGTGTCGAGGGTCAGGGTGAGGGTCTGCGCGGTCATCGGGAGCATCCTTCCACGGCTTGCGCCGGGCCGGATACAGAGACACGGTCCGCTTGTCACCCGGCAGCTTGCTTTTGCATCGTTCAGCCCTAAGGCCGCACTCATGACCACCGAGGCCGAAGAACTCGCCATCGATCCTGCTGCCGGACGGCCGGACAGCGAGAGCGCGCGGCCGGACGATCGCATCGATGACGAGCGCCACGACCGGGAGAACCGGCTCAAGCCGGAATACGTGCGAACCGTACGGGAGGCGCTCGCGGCCGATGACCGCACCACCGTCTATGCGCTGGTCGAGCCGCTCCATCCGGCGGACATTGCCGACCTGCTCGAGCTGCTCGAGCCGGCGGAGCGGAACCACCTCGCGGCGGCGATCACGGACCTCATGTCGGGAGAGGTCATCGCCGAGCTGAACGACTATGTGCGCGAGGACATGATGGAGGCGCTGGACGCCGACACGGTCGCCGCCATCGCCGAGCAGCTCGAAACCGACGATGCGGTGCAGCTGCTGGAAGATCTCGACGGGCCGGAACGGCAGGCGGTGCTTGATGCGCTCGATCCGGAAGACCGTCATCCGATCGAAAGCGCGCTCGCCTACCCGGAGGAGACTGCGGGCCGGTTGATGAACCGGGAGTTCGTCGCCGTGCCGGTGCATCTCACGGTCGGCGACCTCATCGACTTCCTGCGCGAACAGCGCGATCTTCCGGATGAATTCTACGAGGTGTTCGTCGTCGACGCGGCTCACCACCCGGTCGGAACGTGCCAACTGTCGGCCATCCTGCGCACCCCGCGCGCCGTGCCGCTGGCCGAAGTGATGAAGCGTGACCAGACCCTGATCCCGGTCGGAATGGATCAGGAAGAAGTCGCGCTCATGTTCCAGAAGTATGCGCTCATTTCCGCGGCCGTGGTGGACGAGAACGGGCGGCTGGTCGGCCAGATGACGGTGGACGATGTCCTGCACATTGTGTCCGCCGAGGCGCAGGAAGACACCATGCTCCTGTCCGGCGCCGGCGAAGGCGACATCAACGAGCCGATCCGCGACTCCTATAAGGCGCGGGTGCGCTGGCTCCTCGCCAATCTGCTGACCGCGGCGGTCGCCTCGACCGTCATCTCCAACTTCGAGGATGTCATCGCCGCGATGGTGGCTCTGGCGGTGCTGATGCCGATCGTGGCCGGCATCGGCGGCAATGCCGGAACGCAGACGCTCGCGGTGACGGTCCGCGCCCTCGCCACTAACCAACTCACCGCCTCGAACACCTGGCGCGCCGTGCGGCGCGAGATGTCGATCGCGATCCTCAACGGCGGCACCGTGGCCGTGGTCATCGGCCTTGCCGTCAGCGTTCTCTTCGGCACATGGGACGGCTGGAGCCTCGTGGAGCCGAACACGTCCCTTGGCGCGGTCATCGCGATGGCCATGATGGCCAACATCCTCATCGCCGGGTTTGCGGGCGTGTTCGTGCCGCTCACGCTGGAGAAGATGCGCATCGACCCGGCGATCGCCTCGTCCATCTTCGTGACCATGACCACGGACTCGATGGGCTTTCTCGTGTTCCTGGGCCTGGCCAAGGCCGCCGGTCTGACCGGCTGACGCCCTTGGGCGCGGCAAGGGCCGCACCTATCTCGGCGCCATGCCGCTTCACCTCACCAAGATTGCGTTCGGCGCCCGCAGCTTCGAGGACATCGAGAGCTGGTTCGCCGGGCGCCCCCGGCTGAGCGTGAACACGCGCTACCGGCCGAGCCGCTGGGAGCACTGCATCGGCGGCTCGCTGTTCTGGATCCACCAGCACATGCTCGTCGCGCGCTCGCCCATTGCCGGGTTCTCGCCGCAGCCCGACGGGAGGTGGTTCATCGATCTCGAGGCGCAGCTGATCCGCGTCCAGCCGCGGCCTCGGCGGGCGCATCAGGGCTGGCGCTACCTGGAGGCGGCGGATGCTCCGGCCGATCTTGCGCCCGGAGAGGCCGCGGGCGACCTGCTGCCGCCGCGGCTGGGCCGGCGTCTGGCGGAGCTGGGGCTGGTCTAGCAGATGGAACGGGAGAGCGGGCATCGCGCCCGGCAGAAAGTCTCAGGCGTCGATCTGTTCAAGGATGTGGCGGATCACCTGAGGTGCGGGCGTGGGCTTGGGAATGATCATCGCGTTCAGCTCGCGCATCGCCTCGCCCTGCCGGTCAAGGTCGCCCGTGTGGAGCACGAAGGGAATGCCGCGGCTCCGCAACGTTCCGGCAACCTTGCGGCACGTCGCACCGGGCCCGAGGTTCACGTCGAGGATCGCGCCGTCGAATGCATGGCGCTCCAGCAGCGCGTGCGCTTCGTCGCAGGAGGCCGCGACCTGCGCCGTGACGCCTTCGTCTTCGAGGGCAAGCTGCAGGTCGAGCGCGATCATCGGCTCGTCCTCGACGACGAGAATGAGCAGCGGCTGATCTGCGCATTGGATGGCAAGCTGCGTCATCACTGATCCTTTGAGCCGATGGGGATCACCACGCGGGCCACCAAACCGCCCGGGTCCCAGTTTCGATCAAGGGTTCCCTTGGCTACACGCAACAAGGTTTCCACAATGTCAAAGCCGGTGCCTCCGCCTGCGCCACCGCCGGGCGCCTCGACCGGCGGCCCGCCCCGCTCGCACCATTCGATCACGAGGTTCTGCCGCCCATGGCGGTCGCCTTCATGTCGCCAGTCGACGCTCACCTGGCCGCAGTCGCCCGACAGGGCGCCATACTTGGTCGCATTCGTGGCAAGCTCGTGGAGGGTGAGGCCGACCACGGACACAATGTTCGGATCGGTTCTGACGCCGTTCCCCTTGAACACGATCCGGCAGTCCTCCGGATCGTACGGGCGCAGCACGGCGCGGATGGCCTGCCCCACTTCGATCGTGCCGAACGCCGCCTCGTCCAGCGTGTGCTCGTAGGCGCGGCCGAGCGCCTGGATGCGTTCGTTGATCCGGCTCGCGACGGACTGTGCGCCCATGGACCGTCCGGTGACGCTGACGATGCCGCCGATCACCGAGAACATGTTCTTCATGCGATGCGACACTTCGCGCGACATGGCCTTGGCGTGCATCTGCTCCGCGCGGGCGGTGTGGACATCGGTGACGTCCCACTGGCTGCCGAAGTAGTAGAGCAGCCGTCCGTCACGGTCATAGATCGGCCCGAGGTGCAGGGCGTTCCAGAACGTCGTGCCGTCCTTGCGGTAGTTGAGCAGTTCGACGACCGCCACCCGTTCGCTTTCCAGCGCCGCGCGGATTTCGCGCACCTTCGCCGGATCGGTTTCCGGACCCTGCAGAAAGCGGCAGTTGTGGCCGACAATCTCGTCGTTGGCGTACCCGGTCAGCTCGCGAAACGCCCGGTTGGCGAACACGATCGGCTGATCGTCCTGGTTGGGATCGGTGAGGCAGATCGCCATCCGGGTCTGCGCCATCGCCTGTTCGAACAGCATGCCGGACCGCCCGGCAAACTCATCCGTCGCCGGGAGAGCGTCAGCCGCCTTCAGACCGCTGTGTTCGCGATGAGCCATGTCGGACGATTGCAGCGCGCCGAACCGCGCCCGTTCATCTCGCGACACGACGGGAAGAGGTCTTGCCAAACATCAACACGGCGACGGACTAGCAACCTGCAGGTTCCCTGAACAGTAACAAAAGGCAAAATATCCGCCGTGCACCCGCGGCGGGGCTGGCCCGCCGGGGCAAGGCTCACCTCCGCGCACCATCAACCCACCAGCGCAGCAGGGCATGGGCGATCGCGGCAGGCGGTGGCGGACGGAACGGCGGATTGCCGATCTCGCGGTGCGGCGTCGTCGCCTGGGACAGGGCAGCGGCGACTTCGGCGCGGGTGAACCACCGCGCCTCCTCCAGTTCCGCGCCGTCGACATGGAGATCTCTTCCAGCCGCGAGCGCATGGCAGCCGATCATCAGCTGCGAGGGAAAGGGCCAGGGCTGGCTGGCGATGTAGCGCACCTTGCGCACCTGCAGGCCGGCTTCCTCCTCAACCTCGCGGGCGACCGCCTCCTCGATGGTTTCGCCGGGTTCCACAAAGCCGGCCAAGGCGGAGAACACGCCAGGGGGAAACCGGTGCTGTCGGCCCAGCAGCACGGCGTCGTCATGTTCGACAAGCATGATCGTGACCGGATCCGTCCGCGGGAAGTGATCGGCGCCGCATGCAGCGCAGGCGCGTTGCCAGCCGCCGCGTGCCAGCCGGGTGCGTGCGCCGCACCGCGCGCAGAAGCGATGCCGGGCGTGCCAGTCGACGAGGCTCCGGGCGGCGCCATAGATGGCAAGCTCCGAAGGGGAGAGTGTCTGCATCGCGGCCCAGATCGCCGGCTGGGCGTAGGCCGGACCGCCCGCGCCGTGTTCGGGCACGGCGGCAAAGCAAGCCCGCCCGTCGAGCAGGCCGAGGAACACGAGTTCGCTGTCGGGCGGCGCGTTGCCGGGACTGTCCCAGCACAGGCCGCCGTCTGCGGCCGGCACCGGCGCCAATCCATCAAGCATCAGCAGCCGCGCCGCTCCCGTGACGAGGCGGCGGAGCGCCTCGTCGTCGTTGCGCAGCCGGTCCGCCCGGTCGAGCGGGGCGCCAGCGAAGGCGAGCGTCAAGAGCGGCCGGCGATTGCGGCCGCGTCCCGCAGCACGGCGCTCCCGAACGCGGCCGTCAGGGGATAGGCTTCGGCCGGCATGTACTGCGTCATGAGGCTGGCGCGCAGACCGTTGCGCATGTTGACGAAGGCGAGCGTGCCCGCGGCTCCGCCCCAGCCGAAGACGCCGGCCTGCTCACCCCGGCCGACACGGCCGCCGGCGCCAAAACCCTGCCCGTCGACAAAGGTGCCGGTGGTCTGCACGCCTTCCGGCAACAGGTCGGAGGTGCCGACCCGCACCGCCAGCTCGCCCATCACCCGCCGTCCGTCGAGCCGGCCGAACCCGGCCAGCATGCGCAGGAAGCGGTCGTAGTCGCGGGCACTCGACACCAGCCCCGAGCCGCCGAAGGGGAACGCCGGCGCCTGGGCGTAGATCGACAGTTCCGGCGGATCGATAGGTACGAGCGCGCCGGCGACGACACCGTAGTTGGTGGTGAGGCGGGGCAGCTCGCGTTCCGGAACACGGAAGAACGTGCTCGTCATCCCCAGCGGATCGAACAGCCGCTGCTGAAGGAACTGGTCGAAATGCATGCCCGAGGCAACTTCGATGACCCGCCCCAGAAGGTCGAGCGACACCGAATAGCTCCACCGCGTGCCGGGCTGCGCCACCAGCGGCAGGCGCGCCAGATTGTCGGCAAACGCCTCGAGGCTGGGAGCCGGCCGTCCGCGTCCGAACGCCTCGGCCACCGGGAGCCGCGTGACCTGCCCCGGCACGATCCCCGCCGCCTCATAGGCGCGCGCGATCGGTCCTCGCTGCACGACCGAATAACCAAGTCCCGCCGTGTGGGTCAGCAGATGGCGGACCGTGATCGGCCGTGCGGCAGGCTCCAGCTCCGTAAGCGACCCGTCGTAGGTCCGCTGCACCTGCATGGTCCGGAACGCCGGCAGGAGATCGTAGATGGGCTGATCGAGGCCGAGCTTGCCCTCGGCGATCAGGATCATGGCCGCCATGCCCGTGACAGGCTTGGTCATCGAATAGATGCGGAACAGGCTGTCGGGTCCGGCTTCCGGGCCGGCGTCCAGCGCGTGACGTCCGCGGGCAATGGTGACGGCCGGTTGCTGTTGCCAGCCGAGCGTCGCGACCATGTTCGCAACCCGGCGGCTGTTCACATACTCGTCCAGCAACGCCGTGACCGTCGGCCAGCCTGACGCCGCCGGCTGCGCAAGGACACTCCTCGTCAGCGGCCCGGCGCCCAGCAACGCTCCGGCACCCAGAAGGGCACCGCCCCCGCGCAGCAGGTTGCGGCGGGTGAACGCGGCGTCAAACTCGCGAAAGGCCATGGCGATCGTCTCCCGTGGTGGATTGGCCGCCTCTTGTGCGGAGCGGGCAGGCAGGCGTCAACCGCTTGGCAGCAAGGCCCCTTCCCCCTAGCTACGGGTGATGCTCAACGTCATTTCGATCCTCATCGGCCTTGTCGCCCTGCTCATGGCGATCCCGTCGACCATTCCGTTTCTGGGGTGGGGCAACTGGTTTGTCCTGCCGGTGGCGTTGACGGGCGTGGTGGTCGGCGCCCTGTCGCGGCGGAACACGGGTCGCAACCTGTGCCTGATCGTGCTCGTCATCGCCATGCTGCGCCTGATGCTCGGCGGAGGGATCCTGTGACGAGAACGCCAGCCGCACGGCATTCCTGCACACGGTCGGCAGGCCGGCGTCCGGCAGGGTGGGCAGCGGCCACCACTCGCCCTCTGCGGGCAGAGCGTCCGCAGCTTCGGCCCTGTGCACCGTCAGCACCAGCCTCGCATGGCTCAGCGTGTGGCGCAGCGTCCCGACGTCCTGCCAATCGGCCGCAACCGGAGCCGCCGCGGCGCCGTCTGCTGATGCGCTCCAGCCGTCCGTCGGCAGAGCGTGCATGCGCGCGAACAACCCGCGCGGCGGCCGGCGCACGAGCCACACCGCCCGCCGGTTGTGCAGGACGAACACGCGGCCACGCCGCTCGGGCGGAGCGGACCTGCCGTTCTTGCGCGGCAGAACGTCGACCAGCCCGAGGCGAAATGCGGCGCATCGGCTCGAGACAGGACACGCGCCGCACGCGGGGGCGCGCGGACGGCAGACCAGCCGGCCGAGATCCATGACGGCCTGAGCAAAGTCCCCGCAGCGTTCATCCGGGGTGATGGAATCCATCCGCGCCCGGATCAGCGGACGCGCACCCGGCAGGCTGTCCCCGATCGCGAACAGCCGCGCGACAACCCGTTCGACATTCCCGTCGACAACCACCGCGCGCTGACCGAATGCGATCGCCGCGACGGCAGCGGCGGTGTAGGCGCCGACGCCCGGCAACTGACGCAGCGCGCTCTCCGTCGCCGGGAACCCGCCCGCAGCGGCCACCCGCGTCGCGGTTGCAAGAAGATTGCGGGCGCGGGAGTAGTAGCCCAAGCCGGCCCAGGCGCTCAGCACGTCCTCCTCGGGCGCGGCGGCCAGCGCCTCGACGCTTGGCCAGCGGGCGACGAACTGCTGCCAGTAAGGCGCGGCCGCGGCGACCGTCGTCTGCTGGAGCATCACCTCCGCCAGCCACACCCGGTAAGCGTCAGGCTCGCCGTCCCCGGACCGGACGCGCCACGGCAGGGCGACGGCGGCGGTGTCGAACCATGCGAGCAGATCGCCAGCCAAGGTCTGCGCTCTGGCGGACATGGCGCGGCTGTGCCATGGACGCAGGCGGAATGGAACGGGAAGAACACAGCTCCGCGCCTGCCACCGCGGCGTCGCCGCGTCCGAAGCGTCGCGCCTCCCGGACCGCAGCCGTTGCCGATGAACGGCCGCGCGGAGGTCCGGCGCGCGCCATTGCCGATCTGATGCCGCAGGTCGGCGGCACGGCCTTCCGGCGCTTCGGCTTCGTGCAGTCGTCGGTCGTCTCGCGCTGGCCCGAGATCGTCGGCGAGCGCTACAGCCGGGTCACGGCACCCGAATCGATCCGTTTTCCGGCCGGACGACGGGCGGACGGCATTCTCCAGCTGGTCGTGATCCCCGCCCACGCGCCGCTGATCCAGCACGTCACGCCCGAGATCATCGAACGCGTCAACCGCTTCTTCGGTTATCAGGCGGTGAGCCGGGTGAAGCTCCGGCAAGGCGAAGTTAAGGCGCCCCGTGCTCTGGAGCATCGCACCGTGCCTGGCCGGCGTGCGATCCCCTGCGACCTTGGCGAAGGCTTGCGCGGGATCGGAGATCCCGAACTTCGCGCGGTGCTTGAGGGGCTGGCGAGCAGCCTTGCCGCAAAGGAGGATTGGACCCCTTGACTGCACTTTCTGGCAACTGGCGTTCCGCGCCTGTGTTTGCTGCGCTTGCAGCGTTTGCGTTGAGCGCGCCCGTGGCTGCGTCGGCGCAGGACTGGGCGACCACGGCGGTTCCGACCGATGGCGGCTTCCGGATCGGCAACCCCGACGCGCCGGTCAGGCTCACGAGCTTCCTGAGCTACACCTGTCCGGCATGCGGCGCCTTCTCGCGCGAGGCCGAAGGCACTCTGGCGCTCGTCTATGTCGGCGGCGGCCACCTTCAGGTCGAGCATCGCAGCATGGTGCGCGATCCCGTCGACCTCACCGTCACCATGCTCGTGCGGTGCACGCCGCCGCGCCGGATGGCGGCGGCACATGCAATGTTCCTGGAACGGCAGGCAGGCTGGCTCGCACGCGCCCAGTCCGTGCCACAGGCGCAGCAGGCCGTCTGGACCGATGCCTTCACTTCGGCAGAGCGGCGGCGCTCCATTGCCAGCACTCTCGGGCTGCACGCGATGGTCGAGCGGTTCGGCGTCAACCGCATCGCCGCGGACCGCTGCCTGTCGGACAATCGCGAGGCCGCCGCTCTGGTCAGGGCGGCGGAGGGCAACCGCAACCGTTTCGGGGTGACCTCCACTCCAAGCTTCGCCATCGACGGCACGCCCCTTGCCGGAACGCACGACTGGGCCATGCTCCAGCCGCAACTCGACGCGCGGATTGCGGCCTCGCCGCGCCGGACCGCCAATCCCGCCGCACAACGCTGACTCCACTGCATGAGGACTGACTGCATGACGACCCGACTTGCCGGCGGTGCCCGGACGCGCCGCGCCCTGCCTGCCTTCACCCTGCCGCTCGCGCTACTGGCTGCGGGCTGCGGGTCGGGCGGTTCGCCGTCGGCGGGCGCGCTCGAGGGTGATCCGGTCGCCGCAGTGGCCCCGCCGGCGGGGCAGTCATGGACCGATGTGGTGCAGACCACCCCAGAAGGCGGCTTCCTGATCGGCAATCCGCAGGCGCCGATCCAGGTCGTCGAATACCTTTCGCTGACCTGCCCGGCGTGCGCGCAGTTCAACCAGACCGGCACGCCCGAGCTTAAGGAGCGCTATGTCAGCACCGGGCGCGTAAGCCTCGAAATGCGCAACCAGATTCACGGCCCTCACGATCTCGTGCTGGCACGCCTCGTCCGCTGCGGGCCGGAAGGCACGGGCGCTGCCCTGTCGGAGCAGGTGCTCGCCAACCAGCAGGCGCTGCTCGAGCCGGTGTTCGCCAACCAGGCGGCGTTCGAGCAGGCACTCGCCCTGCCCGAGCAGCAGCGCTTCGTACGAGCCGCCGAAGTCGCGGGTTTCTTCGACTTCTTCGCCGCCCGCGGCCTTGGCGAGCAGCAGGCGCGCCAATGCCTTGCCGACTCGGCGTCGCTCGAGCGCCTTGCGCAGCAGTCGCAGACCCAGTCGGAGCAGCTCGACATCCGGGGAACCCCGTCCTTCCTCGTCAATGGGCAGAAGGTCGAGGCGTCCACCTGGGCGCAGCTGGAACCCGTTCTTCAGCGCGCCGGCGCCCGCTGAGGCAGGGTAGGTAAAGCGGCCGCATGCCGCGCCCGCCGCGCGTCAGCGCGTCAGTGCTGCCGCCAGCGTGTTGCGGATCTGGCGCAGACGCTCGGCGAGTTGCTGCGTGTCGAAGGGTGCGGGAGACAAAGGCGGCTCGGCCGCTGCGTGGGTGCGAGCCGGTCCCGTGCTCTCCGCGGCGCCCGCAGCCGTTTTCCGGGCCAATGACAGCGCGACCCGCGCTCCCCTGATCGTGTAACCCTGCCGGTTCAGCAGGTCGTCGATGCGTTTCAGCAGGCGCACGTCCTCCGGGCGATAGTAACGACGCCCGCCGGACCGCTTGAGGGGCTGCAGCTCCGGAAACTGCTGTTCCCAGTATCTGAGCACATGGGGCTTGAGGTCCAGCGCGCGACAGACCTCCCCGATCGTGCGCAAGGCCTCGTCGGTCTTCCCGTCCGGGAACAGGTCGTCTTTCACATGTCGGCCTGCTGGATCCGGTCCTTCATGAGCTGGCTGGCACGGAAGGTGAGCACCCGGCGCGGCGTGATCGGCACCTCCACGCCAGTCTTGGGATTGCGTCCGATCCGTTCGTTCTTGTCGCGGAGAATGAAGCTGCCGAACCCGGAGATCTTCACGTTCTCCCCGTTCGACATCGCCTGGCACATGTGCCGCAGGATCGCTTCGACCAGCTGCAGCGACTCCGCACGCGAAAGCCCCATCTTGCGGTTGATCGTTTCCGCCAGATCAGCCCGGGTCAGGGTTCCCAGCATTCGCATTTTCCGCCTCCCAAAAGCGACGCCACCCGGTTGCACTCTAACACTTATCAAGTGAAAACACAAACGGCGGGCTACATGCGGAGCAGGATGGCACCCCAGGTGAACCCGCCTCCCATCGCTTCCAGCAGGACCAGCTGTCCCGGCTGAACCCGGCCGTCGCGCACCGCCGCATCGAGTGCGAGCGGCACCGACGCCGCGGAGGTGTTGGCATGCCGGTCGACCGTCACGACCACGCGCTCCTCCGGCACGCCGATCTTCCGGGCGGTGGCGGAGAGGATGCGCGCGTTGGCCTGATGCGGAACGATCCAGTCGATGGCGTCGGCGGTGATGCCGGCGCTGCCGATCACGTCCTCCAGCACGGTCGCCAGATTGTGAACGGCATGACGGAAGACCTCGCGCCCGGCCATGCGCAGCTTGCCGACCGTTCCGGTGCTCGACGGGCCGCCATCGACGTACAGAAGGTCCTCGTGCGTGCCGTCGGCGTGCAGCCGCGCGCACAGGATGCCCGGCCCCTCGTCGGCGACGTCCTCGGCCGTCAGCACGACCGCCCCGGCCCCGTCGCCGAACAGCACGCAGGTCGCCCGGTCCTCCCAGTCGAGGATGCGACTGAAGGTTTCGGCACCGATCACCAGCGCCCGCCTGGCGACGCCCGTCCGCAGCAGCGACTCCGCCGTAGCCAGAGCATAGACGAAGCCCGAGCAGACGGCCTGCATGTCGAAGGCGATGCCCCCGCCACAGCCAAGCGCGCGTTGCACGCTCGTGGCGGTGGCCGGAAAGGTGCGGTCAGGCGTGGCGGTTGCCAGAATGATGAGGTCGATCGTCTGCGGATCGATGCCGGCCGCGTCGACGGCCGCACGGGCCGCGGCCGTGGCGAGTGTCCCGGTCGTCTCCCCGTCACCGGCGATGTAGCGCTGCGCAATGCCGGTGCGCTCGCGGATCCACTCGTCGCTGGTGTCCACCGTCTGCGCCAGTTCGGCGTTCGTGACCACCCGCGCCGGCAGCGCCGAGCCCGTGCCGCGGATGACGGCGCGCAGGGTCACGCCGCCTCGGGAGGACGGCCGCCCGACACCTGCCGGTGGGAGAGTTCCTCGAGGTCGGCCGCGATCCGGTCGATGAGCCTGTCTTCCAGCAGCCGGGCCGCAACCGCCACCGCATTGGCCACGCCCAGTGCGTTGGCGCTGCCATGGCTTTTCACGACCACCCCGTTCAGGCCCAGAAACACCGCCCCGTTGTGGTTGTTGGGATCGAGGTGATGGCGCAGCAGCTCCGTGGCCGGACGCGACACCAGAAATCCGATCTTCGAGCGCAGCGAGCTGGTGAACGCCGCCCGCAGCAGGTCGGTGACGAAGCGGGCCGCCCCTTCGATCGCCTTGAGCGCGATGTTGCCGGAGAACCCGTCCGTGACGACGACATCAACGTCGCCGCGGTTGATCTTGTCGGCTTCGATGAAGCCGTCGAACTGCAGCGACAGCCCCTCCGCCCCGCGCAGCAGCGCGGCCGCTTCCTGCAGTTCGTCGGTTCCCTTAATCTCCTCGGTGCCGATGTTCAGCAGCCGCACGCGCGGCGCCGCCCGCCCGGTGGCAATCCGCGAATAGGCCGCGCCCATGATGGCGAACTGCACGAGATTGCGCACGTCCGACTCGCTGTTGGCGCCGAGGTCCAGCATGATGACATCGTTGTCGCCAAGCGTCGGCAGCAACGCCGCCAGCGCCGGGCGGTCGATGCCCGGCATGGTGCGCAGGGCGAGCTTGCTCATCGCCATCAGCGCGCCGGTGTTGCCGGAGCTGACCGCCGCACCGGCGGCCCCGCGCTTCACCGCGTCGATCGCCAGACCCATGGACGTGGTCCGCGCGCGGCGGAGCGCCTGGGTCGGGCGTTCGTCACCGCCCACCACATCGTCGCAGTGGAGGATTTCCGACGCGCCGGACAGGCCGGGGTGATTGTCCAGCGCCGCCTTGATGCGCTGCTCGTCGCCGACGAGGAGGAACTTGAAGCGGTCATGACGGCGCCGCGCGAGCGCAGCGCCCTCGATCATGACACGCACGCCTTCATCGCCGCCCATCGCATCGACGGCGATACGGGGCAGGCTCATCGCGATCTCCGGCAGGCGTGGAGGATCAGGCGCCGACGGCGAGGATTTCGCGGCCGTTGTAGAACCCGCACTTGGTGCACAGATTGTGCGGACGCTTCAGCTCGCCGCAGTTCGAGCACTCGTGAAACGCCTCAACCTTCAGCGCATCGTGCGAACGGCGGTTGCCGCGGCGGTGCGGCGATACTTTTCTCTTCGGGACTGCCATGGTGGCACCTTGTCTTCGTGTTGTCTCGGTACTGCCCGCCCGCCTACGCGACGGACGGCTCTCGCACAAGCCGCCGGGCAGTTGCCAGCACCGGTTCAGCGATGGCGGCGAAGCGCGCGCCTATACGCCATCCTCCGCACAAATCAATCTGGTCGTCACCCTAGGACCGCAGCACCGCGTCGCCGACGAACGGATTGCTGCGCCGTTCCTCGCCGAAGGTGCCGACCGGACCATGGCCAGGAATGAAGGTGATGTCGTCGCCAAGCGGCCAGAGCTTGCCGGTCACCGACTCGATGAGCTGCGCATGGTCGCTGAGCGGGAAATCCGTCCGTCCGACCGACCCCTTGAACAGCACGTCCCCCACCATGGCGAAGCGGCTGGGCGGATGAACGAACACCACATGACCGGGGGTGTGACCGGGACAGTGATAGACGTCGAGGACCAGGTCGCCCACCGTCACCGTGTCTGCGTCCACCAGCCAGCGGTCAGGCTCGAACACGTGCCCGGCGATGCCGAAGCGCTGGCCGTCCTCGTCCAGCCGGGCGATCCAGAAGCGGTCCGCCTCATGCGGGCCCTCGATCGGCACCCCGAGATCGCGGGCCAGCACACCGGCCTCTCCGCAATGGTCGATGTGCCCGTGGGTCAGCAGGATCTTCTCCACCTCCACACCGGCCTTGGCCACCGCCGACTTGATCCGCGGCAGGTCCCCTCCGGGATCGATGAGCGCCGCGCGCCGCGTGGCCGTGCACCAGATCAGCGTGCAATTCTGCTGCAGGGGCGTGACCGGGAGGATGGCGGCCTTCATCGGGGACGAGGGGCGGGTGTCGCTCATGCCGCTGTCCTTGCCACGCCTGCCGCATCCCGCAACCCCCCGCAGCGCGGGTGACGCCCGAAGCCGGTCAGACCCTGCCGCCCTTCCACACCACCCGGCCGATGATTTCCAGTTCCTCGGTGGCGACCTCGACCGGGGGATAGGCCTTGTTCTCGCTGATCAGCATGACGCGGCCGAACCCCTGCGAGGCGACCCGCTTCACCAGCAGCGCGTCGCCCAGACGAACGACGTGGAGGCCGTCCCGGAAGCGATGTGCGGACCGGTCAACGAGAATCTCGTCTCCGTCGCGCAGGACTGGCTCCATCGAGTCGCCGGCGACCCGAATGACCGACAGCCGGTCGGCGGTCAGCCCCTGCGTCCGCAGCCAGCGCCTCGAGAAGCGCAGCGCGTCATAGGGCGTCTCCTCCATTGCCACCGCCCCGCCGCCTGCCGACGCACCGAGGTCGAGCCGCGGGATCTCGGCCCAGCCGCCGTCCGCTGCCGCCTCCGCATGGGAATTTTCCTCCGCACCGAGACTGCGTTCGCTCACCTGCAGAAACTGGCTCAGGATGCGGCGCGCCCTCTCATCCAGACGGCGGGGGCTTCCGCGGGTCACGAACTGGTGCAGATAGCTCGGGTTCCGCCCGATCAAAACCGACAGGCGCGACAGACTGGTGTCCGCAGCCTTGGCCGCCGCCAGCAGCACTTCCCGCGGATCATCGGCATGAGACGCCATGTTTCCCATGTAGTCTCGTTTTTTTCCTAGACAAGTAGGACATCTGGAACAAATCAGGAACGACAGTGATTCTGAAGAGGGAAGCTGATGCTCATCCGCAAAATCGAGCGTTTCCTGCGCGACCACGACATGCCGCCGACGCTGTTCGGGCGCCTCGCGACTCACGATCCGCGCTTCGTGCTCGATCTGCGCAACGGGCGAACGCCGCGTGCCGAGACGGCCCGCCGGGTCGAACAGTTCATGGAGCGGTACGCGTCCGCTCGGCGCGACCCGGCGCGGCGGAGTGCATAGGATGCGGGCGGCGAACAGAGCGCGCGGCGATGGCGCGCGGCTGCGCGAGGCGCTGATGCGGCTCTGCGGGCACGCGGCGTCGGTCCTCAGCCACGAGGAACGGCCATGGTCCAGCATCACCTTCACGGGGTGCCGTCATGTGCTCACGCTCGAATTCGCAGGGAACGGAACGCTGGAGGCAGCCGACCGCTTCATCACCGAGCTGGAGGAGCACGAGTTCAGCCTGCCACGCCGCTTGGTTGCCGATGCCCGGATCACCTCCGTCGATCAGGTGTTCGCGCCCCGGCCACGCGTGGTCGTCACATGTGATCTGCTGCTGCTGGAAGACGGCGGGCCGCCGGTCAGTAGCCCCTGAGAAGATCCATCTGCGGCTGCACCGGCTCACCCGCGTGCCAGCGCGCGAGGTTTTCGACGAAGCGGTCGGCACTGCGCGCGAACATCTTCGTCTGGGCGCGGCCGGACAGGTGCATCGTCAGCAGCGCGTTGGCCGCGGCCCACAACGGATGGCCGGGCGGCAGCGGTTCGGGGTCGGTGACATCCAGCAGCGCCGCCTCGATCCGGCGCTGCGCCAGCGCGGACACGAGCGCCTGCTGGTCCACCACGCTGCCGCGGGCAACGTTCACGAGCACCGCCGTGCCCTTCATCGCGGCCAGCTCGTCCGCACCGATCATCCGCTCGGTTTCCGGCGTGGCGGGAACGGCAAGGATGATCCAGTCGAATTCCCCGAGCCGCGCCCGCCACTCATGCGGGCCGAGCGCCCCGCCCGCGGCTGAACGGCGCACCGCCGTCACCTCCATGCCGAACGCCTCAAGCCTCGTCCTGATCAGCGAACCGATGGCCCCAAGTCCCAGCAGGAGCACGCGCTCGCCCGCCAGCTCGCGCTTGCCCGGACTGTCGTGCAGCCAGTCGCGCCGGTCCTGCGCCCGGACGACCTCAGGAAGTCCCTTGGCATGAGCAAGCATCATCATGACGACGTATTCCGCAATCGTCACGGCGTTGATGCCGGCGCCATTGGTGACCGTCACTCCGCGCTCGTGCAGCAGGTGGAGCGGCAGGAAATCGAGTCCGGCATAGATCGAGTTGAGCCATCGGAGGTTCGTGGCGGCGGTGACCACCTCAACCATCGGTTCCGGCCGGGGGAAGTCGAACCAGCCGATCTCCGCCTGCGGGGCAAGATCCAGCGCTTCTTCCTGCGACAGGAACCAGCGCGGCTCCACCCATGCGGGCAGGCGCGGTTCCACCAGCGGGCGGATCAGGGCGGACAGGACGGCGATGGTCATCCCAGCTTCCACTCCCAGCCCAGCGGATCGCCGTCCATCACCTCGACACCCTGCGCCGCGAGCTCGTCGCGAATGGCATCCGAAGTGGCGAAATCCTTCGCCGCGCGCGCTTCCCTGCGACGTTCGAGCGCGGCTTTGATCTCGGCTTCGGTGATCTGCGCCGCCTTGGGGCGGATCCGAAGGTCGGCGCGGGTGAGGTTGAGGAGGTCGAGGCCGAGCACGCGATCCATGGCCGCGACCAGCGACAGCTTCCGCTCCGGCTCCACCCGCTTCGCGCCGAGCACGTCCTCGAGGCTGGTCAGCGCGATGGCGGTGTTGAGGTCGTCCGAGACTGCGCCATCGAAGGTGTGGAGCTGCCCCTGCAGCCCTCCTGCACCGTCACCCTGGATCTGGTTCAGGGTCCATCTCTTCCCATCGCGCTGAACGCTTTCCGGCAAGTTGGATGCTGAAACGAGTTCAGCATGACGAAGCGTGACAGCCTCCACCGCCATGATCATCCGCTTCAGCCGTGTGAGCGCCGCGTGCAGTCCCTCCCAGCTGAACTCCAGCTCGCTGCGGTAATGCGCCTGCAGGCACATCAGGCGGTAGGCGAGCGGGTGGTAGCCGCGGTCGATCAACAGTTGCAGGCGCAGGAACTCGCCGGACGATTTCGACATCTTGCCCGTTCGGTCGACGAGGAAGTTGTTGTGCATCCAGAAGCGCGCGCCGCTGTTCTCCGCCACGTCGAGGCCATCGGTGCAGCAATGCGCCTGGTTCTGCGCGATCTCGTTCGGGTGGTGGATCTCGCGGTGGTCGATGCCGCCGGTGTGAATGTCGAACGGGAAGCCGAGCACCGCCCCGCTCATCACTGAGCATTCCAGATGCCAGCCCGGCGCGCCGCGGCCCCAGGGCGAGTCCCACTCCATCTGCCGCGTCTCGCCCGCCGGCGTGCGGCGCCAGATGGCGAAATCGGCCGGATTGCGCTTGCCGGCCACGGGGTCGATCCGGCTCTCTCCTTCGTCCGTGCTGGCGCGGGCAAGGCGGCCATAGTCGGCGACGGTGGAGACGTCGAAGTAAAGGCCGCTGTCGATGAGGTAGCAGTGCTTCTCCGCAATTCCTTGCGCGAATGCGATCATCTGCGGCACGTAATCGGTCGCCACCGTCCATTGCGACGGCTCGCGGATGTTGAGCGCCCTGACATCCGCTTTGAACGCGTCGGTGTAGTGCCGCGCGACGTCCCAGATCGACTGTCGCCGCTGCGCGGCCATCTTCTCCAGCTTGTCCTCGCCCGCGTCGGCATCGTCGGTCAGGTGGCCGACATCGGTGATGTTGATGACATGGGTGAGCGTGTAACCCTTCCATTCGAGCACCCGCCCGAGCACATCGGCAAAGACATAGGCGCGCATGTTGCCGATGTGCGGATAGTTGTAGACCGTCGGTCCGCAGGTGTAGACGCGCGCTTCGCCGGGGTGGAGCGGCTGGAACTCTTCAAGTTGCCGGGTGAGGGAATTGTAGAGGCGGAGCGGCGTGTCGGACATGACGTGGCTCTGCCCTGCCGCCGGGGCGACGGTCAATCCCACCCCTCCCAGCGCACCGCCTCGTCCAGCGGGGCGCGCGGAACGGGAAAGGCGTTCACCGCCGCGTCCGGATCGCGGTGCCCGATGGCAAGCCCGCAGAAGAAGATGTGGTCTTCAGGGATGCTGACCACCTCGCGGATCTGGCGTGAATACATCGCCCAGGCTTCCTGAGGGCAGCTGTCCAGACCCTCCTCGCGCAGCAGCAGCATGACGGTCTGCAGCCACATGCCAATGTCGGCCCATTGCGGCGGCCCCATGTAGCGGGGCGTGTGCACCAGCATCAGCACGGGCGCGCCGAAGCCGCGGAAGTTCTGCGCGAACCACATGAGCCGGCCTGCCTTGTTCTCGCGCGGGATGGCAAGCGCGCCGTACAGCGCCTCGCCGACGCCGCGACGCCGCTCCTCGTAAGGTCCGGCAAGATCTCGCGGGTAGATGTCGTATTCGGGAGATTGCGCCTCCCTGCCGTGAGCGAGAACCGCCCCGACAGCCTCGTGGAGGCGGGAAAGCGGCGCCCCGGTCAGGACGACGCCGTGCCAGGGCTGCGTGTTGCCCCCCGACGGGGCGCGCTGCGCCTGCTCGAGTATCCGGCGGAGCGTGTCGCGGGACACCGGATCGGCGGTGAAGGCGCGCACGGAGCGGCGGGTGGCGACAGCTTGCGAGACGTCCATGGCGGGTCGGTTCCTTTCGGCGGTCATGCTCCCGCTGCGCGCAAGCACCGATCGCGCAGGCACGCAAGACACAAGGGGCGATGCTAAGGGTTTGTTTACCCGGCTCTCCGAAGGTGAAGCCAGACCATCCTCACGGGCGAGCCATGGCAGGCATGACACAGCACGACACCCAGTTCGCCCAGTGGCCGCAGCGTCTGACGCAGCGGCAGGAGCTCAGGCTTCGTCTCGTGGCTCAGGTCAAGGACGGCACGGTTGCGGTCGAAGCGCTCAACATTTCGCGCACGGGTTTTCTCGTCCGCACTGCCGCGCCTCTGTCCGAAGGCGACCGCCTGTCGCTCATCCTCCCCGAGGCTGGACCGCGCGAGGCGGCCGTGGTCTGGCGGAGCGGCAATCTGGCCGGCTGCAACTTCGACGCGCCGCTGTCGCGCGCCGCGCTCAGCGCCGCGCTGCTGCAGGGAGAGGCACGGCGACCGCAGCCGGAGGAGCGCGCGGCCGCGGGTTCGGATGCGAGCGCAGGTGAGACTGACGGCCGTCCGCTGTCGGTGCGCGCCAAGCTCTTCATCATGATCGCCGGCGCGGTCATACCTTGGGCGGTGCTGGCCGCAGCGTTTTCCGCCCTGTTCTAGCCTGCGGCGGCGCGTTCCCGCACGCTCAGTCCTCGAACAGCGCCGCAAGCTGCTCGATCATGGTGCCGCCCAGCTGCTCGGCATCCATGATGGTGACGGCGCGGCGGTAGTAGCGGGTGACATCGTGGCCGATGCCGATCGCGATCAGTTCAACCGGTGAGCGCGTCTCGATCCAGTCGATCACCTTGCGCAAGTGCGCTTCCAGATAGCCCGCGCTGTTCACGCTGAGCGTGGAATCATCGACCGGCGCGCCGTCGGAGATGACCATCAGGATGCGTCGGTCCTCCGGGCGGGCGAGCAGGCGCTCGTGCGCCCACAGCAGCGCCTCGCCGTCAATGTTCTCCTTCAGCAGACCTTCGCGCATCATCAGGCCAAGGTTGCGCCGCGCCCGGCGCCATGGCTGATCTGCCTGCTTATAGAGGATGTGCCGCAGATCGTTGAGGCGTCCCGGATCGGGCGGCTTGCCGTCGTTGAGCCACGCCTCGCGCGACTGGCCGCCCTTCCACGCGCGGGTGGTGAAGCCGAGGATCTCCGTCTTGACCCCCACTCTCTCCAGCGTCCGCGCGAGCACGTCAGCGCTGATGGCGGCAATGGAGATCGGCCGCCCGCGCATGGAGCCGGAATTGTCGATGAGGAGCGAGACCACCGTGTCCTTGAAGGCGATGTCGCTTTCGACCTTGTAGGACAGGGACTGGCCCGGCGACACGATCACCCGCGCCAGGCGCGCGGCGTCGAGCAGTCCCTCTTCCTGATCGAAGTTCCACGTCCGGTTCTGCTGCGCCAGCAGTCGGCGCTGAAGACGGTTGGCGAGGCGCGTGACGACGCCCTGCAGCCCGGTGAGCTGGCTGTCGAGGTAGGCGCGCAGCCGGTCGAGTTCGGCCGGATCGCACAGCGCGGCCGCGTCGACCACCTCGTCGAAGCGGGTGGTGTAGGCCCGGTAGGCGAAGGAGGCGGGAAGGTCGGTCCAGTTGTGCCGGGGGCGGACCGGCTGCATGCCGTCAAGGGCCTCGTCCGCAGCGGCTGCCTCGCCTTCCTCCTCGCGCGCGCTGCCATCCGCCGTGTCCTCGCCCTCAGCCGGCTCGGCCGAGGGCTGGCCCGCCATCTCGGCCGGGTCGGGAGCGGCACCGGACTGTTCGTCACCGGCAGCATCCTCGTCCGGCGCCTGATTGTCCTCGGCCTCGTCCCCTTCCTCGGACGATGGCTCCGATGACGGCGGCCCGATGAGGTCGAGCTGGCGCAGCATGTCCAGCGTCAGCCGCTGATAGGCGCGCTGGTCGCCCAGCGCGGCGTCGAGGCCGCGGAGCTGGGTGCCGATCCGCTCCTCCAGCGTCTCCCTCACCAGCCCGACGGCGGCGGCGGCGGCAGGAGCGACAGGACGGCCGGTCAGCTTTTCGCGCAGCAGCTGCGCCATGGCGCTCGGCAGGGGAACCTCGCCTGCGGATTTGGCACGAGCGATGGGGTCGGCCGCCAGGCGCCCGTCCGTCGCGGCCCCGACATTGGCGCGCACACCGGCCAGCCCCGCGGACCCCCACGTCTCGTAGCGGACCTGCTCCGCGGCATCATAGACCGCGCGGGCAAGCGGTTCGTCCGGCGCATTGGCCGCGTGCAGGGCGGCATCGTGATGACGCAGCTTCAGCGCGAAGCTGTCGGCCACGCCCCGCGCTTCGGTGACCTGAGCGGGCGGCAGGGTGCGTCCCGGCAGCGGCACGCGCATGTTCCGCCCGGACGCCGACGGGGTGTCGGCGCTCCAGGCGACCTCCACCTCCGGCTCGTGCGCAAGGGCGCGGGCCGCCCCCGTCAGCACGCGGCGGAACCGGTCAAGGGAACTGCTGTCGCTCACACCCGCACCGTGAACAGGCCCTTGCGCGGCCCGTCAAGTGCGCGCGTGAGTCAGCGCCGCGCAGCGGGTCCGAAAACGCCCATCAGGACCGGGTCACGGGTGATCCGCGGATCGGCGCGGATCAGCGCCTCCTCCTCGGCGATCACCCGCCAGATCACGTCGTCGATCCGGTCCGCCGCGCTGCGCGCCACCGCCGCGACGTTGACGCCCGTGGCGGCGTTGAGCAACTCTGCCATCAGCGGGTCGGATGCCACCGCCATCGCATTCGCTAGGCCCGGCACCATCACCTCTATGAGCCGCCCCGCCAACGCCGCGCGAAGATAGGCCGTGGCGCCGCGCGGGTCGCCGTGCACCAGATCATAGGCGTTGCGGAAACCGATGGTTCGCACCGCATCGGTGACCACGGGTGCCGCGCGCGCGGTGGCATCGATGGCCCAGTCGGAAAAGGCGGCCTGCATCCGGTCCCTGAACAACGGGGACGTCAGCACCCGCGCCATCGCATCGCCGCGCAGCCCGAACAGGTTGCCAAGACCGATGGCCGCGACCTGCTGGTCCCAGAACCCGCCCGGCCGGGTCATGCGGGCAAAGGCGTTGTCGCTGGCAAAGAACAGCAGGCGGCGAACCGCCTCCTCGAGGCTGAGCGGCCGCGCGGTCTGGCACCCCGGCAGCGTCAGCGCCGCCCCCGCACCCAGCACGGCCATGAAAAACGTCCGCCGTCCAAGCGGCTCTTGCATGGTCATCGCAAACTCCGTTCGCTGTCTGTTTTCCCTGGACGAAGACGCCCATATGACGGGGCGAAGATGAACCGGGCCCGTATCCTGACCCTGAACGCCGCCGTGGAGGTGCTGGACTACAGCGTGCCCGAAGGCATGCCGGTCGCCCCCGGCGCGGTTGTGGAAGCCCCGCTCGGCCCACGCACGATCATCGGCGTGGTGTGGGATGCCGACCGGCTGGCCGGCGGCGAGGTGCCCGACGCGCGGCTGCGCCCGTTGCGCGCCGTTCTGCCGGTGCCACCGCTGCGCCCGGCGCTCAGGCGGCTGGTCGAGTGGACCGCCGATTACTACTGCGTGCCCATGGCACCCGTCCTGCGGATGGTGCTGGCAAGCGGCGGAGCGCTGGCAGGGCCGGCCACTGTCACGGAGTACCGCCTGTCGGACACGCCGCTGCGCCGCGCCACGCCGCTGCGCCGGCAGGCGGTGGAAAGACTGGCGGGAGAGCAGGGCTCCATCCGCGAACTCGCGGCAAAGGCGGGCGTGTCCGAAGCTGTGCTGCGCGGACTGGTGCAGCAGGGCGTGCTGCTGCCGGTGGAGGTCGACCTTGACCGGCCGTTCCCGCGGATTCAGCGGGAGCATGTCACGCCCGCGCTCAACTCCGCGCAGGCCGCGGCCGCCGCCACGATCACGGACGCGGTGACTGCACAGCGGCCGGATGCCTTCCTGCTTGACGGCGTGACCGGCTCGGGCAAGACCGAAACCTATTTCGAGCCGATCGCGGCCGCTGTCGGCGCGGGGCGGCAGGTGCTCGTCCTGTTGCCCGAGATCGCCCTCACCGAGGCCTTCCTCAAGCGTTTCGCCGCCCGCTTCGGCGCCGCGCCGGTTCTGTGGCACTCGTCCCTTCGCTCAAGCGAACGCCGGCGCGCGTGGCGGGCAATCGCGACCTCTCCCGCGCAAGGCGGCGCCCAGGTCGTGGTGGGCGCGCGCTCCGCACTGTTCCTCCCCTTCGCCGATCTGGGTCTGATCGTCGTGGACGAGGCGCACGAGGTGAGCTTCAA
Organism: Qipengyuania thermophila; assembly: GCF_004153605.1. Classification (NCBI taxonomy): domain Bacteria; kingdom Pseudomonadati; phylum Pseudomonadota; class Alphaproteobacteria; order Sphingomonadales; family Erythrobacteraceae; genus Qipengyuania; species Qipengyuania thermophila. Next base: position 118,532 of record NZ_SDSI01000002.1, on the reverse strand, counting down.
GCAGGACGACGGCGTGCGCTACAACGCGCGGGACGTGGCCGTCATGCGGGCGCGTTTCGAAGGGGTGCCGATTGTCCTGGCAAGCGCCACCCCCGCGCTGGAGAGCCTGCACATGGCCGAGCAGGGCGTCTACCGCCGACTGGTGCTGGACCATCGGTTCGGCGGGGCCCGGATGCCGGCGATCGACACGATCGACCTGACGCAGGACAAGCCCGGCGCAGGACGCTGGCTGGCCGAACGGCTGGTCGTGGCCATGGCAGAGCGCCTCGCCAGAGGAGAGCAGTCGCTGCTTTTCCTCAACCGCCGCGGCTATGCGCCGCTGACGCTGTGCCGCCATTGCGGATTTCGCTTCCGCTGCGCGAACTGCACCGCGTGGCTTGTCGAACACCGGCTTTCCCGTCGTCTTGCCTGTCACCATTGCGGCTTCGAAACCGCGCCACCGAATTGCTGCCCCGAATGCGGCGAACCGGATTGCCTCGTCGCGTGCGGTCCGGGTGTCGAGCGGATCGCCGACGAGGTGGCGGAACGTCTGCCGGGCGCCCGCGTCGCGCTGGTCACGTCCGACACCCTGTCGACGCCGGGTCGCGCCGCCGCGTTCATCGAGGAGGCACAGGCAGGAGCGATCGATGTCATCGTCGGCACGCAGCTCGTCACGAAAGGCTTCCATTTTCCCGAGCTGACGCTGGTCGGCGTCGTGGATGCCGATCTGGGCCTCGAGGGAGGAGACCTGCGGGCGGCCGAACGCACATATCAGCAGATCGCGCAGGTCGGCGGCCGCGCCGGACGCGGAGCGAAGCCGGGCGAGGTGCTGATCCAGACCCGGCATCCGCGCTCGTCCGTGATCGCGGCGCTCGCCAATGGCGACCGTGACGCGTTTTACGCCAGCGAGGTTGAGGCGCGGCGTCATGCCAACGCCCCCCCTTTCGGAAGGTGGGCGGCGATCATCGTCTCGTCCGAGGACGAGGCCGAGGCGCGTGACGCCGCCCGCGCCCTCGGCGGCGCGCGTCCTGAGGTGCCCGACATCGCCGTTCTCGGCCCTGCCCCCGCGCCGCTTGCGCTGCTGCGCGGGCGCTACCGCTATCGCCTGCTGCTGAACGCCAGACGCACGGCCCAGCTTCAGCGGGTCATCCGCGACTGGCTCGGCGCGCTCACCCTGCCCCGTTCCGTGAGGGTCACCGTGGATATCGATCCCTACAGCTTCGTTTAGGGCGCATGTCCGAACGCGTCCTCGTGCCGGTCCTTGGCGACCAGCTTTCTCATGAACTTGCCTCGCTCAGAGGGCGTGACCGCAGCAACACGGTCGTGCTGATGATGGAGGTGTGGGAGGAAGCCACCTACGTGAAGCATCACAAGCAGAAGATCGCGCTGATCTTCTCCGCGATGCGCCACTTCGCCGGGGAGCTGCGCGCGGCCGGCTGGCAGGTGGATTACACCGCGCTGGACGATCCGGACAACGCAGGCACCTTCACCGGCGAGGTCGCCCGGGCGGTGGAGCGCCATGCGCCTGACCGGATCGTCGTGGTCGAGCCGGGTGAGTGGCGCGTGCGCGGGGCGATGGATGCGTGGGCCGGCATGTTTCCGGCAGAGGTGACGATCCTGCCCGACGACCGCTTCGTCACCTCTCTGGCCGAGTTCCGCGAATGGGCCGACGGGCGCGAGCACCTGACGATGGAATTCTTCTACCGCGAAGTGCGGCAGAGGACCGGCATCCTGATGGATGCCGCAGGAAAGCCGAAAGGCGGCGCGTGGAACTTCGACAAGGAGAACCGGCGCCCGCCGGCACGCGGGCTTTCGGCACCGCCGCGGCCGTTGTTCGGACCCGATGCGATCACCCGCGACTGCATCCGACTGGTGGAGGAGCGGTTCGGAGACCATTTCGGCAGTCTGGAGAGCTTCGGCTGGCCCGTCACGCGTGCCCAGGCGCTCGAGGCCGCGGACGCCTTCTTCGCCGAACGGCTGGCGCTTTTCGGTCCTTACGAGGACGCCATGCTGCATGGAGCCGACCAGCTTTTCCACTCCATGCTGTCGACCAGTCTCAACCTCGGCCTGCTGGAGCCGCGCGAGCTGTGCCGCCGGGCCGAACGGATGTTCGACGAAGGCACGGCGCCGATCAATTCCGTCGAAGGATTCGTGCGGCAGATCATCGGCTGGCGCGAATATGTGCGCGGGTTCTACTGGTACTGCATGCCGCAGCTTGCGGAGGCGAACGCGCTTGATGCGCGCCTGCCGCTGCCGGAGTTCTTCTGGACCGGCGAGACGGACATGCGCTGCGTCGCGGACTGCGTGCGCACAACCCGCGACGACGCCCATGCGCATCACATCCAGCGGCTGATGGTGCTTGGCAATTTCTGCCTGCTGGCGGGCGTCGGGCCCAGGGAGGTGCAGGATTGGTACCTCGTGGTCTATGCCGACGCCTATGAATGGGTCGAACTGCCCAACGTCTCCGCCATGATTTTGTACGCCGATGGCGGCCGGCTGGCCACCAAACCCTATGCCGCCAGCGGCAACTACATCAACACCATGTCGGATTACTGCGGGCGCTGCCGCTACGATGTGAGGCAGAAGACCGGCCCGGACGCCTGCCCGTTCAATCCGCTCTACTGGCACTTCATGGACCGACACCGCGCCCGGCTGGAGCGCAACCGCCGGATCGGTCGCATCTACGCCACTTGGGACCGGATGAGCGAGGATCGCCGGCGCGAAACCATCGACACGGCGGATGCGTTTCTGAAGTCGCTCACCCCCGCACAGCGCGGCTGGAGCCGGCCGCACCCGGAAGCCCACGAGGAACGGGCTGCCACCGATCCGCAGAGCGCCTGAATGCGGGAGTGCAATGGTGAAACGAGGAGGACGCGCAGTCGCGCGTCGCCCTCATCCAGCCTCAGACCCTCGGCCGCGCAGGAACGTCCACGAGCTTGGAGCCGGTTCTTTCGCGAGAGATGCTGTTGATGCGGAGCATGCGACCATCTCCCAGGTTCCCGCTCGCACACGTGAGCAGTCTGTCGATGCAGTTGGCCGTCCATGCTTTGAGGGCGTCGTCATCCCATGCGCCGAACCAGTCCGCGTGGAATGTCGTACCTGCAATCTGAGGAGTCATCCCCTCCTGGCGATCCGAGGAAAAGTGCCAGGTGGCTCGCGATGTGGACAAATCTCCGGAGCGATCGATGGTGTCATCCAGTGTGTAAATGGCGGTCAAGGTGAACTTCGGAATACGATAGGGATGCGATGCGGGGCACGCATCCTGTCCGTTCACCAGCACCTGGTCCGAGACATGGGAACGATGATCAGGGACATCCAAGTTCACGCCATCCCAGCAGTCCGGAGCAGAGACAGAAATCAGCAATTGTGCCCCGACCGGGCAAGAACGCGCTGCTTCGGGAATATTGGCAAACTTCTGGTGTGGCCCTGAGCCGCCTATGCATTCGATGCCGAACTGGCCAGCGGGAAGCTTGCCGTCCATCGTGCGACCGAAGACGTAGCGCAAGCCACGCGGGAGCGCGATGCATCCCTTGGTGCTCCCGTTTCGACAAAGCGGGTCGGAAGCCGGGCGGCGCTTGTAATAAACGGAAATGGCGTCAGGCAATACCACCTTGCCAAACCCATTCAGCATGGCCGGGATCCAGTAGGCGGACCGGTTCAGCATATTGTTGCAGGTGCTGTCGCCAGTCGTGCGCAGCGACTCGTAGGTAGAGTTCGCGTCTGCCAGCGTGTTGCCGAAGAACTGGTGCAGGTGCGACCGGCCTTTCTGTCCGGGGAACACGATCGGGTCGTCATAGGCGAGATGCGACGGTCGGCAGAGGAACCGGAAGGCACCCACCACGTCCGGGGCGCCGCTACTCGCTGGAGGTATTGCCTCGTAATGAACGCTGGTGTCGAAATTGCTCGGAATCGAGGCGAGCTGCCTGATCCCGCTCGCATCCGGCCCGACGGCCGTGGGTGTACCGGTGAACGGCGGCGTCGTCGGTGTGGGGCTGGGCGTCGGACTGGGGGTGGGAGTCGGCGACGGTGTCGGTGCCGGGCTGGCAATCTCCGCAGGCGGAGCCTTGCCGGGCTTGCCCGCCTTCTCCTTGTAGCATCCCCCCAAGCTCAGGAGAGCCGCCAGCGTGGCCACCGAATATCCGACAGGTTTCATGCTTTCCCCCGCCCTAACGCGTTGCCCGTCTTGTCGAAGGGCGAGGTTAAGGGAGGTCTAAGGCGTCCGGTTAAAGCGGCTTAACGCTTGAGGAGCGCCTGCCGCTGGGTTGAAGGGGGACGCAATTCCAACGTCCCAGATCAGCACAGCGCCGCACGAACTCGTGTGCATCTGCAAAAAAATGCCTAGACAGCGGAACCCTCTGCGTGGTTAACGCTTTGGCAACTGTCAGCTTCTGCACACCGGAGGAGCTGGCATGCGGCAGGTGGGAGCCGCAGCACAGGGTCGCGCCACTCATCAGGACTCGTTCCTGGCTTTGCAAAGATCGATCAAGGGGTTCTTCTTCAATGCGCAACATTCTTCTTTCCACCGCAGCGTCCGCCGCTGCCTTCGTCGCGCTGGCGGCACCGGCCAGTGCCGCGACCGTCATCACCCTCACGCCGGGACCGGGCGGCGTGCGCACCGGCGCTGTCGACATGGTTGTGAGCGGCGGTACGCCGGAGTCGCCGTTCTCCTTCACGGAGACGTTCACCTTCGAGCTGCCGTCGATGGGCCTCACCAGCGTCGCCCTCAGCACGAGCGCGACCACGGCGACCAACAACATCGACTTCACCTCCGTGCTGCTGAACGGCACGGCGCTGACGCTGATCCCGGGCGCCAACGAGTTCGCCACCATCTCGAACTTCCCGACCATGGCGGGGACGCAGACGCTCGTCGTCAACGGCCTGAGCCGCGGCGTCGGTTCCTTCGGGGGCAGCATCACCTTCTCGCCGACGGCTGCGGTTCCCGAGCCGACGACCTGGGCGCTGCTGCTGCTCGGTTTCGCGGCGGTTGGCTTCTCCATGCGTCGGAACAAGGTGTCCGCGCAGGAAGCGCGCGTTCGCTACAGCTTCGCCTGAGCGTACGACACACTCTCACGGGGAAGGGGCGGCATTTTGTCGCCCCTTTTTCTTTGCGCTAATTGTTTTGCGAAGCTGCCCTTATTTGGCACGCCGCTGCCGTCGTCCGCGAAAGCGATTGTGAGTCGCGCCGTTCGCCCCTAGACTGCTTCACGCGCGTTCCGATTGGCAGATCGGCGCACCTGCTGCTGCGAAGGATCCATGGCCACACTCATCGCCGACACACAGGAGGCGCGTCCGCGGGCGAGGCTGGGCCGGGTGCTGACCGCCGACCGGCTCGTGCTTCTCCTCGCTCTTGTGGCGTTCGTCGTGCCCACCATGATGTTCGTCGCCCAGAACGGCTGGACGGGCGAGGAAGGCGCACACGGCCCCATCATCCTGGCCACGGGTCTGTGGCTGCTGTGGCGCGAATGGACCGAGGTGCGGCACCTTGCCCGCCCCGGCCGGGCCGCAGTTGTTGCTCTGGGGCTTGCGGTGCTCGTGCCGCTTTTCGTGCTGACGCGGGTGACGCAGATCGTCGAGCTTGAAGGCTACGTCATGTACGCGGTGCTCGTCACCGTCCTCTACAGCCTGGTCGGAGAGCGGGTGATCCGGGCGCTCTGGTTCCCCCTGCTCTACCTTGCCTTCGCCTTCCCGCCGCCCGAAACGCTGATCGCGGCCCTGACGGTGCCGTTGAAGATGGCGCTTTCCGAGTGGTCGATCGCGCTCCTGCGCCTGTTCGGCTACCCGATCGGCGGCGAAGGTGTGCGGATCTTCATCGGCCAGTACGAACTGCTGGTCGCGGCGGCGTGTTCCGGTCTCAATTCGCTGATCTCGCTGACTGCGATCACCCTGTTCTATGTCTATCTGCGCCATCAGGCCGAATGGCGGTATGCACTGTTTCTGGTCCTGCTGGTGATCCCTGTTGCCCTGCTGGCGAACTTCGCGCGGGTGCTGATCCTGATCCTGCTGACCTACCATGCGGGCGAGGCCACCGCCCAGGGCTTCCTCCACAATTTCGCCGGCCTGTTCATGTTCGCCATCGCGCTCGGCATCATGTTCGCGCTGGACGAGCTGCTGCGCCCGCTCTGGTATCGCTACCAGCAGCGTCGTTCGCCGGGTCTCTCCGGCACTGCGGCCGATCGGGAGCATCTCTCATGACCCCCCCGGATCTTGCCAGCGAGCGGTCTGCGCAACCCGCCCCGGTCACGCTCAGCCGCCGCAACCTGCTGATCGGCGGCGTTCTCCTCAGCGCGTCCGGGATCGCCTATGCGCGGCAGCCCGAAGTGCGGGCGCCTCGCGTCGATCCCAAGGTTTTCGAAAGCTGGGTTCCCAAGCAGTTCGGACGCTGGACCACCGTCGAGGCGTCAAGCGTCGTTCTGCCGCCGCCCGACGCCCTGCGCGACCGTCTCTACGACAGCCTGGTCACCCGCACCTATACGTCGCCGGGACAGCCGTCGACGATGCTGCTGCTCGCCTACAACAACCGGCAGGACGGCATGTTGCAGGTGCACCGGCCTGAGGTGTGCTACCCCGTCGGCGGTTTCCGGCTCAGCGAAACCCGTCCTTTCCGCATCGACGTGCCCGGCCTCGCCATCCCGGCGAACTTCTTCACCGCCACCGGCCCGGATCGTGTGGAACAGGTCGGCTACTTCACCCGCCTCGGCGACGCCTTCCCCCGCACCTGGGCCGAGCAGCGGCTCGCCGTGGTGCGCGCCAACATCGCCGGCGCGATCCCGGACGGCATGATGATGCGGGTGTCGCTCCTCGGCACAGATGCGGGCGCCGCCGCGGCCGAGCTGGAGAGTTTCGCCTCCGCCCTCATCGGCGCCTCGCCACCTCCGCTTCGCCGGTTGCTCATCGGCAACGGCTGACGTCACGAACAGGGATCAGAACATGAAGAAAGCGCTTCTAGCGGCCGTTCTCGCCACCACGGCACTGGCCGCCTGCGATCGGGAGCCGACCGGACAGGTCGCGGCCGTGGTCAACGGGGAAGAGATCACGCTTCAGGAAATCAACGCCGAACTCAGCGGGCTCAACATCCCGGCCGGGGTCGACGAGAAGCAGGTGCAGCAAACCGCTCTGGAGCGGATCATCGAACGGCGCCTCCTCGCGAACATCGCCCGCGAGGAAGGGGTGGAGCAGTCGCCCGAATATTTGATCCGCAAGCGGCAGCTTGAAGATGCGCTGCTGGTTCAACTCTACCGGCAGCGACAGGAGCGCGCCGCCTCCGTGCCCGACCAGCGCGCGATCGATGCCTACGTGCAGGCCAATCCCGGCATCTTCGCCGAACGCACGATCTACACGCTCGACCGGATCCAGTTCCCCCTTCCCGCCGACATCACCTCGCTCCGCGCGCTCGAGAGCGCCAGCTCGATGGCGGAAGTCGCCGCGACGCTCAACAGGCTGGGGATCCAGTTTAACCGCGGGCCGGCCCAGATGGACAGCGCCCGGCTCGGCGAAGAGCGGCTGGCCCAGATCCGCCGCTTGCCGGCGGGAGAGCCGTTCATCACCCCCGAAGGCGGCATGGTCACCGTGGCGGTGATCACGGGCACGACCTCGCAACCGATCCCGCCCGAGGCCGCACGCCCCGTCGCGCTCGAGGCGATCCGCAGCGAGAACGTCAACCGCGCGCTGCAGACGCGGCTGGAGGAAGCACGCCGCACCGCGCAGATCACCTATCAGGAAGGGTTTGCGCCGCCCGCTCGCCAGGGTGCAGGCAATGCGCGCACCGCCGGCGCGTCGCCAGCGGCGCAGGCGACACCGCCGGCCGCCAACTGAGCGCCGCCCGGCCGCAAGGGTCATGACAGGCACGGGCGTGCGCGCTGGGGATCCGTCCCGCGGCCGTCGACTGCGGCTGCTGTTCGCGTTGTCCGGCTTCCACCGGATCGACCGGGGTGCGGAAACGGCGTTGTTGCGCGTCGCGCAGGAGCTTGCCGGCACGGGCGCGGCCGAGGTGGTCGTGGCCGGCAGCGGCCTGCCGCGCGCGGACACCGCCTATCGCTTCGTCCATGTGCCGTCGCCCGGCCGCGAGCGGTTCGAACGTCTGCCGGCGCTCCCGCCGTTCCGCAACGAGACGCACTGGGAGGATGCCGCCTTCGCGCTGCGCCTCTCGCGGCTGCCGCTCGGCGGTTTCGATGCGACGCTGACCTGCGCCTACCCTTTCACCAACTGGATCCTGCGCCGTCACCGGTCGCGCGCCCCTGCCCACATCTTCGTCACGCAGAACGGCGACTGGCCGGCCTTGGCGGGCAACGCCGAGTACCGGTGGTTCGGATGCGACGGGCTGGTCTGCACGAACCCCGAATACTTCGCGCGGAACCGCGACCGCTGGAATGCGGCTCTCATCCCGAACGGGATCGATCTGGAGCGGTTTGCCCCTGGCGCCGGGGACCGGGCGCGCTTCGCCCTGCCTGCTGAGCGCCCTGTTGTGCTGATGGTCAGCGCGCTGATGGACACCAAGCGGGTGCTCGACGGGATCCGCGCCATGGCTGCCGTTCCCGACGCCATGCTGGTCGTCGCCGGCGACGGCCCGCTGCGGGACGAGGCGGAGCGGCTGGCGGCGCAGATGTTGCCCGGCCGCTATCGCCGGCTGGAGGTTCCGGCCGGCGACATGCCCCTTCTCTATCGCAGCGCCGACGTGTTCCTGCACCTCTCCAAGGTAGAGTCCTTCGGCAACGTCTATCTGGAAGCCGGTGCCACGGGCCTGCCGATCGTCGCGCATGACTGCGGGCTGACCCGGTGGATCCTTGGCGGCGACGCGCCTGGCCTGATCGACACCGACGATCTGGGGGGCGTGTCTGCGGCGCTGCGGGACGCTCTGGGCGGCCGGAACTCTTGCGCGCCGGACCTTGCGCGCTTCGCTTGGCCGCGCATCGCTGCCGCCTACGCCGAGTTCGTCACGGCGACGGTCGCCCGCCGCCGCCACGAGAAAAACAGCCAGGTCGCCTGATCGATGTCCGGTGCCGCCCTTCCCTTCCTCACCGCGCTCGCATGGCTGGTGACGGCGCCGTTGCTCGTGCTGCTGGGCTGGTATGCGCTGGAGGTGGCGCTCGGCCTTTGGCGGACGGTCGTGATGCCGGACGCGCGGGCACCGAAGCGGATCGCGGTGCTGATCCCCGCGCATGACGAGGCAGCGGGCATCGAGGCGACACTTGCCGGCCTGACGCCGGTCCCGCCCGGAGCCGAAATCCTTGTGGTGGCGGACAACTGCACCGACGACACGGCGGCGCGCGCACGCCGGGCGGGCGCGGAGGTGACCGAAAGGGACGACCCGGCGCGGCGGGGCAAGGGCTACGCGCTGGCCTGGGGGCGCGATCATCTCGCCTGTCGCCCACCGGACCGGCAGCCATGCGTCGTCGTCGTGCTCGACGGGGATTGCCGCACCACCTGGAGCGCGATCGCGCGGCTAACGGCTGTGGCCCGCGCCCTCAACCGTCCGGCACAGGCGCGCAACCTTCTCGTCGGCGGGCCGCACACGCCTCCCCTGTCGCAGATTTCCAACTTCGCCATGCTGGTGAAGAACCTCGTCCGCGCACGCGGCCTGCTGCGGCTGGGCGGCGGCATCACTCTGTTCGGCACGGGCATGGCGTTTCCCTGGCGGCTGTTTGCCGCCGCGCCGCTCGCTAGCGGGCATCTTGCGGAAGACCTGCAACTCGCCGTCACCTTCGCCGGGCAGGGAGTCGGGGTGACGCTGGTCGAGGACGCCGGCATCGAGAGCGCTCCCGCACCCGCCGCGGCCCTCGCCGCGCAGCGGCGGCGTTGGGAAGGCGGCTTCCTGTCCATTGCCCGGCGACAGGCCATGCCCCTGCTGCTTCAAGGGGTGCGCGCAGGCTCGCGTCATGCATTTGCCCTTGGAATGCATCTGCTGGTGCCGCCGCTGGCGATGCTGCTGCTGCTCGCGGGTGCGATGCTGCTGCTCACAACCGGGCTGAGCGTCCTCGGCGCGAGCGCTGCACCTGCGTTCATGCTTGCGGTGGCACTCAGCCTTGCGCTGGCGCTGACGGCGCTCGCGTGGTTGCGGGAAGGCCGGGGCGTGCTGTCGCTGCGCGCCGCCGCGGCGGCGCCGGCCTACGTGCTGTGGAAGGTCCCGCTCTATCTCGGCCTGGCGAGGCGCCGCGGCGGGCAGTGGGTCAGGACGCGGCGCGAGCCGGAGCCCGGCGGGCCTTCCACCTGAACCACAAGGGCAGGATCTTCGGTCCCTCGACCAGATAGCGCCGCCACAGCCGCCGCGGCTCGCTCAGAAGCCGGTGCAGCCACTCCAGCTTCAGCCGCTGCAGGATGACGGGAGCGCGGCGCTTGACGCCCGTGGCGAATTCGAGCGACGCCCCGATGCACAAGGCCACGCCTCGCGCCCTTCCCCGGGCGGCGATCTTCGCGCACACCAGCTCGCTCTGGGGCGCGCCGATGGCCAGAAGGACGACATCCGCCCCCGTCTCCTCGACGAAGCCGGCGATGGCCGCCTGCGCCGCGGCGTTCCGGCGGACCCCCATCGGCGGGAGATGCTGGTGCCAGCCGATGCCGGGGAAGAGCGTGGCCAGCCGCTCCATCATGGCCGCGTCCCCGCCGACGACGGCGATGGTGGTGCTGCCGCGTGCCTGGGCGCGCTCGAGGATCCTGATCGTCAGGTCGCTGCCCGTCACCAGCGGCAGGGTAATGCCGGACCAGCGCGCCAGCAGCTGCAGGATGCGGCTGTCGCACAGGACGAGGTCCGCCCCGTCATAGGCGGCACGGACCTGCGGATCGCCGCCATCGCGGTTGAGGCTGACCATGTGATCGACGTTCGGGGTCACGACATAGGCGAACCGCGCGCTCCGGGAGGTGTCGAACAGCCATTCGAGGGTCGCCTCCTGATCCATGCGGTCGAAGCCCAGTCCGAGGAACTCGGTCCGGGCGCGGGCGGGCGGAGGCGTCATCGTTCGATGAACCGGCCAAACAGCCCGTTGGGCTGGATCTGTCCGGGCGGCAGGTCGATGCCGTACATGCGGCGGGCGCGCGCCGCACCCTCTTCCGCCGCCCCCGCGCAGCCGCTGCCGGTCCGCCGGCACATGTCGGCGTAGAGCTGCCATCCGCGCACCGAGGCCGGTGTGTCCCGGGTGTAGCGCCGCAGGATTGCCGTTGCCTGCCGCTTCTGCCCGTTGGCGAACAGCCACTCCGCATAGCTGCGGGCGAGCAGCAGATCCTGCGGATTGCGGCTCAGCCCCTGGGCAAAGACGCGCTCCGCACCCGCCGGGCGCTCGAACGCATCGTAAGCCGCGGCGGCGGCGATCACGGCGTCGGGCCGGTCGGGACATTCGGCCGCCGCGCGCTGGCCGGACTGAACGGCCTCAGCCGCCCGGCCAAGGGCGCGCAACGCCTGGCTGTGAGCGACGAGCGCGTCACAATGCGTCTCGTCCCGCGCAAGCACACCTCCGGCGAGCCGGAGGGCACCGGCCGCATCGTCGCTCAGCATCCGCAGCTTGGCGGCAAACGCCTCCTGCTCGTCACGTGCGAGCCCGGCACTCATCCGCTCCGCCGCCGCGGCATGGCCTGCCAGGACGAGGTGCCGCGCGAGGATCGCGCGCACGGCCGGCGTCGCGCCCTGGGCGAGCCGGCTCCAGTCGGCTGGGGTCACCGCGTCGTCGCCATACTGCTGCCACAGCGAGACCACGCGCGCCGCCGCCTCGGCGCTCGTTGCGCCGGCGTCGCGGAACTGTTCCTCAGGCGAGGTGAGCAGCGCGACGATCAGGCGCACCGCCTCGGCTGCCTGCCCACGCTTGTAGCGGTAATTGGCCTCGTCGATCCGCAGACCCGGATCGTTGGGGCGCAGATTGCGCAAGCGCGTGAATTCCTCGTCCAAACCGGCCGTGTTCGCTGTCTGGCGAAAGATTTCCAGCCGGGTCAGCGCGACGCCCACGGTGATGGGTGCACCGCTCGGCCGCCCCTCTTCCAGCGCCGCCAGAGCGCCCGCCGGATTGCCCTTGAGGTAAAGCGCCCTCGCCTTGAGGATGCGCGCGTTCTCGTCGCCCGGACGCGCGGCAAGGGCGCGTTCGGCCAGCGCGATTGTCTGGTCGTGACGCCGGCGGGCCAGCGCCACCAGCCCCTTGACGAGCAGTGCGTCGGGCTGTTCCGGCGCGAGGGTGAGGATCCGGTCGGCCGCCGCCTCGGCTTCCCGGATGTTGCCCGTCGTCACGCCCAGCTGCGCCACCGCCTGCAGCGCTTCCGGATTGAGCGGATCGAGCGCAAGCGCATCGTAATAGGCCTCGAACGCCGCGGCGCGGTCTCCGGCGGCGAATTCGATCTGGCCGCGCAGCAGATGCAGCTGCGCGATGTCATCCTTGTGCCGGATGGCGTCGCGAATCGCCCGGCGCGCCTCCTCGACATTGCCGCTCCGCAGGTGGTATTCAGCGACCGCGCCAGCCTCGGATGCCTTTTCCGCGCTGCTTGAGCAGGCGAGCAGAAGCAGCGCTGCTGCGGCGAGCGCAGTCAGGCGTCCGGTGCCCGGATTTGAAACACGGCAAAACGGTTGGATTGAAGTCATGAATTGCCTTACTAGCCTGTCGGCACACACCACAAGTCCACTCAAGGGATACTTGCTTCACCATGCGCCTCAAGCTTGACCAAATCCTGTACACGGCCGCAATCGGCACGTTCCTTTGGATCGCGCCCGCCGCCGCTGCGGCTGCGCAGGATGCCGCCGCTCCGGCTGAAGTGGCGCAGGTGTCCGCATACCGCATCAATTCCGGCGACACGCTGGAAATCTATGTGTGGGGCGAGGAGCGGCTCCAGCGCACGGTGAACGTGCTTCCGGACGGGACGGTGGCGTTCCCGCTGGTGGGCCAGCTGCGGGCGCAGGGTCTGCTGCCGCAGGAACTCGAGGCGCAGATCCGCCGCGGGCTGCAGAGCCAGTACCGGGGCGAAGTGCCGCAGGTCACGGTGTCCGTCGCCCCCACCGGAATGCAGTTCTCGGTGATGGGGCGCGTGCGTTCACCGGGAAGCTTCGCGCCGGGTCGGTATGTCAACGTCCTCGAGGCGCTCAGCCTTGCCGGCGGTCCGAACGAGTTCGCCGACCTCGACAACGTCGTGGTGATCCGCAAGGCCGGCGACGGCGTGCGCACGCTGAGGGTGCGGATGGCCCCGCTCTTCCGCAGCGGCGCCAGCGCCGCCGACGTGCAGCGCGCCAACCTCGTCCGCATCGAGAGCGGCGACACGGTGATCATCCCATGACCGCCCTTCGCGAGCGGCTTTCCAGAGCGGTTCTGCTCGGAACCGCGGCGGCGCTGCTGGTGCCGTCCCCTGCCTTGGCCAACCCCCGCACCGAAGTGCGCGTGTCGGGGGCCTTGGGCGTGGAGAACAACCCGTTCCTCACTGTCGAGGACAGCGGCGAAGGCGTTGCGGCCACGGCAGAGATCCAGGTGGAGCCGAGCCTCTACCTTGAGGACGAGCGCACCACGCTCCGGTTCTACGGCAATCTGCGGCTGCGCCAGTTCTTCCAGAACTACGGCACGGATGCCTCTGTGCTGCTGGGCACATCCGGTTCGACCCGCGTGGACGAGCGCACGACGCTGACGGGCGGCGCCACCTTCCAGAGCAGCCGGTCGGCGATTCAGGACGCCTTTCTCCTCGGCGGAACCGGGGGTCTCATCGGCCTCGAGCCGGGAACCGTGCCGACCTTTGATCTCATCGACCCCACGGTTCCGGGAAGCCGGCAGCGCTTCACGCGCTACGGCGCGGAGGCCGGGGTGCAGCGGCGGCTGACGCCGCGCGACGTGGCGTCCGTCGGGCTGGCATTCAACGAAAGCCGCACGTCCGGGGACTTCGGGTTCGATTACCGGGTGGCCGATCTCGTGCTGGGCTACGGGCGCGCCCTGAACGAGCGCACGACGCTCCAGGGCAATCTTGCCCTGTCACGCTCCGATTTGCTGAACAGCGCCACGGGCGACGCATTCAGCGTGACGCCCCTGATCGGCATCCAGCAGCAGATCTCCGAACGCCTCAACTGGTCGGCGCAGGCCGGGCTGGCCTACTCGCGCGTGAACGCCGGGCCGGGGCTGACGATCGACAGCACCACCTTCGCCTTCTCGGTGAGCGGCTGCCGGCGCTCGGCCAACGCGAACCTGTGCATCGCGGCGCAGCAGCAGCCGCGCCCCACCACCTTCGGCGGCTTCACCAACACCACCGGCGTCAACGTGGGCTACGACGTGACCCTCAACCGGCGGGACTCCCTTGGCTTCACCGGCTCCTACCAGCGCAGCGAGCAGCTGGCGCCGATGGCATTCGGCGAGCTTCCGATCAGTGCCAAGGACGAGCTGCTTGGCTTCGGGGCGGAGTTCCGGCGGGCCTTCACCAATCGTTTAGTCGGCTTTGCTAATGCCTCCTATACCCGGATCTGGTCCGAACTGTTTCCGGATCGCGATGCGAATGTGCGCGCCCTAGTCGGCGTGACCTACATTTTTGGAAGACAGCGGTGACAGCGGCAATGGATGAGGTCATCTTCGACGAACCCCGCGGACCGGGGATCGGCGCGCTCGTCTCGCAGCTGCCGATGATCCTGGCGGATCGCAAGTGGTGGCTGATCGTCCCCATCCTGCTCGGGCTTGTGGCGGCGGTCGCCACGCTCGTCTTCATCCGGCCACTCTACGAGTCCTCGGCGCTGATGGTGGTGCAGTCGCCGCAGATCCAGGACAATGCGCTCTCGCAGATGAGCGGGGAAGTGGTGGACCGGCGCATCGCCCGCATTCAGGCCGAGGTGATCAGCCGCCCCAACCTCATCAGCCTCATTGAACGGCACAACCTCTACCCCGACGAACGCCGGTCCGAACCCCTGTCGTCCACCATCACCCGGATGCGCGAGGCGATCACGCTGCAGCCCACGGAGGTGCAGGTCGCCGACCGGCAGAACGACAGCCGGACCATCGCCTTCCGCCTCGCCTACCAGTACACCGAACCACGGGCGACGCAGGCGGTCACGCAGGATCTGATGGACCGCATCCTCGAGCTCGACGCCAGCGGCAATGTCGAGCAGGCGACCAACACCGTGCAGTTCCTCACCGATCAGGCCGCCGACCTCGAGGCCCGCATCGCCCAGCTTCAGGGCGAGCAGAACGCCATCACCGCGCGCTATGGCGGCGTTCTTGCCGGCGCAACGTCACCGATCGTGACCGGCGGCGGAGGCAATTACGAGTTCCAGATCGCACAGCTGCAGCGCGAGAATGTCGCTCTGGCGAGCCAGCGTCAGGCCTTGCAGAACGTCGACACCAGCGACCCCAACGTGGTGGCCGCCGAAGCGCGGCTGGCCAGCCTTCGCGCCATCTACACCGAGAACCATCCCGACGTCGCGATTGCCAAGCAGCAGCTGGCGCAGGCGAGGCAGCTCGCGGCGCAGAACCAGCGCGCCATGCCGACGCAGAACTTCGATCAGCAGATCGCCTTCAACAACGCCCAGATCGCAGCCTTGCGCGCGGCGCAGGCGCGCGAGCGCGACACCATCGGTTCCCAGATCGCGTCGCAGTCGCGCGCGCCGCTCGTGCAGCAACAGCTCGCCAATATCCAGCAGGAGCTTTCCGGCCTGAACACACAGTATCAGGACGTTCAGCAACGCCTGACGCTCGCCCGCGCCGGTGTGAAGGCCGAGGACGAGCAGATTGCCGAACGGCTGTCGGTCGTAGAGCCACCGGTGGTGCCGGACGAGCCGGTCTGGCCCAACCGCTGGCTGCTTCTGGGTCTCAGCCTTGGCGGCGGACTGGCGCTCGGCATCGTTCTTGCCCTGGCGGTCGAGATGATCTTCCGCCCTATCCGCGACCCTGACAGCCTGGCTGCAGTGACCGGCGAAGGGCCTCTGGCGGTCATCCCGGCGCTCTCGCGGCCGGCGGGCCGGCGGCGCGGTCTGCGCCTCCCCTTCCCCTTGCGTCGATCGGCGGCGAAAGCATGAACATGATGGACACGGTGAACGGCGGCATGCGCGGCGAGAATTCCTCGCGGGCCGGCGAGCCTGCGGACGATCTGCCGGGAGCAGGCACGCGCCCGGCGGCCCTTGCGTCGGCAACCCCTCGACCGGCCGAGGCGGATGAGCGGCTGCTCAATCTTGCCGACGTGCCCTCCTTCACCCCCGATCCGGCTGTGCTCGAGGCCAACCACATCGTCGCGTTCGACGGGCGCGACATGCGCGCGCGTCCCTTCACCCTGATGCGCACCCGGTTCGCCAAGCAGCTTGACCTGCAAAAGATGCGAATGGTCGGCATCACCTCTCCCGCGCCCTCGGCGGGCAAGTCGATGATGGCGGTGAACCTTGCGGCGGCGCTCGCGCGGCTGAAGGACGTGCCCGTCGTCCTGGCGGATCTCGACCTGAGGCGGGGCAGCGTTGCCGAGGCGCTTGGCCTGCCGGTGGAGCACGGGATCGACGATCTGCTCGCCAGCGGCCGGGGTGACCCGGCCAAGCTGTGCGTCCAGATCGAAGGCTTGCCGCTCGTCGTGATGCCCACCCGCGTGACCAAGGGCGACTCCTCCCAGCTTCTCACCGGAAGCGCTTTCGAAAATCTCATGCGCTGGATGCGTGCCATCTCGCGCGAGGCGATCGTGCTGGTCGACCTCCCGCCCGTGTTCGCGAACGACGATGCGATGCTGCTGGTGGAGGCGCTCGACGGCTACATGCTGGTGGTCGAAAGCGGGAAGACGACGGCCCGGCAGGTGCGCGACGCAATGGACCTGCTCAAGCCCGCCACTCCGCTGGGCACCGTTCTCAACCGGTACAAGGGCGGGGTGCTCGACACGTACGGTTACGGCTCCGGCGCGCAGTACAGCAAATATTACGATCGCTGAGCGTCGGCGGATCGTCCGCTCTCCCCGCAGGAGCTGAGCTGTTCAGGAGGTGGCCCTGAAGGCGGCGAGCAGCGGCTCCACCGCCCGATCGACCACGAACTCCCGGCCGACTCGCTCCCTGCCCCGGCGCCCCATCTCCGCCGCGAACTCCGGCCGCGCGACCAGTTCGATGCGGTTCTCCGATGATTCGAAATGTCTCGCCTCCACAAGAGAGGATCCGTGACGCGATCTTCTTCTCTTGCCATCCGCCTACGAAAGCTCATCCCTACACGAAAGGCAGTGCCGAGTGGGTCAGGTCCACCCACCCTGCAACACCGCTAGTGAGACCAGCCAGCCCGGTCAGTTCCCTTAGAACAAGGGCCAGCCCCACGAACAGCGCAGTGGCTTCGGCGTCCTGACGCCAGAACGACAGGCCGTGTGCACCTGCCCGGGCGGTCAGCACGGCGTAGCGCAGCATCTCCACCGCCGAGAAGACGACCACCGCCGCCGCCATGCCGTAAAGCGGCAGCACCAGCGGCACGAGCGTGACGAGCGCCAGCAGCTTCGCGCCGTTCCCTATGGCCATGTTGGCAGGTTTGCCAATGCCCATCAGCATATTGTCCGCAAAGGTTGCCAGCATGGCGAACCAGCCTCCGGTCAACAGCACGGACAGGTAGAAGCCGGCCGCCGCATACCGCGCATCATAGGCAAGGGTGATGAAACGGTCGGCCACGGCAAGGCCGCACGCCATGCCGACGGCGATGATCACCACAATCGCCCGGCGCACCGGGCGAACCGCCTCGCGCAACGCCACGCCGCGCAAGGGGCTCGTCGCCACCTTGGGGAACAGCACCTGGGAGGCCAGATGCTGCGTGAGTGCCGTGGCGGTGTCGGCAAAGGTGCGTGCGATGCCGTACACGCCGAGCGCGGCAAACGAGGCCGCCTGCGCCACGTAAAGACGATCGAAATTGGCCGCGAGGAAAAAAATCAGCGTCGAGAGGAAAACCCATTTGCCGAAGCCGAAGATCGCTCTCACCGCTCCCCGATCCCACGTGAAGCGATGAATACGCCAGTCCATCATGAAGAACGACGAAATGGCGACGAAAGAGGCACTGATGAGCAGCGCGTAGACAAGTGCCCAGATTGACTGCAGGTACCATGCCAGAAAAAGGTGGACCGCGGCGGAAAAGGTCCCCTGAACGATGCCGAAGATGGCAAGTCGACGAGTTCGAATGTCTCTTTGCAAAAGAAAGCGCGCCGGTGAGATGAAGCCGCTGATGACAAAGACCAGTGCCGAAACAGGCAGCAGCGAGAGCAGCAGCGGTTCGTCATACAGATGCGCAATCGGCACACTCGCAGCGACCATCGCCGCGAACAGCACCAGCCCGCGGACGACCTGCAAGGTCCAGGCAGTCCGGTAGAAGCGGGACTTATCGCCATCCTTGTGCTGGACGATGCTTTGCCCGATGCCGATGTCGCTGAGCAGTTCGCCGCCTGTCTGCACCGTGTTGATCAACGCCATCAGGCCGAGCAGTTCCGGTGCCAGCAGAGCCGCAAGGCCGATGCTCGTGCCGAGCCGCAGGATCTGTCCGACGATGAAGGCGGCGATGACCCAGCCTCCGGCGGCCATCAGGACTGATCGTCTGTCCAGCTCGGCGCGCAGCACCAAGGCGGTGGATTGCAGGCGGGTCAGCATCAATTGTGGCGGTCTAGGCAGCAACGCCCGGCGCAGGCGAGTGGCGCTTGCGGGAGGCAGCATGTGCCGCAGCACGCGTCGCGTGGCGCGCCTTTGTCTCCTGTCGCATTCTCACGATGCACCCCGCCATGATCCCCAAGCTGGTGGCGAAGGCGTAGTTCATCGAGCTCATCACGAACACCCACTCGTAAAGGCTCTGCAACGCCATGGCCAGCAAGGCGCAGGTGCAGCCGAGAACGATGTCGCCGCGCGGATCATGCCGGCTTCGGAAGGTGTAGAACAAGCCAAGCGCGATGCTCCACGCGAGGAAGGGGATCAGCGTTACGAGACCAAACCACCCTAGTTCCGCGGCGGTCAGGTAGTAGAGATTGTGAACAACGGCCGACCGGCTGCCTTCCCCCCAGAACACGCCAGCGCGTTCCGAATAGCCCTCCGTGTTCGCCACCAAGGTATATCGGTTGGCGCCGACCCCGAGCGGATTGTCGGCGAACATCGCGGCAGCCGCCTTCTCAAACGCCTCCCGCTCTTCGTCGACAGCGCCGAACTGCGACAGGTTCGACAGACGCTGTTCAAGCCCGGCCAGCATGACGGGTGCAGCCGCCGCAATCAGAAGCGCGGTGACGCCCACCGTTGCCACTTTCGCGCCGGTGACCCGCCGCGCCAGCGAGAGCACGAGCAGCAGGGCCAGGCCGAGACCGAGAAAGCCGATCGAGCCGCGCGACGCGCCAAGCGCCACGGTGACAAAGCCGCCGGCCACCCCCGCCATGTACAATTTGGAGCGGCTGCCGGCGAGCAGCAGCGCCAGCAGAGGCAGCGTCGAGAAGTGCATGACCATGCCGGTGATGTTCTGGTGCCCCAGGGTACCGGGCGCCTGCATGTCGCCGCCGAGGCGCTGGAAGGTGGTCACCGCGCCCTGGATGATGGCGCCCCATGACAGACCGATGGCGATCCACCGCAGGCCGCCCTGCTGCTGGACGACGGTCGCCACCGTGATGAAGACGAGAAAGGCGCGCAGGAGCTGCCAGGCGTAGCTGAAGGGCGCAAAGAAGCCGGGCGCCTGAAGGATGGAGAGCAGCACGGCGACGATGTAGGCGAGAAACAACGTCACGAAGGGCAGATTGCCGACGCGGAAACGCGTGTTGGCAAGGATCGCGATGCACAGCGCGTCCAGCAGCGTGAACACCAGACCCTTGACGTAGCCGAGCCCGCCGAACTGCCACAGGCTCGCATCGAGGTTCAGCGAACCCTGAACGACCGGGAACACGCCGATGCACGCATAGGCGTACGGCCGAAGGGCACGGTTGTTGCGGAGCAGAACGATCAGCACCGGCACCGCCAGCAGCACCAGCACGATGCCGACATACCTCATGCCATGGTTCCTGCGCCGGTGTCTGTCATGAGATGCCTGACCTCGAAGCCCGTTCAGAACGCGTTCTTGTGGACCACGACGCGCAGGGTGCGAAGCATGATGATGATGTCGTTCATCAGCGACCAGCTTGCCAGATATTCGAGATCGGCACGCACCCTCGCCTGCAGATCCTCCACCCGTTCCGTCGCGCCGCGAAAACCGCGCACCTGCGCGAGACCGGTGATGCCCGGCTTCAAGGCGTGGCGCAGCCAGTACTGGTTGGTCGCCTCCCAGAACAGCGCGTCGCCGGCATGCGAGCCGAGCGCGTGCGGGCGCGGACCGACGATGCTCATGTGGCCAAGGACCACGTTGAACAGCTGCGGGAGCTCGTCGAGGCTCGTCTTGCGGATAAAGCGTCCGACGCGGGTGATCCGGTCATCGTCCCGGCGGGTCGAGACGTGACCTGCGGCGTCGAGTTGCTCCACCCGCATCGACCGGAACTTGAAGATGGAGAACTGACGGTTGCCCTGTCCCACGCGTGCCTGACGAAAGAGCACCGGACCCGGGCTGTCGATCTTGATCGCCGCGGCGATGAGCAGCAGCAGCGGACCCAGCGCCACGATGGCAAGCCCCGCGACGACAAGGTCGAAGATGCGCTTCTGGATCCGCGCCGCCAGGCTCAGCGGACCGCGCGACAGGACGATGGTGTCGTTCGTCGCATACTCGCCAATGGCGACGGCCCCGTGAAGCAGATCGCGGTCGAGAATGATCTCGCCCCCGACATCGTGGCTGCGCAGGAACATGGCCCAGTTGGCCCGCTTCTCGTAGGTGCAGGCCACCACCACCCGGTCATACGGCGCAATGATCCGCGACAGCGCATCCATGCGGGCCGGGTGCTGCAGACACGGGGACAGCTGAAGAGCCGCCACATCGACGACGCTGTGCGCAAGGTCGCGGGGAACTTCGAGATCGTCGAGCACGAGGATGGTCGAGGTGGCTTCCCTTCCGAGCCACCGCGTCGCCACACTGTCCAGCACCACCTTGAACGCGATGATCAGCAGCGCTGCCGTGGCGAAGGTGACGAGGAAACCGACCCGTGAGAAGGTGTCGACATCGAAAAGGAAGATGCCGCCAAGCATGATCAGCGCCGTCGCACCCAGCGCTCCCAGCGCGCGGTTGATGGCGACCGAGCGGCTTTCGAGGCTGTCGACCGACTGCACCTCGCGCGCGATGGCGAACATCACGAACACTGGCAGGGCCACCGCAATGATGGAGTGTGCGCCGATGTTGAGGTTCTCGGCCGGGCGCAGGTGGGTCGCGACAAGGTAGCCGAGCACCAGCGCGATCACGTCCGCAAGGAGGGACAGCGCGTAGAGCACGGCACGCTTGTCCCGCGCGGCCCAGTGTGGCTGCGCCGCGCCAGCCCACCCCGGCTCGGACTGTCCCGCCAAGCGCGTTTCGATGTTCACGAGGTTGGCCCCCGCCGGGTCATGGAACGTCGCAAGCCGCCGGGCCATCCCGCTGCGGCAGCGGACGACGCGTGGGGATCGCTGTCCTTATCCCTCATGCCACACAACCTCACAACGCGTTCAGCACGACACCCGGAACCGTTCCGGCATCGAGGCAGGCTTTGCGGCCCGTGCCGCTCCCGCCTAAGGCTGTCAGAACCGCGGCAATCGCACCTTCAGGACCACGAACACGTAAACGATGACTGCCGCAAGGACGATCGCCGCGGGAACATGCATCTCCTCATTGCCCAGGTAATTGGCGACGGCGCAGCCCACGGCCGGCGGTGCGTAGTGCCAGAGCTTGTCGCGCAACACCTCCTCGCTCGACCGCTGAAGCATCAGTGTCACCAGTCCGGCAAAGCAGAAAACCGTCAACCAGTCCCAAACAGTTTCCACCGCACTTCCCCATGACCACGCATCCGCAGACCCGGTCATCCGGCAGCGGCAGACCGGGCCTGTATGCGTCAGACGGTGCGGAATTGCCAGTGCGAAGGCGGAGCCTCCTCGCCGCATGACCCGCAATGAGACGGCTCCGCGCGTGGGCGGAATTCCAAAGGGGGCAGCGCGGCTACTCTGCCACCCGTCCGCGAGCCATGACCCATTCCACGCGTTCAAGCACGGTCGCATCGCGCAGCGGATTGCCGGCGACAGCGATGAGGTCGGCGCTGAATCCGGGAGCAAGCCGGCCGATCTGCGTCTCCAGCCCCAGCACGCGGGCCGCATCCGTCGTCGCGCTCGCCAGGGCCTGCCGGCTCGTCATGCCCTGCGCCAGCAGCAGCCGGAACTCGCCCGCGTTGCGCCCGTGCTCGAACACCCCGGCGTCGGTGCCGAAAGCGACCGGCACGCCGAGATCGAGGGCGCGCCGCAGGAACACGCCGGCGCTTTGCGCGACGGCCCGCACCTTGTCCTCGACCACCGGCGTGTAGACGCCCTTGCCCAGCCGCTCGCTGATCCCCTGAAACGCCATCAGCGTCGGCACCAGCACCGTGCCGCTGCGCCGCATGGCTGCGGCGGCCGGCGGATCGAGATAGGTGCCGTGCTCCACCGTCGCCACGCCTGCCCGGGCAGCCGCTTCGATGCCCCGCGCGCCGTGCGCGTGAGCCATGACCTTGAGGCCGAGCGACCGTGCCGTGTCGACGATTGCGGTCATCTCCGCGTCGGAAAAGTGCGCTTCCAGCCCGCGCCCCTGCTGGCTCAGCACGCCGCCGGTCGCGGTGATCTTGATGACATCGGCACCGTTCTGCGCCGCCCGCCGCACCCGTGCCGCGCACTCGACCGGCCCGGTGCAGGTGAAGCCGCTGGTCAGCACAGCGTTCACGTCGGGCCGGAAACCGTTCACATCGCCATGCCCGCCGATGATCGCGATGGGCGGGCCGGCGGCCACGATGCGGGGGCCGGGGATGACTCCTTCCTCTGTCGCCCGGCGCAGGGCGAAGGCGCTCTGCCCGCTGCTTCCTGCCTCGCGGACGGTGGTGAAGCCGGCCTTCAGCGTGCGGCGCGCGTTGCGGACGCCGACCACCATGGACCATTCCGGCGGATCGGTCGCATCGCGCCAGAATTCGCCGCCCGGATCCGAGGTCAGGTGGACGTGAAGATCGACAAGGCCCGGCAGCACGGTCAGGGCACGCAGGTCGACGACCCGCTCCCCGGCCGCAGGGGCTCTGTGCCCCTGCTCGACCGCGACGATCCGGTCGTCCTGCACGATCACCGTGGCCGGTCCGGTCGGTTCGCCTGCGGCATCGACGATGACGGAGCCGGCGTGGATGACGATCGTCTCGGCGCGGGCCGAAGCCGACCATGTCAGCAGCATGCCACATGCCGCCGCCGTCATTGCCAAACGCGTCGCGTGTCTCATGCCGCTGCCCCCTTTGCGCCCGAGCAAGTGTGCCGCAGGCGCGCCTCCTCGACAACCCTCAGGCTGGGCGGAGGATCAGAAGGTGTAACCCACCCCGAGGCCGAGCAGCCACTGGTCGGCGCTACCTCGGACGCTGGTGAAGGGGGTGCGGCGCGCAGAACCGGCCAGCCGCGTGTAGGCCCCGATGCCGACGAGTGAGAAGCCGCCATTGGTCAGGTCGCCGTCAAGGTCGACCGCCCCGAGCAGACCGGCGTTCACGCTTTCCCACCCGCCTTGCGCGGCGAACGGGGCGAGCGTCTGCCCGGCAACGCCCGGCGCGGCCGTGGGAACGGAGTAGTAGTAGCGCGCATAATCGTCATCGATCCGGTTCGCCCCGACCGACAGCGAGGCGGCGGCGCCCCGGCTCAGCGGGGTGAAGTACGACACCGAGGGAGAGACCACGCTGCCGCGATGCGCGCCCGCCACATCCCACACCACATCCACGCTGACGCTCAGCCGGTCGAACGGGTTGAGCACCGCGGGAAACGCAATCCCGACGCTCGGCCCCACCTCGACGGCCGTGTCGAGCCGCCCGTAGGCGGCGACCACGGGATCCTCGATCCGCCGGACACGGTCGCGGTTGAGGCGGATCACCGGACCGAGCGCGAACTGAGGGCCGGTGTCGTCGTCGGGCAGCAGATCGAGCGCGAGGCCCGCAGGCCGCGGACTGATGCCGATGCCCCCGACCCGCCCCTGGACCAGCGGCAGGACGGTGAAGACATAGTCGTCCGACCCTGAATAGCTGGGCGAACGCGCAACCCCGATCCCCACCGTGATGAAATCGCCGTCGAAGACGCTTTCGGCCGGCAGGTCGGGCAGGGTCGCCGGCGCACCACGTTCCTGCGCCTGACCCGCGGTCGCCAGCGTCAGGCCGAGCAGCCCCGCGGCCCAGCGCGCCACCCCGCAGCGTCCGCTCCGCGCGCCCTCCCTGCGTCGTTCCATGCCCCCTCCACTCGTCTGCCTTGCTCCGCCGCGAACCATTGGCGTCCGGTTGTGTTCCTGCACCCTCGCGAACGGGCAGGCAAGCAATTGCCCCGGACGCGGTTCACGCCTACTTGGGCGCGGCATGGCTCTCCAGAAGGCAGACATCGCCATCGCGGGTGGCGGCCTCGCGGGCGGACTGATCGCGCTGGCGGTGGCGCGCAGCCACCCCGCGGCGGCGATCGCGCTCGTCGAGGGTGGCGAACGCCCGGGGGGCAATCATCGCTGGAGCTGGTTCGGCAGCGATCTCGACGCCGAAAGCGCGGCGTTGCTGTCCTGCTTTCCCTCGGCGCGCTGGAACGACAGCTACACGGTGCGCTTTCCCGCCTACTCGCGGGCGCTGCCGACGCCATACAATTCCCTTGCCAGCCGGGACTTCGCCGACACGCTCGAACGCACGCTGAAGCCGGGCAGCATCATGACCGGGCAGACCGTGGCGGGACTTGATGCCGGGGGCGTGACGCTTGCCAGCGGCACACGTATCGAGGCGCGCCACGTGATCGACTGCCGGGGCCTGAAGGAAACCCGGACGCTGAGAGGCGGCTGGCAGGTGTTCCTAGGCCAGGAATGGCGGCTCGACCGCCCGCATGGCATGGCAGGGCCGGTCATCATGGACGCCACGGTTGTGCAGGCGGATGGCTACCGCTTCCTCTATCTCCTTCCGCTCGGTGCCGACACGCTGTTCCTCGAGGACACCTACTACGCCGACACGCCGGTGCTCGACGAACCGCTGCTGCGGCAGCGCATTGCCGACTACGTGCGCGCCCGCGGCTGGTCGGGGAAGCCGATGGCGGAGGAGACGGGCACGCTGCCTGTCATCACGGGAGGCGACTTTGCGGCCTTCCAGGAGGCACACCGCACTCCCGGCGTGGCGCGCGCCGGCGCGCGCGGCGGGTTCGTTCATCCGCTGACCTCCTACACCCTGCCGCACGCGGCTCGCGTGGCGACTCTCGTGGCAAGGGCCCTGTCGGCTCCGCACGCCGATCTTGCCGCGATGCTGGATGCCGAGGCCCGCCGGCACTGGCAGGCCACGGGATTTTACCGCCTGCTCGGACGGATGCTGTTCGGAGCCGCACATCCTGCGCAGCGGTATCGCGTCTTCCAGCATTTCTACCGCCTGCCCGCGCCACTGATCGAGCGGTTCTACGCGGCCCGCTCGACCTGGGCCGACCGCGCGCGTATCCTTGCCGGGCGCCCGCCCGTCCCCGTCACCCGCGCCTTCGGCGCGCTCGCCAGCCACTGCCCTCCCCTTGCCCGAACGGATCCCAGCCATGCATGATGTCGTTGATCGCACCCGGCCGGCCAGCGAGACCGCACCGCACACGGGACGCAGCGCCTGCGTCATCGGCGCAGGGTTCGGGGGACTGGCGCTGGCCATCCGGCTACAGAGCGCGGGCATCGCCACCACGCTCGTTGAGGGCCGCGACAAGCCGGGAGGCCGGGCCTATTTCTGGGAGCGGGACGGCTTCACGTTCGACGCCGGACCGACCGTCATCACCGACCCCGACTGCCTGCGCGAGTTGTGGGCGCTCACCGGGCACGACATGGCCCGCGATGTCGAACTTCTGGAGGTGAAGCCATTCTACCGGCTCATGTGGCCGGACGGCACGCAGTTCGACTATTCGAACGACGAGGATCACCTGAGGTCCGAGATCGTCAAGCTCAATCCGGAGGATGTCGGCGGATACCAGCGGTTCCTGGCCTATTCCGAGGAAGTCTGGCGGGAAGGATACATCAAGCTCGGCCATGTGCCTTTCCTCGACTTCAAGTCGATGCTGAAGGCCGCGCCGGCTTTGGCGAAGAACCAGGCGTACCGCTCCGTCTATTCCATGGTGTCGAGCTTCGTCACCAACGAGCGCCTGCGCGAGGCGCTGAGCTTCCACACCCTGCTCGTCGGCGGCAATCCGATGCGGACAAGCGCCATCTATGCGCTCATCCACAAGCTGGAGAAGGACGGCGGCGTGTGGTGGGCGAAGGGCGGAACCAACCGGCTGGTCGCTGCGATGGTGACGCAGTTCGAGCGGATCGGCGGCACGATCCGGCTGGGCGATCCGGTCACCGCCCTGCACGCGCCGGGCAACCGGGTCCAGCAGGTCGAGACCGCTTCAGGCTGGAGCGGCACCTTCGATGCCGTCGCCAGCAACGCGGACATCATGCATTCCTATCGCGACCTTCTGGGCGGAACGGCGCGGGGGCGATCCTACGCCCGCAGCCTCAAGCGCAAGAGCTTTTCGCCCAGCCTGTTCGTCGTTCATTTCGGCATCGAGGGCACTTGGCCCGGCATTCCGCACCACTGCATCCTGTTCGGGCCGCGCTACAAGGGGCTGCTCGAGGACATCTACGACCACGGCGTGCTGCCGCAGGACTTTTCCATCTACCTGCACCACCCGACGGTCACCGATCCCGGCATGGCCCCCGAAGGCAAGAGCACGTTCTATGCCCTCGTCCCGGTCGCCCACATGGGCAAGCTGGCGATCGACTGGAACGAGATCGGCCCCGTGCTGGAGCGGCGCATCCTCGACGAGCTGGGCCGGCGGCTGATCCCCGACATCCACGCGCGGATCGTGACCAAGTTCCACTACGCGCCCACGGATTTCGCCCACGACCTCAATGCCCATGTCGGCAGCGCGTTCTCGCTCGAACCGCTGTTAACCCAAAGTGCATGGTTCCGCGGCCACAACCGCGACGACGTGCTGCAGAACTTCTACCTCGTCGGAGCCGGGACTCACCCGGGCGCGGGCATACCGGGGGTGGTGGGCAGCGCCAAGGCAACGGCGAAACTCATGGTCGAGGATCTCGTCAGGTGACACGGCGATTGCACAGAGTGGCGGTGTATTGCGGGTCGGCCACGCCGGCGGACCCGCGCTACATGACCCTTGCACGGGCCACGGGCGCAGAGCTGGCGCGGCGCGGCATCGGCGTCGTTTATGGCGGCGGCAGGCTGGGACTGATGGGTGCGCTTGCCGCCGGGGCGTTGGAGGCGGGCGGCGAGGTCATCGGCGTCATCCCTCATGCCCTCGCCGGAAGCGAGGTCGCCAACCGCGACTGCACCGACCTGCGCCTCGTCGGCGGCATGCACGAGCGCAAGCAGCAGTTCACGGACCTGTCCGACGGCTTCATCACCCTTCCCGGCGGGGTGGGCACGATGGACGAGCTGTGGGAAGCGATCAGCTGGGCGCAGCTTGGCTACCACGACAAGCCGGTCGGTCTGCTCAACGCGTTCGGCTTCTACGACCATCTCGTCGCCTTCAACCGCCACATGGCGGCGGTCGGCTTCATCCGACCTGCGCACCAGACGATCCTCAAGGTGGCCGAGGATCTTCCGGCGCTGCTCGGCCTGCTGGAGGCGCATGAGCCGCACCGGCCGATCTTCCAGATGGAGGCCGCGGAGCTGTGAACGTCCAGTCACGCAGTCCGCGGATGCTGGCGCCTTCGCGCGTCCTGATCGAGACGCCCGCGCGGGCGGGCGGCGGCAACGATCGCGCCGAGCTGGTGTGGAAGGCGCGCGAGGCCATCGCCAAGGGGTCGCGATCCTTCGCGCTCGCATCCCGGCTTCTCGACCGGAACACCCGCGAGCGGGTGTGGCTGCTCTATGCCTGGTGCCGGCGCTGCGACGACATCGCCGACGATCAGCACCTCGGCGGCCGCATGGGCGAGAGCAAGGCGGCCGAGGACAAGGTGCAGGCGATCCGGGTCCTGACCCGCCGTGCCTTTGACGGACTGCCGACCGCAGACCCCGCCTTCGACGGGTTCGGCATGGTCGCGGCCGAAGCCGGCATCACCCGCGACATGGCCGACGACGTGATCGGCGGCTTTGCCCTCGACGCGACGGGGTGGCAGCCACGGTCGGAGGGCGACATGATGCGCTACTGCTACCATGTGGCCGGCGCGGTGGGCGTGATGATGGCCAAGGTGATGGGGGTGCCGGGAGAGGACTTCGACACCTATGACCGCGCCTGCGATCTCGGCCTCGCCTTCCAGATCGCCAACATCGCCAGGGACGTGGTCGAGGATGCGGCGGCCGGGCGCTGCTACCTGCCGCAGGAATGGCTGGCCGAGAAGGATCTTGCGCCCGGCGCGCACGCGCGCCCCGAAAATCGTTTCGTCCTCGCCTCCATCATGCCGCGGCTGATCGGCATGATGGACACGCACGTCGCGGCGGCCCGTCTCGGCGCAGCCCGGCTGCCCTTCCGGCAGCGCTGGGCGATCCTCGCTGCCGCCCGCATCTATGCCGCCATCGGGCACGAAGTTCTCGCCCGAGGGCAGAACGCCTGGGACGAGCGCGTGGTGATCGGCAAGGCTGCCAAGCTGCGCCACGTCGCCGCCGCTTTTCGCGAGGCGGTGGTCAACCGCCCGGTGGCGCCCCACCCGATGCCGGTGTGGACCCGCTCGAAGCTGCAGCCGGTGAAGGGCTGGTAGTGGACGCACACGGTCCGCCGCGATAAGTGCGCGGCGATGATCCGCAAACTTCTCATCGCCAACCGGGGCGAGATCGCCTGCCGCATCATCCGCACCGCCCGCGCGATGAACATCGCGACGGTGGCCGTCCATTCCGACGCCGATGCGACGGCGCTGCACGTGCGTTCGGCGGATGAGGCGGTGCACATCGGTCCCCCGCCCGCCGCCGAAAGCTATCTGCGGGGCGACAGGATCATCGCGGCGGCGCAAGCGGCAGGGGCGGACGCGGTCCACCCCGGCTACGGCTTCCTCTCGGAAAACGCCGATTTCGCTCAGGCGGTGCTGGACGCGGGGCTGATCTGGGTCGGCCCCAGGCCGGCCAGCATCCGTGCCATGGGTTTGAAAGACGCGGCCAAGCAGCTGATGCGCAGCGCGGGTGTGCCGGTGACGCCGGGCTATGACGGGTCTGATCAGTCCGTGGAGCGGCTGGCGCGGGAGGCCGACACCATCGGCTATCCCGTGCTCATCAAGGCGGTTGCGGGCGGCGGCGGCAAGGGCATGCGCAAGGTCGATGCTCCGGCCGATTTCGCGGCGGCGCTTGAAAGCTGCCGCCGCGAGGCTCAGGCGAGCTTCGGCAATGACGAGGTGCTGCTGGAAAAGTGGATCACCTCGCCGCGCCACATCGAGGTGCAGGTGTTCGGCGATGCCCACGGCAACGTCGTCCACCTGTTCGAGCGCGACTGTTCCTTGCAGCGCCGCCATCAGAAGGTCATCGAGGAGGCCCCTGCCCCCGGCATGGACGCGGCCACCCGCGAGGCGATCTGCGCCGCCGCCGTGCGCGCGGCGAAAGCGGTCGATTACGAGGGCGCGGGCACCATCGAATTCATCGCCGATGCCAGCGAGGGGCTGCGCGCCGACCGCATCTTCTTTATGGAGATGAACACCCGCCTCCAGGTCGAGCACCCCGTCACCGAGGAGATCACCGGCGTCGATCTGGTCGAATGGCAGTTGCGCGTGGCCGGGGGCGAGCCGCTGCCCAGACAGCAGGCCGAGCTGTCGATCACCGGCCACGCCATCGAGGCCCGCTTGTACGCGGAGGATCCGGCCAGGGGGTTCCTGCCGAGCATCGGCGTGCTCCGCACGTTCGACATGCCGCAAGACGGCGGGGACACGCGGATCGACACGGGCGTGCGTCAGGGCGACGAGATCACCCCGTTCTACGACCCCATGATCGCCAAGGTGATCGTCCACCAGCACACTCGCGACGATGCGATCGAGGCGCTGCGAGGCGCGGTCGCCGGCATCCGCATCCGGCCGGTCAGGACCAACGCGGCGTTCCTGCACCGCGTCTTGACCCTCGATGCCTTCGTCGCCGGCACCATGACCACGTCCCTGCTCGGCGATCATCCGGAACTGGGCGACAAGCCGCCGCTGTCGCAGGAGTCGCTGGTCCATGCGGCAAAGCGTCTGCGGCAGGAGCTTCAGCGGACGTCCCAGGCGCGGGGCAGCGGGGACGAGCGGATGCTGGGCGTCCGGCTGAACGCACCGCCCAAACGCACTGCGACGATCTATGTCGACGGTGTCGCCCGCGAGGTGCCATGGGGAGACGACGAAGCGTCCACCGCCACGCCCCATCCGAGTGCCTTCGAGCCGGCTGAGGACGGGTTCACCTGGTACGAGAACGGTGAAGCATACGCCGTGTCGCTGGCGAAGCGCGGCACCGGCCACCACTCGGCTGCCGACGGCGCCGTCGCGGCGCCGATGCCGGGCAAGGTCATCGCGGTCGATGTCGCCGAAGGTCAGGCCGTCACCGCCGGGCAGCGGCTGCTGGTGCTGGAAGCGATGAAGATGGAGCACGCCCTCACCGCACCGTTTGACGGCACCGTCACGCAGCTTTCTGCCGCTGAGGGGCAGCAGGTGCAGGTCGACGACGTTCTGGCGATCGTCGCACCGGACGCCGACTAGGCGCGGACGTCGGCCATGGGACGCGGCGGGCCGAACAGCCGACCCCGCTCGGAGAACAGCACCAGCGCGAGCGAGCTCAGGGCCGTGATGACGAGGGCAGTCGCCAGCGGCCGTGCACTGCCGTCATAGGCGTAGCCGATCAGGGCGCCAAGACCCGCACCGGTGGTGAGACGCAGGAAGCTCTGCGCCGAACTTGCCGCGCCGGCGATGTGCCGGAACGGCTCCATGGCGACGGAGCCGAAATTGGCGCCGATGAACCCGAGCAGCGCCATGTTGGCGGCCATCAGCGGCGCAAAGGTCCACAGCGTCTCGTCAGGATCGAACGAGAACCACAGCTGTGCTGCTGCGACGGCGATGAAGACGAACAGGGCGGTGTGGCTGACGCGCCGCGCGCCGAAACGCTCGACGATGCGGCTGTTCGACCAGTTGGCGAGCGCCATCGCGCCGGCGCACAGAGCGAAGATCAAGGGAAACTGCTCGCCGGCGCCGAACGCCTCGCCGATGAGCTGCTGCGAGGAGTTGATGAAGCCGAACAGCCCCCCGAACACCAGCGCGCTGCCGAGAGTGTAGCCGATGGTGCTCCGCAGCGTCACCGCCTGCGTCATGTGCCGCGCGATGCTCGGCAAGTGGATAGGCTGGCGGTCCTCCTCGTGCAGCGTTTCAGGCAGGCGGGCGTGGACCCAGGCCGCCATCACGCAACCTGCCGCGGCCATGGAGGCAAAGATCCACCGCCAGTCGCCCAGCAGCATCAGGACGCCTTGCCCGATGGTCGGCGCGATGGCGGGGACGATGAGGAAGATGACGAAGATGAGACTCATCATGCGCGCCATCCGGTCGCCGCCCACGCGGTCGCGGATGATCGCCGGCGGCAGGGCGATGATGGCGGCCGCGCCGAAGCCCTGCACCGCGCGCAGGATCAGCAGCGTCGCGAAATCCGCGGCCAGCGCGCAGGCGACCGACAGGGAGACATAGACGGCAAGGCCCGTGAACAGCACCGGGCGGCGGCCATATCGGTCGGCCAGGCTCCCGGGCACCAGAGCGCCGAGACCGGCGGCGACGAGGTAGACGCCGACAACGAACTGCCGGTTGTTCCCCGACGCGCCCAGATCAGCGGCGACAGCGTCGAGCGCCGGCAGGATGGCGTCGATGCCGAAGGCGTTCAACGCCATCAGCAGCGCCATCATCCAGATGAACTCACGCTCGCCCGGAGCACGGCGCGGCCGCGCCCGCTCGGCAGGCGCCGGAGGCTCGCCGGGCCGATCCTGCATCCGGGAGGTAAGCATCTGCACCGAATGTCCCTTCGCCCCGGTTGTTCCGCCGGCGCCGATCCTGTACCAGTTCTGTTCCGATGAACCCGACTTGTTTGACGCCGGATGCAGCCGAGATGGCCGCCGCCTCGCGCAAGATCATCCACATCGACATGGACGCGTTCTTCGCTTCTGTCGAGCAGCGGGACAATCCCTCCCTGCGCGGCCGGCCCGTCGCGGTCGGAGGATCGAGCGGACGGGGGGTAGTCGCCGCCGCGTCCTACGAGGCGCGCCGCTTCGGCGTGCGATCGGCGATGCCGTCAGCCACGGCGCGCCGGCTGTGTCCCGACCTGGTGTTCTGCAAGAGCCGCTTCGACGTCTACCGCGAGGTTTCGGGACAGATCCGCGCGATTTTCGCCCGCTACACCCCCATCATCGAGCCTCCCAGCCTCGACGAGGCCTATCTCGACGTGACGGACGCCTGTTCCGGCGGGACGACCGCCACTGCGATCGCACGCGCCATCCGGCGGGAGATTGCGGCGGAGACACGGCTCACGGCGAGCGCGGGCGTGTCCTACAACAAGTTCCTCGCCAAGCTCGCCAGCGATCAGAACAAGCCCGACGGGCTGTGCGTGATCCGTCCGGGCGAAGGCGCCGACTTCGTGCAGCGCCTGCCCATCCGCCGCTTCCACGGCATCGGCCCGCGCGGGGAAGAGAAGATGCACCGGCTCGGCATCCGCACCGGCGCCGATCTCGCCGCCAGGGACATGGTGTTCCTGCGCGCCCATTTCGGCAGCGCTGCCGAGTATCTGTTCCGCGTCGCCCGCGGCATCGACCTGCGCCCGGTCCGCACGCACCGGACCCGCAAGTCCGTCGGCGGCGAGCGAACCTTTGGCGAGGACCTGCGCGACGAGGCCTCCGTCCGTGCCGCCCTGGCGACGATCATCGACCTCGTCTGGGAGCGGATCGCACGCGTCGAGGCCCGCGGACGCACGCTTACCCTGAAGCTCAAAGATGACGATTTCCGCCTGCACAGCCGAAGCCGTTCGGCCGCGCGGCCGCTGGAGGACAAGGAGGACTTCGCCCGCTTGGCCACCCTGCTGCTGGAGCAGGAACTGCCGCTCCCGCGGCCGATCCGGCTGCTCGGCCTCAGCCTCTCGGCTCTTCAGGACGCGCCGACCGGGTCGCGGCGGGACGCGGCCGCGCGGGCGGCCCAGCTCAGCCTGTTCTAGCCATGATCCCCGCGCGCGTGATCGCGCCAGAGCGCAAGCATCCGCGGCGCCTTGCCGATCAGCGGCTCGGGAAGCGAGTGAAGCGGAAAAAGACGCGCATCGACCACTTCGCGGTTGTCTGCCCGCGGCATGTCGAGCAGCGTTCCGGTGAACAGGTAGCTCGTCGCGTGGGTGCCCAGCACCTGCTCCGCCACCACGCCGACCCGGCGCAGCCCGGCGATGCGGCACCGCGTCTCCTCCCGCAGCTCGCGGACCGCCGCCTCCTCCGGCGCTTCCCCCCGGCGGATGCCGCCGCCGGGAAAGGACCACCCTTTGCGGCCATAGCTCAGCCGGATGAGCAGCATGCGGCGATCGGGCGACAGCGCCACGACGGTGACGCTGCGCAAGTGCGGCTTCAGGATGCGGAACAGCCGGATGCGGACCCGGTGCGCCACCCGCAGCAGCGCACGATGCAGCGGCGGCGGGATCAGGCGAAACATGTCATCGGCTGACGCCTGTGCCGCAGAAACCGGGCGATGGGCAGGTCGCTCCGGCCCGCCAGAGCGTCTTCCAACACCCGGCGCTTCCCGGCGCCGCTGATGACCAGCAGAACCTCCTCGCAGTTGAGGAGCGCAGGCAGGGTCAGGGTGATGCGCGCGAAGGGCGCTTCGGGAGGTAGAGGCTCGGGCGTGATCCGCCGGATAGCTTCAGAATCGCGCGGGTCCGGTTCGCTGCTTGGAAACAGCGAGGCGATGTGCCCGTCCGCGCCCATGCCGATCCAGGTGAGCGCGAAACGCGGCGGAGAAGCACCCGGCTCCAGAGTTGCGACCGCGGCTCCGACCGGTGCGAAGAGGGCGCGGAGCCGCGCGCCGTTGCTCGCAGCGTGGCCGTCGGGGACCACCCGCTCGTCGTTCGGCCACACGGTCAACCGCGGGAACGGCAGCGGTTTCGAGACCAGAGCCTCCAGGATCGGGAACGGCGTCGCACCGCCGGGGACGGTGATCGCCACCTCGCCGGGGCTGGAGCGCAGACGACGGCCGAGCCGCCCGGCAAGCCAGTCGGCCACGGCGTCGGCGGTCCATCCGTCGTGCACCCGCACCGGGTCCGGTGCGGGCAGAGGGTCGCCCGCGCTCACTTCAGGCTTTGCGACAGGAACCAGATCCGTTCTTCCGTCTGATCGATCCAGTCATCCACCATCCCGTTGGTGGCATGGTCATCCGCCTCGCCGCTGACGGCCTTCACCTCCTCGAGCCGCTCGCGCAGCTGCCGGTTGTCGGCAAGCAGCCGCTCGACCATCGCCTGCGCGTCCAGAGTGGCATCGTCCTCGTCGGCGATCCGCGTGAGCTTGCCGACCGCGCCGATCGAGGTGATCGTCTCGCCGCCGTTCTTGCGCACCCGTTCGCCGATCACGTCCACCAGTGCGAGGATCTGCTGGGCCTGCTCGTCGAACAGCAGATGCAGGTCGCGGAACCGCGGACCGGCGACGTGCCAGTGGAAGTTCTTGGTTTTCACGAACAGCGCCAGATGGTCTGCGAGCGCACCGTTGAGGGTTTCGATCAACGCGGTGCGGGCATTGTTGCCAGCCGTCGGCATGGTGCCTCCTTTTCCTGCTCGGGTCTTGCCGTGTGCATTTCAGAACGGGTCCGCGCCGCACAGGTTTCCCGCCCGTCAGCTCCGCGTCCACGGACCCTGGATGGCGAACGTCATCGTGGGACTGTAGGCGTTCACGAACAGCCACGCACCATCTGGCGAGAAACACGCGCCGGCAAGCTCTGTCTGCATCCTGAGCCGCCCGATCGCGTAGGCCTCTCCGGCCGGAGTGATCCCGCGCAGGTGATTGTCGACCACCATGCCGGGCTGATCCTCGCAGACGATGAGGTGCCCGTTGGGCGCGACGGTCAGGTTGTCGCCGTAGTGAAACTGTGCCGGGCTGGTCGACTCGAAGAACAGGTCGAGCGTGTCGGCAGCACCGCCGCGCCCCGGCCGCAGGCGCAGCACCTGACCCAGACGCGCGGCGCCGCCGCTGGTCGCGCACAGATACAGCTCGTCCTCGCCCCAGTGGATGCCCTCTCCGCGCGCCACCACCAGTGCGCCGGCGGCAGCGGCGCGCAGGCGCAGATCGTCGCGCGGAGCCTCCACATCGTCAAGATCGACCCACCGCACCGGCAGCCTGCGACCCACGGTGAGGTCGGGGGAGACCCAGTTGCGGCTGTCGCGCAGCGGGCCGTCGATCGCGAGCGCCTGCAGCCGCCCGCCCTCGTGCAGCCGGTCCCGCACCCGCGGGATGAAGCGGTAGATCACCCCGTCGTCGCGGTCCTCGGTCTGGTAGACGATGCCGGTCGCCGGATCGACGCAGGTCGCCTCGTGGTTGAAGCGGCCCATGGCCTTGATCGGCCGGGCCTCGACCAGCGTGTCGGCAGCCGCAGGCACTTCGAAGACGTAGCCATGGGCGCGCTCGCGGGCGAGCACCTCGTCGCCCGGCTCCTCGCAGGTGAGCCACGATCCCCACGGTGTCACCCCGCCGGCGCAGTTGCGGATCGTCCCGGCAAGGCTGCGGAACTGGCGTTCGACGCGCAGCGAGGCGGGATCGAGAACGAGCGTGGTCGTGCCGCCGGGGAGCACCTCGCCCTGCGCGTTGCGCGCATAGCCGTGCGCCGGCCGCCCACCGGCGTCGTGATGGGCCGACAGCTCATGGTTGCGCACCAGCACCAGACGCCCGTCCGCCCGTGCGAAACAGCCCATCCCGTCGGCCCGGTCGGGCACCCGCCCGCCGTCGGACATCGGCTCTCCCAGGCGCGACAGCACACGGTAGGAGAAGCCGGGGGGCAGGTCGAGCAGCCCTGCCGGATCGGGCTGGAGCGCGCCGTAGAAGCGCGCATCCCCGGCCGCCGCGGACGGCCGGTCGAGGCGGCACCCGCTTGCCACCAGCGCACCGAATGCGGCCGTGGTGGCCTTCATGAACGTGCGCCGTGTGGCGCTTGCGGCAACGGCCATGGCGATCTCCGGACACGAGCAGCGGGGCGTCTGCCGTGCGGGACCACGCACGGCGCTCGGCCCTGCCTACAAAACACGCATGAAGGGATGATGACGCACGCGCGCCTCAGTCCGCGTGGCCGTGCGTATGGCTGTGCGTCACCCGCGCGCCGGCGCCGTCGCCGCTGCCTTCCTGCTCCCACCAGTAGGGTGCGCGCCGCCGCGTGCCGGTCACCACCTCGTTCATCGTGAGCGGGTCGTAGAGCCGGCCGCCCAGCATGACGCGGTGCACCTTGTCGGTGTCGCGGATGTCGGCGAGCGGATTGGCGTCGAGCACCACCAGGTCTGCAAGCTTGCCCACCTCCAGCGAACCGATGTCGCGCTCATACCCGTAGATGCGGGCCGGCATGATGGTCGCCATCTTGAGCGCTTCGAGCGGTGTGGCTCCGCCGCGGCCGAGGCTCCACATCTCCCAGTGCGCCGCCAGGCCGGCCTGCTGGCCGTGGCCGCCGATGGCCACATCCACGCCGCGCCGCGCCAGCTTGACCGCCTCGCGCGCCGCGTCGTCGTCGACATAGTCCTCTTCCGGCGCCATGGTCCGGCGGGCGTTGTTGGCCAGCAGCATCGCCATCGGCTCGTGCCGCGACAGGATCGGGTGCCTCCACACGTCGGTGTGCTGCCGCCAGTAGGGGTCGCCCGCCGGTCCGCCGTAGGCCACCACCAGCGTCGGGTTGTAGCCGACGCGGGTCTGCGCCCACAGATCGACGAAGTCCTTGTAGAACACCTCGCCCGGCACGTTGTGCTCCATGGTCGAATTGCCGTCCTGGATGAGGCTCACATCCATGGTGTAGAGCGACCCGCCTTCGGGCACGACCAGCATGCCTTCCGCCTGCGCCGCCGCCGTCACCATCTGCCGCTGGTCGCGGCGCGGCTGGTTGTAGTTCTTGACCGAGTTGGCGCCCTGGGCCTTCAGGCGGCGGACGCTGTTCAGCGCGTCCTCGTAGCTGTCGATCTCGGCATAGACCCGGGCCGCGCGGGCGCCATAGATGATCTCGCCGGTGGAAAAGGTGCGCGGGGCGACGATCACCCCTGCCCGCTGCATCTCGGCAGCCGGAAAGATGGTGCGCGCGCTGGACGAGGGATCGTGGATCGTGGTGGTGCCCAGCGCCAGATTGGCAAGAGCCGACCAGTTCTGCTGAGGCACGAGGTCGCCTTCGCCCTGCGGACCGTGGGCATGTCCGTCGATGAAGCCGGGGACGATCGTCTTGCCTTCCAGAGGCACACGGATGGCGTCGCGCGGCGGCGTCAGCGTTCCCGACGGCCCGATGGCGACGATCCGGTCGCCGCGGATCAGGATGTCGCCGCGTTCGAGGACACCGCCGTCGGCATCGGCCATCGTGACGATGCGCGCACCGGTCAGGAGAACCGCGCCGCGCGGCTTGTCGGCCGGCACGGTGAGCGCGAGCGAGACGCCCTCGCGCGGCGGCGTGAACCGCGCCGCCTGTCCGGCAGCGGGCGCCGCGGCGAACAGCTCGCGCGTCGTGGCGGTGAAGAGCGTAGGACCGAGGCTCCAGTGCAGCCGCGCGCCATCCCCCGACCAGCCGAGGAAATCGGCGCCATCCTCGCTGACCCGGGTGACCGGCAGCGCCTTGCCGTCCGGCGCCAGCGCCACGTCCTGCGTTCCCGGCATCAGCGGCGTGACGAACGCCTGATAATTCTGGCGGAACGCGATGTGCCTCCCGTCGGGAGACACCGAGATGTCGTTCACCAGCTCGCCGGTCGCGTGTGTCCGGCTGTTGCCGCCCTCGAGATCGGTGCTGAGCAGCGCCGCCTTGCCCTCGCGCGAGCCGATGAAGAACAGCCGGTCGCTGCGGGCGCCCCACTGCGGCGTGCTCCCCTCGACCCTCAGCCGCCTCTGGTTCGTTCCGTCGACGTTGACGAGGTGCAACCCGGGCCGGCCGCCGCCGCGCGCCGCGGTCAGATAGCCGCCGCTGCGCTGCTCGAACGCGATCAGCCGCCCGTCCGGCGAGAAGCGCGGATTGGCGTAGTGGCCGCGTTCGCGGGTGATGGCGCGCGCGCGGCCACCCGTGGCGGGAACCGTGCTGATGGCGCCCAGATCGCTGTCGGTCCAGGACACGAACACGATCTGGCGGCCATCGCGCGACCAGCTCGGCCATGCTTCCATGGCGTCGCCGCTGTCCGCGACGAGCCGGCGCGCCTCGCCGCCGGACATCGGCCGGATCCACAACTTGCCCAGCGACTCGAACACCACGGTGCGGCCGTCCGGGCTGACGCTGGCCCAGCGGGGCATCCGCGTGGTGACCGTGTCCGGCGCCACGGCGACCGCCGGATGCGTCGCGTCGGCAATCACCCGCGTGTCGCTGACCCGGAAGGGGATCACGGCATGGCCGCTGCCATCCGCGTTCACCCGGTTGAGCTTCCCGCCGGCCCAGAACACGACGGCGCGGTTGTCCGGTGTCCAGGCGAGGTTCGGATAGACCCCCGTCACCGCCCATGTTTCCTGCATGTCGCGGTCGAGCGGCGAATGAAGGCGCCGTTCCGCGCCGGTGGCCAGATCACGCACGAACAGGCTGGTGATGTTGTTCTCGCGCCGCACGAACGCCAGCAACCGTCCATCCCTTGACGGGGTGGGCCGCACCGCTCCGCCCGGTCCGGCAACGACGCTGGAGACCTCGCCCGTGTTCAGATCGTAGCGCTCGATGGCGAAGATCCCCTGGCGGGAATTCTGCGCGTATTCGAAGATCGGACCGGGCGTGGTGTTGCGGACGTAGTAGATCGCGTCGCCGTCGGGTGCGAAGGTCGGCTCCCCCAGCTCCTTCTGCAGCGTCTCGTTCGCCCGCTTGACGAGAGGCACGCCGGAGCCGCCCGACACGTGATACAGCCACACCTCGCCGGTTCCCAGGGATCGTCCGGTGGTGAAATGCTTGCGCGCCGCGATGAACTGGCCGTCCGGGCTCCAGGTCGGCTGGTTCAGGAGCCGGAACGTCTCCGTCGTGACCTGCCGCTTGTCCGAACCGTCGATGTTCATGACCCAGATGTTGTCGCCCCCGCCCCGGTCCGAGGTGAAGGCGATCCGGCGCCCGTCGGGCGAGAAGCGGGGCTGATGCTCGAACGCCAGCCCTTCCGCGATGCGCGTGGGCGTCCCGCCGGTCACCGGCATGACGTAGATGTCGCCCAGCAGGTCGAAGGCCAGCAGACGTCCGTCGGGGGACACGTCCACGTTCATCCACGTGCCCTCGTCCGTGTCGATCCGCGCCTCGCGCAGCGTCAGGCCGCGCGGCGCGTTCACGTCCCATTTGGGCGCCGCGGGCTCGGGCGCATTCGCCGGAGCCTGCGGCTGCGGGCGCGGCGCATGCTGCTGCTGCGCCTGCTGCGAGATGATCTCGCTCTCGGGCGCCTGGGTTTGCTCGACGGGCGGGGAAACCGGCTGCGGCTGAGCAGCCTGGGCAGCAAGCGCGAGCGCGAGGGCGCCGGCAACGGATGACATCATGAGGGCACGACCTTTGCACTGGAAGAAGCGGCTGTGGGCGCGACCGTAATCGCGGCGTCAGGCCCGTCAATGGTTTGGGTGCGCGCGCTTCCGCCATGGGTGGAACGCCGCCGTTGGTGCAGGGCAGGCTACACTCCCGGCGGATCGGCGAAGAAATCCTCCAGATCGAACGACGAGCGCTGCCCGATGCTGTCGCGGTGCGCGCTCAGCCACCGGTCGGCCCATCCGCGCCCGCGCTCGAACAGAAGTTCCAGATAGGCCCACTCCGCGTTCAGCTTCGAGGAGGCGGCAAGGTCCTGCACCTCGGCATCGGCGTGGATCAGGTGCAGATAGGTGTCGCGCCCGCCCTCGCCTGCCCCGCCCCGTTCCTTTGCCAGATCCTGCATCACCGCGATCGTCCTCAGTTCCTTGATGAGCGCGGTGTTGAAGCTGATCTCGTTGACCCGGTTCAGGATTTCGCGCGCCGTGCGCGGCGGATTGCACCGCACCACCGGGTTGATCTGGACGATCACGATGTCGGGGCTGGCCGGGCTGCGGACGAGCGGCATGATCGCCGGATTGGCCGAGAAGCCGCCGTCCCAGTACTCCTCGCCATCGATGGTGACGGCCGGGAAGAGCTGCGGCAGGCAAGCCGACGCCATCACGGCATCGCAGGTCACCTCCCCGCGCGAGAACACCCGTGCCCGCCCGGTGCGCACATGCGTCGCCGTGACATGGATCACCACGTCCCGGCAGGCGTTCACGTTCGCAAAATCGACGACGTCCAGCAGGAGATCGCGCAGCGGGTTGAGCCGCAGCGGATTGAGCTGATAGGGCGAGAACATCCGGCTGATGCCTTCGAACAGCAGATAGCCGGGCGAATAGTCGAGGCTGTAGCGCCCGAGAAGCTTGTCGAGCGGGCTGCGCTGGAT
Source organism: Qipengyuania thermophila (assembly GCF_004153605.1). NCBI lineage: Bacteria > Pseudomonadati > Pseudomonadota > Alphaproteobacteria > Sphingomonadales > Erythrobacteraceae > Qipengyuania > Qipengyuania thermophila. Next base: position 78,104 of record NZ_SDSI01000002.1, on the reverse strand, counting down.
CGGCGAATACACGGCGGCGCGGCTCACCCGCTCCCAGAAGGTTCTGAGCGCGACGCGCGCCCCCTCGCGGCCGCCCCGCTGCCAGCCATCGGCCAGCACCACGGCGTTCATCGCCCCGGCGCTGGTGCCGCTGACTTCGGCGATGGTGAGAGTCTCGTCCTCCAGCAGGCGGTCGAGAACTCCCCACGCCAGAGCCCCGTGCGATCCGCCACCCTGAAGGGCAAGATTGATCGGCTTCGTCATCACCTCGTCGCTCCCGGTCCGCCGCCGCCCCGCACGATGCATGAGACGCCGCGACACGGACACAACGATCGGGGAGACGGAGGGTCCAAGGCGAGAGACGCGGCGCCTCGCCTCAGGGGTGCAGCGGCGGGAGGCACACGCGCAGGGGACTTCCCGGGAGGAGGCTTGGCCGCGGCAAGGGCACGGCGGAGAGGGTCGGGCGACCGGCAATGCCGCACCACCGCCACACAGTCCCTGAAGCTGGGCATCCCCGGCGGCCGGCGTCTGGGGAGCGTGTGGAGCGGGTAGCGGGAATCGAACCCGCGCGTTCAGCATGGGAAGCTGACAGGCTACCATTACATCATACCCGCCTGCCCGATCGTCTCTGCCGCAGCCTCGGTTCAGCGTCAATCCGGTTGATTTCGCAAGTCGGCGGGCGCAGGTGCTCTGGCAAAACGGAGAGGACAGCTTCATGCGCATGATCGACCATTTCCTCGCCGGCGGCACCGCCGGCCTCACGCCGGGCCGCACGCACCGGGTCTGGAATCCGTCCACGGGAGAAGTTCAGGCGCAAGTCGGCCTCGGCGATGCGTCGCTTCTCGACCGTGCCGTGGCCGCGGCCCGCGCGGTGCAGCCCGGCTGGGCGCAGACCAATCCGCAGCGCCGCGCCCGCGTCATGTTCCGCTTCAAGGAACTGATCGAGAAGAACATGGCCGACCTTGCCCATCTTCTCGCCTCGGAGCACGGGAAGGTCATCGACGATGCCAAGGGCGACATCCAGCGCGGGCTGGAGGTCATCGAGTATTGCTGCGGCATTCCGCAGGTGCTGAAGGGCGAGTTCACCCTTGGCGCCGGACCGGGCATCGATGTGTATTCGATGCGCCAGCCGCTGGGCATCGGTGCGGGAATCACCCCGTTCAACTTCCCGGCCATGATCCCGATGTGGATGTTCGGGATGGCGACCGCGGTGGGCAACGCTTTCATCCTCAAACCGTCGGAGCGCGATCCCTCGGTCCCGGTGCGCCTCGCCGAACTGTTCGTCGAGGCGGGGGCGCCCGAGGGGCTGCTGCAGGTCGTTCACGGCGACAAGGAAATGGTCGACGCCATCCTCGACCACCCGGACATCGCCGGGGTCAGCTTCGTCGGCTCGTCCGACATCGCGCACTACGTCTACAAGCGCGGTGTCGCCGCGGGCAAGCGGGTGCAGGCGATGGGCGGAGCCAAGAACCACGGCATCGTCATGCCCGACGCCGACCTAGACCAGGTGGTGAACGATCTGACCGGCGCCGCGTTCGGCTCGGCGGGAGAACGGTGCATGGCCCTTCCGGTGGTGGTGCCCGTGGGCGCCGACACGGCCGACGCGCTGCGCGAGAAGCTGGTCCCTGCGATCAACGCCTTGCGCGTCGGCGTCTCCACCGATCCCGAGGCGCATTACGGTCCGGTCGTCACGCCCGAGCACAAGGCCCGCGTCGAAGGCTGGATCGACACGGCCGAACGCGAAGGCGCGGAGATCGTGATCGATGGCCGCGGCTTCACCCTGCAAGGGCATGAGAACGGCTTCTATGTCGGCCCGACGCTCATCGACCGGGTGACGACCGACATGGAAAGCTACCGCGAGGAGATCTTCGGGCCCGTACTGCAAATCGTGCGCGCCCGTGACTTCGAGGAGGCGCTGCGTCTCCCGTCCGAGCATCAGTACGGCAACGGTGTCGCGATCTTCACCCGTAACGGCCATGCCGCCCGCGAGTTCGCCAGCCGAGTCAATGTCGGCATGGTCGGCATCAACGTTCCCATCCCCGTGCCGGTCGCCTATCACTCGTTCGGCGGCTGGAAGCGGAGCGCGTTCGGTGACACGAACCAGTACGGCACGGAAGGGGTGAAGTTCTGGACGAAGGTCAAGACGGTGACTCAGCGCTGGCCCGACGGCGGCGGGGACGGATCGAACGCCTTCATCATCCCGACCATGGGCTGAGGCCGCCATGCGCAGCGCCATGTTGATGCTTGCGCTCGCCGCGCTCGCTGCCTGTTCGGGAGATGCGGCGCCGGCGGACCGGACGGCGAGCGGTGACGATCCATCCGCAGGTGCCACGGCGCCCGTGCCCTTGGATACCAGTCCCGCCGCCACTCCGGCCGGCATGGCTGCCGCGGACGAGATTCCACCCGCCTTTCGCGGCCGCTGGGGGATGACGGCGGCCGACTGCGAGAAGGGCCGCAGTGACGCCAAGGGTCTGATGACGCTCGGCGCGACCGGGGCACGCTTCTATGAAAGCGCCGGCGTGCTCGAAAGCGCCTCGCGGCGCGCGCCGGATGAAGTGGGCGCGCATTTCGCCTTCACCGGCGAGGGAATGACGTGGCGCACGCAGGAAATGCTGACACTGCGGGAGAACGGGGACGTGCTCGTGCGTTCATCCACGGGGCCGGATGGACAGTTCGGGCCGTTTACATACAGGAGGTGCCGATGATGCGATGTGTGCTGGCTGCAGGGGCGGTGGCGTTGCTCGCCGGGTGCGTGACCGCGCCGCCCCCGTCGAGCGTGGACCCGGCGGGACGGGACATGGGCGATGGCACCTGTGACGCGCAGCCGGCACAGGGGCACATCGGGCAGACCGCCACCGCCGAGCTTGGCACGCGCATCCTGCAGCTCACCCGCAGCCGGACACTGCGCTGGGCGCCGCCGAACAGCGCGCTGACCATGGACTACCGGATGGACCGGGTGACCGTCTCCTATGACGAGCGCCTGAGGATCAACCGGATCACCTGCGGCTGAGTGCGCGCTCCACCGCCGTGGCCAGTTCGGCCACGGTGGTCATGCCGGCAAGCTCCTGCCGGCTGACCAGGAGTTCGCACGCCGCGCCGGACCGCGCGATCACCGCCGGCCAGGCAAAGCCGCAGCCGGGAAACTCCCGCGCGAACTCATCGCGGTGGAGGGCACGGTTGGGCACGCCGAGCCGCCGGGTGAAGGTGCGCCATTCGCGGCGCATGGTCAGCGCTCCGTGGGTGATCATGCACAGGTCGCACGCGTAGGTTTCCGGCCGCACGATCTTGTGCACGGCGTCCATCGCCCGCGACGCGAGCCCGCCATCGGCGTTGTACACGAAGATCACCTCGTCGGCGCCCGCCATCCGCCGCACCCTTTCGCTTCGCCGCCGGCGCCGCTACAGCGCGGGCCATGACCGGACAATTCCAGCTGACCGACGACCAGCGTGCGATCCAGGAAACGGCGCAGCGCTTCACCGCCGACAACATCACGCCCTTCGCAGGGGAATGGGACGAGAACAAGCATTTCCCCGTCGACGTCATCAAGCGATCGGCCGAACTCGGCTTCGGCGCCATCTATGTAAGCGAGGAAAGCGGCGGGATCGGCCTTGGACGGCTCGAAGCGGCGCTGATCATGGAAGCGATGGCCTATGGCTGTCCCACCACGAGCGCCTTCATCTCCATCCACAACATGGCCGCGTGGATGATCGACGCCTTCGGCGATGCGGAGCTGAAGGCGCGCTACCTTCCCGATCTCGTCACCATGGACAGGATCGCGAGCTACGCCCTCACCGAACCGGGGAGCGGATCGGATGCGGCGGGGCTGAAGACCAGCGCCCGGCTGGACGGCAATCACTACGTGCTGAACGGCACCAAGCAGTTCATTTCCGGCGGCGGCGTGAACGACGTCTACGTGACCATGGTCCGCACCGGCGACCACAAGACGGGCGGCATTACGGCGCTGGTGGTGGACCGCGAGACGCACGGTGTAAGCTTCGGCGCGCCGGAGAACAAGCTGGGCTGGAACGCTTCCCCGACGGCGCAGGTCATCTTCGAGGACGCGCGGGTGCCGGTGGTCAACCGGATCGGCGCCGAAGGACAGGGCTTCCGCATCGCCATGATGGGGTTGGACGGGGGGCGGCTCAACATCGGTGCGTGCTCGCTCGGCGGGGCGCAGCGGTGCCTTGACGAGGCGATTGCCTACACCCGAGACCGGCAGCAGTTCGGCGCCCCGATCGCCGACCTTCAGAACACGCAGTTCATGCTCGCCGACACGGCCACCGACCTCGAGGCGGCGCGCGCCCTGCTCTACCTCGCGGCGGCGAAGGTGACGGACAACGCGCCGGACAAGTCGCGCTTTTCCGCCATGGCCAAGCGGCTGGCGACCGACAACGGCTCCAGGGTGGTGAACGACGCCCTTCAGCTGTTCGGCGGCTACGGCTATCTCAAGGATTATCCGATCGAGCGGTTCTGGCGCGACCTGCGGGTTCACCAGATCCTCGAAGGCACCAACCAGATCATGCGCGTCATCGTCGGGCGCGACCTGTTGCGGCAGGGACGCTGACGATGGCAGAGGTTCTGGCACGCATCGACGGGTCGGCAGGGCACCTTTCGCTGAACCGGCCCGAGGCGCTTCATGCGCTGACACACGCCATGTGCCGCACGATGGACGCTGCACTCGCCGAATGGGCGGGTGACGATCGGGTCGGTGCCGTGCTGATCGACCATGCGGAGGGGCGCGGCTTCTGCGCCGGCGGCGACATCGCCTTTCTGCGCAGGTCCGCCCTCGAGGATGGCGGCAGGAGCGGGCGGGCCTTCTTCTTCGACGAATACCGGCTCAATCACCGGCTGTTCACCTATGGCAAGCCCACCGTGGCGTTCATGGACGGGATCACCATGGGCGGCGGCGTCGGCATCGCCCTGCCCTGCAGCTTCCGCGTGGCGACGGAGCGGACGAAGCTCGCCATGCCGGAGACGGGCATCGGGCTGTTCCCGGATGTCGGCGGCGGCTGGTACCTCTCGCGGCTGCCGGGCCGCACGGGTCAGTGGATGGCGCTGACGGGGGCGCGACTCGACGGCGCGGAATGCCTCGCGCTGGGTCTCGCAACACACTACCTGCCCAACGGGAAGCTGGCCGAGGCCAGGGACCGCATCTGCGGCGGAGAACCCGTCGGCGGCGTGCTGGATTCACTGTCCGCTGCTCCGCCCGCCGCGCGCATCCTCGAACACCGCGAGGACATCGACCGCCTGTTCGCTTCTGACAACCTGGAGGACATCATCGCCGCGCTCGAGGCCGATGGCGGCGAGTGGGCGGCGCGGGAACTCGAGACGCTGTGCAGCAAGTCCCCGCAGACCTGCAAGGTGGCGCTGCGGCAGCTGGCGCAAAGCGCCACGCTGACGGACTTCGCCGACAACATGGCCATGGAATACCGCATCGCCAGCCGGGTGCTCACCCGCCCCGACTTTGCCGAAGGTGTCCGGGCGGTGATCGTCGACAAGACCGGCGATCCGCACTGGGATCCGCCGACCCCGGCTGCGGTGACGGAGGCGCTGCTCGACGCCATCTTCGCCCCCCTGCCCGCTGACGAGGAGTGGACACCGCAATGACGTACGAGACCATCGCGACCGAGACGAGAGGGCCGGTCACCCTCGTCACCCTGAACCGTCCGCAGGCGCTCAACGCCTTGTCCAGCGCCGTGCTCGAGGAACTGATCGCCGCCTTCTCAGCCTATCAGGCCGACGAGACGCAACGGTGCGCGGTGCTGACCGGCGCAGGCGACAAGGCTTTCGCCGCCGGAGCCGACATCAAGGAGATGGCGGAGAAGGAAGCGGCCGACTTCTACCTCCACGATTTCTTCTCGCGCTGGCAGAGCCATCTGGTGAATGCCGTGCGCAAGCCGTGGATCGCGGCCGTCAACGGCTTTGCCCTGGGCGGCGGGTGCGAGCTGGCGATGATGGCGGATTTCATCATCGCTTCGGACCGCGCGAAATTCGGCCAACCGGAAATCAAGCTGGGCGTCGCGCCCGGCATGGGTGGATCGCAGCGGCTGACCCGCGCCATCGGCAAGGCCAAGGCGATGGAGATGTGCCTGACCGGCCGGATGATGGACGCCGCCGAGGCCGAGCGCAGCGGGCTGGTCGCGCGCGTCGTGCCGCACGACACGCTGCTGGACGAGGCGCTGAAAACCGCGCAGGAAATTGCCGCCATGCCGCCGATGGCCGCCATCGCCAACAAGGAGATGGTGAACGCCGCTCAAGAGCTGACCCTGACCGAAGGCATCCGCTTTGAACGCCGCCTGTTCCAGATCCTCGCCGCAAGCGAGGACAAGGTGGAGGGAATGCAGGCCTTCATCGAAAAGCGTCAGGGGCAGTGGAAGGGGCGTTGAGCCGTTTTCAGGAAAAGCGCGACCCCGTTCGCTCATTCCGCAGAGAAGCGAGGTAGAACATGAACATCGCCTTCATCGGTCTTGGCAACATGGGCGGCGGGATGGCCGCCAACCTCGTCAAGGCGGGCCACACGGTGCGCGCCTTCGACCTAAGCGAGGACGCGCTGGCCCGTGCCGAGCAGAACGGCTGCACCCGCACCGCCTCCATTGCCGAAGCGGTCGCCGACGCCGAGGCGGTTGTTTCGATGCTGCCTAACGGCCAGATCGTGCTGTCCGCCTTCACCGGCGAGGTGATCGGCCATGCGCCGCGCGGCGCGCTGTTCATCGACTGCTCGACCATCGACGTCGCCACTGCACGCGAGGCGGCGGAGAAGGCGCGCGAGGCCGGATACGAGATGGTCGACGCGCCGGTCTCCGGCGGGATTGCAGCGGCGGCGGCGGGCACGCTGACCTTCATGGTCGGCGGCACCGCCGAGGCGTTCGCCCGCGCCGAACCGATCCTGCAAGCGATGGGCAAGGCGGTGATCCATGCCGGTGATGCCGGCAACGGACAGGCGGCCAAGATCTGCAACAACATGCTGCTCGCCATCCACATGATCGGCACCTGCGAGGCGTTCCGCATGGCCGAGAAGCTGGGCCTCGATCCGCAGACATTCTACGACATCTCCTCCGTCAGCTCGGGCCAGAACTGGTCCATGACCAGCTATTGCCCGGTGCCCGGCGTCGGACCGCAATCGCCGGCCGACAACGGGTATCAGGGCGGTTTCGCGACGGAACTGATGCTGAAGGATCTGCGCCTCGCCATGGAGGCGGCGGACAGCGCCGACGCGGCCGTTCCGCTGGGATCGCGGGCGGCCGCTCTCTACGAGGATTTCGCCGGCGCGGGGAATGGCAAGCGGGATTTCTCCGCCATCATCACGACCTATTGATCTCGGCGATGATGCCGCGCAGCCACTGCAAGCCCGCTGACGACCGGGTAAGGTCAGCGACAAACTCCTGTCCCCGCGGTGCCGATCTCAGGCGGGAGCCGGGCAGCCAGCGATCCGCCCGTCCGTGGTAGGTCAGGTTCCCGGGCCGCAGCCAGTCGGGGATGCGCCAGACGCTTGGCGGGCCGCCGCAGACAGTCAGCCTGAGCGCAGCGCTGGCATGACGCGCGAGGCGACCTTCACCGCAATACACGGCATCGTTCCGGCTTTCCATCCGCAAGGCATGGGGATGGCCGTGGCGGGCGAGGCGGTCGATCTCGTCCGCGTCGGCACTCGCGAGATGCACGATCCGCGCGATCCGGAGGGCGCCGAAGATGCGGTGGTGCCACTCGCCCGTGTCCTCGTCGGCAAACAGGCCGAAGAACAGGAAGACATCGCCGCGCGTCACTCCTTGGTTGGCCAGATGGGTCTGCGCCGCGGAGCACTGGCCGAACAGGCACGTTCCGTCGTCGAGGAACATGGGATCGTGGTGGCAGAAGCTGTCCGGGCCATACCGGCCGCAGCTGGCGCGGGCGGCCAGAGCGCCCAGCCCCAGCGCGCCGTAGGTGGTCTGCGACCCGGATGCGGCCGGGATCGGCAGCGTCACCGGCCGTCCGTTCACGATCGGCGATGGTCCTCCGCCCGCGCTGCTGTCGAAGCCCTTGCGGCTGAGGATGACCCGCATGGCCACCGTGCATAGCCTTGCCGCGCGCGCGCGGGCAACACCATGCACTCTCGCCGCCGGGCAATGGTGACAGCGCCGCGCACCGTCTCGCGCCGCAGCCGGACGGGGAGCCGACGATGAGGCGGCTGGCGCGCAATCTCGGCTGGCTGCTCGGCGGGCGCGGGCTGAACGCGGTTCTCAGCCTCGTCTACCTCGCGGTCGCCACCCGCACCCTGGGGCTTGAGGCGTTCGGGGTGCTCGCGGTCGTTCTGGCCATGGGGCAGACGGTGGCCGGTCTGGCGGGATTTCAGACTTGGCAGCTCGTCGTGCGCTGGGGCAGCGGCCCGGACGGTCCGGCCGAAGCAACCGGATTCGCGGTGGCGCTGGATCTCGTGTCGGTCGCCATCGGCGTCGTGCTCGCCGCAGCTCTCGCCGGCACCGCCGCCCTGTGGCTTCCCGTGCCCGCCGAGCTGGGGCCGGCGATGTTCGCCTACGGCGCGGTGCTCGCCTGTTGCACGCGGTCCACCCCCATCGGGCTTCTCCGGCGGCGCTTCGCCTATGCGCGGGCGGCGTCGGCGGAGGCCGTGCAGCCGGTCATGCGCGTGGCGGGCGCCTTTCTGGCATCGGCGTTCCTGCCGACAGTGACCGGCTTCCTGCTTGCCTGGGCGGTGGCGGAGATCGCGGTGGCGGCGGCGGTATGGATCGCCGCGCTGAGCCAGGAACGCCTGCACGGCATGACCATCAGCCTGCGCCATCTTCCCCGGTCGCACCCCGACGTCTGGCGCTTCGTCTGGTCGACCAACCTTCTGGGAAGCCTGAATGTCGGCTCCAAGCAGATCCTGATCCTGCTCGTGGGCGCCGTGGGCGGGGACGCCGCCGCCGGCGGGTTCAGGGTCGCCGCGCAACTCGGACAGGGCCTGATGCAGCTCGCGCAGCTGCTGTCCAAGGCCGTTTACCCGGAGCTGGTGCAGGCCGGCAGCCAGGCCGTCGACATGGCGCGGCGCATCGCCACGCTGGCCCTCGTCGCCGGGGTCGCGGCGGCGGTCGTGGCGGTGGTCGCCGGCCGCTGGCTGCTGGACGTGATCGCCGGACCTCAGTTCTCGGGCGTCTACTGGACCATGGTCATTCTCGCGATCGCGGGCGCAGTGGAAATGACCGGCGCGAGCCTTGAATCGCTGCTCATCTCCGCGGGCCGCGCCGGCACCACCTTCCTCGTCCGCGCGGCGCCGCTGGCGCTCGGCTTCGTCATGCTCGACGCGGCGATCGGATGGCAGGGGCTGAAAGGCGCCGCTTTCGTCGTGCTGTTTGCCAGCGCCCTGTCGGTCCTCGGGCTGTGGACCGCGATGCTGTCGCTGCGCATCATCCGCCTCGCGCCGGAAGCGGAGGCTGATGATGTGTCACCGGTTCTGAGCGACCCTCTCAGCGAGGATCGGTTCCGCCCCAGGTGAGCACGGGCCGCCGCGCCGCCTGCGTCTCGTCGAGACGGCGGCGCGGCGCATGGACCGGGGCCGCCTTCAGCGTCTCGTCTCCGGCCCTCGCCCGCTCCGCGAGGTGACGCAACGCGCCGATGAACTGGTCTAGCGCCGCCTTGCTTTCCGTCTCGGTCGGTTCGACCAGCATCGCCCCGTGCACCACCAGCGGGAAGTAGACGGTCATCGGGTGGAAGCCTTCGTCGATCAGTCCCTTGGCGAGATCGAGGGTCGACAGGCCGCCGCCGAACCCGGCATCGGAAAACAGCGCCTCGTGCATGCACGGCCCGCTGCGGGCGAACGGCGCGTCGAGCACGTCCTCCAGCGAGCGCAGCACGTAATTCGCGTTGAGCACCGCATCCTCGGCCACTTGCCTCAGCCCGTCGGCACCGTGGCTGAGGATGTAGGTCAGCGCGCGGGTGAACATGCCCATCTGGCCGTGGAAGGCGGTCATGCGCCCGAACGACTGCATGACGCCGCCGAAATGCTCTTCCGAGAATGCGTCGGCACGCTCCTCCTCGACGAGGTGGATGTGGCCGTCCGCCGTCCGCGCCGTGTAGGGCAGCGGCATGAACGGCGCCAACGCCTCGGACAGCACCACCGGACCCGAACCCGGCCCCCCGCCGCCGTGCGGAGTGGAAAAGGTCTTGTGCAGGTTGATGTGCATGGCATCGATGCCGAGGTCGCCGGGGCGGACCCGCCCGACGATTGCGTTGAAGTTCGCGCCATCGCAATAGACGTAACCACCGGCGTCGTGAACGGCGTCGGAAATCGCCTTCATGTCGCGTTCGAAAAGGCCGCAGGTGTTCGGGTTTGTGATCATCACCCCGGCGACATCGCCCGCGCCGTCGCCGCCCCTGGCAAGCCGCGCCTTCAAGGCGGGCAGATCGACCCGCCCGTCGGCGTTGGCAGGAACTTCCTCGACGGAAAAGCCGGCAAACGCCGCCGTTGCGGGATTGGTCCCATGCGCGCTCTCGGGCACGAGGATCACGGTCCGTCCGCTCTCCCCCCGCGCGTCCAGCGCGGCGCGGATGCACAGGATGCCGCACAGCTCGCCATGAGCCCCGGCCTTGGGGCTCATCGCCACCGCATGCATGCCGGTCAGCGCAATCAGCCAGCGGGCAAGCTCGTCGATCACCGCGAGCGCGCCCTGCACGGTATCGACCGGCTGCAACGGGTGGACGTCGGCAAAGCCGGGCAGGCGCGCCACCTTCTCGTTGAGCCGCGGATTGTGCTTCATCGTGCACGAGCCGAGCGGAAACAGGCCGAGATCGATGGCATAGTTCTGCCGGCTCAGACGGGTGTAGTGCCGCACCGTTTCCGGTTCGGACAGGCCGGGCAGGTCGATGGGCGCCGTCCGGGCGAACCGGCCAAGCCGGTCGCTGCCACCGGACGAGGGTGCAGGCAGATCGACGCCGGTGGTCTCGCGATGGCCGATCTCGAAGATCAGCGGCTCTTCGAGCATCAGGGCGCGGTTGCCGGTGTGGGTCGCGGCACTGCCTTCGCCGGAACCGGCCGCCTGCATCGCGGGCTTCCATCCGGATTTGTTAGGAGCATTCATGCGAGCGCCTCCTGCAGGGCATCGGCCAGGGCGGAGATGTCCTCTTCCGTGGTCGTTTCGGTGACCGCCACCACCAGACCTTCGGCAAGCTGCGGCTGGTCGGGATAGAGGCGGCCGAGCGACACGCCCGCGAGCACGCCGTTCCCCGCCAGGCGCCGGACCACGGCGCGCGCATCGCACCCGAGAAGAAGGGTGAACTCGTTGAAGAACGTGTCGTTCAGCAGGCGGACGCCCGGCACCTGCGCCAGCCGCTCAGCGGCGTGGCAGGCGAGCCGGTGGTTCTCGGCCGCAAGCGCGCGCAGCCCCTTCTCTCCGAGCAGGGTCATGTGCACGCTGAAGGCGAGGGCGCACAGTCCGCTGTTGGTGCAGATGTTGCTCGTCGCCTTCTCGCGGCGGATGTGCTGCTCGCGAGTGGACAGGGTCAGCACGAAACCGCGCCGGCCCTCGGCGTCCACCGTCTCGCCGCACAGGCGTCCCGGCATCTGGCGCACATGGCGGGGATCGCGCACGGCGAACAGGCCGAGATAGGGTCCCCCGAACTGCAGCCCCACGCCCAGCGCCTGCCCCTCGCCGACCACGATGTCCGCGCCCTCTTCGCCGGGCGACCGGATCGCGCCCAGCGCCACCGGCTCGGTGTTCACCGCGATCAGCAGCGCACCCTGCTCCCGCGCGGCCGCGCCGATCCGGGCAAGATCGGGAATGCGGCCAAGGATGTCCGGATACTGGACGACGACGCAGCTTGGCTCGGCGGCCTTGATCCGTGCGATCAGCGCGTCCTCGCCGCAGCCGGCCTCGAGCACGGGCGGCACATGGTCGATCCGGTCGCCGGTGAACCGCGCCATGGTGCGCGCAACCTCGACGTAATGCGGATGCAGGCCGGCATCGAGGATCGCCAGATTGCGCCGGGTGATCCGCCGCGCCATGCCGATCGCTTCCCAGCAGGCCGTGGACCCGTCATACAGGGACGCGTTCGCCACCGCGCAGCCATACAGGCGCGCCACCTGCGTCTGGAACTCGAACAGCATCTGCAGCGTGCCCTGCGCGATCTCGGGCTGGTAGGGCGTGTAGGCGGTCAGGAACTCGCCGCGCTGGATGATGTGGTCGACCGATGCCGGGATATGGTGCCGGTAGGCCCCGGCGCCGAGGAAGAACGGCACATCGCCGGCCGTCACGTTCTGCCGGGCCAGCTTGCGCATGTGGCGTTCCACCGCCTGTTCGGACGCATGCAGCGGCAAACCCTCGATCGGCCCGTCGAGCCATGCTTCGCGCGGCACGTCGGCGAACAGATCGTCGATGCTTCCGGCGCCGATCGTGCTGAGCATGGCCTGCCGGTCGCTGTCGGTCAGAGGGAGGTAGCGCATGGGCAGTCTTCCTTGCTCGGCCGTTTCGCTCCGGCCCGGTCAGAGATTGGCGACGAACTCCCGGTAGGCCGCCTCGTCCATCAGCCCGGCAAGCTCGCTCTCGTCGGCGATCGCCAGCTTGAAGAACCAGCCTTCGCCTTCGGGGTCCGAGTTGACCAGCGCCGGATCGTCCTGAAGCGCGGCGTTCGCTTCCACGACCGTCCCCGATACGGGGGAGTAGACGTCGCTGGCGGCCTTGACGCTTTCGACCACGGCCGCATCCTTGCCCTTGGCGATTTCGGCGCCGTCCTCCGGCAGGTCGACGAAGACGATGTCGCCAAGCTGCTCCTGTGCGTAATCCGTGATCCCCACGGTGGCGACATCGCCGTCGACATCGATCCACTCGTGCTCGGTGGTGAAATAGCGTGCCATGCGTCAGTGTCCTCGATGGTAGCGATGGGGTACGAAGGGCAGCGGCGCCACGGTGGCCGGAAGCCGCTTGCCGCGCACCTCCACCTCGACGGGGGTTCCGGCAGCGGCGTGATCCGCCGCGACATAGGCCATGGCGACAGGATGGCCGAGTGTGGGGGAGAAGCCGCCGCTCGTCACTTGCCCGACCGGACGCGCGCCGTCGTACACCACCGCGCCTTCGCGGGCGGGCAGGCGGCCGTCGAGGACGAGGCCTACCCGCCTCTCCGGCACGCCGCCGGCAATTTTGGCGGCACAGGCCGCATGCCCTGTCCAGCCGCCCTGTTCGCGTCGGCTTTTCGTCAGCGCGAAGCCGAGGTCGGCGCTGACCGGATCGCGGCTGGCGTCCATGTCATGACCGTAGAGCGGCAGGCCCGCCTCCAGCCTGAGCGAGTCGCGGGCGCCCAGCCCCGCGGGCCGGACCTCGGGCTGCGCCACCAGCAGATCGGCCAGCGCCTCGGCCCGGTCGGCGGGGACCGACAGCTCGAACCCGTCTTCCCCGGTGTAGCCGCACCGCGACACCCGCAAGACCGTGTCCTCGTTGCGGATCGCGACGGACTGCATGAACACGAAATTTTCGGGGAGTTGCGGAAACAGGCGACGGAGCACCGTGTCGGCTGCCGGTCCCTGCAAGGCGAGGAGCGCCTGCTCGTCGAGATGGGTCAGCGTCACCTCATCGGGCAGATGCTCGCGCAGATAGGCGATGTCGTCCCATTTCGTCGCCCCGTTCACCACGAGGAGATAGCGCGCCTCGCCATCGTCTTCCGTGATGTTGGTGACCATGAGGTCATCGAGAATCCCGCCGTCCTCCGCGAGGAGGAGCGAGTAGCGCACCCGGCCCGGTTTCAGCCGCGACACATGCGCGGGCAGGAGCGCGTCGAGCGCCGCGCCCGCGCCCGCACCCGAGGCGACCAGCTGGCCCATGTGGCTGACGTCGAACAGGCCCGCACTGGTCCGGGTCCAGTGATGCTCGGCCACGATCCCGCCGCCCTCGCCCGTGTACTGGATCGGCATCTCGTAGCCGGCGAACGGCACCATGCGCGCACCCTGCCGGCGATGCCAGCCGTCCAGCGGCAGCAGGAGCAGTTCCGGTTGCAGGTCGTCGTCCACGGCAGCTCCCGACACGCACGGCCGCGCCTCACCAGCGAAGCGGACCCGTTGCCCCCTCTGTCGGAGAACCTGAGAGCTTCACCGCGTCGGGCAGACGGCGGTTTCCCCCTTCGGTGGCCGCGGCGTTGCCGCCGACGACGCTTTCCAGAGTGTCGTTGAACCCGCGCGGTCCGGTGGCCTGAGAGATTCCGGGGCGGTTGCTCCTTCGGCGCCGCCGGGCGGGTCCGCCATGGCGGCAGACAGACCGGCGAACTCTCCCGCGCGTGTCCTGCCGCAGAATCACTCCCGCGACCGACACGTGCGGTCCTGCGCCATCGCCCGATGGCCGTCAATGACCTTGCTGCCACCCGAGCGCCTTTTCCCCATGGCCGGCCACACGTGCCGCCCGTATGAGGCGCGCGAGGGGGTCTCGCATGTCGACAGTCGAACTCTACCTGATTGCCATGCTGCTCATCTTCGCCGCGCCGTGGGCGATCTGGAAGCTGTTGCGGACTGATCGCTGGGCGCCGCTGGTGGTGGTGCAGATCGTGACGGGGGTGCTGCTCGGGCCGGGCGTGCTCGGCGCCGCCTTTCCGGCCGTTCACGCCGCGGTTTTTCAGCCTGAGGTCGTCACCGCACTCAACGGGCTGGGATGGTGGGCGGTGCTGCTGTTCGTCTGGTCGGCAGGTCTGGAACTCGATCTGCGCGCCGCCTGGACGGCGCGGGCGGAGACGGCGCTCACCGCGAGCCTGGCGCTCGTCACCCCGTTCGTGTTCGGCTGCCTCGCCGCCCTCGTGCTGGTGGCCAGCGGTGCCGCGTGGGGCGGCGGTCGCGGCGCGCCGTGGCAGCTCGTGCTGGGCATCGGCATGGGCTGCGCGGTGACGGCCTTGCCGATACTGGTGCTGCTGCTGGAGCGGATCGGGCAGATGCACCGTCCCCTTGGCCAGCGGATCCTGCGCTACGCCTCGCTCGACGATCTGGCGATCTGGGGAGTGCTGGCGCTGATCCTGCTGGACTGGGCGCGGATCGGCCGGCAGGCGCTGTTCCTGCTCGCCTTCGTGGTTCTCGCCTTTCTTGTCAGGCGTGTCATCGGCCGCCTCGCGCCCACGGACCGCTGGATCGCCGGGCTGGTGTGGCTGGCGGCCGTCGCGCTCGGCGCCGACTGGGCCGGCCTGCACTTCATGGTGGGCGGCTTCCTGGCCGGCGTGGTGCTGGATGTGCGCTGGTTCGGGCGCGAGGCGCTCGACAATTTCCGCGCCACCGTCCTGCTGACGGTGATGCCGGTGTTCTTCCTCTCAACCGGACTTCGCACGCAGTGGGACGTCGGCGGGCTGGCGGTGTTCGGTGCGGCGTCGCTTCTTCTCGCAGCCTCCGTGACGGGCAAGCTCGCCGGCCTTGGTCTTGCCGGACGGCTGCTGCGGTGGCGAGCCGGAGAGGCGGGCGTCATCGGCTGGCTGCTGCAGACCAAGGGGCTGATCGAGATCATCTTCGCCAATGTGCTGCTGGACCGGGGCATCATTTCGGCCGACCTGTTCACGGCCATGCTGCTGATGGCGGTCGCCTCGACCATGCTGACCGTGCCGATGGTCACGCCTCTGCTGCGGCGGCTTGAGCCGGACGGGGCATCGCCGGCGGGCGTGACCGGGATCAGTCGAGGTTCGGCCTGAGCCAACGCTCCGCCTGCGCCAGAGCCACCGCGCGCCGGGCGGCATAATCCTCGAGCTGGTCCCGTCCGATCCGCGCCACGCCGAAATACTCCGCCTGCGGATGGGCGAAATAGAAGCCCGACACAGCGCTTGTCGGCAGCATCGCGAAGCTTTCGGTGAGGCTCAGCCCGGCGTGCTCCTCCGCGCCGAGCAGATCGAAGAGCACGGGCTTGAGGCTGTGATCCGGGCAGGCCGGATAGCCGGGCGCAGGGCGGATGCCGCTGTATTCCTCGCGGATCAGCGCGTCGTTCGACAGCGCCTCGTCGGGCGCGTAACCCCAGAGGCGTGTGCGGACGTGCTGGTGCAGCCGCTCCGCGAACGCCTCGGCGAGCCGGTCGGCGAGCGCTTTCAGCAGGATGTCGCGGTAGTCGTCGTGGGCACTCCTGAACCGCGCCAGATGCGGCTCGAGGCCATGCATCCCGACCGCGAACCCGCCCAGCCAGTCGTCCTGCGCGTCGACGAAGTCGGCCAGACAGTAGTTCGCGCGGCCGCGCGACTTGCTGACCTGCTGGCGCAGGAACGCAAGACGCGTTCCCCCGTCGACCACCACATCGTCACCCTCGCGCCGCGCCGGCCAGAACCCGCAGACGCCGCGCGCCGTCAGCCACTTTCCGGAGACGATTTCATCCAGCATGACCCGCGCGTCATCGAAGAGGCTGCGCGCGCTGGCGCCCACGACGGGGTCGTCAAGGATTGCCGGAAAGGTGCCATGCAGTTCCCAGGCGCGGAAAAACGGCGTCCAGTCGATAGCTTCCCTGAGGTCGTCGAGAGGCCAGTCGGCGAACACGTGCCGGCCGGGGCGGGCCGGCGGCGGCGGCTTCAGGGCAGGGTCGGCGGCAAAGCCATTGGCCCGTGCATCGGCCAGCGGCAGCAGCGGCGAGTGTCCCTTGCCCTGCCTTTTGTCCCGAACCTCCTGATACTCGGTCGCCGTCTCGGCCACGAAGGCGCTGCGCTGCGTCTTGGACAGGAGCCGGCTGGCCACGCCGACCGCGCGGCTCGCGTCGAGGACATGGACCACCGGCCCCGAATAGGCACCGTCGATCCGCAGGGCGGTGTGGACCTTGCTGGTCGTCGCCCCGCCGATGAGGAGCGGGAGCGACATGCCGGCCTTCTCCATTTCCTGTGCGACCGTCACCATCTCGTCGAGCGATGGCGTGATCAGCCCCGACAGGCCGATCATGTCGGCCCGGTGCTCCCTCGCCGCATCGAGGATCTGCGGCCACGGCACCATGACGCCGAGGTCGATGACCTCGTAGCCGTTGCACTGCAGCACCACGCCGACGATGTTCTTGCCGATGTCGTGAACGTCGCCCTTGACCGTCGCCATGACGATGCGGCCCTTGCTGCGCCGGTCTTCGGGCGCGAGGCGATCCTTTTCCGCCTCGATGAACGGGATGAGGTGCGCCACGGCCTTCTTCATGACCCGGGCGGACTTCACCACCTGGGGCAGGAACATCTTGCCGCTGCCGAACAGGTCACCCACCGTGTTCATGCCGTCCATCAACGGCCCCTCGATGACCTCGATCGGGCGCGCGGCCGCCTGCCGCGCCTCTTCCGTGTCGGCGACGATGAAGGTGTCGATGCCCTTGACCAGCGCATGCTCCAGCCGCTGTGCGACCGTCAGGCTGCGCCATTCGGCTTCGGCCTTCGCCGTGTGCTCGCCCGCGCCCTTGTAGCTTTCCGCCAGGGCGATCAGCCGCTCCGTCGCGTCGGGCCGGCGGCACAGGATGACGTCTTCGCACGCGTCCCGCAGATGCCGATCGATGGTGTCGTACACGTCCATCTGCCCGGCGTTCACGATCGCCATGTCGAGCCCCGCCGGAATGGCGTGGTACAGGAACACGGAATGCATGGCCCGCCGGACGGTCTCGTTGCCGCGGAAGCTAAACGAGAGGTTCGACAGCCCGCCGCTGATCCGCGCGTGAGGACAGCGTTCCTTGATGTCGCGGCACGCCTCGATGAACTCGAGCGCGTAGCGGTCATGCTCCTCCATGCCGGTCGCGACGGCGAAGATGTTGGGATCGAAGATGATGTCTTCGGGCGGGAAGCCGATGCCGGTGAGCAGCGCGTAGGCGCGGGTGCAAATGTCAGCCTTGCGCGCCCGTGTGTCCGCCTGGCCCTCCTCGTCGAAAGCCATCACCACGACCGCTGCGCCCAGATCGAGACAGATGCGCGCCTGCGCGAGGAACGCCTGCTCGCCTTCCTTCAGGCTGATCGAATTGGCGATCGGCTTGCCCGAGACGCATTTCAGCCCGGCCTCGATGACCTCCCACCGGGAACTGTCGACCATCACCGGGATCCGGGCGATGTCGGGTTCCGCGCCGATCAGCCTCAGAAAGGTCGTCATCGCCTCCTCGGCGTCGAGCAGACCCTCGTCCATGTTGACGTCGATGATCTGGGCGCCGCCCGCGACCTGCTCGCGCGCGACCTCGACCGCCGCGGTGTAGTCGCCCGCAAGGATCAGCTTCTTGAACCGCGCCGAGCCCGTGACGTTCGTGCGCTCGCCGATGTTGACGAACCGCGCGGAACGATCCCCCGCCGGCGTGCCCCTCCCTGTCGCCGGTCGGGCAGCTTCAGCCACATGCCCGCGCGGCAGAGCCTCGCCTGTGTCGAACAGCGCGCTCATGCGGCCAGCGTGAACGGTTCGAGGCCCGCGAGGCGAAGCGCAGGCGCAAGGGTGCGCAGGGGACGCGGTGTCACTGCGCGCACCATCTCGGCAATGGCGGCGATGTGCGCGGCCGTGGAGCCGCAGCAGCCGCCCACGATGTTGACCTGCCCCGCCTGGACCCACGGCTCGATCAGCGCGGCGGTCGTGTGCGGCGCCTCGTCATACTGCCCGAGGTCGTTGGGAAGCCCGGCATTCGGATAGACCAGCAGCAGGGCATCGACGATCCCTGACAGCAGCTGCACGTGGGGGCGCAGCTGTTCGGCCCCGAAGGAGCAGTTGAGGCCGACCGCGACCGGACGCGCGTGGCGCACGGAATGCCAGAACGCCTCCACCGTATGCCCCGACAGGTTGCGCCCGGACAGGTCGGTCAGGGTGAGCGAGATCATCATCGGCACATAGCGGCCCAGATCCCTTTCCACCTCCCGCACCGCCGCGATCGCCGCCTTGCAGTTGAGGGTGTCGAACACTGTCTCGATCAGGATGAAATCCGCTCCGCCCTCGATCAGCGCCTCGCACTGCTCGCGGTAGACGGCGGCCATGGCATCGAAGCTCACTTCGCGGTAGCCCGGATCCTCGACCCGGGGCGAAAGCGACAGGGTCTTGTTGGTCGGGCCGACGGCGCCGGCGACGAAGCGCCGCACCCCGTCGCGCGCCGTCGCCGCGTCGGTCGCCTCGCGCACGATGCGGGCTGCGGCGTGATTGATCGCGCCGGTGAGGTGCTCGGCCCCGTAGTCGGCCTGGCTGATGCGGTTCGCGTTGAAGGTGTTGGTGGCAAGAAGCCGCGCGCCGGCGGCGATGTAGCTGTCGCAGATGCTGCGCACCACGCCGGGCTGGGTCAGATTGAGAAGATCGTTGTTGCCCTTCTGCTCGGCCTCAAGGCCCAGCGATCCGCCATAATCGTCGGCCGACAGGGCGCACGCCTGGATGGCGGTGCCATAAGGGCCGTCCTTGACCAGAATGGCCTCACTGGCCGCGGCAAGCAGGGCATCGCGGGCGTTCATGCACGGCCCCCGTGCGGCCGCATGCCCAGCATGTGGCAGATGGCATAGGACAGCTCGGCCCGGTTGAGCGTGTAGAAGTGGAACTGCCGCACCCCGCCGGCATAGAGCTTGCGGCACAGCTCGGCCGCCACGGTGGCGGCCACCAGCTGCCGCGCCGCCGGACGCTCGTCCAGGCCGTCGAACAGGCCGTCGAGCCATTCGGGCATGTGCGCACCGCACTGTTCCGCGAACCGGCGCGCCTGCGCGACATTGGTGACGGGCAGGATGCCCGGGATGAGCGGCACGCCGATGCAGCATTCTTCGGCCTTGTCGCGGAACCGCAGGAACGTCTCCGCATCGAAGAAGAACTGGGTGATGGCGCGCGTCGCGCCGGCGTCGATCTTGCGCTTGAGGTTGTCGAGGTCGCTGCGCGCGCACACGGCGTCCGGATGCGTTTCGGGATAGGCGGCGACGGTGATCTCGAAGGGTGCCACCTCGAGCAGGCCACGCACGAGTTCCTCGGCGCTGGCATAGCCTTCGGGATGCGGCGTGAACGGCGCGCCGGGGGTGCCGGCATCGCCGCGAAGAGCAACGATGTGCCGCACGCCTGCACTCCAGTACCGCTCCGCCACCGCGCGGGTCTCCGCGCGGCTGGCATCCACGCAGGTGAGGTGGGCCGCCGCCGGCAGCCCGGCTTCGGCAATGATGCGGGCAACCGTGTTGTGCGTCCGCTCACGCGTCGACCCCCCTGCCCCATAGGTGACGGACACGAAGGCGGGCCGCAGATCCCGGACCTGGAGCACGGCGTCCCAGAGCTGTTCCTCCATCCGCTCGGTCTTGGGCGGGAAGAACTCGAAGCTGGCCGAGATGTCACCGGGCAGGGACGCGAACAGCGACGGTTCGGCCGCAGTGCGCTGTTCGCGGACACGGTCGAGCATCAGGACGCCCTCGCCGAAGGGACCGACGCGCTGACGGGATGATCGGGCTTGGCGGCGATCCAGATCTTGACCACCAGCCTGCCCCCTTCGAGCGCCGCCGTCTCCTCCATCACCAGCCCCGCACGGGTGAACATCTGCGCCATCTGGTCGTCGGCAAATCCCAGACGCACATGCGCGTGCCGCTCGCGCAGCTCGTCGAGCTGATGGGACGCGAAGTCCACCACCGCGACCCGCCCGCCGGGAGCGGTCACCCGCGCCGATTCGAGCAGAGCGGCCACCGGATCCTGCACGAAGTGGAGCACCTGGTGGAGCAGCACCGTGTCGAAGGAGAAGGCCGCAAAGGGCAGCGCCGCCAGATCGCCGTGCACGACCTCGACCCCGGTCTGCGGCAGATGCTGGAGACGGGCCCGCGCCAGCCGCAGCATGTCGAGGCTCTTGTCGAGCGCCGTCACCCGCGTCGCCAGCGGCGCCATCAACTCGGCCATGCGTCCCGTGCCCGTCCCCAGATCAAGAAGATGGCCGATGGACCTGTTGCCGAGCGCCTTCAGCAAGGCGTCCTCGACCTGCGTGTCGGGACTGTGCATCCGCCGCAATTCGTCCCATTGATGCGCGTGTGCCGCGAAATAGGCGGCCGCCGCGCTCTCGCGCTGCGCCTTGATCTCTTCAAGGCGCTCGACATCGCGCCGGCAGGCGTCGCCGAGTTCACCGTCGGCCCGCCGCACCGCCGCCAAGAGCCGCGCCACCTCGATCGACACTTGCCCGTCCCGAGCCAAGGGCGCAGCGGCACGGATGAACACCCAGCTGCCCTCGCGCCGCCTTTCGGCAAGACCGGCATCGCACAGGATCGCGACATGACGCGAAACCCGTGGCTGGCTCTGATTGAGAATGGCGGCCAGTTCCCCGATCGCCAGCTCGGTGGAGCCGATCAGATGAAGAATGCGAAGCCGCGTGCTGTCGCCAAGGGCGCGGAAGAGCGTTTCACTGCGCATGACCGCTACATATAAAGGCTTTTTTATATCTGTAAACGCTCAGTTCCATCGGACAAATTGACAAGGGTTTCATGCGCATGCCAGTGAAGCGCGCCACATGTGGACCGGAGTTGACGACGACCCGCGCGGCGTGGGCAGGAGGGGACAGGACGCGCAATGACCAAGGCTGAACTTCCAGAGTGGGAGCGCTACCCCAACACGGGCCGATTTCTGCTTGGACGGCGCCGCAGCCTGCTGAGCACGGCCGAGAAGCAGCGGCTCGAGGCGCTGCCGAGCGATGTGCGCACGCTTGCCGACGGAGAGGTGCTCATCCGTCGGGGCGAGGTTCTCGACTGCAGCGCGATGCTCGTCGACGGTTTCATGATCCGCACCATCTGGCACAACAACGAGCGGTCGATCGTGAGCCTCCAGGTGCCAGGCGATTTCGTGGACCTCCATGGTTATGCGTTGAAGCGCCTCGATCACGATCTCGTGGCTCTTGGCACGGCGCGCGTCGCGGTGGTCCCTCACCGCAAGATCGACGAGGTTCTGGCCACCGATCCCAAGCTCGGGCGGCTGCTGTGGTTTTCCACCCTTCTGGACGCCGCCATCCACCGCGAATGGATCTGCAAGCTGGAGCAGCTTCAGGCGGCTCAGCGGGTTGCGCACATCTTCGCGGAACTGTGGCACCGGCTGGAGATGGTGGGCCTCGGCGAACCCGGCGTCGTGCGCACGCCACTGACGCAGGCGAACCTCGCCGAGATGTGCGGCGTCACGCCCATCCACATGAACCGCAGCCTTGGCCAGCTCCGGCGCGCGGGCATCGCCGTGTTCCGTCGCGGCAGCCTGTATGTGGAGGACCGTGCGCGGCTTGAGCAGTTCGGCGACTTCGTTTCGGCCTACCTTTATGGGGAGGATGGCCTAGGCACGCTGGAGGGGGTGCTGGATTGACGGTCCGACCGCGCGATGCGAGCGTCTGGCCAAAAGGGCGGCGACGGCCTAGTCTCTCCGGAACGAGCGCGGGAGACGAGTGATGGCGAGCGGTGACGTCGACGTGGATGTGCTGATCGTCGGCGCCGGACTGTCCGGCATCGGCATGGCCGCGCACATGCAGGACAAGTGTCCCGGCCGCAGCTTCGCCATTGTGGAACGCCGGGCGGAGATCGGCGGCACCTGGGATCTGTTCCGCTATCCGGGTGTGCGGTCCGACAGCGACATGCACACGCTGGGCTACGAGTTCGCCCCGTGGCGTCACGAGAAGAGCATCGCGGACGGTGACGCCATTCTCGAATACCTCCACCGCATCGTGGCGGAGCGGGATCTCGCCCGGCACATCCGCTTCAACACCACAGTGATCCGCGCCGACTGGTCCCACGCCAACGCCCGCTGGACCGTGGACATCAAGGATGGCGACGGGCCGGCGCGGCAGGTCACCGCCCGCTGGCTGTATCTCGGCGCCGGCTACTACGACTACGACACGCCCTATGATCCCGGCTTCGACCTGAGCGCGTTCCGGGGGCGGGTCGTTCATCCCCAGTTCTGGCCGGCGGATCTGGATTACACCGGCAAGCGTGTCGTCGTGATCGGATCCGGCGCCACGGCGGTGACCATCGTTCCGGCGATGGCGCGTGATGCCGCCCATGTCACGATGCTGCAGCGCACCCCCACCTGGATGTTCGGCCGGCCAGCCAAGGACCGGCTGGCGAATTTGCTGCGCCGGATCCTTCCGGAACGCCTGGCCTACCGGCTCACCCGGTGGAAGAACATCGTCATGCAGGATCTTGGCTTCAAGCGGGCACGCACGCGTCCCGACAAGGTGGCCAAGCTGATGCACGACCGCATCGCCAGGGCGCTCGGGCCGCAGTTCGACCGGGCGGCCTTCACCCCGCCCTACAATCCGTGGGAGCAGCGGGTGTGCCTCGTCCCGGATGACGACTTCTTCGCCGCCATCCGCGACGGCCGGGCGAGCATCGTCACCGACACCATCGCCGGGTTCGAAGCGGAAGGTGTGCGGCTGGCATCCGGCACGCTGCTGCCGGCCGACATCATCGTGACCGCCACGGGCCTCAGCCTCGCCGTCGCCGGCAAGATCGCCATCAGCCTCGACGGGGAGCCGGTCACGTTCAGCGACCACTTCTACTACAAGGGCTGCATGTTCTCGAACGTGCCGAACCTTGCCGTCGTGTTCGGCTACCTCAACGCGAGCTGGACCCTGCGCGCCGATCTCAACGCCGATTTCGTGTGCCGGGTGCTCAACACCATGGCCGAAAAGGGCGCGCTGGTCGCCGTTCCGCGCCTGCCGGCGGAGCACGGACTGACCGTGGAGAACGTGTTCGATTTTTCCTCCGGATATCTTCAGCGCGCGCTGCACCTGATGCCGCAGAGCGCCAAGACCTGGCCGTGGCGGCTCAGCCAGGACTACCGGCGCGACCGCAGGATGATGCAGCAGCCGGTGGAGGACGGCATCCTCGACTTCGGGCGAAGTCCCGGTCAGGCCCTTTCAGATGCCCGCGCGGGTGCAGACCGTGCGGAAGCTGCTGCGGCATGACCCTGAGTGGCCGCCGTCCGGCTGGTGCGGACACAACGCTGTTCGTATAGACGCCGCCGCATGACACCCGACTCCGAGCGGATCTACACGGCGGCGCTGTGCGTCATCGGCGACGAAATCCTGTCCGGCCGCACGCACGACCGCAACATCGCCCAGGTGGCGAGCTGGCTACAGGTGCAGGGCATTCGCCTGCAGGAAGTGCGGGTGGTGCCGGACGACGAGGAACGGATCGCCGCCACCGTCAACGCGCTGCGGGCAGAGCACGACTATCTGTTCACCACCGGCGGCATCGGACCCACGCATGACGACATCACCGTCGATGCGGTGGCGCGGGCGCTGGGTCTGGCGGTGGTGATCCACCCGGAGGCGCGCGCCGCTCTCGACGCCTATTACCGCGACAAGGGCGGGCTGACCGAGGGCCGGCTGCGCATGGCGCGGGTGCCGGAAGGCGCCGAACTCATCCCCAACCGCATGTCCGGCGCACCCGGCATCCGGCTTGGCAACATCTTCCTCATGGCGGGCGTGCCGCACATCACCGCCGGCATGCTCGATGCTCTGACCGGAACTCTGGAGGGCGGGCGCCCGCTGCAGAGCGCGACGATCGGCGGCTTCATCCCGGAGAGCGAGGTCGCCATCCTGCTGCGCGACGTCGAGCGCGCCCACAACGATTGCCAGATCGGCAGCTATCCCTTCTTCCGCGAAGGCCGCGTCGGATCGAACTTCGTGATCCGGTCAACCGATGCCGAGCGGATGGCGGCCTGCCGCGATGACCTGCGCCGTCAGCTGGAGCAAAGCGGCTGGGACGTGACCGAGGGCGGCATCTGACCACGGCCGAACCGCAGGCCTGTCACTCCCCGACCTGTCACTCCCCGCGGCGCGCCTGATCCTCGGCAAGCTCGTCGCGCACCTCCCGCGCGCCTTCCTCCGCCACAGCCACGTTGCGCGGCGGCGCGGACTTGTTGGCGCGAAAGGCGTAGAGGATCGCCGCCCCGAGCAGGACCACCCCAAGCACCGTCACCAGCATCCACAGCCAGCCCATCGCTCACCTTTCTCACTGTTCGCAAAAACGGGAACGCCCGAGAACGCCGATGGCTCCGGTGCGCGGTGCCTGAACCCCCCGGCGGGTGGTATCCCGCGGGGGGTTCCGGCGTGAGGCTCAGGCCCCCTCGACCTCGGCAAGGTCGAGCTTCAGGCCCGGACCCATGCTCGAAGAGAGCGACACCTTGCGCACATACTTGCCCTTCGCGCCGGCCGGCTTGGCCTTGACCACCGCATCGGTCAGAGCGCGGAAGTTGGCCTTCAGCGCGTCGTCGGCGAAACTCATCTTGCCGATGCCGGAGTGGATGATGCCCTGCTTCTCGACGCGGAACTCGACCTGACCGCCCTTGGCGTCCTTGACCGCCTGCGCAACGTTGGGCGTGACGGTGCCGAGCTTGGGATTGGGCATCAGCCCCTTGGGACCGAGCAGCTTGCCCAGCCGCCCCACGACCCCCATCATGTCGGGCGTCGCAATGACCCGGTCATAGTCGACATTGCCGGCCTGCATGTCCTCCATCAGGTCCTCGGCACCGACCTTGTCCGCACCGGCATCCAGCGCCTTCTGCGCGTTGTCGCCGCGGGCGAACACCGCCACCCGCACATCCTTGCCGGTGCCGGAGGGCAGCGACACCATGCCGCGCACCATCTGGTCGGCGTGCCGCGGATCGACGCCCAGGTTCATCGCCACTTCGATCGTCTCGTCGAACTTGGTCAGCTCGCCCAGTTCGCGCAGCGTGGCAAGCGCCTCGTCCACCGTGTACAGCCGCTCGCGGTCGATCTTCGCCGCAATGGCTTGCTGCCGCTTGGTCATCTTCGCCATGATCAGCCCTCCACCACTTCGAGACCCATCGAGCGGGCGGACCCCTCGATGATCTTCATCGCCTGTTCGATGTCGTTGGCGTTGAGGTCCGCCATCTTGGCCTCGGCGATCTCGCGCACGGCGGACTGCTTGATGGTGCCGGCGGACACCTTGCCCGGTTCCTTGGACCCGGACTTCAGGTTGGCCGCCTTCTTGAGGTAGAAGGAAGCCGGCGGGGTCTTGGTGACGAACGAGAACGAGCGGTCCGCATAGACGGTGATGACCGTCGGAATGGGCGCGCTCTTCTCGAGATCCTGCGTCGCGGCGTTGAAGGCCTTGCAGAACTCCATGATGTTGACGCCTCTCTGACCGAGCGCGGGGCCGATCGGGGGAGACGGATTGGCGGTGCCGGCGGGCACCTGCAGCTTGATGTAGCCAGTAATCTTCTTGGCCATGATGAGGCCTCCTTTCTCAATGTCGCCCGGCCGCAGGCGCGGCCCGGCTCATGGTAAGCGGTGCAAGCGGCGCGCGTGCGCAGCGCCTCCCGCAAGGGTTTCCGTTGGTCTTCGGAAGGCGCGCCCCATAGCACATCGGGCGCGGGACACAAGCGCGGGGTGCGGCCTCTGCTCCGCCGCTGTCCGGGCGAGGCCGTGGACGGGACGAGGTGGCGACGCGGATCAGACGGCCTGCGCCTGAGGCGGCTCTTCCTGTTCGTTCTCCAGTTCGGCCATGACCCGCGCCATGGTGGCCTCCGCCGCATCCTCGAACGGTTGCAGGATGATGTCGGCGCCGGCCGCCTTCATGTCGGTCTTCGCATCGTGGTTGTAGACGGCAATGGCGACGCGCCCGCCGAACCCTTCCGCCTTCAGCGTGTTGATGAGGGTCTGGCGCGGATCGTGGCTCGTCATGCTCGGCCCGTGATGCGCGAAGGTCGAGATGACCCAGCGGGCATGCTGGAGCGGCAGCTCGCACAGGAAGTCCGGGTCGGTCGCGTCGCCGTAGACGGCGTTCAGCCCCAGCCGTTGCCACGTCTCCACCACGCCCGGGTCGAAATCGACGGCCAGCAGCGGCACGTTTGCGGCCTGGAGCCGGCGGGCGAGCGCCCCGCCGAGCTTCGACAGCCCGAGGAGCAGCACCTTGGGCGGCGCGGGCCGGTCGCGCTGCTCGTCCGCCTCCTCGCGCTTCGGCCGTGCCCGCTCCGCCCAGCCGAGCAGCGGCTCGAACAGCGGATACAGCCGGTGCGAGAACGTGATCATGTAGGTGGAGGCGGCGATGGTGATCAGCCCGACCAGGGTGACGAGCCCCAGTTCCGCCTCCGTCACCTGTCCGAGCGCGACGCCCATGCCGATGAAGATGAGCGAGAACTCGCTGATCTGCGCGACCGTCAGCCCGGCGAGGAAGCCGGTGCGCTTGCGGTAGCCCATCAGCCCCATGATGACGATCACGATCAGCGGATTGCCGATCAGCACGAAGAGGGAGAACACCAGCGCAGCAGGCACATTGGCGCCCAGCACCTCGAGATCGAGCTGCGAACCGAGATGGAGGAAGAAAAACAGCAGCAGGAAGTCGCGCAGCGGCGCCATGCGCGAAGCGATGGAGTCGCGATAGGGCGTCGAGGCCAAGGCGACGCCGGCAAACAGCCCGCCGAGTTCGATGCCGAGGCCCAGATACTCGCCGATGGCAGCGAACAGCGCGGCAAGGCCAAGCGAGAACAGGATCAGCAGTTCCTGGTTTTCGGCCAGGCGCCGAGTCAGCGGCCGCGCCGCGTAGCGGATGATCAGCACCACCAGCCCCGCCATCGACGCCGCCGCCGCCAGCGCACCGGCGACGGTCGTGTCGCTGCCGGTAACGGTGCTGCCGATCACGAGGGTCGACAGCGCCACCATCGACAGCACCACGACGATGTCCTGCACGATGAGGAAGCCGAGCGCGACCCGCCCGTGCAGCGAGTCGAGTTCGCGCTTGTCGGTGAGCAGCTTGACGATGATGATGGTGCTCGAAAAGGTCAGCGCGACCGCGATGTAGAGGCTCGGCACGACGCCGAGGCCCAGGGCGAGACCGATGAGGAAGCCGAAGACGGAGGTGAACACCACCTGGCCGAGGCCGGTGGTCAGCGAGACAAAGCCGAGCGACCGGATCAGCCGGTAGTCCATCTTCAGCCCGACGAGGAACAGCAGCACCGCGATGCCGAGGTCCGACAGCAGTTCGAGCGGCCCTTCCGACTGGACCAGGTTGAGCAGCGAGGGACCGGCGATGATGCCGACCACGATGTAGCTGACCACGAGCGGCTGGCGCAGGAGGTGCCCGATCAGCCCGACCACTCCGGCCAGAATGAGCAGGGCCGATATTTCCGAGAACAGCGAGTGGGTGACAAGCTCGGCCATCGGATCTCCCGCTCGGACCGGCGGGCACACCGGCCGGCCGCCGCCCCACCATGCCCGCAGTCAGGCGCGCGCGCCACCCGCGGGATGCGGAATTCCGGTCCGGAAGGCCGCGCCAGGGGCGGGCCGCTTACTTGACGAGTTCAACCTGCTCGAAGTCGAGGTCGAACGGCGTCGCGCGCCCGAAGATCGACACGGACACCTTGACCCGCTGCTTGTCGAAGTCGAGCTCCTCGACCACCCCGTTGAAGGATTGGAACGGCCCGTCGAGCACCTTGACCTGGTCGCCGATCTCGTACGGCACGCTGACCTGCTTCTTGGGCGCGGCCTTTGCCTCCTCCATTCCGCCGAAATAGCGCGCGGCTTCCCGTTCGGAGATCGGCTGGGGCTTGTTGTTGGAACCGAGGAAGCCGGTGACTTTGGGCGTGTTCTTGACCAGATGGTAGATGTCGTCGGTCATGTTGAGCTTGGCCAGCACGTAGCCCGGCATGAACTTGCGCTCGCTCTGCACCTTCTTGCCGCGCTTCACCTCCGTCACGGTCTCGGTCGGCACCTCGACCTGCTCCACACCGTCCGACAGCCCCAGACGGGCAGCCTCGGCTAGAATTGAGTCGCGGACCTTGTTCTCGAAACCGGAGTAAGCGTGAATGATGTACCAGCGTGCCATGAGGTGTTCCGTGTTCCTGTCGATGCCCGATGCCGGCGCGGGAGCCTCGTCCCTGCGCTCAGATCAGTGAGAGAAGCCAACGCACCACTGCGCCGAAGGCCGAGTCCACGCCGAGGAAGAACAGGGAAAGGATCAGCGTCATGATAAACACGAAGATCGCCCGGCGCACGGTTTCCTCGCGCGTGGGCCACACCACCTTGCGGGCTTCGGTCCGCACCTGGTTGATGAATTCGGCGGGAGAAGTCTTGGCCATGGTCCTCGGCAGAAATCTGGGTGGCGGGTACGCGGCCGCAGCCGCGCGAGCCATCGGCCAACCGTCAGGACCTGATGGTCGGCGGCGGGCACGCTGCTCGGGTGGGCGCCGCCCGCAGGCAGCACATCCGCCCCTATGCCAACCCGGCCGGATGCGCAAGAGCGCCGTTCCGCCTCGCTATCCGTATTGCCGCCACGGCCGGACGCGATAACAGGTTGATGCACGTCAGCCGCAGGCGCAGCGCGTCACCCGGAAGAACGCCCGCCCGCGCACCGTCTCACGCGCGGCCAAGCACCCGCCGCCAGAAACCCGGCTGCTCCATCGGCTGGATCCGACCGTAGGTCTGCCGCCGGATCGAGGGGTCGCAATACGGACGCGGAACGATCCACGGATCAGGCTGGCTGCTTCGAATGGTGTAGGTGGCCATGGTACGCTCCCTCGCTAGTGCCTCGACTCAACGACAGAAACACTCCACTCGCCGCAAAGTTCCTCCTGCTTTGACCACTCGTCAACCGATCATGCATGCTTCGGTTGAGGTGTGCCGAATTGGGGCGGATGACGGGCCGCCCGTCTGGCGAGACCATTTGCTTCCGCCGATCGGCACCTTCTGCTGGTTTGTGGATCTCGACGGGCCAGAGGGTCAGGCTCCAAAAGCCGTGTAGGATACCCGCGCCAGCCGAGCACCGCCGCTCTTTGCTGGCCGGTGAATGCTTCCCTGATCGCGCTGCACCAAGCCTTTAACGCGGCAGGAAGCGCAGCTGTGGCGCGGCACCGCGACATGCGTGCCTTGTCGTCGGAGAGGCCCTGCTCGGGCAACCACACGTGGCCGGTCGAGCGCAAGCGGCCCTGATTACCGGGTTCGTGAGGGGGAACCTCAGCCAGAGCCTGCACCGCCTCGGTTTGAAGGGCGTCCGAAGCACGGCCCGGCGCCTCGGTCATGGCGGGAGGAATGGCAGGGGTGACAGGATTCGAACCCGTGGCCCTCGGTTTTGGAGACCGATGCTCTACCAGCTGAGCTACACCCCTGCAGCCGGTGCGGGCTTAGGCATGTTGCGCGAACGTGACAAGAGGCCGCAGCGCCCCACACGTCAGCGCGGGTGCCCGGATGCGACGGGACGCGGAACCGATGGCGGCGATGTGCGCTGCCTGAGCACACCCGCACCGTCGTGAAAGGCGTCCATGCACGCTGCCGTTCAGAAGCCCATTCCGACGCGTCTGCTGCTCGACGCCTACCGCTCGGGCATCTTTCCGATGGCCGAGGCGCGGGAGGACAGCGAAATCTTCTGGGTCGAGCCGCGCGAACGGGCGGTGATCCCGCTCGACGGGCTGCACCTCGGGCGGTCCATGCGCCGGGTGCTGGCGCGCGACCGCTTTGCCGTGACCTGCGACACCGCCTTCGAACAGGTCATCGCCCGCTGCGCGGAACCCCGGCCCGATCAGCCCGACAGCTGGATCAGCCGACGGATCGAGGCAAGCTATGTCGCGCTTCACAAGGCCGGGCATGCCCACTCGATCGAGTGCTGGCAGGAGGGTGAACTGGTCGGCGGGCTGTACGGTGTGGCGTTCGACCGGGTGTTCTGCGGCGAAAGCATGTTCAGCCGCGCGGACAACGCCTCCAAGGTTGCGCTCGCCTGGCTGGTCGCGGCGATGCGCCGCGCGGAGTTCTGCCTGCTCGACTGCCAGTTCATGACCGGGCATCTTGCCAGCATGGGCGCGGTCCCGATCGACCAGGCCGAATACCTGCGCCGGGTCAGGGCGGCGCGCGGCACGCCTGCGATGACGATCGCCGATGCGGTGGCGTGGTTTCAGGCAGTGGGCGCAGGAGACCGGGTCGGAGACGGCGCCGGTGACGGCGATGCGGCGGGCGCGGTACCCGCCGGCGCCTCGTCTCCCGGGAAGCTCATCGCGCAGTTCTTGACCCAGACATCGTAGATGGGGTGTTCGACCACGTTGAGCGAGGGCGAGTTCTTGAACAGCCAGCCCGAGAAGATCTGCCGCCAGCTCTCCGCGCCGCCGCCTCGCCGCTCGGCCACCTGCACCTGAACGAAGGCACCCGTCTCGGGCGGCAC
This sequence comes from Qipengyuania thermophila, assembly GCF_004153605.1. Taxonomy (NCBI): domain Bacteria; kingdom Pseudomonadati; phylum Pseudomonadota; class Alphaproteobacteria; order Sphingomonadales; family Erythrobacteraceae; genus Qipengyuania; species Qipengyuania thermophila. The sequence continues at coordinate 47,168 of NZ_SDSI01000002.1, read as the reverse complement.
TTCCCAAGGCGCCGTCCGCTCGCAGGCGGAAAGACGCACGACGAGGTCGCCGATCCGCCGCGTCTCGCCCGGCCGCATCTCGAGATCCTGCGACAGATTGTTGCGCTTGTTCAGCACGCCGATGGTGGCCACCCGCTCGGCCATCGGCGTGCCGGGCGCGTCTTCGGCCGTGACCGGTGGCTCGGCGGGCGCCTGCGCGAGTTCGGGAGGCAGCTGCGTCTCGGCGGCGCGCGGCGATGGCGGTGACGCGTCCGAACAGCCGGATACGGCAAGCAGCGTCGCGGCCATGAGCGCTCCGCCCGCGCGTGCCGGGCCGAGGCCTGTCATGCCGCCGCGTCGCTGTCGGGGGACCAGGCGTCATAGTCGCCCGAGGTTCGCGGTCGGCGGCCACCCCGCTCCAGCGCTCCCTGCGGGCGGTAGGCGGCGGCCGTGCCGGTCGCGTTGGGGGAATAGTCCGCTTCCCAGATGCGCGCCGGGGGAAGGTGGCTTTCCGGCACGTCGTCGAAGGCCCCATGCAGCCAGCCATGCCATTCCGGCGGCACGCGGCTCGCATCGTTGGCGCCTTCGTAGATGACCCACCGGCGTTCGCGCCCGGCGCCCTTGCCGCGGCGTTTCTCGCGGTAGTAGACGTTCCCCTGCGCGTCCGTGCCCACCTTTTCGCCGCGTCGGCGCGTGAACAGGTCGGTGCCGATGGTGGCGCCGTTCCACCAGGTGAAGATCTTGGCCAATACGCTCATGCGGGCAGCCGTTAGCCGAAAGCCCGCGGCCGGGAAAGAAGCCTGTGCACCGCGCAGAGGGCACCCGCGCATGCTGCGCCCGGCTCGGTCGCAGCCATGCCCGCCGTCTTTACCACTCCACCCGGTCGCCCGGCCGGATGCCCAGTTCCGCAGCCCGCCCGCCCCGGATTTCGAGCACCAAGCTAGCCGGCGCATCCGAGAGCACGGGCGTGTCGCTGAGCGGCTGCGTCTGCGCGGCGATGTTGATGATGCGCCCGTCCGGCCCGATGAAGATGATGTCGAGCGACAGCGGCGTGTTGCGCATCCAGAAGCTCTGCATCGCCGGCGGATTGTAGGGGAAGATCATGCCCTCGTCCGGCGCCAGCGAAGTGCGCTCCATCAGTCCGCGCTGCTGCTGCGCCGGCGTGCGGGCGACTTCCACCCGGAAGCGGTGCGTGCCGGTGGCGCTGGTGACGGTCAGCGGCACCACCTCGAGCCCGCTGAGCGGATGGCGGGACGCTTGCGGCGCGGCGACACCGGTTGCCGGGGCCTGCGACTCAGCCGCTTGCGAATAGCATGACGGCAGCGCCAGTGTCGCCGCGGCGACCGCTAGGATGTGCCAAGTTCTCACCAGCCTTTTCCTCCGTCCTCGTGCCGGTCTTGGTCCGTGTCCGCGAGCCATGCGTCCGCCTCCTGCGGCGTGCGCAGCGCGAGCACCGCCCGGGCCATGTCCGGTTCGTGACCCGCGCGCAGCAGCATGGCAAGCGCCTTCTGCCGCGCGGCCGGATCGCTCGCTCCGATGTGGGAGGCGTCGGCAAAGGGGCCGATGCGGCGGCGGCGAGCCAGGGCGAGCACGGCTTCCCGCTGCTGCCGGGGCGAAGGTCCGCTGCGGGTTCGCAGCGGCGCGTCGATCCCCGCCGCGCGCAGCGCCGCATCGACCCGGCGCGCCCCATACCCGCGCTGTGCGAGCGCGCGGGCCCGTCCCTGCGCGAAGGCGGCGTCATCCACGTATCCGGCCGCGACGAACCGCTGCACGATGGCCTGCACGGCCGCATCGCCGTCATCCGGAATGCCGCCGCCGGCACTCCCCTCCGCATCCCAGCCGCGCTCGCGCAGCTTGCGGCGCAGATAGGTTTCCAGCTTGCCCGTGCTGGTGGCGAACCGCGCCACATAGGCCAGCGCCAGTTCGTCGAGACGCGCGGCGGTCAGCGGCCGTGGCTTCTGTCTGCTGCGCCTGCGGTCCATGACAGGTGACGTGCCACAGCAATGCGCAGCGCTGCAACAGGTGTTCACCGGGGCGTCACTTGCCTCGTGACATGGCACGCTTTAACAGGCTTGCAACCACAGGGCCGGGGGACTTCAGAGACAACGACGCCATGACCGACGCTGGACTTATCCCGACGCCGAACGACTGTCCGCTGCCGCGCCGGCGCGCCGACTTCGCCACGTTTGCGGAGGCGATCGACTATGCCGCCAGGAGCGAGAAAGGACTGAATTTTCACGACGCGCGCGGCTCGCTCGAGCATGTTTTGCCCTATATGGCGCTGCGCGAGCAAGCGCTTGCCCATGCGCGGCGCATGGTTGCCGCCGGCATCCGCCCCGGCGACCGTGTGGCGCTCATCGCGGAAACGTCGCCGCAGTTCGCCACGCTGTTCTGCGCCTGCGTCTATGCCGGCGCTTGGCCTGTCCCGCTGCCGCTGCCGACGAGCTTCGGCGGCAAGGAGGGCTACCTCGAGCAGCTCGGAAACCAGCTCGCCAGCTGCGACCCGGTGCTGCTGCTTTACCCCGAAGAGCTGGCGTCCCTGATCGATGTCGCGGCGGCGCGGCAGGGGTGCGCGGCGCAGGGCTGGGACGGCTTCGCCACCCGCGAGGCGCCCGACTGCCCTCTTCACGACGCCGCGCCGGACGACATCTGCTACCTTCAGTATTCGAGCGGGTCCACGCGGTTTCCCACCGGCGTCGCGGTGACGCACCGCGCCCTGCTGCACAACCTGTACGGCCATGCCACCATGGTCGATCTCGGAGTGGACGACCGCGTGGTGAGCTGGCTGCCCTGGTATCACGACATGGGGCTTGTCGGCTGCCTCCTGTCGCCGATCGCCAATCAGGCCTCGGTGGACTTTCTGCGCACCGAGCATTTCGCCCGCCGGCCGCTGGCATGGCTCGACCTCATCAGCCGCAACAAGGGCTACACCCTCTCCTATTCGCCGACCTTCGGCTACGACATCTGCGCGCGGCGCATCTCCAGCCAGAGCCACGTCGAGGACCGCTTCGACCTGTCGCGGTGGCGGACGGCGGGCAACGGTGCGGACATGATCCGGCCGGACGTCATGCAGAACTTCGTCAACGCCTTCGCCGCCGCGGGTTTCAAGGCCAGCGCCTTCACTCCATCCTACGGTCTTGCCGAAGCGACCCTCGCGGTGACGGTGATGCCACCGGGAGAGGGGATCCGCGTCGAACTGGTCGAGGAGGAACGTCTGTCGGGCACCCCGCGCGATCTCAGCCGCCCGGCGCGCTATCGCGCCATCGTCGATTGCGGCGTCGCCCTTCCCGGCATGGAGATCGAAGTGCGCAGTCCGCACGGTCAGCCCCGCCCGGACCGGCAGATCGGCCGGGTCTGGTGCCGCGGGCAGTCGGTCATGCACTCCTACTTCCGCAATCCAGAGGCGACGGCCGAATGCCTGCACGACGGCTGGCTCGACACGGGCGACATGGGCTATCTGGTCGACGGCCACCTGTTCATCGTGGGCCGGGCCAAGGACATGATCATCATCAACGGGAAGAACCACTGGCCCCAAGACATCGAGTGGGCGGTGGAGCAGCTTCCCGGCTTCAACCATGGCGACATCGCTGCGTTCTCGGTCGAGCTGGACTCGGGCGAAGAACGTCCGGCCGTGCTGGTGCATTGCCGGGTGTCCGATCCGGACGAGCGGCTGAAGCTGCGCCAGCAGATCCGCGACAAGGTCCAGGCGGTGACGGGCGTCCCCTGTCTGGTCGAGCTGGTGCCGCCGCGGACCCTGCCGCGCACGAGTTCGGGCAAGCTCAGCCGCGCCAAGGCCAAGCGCATGTATCTTTCGGGCGAATTGCAGCCGCTCGACCTGCGCGCGGCCGCGTGATCCGCACTCAGGCGACCGGCGGCACCGTCGCCCTGACGTAGAAGGTGACGCGCAACCCGGTCGGAGACCAGGTCACCTCCGGCCTGGCGCCCGTGACCGCTCCCATGCGTTCGAGCAGGTTCAGCCCGCCCCCCTTGCGTTCGGGCGGCTGGACGGGGTGCCCTGCGTCCTCCAGCCAGGTCACGGCAAGGCGGCCGTCCGCGCACTGCGCCGCGACCTCGATCCTTCCGCTGTCCTGCGCCAGCGCGCCGTGCTTGAGCGCGTTGGTCAGCAGCTCGCCGAGGATGAGCGCAACGGTCTGAATGGCATCGTTGCCGAGCAGCGCGTCGGTGAGGTCGCCCGTGCGCACTTTCTCGGCAGCGCCGCTCATCCTGAGCAGCAGCGGAATGACCTCGCTCGCCGGCATCGTCTCATTCCTGTCGGCGGCCATGAAGTCCTGTGCCCGCGCCAGTGCGGCAAGCCGCTGATCGAAGCGTGCGACGAGATCCGGCACGTCGGCCGCGTGGCGGGCGCTGAGCCGCAGCAGCGAGGTGATGACCGCCAGCTGGTTCTTGAACCGGTGCCGCATCTCGCGCGCCACAGTGTCGGCCCGCGCCGCCTCGTGCTCCGCGGCTTCCCGGCGCCGCTGCTCCTCCATCCGGTCGAGGACGAGCCGGGTGACGTCGCGCGATGTTGCGAGAATGTGGGTGATGACACCCTCGTCGCTGCGGATGGGCGCAACGCCGACATCCCACCAACGCTCCTCACCCCGCGCCGTGGGGCAGAAACCCTCGAAGCGGCATGGTTCACCACCCGCGGCGCGCCTGACAGAGTCTGCGACGACAGCCCGCGATTCCGCCGGCCAAAGCGACGCCCACTCGGCGCCCTCGACATCCGCCATCCGTTCGATGCCCATCGCGGCGCGCCCGTTGCCGTTCATGAACAGCAGCCGCCCGTCGAGGTCGACGAGCTTGATGCAATCACGGCTCTGCTCGACGAGCGTCAGAAGAAGGTCACGCGAATGCGCCGGCATGGCCACGGACGGCGCAAAGCCGGCATCGTCACCCACGCGCGCGGAACCGGGCACCCGCAGCTCCGTCATGTGCACCCCTCCCTCGGCTCGATGTGTCCTGCTGTGACAATGGGCATTCCGCTGCACCCGGGCAAGGCGGCGATCGCTTGCCCCTTGTGTTTTAGCCATGTAACACAGAAATGCTGCGGACACAGCGGAGACATGCGGAGAAAGCGATGAGCACCAGCCCGACGGCCACGGCAACCGCCACCGACCTCAAGCTGACGCCGCCCGACCCCGTGCCGGTCGTCGCGCCCGAGAAGGCCGTGGGCCTGGTTCCGGTGAGCCCGGAGGTGCGCTCGAAGCTGGACGAGAAGGTTGACGCCTATGTCGATGCGCTCGTGGCCGAAGATGCCAACTCGCCCGAATTCGGCAAGAAGGTCGACCAGCTCACCAACATGGGCCGCAAGGAGATCGCCGCGGCCAGCGCGATGTCCAACCGCTTCCTCGACCGGCCGATCCGGGCCATGGACAAGGACGAGGGCGTCGGGGCCAATCTGGCCGAGCTGCGCCGCACGGTGGAGTCGCTGGACCCGAGCCGCCGCGGCAAGCTGACCGGTCCGCGCAAGCTGCTCGGCATCATTCCGTTCGGCAACAAGCTCAACGACTACTTCCGCTCGTACCAGAGCGCGCAGACGCACATCCAGGACATCCTGACCAAGCTGGCCAACGGCAAGGACGAGCTGTTGATGGACAACGCCGCCATCGACGTCGAACGCGCCAAGCTGTGGGAAGCCATGGGCAAGCTCGAACAGATGATCCACATCTCGCGTGCTCTCGACGAGAAGCTGGAGGAGAAAGCCGCGGAGCTCGACGCCACCGATCCGGCCAAGGCGAAGGCGATCCGCGAAACGGCGCTGTTCTACGTGCGCCAGCGCACGCAGGACCTGCTGACCCAGATGGCCGTGAGCGTGCAGGGTTATCTGGCTCTCGACCTCGTCAAGAAGAACAATGTCGAGCTGGTGAAAGGCGTCGATCGCGCCAGCACCACCACCGTCGGCGCCCTGCGCACGGCTGTCACCGTCAGCGAGGCGATGACCAACCAGCGGCTCGTGCTCCAGCAGATCACCGCGCTCAACGACACCACGGCAAGCATCATCGACTCCACCGGCAAGATGCTGCGCGAGCAGACCGGCAAGATCCACGAGCAGGCCGCCGCGTCGACCATACCGCTGGAGGTGCTGCAGCGCGCCTTCCAGAACGTCTATGACACCATGGACGAGGTCGACCAGTTCAAGCTGCGGGCACTCGACTCGATGAAGCAGACGGTGAACGTGCTCTCCGACGAGGTGGAGAAATCCAAAGGCTACATCGCGCGCGCCGAAGGGCAGGCGCGGGCGCAGCGCCAGGTCGAGAGCGCCGAACCGTCTCTGCTGTCGCTGGAGGGGTGATGGGCGATCTGACCCGTGACAGCGACCGCCTGATCATCGAGGGACGGCGCCTGCGCGACGACAACCGCACGGGGGGACGGCACCGGCGCGCCGGTCCGCCGCGCCGGTCCGTGGGTCGCGGTGCGGCGCAGGCCAAGATCCGTCACATGCTGCGCAAGCTGATGCGGATCCTCCTCGCCATCGCGGCCATTCTGTTCGCGGCCATGGTCACGGGTCTGCTCATCGGCGGACTCGGCTTCCTCGGGGTGATGCTGACCCTTTTTGCGATGGTCGTGGCGGTGATGGTGTTCTCCACCTTTCCCCGCATCCGCGTGCCGGCCCGCGCCGACCTCAACAAGGGTGACGTGAAGCAGATGGTAGCCCGCACCGAACTGTGGCTGGAGCATCAGCGGCCCGCCCTGCCCCCGCCGGCCGTGCGGATCATTGATGACCTCGGCGTTCAGCTCGACGAGCTTGGCAGTCAACTTCAGGCTGTGGACCAGAACCACCCCCAGGTGCGCGAGGTGCGCAAGCTGGTCGGCGAGATTCTGCCCGAGACGGTCGAGAGCTACCGCGCGATTCCGTCACATCTGCGCAGTCATGCCCATGCGGGCGTCACCCCTGACGAACAGGTGACCGACAGCCTGCAGCGGATCAGCGACGAGGTGGACTCGATTTCCCGCCAGCTCGCCGAAGGGTCGCTGGACAAGCTGGCGATCAGCAACCGCTTCCTCACCACCCGCTACGGCAGCAGCGACAACGGAGATGCCCCTTAATGCGCGTGGCCATTCCGCACAGCCTTCCCCGCGACGAAGTGCGCCGCCGCCTGCGCGCCCACAGCGGCGAGATCGGCCAGCACATCCCCGGCCGCGTCGCCGACGTGGCGACCAGCTGGCGCAGCGAGGATCAGATGGAGATCAGCGTCGCCGCGCTCGGTGCGCGGGTCGACGGCGACATCACCATCGAGGACAGCCAGGTCGTGTTCCAGGTCCGCCTGCCACCGGCGTTAACGTTCGTCGAACCGCTCGTCGCGGGCGCCATTGCCGACAAGGGACGCAAGCTGCTGAGCGACCGCTGAGTCCTGCGAGTTGCATTCACAGGGAAGATTTGCCATGGTTCCCGAGCTTTGCGCCAACGGCGCCGGGATAGGACGGGCTCATGAGTTCGCATGAGATGAACGGGGTTCCCGCGCGACGGGTGCTGGTGGTCGAGGACAGCATGATCATCGCCATGGAGGCGGAGGATTGCCTGCGCGAACTCGGCTTCGGCGATGTCGCGGTGGCCGGATCCGTGGAAAGCGCGATGCAGGTCCTCAAGGATCAGCCGGTCGATTTTGCCATCCTCGACTACAATCTTGTCGACGAAACAAGCGAGGCGGTGGCCGACGATCTGACCCGGCGCCGCATCCCGTTCGCCGTCGCGTCCGGCTACGACGATCTCGACGTCCATTTTGAACGGATGGGCGCCGCAGCGGTGCTCAGCAAGCCTTACAGCAAGGCCGATCTGCGGCTGCTGCTGGAGACGGTCGGCCTCGCCAAAGCCGCCTGAGGGCGCGTGACCGGCAACGCCCCAGCCGGCATGCTCAGCACGCGCTGAACACGAGGTAGCGGGCATCGGCAGACGCGCTCAGCGCTGCCGCATCGTCGACCCAGCCGCACTGGCCGGCGCCGACTGTCGTCCCTCGCGCGTCCGACAGCGTGCCGTCGAGCGGCAGGACGATTGCCGCGCCGCGATGGCTGCCGAGCACCAACCGGTCCGCAGCACCGGATACATGCGTCACGCGGAAGTGCGGCCCGTCGACAAGGCGCACCGTTTCCTCGTCACGAACCCGGCATCGGCGCGGATCGGCATAAGGGCCGGGTGTCAGCACCGCCAATGCCTCGTCGAGATGCAGATCCCTCGGCCGGCCGTAATCGAACAGGCGGTAGGTGACATCGCTGTGCTGCTGCAGTTCGGCGATCGTGACCCCGGCGCCGATGGCGTGCACCGTCCCTGCGGGAAGATAGAAGAAGTCCCCTGCCCGGACCGGATGCCACGCCAGCAGACCCTCGATGCTGCCATCGAGCGCCGCGGCGCGGATCCGCGCCGCCGGCAGTGTCTCGGTAAAGCCGATCGCCAGCACGGCGTCCGGTTCCGCTGCCAGCACGAGCCAGCATTCTTCCTTGCCGCGGGACCCTTCGGGCGCGCGCGCATCGTCGGGATGAACCTGCACCGACAGCTTTTCCGACGTGAACAGATACTTCGCGAGCAGCGTCTCCAGTTCCGGCGGCGGCTCGAACCAGATCTCGCCCACCGGCTCTGCCGACGTGGTGTTGAAGGGAGGCGGCAGATGCGTCCGCCCCCAGACTTTCTCCACCAGACGCGACGGCAGGAGCGAGAGGCCGGGGTTGCTCATGACCGCGCCTGCGCCGCCAGCGCGCCGACCTGCTGCGCGTGCGCGCGCGACGTGACGAGCACGTCATTGCCGTCGACGACGATGATGGCATCCTCGAGGCCGACGACCGCGACGCGCGGACCGTCGCTGTCGACCATGACGTTGCGGCAGTCGACGAGTTCCGCTGGCGCTCCGCACACGCTGTTGCCGTCGGCATCGGAAGGCCGTGCGTCCTGCAGCGCGCTCCAGCTGCCGATGTCGGACCAGCCCATCGCCACCGGGACCACGGCCGCCCGTGTGGTGTTCTCCATCACCGCGTAGTCGATGGACTCGCCCGAAATGGTGGAGAAGGGCGCCGCTGCCGGGCGGATCACCGACGCGCCCCTTGCGGCGGCGGCCATGCTCTCGGCCACAGCACCCGCCATGTGCGGCCGGAAGGCCTGCAGCTCCTCGAGGAAGCGACCGGCCATGAACGCGAAAATGCCGCCATTCCAGAAATGCGCGCCGTCCGCCAGGAAGGCGGTGGCCCGCGCGAGGTCAGGCTTCTCGACGAAGGAGTCGATGACGAAGCCATGCGCCAGTGGTGCTCCGCGGCGGATATAGCCGTAGCCGGTTTCCGGCGCGGTCGGTGCAATCCCGAGCGAGACGAGCCAGCCTTCCTGCGCCAGCCGCTCCGCCTGCGCCACGGCATCGGCGAAGGCGGCGTCGTCGGCGATGTGATGATCGCTCGGGCAGACGAGCAGAACCGTGGTGGCATCGACCGCATGCGCCGCAAGCGCGATCGCGGGCGCCGTGCTGCGCGCGGCTGGCTCGATCATCAGCGTGGCCGGCCGGTCGAGCTGGTCGGCGACCAGCTCGGCATGAACGCTGCCGGCCACGATGATCGGCTGCCCGAACCGCGCCGGATCGGCGAGACGGTCGAGCGTCCTCTGGAACAGGGTGCGCGGGCCGAGCAGGGGCTGGAATGGCTTGGGACAGGAACGCCTGCTGCGCGGCCAGAGCCGCGTTCCGCCGCCACCGCACAGGACCACCGGTGTCACACTCATACGCTCACGCCACTCCGGTCACCATGGACGACCGCACGTCTCGCCGGCGGCGGTGCCGCTATGCGCGCTGCGGCGCCCGCATGCAATCGCATCAGCCCCTCCGGCTCAGAACCATCGCTGCCGCCACCCGTATTGCGCGGCCACGGCATTGCCGGAGGCGTCGCGGGCAGGTTCGAACCGGAACCGCTCCTCGGCCAGGCGGCAGGTGATCCGGTCCGCTTCGGGGTCGGGACTTGGCGTCACCACCCGGCAGTTGCGCGCCCGGCCGTCGACGCCGACGGTCATGAACACCTCGACAAAGGTGCCGCGCCGCACCTGACGGCCGCCGGGCGGGGTCGGGAAGTCCGCGGCGGAGTTGATGTCCCCGGCGATCTTCACCGGCCGCGTCGGCGTGAATCCGCCTCCGTCTCCGCGCCCCGATCCACCTCCGCCCGTCCCGGTTCCGCTTCCGCCCGCGCCCGTCCCCGCTCCCGCGTCAGCGGCGCCTCCATCGGGATCAGCGCCCGTGGAGGCGGCGCGGGGCAAGGCTTGCGGCGGGGCAAGCTGGATTGCGCTCGGCGGCGCCTCGCGCGGGCGTGCTTCGCCGCGTGCGCCGGCTGCGCCGGCCGCGCCGGCAGGCCGCCGGTCAGGGGCGGGTGGCGGTTCGACCACCGGCTCGGGAGGCGGCATCGGTGTGAACACGCTGATCGCCTCCAGCGCCATCCGCTCCGCCGGCGCGAAGGCCGCGGGTGCAAACGCATAGCCGAGCCCGAGCAGGGCCGCGGCGTGCAATGCGATCACCAGCACCAGCGGGCCGGGCCGCACGCTGCTGGAGGGGACGCTGCGGGTCATGGCGGCAAAGTGTAGCCTTGAACGCTTAACACCGCATTTGCGCTCCGCCCTGTGACGACATCGTGTGCCCAGGCACAGCAAAGGCGGCGCTCCGGGGAGCGCCGCCTTCGCCGCAGTCACAGCCGGCGTGATCAGAAGTCGTAGTTCACCCCGACCTTGAGGCGCCACACCGACGAGGACACGTTGATGCCGTTGTCGGCGTCGAACGTATCGATGCCGTTGGCGTTGGTGAAAATGTAGCGACCCTGAGCATCGACACCGCTCACCTGCGCCACGTCCTGACGACCGGCGAAGTCACGCCGGCGCTGCACGTTCCAGTCGGAGTCGAGCAGGTTCAGGAAGTTGTCGACCATCGCATAGACCCGCAGGCGATCGTTGCGGCCGAACAGCCGGCCGGGACCGGGCAGTTCCTGCGACAGCTGGACATCGAGGTCATAGAACCAGTCGTTCGAACAGGTGTTCCGTTCGATCGAGCGGCCGATGTAGTCGCGGGCGCACTTGAGGCTCTGGGCGAAGTCGGTCACGCGCTGGGCCACGCCAGGGGTGGACAGCGGCGAGACGTTCGGATCGTTCGCCCCGCTCGGGATGTACAGCAGGGCGTTGTCGGCCCCCGAGCGGCTGTCGCTGAACACGCCGTTGCCGGTGAAGGTCAGGCTGTACGGACGCCCCGACCGGGCAACGAAGGTCAGCCCGAGGCGGGTGGTCAGATCGGAGAAGAATTCCTCTCCGAAGCTCGCCCCCAGCGAAATGTTGTGCCGGCTGGAGAAGAAGCTGCGCGACGGGTCGGGGTTCTGCCGGTCGAAGGCGGCCGACAGCGAGTAGTTCGACCCGGCGGTCGAGTTGTACATATTGCGCCGGTCCTGCGCGTCCGAAAACGCATAGCCGAGGCTGAAGAAGCTCGACCCGCCTTCCGTCAGCACACCGCCATCGAACCGCTTCGACAGGATCACCGAGGCGTTGTGGCTGCGGAACGGACCGGCATTGGTGAGCATCAGCTCGTTGATGCGGGCCGTGCTGAAGCAGGCAGCCGTGACGCCCTGGTAAACCGGGGTCGGATTGATGTCGACGAGTGTCGCGGTGCAGCCCGGACGCAGCGTGTCGATCGCCTGGTAGATCGGCCGTCCGTCGATGGTGAAGCCGTTCAGACCGGCCCGGATGTCGGGCGTCTGCGCGAGGTCGACCACCGTGTAGGGGTTGCGATAGCGACTGTAGATGTAGTCGAGGTTAAGGTTCCAGCCACTGAAGAAGCCGGTGTCGGTCAGGTCGAGCGTCGTCTGGAAGCCGACATTGGCGCGCAGCACGCTGGCAACCTTGATGTCCGGATCAATCGACTGGGTGAAGCCCTGTCCGGCCGCCGCAGTGGCGATCGCCGCGTCGCGGAAGCAGGTCGGCAGACCCGTGAAGCGCCCGTTCTGGAGCACACTGATCTGTCCAGGCGCCTGCGGAAGACATCCGGCCGCCTGGGTCGTGCCCAGGGCGAAGGCGCTGCCGTCGTTCTGGAAGGCATTGCCGAACCACACCAGCGGATCGCCGCCCGAGAACACGCCCACGCCGGCACGCAGCTGCGCCCGCGAGAACACCCCGAACTCGTCGATGTCGTAGGTCAGCGCCACGCGCGGCATGATGATGGGATCGAGGCTGCTGAAGCCGCCATTGTTGTTGACCCCGTACCGGCGCACGAAGTTCGGGTTGAGGTCCGGCCGCCCGCCGTCATACCAGTCGAGGCGCACACCCGCCGTCAGACCGAGCTGCGACGTCACCCGCCACTCGTCCTGCGCGAAGACGGAGAAGATGGTCCGGTTGAAGGCCGCGGCCGCGTCGTTGACGTCGCCGGTGGCGGAGAAGTTGCCGAACGCGCCTTCGGTCTGGCCGCCCACCACGTTGGCCGGGGTCGTGCTCGTCTGGTTGTTGCCAAGGCCCGGCGACAGCAGACCGGCACGCAGGTCGTTGATGTTGCGGAAGACCAGCGTCCCGGTCGCGTTCTGCACGAACAGGTTGAACAGGTCGGCGTGGTTCACTTCCATGCCGAACTTGAGCTGGTGGCTGTCGGCATCGATCCGCAACACCGCCCGGTACTGGTCGATGGTCGAGCGCAGGTCATTGGCCGAGCGCGAGTTGCCCGGACCCGCCAGCACCGTGCCGTTCGGCACCCCGCCCGTGTTCGGCACACCGACGATGATGCGCGGGATCGGATTGGCCGACTGCGCCTCGCCGCCACCGATCGGATCCTGAATGTCCTGCACCTTGGAGCGCGAGAAGCGCAGCTCGGTCGCGACCCTGTCCGTCCACTGCGAGAACAGGCGGGCGGAATAGTAGTCGGAGTCGGTGCCGCTGCGGAAGAAGGTGTTCTGACCGACCACCTGGGGCGACGTTTGGCCGGTGAAGAAGTCGTCCGGACGCGTCGCGGCTTCCTGAAGCTTCTGGTAGGTCGCCTCCAGACGGTGATCGTCGGTGATCTGCAGATCGCCGCGGACGAACCATCGCTCGTTCGTGAACGGCCGGTTGGTCACCAGCGGTCCCGTATCGATGCCGTATACGGTGCGCAGGACTTCGGAAATCTCGTTGAACTGCTGGAGCGAGACGCCGCGCAGCTCATTGGCGAAGCCGGCCCCGGCCGGACCGTCATCCTGCGACTGGCCGGCGCGCTGGTTCTCGTAGGCGCCGAACAGGAACAGGCGGTCGCGGATCACCGGTCCGCCAAGATAGACGCCCCAGCGCTTCTCCGGTTCAATGCGCGCCACGGGCCGGCCGGCCACCGTGTCCCCGCGAAGGTCGCTGTTCGAATATTCGAAGAAGCCGCCCAGCTGGTACTCGTTGGTGCCCGACCGGGTGATGACGTTGATGGCGCAGCCGGTGAAATTGCCGAAGTCGACATCGAACGGAGCGAACTGCACCTGCGTCTCACGCACGGCATCGAACGGGATCGGTGCCGACGAGCGCGACGAAAAGCCCGTGTCGTTCAGGCCGTAGATGTCGCCTTGGCTGATCCCGTCGACGGTGAAGGCGTTGCCGCGGTCGTTGCCGCCAAGGCAGGAGATGCGGTCGGCGCCCGAACCGCCGTCATCCCGGTCGAGGCTGACGCGCGGATCGATACGGATGATGTCGCGCACGTCGCGGTTGAACGTCGGCGCGTTGGCGAGGATTTCGGCCGTGAAGCTGCTGCCCGGTCCGACGGCAAGCTGAGTCACCCGGACTCGCGTGCCAGTGACGACGATCTCGCCCGTCCCGGCCGACAGGGAAAAGGTCAGCGCGGTCGGCCCCTGGAGCGAGGTGAAGATGTTGCCGACGGTCTGGCCCTCAAGCCCCTCGGCGTTCGCCGACACTGTGTAAGGGCCGCCGGTGACAAGGTTCTGCACGACGAAGGTGCCCGCTGCACCCGTCACGCTGGTCCGCGAGGCGCCGGTGCGGGTGTCGGTCACGATGACCGTCGCGCCGGCCACCGGATTGCCCGAGTCGTCCAGCACCGTTCCCTGGATTGTCGAGGTGATCTCCTGCGCCATGGTCACGGCCGGCGCCAGCACGCCTGCCGCCGAAAGGCTCGCGACGCTGGCTGCGAGCAGGTATCTGAGTTTCATCGGATCAACCCCTAGTGTCCATTCACATGCTGATGCGCGCACGCAGGCCCGTGGCCGTCGGCGTGGTCGGGCCGGCTAGGAGACAGCTTTTGTTACCGGCTCGTTACAGCAGCGCAATCCGGTGAGCCCCCTGTGACGGGGCGCAAGAAGTCGAGCGTTTTCAGCATGTTCGATGTTGCATAAAGGTCGCACTGCACGCGGCTTCGTCACGACCGGCGCGACTCAGGCCAGGTTGATCTCGCGCAGGCGCTGCTGAAGGAACTCGTGGCTGGAGATCGGGGCCGGGTGGTCGTCGGGGTGTGCCGGGTCGATGCAGGACGGGAGCGTCTCGATCACGAAGTCGGGCCGGAAGTGCAGAAAGAACGGCATCGAATAGCGCGACCGGTAGGCCGCCTCGCCGCGCGGGTTGACGACCCGGTGCGTGGTCGAGCGCAGCCGTCCGTTGGTGAGACGATCGAGCATGTCGCCGATGTTGATGACCAGCGCGCCTTCGGGAACGTCGACCGCCTTCCACTCGCCCGCGGTGGTGAGCAGTTCCAGCCCGGCCTCCTCCGCCCCCAGCAGCAGGGTGATGGTGTTGATGTCACCATGCGCGGCGGCGCGAATGGCGCCTTCGGCATCAGCGCCGTCAAGTGGCGGGTAGTGGAGCAGCCGCATCACGGAATTGCCGTCACGCACCGTGTCGGCGAACCAGTCCTGCGGCAGTCCGAGATGGAGCGCGACCGCCTCGAGCACGCGGGCGCCGGCCGTCTCGAACGCGGCATAGAGCGCCTCGAACGTGGCGCGAAAGCCCGGGATCTCCTCCGGCCAGACATTGGGCGCCATCACCGCGGAGAAGGCATGCCCTTCCGGCAGGCTGCGCCCGACGTGCCAGAACTCCTTGAGGTCGTGCACGGCCGCGTCCTTTGCCCGCTCGGTGCCGAACGGCGTATAGCCGCGCGCCCCGCCCTTGCCGGGCAGATGGTAGGACCGCTTCACCTCCTCGGGGAGCGCGAAGAAGGCCCGCGACATCTCTTCCGCCCGGCGGATGAGTTCGGCCGGGATGCCGTGGTCGCGCACCACGCCGAAGCCGTATTCCTCGAACGAGCGGCCCAGTTCGCTGGCCACATCGGGAAGCGGGCGGGCAAGCGAGACGATGGCGATGTCGGACATGGCGGCCCTCTCAGTAAGGCAAAAACAGCCCGGCAAGCGCCGCGCTCATCAGATTGGCGAGCGACCCCGCCGCGAGCGCCCGCAGGCCGAGCCGCGCTATAACCGGTCGCTGGTTCGGAGCAAGTCCGCCGGTGACCGCCATCTGGATGGCGATGGACGAGAAGTTGGCAAACCCGCACAGGGCGAAGGTCACGATGGCGCGGCTGCGTTCGCTCAGGGCCTCGGGGCCGAGTGCGCCAAGATCGATGAAGGCGACGAACTCGTTGAGCACGATCTTGGTGCCGAACAGCCCGCCCGCAACGCCCGCCTGTTCCCAAGGCACGCCGACGAGGAACATCAGCGGCGCGAAGACGAAGCCGAGCAGCCGCTGGAACGACAGATCGGCGATTCCGAACAGGCCGCCGGCCCAGCCCAGAACGCCATTCGCGAGCGCGACGAGCGCGACGAAGGCGAGCACCATTGCGCCGACCGCCACCGCCAGCCGCACGCCGGTCTGGGCTCCTTGCGCCGCCGCCTCGATGAGATTGGCGGGACGATGCCCTTCCTCGAACGTCTCGGCGGCCTCCACTTCGTGCGGCTTCTCGCCTTCGGTGATGGCGGCCGGCCCTTCCCCGCTGATGCGGGTGTCGGGCAGCGCGATGGGCCCGTCGATGAGAGGCTGCGGCTCGCCCTCGTCGGGCATGATGATCTTGGCCATCAGTATGCCGCCCGGCGCGGACATGAACGCGGCGGCCAGCAGGAAGGGCAGGTAGGACGGGCCGAGCAGCCCCGCATAGGCCGCGAGGATCGTGCCTGCCACGCCAGCCATGCCGACGCTCATCAGCGTGAACAGCCGGCTCGGCGGAAGCGCGGCAAGATAGGGGCGCACGACGAGCGGACTTTCCGACTGGCCGACAAAGATGTTGGCGGCCGCGCCCAGCGACTCGACCCGGCTGATCCCCGTCAGCCAGCCGATCGCGCCGCCGACCCAGCGCACGACGCGCTGCATGATGCCAAGGTGATAGAGGATCGACACCAGGGACGCGAAGAACACGATGACCGGCAGCGCGCCGAGCGCGAAGGTGTTCTGAAGCGGATTGTCCGCGCCGAAAAGGAATGCCGTTCCCGCATTGGCATAGGACAGCAGCGCCGCCACCCCATCCGACATCGCCCCGATCACGCGGCGTCCGCCGGTGGTGGCGAGCACCAGAAAGGCGAGCAGCGCCTGAAGCGCGAAGGCGGCCGCCACGACCCGCAACCGGATCCGGCGGCGCGCCGTCGAGAGCAGGACGGCGATCGCCAGAATGGCGGCAATGCCCAGCAGGCTAATGACGTATGGCGGCATTGCG
This sequence comes from Qipengyuania thermophila, assembly GCF_004153605.1. Lineage (NCBI taxonomy): Bacteria > Pseudomonadati > Pseudomonadota > Alphaproteobacteria > Sphingomonadales > Erythrobacteraceae > Qipengyuania > Qipengyuania thermophila. The sequence continues at coordinate 30,609 of NZ_SDSI01000002.1, read as the reverse complement.
GTTCCCTCCGGCACACCCAACCGACGGTGCCGGCCCTACCGCGTGTGCGTCGCGGGTGCGTCAATCACACCATCGGCGCCAGTGCAACTCACTTGTGGACGGTTGTCCGGCATCGGCGCGCAGGGCTTTCCTTTTGCGCCCGCCGGCCATAGCAGCCGGACATGCCCGATGGTTCTCCCGCCGCTGCGCCGGTGCTTGCGCGATCGCTGTTCGCCTTTGCCCTCGTCTATGGCGGGATGACCGTGGTGGCCGGCGTGCTGGCCTTCAAGCAGGTGGCGCTGGGTCCGCTCGCGGTGGAAAGCGGCATCTTCGCCTTCCTGCTGCTGGTGGTGCTGTCAAGCGCGGTGGCGCAGCTGCACGGGCGGCAGACGGCCGACCGGCTTGTCCTGTGGGGGTTTGCACCGCTGGCGCTGTCCATCCTGCTGATCTTCGTGGTGCTGCAACTGCCGCCCTCGGCGCAGATGCCGGCCGAAAGAATTGCGGCCTTCCAGACCGTGCTGTCGAGCACGCCGCGGATCATGGCTGCGGGTCCGGTCGCCTATGGCGTGTCCCTGCTCCTCAATGTCTGGATCTTCGACAAGCTGCGCGGATCGGGCGGTTCCTCGGCGTCGCAGGGCGGCGGAGTGCTGATGATCCGTGGAGCGATCGCCTCGGCCATCAGCCAGGCCATCGACAGCGTCATCTTCATCACGCTGGCGTTCTATGGCGAGTTTCCGATCGGCGAGCTGATCCTGGGGCAGGCGCTGGCCAAGATCGTGCTGTCCTTCGTGTTCGTGCCGCCCCTGATCGTGGCGGCGGTGCGGCTGGGCCGCTGGCTTGACGGCGCAACGGCCCCGCGCTCCGCCCGCTGACGATTTGATCGGGATCAAAGCGCGGCGCCGAGAGGCGTGTCACACGCGGGCATCAACCAAGGAGATGCCCGATGACCCGTCTGATCACCAAGGCCGAGCTGGAGCAGAGCGCCGCGCTGGCCCGGCTGTCCACGCCGGTGGCCAACATCCGGCAGGACATCGAGCAGCGCAATTTCGGTTTGCCGGTTGCCCTGCACGTGACCTATTTCGGCCTGTTCCTCGCCTATCTCGCGGTGATGTTCGTCGGCTTCACCAGCCCCGAGATGATCCTGCCCATGGTCATCTTCGTGCTGTTCACGGCGGCGTTCTACTTCGTTCCGATGCTGTGGGCGCAGATGGGTCCGGCCGGCGCAGCTCCCGCGCCGCGCATGGACGAGTTCGCGCGGGACGGCATCATGACGCTGACGGGGCGGTGCAGTGGCCGTGACGCGGTGGTGCAGACCCTCATCCTCCCGGCGCTGGTGCTTGGCTGGGGTGTCGCGATCGTCACCCTCGCGGCCTTTCTCCTCTAGGCTGCCAGCTGCTCGAGGCGCGCGGTGTCGAGCAGTTCGACGCCGCGCGTTCCGTGCCGGCGCAGCAGACCGTCCCTCTCGAGCCGCCCGAACTGGCGGCTGACGGTTTCGATGGTCAGTCCCAGCAGCGTGGCCAGTTCTCCCCGGTTGACCGGCAGGTCGAACTGCACCGCCCCGTGGCAGGGGGACGGGCTCGCGGCATGGGACAGGGAAAGCAGCAGCCCCGCGACCCGCGCCGCTGCCGACCGGCGACCGTCGAGGGCGATCTGGGCACGGGCCGTATACAGATCCTCCGCGGCACGGCGCAGCAGCGCCCGTGCGAGCGCGGGATGCTGTTCGATGGCGGCTTCGTAGTCCGCCCACGCGAACACGCAGACGGTGCTGCGAGCGAGCGCGATCACGTCATGGCGGATGAGCGGCGAGAACAACTCGCCCACGAAGCCGGACGGGTGCACGAGGCTGAGGATCCGCTCGTGCCCCTGCTCGTCATGGTGCGACACCTTGAGCAGTCCCTGTGTCAGGGTGGCGCAGACGTCCTGAGGATCCCCGGCGGCGAACACGGTCTCGCCCCGTTCGTACACCCGGTGATGGCCCAGCCGGGCCAGCGCCGCCCGCTCGTCCGGCCGGAGCGAGGCGCAGGCGGCGCTGTCGCGCACCGCGCAGACACTGCAATCGATGCCTGGCACCGCGGCTGTTCCGGGCCGCTAGAGCGCGCGTGCGTACAGCGCCAGGAGAGCCTCCCACGCGCGTTCGGCCTGGGTGCGGTCGTAGACGGGCGAGTCCGGCACGGTCCAGCCATGGTCCGCCGGGTAGACCTCGACGACTGCGGGGCGCCCTGCGGCAGCGGCCGCTTCGGAGAGGATCGTCTTGTGGGTGGGCGCCTTCGCGTCATCGTCCTGCGAGATGGCGACGAGGTAATGGGCGCGGGTCGCGCCGAAGGTCGTGTGCGGGCTGCCGGGATTGTCGGTCACCAGTCCGCCGCCATGGAAGCTCGCTGCGGCCCTCACCCGCTGAGGGATCGCTGCGGCGCTCCAGAAGGTGAAGGGACCGCCCATGCAGTAGCCCTGCGTGCCGATGCCGCGCGCGGTGTCGACCTGCGGCTGCGCGTCGAGCCAGGCGACGGCCGCGCGCGTGTCGGCGCCGATCGTCTCCGCCGTCAGCCGGCTCCGCCACGGCCCGACGCGCTGGAAGCCGCCCTGCGCGACAAACGCGGCGAAATCGGCGAAGACGGGTGCCGGCGTGTCCCGGTAGTAGGGATTGAGGACCAGCACCGCGAAGCCGTGTCCTGCCAGCCGGTCGGCCATCTGCGTGAACACCGGGCGCAGGCTGGCAATGTCCGGCCACAGGATGACTGCCGGATGCCGGCCCGTGCGCAGCGCGGTGAAATAGGCGTCATTCGTGCCCTCTGCCAGCGGCACGTTGACCCGCCCGCCCCGCACCGTTCCCGACGCCGCCGCAGTTGCGCCCGCCCCGGCCGGACCGGCCGCCGCGCACGCCGCAAGCAGGCCCGCGGCGCCGGCCACTCCGGCCATCCCGAAGGTGCGCCGGCTGAGTTCCTCGTGCGCCCACCTGCGCAGCATCGCTTCCTCGCACATCGCCCCGCGCTCCCTGTCGACTGCCTTGCGGATCCTTCCCGGAACGTAGCGCTGGCGGCAGCGCGAGGCAAACGCCGGGCGCACAGCCGGGCAGAGGACGGGAACCACGGCGCGCCTCAGGTCTTGGTCGGGCAGCGGTCACGCCCTTGCCCACTCACACGGAACCCTGTCAATGAACACGCCTGATGCGATGGTCCCTCCGGCGACCGAGGACGCCAACGCGGTCGAGCAGCTCGACGTCGCCATCGCCCAGAAGGCCGGCGAATACCGGCGCACGCCAGTCATCCGGGTCTTGGGCACGATGAGCGAGGTCGCGGATCAGCCACCGCTGATCGCCATCTGCGCAGCCACCCTCGCCGCCGGGCTGGCAACCGGTCGCCCGAAGCTCGCCCGCACAGGCGCCCGCATGCTCGCCGCGCACCTTCTCGCGACCGGGATGAAGGCGGTCATCAAGAAGAGCGTCGATCGCACCAGGCCGCATCTTCTGGTGGAGGAGAACCGCTACGAGTCGGGCAAAGGGCAGCGGAACGAGGGCCCGTACAACAGCTTCCCTTCCGGGCACACGGCCGGCGCCGTGGCGGTCGCGCGGGCGGTGGCCCACGAGTATCCCGCTGCTGCCCCTGCGGCAGGCGCGCTCGCCACGGCGATCGCCCTCGTGCAGATCCCGCGCTGTGCCCATTATGTGAGCGACATCACCGCCGGCGCGATCATCGGCTGGATCGCCGAGGCTACGGTGACGCGCGGCTTTGCCCGCTGGTTTCCTGACTAGGAGAGGGCAGCCGCCGGCTCCCGACGGCGTGTCAGGGCCGTTTCGCACTCGTCCATCAGCTGCGCGATGATTTCGGCCGCCGGCTCCTCGCGCTTGACCATGCCGACGGACTGCCCGGCCATCAGACTACCGTTTTCCACGTCACCCTCGATCACCGCGCGGCGCAGCGCCCCGGCCCAGTAGTGCTCGACCTGAAGCTGAGCCTCCTCCAGCGCGATTTCATTGCGGTCGAGAGTTGCGGCGATCTCGCGCTGCCGGTCGTTGAACAGCTCGCCGCCCTTGTTGCGCAGCGCGCGCACCGGGATCACCGGCAGGCGCGGGTCGATCTGCACCGAGGCCACCGCATCCCGGGCCGACGCGCGGAAGAAGGCCTGCTTGAACGCGGGATGGGCGATGCTCTCGGTGGCGCAGGCAAAGCGCGTGCCAAGTTGCACACCGGCCGCACCCATTTCGAGGTAGCCGGCGATTGCCTCCCCCCGCCCGATGCCCCCGGCGACGAAGACGAGGTGATCCGCCGCCAGCTCCGGCAGGATCTCCTGCGCCAGCACGCTGGTCGAGACGGGACCGATGTGCCCGCCCGCCTCCATGCCCTCGATGACGAGCGCGTCCCCTCCTGACCGCAGAAGCTTGCGGCCAAGCGCAAGCGTCGGCGCGAAGCAGATCACTCTCGCGTCCGCCTTGCCGCCCTTGATGGCTTCCACACTCCCCTTGGGCGGAATTCCCCCGGCGAGCACGACATGCCCCACCCCGTGACGGTCGCACACCTCGATCAGGTCGAAGAGCTGCGGGTGCATGGTGATGAGATTGACACCGAACGGGCGGTCGGTGAGCGCGCGCGTGGCGGCGATCTCGCTGTCCAGCAGATCGGGGGTCATGGCCCCGCAGGCGATGACGCCAAACCCGCCCGCGTTCGAGATGGCGGACACGAGGCGACGTTCCGAGACCCAGCTCATCGCGCCGCACAGGATGGCGTGCTCGCTGCCGAGAAAGTCTGCGCCACGGCGCATCAGCCGTGCCGTGCAAGGGTGTTGCGTCATGACGGCGGCACTTACGGGCGCGCTGCCGCCGCAGCAAGCCGCTTTGCCACGCGGTCGGCAGCGGAGGAACGCGGAAACCGACGCATTGCGGCGCGTTGGATCCCTGTCGTCAACGATCGAGAGACCACCACCATGCGCCACGCCGCCCTTTCCAGCATCCCCGTCCTGGCTGCTGCTCTCCTCGCAGCGTCCTGCGGACAGCAGCCGCAGGGTGGAACAGAAGGCGTCGCCGTGACGGATGGGCCGGCCGAGGCCCCGGGGATCGCGCAGACGGAACTGGAGACCCGCCAGGCCTTTTCCGATCTCGGCATCGCGGCGCGCGCCCTTGTCGATGCCACGGACGCCGCGGCGGTGCGGGATGCCGTGGGAACACTCGAGCAGCGGCTCGGCGGCGCCGGGGATGCCGTTCCCGCCGAAATCGGCGGCACGCTGCGCCAGCAGCTCGAAACCGCCCGAACCGCCGCGGCGGCCGACGACGTCCCGGCGGCCCGTCGCGCGGGTCAGGCGATGCTCGACACCATCCGCAATTCCGAGGCCGCTCAGAACTCGACGCTGATCCGGCCGTAGAGGAACCGGCCGTTGAAGCCGTTGGGCGAGAACGCGCTGTAGGGCAGGAAGTAGCCGTTCAGGCCGTAGTTCTGCCCGTCCACGATCCCCCGGCGGACCGGATCGGGGTAGCTGTCGAGAAGGTTGTTGGCACCCAGCGCAATCTCCAGCGCCGGAACGGGCCTCGCCCGAAGCTCGAGATCGACGACCCACTGGTTGGCGAGCACCTGGTCCCGCGCGGCGTCGATGCCCGGCACCAGAACCTCGCCGAAGCGGTTGGCCCGCGCGGTGAGGCCGAAGACGCTGTAATCCCAATCGGCGCCGAGGTTGAGTTTCGTGCGCGGCTGTCCCTGTTCGATCCGCAGCGATTCCTGCCGCCCGAACAGCGTCAGGCCCGGCAGGGTCGGCAGCACCGCGCGGTCGCGGATTTCCGTCTCGTTGCGGGTGAACCCGGCGGTCAGCGCAATGCGGCCGAAGCCCAGATCGGGCACCCGGTAGGTTCCGACGATCTCGAAGCCTTCCGTTCGCGTGTCGATGCCGTTGATGAAGAAGCGCGCGGAGGTGATGGCGTTGAACCCGGCGCCCTGCAGGATGCGCACGACATCGGCGCCTTGCAGGTTTTCGGTGATGACGATCCGGTCGTCGATGTCGATCCGGTAGTAGTCGGCGGTGATGTTGAGGCCGGAGAGCATCGAGAACGTGACGCCGGCCGACAGGTTGCGCGAACTCTCCGGCCGCAGCGGCTGCGCCCCGAGCGCCACCGCCACCGGGTCGGTGACGGCAAACGTCCCGATCTCCAGCAGCACGCCGTTGACGTTGTTGGTTGAGCTGGTGGCGTAGAACTGCTGGTGAAGCGAGGGCGCGCGGAAACCCGAGGAGAACGAGCCGCGCACCGCCAGCCCTCCGACGGGTTCGAACCGGGCGGCGACCTTGCCGTTCGTGGTGCTGCCGAAGTCGCTGTAGTCCTCGAACCGGCCGGCGAGCTGCACGGTCAGCGCGTCGAAGAACTCCGTCTCCAGCTCGGCATAGACCGCCTTGGAGTTGCGGCTGGCGTCGACCTCGTTGGCGGGACGGAAGCCGGGGAACACCTGCGCTCCGGCAGGCGCGCCGAAGGCCGCGAAGGGCCCGGCCTGCCAGCTCTGCGGATCGCCGGCGACGATCTTGAAGTTCTCGTCACGGTATTCCGCGCCGAGCGCGACCGACAGCCCGTTGCCGATGCCGAGGTCGAATTCGCGCTGCACGTCGAGGTTGATCGTCGTCTGCCCGAACGACAGGGTGCCGGCATCGAAGCGCCTCTGGCTCGCCTGTCCGAAGGAGGTGTTGAAGCTGTTCTCGACGTTGAAGTTGAAGGCGTTGGTGCCGTAGACGGCGGACAGGTCGTAGTTCCAGCCGCCCAGCTCGCCGCGCACGCCGCCGGCGATGGAGGAGTCCTCGATTTCCGAAACGATGCGCGGCAGGAAGCCTTCGGGATAGAAGGGCACGAACGCCGTCGTCGAGGCGGAAAAGTCGCGATTGCGCGCGTCGTTGGCGCGCCGGTAGAAGCCGGCGCTTTCCGCGTCGCGGATGCCGTAGCTGCCGAACAGGTACAGTTCCGCCTCGGGTGACAGCGTGTAACCCGCGTTCAGGAACAGGTTGTAGTCGGTCACCGCCGCATCGCCGTAGCGGTGGCTGAAGCGGTCAAAGGTGAACTCGCGCGGGTCGAGCGCCGTGCCGACGAGCGGAAACTGCCGCCGCGGATCCGGTCCGGCCCGGTTGGTGGCATCGCGGTCCTGGAACTGGCCGGTCAGGTTGAGATACCCCGCAGCTCCGACAGGCAGGCCGATGTTGGCCGCCACGGTCAGCGTGCCGCCGTCCCGCCGCTCGCGCTCGCCGATCTCGTTGAGCTGGTAGACGGTGTTGACGCCGGTGGTGCTGCCGCTGGTCGTGTCGACCACCGGCTGGCCCCCGACCAGCCGGAGGCCGTCGATCTCCGGCACTCCGCGAAGGGTCGTGCGATACTGGCCGTAGGTCACCTGGGCGCGGCCGCCCTCCGCCCGGCGCAGCTGGACGTTGATGACCCCGGCGATCGCGTCGGACCCGTACTGCGAGGAGGCGCCATCGCGCAGCACCTCGATCCGTTCGATCGCCAGCGGCGGGATGGTGTTGAGGTCGACCGCCGCCGAACCCCGCCCGACCGAGCCGTTGATGTTGAGGAGCGCGGAGGTGTGACGGCGCTTGCCGTTGACGAGCACCAGCGTCTGATCCGGCGACAGTCCGCGCAGCGTCGCCGGGCGCAGCGCATCGGTGCCGTCGGTGATCGACGGCTGGGGAAAATTGAACGAGGGCACCAGGTCGCGAAGGATTCGGTTCGTCTCGGTGAAGCCGCTCTGGACGAGGGCATCCCCGCCGATGACATCGATCGGCACCGGGCTGTCCGCGAGGGTGCGATCCTGCCGGCGGGTGCCGGTGACGATGATCTGCCCCTGCGGCGTGTCGGCTCCCTCGGCCGCGGGCGATCCGGCAGGCGGCTGCCCGCCCTGAACCTGCGCCTGGGCGCCGGTGGCAAGGATGGTCAGGGCCGCGATGCTGGTCGAGAGGGCAAGCAGGTGAGACGCCATCCGGTGTGCTCCTTCAGCAGGGTTCCGCCCCGTCATACCGGGCGCGGCACCGCCAGTGAAACATCGCGATGGCTGAATGCGCGTTTTTTGAACGATTGTTGCCCGGTGGCGACAATCACCCGACTTCGTCCGGCGCGTCGAGGCCATAGGCCGTGTGCAGGACCCGGACGGCCAGTTCCGTCTCGTCCTCGTCGATCATCACGCTGACCTTGATCTCGGAGGTGGTGATCGCCTGGATGTTGATCCCCCGTTCCGCCAGCGCCTGGAACATGGTGGCCGCGACGCCCGCATGGCTCTTCATGCCGACGCCCACCACGCTGATCTTGGCGATGTGGCTGTCGGTGATGATGCGGTTGTAGCCGATGATCTCCCGCCTGTCCTCCAGCAGCGCCTGCGCCCGCAGCAGGTCGGTCTGCGGAACGGTGAAGGTCACGTCCGTCTCGCCCTTGTCGCGCCCGACGTTCTGGATGATCATGTCCACGTTGATCGAGGCGGCGGCCAGCGGGGCGAAGATGTTGGCGACCGATCCGGGCCGGTCGGGCACGCGGGTCAGGATGACCTTGGCTTCGTTCTTGTCGTGCGCGATCCCGGTGACGAGCTGCCGCTCCATCAGTCCCTCCTCCACCATCTGCTCCATCTCGGCTTCCGAGATGATCATCGTTCCGGGCAGCGTGTCCGCCGGCGCCGCATCGTCGTCGATGAAGCTCGACAGCACCTGCACCCGCACCCGTTCGCGCATCGCCAGGCCGACCGAGCGGGTCTGCAGCACCTTGGCGCCGACGCTGGCGAGTTCCAGCATCTCCTCGTAGGTCACGGCCCTGAGCTTGCGGGCGCGCGCCACGATGCGCGGATCGGTGGTGTAGACGCCGTCGACATCCGTGTAGATGTCGCAGCGTTCCGCCTTCAGCGCCGCGGCCACCGCCACGGCCGAGGTGTCGGACCCCCCGCGTCCCAGCGTCGTCACCCGTCCGTCCGCCGACACGCCCTGAAAGCCCGGAATGACGGCGATCTCGCCCCGCTCCAGCGAGGCGGTCAGCGCGTCGGCGTCGATTGCGTCGACCCGCGCCTTGGCGTGCGCCTCGATCGTGCGGATGGGCAGCTGCCAGCCGAGCCACGAGCGCGCCGGGCAGCCCATCCCCTGCAGCGTCAGCGCGAGGAGGCCGCTGGTCACCTGCTCGCCGCTGGCGACGACGACGTCGTATTCGGCCGGGTCGTACATGGGGTTCGCCTCGCGGCAGAAATTGACCAGCCGGTCCGTCTCGCCTGCCATTGCCGACACCACCACCGCGATCTGGTGCCGGGTTCCGTCAGGAGCGATCTGCTGCCGGCGCACGATGTTGGCGACGCGCCGGATGCGTTCGGTTCCCGCCATGGACGTGCCGCCGAACTTCATCACGATGCGCGCCACGACACCTCCCTCCGCTGGCCTGCGAACCGCCCTGCTGTTAGGGACGCGACATGAGCGATGCAACCATCCCGGCCCGCACCATCCGCCCCGACGATGCCGCCCATTTCGGCGCGCTGGCCGAGGACTGGTGGAACCCGGCGGGCAGCTCGGCCATGCTGCACCGGCTCAACCCGGTGCGGCTCGCCTTCATTCGCGAGGCGATCGACCGCCACTGGCACACCGGGAGCGCCGACCGGCGGCCGCTGAGCGGGCGCAGCGCGCTCGATGTGGGGTGCGGGGCCGGACTGCTGTGCGAGCCGCTCGCGCGGCTGGGCGCCGAGGTCACCGGCGTCGACGCGGCGGCTGAGAACATCGCGGCCGCCGCCGTCCACGCCGACGCGAGCGGTCTCGCCATCCGCTACCTTGCCGGCGAGCTGGGGACGCTTGATGTGGGGCGGTTCGACCTCGTCACGGCGCTGGAAGTGATCGAGCACACCGCCGACAAGCCCGCGTTCCTGCGCGCCGTATGCGACAGCGTCGCGCCGGACGGCCTGCTGATCGTCTCCACGCCGAACCGCACCGCGGCGTCCGCCCTCCTGCTCGCCGGTGCGGCCGAGTGGACGGGCATGATCCCGCGCGGCACGCATCGGTGGCGCGACTTCATGACCCCGGACGAACTGAAAGCGATGCTGGCGGAACAGGGACTCGACGTCATGCAGAGCAGCGGGATCGCCTTCGATCCCGCGCGCGGCCTGCACCTCAGCGACAGCATGGCGCTCAACTTCATCGTCGCGGCGCGGCGCCCTACCGGAACCTGCACCCTGCCAACCTGTTGAAGCCAGCAGGGCGGCGCCATCGCGCGGCCAGGGGCGCAGCAGGAGACACGGTGTGGCCGAAGCAGGGTGGTTGTGGATCTACGTGGCCGCCATGGCGGCAGGCGCGGCCGTCATCATCGCCTGGAGCCGCGACCCGCGCGGCGTGCCGCATTACGAATATGCCGCCGCTGCCTTCATCCCCATCTGGTCCGGGCTGGCCTACATGGCGAGCGCGATGGGACAGGGCATCCTGCTCGTCGACGGGCGGGAGGTCTACCTCACCCGCTACATCGACTGGGTGGTGACGACCCCGCTGCTGCTGGCGACTCTGGCCTGGACGGCGATGTTCACCGTTCGCAAGCACGCGTCCCTCATCATCACCATCATGGGCGCCGACGTCATCATGATCCTGTCGGGACTGATGGCGGATCTGACCGTGGACGAGACGATCCGGTGGGTGTGGTACGCGGTCGGCTGCGTCTGTCTTGGCATCATCTTCTTCGTCACCTGGGGCCCGTTCCGGCGGATCGCCTTCACGCAGGGGGAGACGGTCGGCTCCACCTACGTCCGCGTCGCGACCTTCCTGTCGGTCATGTGGGTGGGATACCCGCTGGTGTGGGCGCTTGGTCCGTCCGGTATCGGCTTGCTGGGCAGCACGACCGACGTGGCGCTGTTCGTGATCCTGCCCATCCTCTCGAAGGTCGGCTTCTCGCTCTACGACCTCGCCTCGCTGCGCAGGCTGGCACAGGCCGTGCCGGCGCATCACACCCGCGAGGCGCACGACCACCACGGCGATCCCGCGATCTACGGTCGTCAGCGCGCCTGAGCGGCCGCGTCCCGGGCCGCGACGGCGGGACCGGGGTCGTCCGTGAACACGCCGTCCAGCCCGGCCGCGGCAAGTTCGCGCCACACGCCCGCGAGGTTCCCCGTGCCCCCTTCTCCTCCGCCGGCGCGGTGGCGCGGCGGGAGGAACAGATTTTCCTTGCGCAGCGTCCAGCCATGCACCCGCAGCCCGGCGGCCCGCGCCGCCGCGATCAGCGGCGTCGCCGCCCCGCTCTCGTCAAGGACGAGCCGCAGATCGGGACCGATCGCGTCGGCATAGGTCGCGATGTCGGCCAGACCTGCCGGGGTGATCATGTCCGCGTAGGCGAGCCCCGTCTGGTCGGCTGGCCCGCCGCTCGCGGCGACGAGCTGCACCAGCGCGACGGGCGTGCGCCGCCGCAGCCGGCGGAGCGGCTCGACCTCGAAGCACTGCACGTACACCGGCGCGTCCGGGCGGCTGAGACCCGCCCGTTCCAGCTCCACGACCAGCAGATCGACGACATCGATCCCCGTCTCGCGCAGCAGGAAGGTCGGGTGCTTGAGTTCGGGGTAGATGCCGATCGCGCGGCCCGTTTCCGCCTCCTTCGCCCGGACAAGCGCGATGATCTCCGCGAATGTGGGCACCGCGAACAGCCCGTCGAAGCGGGCGTTGGCGGGCCTGAGCTGGGCAAGCCGCTCCCGCGCCCGCAGCGTGCGCAGTTCCGCCAGCGTGAAATCTTCGGCGAACCAGCCATTGACGAGCACGCCGTCGACGGTTTTCGCGCGCCGCCGGCCGGCGAACTCAGGGCGGGTGGCCACATCCGTCGTGTCGCCGATCTCGTTCTCGTGCCGGGCGACGAGAACGCCGTCACGGGTGACGACGAGATCGGGTTCGATGTAGTCGGCGCCCTGGTCGATGGCGCGTTCGTAGGCGGCGAGCGTGTGCTCGGGCCGTTCGCCACTGGCGCCGCGATGGGCAATGATCAGCATGCTGCTCTCCGCAAGAAGGGGCTGCGCCGCCAGCGGGCAGACGAGCACCGCGCCCAGCCATGCCAGCCCGGTCCATCTCAGCACAGCGCGTTCTCCCACTCGCTCGCGTTGAAGCCGACCAGCACCGTTTCGCCGCGCTCCGCCACCGGCCGCTTGATGAGCGTGGGATGTTGCAGCATCGCTTCCATGGCGGCGCCGCGGTCGGTGACGACCCGCTCCTTGTCGCCGAGCGTCCGGAAGGTGGTCGACCGCGTGTTGAGCAGCGACTGCCAGCCGGCGCGGTCCGCCCAGCGCTCAAGCACGTCCCGCTCCAGACCCTCGCCCCGCAGATCGTGAAAGGCGTGGCGGATGCCGTTCCCGTCCAGCCACCGGCGCGCCTTGCGGACGGTGTCGCAGTTCGGAATGCCGTAGAGGGTCAGGGTCATCGGCTCGTCGCTCCGGAGACACACATGGACCGCATGTGACACGGTCCTGAAGACAAAGGCCGGCGGCGCGGCGTCCGCAGCGGCGGCCCGGTTCTAGAGCATCAGCCAGCCTGTTGGACAGCGCCTTTGCCGGGAGCCAGCGACGGGCTGGGTCGTTTGGCCTTCCACAAAGGAGTTTTCCCATGCTCAGACTGCTCGCCTTGGGTGCCATCGGCTACTTCGGCTACCACTACGCCCAGAGGACCGGCCCCTTTGCCCCGGCCGCGCCGCGGATCGGCACGGAGCCGGTCGCGGGCGGGCCGCTGAGCGATCAGGCGCGCATCGTGTCCGATCCGCGCGACCTGCCCTGATCAACGCGGCGGGCGCAGATGCGCGTCGGCGATGGCGACCGCCAGCGCGTCGGCCGCATCGGGTCCGCTGATGTCCGCGCCGGGCAGCAGCACGCGCAGCATCGCGGCGATCTGCGGCTTTTCCGCCGCGCCGGTCCCCACGACCGCTTTTTTCACCAGTCGAGCGGCGTGTTCGCTGACCGGCAGCCCCGCCGCGCCGCAGGCGGCCAGCACCGCGCCTCTGGCCTGCGCGAGCTTGAGCGTGGATTGCGGATTCCTGTTCACGAACACTTCCTCGCACGCCGCGCGCTCCGGCCGGTGCAGGGCGATGACGCGGCCGACGCCCGCGTGAAGCGCCGCGAGACGCTCCGGCAGTCCCCTGTCGCGCGGAGGGGCGATCTGCCCGTTGGCGATGTGCGAAAGGCGCGCGCCGTCAACCCGGATCAGCCCCCATCCCGTGCAGGACAGCGACGGATCGAGGCCCAGGATAAGCGTCACCGGCTACCCGGCGCCGGGCCGCGTCCGCGGCTCAGCCGACGGCCTCCATCACCTCGTCGCTGATCTCGTAGTTGCCCCATACCGTCTGCACGTCATCGTCGTCGTCGAGCGCGTCGATGAGCTTGAGCAGCGTTGCCGCCTCCGCCGCGCCCAGCGCCACGGTGAGCGTCGGCTTCCACGCCAGCTTGACCGTTTCCGCCTCTCCCAGCGCCGCTTCCAGCGCGGCGGCGACCTGGTGCAGGTCATCGGGCGCCGTCCAGATCTCGTGCCCGTCCGCCCCCGAGGCGATGTCCTGCGCGCCGGCCTCCATGGCGGCCTCGAGCACCTGCTCCTCCGAACCCGCCGCCACCGGATAGACGATCAGCCCCAGCCGTTCGAAGCCGTGCGACACCGACCCGCTCGCCCCCAGATTGCCGCCGTTCTTGGCAAAGGCGGTGCGGACATTGGTGGCGGTGCGGTTGCGGTTGTCGGTCAGGGCCTCGACGATGATCGCGCTGCCACCCGGTCCGTAGCCTTCGTAGCGCACCTCCTCGTAGTTCTCCGCGTCACCCCCGCTCGCTTTGTCGATCGCCCGCTGGATGTTGTCCTTGGGCATCGACTGCGCCTTGGCGGCGTTGACCGCGAGGCGCAGGCGCGGATTCATGTCGGGGTCGGGCAATCCCATCCGGGCCGCAACGGTGATCTCGCGGGAAAGCTTGGAGAACAGGTTCGAGCGCTTCTTGTCCTGCGCCCCCTTGCGGTGCATGATGTTCTTGAATTTGGAATGACCTGCCATGGGGCTGTTCGTCGCTCTTTCACGGGTTGGTTACGGTGAGGGCGCAATAGCCGCATGATGCACCAAATCTCAACCCTGTCACGGCCGGAGCCGGCCTCCACCCTGCCGGGGGAATGGCGGCAGTTCGCCCGCTTCCTACGCCGCCCGCGGGTGCCCGCCCGCGCGCGCCGGCCCGACCGCCGGAGCGTGGCGGCGACGGGGCGGCTGCTGCTGCTCGATTTCGCGCTGATGGCGGCGCTGCTGGTGATCGGCGGCACGGCCTATCTCGCCGGGGCCGAGTTCCCGGACAACGCGCTGCAGGATCTTGCCTGGACCGCGCCGGTGCTGCTGCTCATCATCGTCGGCGCGCCGGTGATGGAGGAGACGCTCTTTCGCGGCTGGCTGTCCGGACGACCGGGGCACGCGCTCGCGCTGCTGACCCTCGGCGCGGGGGCGGCGGCCCTCTCCTTCGTTGCCGCGGGAGGAGGCGCGTCGCCGAACATCGCGGCGCTGGCCATCGGGGCCGGGACGGCGGCAATGGCGGCCGCGGCGCTGTGGACCCTGCGCCAGCATGACCGGCCGGCGTGGTATGCCCGCGCCTTTCCGCTGTTCTTCTGGGCCAGCGCGCTCGCCTTCGCCAGCATTCACATCTGGAACTACACCGGCCCGCAGAACTGGGTGGTGTTCGTGCTGGTCATTCCGCAGCTGATCGCCGGGACCATCTTCGGCTATGCCCGGGTGCATTACGGCCTGTGGTCGGCCATCGCCTTGCACATGCTGCACAACGGCACGGCCGTGACGCTCGCGCTGCTGACGGAGCAGGTGACCGGCGCGGGCTGAGCGCGCCCCTCACCCGCACGCCGTCTTCACCCGTTGACGATGGTGCCGCCGTTGGGGTGCAGCACCTGCCCGGACATGTACGAGGCATCCTCGCAGGCGAGGAACAGGAACGAGGGCGCCACCTCGTTCGGCTCGCCGGGGCGGCCCATCGGCGTGTCCTGGCCGAAGGTCGGGATCTTCTCCTTGGGCTGCCCGCCGCACGGGTTGAGCGGCGTCCAGATCGGTCCGGGCGCGACCGCGTTGACGCGGATCCCGTCCTCGATCAGGCTCTCCGACAGCGAGCGGGTGAACGCGGTGATCGCGCCCTTGGTGGCGCTGTAGTCGAGCAGGATCTTGGCGCCCTTGTACATCGTCACGCTGGTGCAGTTCACGATGGCTGCGCCCCGCTTGAGGTGCGGCCGGGCGGCCTGCACCATGTAGAACATCGAGTAGATGTTCGTCTGGAACGTGCGCTGAAGCTGCTCGACGGTGATGTCGGTGATGTCCTCGTCGGGATGCTGCTCGCCGGCGTTGTTGACGAGCACGTCGAGGCGGCCGAAGCGGTCGATGGTCTCCGCCACGACCCGTTCGCAATGCGCCTTGTCGCCCAGATCGCCGGCGATCACGAAGGCCTGCGCGCCCTCCTTCTCGCAGGCCTTGCGGGTTTCCTCGGCGTCGTCATGCTCCTCGAGATAGGAGATGCAGACATTCGCCCCCTCGCGCGCGAACAGCACGGCGACGGCGCGTCCGATGCCGCTGTCCGCGCCGGTGACGATCGCCACCTTGTCCTTGAGCCGGCCGGAGCCGGGGTAGCGCGGCTCCCATTTCGGCTTGCGCTCCATCTGGCTTTCGTGGCCCGGCAGGCGCGGCTCCTCGGCCGTCTTGCCGACGAAGGCGCCCTTGGTCTTTGCGCCGCCCTTCTTCGGCTTGCTCTCGCCGCCCTTGCCCTTCTTGTCCTTCTTCGACGCCTTGGCGTCAGCCTTGCCGCTCATGAGAGGTTCCTGCCCGTTGCTGGTCTTGCCTCCTCAATCACGGGCTGCCCAAGGTGTTCCGGACCCGTCGTCGCGTCAGCCCATGCCGAGCGCGTTCTTGTAGGTTTCGAGGATCGTCTCCTGCTCCTCGCGGTCGTTCGGCTTCATTTTGCGCAGCCGGACGATCTGGCGCATGATCTTGGTGTCATAGCCGACGGCCTTGGCTTCCGCGTACACGTCGCGGATGTCGTCGGCCGTGCCCTTCTTCTCCTCCTCGAGGCGCTCGATCCGCTCGATCAGCAGGCGCAGACGGTCGTCGGTGGCATCGGCCATTGTCGTGAAGCTCCGGTGGTGAGAGGGTGAATCGGTGGCAGGGCGTTAACGCAGCGAGGCCCGTGGCGGCAAGGCAGCAATCGGCTGCGCAATCCGTGCCCGATCGCGCGAACGGGTTTGCGTCCGGCGCGCGGGATGGCATAGGCCCGGCCCCATGGCAAAGCTTCAACCCCGCGCCCGCAAGGTCAAGATCCTCGCCACCGTCGGTCCGGCGTCCCGCACTCCGGCGATGCTGGAGAAGCTGCTGCGCGCGGGCGCCGACGCGTTCCGCATCAACATGAGCCATGGCGAGCGCGAGGGGCATGCCGAGGTTGTCGCCGCGATCCGCGCCATCGAGGCCCGGCTGGAGCGCCCCGTCGCCATCCTCGCCGATCTTCAGGGCCCCAAGCTGCGCGTGGGGACCTTCCAGGGCGGACGGGCGGTGATCCGCCATTCCGGCCACTTCACCCTCGACCGCGATTCCGCGCCCGGCGACGAGAACCGCGTCCACCTGCCCCATCCCGAGCTGTTCGGCATCATGGAAAAGGGACAGCGGCTGCTCATCAACGACGGCAAGATCCAGCTGCGGGTGATCCGCGCCGACGCGGACAGCATCCTGTGTTCAGCCGATGTCGGCGGGGTCATCTCCGACCGCAAGGGCGTCAACGTTCCGGATGCCGAGATCCCGATCCCGGCGCTGACGGAGAAGGACCGGGCCGATCTCTCCTTCGCGGTCGAGCAGGGTTGCGACTGGATCGGCCTGTCCTTCGTGCAGCGGCCGGAGGACCTTGCCGAGGCGCGCAAGCTGATCGGCGGACGCGCGCTGCTGTGCGCCAAGATCGAAAAGCCGTCAGCCGTGCGGCGTCTGGACGAACTGATCGAGCTGGCGGACGGGATCATGGTCGCCCGCGGGGATCTCGGCGTCGAATTGCTGCCGGAGGAAGTGCCGCCGCTCCAGAAGAAGATCGTCAACGCCACCCGCCGCGCGGGCAAGCCGGTGATCGTGGCGACGCAGATGCTGGAGTCGATGATCGAGTCGCCCGCCCCGACCCGCGCGGAAGTCTCCGACGTCGCCAACGCCGTCTATGACGGCGCCGATGCGGTCATGCTGTCGGCCGAGACCGCCGCGGGCGAATGGCCGGAGGAAGCGGTCGCGATCATGAGCCGGATCGCCACCCAGGTCGAGCGTGACGACGCCTATCTGCCCCGCGTCCGGTTCCTCGACACGCCGCCCGACGCCACCACGGCCGACGCTCTCTCGCACGCGTGCATGACCATTGCCGACACCATCGCCGTGGGCGCGATCACGGTGTTCACCGCCTCCGGCTCGACCGCCCGGCGCGTGGCGCGCGAGCGGCCCAGCGTGCCGGTGCTGGTGCTGACCCCCTCGCGCGAGACGGCGCGGCGCTGCGCGCTGCTGTGGGGCGCGCATCCGGTGGTCACGAAGGACATCGGCAGTTTCGAGGGCATGATCGCCAAGGGGCGGCGCATGGCCCTGCGCCACGGCTTCGGCCAGGCCGGGAGCCGGCTCGTGGTGCTCGCCGGGGTGCCGTTCGGCACGCCGGGGGCGACCAACCTCCTCCATGTCGTGACCCTCACCGGAAACGAGCTGTCCGGCTACGAGCGCTGAGGGCTAGGCAGGAAGCGGCGGCGACGCCAGCTCGTTCGTGATCACCAGCCGGGCCACCGTGCCCGAGCCTGCCGGCGCCGCCTCGAGCGTGAAGCACCCGCCCAGCGACTGCGCCAGCGTCCGCGCGATCCTGAGGCCGAGGCTCTCGGCCTGCATGATGTCGAACCCAGCCGGCAGCCCGGCGCCGTTGTCGGCGACGATGATCTCCACCTTGTTGTCGGCCCGCGCCACGCTGGCGACCACCTTGCCGTTGCCGCCATTGCCGAAGCCGTGCTCCAGCGAATTGTTGAGCGCCTCGGCAATCACGAGCGCGGTCGGGATCGCCTTTTCGGGAGGCAGGCTGGCATCGGCATTGGCGACGAATTCGTAGCTGATGCCGTCGCGCCCGGAGGCGGCGATCACGTCGCGGCAGATCTGGTCGATATAGGCCGCAAGGCTGAGCTGTGCCCCGGCCGGATCGTAGAGCTGCCGCTGGATCCGCCCGACCAGCCCAAGCCGACGGCTCGCCTCGTCCAGCGCGGCGCGCGCCGCCGGGTCGTCCATGCGCCGCTTCTGCAACGCGATGAGCGACCCGATCATCTGCAGGTTGTTGCCGACCCGGTGCTGCAGCTCCTTGAACAGCGTCTCCCGGTGACTCACGAGTTCGTCGCTGCGCCGGCGCTCGGCATCGAGCGCGGCGTTGGCCCGCTGCATCCAGTGGATGAGCACCACCTGCACGGCGAGGATGAAGACGAGAAACAGCAGGGCGACGACCGAGGTGTCGCTGAGCACCCAGCTGTTTGGCGGCGGAACGAAGAAGTACCACGCGAGCAGCGTCGACAGCACCGCCGAGACGACGCCCGGCCCCACGCCGAACAGGAAGGCGACGAGAATGACCACCGGCAGGAAGGTGAGGAACGGGAAGCCCGTCGGCAGCGACGAATCCAGAGCGAACCGCAGCGCACAGGCGGCAAGCGTGGCCACCACCGCCACCGCATGGCCGATCCAGGGGCGCCCCTTCGCCAGCGGAAAGCGGGTGAAAAGCACCGACATCTGTGAATCGGACGCGCTGGTCATTGTCCTGTGTGCCCCCTCATCGCGCGCGCCACCTACATGGGTGGCCAGGAAAAGCCAAGGGCCGCAGACATTTGCCTGCGGCCCCCGGTTGCTCAGCCTGTGCCCGCGTCAGTCGCGCAGGAACGCGGGCAGGTGATCGGGATCGCCTCCGCTCTGCCCGTCCCCGCTTTCCTCGCGGCGTTCGGCGCGCGGGCCGCGGTCGCGGTCACCGCCGCGTCCGCCCTCGCGGCCGCCATCGCCGCGCGGCCGCCGACGGTCGCCGTCACGGCCGCCCCGGCCCCCTTCGCGCGGACCGCGGTCACCACGCGGCTCGCGCGGCGGGCGGGTGTCTTCCAGTTCCTCGCCGGTTTCCTGGTCCACGACGCGCATGGAGAGGCGAACCTTGCCGCGCGGGTCGATCTCGAGCACCTTGACCTTCACCGCCATGCCTTCGGACACGACGTCGGTCGGCTTTTCCACCCGCTCGTTGCGCATCTCGGACACGTGGACGAGGCCGTCCTTGCCGCCCATGAAGTTCACGAAGGCGCCGAAATCGACGATGTTGACGACCTTGCCGTCATAGATCTTGCCGACTTCCGCTTCCTCGGTGATCCCGGCGATCCACTTGCGCGCCGCTTCGATCTGCGCCGGATCGGAGGAGCTGATCTTGATCAGGCCCTCGTCATCGATGTCGATCTTGGCCCCGGTCTCCGCGACAATCTCGCGGATGACCTTGCCGCCCGTGCCGATGACGTCGCGGATCTTGGACTTGTCGATCTGCATCGTCTCGATCCGCGGCGCATGGGCCGACAGCTCGCTCCGGGCAGAACCCAGGGCCTTGGTCATCTCGCCCAGGATGTGCGCACGCCCTTCCTTGGCCTGGGCAAGCGCCTTGCGCATGATCTCCTCGGTGATGCCGGCCACCTTGATGTCCATCTGAAGGCTGGTGATGCCGGCTTCCGTTCCGGCGACCTTGAAGTCCATGTCGCCCAGATGGTCCTCGTCACCCAGGATGTCGGAGAGCACGGTGAACTCCTCGCCTTCGAGGATGAGGCCCATCGCGATCCCGCTCACCGGCCGCTGGATCGGCACGCCGGCGTCCATCATGGACAGGCACCCGCCGCACACCGTCGCCATCGACGAGGAGCCGTTGCTCTCCGTGATGTCGGACAGGACGCGGATGGTGTAGGGGAACTCCTCCTTTGACGGCAGCACCGGGTGCAGCGCGCGCCAGGCGAGCTTGCCGTGCCCGATCTCGCGCCGGCCGGCAGCGCCGAAGCGGCCCACCTCCCCGACCGAATAGGGCGGGAAGTTGTAGTGCAGCATGAAGTTGGAGTAGCTCAGCCCCTCAAGCCCGTCGATCATCTGCTCGGCATCCTTGGTGCCCAGCGTCGTGGTGCAGATCGCCTGCGTCTCGCCGCGGGTGAACAGGGCCGACCCGTGCGCACGCGGCAGGAAGTTGACGATCGCCTCGATCGGGCGGACCTCGTCGACGCGCCGCCCGTCGATCCGCTGACCGTCCTTCAGGATGGCCTTGCGCACGATGTCCGATTCAAGCGTCTTCACCAGCTTGAGCTTGCCAAGATACTGGGCCGGATCCTCGTGATCGAGGCTTTCGTAATGCGCCCGGGCCTTGGCCCGCGCCGCGTTCACCGCGTCCTGGCGGGCGGCCTTGTTGGTGATGCGGTAGGCGGCGGCGAGATCCTCGCCGATGAGCCCGCGCAGTTCCTCCAGCGCGGCGGTCTTGTCCTCGACCGGCTGAAGCTCCCAGGGATCCTTGGCCGCCTGTTCGGCGAGCGCGATGATCGCGTCGATGACCTTGCGGCACTCGGCATGGGCGAAGGTCACCGCGCCCAGCATCTCGTCCTCGGTGAGCTCCTTCGCCTCGGACTCCACCATCATCACCGCGTCCCGGGTGGCGGCGACCACGAGGTCGAGCCGGCCCTCGGCCAGCGCCTTTTCCGCCATCGGGTTGAGGACGTATTCGCCATCGACGAAGCCGACGCGGCACGCGCCGATCGGGCCCATGAACGGCACGCCGGACAGGGTCAGCGCCGCCGACGCGGCGATCATCGCCACGATGTCCGGCTCGCTCTCGCCATCATAGGACAGCACCTGGGCGATGACGTTGATCTCGTTGTAGAACCCTTCCGGGAACAGCGGGCGCACCGGCCGGTCGATCAGCCGGCTGGTCAGCGTTTCCTTTTCCGTCGGGCGCGCCTCGCGCTTGAAGAAGCCGCCGGGAATGCGCCCCGCGGCCGAGAATTTTTCCTGATAATGGACGGTGAGCGGGAAGAAGTCCTGCCCTTCCTTCACGGTGCGGGCGGCCGTCACGGCGCACAGCACCACGGTTTCGCCATAGGTGGCCAGCACGGCGCCGTCCGCCTGACGGGCGATGCGGCCGGTTTCCAGGGTGAGGGTCTTTCCGCCCCACTCCAGCGAGACAGTCTTGGTGTCGAACATTCAGTTTTCCTTGTCGACCCGCTGCGCCCCATTGCGGCAGCGGGGCCTCATTGCCGGGGTGCTACCGTCCCGGTCCGGCGGGGGCCAAGGTCCGGCCCCGAGGCACGCAAGCGGCCGGATGCCGCGGCGTGCCAGATGCAGAGAAGGCGGCCCCGCAGGCCGCCTTCTCCGGAACCTCTTACTTGCGCAGACCCAGTTTCTGGATCAGGCTGTTGTACCGCTCGACATCCTTCTTCTTGAGGTAGGCGAGCAGTGTGCGGCGCTTGTTGACCATCATCAGCAGACCACGCCGGGAGTGGTTGTCCTTGTGGTGGTCCTTGAAATGCTCGGTCAGGTTGCGGATCCGCTCCGTCAGGATGGCGACCTGGACTTCCGGCGAGCCGGTGTCGTTCGCATCGCGGGCGTTGTCCTTGATGATTTCCTGCTTCTTTTCGGCGGTCACGGTCATGTCTTCACTCCGCGGCATCGGCGATGTTGAAGCCCCGGACCACGCGGCCCGTTCCGTTCCTCACCTCCAGCAGCGCCACCGGGGTGCCCGCCAACGTCGCAAGGTGAAGCCCGTCCTCGTGGGGCAGTCCCGAGATGACGCGGCCCTGGCGGACCGCCCGCGCACTGTCGGGATCGAGGTGCAGGGCCGGGATGCCGTCCAGCCCCGCCTCCAGCGGCAGGAGAATGTCGTCGAGACACGCGCCCTTGCCGATTTCGGCCAGCATGTCCAGCGAAATCGCCTGCTCCTCGGTGAACGGACCGGCTCTCAGGCGCCGCAGCCAGGTCACGTGTCCCAGCGTGCCGAGCGCGCGGGCGATGTCACGGGCAAGACTGCGGATGTAGGTGCCTTTGGACACGTGGGCGACGAGCGTCACGCTGTCGGCAAGCTCGAGGGGCGCGGCCGGATCATAGGGGTCGGGCCGTCCCAGCGTCGTGGCAAAGGTGCTTGCGAGCGGCGGGTCACGATCGGGACGCCCGCGTCCCCGGCCATTCTCCGGTGCGGCGCGCTCCTGCCCGCCATGCGGCGTCGCCCCTCCGTCGGGCGGCAGAACCGGCCCCGCCTCCTCGAGCGAAAACACCGTCACCGGCCGCGCGGTCATCTCCACGGCCTCGCCCGCCCGCGCGCGATCGTAGGCGCGCCGGCCATCCACCTTGATCGCCGAAAAGGTTGGCGGCATCTGCGATATGGCGCCGGTGAAATGTGTCAGCACGGCCGGTATCGCCAGGCGCGGCGGACGGTGGTCGGTGCGCGCGACGACCTCTCCCTCGGCGTCCAGCGTGTCGGTTTCCTCGCCGAACTGCACGGTGAAGGCATACACCTTGCTTGCGTCGAGCATCCTTCCGGCAAGCTTGGTCGCCTCGCCAAGCGCCACCGGGAGCACCCCTTCCGCCAGCGGGTCCAGCGTGCCGCCATGCCCCACCTTGACCCGTCCGTGCCCCGCCTCGCGCAGCGCGCGCTTGACCGCGGCGACCGCCTGGGTCGAGCCCAGCCCCGGCGGCTTGTCGAGGATGAGCCAACCGTGAGGAGAGGCGGGAGGGTCGGCCATGGCTTGCCTCTAGCCAATCGCGGCGCGGCGCGCCATGTTCGAAGCGCATGGCCTCCATCCCGGACAGCGTCGACCTGCTCGTGGTCGGCGGCGGCATCAACGGCGCCGGCATCGCCCGGGAAGCGGCCGGACGCGGCCTGTCCGTGCTGCTGGTCGAGCAGGACGATCTGGCGGCGCACACCTCGTCGGCGAGCACCAAGCTCATTCACGGCGGACTGCGCTATCTCGAGCACCGCGCCTTCCGCCTCGTGCGCGAGGCGCTGGCCGAGCGCGAGGTGCTGCTGCGCATGGCGCCCCACATCGTCTGGCCGCTGGAATTCGTGCTGCCGCGCGACGAGGGGCTGCGGCCCGCCTGGCTGCTGCGCGCGGGCCTGTTCCTCTACGACCATCTGGGCGGGCGCGCCCTGCTGCCGCGCTCGCGGGCGGTGAACCTCAGGCAGCCGCCGCATGATCGCATCCTGCAGGACAGGCTGCGACAGGGGTTCGCCTATGCCGACTGCTGGGTCGAGGATGCGCGGCTCGTCGCGCTGAGCGCCCTCGACGCCCGCGAGCGCGGCGCCCGGATCATGACCCGCACGCGGTGCCTCGGCCTGACCCGCGACGGGCGCGGCTGGACTGCGCAGGTCCGGAGCCTCGGGGACGAGCCGTTCGCGGTCACCGCCCGGGCGGTGGTCAACGCAGCCGGGCCGTGGGTCGACACGGTGCTGCGCGAGGCGCTCCCCGACCGCCCGCGGCCGCGGCTGCGGCTGGTGAAAGGCAGCCATCTGGTCGTGCCGCGCCTGTGGACGGAGCCCCACTGCTACATCTTCCAGAACCGCGACGGCCGGATCGTGTTCGCCATCCCCTACGAGCACGATTTCACCCTGCTCGGCACGACCGACGTGGCGTTCACCGGCGACCCTGCGGCCGTGTCCTGCTCGCCCGAGGAGGCGGCCTACATCTGTTCGGCCGTCAGCGAGTATCTGCGGGTGCCGGTTGCCCCGGCCGACGCGGTGTTCGCCTATGCCGGGGTGCGTCCGCTGGTCGAGGACGAGGCCGCCTCGGACGCGGCGGTCACGCGCGACTACCTTCTTCACCTCGACACCGGCGTGGACGGCGCGCAACCGCCGATCCTGTCGGTGTTCGGCGGCAAGATCACGACCTTCCGCCGGCTGGCCATGCAGGCGCTCGACCGGCTTTGCGCCGCCGGTCTGAGCGGCATGCGGGCGTGGAACAGCGACGCGCCGCTTCCCGGCGGCGAGGGCATCGATCCGCTTGGCTTCGAGGAGTTCGTCGCCGCCTGCCAGCGGCGCTGGCTGTGGTTTCCGCCGGCGGGAACCCGGCGGCTCGCCCGCGCATACGGCGCCCGCATCGAGCGGGTGCTCGGCGGCGCCAACGGCCTCGAGGATCTGGGCGAGCACTTCGGCGGCGATTTCTACGCCGCCGAAGCACACCACCTGCTGCGGGACGAATTCGCCGTCACGGCACAGGACATGCTCTGGCGCCGGTCGAAACTCGGCCTGCATCTGGAAGACGGGGCCGTGGAGGCGCTCGGCCGGTGGCTAGCCGCGCACCAGACCGGCGATCTGCATGGCGAGAGCATGGGCCCCCTCCACCGGGGGTAGCACCACGCGTTCCAGCAGCCCCCACTGCGGAACGAACCAGGTCAACGCGATCAGCCCGAAGAACAGCGCCATGCCGAACGGCCGCAGCCGGCCATAGACTGCCGCGGCCCGGCGGGGCAGCACGCCCTCGACGATGTGCGAACCGTCGAACGGCGGAATGGGCAGCAGGTTGAACAGCGCGATGAAGATGTTGATGAGGATGAACAGGTCGAGGCCGGGGAGCAGGGCCGCCAGCCACGGCGCGTCGGCGCCGGCGGCCAGCGCGCGCAAGGCCAGCCCCATGATCACGGCCGCCGCCGCCGCCATGGCGAAATTGATGCCCGGCCCGGCTGCGGCCACGGCCACCATGCCCCAGCGCGGGCTGCGCAGCCGTTCCTTGATGACGGGCACCGGCTTGGCCCAGCCAAAGACAGGTCCGTTCGCCAGGGCGAGCAGTCCCGGCACGAGCAGCGTGCCGACCGGGTCCACATGCCGCACCGGATTGAGCGTCAGCCGGCGCTGCTCGCGCGCGGTGGGATCGCCCAGCGCATTCGCGACCCAGCCATGCGCAACCTCGTGAAAGACGATGGCGATGACGAGCGACGGAACGAGGACAAGGATCAGCGTCAGGGTGTCGGACATGGGGGCGATATGGGAAGCGGGGGTTCAGCCCGCCAGCGGCGCGGCCAGAGCCTGGGTGAAGTGCCGCCGGCACAGGGCGACGTAGCGCTCGTTGCCGCCGACCTCCGTCTGCAGACCCTCCGCGACGGCATGGCCCTGCACATCGACGCGCAGGTTCATGCTCGCCTTGCGACCGCAGTGGCACACCGCCTTCAGCTCGACGAGTGCATCGGCGATCCCCAGCAAGGTCGCCGAGCCTTCGAACAGCTCGCCGCGGAAATCCGTCCGCAGCCCGTAGCACAGCACCGGGATGCCGGCTTCGTCCGCCAGCCGCGCGCACTGCCACACCTGGGCGCGGGAAAGGAACTGCGCCTCGTCGACCAGCACGCAGGCGAGCGGCTGCAGGCGGTTGGCGGCGGTCACCTCCTCCCACAGCTCCGTCGTCGCGGTGAACCGGTGCGCGTCCGCCTCGAGCCCGATCCGGCTCGCGATCGGCTGCCCGGCAGAGCGCGTGTCGAGCGCCGCGGTCCACAGCATTGTCGCCATCCCGCGCTCGCGGTAGTTGAAATCCGCTTGCAGGAGGTTGGTCGATTTGCCAGCGTTCATGCTCGCATAGTAGAAATACAGCTTGGCCATGCCGTCGCCATCGAACAGATGGACGGGGCGCACAAGGCCGGAAGCGGGAGGACGGATCTTGGCAAGTGAGGCGGCGCAGGCAAACCCACGCAAGGTCGGCGGGGTGCTCGGATGGATCGAGCGCACCGGCAACCGCCTCCCCGATCCGGTGTTCCTGTTCTTCTACCTCATCGGCGGGCTGATCCTCATCTCCGTCATTGCCGCACTCGCCGGGTGGCAGGTCCTGCACCCGACCGAGATCGACGAGGCGACGGGGCAACCGCGCGTGATCGCGGCTGCCAGCCTGCTCAATCCCGAGAACATCCAGCGGCTGTGGGTCGAGATGCCCACCACCTTCACCCACTTCCACCCGCTCGGCTACGTGCTGGTGGTGATGCTGGGTGCCGGGGTGGCGGAGCGCGCCGGCCTGTTCGGCACCGCGATGCGCGCCGGTGTGCGCGACGCGCCCAGGGCGCTGCTGACGCCGATCGTCGCGCTGGTGGGCATGATCGGCAACCTTGCCGCCGACGCGGCCTATGTCGTGCTGATCCCGCTGGCCGGGATCATCTTCCACGCCGCCGGGCGCCACCCCGTCGCCGGCATTGCCGCCGCCTTCGCCGGGGTGTCGGGAGGCTTCTCCGCCAACCTCCTGCCCGGACAGCTAGACGCCCTGCTGTTCGGCATCACCGAAGCGGCCGTGGAGACGGTGTTCGGAGGCTTCACCGCCAACATCGCCGGCAACTGGTACTTCATCGCCGCCATGACGTTCGTGTTCCTCCCGGTCATCTGGTACGTGACCGACCGCATCGTCGAGCCGCGGCTCGGTCCCTGGAATCCGGCCGGCGCGGGCAGCGTCGTCGCGGCGCAGCGCCGGGCCGATGCGAAGACGCACGGCAATCCGGCGGCGGTCGACATGGACGGGGCCAGCGTCTCGCCCGAGGATGGCGACCGCCCCCTGTCCCCGGCCGAGCGCAAGGGGTTGAGGCGCGCTGGGCTTGCGGCCCTGTTCGTGATCGGCCTGTGGCTTGTGTTCACGCTCGGCCCGGGCACGCCGCTGATCAACGAGGATGCGATCCCCGAAGCGCGGCTGACCCCGTTCTACCAGAGCCTCGTGGCGGGGTTCTTCCTGCTGTTCCTGCTGGCCGGCTGGGCCTACGGACGGGCCGCGGGCACGATCGGCGATCACCGCGACCTCGTGAAGATGATGGCCGGGGCGATGGAAGACCTTGCCTACTACCTCGTGCTGGCGTTCGCGGCGGCGCATTTCGTCGCCATGTTCGGGTGGTCCAATTTGGGCCTCATCCTGGCGGTGAACGGCGCCGAGGGGCTTCAGGCCAGCGGCCTGCCGGCGTGGGCGCTGCTCGGGGGCATCGTCCTCATCACCGGGCTGCTCAACCTGTTCGTCGGGTCGGCCAGCGCCAAGTGGGCGCTGCTTGCCCCGGTCATGGTGCCGATGCTGATGCTGCTCGGCATCACCCCGGAGATGAGCACCGCTGCCTACCGCGTGGGCGACGGCGCCACCAACATCATCACGCCGCTGATGGTCTACTTCCCGCTGATCCTCATCTTCTGCCAGCGGTGGCAGAAGGATTTCGGACTGGGATCGCTGGCAGCAACGATGCTGCCCTACTCGATCGGGCTGCTGGTTTCGGGACTGGCGCTGGTGATCGCGTGGGTGGCGCTGGACCTGCCGCTCGGACCCGGAGCCAGCGTGTTCATGACCCCGCCCGGCGTCGCGGCGCCCGCGGCTCCGGCCTTGCCGGCCGGCTGAGTGACGGGCAGGTTCGCGCACCGTCCGCGGCGAGTCCCTGCCATGTCGGCACCGCTCGCCGCTGTGCTGGCCCCGGCCGCGGCGACGACCCCAGCGGATTGCCGCCCGGCCTAGTCGTCCTCCAGATCGCGCGCCACCAGCGGATTGCTGAGCAGACGCTCGATCCGTTCGGCCTCGTCGAAACTGTCGTCGCCGCGAAAGCGCAGCTTGGGCGCGGACTTCAGCCCCAGCCGCCGCGCCACTTCGCGCTGCAGAAAAGCGGTGTTGGTTCTCAGAGCCTTGAGCACCGCCTCCTCGTCCCGGCCAAGCAGCGGCTTCACATACGCCGTCGCCTGCCTCAGGTCCGGTGACATCCGCACCTCCGTCACGCTGACCGAGTGGCCGGTCAGCGTGTCGTCATGCACCTCCTGCCGGACGAGCAGCTCGGACAGGATGTGCCGCACCCGCTCGCCGACCTTCAGGACGCGAACCGATTGCTGTTCGGGGGTGGATGTGTTGCGTGCCATCAGCCTAGCTTCTCGATAATCCTCTTGATCGACCGCACGTTACGTGCCGTCCCTTTTGAGCCCAGCCGCTTTTCGATGAAGGCGCCAGTGAGCTTGCTGGTGCCCACGCCGTCCACAAAATCGATGTGCAGCGCCCGGATGCCGGGCGCAAGCTTCTCGCGGCCCCGCCCTTCGTGGTCGGCGATGAGCTTGTCGAACTGCGCTTTAGTCGGCTGCTGGCTGAGGAAATGGACGTGAACGAACTTGTCCTCGCCCACGCCCGCGAACGGGCTTTCCTCAAGCGCCGCCGTCAATTCCGCCTGCGTACGAACGGTTGCGAACGTCGCTATGCCGAAGCGGCTCCTGACCAGGCTGGCGATCTCGTCCTCCAGCTTCGCATCCGCGGTCTGGGGATGATCGAACAGCACATTCCCGCTTGCCACCACGGTGGCGACATTCGCAAACCCGTGGTCCTCAAGCGCCGCGCTAAGCTCGTCCATCTTGAGCCGGTTGCCGCCAACGTTGATCGAACCGAGCAGGGCAGCGTAGCGCCTCATCGCCTACAAAGTGCGCTCGCGCTCCTCCACCTCGAACACTTCCAGATTGTCGCCCGGCTTGATGTCGTTCGTGTCGGCCAGCACGACGCCGCATTCGAGGCCGGCGCGCACCTCGTCCACATCGTCCTTGAACCGGCGGAGCGACTGGATGGTCGTGGCCGACACGATGACGTCGGCCCGGGTGAGACGCGCCGACAGACCCTTGCGGATGACGCCGTCGAGCACGAGCAGACCGGCGGCCTTGTCGCGCTTGCCGGCCGGGAACACCTGCTTGACCTCGGCGCGGCCGACGACATGCTCGATCCTTTCCGGTCCGAGTTCGCCCGCCATCTCGCGCGCGACGTCTTCGGTGAGGTGGTAGATGACGTCGTAATACATCATCCGCACCCGGTCCCGCTCGATCATCTGCCGCGCCTTGGCGTTGGGGCGCACGCCGAAGCCGATGATCGGCGCCTTGGACGCGGCCGCAAGGCTCACATCCGTCTCGGTGATGGCGCCGACCCCGGCATGCAGCACGCGGACCTTGATGAGATCGTTGGACAGGTTGTGAAGCGCCGTCGTGATCGCCTCCACCGACCCCTGGACGTCGGCCTTCACGACCACCGGGTATTCGATCACGTCGCTCTTGAGGTTGGAGAACATGGTGTCGAAGTTCGTCGGCGCCAGCGCGGTGCGCTTGGCCGTCGCCTGCTCCTGCCGGTACTGCGCCACCTCGCGGGCACGCTGTTCGTTCTCGACCACGGTCAGCAGGTCGCCGGCCATCGGCACGCCGCCAAGGCCCAGCACCTCGACCGGCATGGCAGGCGTGGCCTCCTTGATCTGCCGCCCCTTGTCATCGACGAGGGCACGGACCCGGCCGCTCTGCGTGCCGACGACAAAGGTGTCGCCCCGCTTCAGCGTGCCGCGCGTGACCAGCAGGGTCGCAACCGCGCCACGCCCCTTGTCGAGCTGCGCCTCCACCACGATCCCTTCGGCATCGCGGTCGGGCCGCGCCTTGAGGTCGAGCAGTTCGGCCTGCAGCTGGATGGCCTCGATGAGCTGGTCCAGCCCCGCCCCCGTCTTGGCCGACAGCTCGACATCCTGCACGTCGCCCGACATCGCCTCGACCACCACGTTGTGCTCGAGCAGGCGTTCGCGGACGCGCTGCGGATTGGCTTCGGGCTTGTCGACCTTGTTGATGGCCACGATCATCGGCACCCCGGCCGCGCGGGTGTGGTTGATGGCTTCCACCGTCTGCGGCATGATCCCGTCGTCGGCGGCGACGACCAGCACCACGATGTCGGTGACGTTGGCGCCCCGCTGCCGCATCTCCGTGAAGGCGGCGTGGCCGGGCGTGTCGAGGAAGGTGATCCTGTCTCCGCCCTTGGTGGTGATCTGGTAGGCGCCGATGTGCTGGGTGATGCCGCCGGCCTCGCCCTTGACCACGTCGGTGCCGCGCAGCGCGTCGAGCAGGCTGGTCTTGCCATGGTCGACATGCCCCATGATGGTGACCACCGGCGGCCGCGGGCGCAGCGTGTCTTCGGGATCCTGATCGGTCGACGTGTCGATGTCGATGTCGCTTTCCGACACGCGGGTGATGTTGTGGCCGAATTCCTCGACCAGCAGTTCGGCGGTGTCCTGGTCGATGGTCTGGTTGACGGTGACCATCATGCCCATGTTGAACAGCGCCTTCACCAGGTCGGCGCCCTTCTCCGCCATGCGGTTGGCGAGTTCGCCCACGGTGATCGCTTCGGGCACCACCACGTCGCGAACCTGCTTCTCGCGCGTGCGGTTGCCTCCGCCCTGTGCGCGGCGTTCCTTCTCGCGGGCACGCTTGAGAGCGGCGAGCGAGCGCGCGCGCGCGCCTTCGTCGGCGTTGAGGGCGCGGTTGACCGTCAGCTTGCCGCCGCGGCGGCTGTCGTCGGTGCGTTCGGTGCGCCCCTTCTTTTCGTCCTTCTTCTTTTCCGGCCGCTTGATCTCGGGCCGGGCCACGGGTGTGAACCGCCGCGGAGCGGGGGGGGCGGCCGCCGCTTCCTCCTTGGGCTGCGCGTCCGTGGCGGTGTCCGCCTCCGGCGATGCCGCGGCGGGTGCGTCCACGGGCTCCTCGGCCGTTGCCGCGGTGGCGGCCGTCTCCGCGCGCGCGGCGCGGCTTTCCTGCGCCCGGCGCCGTTCCTCTTCGGCCGCGCGCTGCCGCTCCTCGTCCTCGCGGCGACGCATCTCCTCGGCGATGCGCAGCCGGTCTTCCTCGGCCTCGCGGGCGAGGCGCGCCACGCGCTCCTGCGGTGTCTCGCCGGCGGGTGCCGGACCGCGTGCCGCCGGGCGCGGGG